>NZ_JOEY01000073.1 GCF_000718165.1 Streptomyces fulvoviolaceus | reverse complement strand
TATTTCCAGGGAGGTGCGGATGTCGGTCTGCAGTCCGCCGAAGCGCTTGGGCCGCAGCAGGGACAGCAGTCCGGCCTCGCGCAGTGCGGTGATGTTCTCCTCCGGCACCCGTCGTTCGACGTCGGTGCGTTCCGCGTTCGCGGCGAGCAGGGGAACGAGCTTGGAGGCTCGTTCCATCAGTTCGGCACGCAGTTCACGATCCGCCGTCGTGGCCGACGGACGGTCCAAAACGATACTCATCCTCTGACTCCTTCAAGTAGTACGCACACGGCAACCGGCTCACATGCCTCGCGTTGCGAAGCGGGGGGTCGCTGCGGTCAGGTCCTAAGCGATGACGTGGTGGACCGCGGTCTCGAACTTGCTCAGGGCCGCTTCCATTTCCCTCTGGTTTCCGGGGTAGGCGGCCTTGTTGTGACCGGTGTCGTCCTGCGAGTAGTTCACGCACCCGCCGGCCACGGTCGGACCGTGCGCGAGGATCTCGTCGGTCCGGCGCTTCCATTCGGTCTCGGCGCTCTCGTGGACCTCGACCGCGCGGATCCCGTGCTCCTCCATGTACTGGAGCACCTTGACCAGGTACGCCCCCACGACCTCCCCGCAGGCAAGACCGTTCCAGTTCTGGCCGTTGGGCCCGGCGCCGCCGATCAGGAAGAGGTTGGGACAGCCGGAGACCTCCACGGACTTGTACGCCCGCGGATGACCCTGCTGAACCTCGCCCACCGTCCTGCCGTCACGCCGCTTTATCTTGTGCAGGACGTGACCGCCGTAGAGGAAACCCGTGGCGAGGACGATCGTGTCCACTTCGAACTCGCGCCCGCCGGTGGACCGGATGGACCCCGCACCGATCTCCGCGGTCCCTTCCGCCACCAGCTCGACGTTCTCCTCCTGCAACGCCGCGTAGTAGTCGTCGCTCGCGCCCGGCCGCTTGCAGGCGAACTGGTGATCAGGCGTCAGCATCCGACGCAGCTCCGGGTCGGGTACCTGCTCCTCCAGGTACGCGCGAGCCATGTCCTCGAACTTCTGGGACTCCGCAGGATCCTTCATCAGGAACGCGTTCTCCCACATGCGCTCCGCGTACTCGAAGATCTCCTGTCGCTGTTGCAGGAGTATCTCGGGCGATTCACGGAAGGACGCCATGTCCTCCGCGGTGAAGACGCGGTCGTTCTTGGGCAGGATCCAGGCCGGGGTGCGCTGGAACACCGTGACCTGCCGCGCCGCCTTCTGCATCGACGGCACGATCTGCAGGGCTGACGATCCGGTGCCGACGACAGCGATCCGGTCGCCCTCGCCGGTGTAGCCCTCCGGCCACATCGACGAATGGAAGATCCGCCCCTCGAAGGAATCCACACCGGGAATCTTCGGGAAGACCGGCTCCTCCAGAAAACCGGTCACAAGAACCAGGGCATCAGCGTGGTACGTACCACCCGTCGTCGACACCGACCAGCACGCGGAGTCCTCCAGCCATTCCGCGCCCAGCATCTCGGTCCCGAAACGCGTGCGTGCGTAGAGATCGTGGTCGGCCGCGACCTTCCGCAGATAGGCCGCCACTTCGGGTTGTTTCGCGAACAGGGTCGACCATTCCGGGTTGATGGCGAAGCTGAACTGGTAGATGGAGATCGCCCCGTCCACCCCACACCCCGGGTACGTGTTCTGGTGCCACACACCCCCGAAGTCGTTGTGCTTCGTGATGATCACGAAGTCCTCGATCCCCGCCTGCTTCAGCAGTACCGCCGCGGAGATCCCGTTCCCTCCGGACCCGACGATGAGCACCTTCGTACGACGGACTCCGCCCACGATCTCGTTCACGATCCCACCCTCTCGCTCGGCCGAGCGCACTCCCACACGCTCTCACGGCCAGTACAGTTCTATTACGGCCGTCATGAAACTGCGATGTTGCGATGAGCATCGCAGCGGCGTGTTTCCGGTGGGTTAAGCCGCGCAAAAAAGCACAGCCTGTCGCCAACTACCGCCTCACCTGCATGATTCGGATCGCACACGTGGCCGTCCAGGTGTGCGTCAACCGGTCGCGTGTCGAGCGCAGGTGTGTACTCTTGCGGTGACGGTCGTAAGAGTTATCAGCTATGGGAGGCAGCCGTGCCCGAGGCAAGTGAGACGACCATGACCCCGACCGAGACCGTGTCGGCGCTGATCGAGCGCTTCAGTGCCGGTGAGATGGAGGCGGCGCTCGAGCTGTACGCGGACGACGTCGAGCTCTCGATCGAGTTCGGGCTTCCCGAGCGGTTCGTGATCCCCGACAAGGCGAGCCTCGTGGCCGGAATGAAGGCGGCACAGGAGGCCCAGCGAGACAAGCCCTCGCGTATGTACGCCGACATCGAGGTTCGCGATCTCGTGATCCACGAGACGGTGGATCCGAACACGGTGATAGCCGAATGGACGTACGTTTCGCGCATCGAGGACGCCTCGGTCTCGAATCGCAACATCATCGTCGTCGAATGCCGCGATGGAAAGATCGTGCGCTCGCGCGACTACCACAACGACGTCACTCGCGCGGTCGCCGAAGGGACCGTGCCGAAGATCGTCGCAGCCATCGAAGGCATGGCCCTGCCCAAGGACCAGAAGTAGCGGGACTGCCGAAGAAGAATCCTTGCCGGGCCTCGGCCTTCCTCGTATCGGCTGCGATTCCGCGGGAGAATTCCCCGCCCAATGCGCAGTTCACGGATTGCCGAGGCGTGGCAACCACGGAATTCCCCCACGTGGCACGCTTTTCGCTACGCGCTCTTCCCTGCCAGTGCCGTGAAGCCGCCCGGCACACTCATGCGGTGGACTGAGCCGCGGCGAGATCGCGGAACATCTCGCGAGCGGGCGAGCCCGGCTCGGCGTAGTAGATGATGATGCGCTGCCCGGTCTCGGAGATCTGCAGCACCTGACACTCGCACTCCATCCACCCGTTCGTCGGCGAGTGCAACTTCTTGATGATCTTGCGTCGCACTACGACATCGTGGGCGGCCCACATCTCGGCGAAGCGCTCCGAGAGACCGAGCAACTCGGTGACCAGCCCCTCGATGCCCGCATCGCCGGGGTAGCGGGCGTAGGCCGCCCGCAGATCGGCGACGGTGGAGCGGGCGAACTCGACCGAGGCCTCGTCGTGCCAGTTCGGGTCGTCGGCCGGATGGCCGAACATCCAGCGGGCCATGTTGCGCCCGTGCTCCGGGACCGACGTCAGATCGCCGAGGAAGTAGGTCGCGAGATGGTTCCACGCCAGGACGTCGTACTTCGCGTCGACCACGTAGGCCGGCACTTCCGGCATGCCGGCGAGCACGTACTCGATCGCCGGCGGCAGCTCGCGGGTCGGGCCGCAGACCGCGGGAGGGTTCTCTCCGGCCACCCGGAACAGGTACTCGCGCTCGTCCGCGGTGAGCAGCAGTGCCCTGGACAGAGCGGAGAGCACCTGCCGGGAGGGGTTGGAACCGCGCCCCTGCTCCAGGCGGATGTAGTAGTCGATCGATATACCGGCGAGCTGCGCCACGTCCTGCCGGCGTAGCCCGGGCGTACGGCGTCGGGCGCTGTCGGGCAGGCCCACATCACTCGGCCGCAGCCGCGCCCTCCGCGCCCGTAGGTACGCCGCCAGTTCCTCGCGTGGTATCACATGTCGAGTCTGCCACCGTGTGCGCCGCTCCTGGGTGGTACAGCTGGTACCAGCCCCGACAGGTCTCTGCCGCCGCTCGGCGGCACGGTGCACGATCGCGGCATGACACACATCGCTCTGATCACGGGTGCGAACAAGGGAATCGGCTACGAGACCGCGCGGCTTCTCGGCGAGCGCGGGATGACCGTGCTGGTCGGGGCACGCGACGAGTCGCTGGGGCGGAAGGCCGAGGAGTCACTGCGCGAGGGCGGTGTGGATGCCCGGTTCGTGCAGCTCGACGTGACCGACGACGCCTCCGTCCAGCGGGCCGCCGAGTGGGTGGCCGACCAGTACGGGCACCTCGACGTCCTGGTCAACAACGCGGGCATCGTGGCCGCCGCGGAAGGCGCGAAGCCGAGCGAGACCAGTAGGCAGGTGATGCATCGGCTGTTCGACACGAACGTGTTCTCCGTGGTGGCGGTGACGAATGCGTTTCTGCCGCTGCTGCGCGCCGCCGAGGCCGCTCGTATCGTCAACCTCTCCAGCGAGGTCGGGTCGCTCACGGCGATGACCGACCGGCAGAGCCCGCTTGTCCAACTGGTCGACCTGGCCTACCCGGCGTCCAAGACCGCGCTCAACATGGTCACCGCGATGTACGCGAAGGAGCTGTGGGACACCCCCGTCAAGGTCAATGCCGCGATCCCGGGCTACTGCTCGACCGACCTGAACGGCTACTCCGGCGTGCGGACGGCCGCCCAGGGAGCCTCGGTCGGCGTCGCACTGGCCACCCTGCCGGCCGACGGACCGACCGGCGGATACTGGGGCGCCCTCTTCGGAAACGAGCCCGACGAGAACGCCACCGCTCCCTGGTGACCGCAGATGACCGCTGACCGCGGTTGCTGATCGGCGGGCTGGGACACGGTCGGCTCCGGCGCCGGCTCTCGAAGGACTTCCGGGATCAACCACTCGGGATCACCGCAGGACGAAGAGGAGGCGACCATGTCGACGAGTACGATCCGGCCCAGCTCTGTGATCACCACCTTCTACGGCACCTGCGTCCGTCACCTCGGGGGCTGGATGGCCGTCACCGACCTCATCACGTTGATGGCCGAGCTCGACATCGAGAGCACCGCCGTGCACCAGGCGGTGACCCGGCTGAGGAAACGCGATGTCCTGGTCGAGGAACAACGACAAGACACGGGCTACCGGCTGAGCCCGGTCATGGACCCGATCTTCGAGGAAGGCGACCGGCGGATCTTCGGCCATGACGCTCCCGCCAGGCTTGAGGACGGCTGGGTGATGGCGGTGTCCTCGATGTCCCAGTCCCAGGGCGCCCGGCGCGGCCGGCTGCGCTCACGCCTGCTGGAACTGGGCTTCGGCAGCATCGCGCCGGACGCCTGGCTGGCCCCCGCCCAGCGCCTGGAGGGCACCAGGCGCATCCTCCAACGCCTGGACCTGAGCGAGTACGTCCACCTCTTCACCGCCGACTACGCCGCGTTCGGCGATCTGCGGGTCGTCACCACCGACTGGTGGGACATGCCGGCCATCGGGGAGCAGTACGCTGCCTTCGCCAATGCCTACCGGCCGGTCCTCGACGAGCTCAGGGGGCAGGGGCGCCCGGACCCGGCGCAGGCCTTCCGCTTCTACGTGCCCATGCTGACGCGATGGCGTCGGCTGCGGTACCTCGACCCGGGGCTCCCGGCCAAACTGCTCCCCGATGACTGGACGGGGGCCGTGGCCCGCCGCGTCTTCCTCGAACTGGACGGACTCCTCGCCGAACCCAGTCGGCGTCACGTCGAAGGTGTGCCGAGCGGCTTCTCCCGCGCGGCGCCACGGTAGTTCCGCTCGGCACAGCTGAAAGGAACAGCACTGAACCCGCACGGAGCGCTGCAGGGAAGCGCTGCGCGTGCGGGTTCCGCGGTGGGACTGCGTACCGACCGCATGAGGAGCCGGTCGTCCGTTGCTCAGGGAGTGACGAGGACCTTCAGGGCCTGGCGCTGGTCCATGGCGCGGTAGCCCTCGGGAGTCTGCTCAAGGGTGAGGGTGCGGTCGAAGACGCGCCCCGGCTCGACAGTGCCGTTCAGAACATCGGGCAGGAGCTGGTCGATGTAGGCGCGTACGGGAGCCGGGCCGCCGGTGAGGGTGACGTTGGGGCCGAAGAGGGTGCCGAAGCCGACGGGGGCGTCTTCGTACTGGGGGACGCCGACGCGGCTGATGACACCGCCGGGGCGGACGGCGCCGACGGCCATCTCGTAGGCGGGCATGTGGCCGACGGCTTCGAGGACGGCGCGGGTGCCGTGGCCTCCGGTCAGGTCGCGGACCTTGGCGATGCCCTCCTCGCCGCGTTCGGCGACAACGTCGGTGGCCCCGAAGTAGCGTCCGAGATCGGTGCGGTCCTTGTGCCGGCCCATGAGGATGATCCGCTCGGCTCCGAGCTGCTTGGCCGACAGCACCGCGAGCAGGCCGACGGCGCCGTCGCCGATGACGGTGACGGAGTCGCCGGGCTTGACGCGGGCCTGGTGGGCGGCGTGGTAGCCGGTGCCGTACACGTCGGCCAGCGTCAGCAAGGACGGCAGCAGCTTCTCGTCGACGTCGCCCGGGAGCTTGACCAGAGTGCCCTGGGCCTGAGGGACACGGACTGCCTCGGCCTGGGCTCCGCCGATGCCGGCGGCGAAGAAGCCGCCGTTGGGGCAAGAGGTGTGCAGGCCCTCGCGGCAGAACTCGCAGGTGTTGTCGGCGAACGCGAACGGCGCCACCACCAGGTCGCCGCGCTTCAGACCGGAGACCTCCGAACCGAGTTCCTCGACCGTGCCGAGGAACTCGTGGCCCATGGGAACGGGCCCGCCGGATGCCGACATGGTGTGGTAGGGGTGCAGGTCGCTGCCGCACACGCAGGAGCGGACGACACGCACAATCGCGTCGGTGGGCTGCTCGATGACCGGATCGGGTGCGTCCTGGACGCGTACGTCGCCGGCTTCGTACATGTAGGTGGCCCGCATGAGGGACAACTCGCTTTCGTTGCTGTGGGTTGACGTCGGGCTGTCAGGTGGGTGCCGGGACAGCGGACGCGGCCGTCGCAGGGGCTGCTGCTGACCGGCGTTCAGGGGACGGTGAGGATGATCTTTCCGTGGGCCTCGTGGGAGCGGAGGCGTTCGGCGGCCTCGGCGGCGGTGTCGAAGGACAGAGTGGTGTCGATCAGGGGGCGTACCCGGCCGTCGGCGACGGCGGGCAGCAGCGCCTGGCCGGCTGTGGCGATGACGGCGCCGAGTTCGGCAGGTCGTGTGAAGCCGAAGGACACTCCGCGGACGCGGAGGTGGCGGTAGGAGAGGGCGTCGAGGTCGATGGTGGAGGCGGCCCGGTCCAGGCGGCCGATGTTGATGACGGCGCCGTCGGTGCGGGTGGCGGGCAGGCAGGCGGCGAAGGTCTGGCCGCCGACGTGGTCCAGGACGACGTCCACGCCTTCGCCGCCGGTGGCGGCGAGCACGGCCTGGGTCAGGTCCTGCTCGCCGGTGACCACGACGGTGTCCGCCCCGGCCTGCTCCAGCAGGCCGTCTTTGGTGGCACTGCGAGTGGTGGCGATGATCTGGCTCGCGCCCAGGGCGCGGGCGATCTGCACACCGATCAGGGCGATGCTGGAGGTGGCTCCGGTGACCAGCACCGACTGCCCGGCCCGGAAACCGGCCACGGTGAGGGCTCCGTGTTCGGTGAGCATGCCGGTGGGCAGTGCGCATGCCTGCTTGTACCCGAGTTCGTCGGGGACGGGCAGGATGTGCCGGTGGTCGGCCAGGACGTACTGGGCGAAGCTGCCCGGTGTCGTGCCCATCACCCGGCTGCCCACCGCGGGTGCCTGGACTCCGTTGCCGACGGCGGTGACCTCACCGGCGAATTCGTAGCCGGCCTGGTACTCCTTGCCCGTGCCGCCGGATGTGGGGTCGGCAGCGGCCAGCATGGAGGCGTCGGCGTTGTTGAGGGCCACCGCGCGGGCGCGTACCACGACCTGCCCCGGGCCCGGTTCGGGGACGGAGACCTGGCGCGGCGTCCAGTCGGGTCCGGTGCCGCCGAACAGGGCGGTCATCGTGGCGGGCATGAGCGGGTTTCCCTTCGCGTACGGGTCAGTGATTGCGGGTGCGGGGGGCGCGGTACTGCTCGTCGGTGACGTGCTCCAGCCAGGTCGTCTCGGGCCGGTCGTCGTCGGGGGCGGTGCCGTCCCACAGGGCGAGGTGCTGCATGAAGCGGTCCTCGGTGGCGCCGTGCCAGTGCTCCTCGCCGGGCGGACAGGTCACAGTCTGGCCGGGGTGGGCTTCGAAGACGGTGCCGTCGCGGGTGCCGATCAGGGCGATACCGGCCACGACGTGCAGGGTCTGGCCGACGGCGTGGTGGTGCCAGGCGGTGTGGGCACCCGGTGCGAAGCGCACCATGTTGGCCCGGAGCCGGGAGGGCTCTTGGCCTGCGTGGATGACGTCGAACCAGACGTCACCGTTGAACCAGTCCTTGGGGCCCTTGCCGGTGGGCTGGGGCTTGACGAACTCCATCTCGCTGTTCCTCTCGTACGACCGTAAAGGGGGGGGTACAGGGGTGGGCCCGACTCAGGCCGCGGCAGGGGCAGTGATGTCCTTGAGGCGGGTGAGGGCATCCATGGCGTTGGGCCAGCCCGCGTAGAAGGCCAGGTGCGTCAGCGCCTCGGCCAGCTCTTCGCGGCTCAGCCCGTTGTCCAGGGCCAGCCGCAGATGGAAGGTGAGCTGCTCACCCCGGTACAGGGCGGCCAGCGCCGTGACCGTGACCAGACTGCGGTCCCGCGGAGAAAGCCCGGGACGCTTCCACACGTCCCCGAAAAGGACCTCGTCGGTCAGCTCCACCATTTTCGGCGCCACATCGCCCAGAGCCTTTTGCGCCGGTGATTCCTTTTCGGTCATGAACGCATTTCCTTCCATAATGATCCTTCGACCGGCCGGTTCCGATTGCTCTTCTTGCCGTTCTGCACTCGAGGCTTGCACGCGGGCGCACCCCCGTGCAGAGGAGAGTTACATCCTGGGAGGAAAACATCCTGGGAGAGTTTTCTCCCCCTCAGTGTGAGCGGATCCGCTGTCACACTGGAGGTATGAGTCCGACACCGCACCTCAACGAGCTGGGCGAGTTCCTCAAGGCCCGCCGGGCTGAGCTGAGCCCTCGCGCCGTGGGCCTGCCCGACAGTTCCGGGCCGCGCCGGGTGGCCGGGCTCCGCAGGGAGGAGGTCGCCCAGCTCGCGGCGATCTCCACGGATTACTACACCCGGCTGGAGCAGGGCCGCATGCCCGCCTCAGCGCCCGTTCTGCAGGCGCTGGCCGAGGCGCTGCACCTGGACGACGACCACCGCCGCTACCTCTTCGGCCTGGCAGGGAAGGAGACCGCCAGGCCCCGCCGTCGCGCCTCGCAGAAGGTCCAGCCACAGCTGCGCCGGGTTCTGGACGACCTCACCTCCACCCCTGCGATCGTCATGGGCCACCGGATGGACGTCATTGCCTGGAACCCTCTTGCGGCGGCCCTCATCACCGACTTCGGCACTATTCCGGAAAAGCATCGCAACTACGTGCGCATCCTTTTCACCGACCCGGCGATGCGAACCCTTTATGCGGACTGGAAAAGCGTGGCCCGTACCTGCGTCGCGCAATTTCGTATGGAGGCGGCAAAGTATCCGGACGATCCACGGCTGGCCTCCCTGGTCGGGGAGCTCTCCGTCCAGGACGGGGACTTCCGCACGTGGTGGGCCGCCCACCACGTCGCCACGTTGAGCGTGGGCACCAAAGTCCTCGCCCATCCCGTCGCCGGGGAACTCTCCCTCGACTGGGACACCCTGACCGCCAGCACCGACCCCGACCAGCAACTGGTCGTGTGGACTGCCGAAGTCGGTACTCCCACCCACGACCGCCTGCGCATCCTCGCCTCGTGGGCCGCCGCCCAACACCAGCCCACCGGACCGGCCGACTGACCGCATCATGACCGGGACGCCCTCGCATGACCCACTTCGTTTTGGACGGAGTCGTAGGTCTCCTGCCCTGGCAGCGCCGGCGTCGATGACGAAGCGGTGGCGCACGTCGGAACGCACGTGGTGAACGCGGAGTCCTCGGCGGTGGAGACGTAGGCGTCCGCGCCCAGCGCGAGGGCGGCTTCCCGCTTGGGCTCGGACCGCGACAGTACGGTGACCTCGGCCTCCATCGACTTGGCGATCTTGACACCCAGATGGCCGAGACTGCCCAGGCCCACGATCGCGACGCGCTTGCCGGGGCCGCGCCCCAGCGCTTGAGCGGGGCCTCCACGGTTATGCCCGCACGCAGCAGAGGTGCCGCGGCAGCCGGGTCGAGGGTCTCGGGTACGCAGGACGAAGTCCTCGTTGGCGACGATCGTCCGGGAGCAGCCGCCCTGGGTGATCGTCCCGTCCCGGTCGGGTTGCCGAAGACCAGGGTGTGCCCATCTGATGCCGACCCGGTCGCGGACCTGATACGTCGGTGACGTTCTCGCCCACTTCGGTCACGGTGCCGACGATTTCACGGCCGGGCACCAACGGGGGCGTGCGTGCGCGCTCCAGCTCGTTGCCCACCCCGTCGCGCGGTCACTGTCCGGCCGGGAAGTCCGTGGAGGCCGCGAGGTCGCGCTGGGCCTCGAAGGCGTCGGTCCGCTTGCGCAGTACTCCGAGGGTGGAGTCCAGGGCCTGCGAGCCGAGCATCATCCGCAGGGGCGCCGGTTCGGTGTCGACGGATTCGATGATGCGCGCGGCCATGCGCTGCGGGTCGCCGGGAGCCAGGCCGTTGGCCGGGTCGAGCATGGCCTGGAAGGCGTGGGCGGGGTTGCCGTCGTAGACGTCCATGAGGTCGGCGACGCGGGCACTGCCGGTCAGGACGTGTTCGACGATGCTGGTGCACAGGCCGTACTTCTTCCGGTAGACGGCGTCCACGTCCGGTCTGCATGTCAGCGCCCTTGCGGATGCGTGTGGTCGTGGGTGGAGGTGCCTCAGCGTTCGAGCATCTGGCGGGCACCCTCCGGGTGGGTCTCCCCGGCGGCTGGGGGCAGGCTGGAGAGCCTGTCGAGCACTCCCGGGGTCAGATCGATGTCGGCGGCGGCGGTGTTCTCCTCGACCCGGGCCACGCGCCTGGTGCCGGGAATGGGGGCGATGTCCTCTCCCTGGGCCAGCAGCCAGGCCAACGCGACCTGCGCCGGGGTGGCGCCCACCTCGGCGGCGATGGCCTGCACCTCGTCGGCGAGTGTCAGATTGCGCCGGAAGTTCTCGCCGGTGAAACGCGGGTTGCCGCGACGGAAGTCGCCCTCTTCGAACTGGCTCTCGTCGCGGACCGCGCCGGTGAGGAAGCCGTGACCGAGCGGGGAGAAGGGCACCAGACCGATGCCCAGCTCACGCAGGACCGGCAGAACACGCTCCTCCAGGCCCCGGGTCCACAGCGAGTACTCCGACTGGACGGCGGCCACGGGGTGGACGCCGTGGGCGCGGCGGATGGTGTCCGGCCCGGCCTCGGACAGGCCGAAGAAGCGGACCTTGCCCTCCGCCACAAGCTCGGCTACTGCCCCGGCGGTCTCCTCGATCGGGGTGTTCGGGTCGACACGGTGCTGGTAGTACAGGTCGATGTGGTCGGTGCCCAGCCGCTTCAGGGAGCCCTCGACGGCGGTGCGGATGTTGGCCGGGCTGGAGTCGAGATTCCACGCGCCCGCGCCGGCGTGGGAGACGAGGCCGAATTTTGTCGCCAGTACCGCCTGGTCGCGGCGGCCCTGCAGGGCCCGCCCCACGAGTTCTTCGTTGGCATAGGGGCCGTAGATCTCGGCGGTGTCGATCAGGGTGACGCCCAGCTCCAGCGCGCGGTGAATGGTCCGGATGGACTCCGCGTCGTCGGTTCCGGCCCCGGTGTATCCGTGGGACATGCCCATCGCGCCCAGACCGATCCGGGAAACCTCCAGCTCACCCAGCTTGATGTGCTGCATCGCGTGCCACCTTTCATCGTTTCTCGCGTCGGACGCTCGCGGCGCCCCGGGCCCATGCAGCAGTACCCCGGTGGATGGCGACCACCTCTTTGCCGATGCCCCATGCGGGTCTGCTGCGGCGTTGTCCACCCTGCCTCCATATGCCGGTGACAGGCAGGCCGAGATGTGCGGGGGTCCGGCCAGCGGGGGTATGACAGGGCCTCCCTGTCATACCCCCGCGTGTCACCGCACGGTCGGAGAGAAGCTGGCGTCATGGCACCGAGCAGCACACCAGCGGCGACGAACTGGGGCGTTTCCTGTGCGCCCGTCGTACCCGGACCAGTCTCCAGGCAGTCGGCCTGACCCCCGGGCCGGGTGTCCGCCGCACTCCCGGCCTGCGCCGCGAGGAGCTGGCCACCGTTGCCGGGGTGAGCATCGACTACTACACCCGCCTGGAGCGCGGCAAGGAGCCCCGTCCCAGCCCCGCCGTCATAGAAGCCCTTGGCCGAGTCCTGCAGCTCGACGACGCCGAGCACCAGCACCTGCGCGACCTGGGCGGTCCGTGCCGCCCGCTACGCGCCCGAGCAAGGACCGCGTGACGGGCCGGCCGGTCTTGTGGTTGTGCCGGATCGCGGCGGCCATCGCGGGGCGCCTGGACCTGGGCGCACCGGGGGCGTGACCGACAAGTCCGGTCGTCATTCACCTTCCGAGCGTATTTCGCCGGCGAGTTCGCCGATTCCGTCGATCTTCACCGACACCCGGTCACCAGGGGTGAGGAACACCTGCGGGGTGCGACGGGAACCCACTCCGTCGGGAGTGCCGGTGAGGATGACGTCGCCTGGCAGCAGGGTGGTGAACTCCGAGATGGTGCTGATCAGCGTAGGTATGTCGAAGATCATCATCGAAGTGTCGGAGGACTGCAGAACCTCGCCGTTCAGCGTGAGACTGATCCCGAGTTTGCCGACCTGGTCGCCGATCTCGTCTTCAGTCACCAGTTCCGGGCCCAGCGGGGTGGAGGAGTCCCAGGCCTTCCCCTGGAGCCACTGATGGGTCTTGTACTGGTAGTCGCGCATGCTCACGTCGTTGGCGATGGTGTATCCGGCGATGACGGTGCGCGCCTCTTCCTTCGGCACCCGTCGGGCCGGTGCGCCGATGACAACCGCCAACTCGGCCTCGTAGTCGACCTGCCGGGTTTCCGGAGGGACGACGATCGGGTCGTTCGGGCCGATGAGGCTCGTCGGGAACTTGGAGAAGAGGACGGGATACGTGGGCAGCTCACGCTCGGTTTCGATCACGTGGGCGCGGTAGTTCAGCCCCACGCAGATGATCTTCTGGGGTTCCGGCACGACCGGGCGGAGCCGCACTTCTTCCAGCGGGACACGCTCGCCGTACCGGAGGTCGGGAGCGCTCAACACTTCCAGAGGGGTCTGACGTCCCAGTTCAGTCACGTCTGCCAGCGGCACGACACAGCCGTCGATGACGGCTCCCGCTCGCCGACGGCCGTCGTACAGATAAGAGACGAAGCGCATGGCTCTCCTTGGCTCGGGTGGTGAGGGACTGGCGCAACGCGGCGCGGTCGGGTGCGGGCGGCCTGAGGGGTCGCGCCTTGATCACCCCTCTTGGGGCGCCTGCGCGGCGGCAGTGTTCTCGATCAAGGCGTCCCGTTGCCGGAGGCCGGTCCCACTGTCTTCCGGCTGTCTTCCGGAGGATTGATGCGCGGGGCGAGCACGGGGTCCCCTCAGGTCGCCTATGTATATTGATTTTATGACGGTCGTCGCAAAAAAGAAATGACCTACCTGGAGTGGAGTGCTCAAATGGCATCAGAAGTTCGACCTGTCGTCACTCGTTCGGGACATGAGCACAGGGAAACGGCCCAGTCGGGCGGAGCGATGCGTATCTCCGGAGTGAGCCCCCAGCACACCCCCGCAACCCGGATCTGGTTCGGAAAGGTCTCCAACGAGCCCGGCTATCGCTCCCTCCCGCACCATCACGGCGAGGCCGAGACCGGGGGCTACGTCCTCACCGGGCACGCCAGGATCTACTTCGGCGAGGGATTCCGCGAGTTTGTGGACCTCTATGAGGGCGACTTCGTCTTCGTGCCGCCGCACATGCCGCACATCGAGGTCAATATGAGTACATCGACCCAGCTCGTCTGGATGACCACCCGTACCCCTGACAACGTCGTGGTCAACCTGCCCGACGTCGATGACGCGGATCTTGACGGCTTTCCCCACTCGTGACCCCGACCGAGTAGAGGCGTCCGGGAACGCCACGACCCGGCACGCGGCACCCACCGCGGACAGACCGGCGAGCAACGCGCCGACCGCTCAGCCCAGGTTCCGGTCGCTACCGGAGCGAGTGTGCCCAGCGCTTTGAGATAAAGGGGTGCACGGCTGCTCCGACCAGCCGTGCACCCCTCGGGGTCACACAAGTCGACGACGGTGACGGCACCATCGTCGGGCAACTCCGCGGCAACGGCTGAGCCGGCGCCGGCGGTTGGGTTCTCAGACGAGTTCGCGCGTACTCCAGTGCTCGAGTCGGACCGGGGTCGGTGCGAGATCGAGGGAGTAGCCGGCACGGGCGTCGAACTGGGCCGTGGCGCTGAACCGGTCGCCGCGGATGAGAGTCGTACGCCATTCCACGGCACGGCCTGACGCGAGACCGAGGCGTTCGATGGAGAAGGCAGCGATGTCCTGCGGGAGGTCGAGCAGCCGCCGTTCCGCCGCGGTGGGGACGACCGCCCTGATGCGCTCCTGTCCGCCGGTGAGGCGGAGGCCGCATCTGCGGGCGAGTTCGTCGTAGAGCGCGGTGTGGCCGAAGTCGGCGTCGAGCAGTGGGCGGGCGTCCTGGGCGGGCAGCCAGACCCGGTCGTGGGCCAGCGGTTCCCCGTCGGCCAGCCGCAGGCGTTCGAGGTACAGCAGCGGTGTCGACTCCTCCAGGCCCAGCCGGACCGCGACGTGCGCGTCTGCGCGGACATCGAGAATGCGTACGACGCTGCGCTGCTCCAGCCCGGCGGCCTCGACGGAGGCGAACAGGCTGTAGAGAGCGCCGAGGGGCTGTTCGACGAACGCCTCCTCGGACGGGCGGGGCTGCCGCCCGCGCCCGGCTGTCACCAGACCCTGCTTCCTCAGCTCGCGCAGCGCCTCGCGGACGGTGTGTCTGCTGACGCCGTACTGCGCTCCCAACTCGTGCTCGCCGGGGAAGGAGCCGGTGAACTCGCCGCCCTCCAGGCGCATCCGCAGATCGTCCTGCACCCGCTGCCACAGCGGCATCCCCTTCCCCCCGGGGAGGGCGCGCTTCGGGGTGGTCGATCCGTGTTCGGAGTCGGTGCCCGCCATGATCCTCTTCCCTCGCTCTTGCTGTACGTACATTTAGAGAGCTAATGTACGTACATTACTCCAGTCCCTGATTGGCAGGGAAGCCATGCGCTTAGAGGCTCTCAGCTGACCACCCGGCCCAGCAGACCGGAAGGAAACCATCATGGCCAGCACCGCACATCACCAGGTGCTCATCGTCGGCGGAGGCAGCGCCGGCGTCAGCGTCGCCGCTCGCCTGCGACGGGCGGGGGTCCGCGACATCGGGATCGTCGAACCCGCGACCACGCACTACTACCAGCCGCTGTGGACCCTCGTCGGCGGCGGACGTGCCCCGGTCAAGGAAAGCGCCCGGCCCGAGCACTCCGTCGTACCGAAGGGTGTGACATGGATACAGGAGCGCGTCGAGGACATCGACCCCGAGGGGACCGTGACCACCGACCGCGGCAACAGGATCAGCTATGACCGGCTCGTCGTCTGCCCCGGCATCCAGCTCGACTGGGACAGGGTGCCGGGGCTCGCGGACGGGATCCACACCCCGCACATCTCCAGCGTCTACCGCCCCGACCTCGCCCCCAAGACCTGGGAACTCATCCGCGGCCTGCGTTCGGGGACGGCCGTGTTCACCATGCCGGCGGGACCGATCAAGTGTGGTGGGGCGCCGCAGAAGATCGCCTACCTGGCCGCGGACTACTGGCGGGAACAGGGCGTCCTGCCAGACATCCGGATCGTGCTCGTACTCCCCACACCGACCATGTTCGGTGTGCCGGTGTTCGCTACGGAGCTGGAGCGGGTCGTGGCCCGCTACGGCATCGAGGTACGCCACAGCAGCGAACTCGTCGAAGTGGATCCGGACGGCCGCCGCGTCACCATCGCCGACCACGCGGCCCACACCAAGGACTCCATCGACTTCGACCTGCTCCACGTCGTGCCGCCCCAGTCGGCCCCCGACTGGCTGAAGGCGACGCCGCTGGCCGACCCGGCGAATCCGGCCGGGTATGTCGAGATCGACAAGCACACCATGCGCCACGTCCATTACCCCCACATCTTCGCCCTCGGCGACGCCGGTTCCTCTCCCAACTCCAAGACGGGGGCGGCGATTCGCAAGCAGGCTCCCGTCGTCGCACAGAACGTCATCGCCGGCCTCAAGGGTTCCGCCGGCCTTCCCGCCTCCTACGACGGCTACTCCTCCTGCCCGATCGTCACGAGCCGCCACAAGATGCTGCTCGCCGAGTTCGACTACGAGGGGACACCGCGACCGAGCTTCCCCGTCATCGACGCCACGCGCGAGCGCCGGGACATGTGGTACCTGAAGCGCTACGGGCTGCCGTACCTGTACTGGAACCTGATGCTGCGGGGACGGGTCTGATCCGATCCGTCAGCGGTCCCCGCGTCTCCGTCGCGGCATCGAGCTCCGTCTCGGCCGACCGGCGGACGGCTCCGGCCGCGCCCCACTCCACTCCCTGTAGGCGATGCCTGGGGGAGAGGCCCGCCCATGGAATACCCCCCGGGGTATACCTGTTACGGTGAATGTCAGATACCCCCCGGGGTACCACCTTCTGGAAGGAACCGAAGCCGTGTTCTTCGTCGACACCCTGGAGTTCGAGGGCCTGGGCAACCGCAGCTACCTGGCCGGCGGGCCGAGCAAGGCCGTGGCGGTGGATCCGCCGCGCGACATCGATCAGGTGATCGCCGCAGCGGCCCGGCGAGGGGTGCGGATCGCGTACGTGGCGGAGACGCACCTGCACAACGACTACGTGAGCGGCGGGCTGGAGCTGGCCCGGGTCACCGGTGCCCGCTATCTGGTACCGGCCGCTGCCGCGGTGTCCTTCGCCCGCACCCCGGTCGCCGACGGCGACACCGTCACCCTCGGCGAGGGCCTGGCCCTACGGGCGCTGGCCACCCCCGGCCACACCCCGCACCACACCTCGTACGTCCTGGAAGAGGACGGACGCGGGGTGGCGGCGTTCACCGGCGGGTCCCTGCTGATCGGTACGGTCGGACGGCCCGACCTGGTCGAACCACGGCTGACGGAGCAGCTGGCCCGCGCGCAGCACGCATCCGCCCACCGCCTGGCGGAGGAACTGGACGACGAGGTGCCGGTGCTGCCCACGCACGGCTTCGGCAGTTTCTGCTCAAGCTCCCAGGCCGACGGAGACGCCAGCACGATCGGGCAGGAGCGCAAGACCAATGACGCGCTGACCCGGGACGTGGACAGCTTCGTCGCCGACCTGCTCGCCGGCCTGGAGGACGTCCCCGCCTACTACGCGCACATGGGCCCGGCCAACGCCGCGGGCCCCGCCCCCGTCGACCTCACCCTGCCGCGGCCGGCCGACGCCGACCAGATCGCCCGTCGGCTGGCGGCCGGCGAATGGGTGGTCGACCTGCGCAACCGCGTCGCCTTCGCCCAGGGACATGTCGCGGGCTCGTTCAACTTCGAGGGCGAGGGCAAGCCGGCCACCTACCTGGCCTGGCTGATCCCGTGGGGCAAGCCCGTGACCCTGCTCGCCGACACCCCCGAGCAGATCGCCGCGGCGCAGCGGGAGCTGGTCCGGGTCGGCATCGACCGGCCGGCCGCCGCCGCCACCGGCACCCCGCAGGAGTGGGTGTCCGAGGGGGCGGAGCTGCGGACCTTCCCGCGCGCCGCCTTCGCCGACCTCGCCGCAGTCCGTGACCGCGGCGAGAGTGTGGTGGTCCTCGACGTGCGCCGCGACTCCGAGCGCGCCGGCGGCTACATCGACGGCTCGGTGCACATCCCCATCCACGAACTGCACGGCCGTATCGGCGAGGTGCCCGCGGGTGAGGTGTGGGTGCACTGCGCGGGCGGGATGCGCGCGGCGATCGCCGCCTCCCTCCTGGACGCCGCCGGCCGTGCCGTGGTTGCCGTCGACGACGGCTTCGACGCCGCCCCCGAGGCCGGGCTGCCCCTTACCCGGCCCGGCACGGACTGACCCCCACCGCACCACCCCTCCCGGAGTGATGAGCCCATGTTCTTCGACCTCTTCCGCAGCCGCGGCCCCCGCCGCCTCACCCCTGTCCAGGCCCACCGGCGCGCCGCCGACGGCCGGGCCGTCCTGCTCGACGTCCGCGAAACCGCCGAGTGGGAGGCCGGGCACGCACCGGACGCGCTGCACCTGCCCCTGTCCCGGCTGACGGCGGGAGCGCCCCTGCCGTCCGCCGCCCAGGGCACACCCGTCGTGGCGATCTGCCGCTCCGGCAAGCGTTCCCAGCAGGCCGCCGAGATCCTGGCCGGACTCGGCATCGAAGCCACCGATGTCACCGGCGGCATGACCGCCTGGGCGTCGGCCGGCCTGCCGGTGGCCGGCCCGGACGGAAACGACGGCGTCATAGCGTGAGCGCGCTCATCCTGGCTCTGATCGCGGGCGCCGTGGTCGGTCTCGCGCTGGGCGCGCTGGGCGGCGGCGGCAGCGTCCTCGCGGTGCCCGCGCTGATCTACCTGCTCGGCTTCACCCCGGCCGCGGCCACCACCGCGAGTCTCCTGATCGTCACCGCCACCTCGCTCACCGCCCTGTTCGGCCACGCCCGCAGCGGCCATGTGCGGTGGAGAGCCGGCGCGCTGTTCGCGGCCGCCGGCATCCTCCCGGCCGTGGCGGCCGGGGCGGCGGCGTCCCGGCTGCCACAGCCGGTGCTGATCGCCGCGTTCGCCGTCGTCGCCGTCCTGGCGGCCACCCGCATGCTGCGCCCCGCCGGAACGGTGTCCGGTGGGGGAGCCGGTGCGGTGCGGCCGGGCAAGGCCGCCGGGACCGGAGCGGGGCTGGGCGCGCTGACCGGGCTGCTGGGGGTGGGCGGCGGTTTCCTCGCCGTGCCGGCCCTGGTCACCGTGCTGGCCTTCGAGATGCAGGCCGCCATCGGTACCAGCCTGCTGGTCATCTCGGTCAACTCACTGGCGGCGCTGGCCAGCCGCGGTGCCACGACGGCCGATCTGGACTGGGCGGTGATCGCACCGTTCATCGGGACAGCGATCCTCGGCGCCTGGGACGGCAAACGTCTGGCGGCCAGAGCCTCCGGCCCCCTCCTCCAGCGCATCTTCGCGGTGACGCTCCTGGCCGTGGCCGCGTTCATGCTCATCGACGCCCTGACATGAACCCGGCCCACCGCGGGGCGGTCTGACGCCAGGGAACGGGCGGGCTCATGCCAGGGACAGGAACAGCTTCTCCAACCGGTCCCGCATCTGCTCACGGCCACCGTCGGCCGCTATCCCGGAGTCGGTCAGGCAGTGCTGGAGACCGGTCGCGATGATCGCGAACCCGGCCTTGTCCAGCGCCCGGGAGGCCGCGGCGAGTTGCGTGACCACGTCCTCACAGTCCCGCCCCTCCTCGATCATCTTGATCACTCCGGCGACCTGGCCCTGCGCCCGGCGCAGCCGGTTGACCACCGTCTTCAGTTCCTCGGCTGCCATCGCCAGTTCCACAAGCACTCCCTCGATATACCCCCATGGGTATCCTGCCTACAGGGAGTGAACCATCAGAAAGAGAAGGACATTCCAGTGACCACCACCGCCCTTGCCCCGGAGCAGGCCCACGCCCAGCTCCACGAGCTGACCGTCGTCGACGTGCGCACCCCCGGCGAATACGCCTCCGGCCACCTGCCCGGCGCCCACAACATCCCCCTCGACCACCTCGACAGGGCCCTGCCCGCCCTGAAGGCCGCCGCCGGACGCGGAGACCTCCTCGTGGTGTGCGCCTCCGGAGCCCGCTCGACCCAGGCCTGCACCACACTCGCCGAACACGGCATCACCGCCGCCACCCTCACCGGCGGCACGAACGCCTGGAGCGAGCGCGGCCACGACCTGCACCGCCCCGCCGGCGCCCGCACCGTATGGGCCATGGACCGCCAGGTCCGCTTCACGGCCGGGGCCCTGGTCCTGACCGGACTCGCGGCCGGACAGCGCTGGCCGGCTGCCCGCTGGCTGTCCGCCGGTGTCGCGGGCGGCCTGGTCTTCTCCGCCGTCAGCAACACCTGCGCCATGGCCCGCATGCTGGGCAAGCTCCCCCACAACCAGCCCCGCACCAGCGACCTGGACGCCACCCTCGCCGCACTGGCCGACTGAACCACCACCGGCCCTCCTGCATCACCACGTTCATGCCTGGGCCGGAAACCGGCCCAGGCATGAGGGCCGCTTCCCCCGGGGCCGCGAGCACGGACCGAGTTCCAAGCCCGGTGTCCGGTCGGCAGAGCCAGCAGGCCTCCATGACGGCCCGGGCCTTGATCCGATCATGAAACGCGATCCTGCGTCTGCGGTCAGCCTTTTCCCCGACCGGCACTCAGACTTGCTGGGGCTTGTACGAACTCGGCTCGCGCAGGATCACGCGGCGCAGCAGGTCGACGGATTTGGTCACGCCCTCGACAGGGCCCATGAGGACGTCCTCGTGTTCGATGCTCAGGACGCCGTCGTAGCCGGCCCGGCGCAGAGCCAGGCAGAAGGCGCGCCAGAACGCCTCGTCGTGGCCGTAGTCGAGGGTCACGTAGTTCCACGAGCGTTCCTTGGCCGCCATGACCGGGAGGGTTCCAGCCTGCTGGTCAGGGACTGGCGGGAGGGTTCCAGACGGGTGTCCTTCGCGTGGACGTGCAGATCGCCTCGCCCAGGGCCTCGATGGCCGCGAGCGGGTCGGCGTCCATCCACATGAGGTGGCTCGGGTCGAAGTTGGCCCCGACGGCCGGTCCGACCTCCTCGCGCAGGCGGAGCAGGGTGGGCACGTTGTAGACCGCCTGGTGCGCGTGCATCTCCAGGGCGAGCTTGTGGATGCCCTGAGCCTGGGCGTGACCCACGAGGTCGCGCCAGTACGGGATCACGACCTCGGTCCACTGCCAGTCGAGTATCTGTGTGGTCTCCGGCGGCCAGGAGACGGTGATCCAGTTGGGGTTGGCGTCGCCCGGCCCTCCCGGCAGGCCCGACATCATCACCACACGGTCAACGCCGAGCAGCGGAGCGAGAGAGATCGTCTTCCGCGCGACCTGGTCGTGCTCACGGCCGCCGGGCCCGGGATGCAGCGGGTTGCCACGACCTCCACCACGATCAAACCGGCCTCGGGGTCGGCGTACATCGTGCAGAGCAAGGCCACCGTCAAGTAGCGGCGAAGGGTTTTCCTCTTACCGGTCGGGGCCGGGCCGATGGGCCTGGCCCCGACCGGCGCACAAACGGCCTTGGGCTGACAGGGTTTCCATGCCGAAGCGGTGGCGGACACCGCGGCGCGGCGAGGATGAACGCCCGGGTGTGCGCGGCAGCGTCGCCGTCAACGCGGTCGGCGGCGTGCCGGGACAGATCGCTTGGATGTCCGGAAGTGAGCTGGCGGTTCCGTGACCTGCCGGAGAACGCGCGGGCTCGTCTGCCCGGGCGGGCGGCGAAGACTTCGGAGAAGGCCGGTGACGCGCTGGCCGTGCTCGATGGCGTAGCCAGGTCCGGCCTCGGGCCGTTGCCGGGCTCACGAGGCGGGCGCGGCCCCGACGAAGACCACCAGCAGTTTGGCGACCTGGGCAGAGCGATTGCGCCAGGCGTGGCGGGTGCCGTGCTGGATCACCATGTCACCCGGGTGCAGTTCCACTTCGCCCTTCGTGAGCTCCAGGTGGAGCGTGCCTTCCAGAAGCACGTCGTAGTCGATCGACGGGGTCGTGTGCATCCCGGGGTGGTCGGGTTCCATCAGGTCGGTGATGCCGGGCGAGATGGTGGCGTGTTCTGCCGCTGCAGCCTGGGGGTCGAAGTCGGGGTGCTGGAAGACCGACATCGGTGGGAGCGTCAGTACCAGCATCGACGTGCCGCCCGGAGCCGGCACGAAGGTCGGTGCCGAGACCGTCGGGTCGGTCCCGTCGAAGTCCGTCGTCTGATGGGGAGCGGTGGACCACGCCAGGGTGTTGGAGAAGCCGGGCGTGTGCAACGCCTTCTTGGAACGGGGCGGGGCTCCGTCTTCGATGACCTGGCTGATCCCATCGACATTCGCCACAAGCACTCGACGCATTTGCTGCCTCCTCGTTGTTCACGGCCCTGAAAAACAGCGTGCCGGCAGGGTGACTCGGCGTTCCGTGGGAGCTGTCACTGTCCAGCCGCCCTGCGCCAGGACGCACACCCTTGGCGATCCGACTCCCCGATTTCCCGTAATCGGCTAAGTGGGTATGCCACTTTGGGCGTCACCCTGACAAGGCCGGGAAGGCTTGTCAAGAGCTGTCCCGACCTCGTCGTAGTGCGAGGGGAGGCGTGGCGGAGGGGTCCGCGGTGCGCTCTGGGTCGGCGGCTCAGGCGCTTGCCGATTCGTTCGTTTCGCCTTCTTGACAGCGAGATGTCGCCGCGGTCACACTCCCAAAATCGGCTAAGCCACTTGGCCAAACATCCGGATTGGTGAACCTCGGTGCGGGGGGCTGGCTCAGTGGCGGAGGAGAGCGGATGAGTGCGATCCATGACTGGAACGAGGCCGGGCCGTGGTGCGGCGGCGGTGCCGAGGATGCCGCAGATTCGTCGGGCCCTCGACTCGCCCGCCGACTGCCCTCGCTGTTAACGGCTGCCGGGTGACGGCAAGAACTGCTGTTTTCCGGAGTGCCCTGCGGTAGCCGTGTCCCTCGGGCCCGTCACCGCGCGGCCCGTCAGGGCCCGGCTCGCCGTGGCCCCGCCTCGCATCGTGCGCGGGCGTCGGAGCCGGCATCCACCGCGCTGAAAGCGGCTGGTCGGCCGCTTCCTCCGGTGCCGCCGGGCTCCTGCCGTGTCATCGGCGGGACGGCGCCGCGCAGGTCGCCTCATCACTCCCGTCCACGTCTCGTCCAGCGCCCGAAGAAGCCGCCACGATCCGCCGTGGCCTCACAGAGTTGGGAGACCTCTACATGTCTCAGGTAACGCGTGCCGACACGGACAGTGCGCCCGCAACCGCAAAGAGTGTCCCTCTGAGCCGTCCGTCCCGCTTCACGGTCGTGACCGGGTTCGCGGTCCTGATCCTGTCGTACCTGGTCAACGCCATGGACAGGCAGGTGTTCTTTCCCCTCTTGCCGAGCATCCGGTCGGAGTACGGATTCTCGCTGACGGAGGGCGGAAGCCTCGCCACCAGCTTCACGCTCGGGATGGCCGTGGCCGGGCTGCCCGCGGGCTACCTCCTGGACCGCTTCAGCCGCAAGACGGTCCTGGTCGTGAGCATCATGATCTACTCACTCGGCACGATGGCCACGGCGCTGGCCGGGGGCTTCGCCGAGATGGCCGCCTACCGGGTTGTCTCGGGAGTCGGCGAGGGCATGCAGTCCGCCGCGCTGTTCGCGGTCATCGGCACGTACTTCTTCCACCGGCGTGGTCTGGCCTTCGGCGGCACCGCTGTGGCCTTCGGGACGGGCGTCATCCTCGGCCCACTGGTCGGCGTTCATCTGGCGACGCTGTTCCAGTCATGGCGGGCGCCCTTCGTCCTGTTCGGGGCGACCGGAGCGGCCCTTGCCGTGATCGCGCTGTTCGTGGTCAGCCGACGGCTGACCGAGCGTGCCGAGAGCCATGAGGCCACGATCGCGACCCACGACCACATGCCTGCTTCTCCCTACAACCGCAACAGCATCGCTCTGGCGGCCAGCTCCGCAGTCAGCGGCCTGGTGGTCTACGGCTTCCTCGGCCTTTATCCGACGTTCCTCATCAGCCATCTGCACTACACCACCGCCCAGGCGGCACTGGCCGCGAGCTTCGTGGGCTACGGCGGCATGCTGGCCCTGGTGGCCGGCTGGCTGGGAGACCGTGTCAACCAGCGCACCCTTCTGATGGTGACCTACCTGGGGGTTTCGGCGACCAGCCTGCTCGTTTACCAGACGCAGGCCACCATCGGCTGGCAGTGTCTGTTCGCCTCGCTGATGGGCTTCTTCGCAGTCGGCTCCCTGTACACCAACCACAACAGCGCGATGCAGCGGGCGGTACGGCCCGAGCACGTGGGCCGGGCGTCGGGCCTGTTCATCAGCAGCTACTACACGTCCTCCGCCTTCTCCGGGCTGCTCTTCGCCGCTCTTGTGAACCACCTCGGCTGGCGGCAGGCAGGCATGTGGCAGGTCACCCTCCTGCCCCTGCTGGCGATCCTCGCGCTGACCTTCGTACACGCCCCCCACTTCATTGCCGCGCCGAGGAGGCGGACGGACTGAGAGCGCGAACGCGCCGCGTGCGATGCTGCGGGCCGAGTGGTCCGCAGCATCACCGGCATTGGTCCGCCCTCCAGGCTGGTGCGACCGTCGAGCCCCGTCGATCAGATACAGGCTCCGACCTCGCCGACCGTGACCGACGCTCCCAGTCCGCCGGTGCTTGGCGAGGGAGGAGCGGGTGGCGGGATTTCAGGTTCCAGAAGTCAACGGGGCGATGTTCCGCCGGCCTCTGTAATTGGACTGACCACTTGGCCTGTCGGGTGGTCGCTTGGAGTAAACTGCGAGCAATACTTCGTCGTAGCGGGAGATCCGGTGCCTGTGCCCCCTCGTTCGTCTGATCGAAGCAACCAGCTTCGTCCGGGTTCGGCCGACCTGCGGGGCATCACGCCGCTCAGCGTGTCGCGGTTGTCGGATGAGGTGGCTGACCAGATCCGACGCCTGATCATCAGCGAGGGCGTCGCCGAGGGAGCGCGGCTTCCGTCGGAACGGGATCTGGCCGAACGCTTCGGCGCGAGTCGGCCGACCGTGAGCCAGGCGCTGCGGACGCTCGCACTGATGGGCCTTGTCGAGACCCGGCGCGGTTCGGGCGCCTACGTTCTGCGCCGGCCGGAGACGATGGTGACCGCTTCGGTCAACCTCATGCTCGATCTCGACGAAGAGTCGCTCGGGCATCTGATGCAGCTACGCCTGTGGCTGGAGACGCTCGGAGTCAAGGAAGCCGCTTTGCGGGAGCCGGAGTTGAGTCCGCAGGAGCAGACCGACATCGCCACCGCGCTCGATCGGCTCGGGGCTTCCGCGGGCCGGCCGTCCGAGTGGATCGCTGCGGACACGGTTTTCCACGCGACACTGGTCCGCAGCTCGGGCAATCCCTACGTGGCCGCTGTGTATGAGAGTGTCCACACCGCGATCCTGTCCTTCGAGTTCGACAACTGGATCGAGTCGGAGTCCGTTCCGGCCTGGTTGCGCAAGTCGCAGGCCAAGGACCACATGGCGCTGCACCAGCCGATCGCCGACGCGGTCGTGTCGCGGGATCCGGAGGCGGCCGCGGAAGCCGTGCTGCGCCATCACGAAGTAATGCTGGACCATCTGGAGGCCGCACGGCGCACGGCGCGTCGGCGACGGCCGTCGCGCCGACGGTGAAGGGGTCCCGGTGGTCGGTCGGCTGAGAGCGCACGGCTGGAGCTCGGCAACGGATGTCCATGCCCGTGACCGTCGCTTAGCCAGCTGAACAGTCGGTGGGCCCGGCGGCCCGCGCGGGACAACGACCACGACCGGCCACCGGCTGCCTGCCGAACGCCAAATGCCCGGCACCTGCCGGGCATTGCTGACTGCGCGCAACTGGGCGGCGGCCGGACCATACCGGCCTCGGCAGGGCGTTGCGTCGCGCCCCGCCGAGGCCGCGAGTCCGAGGGTGGGGCCCGCTCGGATGCCAGACGTTCTGCGGGAACCCGAGGTCCGGACCGGCATGGCTCTGGTGGGGCCACTGGCTGGTGACGACCTTCGCCGGGTGAAGAAGTGGACGCCGTCCATGCCGTGCGCGTGGGTGTCGCCGAACAGCGAGTTCTTCCAATCGTCCAACGAGTAGTACGCCATGGGTACCGGCACGGAAGTGCGGCAGGATCGGATAGGCGCCGGGAGCCCACGCCAAGCCCGCGAGGTACGGAAGCGTCGCGAGTCGATGTACCTTCCAGGAAGCGATGTGGGCTAGGACAGCAGGCCCACGGTGGTGAGGTCAGCGACCAGTTCGGACTGCTGTTCCGCGGTGAGGCCGAGGAGCGGGACGCGCGGCTGACCGCCCGACATGCCCAGCAGATCGGACCACGCCTTGATGAAAGGGATGGGCAGAGTACGGTCGCGCAGCCACTGACCGTGCAGCCACTTCGAGTTGAGTGCGCGCAGCGGTTCCAGCGTCGCCGCCACCTCGGCCGCTCGCTCGTACTCGCCGCGCAGCGCGAGTTCCGTGTACTCGCGCATCGGCTGCCAGGAGGCGGTCTGGTACAGGTACGGGACGGCCGACGACATGAAGACCGTCTGGGCGTTGTTGCGCATGTTCTCCAGCCACAGGCCCTCGTTGGCCTCGCAGACCATGATGCGGTCACCGACGCGGTCGAGGGTCTCGAGGTAGCGGGCGTGGTCGTGACCGACCTTGATGCCGCAGACGTTCTCGGCGTCGGCCAGTTCGTCGATCAGCTCCATCGGCATGGTGACGCCCGAGAAGCTCGTGTCGAACAGCCACATGCCGATGTCGACCGCGGACAGCACCTCGTGGAACCAGGCTCGCAGCCCCTCGGCGGAGGCCGGCGGGTAGTAGGGGGTGATGACGACGGCGTAGTCCGCGCCGGCCTGCTCGGCGTGGTGGGTCAGCTCGATGGTCTGGCGGGCCGAATGGTGACCGGTGTGCGCGAGGACCGGGCATTTCCCGGTCGCTGCCTCGACCACCGTCTCGACGGACTGCTTGCGCTCCTCGTCCGTCAGCGCCCAGTACTCGCCCATCACACCGGTGCAGAAGACGCCACCCACGTGCAGGCTTCCGGTGAGGTGGTCCATGTCCGACGCGATCGCGTCCCGGTCGAGGCGGCCGTCGGGGGCGAAGGGGGTCGTCGTAGCGGCCCAGATCCCGGTGAACTCCTTGCGTGCGGCCTGCTTGGCCTCACTGCGCGCGTAGTGCACGTCCGTTCTCCTGAGGGTTAGGTGGCCATCTGGCTAGGCCAATTAGTTCCCGAGTGTGGTCGTCGGGTCTGACGGTGTCAACCGTCGCGTCCTGTGCCGATGTGGAGGTCCGCCCCGACTGCCCGGTGTGTTGAATCCGTGCCGGTCAATGGGGTTGACACCGTCGGAGACCGTGGTCATTCTTTGGCATAGCCAATTGGCCACTTTCCGGATCGTCGCCGAAGGCGGGCAGGCCGTCCGGCGGGTGGCGACACGCAGATCGCCACGTGGAGACGAGGTCCCATGTCGTTGCAAGAGTTCATCCCTGCACCGAAGTTCGACGACTACCGCGAGACGTTCGCGGACTTCTTCAAGCTGGAGCGCAAGGATGGCGTCATCGTCGCCCGGGCCCACACGCTCGGTGGCTCCATCCAGCTGAGCGTGCAGAATCACCGCGCCCTCGGTCAGATGCTGAAGACCATCGGCGCGGACCCGGAGAACGAAATCCTCGTCCTGAGCGGCTCGGGGCCGGACTTCATGATGGAGTCCGATCCCGCGGGCTTCGAGCTCGAGGACGCGGACATGCCGTACTGGGCGTACGAGTACGCCTACAAGGACGGCCGTATCAACGTGAGCTCCCTGGTCAACGACCTGGAGATCCCGACGATCGGCATCCTGAACGGCCCCGGCTTCCACACCGAGATCGCACTGATGTGCGACATCACCCTGTGTGCGGAGGAGGCGACCCTCTTCGACCTCCACTACGACATCGGATCCGTTCCCGCCGACGGCATCCACAGCTGCTTCCAGGAGCTGCTCGGTGTCAAGCGGGCCGCGTACGCGCTGCTGACCGGCGAGGCGATCACCGCAGAGAAGGCGCTGGAGTGGGGGATGGTCAACGAGGTCCTGCCGCGGGACGCTCTGCTGGAGCGGGCGCTGACCATCGCCGACCACATCATGAGCCAGCCGCGGATCACCCGTCGGCTGACCACCCAGATCGTCCGGCGTCCCTGGAAGAAGCGCATCGTCGACGACCTGGACGGCGGCTTCGGCATCCAGATGTTCGGTCACGTGTCCAAGCAGAGGTCCATCCACGGCCGGGAAGCCATCGGATCGACGGTGGACTACGTTCGCCAGGGCAGGCGCAACAACTTCGACAAGTGATCGCCGCGGCGATCGTCACCCCGGCGGCGAGCACGGTCGCCAGGACGCCGCCGACAGCCGCTCGCGACGGCAACGAACACCCGTGGAGGGACCGCCATGCCGGAAGTGCATGTCTACATGGCCGAGGGCCGTACCGACGAGCAGAAGAAGAACATGATGGTCGACGTCACCGACGCGCTGGTGAAGCACCTGGACTGTCCGCCGGACGCCGTCACGGTGCAGATCATCGAAGCGAAGTGGACCGAGAAGATGAAGGGCGGCCGGACGTTCGCGGAGCGGTACGCCGACAAGACGCCCTCCGGGTATCGGGCTCGTCTCACCGACTGACTCACTCACCATCGCAGTCTGAGCAAGGGAACCACTGGACATGAAGAAGCTCGGTTGGCTGGGCACCGGACGCATGGGCGCCGCCATGGCGGGCCGCCTTGTCGAGGCCGGCAATGACGTCCTCGTATGGAACAGAACGCGGGCGAAGACCGCCCCGCTCGTGGAGAAGGGGGCCGTGGCGGTCGGCGAGATCGCCGAGCTCGGTGCGGCCGACGTCGTCTTCGTCATGGTGTCGACCCCGCGCGACCTCGAGGAGGTCGTCGCTGGACCCAAGGGGCTGCTGGGCGCCCAGCACAGGCCGACCGTCATCGTCGACTGTTCGACTGTCTCCACGGAGACGTCGGCACGTGTGCGGGCCGAGGCGGCCAAGGCCGGGGTCGGATTCCTCGCCGCCCCGGTCAGCGGCAATCCGCACGTCGTGGCCGAGGGCGCTGCATGCATCGTCGCCTCTGGTCCGACGGACGTGTTCGAAGCGGTCGAGCCGTACCTGTCGCAGATCGCGAAGGTCGCCGTATGGGCCGGGGCCGAGGAGCAGAGCCGGCTCGTGAAGCTGTGCCACAACCTGTACCTCGGCATGATGGTCCAGGCCCTCGTCGAGGTCACCAGTCTCGCGGAGAAGGGGGGCACCGACCGTGCGGCGTTCCTGGAGTTCCTGGGCGGCACCGTCCTGGGCTCGGACTGGGTGCGCAAGCGCACCAAGGATCTCGTCGAGCTCGACTGGACCCCGACCTTCACGACCGAACTGCTGCGCAAGGACTTCGACCTCGGTCTGGCGGCGGCGCGCGAGCTGGAGGTTCCGATGCCGGTCGGCGCGTCGGTCCACCAACTGATTCAGTCCGCCATCGGCGTGGGGCTCCGCCACGAGGACTTCCTCTCCCTCTACGTGCAGCAGGCGCAGAACGCCGATCTGGCGTCGGGGCAGTGATCCCGCGCCCGCGGGAGATCGCCGTCTCATGAGAAGAATTTTGGCATAGCCACATAGCCACTATGTACAACTGTGCACAGTCAGAAGGAGGACGGTATGCCCGCAGTGACGACGGGCGCCGATGTGAACCGCTTCGCCGACAGTGTTCGGCTCAGAGCGGTCCGTATGGTCGCCCCGCACGGGTTCGGATACCTCGGCCAGGTGCTGTCCTCGGCCGAGCTGGTCTCGACCCTGTATTCGACCGCCTACCGGCCCGACCGGGACCAGCTGGTCTGTTCACCGGGCCACTACATCATCGCCGTGTTCGCCGCGGCTGCCGAAGCCGGACTCCTCGACGAGGACCTGCTGGCGACCTACGGCTTCAACGACTCCTCACTCGAGGCCATCGGCACCGAACGCTCCCCGGCGGTCGACCTCACCTGCGGATCGCTCGGAACCGGGCTCTCGGGCGGCGTCGGCTTCGCCCTGTCGAACCGGTTGAAGGGGGTCGACGACGCCCGGACCTTCGTACTCGCCAGCGACGGCGAGCTGGAGGAGGGCCAGACGTGGGAGGCCGCACTCTTCGCCGGTCACCAGCGACTCGGAAGGCTGGTCGTGCTGCTGGACGCCAACGACTCGCAGGTCGACGGACCGGTCAGTTCCATCACCACCATCGACCCGATCGCGGCCAAGTTCGAAGCCTTCGGCTGGGATGCCTACGACGTGGACGGTCACGATGTCGACGCGCTGACCTCGGCACTCGCGTCAGCGGGCACCCATGACCGCCCGAGCGTCGTTATCGCCCGGACCTCCACCCGTCAGGGACTGCAGGTCCTCCCGGCGCACGCGGACGGGCACTTCATCAAACTCCCGGCGCCCCTCGCCCAGGACGCCGTCTCCGAACTGGAGGCCCGCCTTGCTTGAGCCACCGCCCTACCGCACCGTCCTCAAGCCCTACGGCAGCGCCCTGGTCGACGTGGCACTGGAGCGCGAGGAGATCCTGTGCCTATCCGGGGACCTCACCCGCCAGTGCGAGATCGACCTGTTCCAGGAGAAGATCCCCGAGCGGTTCATCCACGGCGGCATGGCCGAGGCACACATGATGAGCATGGCCGGCGCGCTTGCCCGAAAGGGCCACATCCCCTTCGTGCACACCTTCGGGGTCTTCGCCACGCGCCGCCCGTACGACCAGATCGTCAACTCCGTCGCCTACCCGAAGCTCCCGGTCCGCATCGTCGGGTTCATGCCCGGAGTGTCCAGCCCCGGCGGGCCGAGCCACCAGGCCATCGAGGACATGGCCATCATGCGCGCGATCCCCGGGATGACGGTGATCGACGTGGCCGACGCCGTGGAGACCCGTGAGGCCGTCCGCCAGATCGTGGACATCCCGGGACCCGTGTATCTGCGGCTCAAGCGCGGCGAGATCCCCGTCATCTTCGACGATGACCACCGCATGTCGCTGGACAGGGCGCAGGTACTCACACGCGGGGACGACCTCGCCGTGATCGCCTGCGGAATGATGATCCCCGCGGCGCTGGCCGCCGCCGAGATCCTCGAGGCGGCAGGCGTCTCGGTCACCGTCGTCAACACGCCGGTCATCAAGCCGTTCGACGCGGGCACTGTCCTCGACGTGGCCCGAGGCGTCCAGGCCGTGGTCACGGCCGAGAACCACTCGGTCATCGGCGGCCTCGGCTCGGCGGTGGCCGAGACACTGGCCACCGCCGGGCTGGGCCGGCCCCTGAGGCGGATCGGGCTGCAGGACACCTTCGCCGAAGGGGCCAAGACGGCTCCGCACCTGTTCCGCAAGTACGGGTTGTCCACACGCGACGTGGTGGCGGCCGCCTGGTCCGCACTCGGCCGTGAGGACCCGCTTCCCGACGTGCCCGAACTGCCCGTCGCCACCGGCGAGTACGCCCCGGTCTGATCTTCCGCAGCGGCCTGTCGGCGCGTGTCCACGCCGGCTCGCCGTACCCCCGAGAAAGCGAGCGCACGTGTCGAACGACATCCGGTCCGTGGTCGCGGACGTTCCCACACAGCTGTTCATCGGCGGCGCCTGGCGTGACGCCGACGACCGAGCGACGATCGAGGTGATCGATCCCGCCACCGCGAAACCTCTCACCACCATTGCCTCCGGTTCACCGGCAGACGGAGCCGCTGCCGTCGCCGCGGCGCAGGAGGCGCTTGTCACCTGGCGGAGCACCGCTCCCCGCAGGCGCGCCGACCTTCTGCGCCGGGCATTCGAGCTCATGATGGAGCGGCAGGAGTGGTTCGCCCTCCTCATCAGTGCCGAGAACGGCAAGGCGCTGCCCGACGCGAGGGCGGAGGTGGCGTACGCCGCCGAGTTCTTCCGCTGGTTCTCCGAGGAGGCGGTCCGGCTCACGGGATCCCTGCACACCGCGCCGAGCGGGGACTATCGCGTCATCGTCCAGCGCGAACCGATCGGCGTGGCGGTACTCGTCACTCCGTGGAACTATCCGGCGGCGATGGCGACACGCAAGATCGCGCCGGCCCTGGCCGTGGGGTGCACGGTCGTCCTCAAGCCGGCCAGCGACACCCCGCTGACCGCGCTCGCCATGGCCGCGCTGCTCACCGAGGTCGGTATTCCGCCGGGCGTCGTCAACGTGCTCCCCGCACACCGCTCGGGGCAGGTCGTCGACTCTCTACTGGCCAACCCGGCAGTCCGCAAGGTGTCGTTCACCGGGTCGACCGAGGTCGGGATCAAGCTGCTGCACTCGGCAGCCGATCGCGTCCTCAGTTCCTCCATGGAGCTGGGCGGCAACGCCCCGTTCCTCGTGCTCCAGGACGCGGACGTCGACCAGGCGGTCGCGGGCGCGATCGTCGCCAAGATGCGCAACGGCGGAGAGGCGTGCACCGCCGCGAACCGCTTCTACGTCCACGACGCGGTGGCCGACCGGTTCGCGAGCGCCTTCGCCGCGGCCATGGCGTCGCTGCAGGTCGGGCCCGGCTACGAGGATGGCGTGGCGCTCGGCCCGCTGGTGAACGAGGCAGCGAGGGTGAAGGTGCAGACACTGGTCGACGACGCCGTCGGGCGTGGAGCCGACATCGTGACCGGCGGCCGGGTGCCCGACCGCGAGGGGTACTTCTACCCCGCGACGGTGCTCGATCATGTCGCCGCCGACTCCGACCTGCTGCATGACGAGATCTTCGGACCGGTCGCGCCGATCGTGCGCTTCACCGACCTGGAGGAGGCCATCGCCGATGCCAACCGAACCGAGTACGGCCTCGTCTCCTACGTGTACACAGCCGATCTCGCCACCGGCATGCAGGTCGCAGAGGCGCTGGAAACCGGCATGATCGGACTCAACCGGGGCCTCGTCTCCGACCCCAGCGCGCCCTTCGGCGGCGTCAAGCTGAGTGGCCTGGGCCGCGAGGGCGGCCACGAGGGCATGCTGGAGTACACCGAGACGAAGTACATCGCGACGTCCTGGTGACCACTCCCGACCGCCCATCAGAAAGGCTGCCGCGCGAGCGGAGCGAGGCACGGCGGGGTCGGGACACACATCCGACGAGGAGTGGCCTGATGACGGAACGGAGAGGTGTGCGCAGTCGCTGACGCGCCATGCGGCAACTGCGACGCGCCTGGGCAAGGCCCGTGTCGAGGGGCCCTGATCACCTTGGTGCAAGTCCAACTCCGCGGCCGCGGCGATCACGTGACGCCCGCTCGCTCGGGTCCGTCGCCGGGCGCAGAGATCTCCGAGATCATCGGGGAGCGTGTTCCCGAGCCGTAGGACGCTGGTGCTCGGGTCGCCGGTGAAGACCGGAGGAACGCGCACGGGGCGGGGTCTCACTCTCAGCTTGGGAAGGGGCGCGGCGCTTTTGGAGCCGGGTAGCTTCTGACTTGGGCGTATGCGCTCTGGCATGGCGCAGGAGGGTGCAGGATCGCGCCGCGGTCGACCGTGGTCACCCGCTCTTACGGGCACGGATTGGGCACGGCTTCGGGCCAGGTGGTCGGACCGCGCCGTCACACCCTCGTAAGGATGCGCCAGGCGCAAGCCCGCCAAGGCGCGTGCGGCTGCTGTTGCGTGCGCAACCCGTGGCGCAGGCCCGGTGAGACCCCCTCCGCGCACGCCACTGCGGGCGGGAAGTTGCTGCTGTCGCAGCTGACCGACGAGCAGGTCCGGGCGCTCTACCCGGAGGACGCCCTGCCCGCACTGACCTCGCGGACCGTCACCTCCCGGGGGGAGCTGTTCGCGGAGCTGTCCGTCGTCCGCGAGCGTGGTTTCGCGGTGAGCCGTGGCGAGTCCATCGCGGGCATGCATGCGGCAGTTGTCCCGCTCGGCGGCCCCAGTTGGCTCAACCGGCCGGCTCTGATGGCTTCCGTACCCGCCGACCGCGGCGATGACGCCGCGCTGGTCCGGTGGGCCGGGGAACTGCAGCGCCCCGCAGCCTATTCGGGGGCCGGCGACGCCAGCACTGAGCTCGGCGAGGGACGCCGAGACCGACACGGGGATCGGCAGTCGGCGTCGAGACCGACTTTTGATACGGAGGACCATGAAAACCGGAGGCCATAGGCCGGGCCGGCGGATACGCCGTCATTTTCACGGCGTCGGATACGTACTGATCGTTCCAGGCGGGCCTGGCCGCGGAAGGTAAGGCCGAGGCGTTCGCGGTTGCGCAGGTCCGCGACGAAGCGGTGGATGGGCTCGCCGCGCAGCACGGTGGGGTCGTGGCCGCCCCCGGGCGCCTCGGCCTCCAAGAACGCGGACAGTTCGGCGCCGGCGCGGCGCACGAAGTCCACCGGCTGGGCGCTGCGCGGGCAGGTGGGCGAGCGCAGCACGTCGGCGATGTGATCCCACAACAGGTCGCGCAGCCACCGCTGGGAGATGCAGGTCAGGTCGACGTAGCTGGAGCGGTGGGGGAAGCGCACCCCGAAGCGCTCGGTCTCGATGTAGCCGGCATCCCGGGTGTCGGAGGGAGTGAAGTAGATCTTCCGCAGGGCCTGTTGCATCTCCTGCACCATGCGCTGGTGGTAGGCGCGGCGGAAGACGGACGCCTCCAGGCCGGCCAGGGACGCCACGTCGCGGCGCACTCGTCCGCGAGCGACTGCACCCACGTCAGGTGCCACACGGCGACGGGCTGCAAGCCGTGGACATACATGCCCCACTGCAACTCCGCCCGCAGCAGGGCCGCAGCCCGCGCAGGTTGACTGTTCCGGTGCGGTGCACCGGAAGCTGTGCGCGGCACCAGGCGTGGAAGGCGACTTCGTCCCCGCAGGTCACCGGGACAGGGCGACCACGGCGCTCAAAGGTGGCGAAGAAGTTCTTCGGCAGCGTCGCCTCGCCCGGACGCCCGGCCCGGATGCAGCCGCGCTCGTGCGCGCCGCACAACCCCAGCGGCGAGGCGGCCAGTTCGTCGCACACGTCCGCCCGGCACTCACCGTAGCCCGGCAGCGACGGCTGGTCGGCCAGTCACCGCTCGAAGTTCCCCTCGCCCCCGCCGGGGTGCCGCTTCAGGTGGCTCAGCCACCGGGTGCGGTGCCGGAAGCACAGCACCAGCTGCAGGCTGAGCGCCGGACGTTGTGGGCAGATCCGGCACATCATCGCCTCCGGCATCTCCGTGGCCGGCAGCGGCTGCGCGGTCTGCAGGAACTGGGCCCGGCTCGCGCCGCGCGCCTCCGCCTCCTGCCACTGCTCGGCGTGCACCGAGCACATCGCGTAGCGCCGCCAGCGGGGCCGCTCGCAGTCGACGGCCGTGCAGCTCCACGGATAGACCGGGTGCGTCGGCGGGATCTTCAGCACCCCGCCGCGCAGCGCCGGGTCGAACTCGGGCCCGTTGATCAGAGCGGTGAGCACCTCCAGCCGGTCCCGTCGCGTGCGGGCATCCTGCTGCAGCAGTAGCCATGGCGCCGTCACTTCGTCTCACCCCAGACCGTGCGCAGGGCGGCGTCGAAGACCGGGTCGTGGACGCCGACATGCCCGTAGACCTCATCCACCATCGCGGCCGAGGCCCAGCCGCCAGCATCCTGGGCGATCAACAGGTTGCCGTCGGCGGCGTCGAGAACTGCGGAAAGTGAACAAGTGCCGGAGTTCCTCCGGCGAGCCGGGCTGGGTGTGCTGTCCGGCGGATCACGCCTGGGACGTGATGGTCCGGCACGCCCATCTGCGGCGTTGTCGTCCGGTGAGGGAGAAGGATCAGCGGCATGGCCATGGTGAGGGACATCGAGGTCCGCGGTATGCAGCACTGCGAGACGACTGCGCTGGGCGTGCTGCTGCGGAATGAGGGACTCGACCTGTCCGAGCCCATGCTGTTCGGGCTCGGCTCCGGGCTGTCCTTCGTCTACTGGGACAGCAAAGCCATGGGTTTCCCCTTCCTGGGAGGCCGGGTCAAGCCGTTCGAGCTCACCAGGATCCTGGCCGCCCTGCTCGGGCTTGAGCTGCTGGTCGGGGAGACCACTTCCCCGCGCAAGGCATGGCAGAACGTGGCGGCACCCATCGACGCCGGTCGGCCGGTCGGGCTGCAGCTCGACA
>NZ_JOEY01000072.1 GCF_000718165.1 Streptomyces fulvoviolaceus | reverse complement strand
GGTGACGTCCTCCTTGACGCCCGGCACGGTGGTGAACTCGTGCAGAACGCCGTCGACGCGGATGGACGTGACCGCCGCACCCGGGATCGAGGAGAGGAGCGTGCGACGCAGGGAGTTGCCGAGGGTGTAACCGAAGCCCGGCTCCAGCGGCTCGATCACGAACCGGGAGCGGAACTCGTCGACGACCTCTTCGGTCAACGAGGGGCGCTGAGCGATCAGCATGTTGCGTTCCTTCTGTCAGGGGCGCCCGCTATTTGACGCCCTGATTTGTTACAAGGGTACGGGCGATACGACTCCGAAGAGCCGTACCGCCCGAAAACCTCAGACCAAGCAGCCTGCGTCGAAGATCAGACGCGGCGGCGCTTGGGCGGACGGCAGCCGTTGTGCGGGGTGGGGGTGACGTCCTGGATCGAGCCGACCTCGAGGCCGGTGGCCTGGAGGGAGCGGATCGCGGTCTCACGGCCGGAGCCGGGACCCTTGACGAACACGTCCACCTTGCGCATGCCGTGCTCCTGCGCGCGGCGGGCGGCCGACTCGGCGGCCATCTGCGCGGCGAAGGGAGTGGACTTGCGCGAGCCCTTGAAGCCGACGTGGCCGGCGGAGGCCCAGGAGATCACGTTGCCCGAGGGGTCCGTGATCGAGACGATCGTGTTGTTGAACGTGCTCTTGATGTGAGCGTGCCCGTGAGCGACGTTCTTCTTTTCCTTGCGGCGCACCTTCTTGGCAGCGCCCTGACGACCCTTGGGGGGCATCTATAACTCCTACGGGAGGTGGTCGGTCCTACAGCGAAGACCGCTGATGAAGCGTTGTCCGCTGAGGACTACTTCTTGCCCGGCTTCTTCTTGCCGGCGATGGCGCGACGCGGGCCCTTGCGGGTACGAGCGTTCGTGCTGGTGCGCTGACCACGGACGGGCAGACCACGACGGTGACGGAGACCCTGGTAGCAGCCGATCTCGACCTTGCGGCGGATGTCGGCCTGGATCTCGCGACGGAGGTCACCCTCGGTCTTGATGTTGTTGTCGACGTACTCACGAATCGCGACGAGCTCCTCCTCGGAGAGGTCGCGAACGCGGGTGTTCGGGTTGATGCCGGTCTCGGCCAGCGTCAGCTGGGAGAGAGTCCGACCGATGCCGAACACGTAGGTCAGGGCGACCTCCACGCGCTTTTCGCGCGGGATGTCAACACCGGAAACGCGTGCCATTCAATGGCTCCAGTTGATCTTCGGAGGTCTGACGCAGAACCGCTTCCCAGCCGCCGTACCAGGTACGAACTGGGTCCTCAGCCTCCGAACCGAGGGTGTCGGACACCAGGTGTCCGGGTTCCGCGTATTTACATTTTCAGCTCGCGTCGCGCGAAGTCTCTGCGAAGGCAGAGGGTGAGGCCTGTTTGCGATCAGCCCTGGCGCTGCTTGTGGCGCGGGTTGTCGCAGATGACCATGACCCGACCGTGACGGCGGATCACCCTGCACTTGTCGCAGATCTTCTTGACGCTCGGCTTGACCTTCATGGGGTGAGGTTCTCCGGGTCAGTGCCATCGCCACGGGAGGCCCGGGGCGCGGGCAAGATCTACTTGTACCGGTAGACGATCCGGCCACGCGTCAGGTCGTACGGAGACAGCTCCACCACGACCCGGTCGTCAGGGAGGATGCGGATGTAGTGCATACGCATCTTGCCGCTGATGTGTGCCAGAACCTGGTGGCCGTTCTGGAGCTCAACCTTGAACATGGCGTTCGGAAGAGACTCGACGACAGTGCCCTCGATCTCGATGGCACCTTGCTTCTTGGCCACGCTTCGCCCTTCGAATCGACTACCTTGATCGACTCCCCTGCGTTTCCCTGATGGGCGCATGCGGACATGCGGGTGCACGAGAGCCGACGAGTCAGTCTACGTCAGGGCACCCGGAAAGACGAATCGAGGAAGGATGCCCCAGAGGGGAGATCATTAAGCACGCCGGGCACTGCAGCGCCCCGTCAGGGGCGCGGGGCTGTATCGATTTGCGGCTCCGCCCCGGGGCGCGACCAGCCCCCACGCACCCGCGGACGGCAAACGACTCACGCCAGCGGATCCGGAGCCGTGGCAACCCCGTGCTCGGCAAGCTTCGCCCTGCCCCCGTCAGGAGCCGTCAGCACAAGCGGACCCTGCTCCGTCAGCGCCACCGAGTGCTCCCAGTGCGACGACCACGTGCCGTCGGTCGTGATGACCGTCCAGTCGTCCGAGAGGACCTCCGTCTTCGGGGTGCCCAGGGAGACCATCGGCTCGATCGCGAGGCAGAAGCCGGGGACCAGCTTGGGGCCCTTGCCGCGGCGCTTCTCGACGTAGTTCAGCAGGTGCGGGTCCATGTGCATCTCGGTGCCGATGCCGTGGCCGCCGTAGTCCTCGATGATCCCGTACTTGCCGCCGCCGGGCTTCGGCTGGCGGCGGATGTACGTCTCGATGGCCCGGGAGACGTCCACGAGCCGGTTGCCCAGCTTCATCGCCGCGATGCCGGCCCACATCGACTCCTCGGTCACCCGGGAGAGCTCGACCAGCTCCGGAGCGTGCCCGGAGCCCACGAACGCGGTGTAGGCCGCGTCACCGTGCCAGCCGTCGATGATCGCGCCGCAGTCGATGGAGATGATGTCGCCGTCCTTGAGCACCACCTCGTCGGACGGGATGCCGTGGACGACGACCTCGTTGACGGACGTGCAGATCGTGGCCGGGAAACCGCCGTAGCCAAGGAAGTTCGGCTTCGCGTCGTGCTCGGCGAGCACCTTGCGCGCGACCTGGTCCAGGTCCTTCGTCGTGGCCCCGGGCACCGCGGCCTCACGCGTCGCCGCGTGGATGGCGGCGACGACGAGCCCCGCCTCACGCATCTTGGCGATCTGCTCGGGGCTCTTGATCTGCACCATGGCGGCGGGGGCCTTTCTTGGACCGGGTCGTGGACCGGGGTGAATACGGGTGCCCTCAACGATACGTGCACCCACGCAGCAGCCGCGGCCCCCTCAGCAGGGAACCGCGGCTACCACGACGTACAGAAGAAACCGCCTACGCGGCGTCGTCCTCGCGCTTGAGCGCCTCCATGGCGCGGCCCGTGACCTCTTCGACCTTGCCCAGCGCGGAGATGGTCACGACCAGCCCCTGCGCCTTGTAGTAGTCGATGATCGGCTCGGTCTGCGTGTGGTAGACCTCCAGCCGCTTACGGACCGTCTCCTCGGAGTCGTCGTCCCGCTGGTACAGCTCGCCGCCGCAGACGTCACAGACGCCTTCCTGCTTCGGCGCCTTGTACGACACATGGAAGACGTGCGCCGAGTCGTTACGGCAGATGCGGCGGCCGGCGATGCGCTTGACGACCTCCGTCTCGGGGACCTCGAGGTCCAGGACCCCGTCGAGCTTCATGTCCTCGTGCTGCAGCATCTCGTCCAGCGCCTCGGCCTGCGAGACGTTGCGCGGGAAGCCGTCCAGCAGGAAGCCGTTCACCGCGTCGGGCTGTTCCATGCGGTCCTTGGCCATCGCAATGGTGACCTCGTCCGGCACCAGCTCGCCCTTGTCCATGTAGGACTTCGCGAGTTTGCCGAGCTCCGTCTGCTTGCTGATGTTGGCCCGGAACAGGTCGCCCGTGGAGATGTGCGGGATCGACAGGTTCTGGGCTAGGAACGCAGCCTGCGTTCCCTTACCGGCACCCGGCGGCCCGACGAGGACGATACGCATCAGCGGAGGAACCCTTCGTAATTGCGCTGCTGGAGCTGGCTCTCGATCTGCTTCACCGTCTCGAGACCCACACCCACGATGATCAGGATGCTGGTCCCACCGAACGGGAAGTTCTGGCTTGCCCCGAAGCCGACCAACGCCATCGTCGGTACGAGAGCGATCAGACCCAAGTACAGCGAACCCGGCCAGGTGATCCGGTTGAGTACGTAAGACAGGTACTCAGCGGTCGGTCGGCCAGCCCGGATGCCCGGGATGAAGCCACCATACTTCTTCATGTTGTCGGCGACTTCCTCGGGGTTGAAGGAGATCGCCACGTAGAAGAACGCGAAGAAAATGATCAGCAAGAAGTACGTGCTGATGTAAATGGGGTGGTCACCCTTGACGAGGTTGGACTCGATCCAGGTCTTCCATCCCGAGGTCCCGCTCGAGAACTGCGCGACCAGCGCCGGGATGTAGAGCAGCGACGAGGCAAAGATCACAGGGATGATGCCCGCCTGGTTCACCTTCAACGGGATGTAGGTGGACGTGCCGCCGTAGGAACGACGGCCGATCATGCGCTTCGCGTACTGCACCGGGATACGGCGCTGGGCCTGCTCGACGAAGACCACCAGGCCGACCATGACCAGGCCGACGGCGATGACGGTGCCGAACTCGATCCAGCCGTCGGCCAGGGTGCCCTGCTTCTTGATGGCCCACAGCGCGGACGGGAAGGTGGCGGCGATCGAGATGAACATCAGGATCGACATGCCGTTGCCGATGCCGCGGTCGGTGATGAGCTCACCGAGCCACATGACGACGGCCGTACCGGCGGTCATGCAGACCACCATCGTGATGGTGGTGAAGATCGCACGGTCCGGGACGATGCCGGAGGCGACCGTGCAGCCGGAGAAGAGAGCGCCGCTGCGGGCGGTGGCCACCAGACCGGTGCCCTGAAGGATGGCGAGCGCCACGGTCAGGTAACGGGTGTACTGCGTGATCTTCGCCGTACCGGCCTGGCCCTCCTTCTTGAGGGCTTCCAGGCGCGGGATCACCACGGTCAGCAGCTGCAGGATGATGCTCGCCGTGATGTACGGCATGATGCCCAGCGCGAAGATCGTGATCTGCAGCAGCGCGCCGCCACTGAACATGTTGACCAGGCCGAAGAGGCCCTGGTTGCCGGAGGCCTCGTCCACACACTGCTGGACGGCCGTGTAGTTGACACCCGGGATCGGAACGTGGGTACCGACCCGGTAGACCACGATGATGCCGAGCGTGAAGAGCAGCTTCTTGCGCAGGTCGGGCGTCTTGAACGCCCGGGCGAACGCGGTGAGCACGGTGCCTCCTGCGACCCCCGCGCTACTGCGTCAGAGGTGACGGTCTTGAGGGTCCAATGGAATAACGACATGAGTAACGGTCAACTGCCGCTCAGAGTGCCCCACGTGAAGCACTCTGTGAAAGTGGACAGTGCAGGCCACCTTACCGGCGAGACTGCCCCCCTTGGAACGACCAACCGGGGATACCCCATTTATAGGGGTATCCCCGGTCGGGATCGCTCAAGTCATCGAGACGCCTGATGAATTCAGACGAGCTCGGTGACGGTACCGCCGGCGGCGGTGATCTTCTCCTTGGCGGAGCCGGAGACGGCGTCGACCGTCACCTGCAGCGCCACGGAGATCTCGCCCTGGCCGAGGACCTTGACGAGGCTGTTCTTGCGAACGGCACCCTTGGCCACGAGGTCCTCGACGGTGACCTCGCCACCCTCGGGGTACAGCGCGCCCAGCTTGTCGAGGTTCACGACCTGGAACTCGGTCTTGAACGGGTTCTTGAAGCCCTTCAGCTTCGGAAGACGCATGTGGAGGGGCATCTGGCCACCCTCGAAGCGCTCCGGAACCTGGTAACGGGCCTTCGTACCCTTGGTACCACGACCGGCCGTCTTACCCTTCGACGCCTCACCACGACCCACACGGGTCTTGGCGGTCTTGGCGCCCGGGGCGGGACGGAGGTTGTGGATCTTGAGCGGGTTGTTCTCCGCCATGATCAGTCGACCTCCTCAACCGTCACGAGGTGGCGGACGGTGTGCACCATTCCGCGGAACTCGGGGCGGTCCTCCTTGACGACCACGGTGTTGATCCCCTTGAGACCAAGGGACCGCAGAGTGTCACGGTGGTTCTGCTTGCTGCCGATGTACGACTTCGTCTGCGTGACCTTGAGGCGAGCCATTACGCACCCGCTCCCGCACGTGCACGCAGCAGAGCCGCGGGGGCGACGTCCTCGAGGGGCAGGCCACGGCGGGCCGCGACCTCCTCGGGACGCTGCAGGCCCTTGAGGGCCGCCACGGTGGCGTGCACGATGTTGATCGCGTTGTCGGAGCCGAGCGACTTCGACAGGATGTCGTGGATACCGGCGCACTCGAGCACGGCACGCACCGGGCCACCGGCGATAACGCCGGTACCGGGGGACGCGGGCTTGAGCAGAACGACGCCGGCAGCCTTCTCACCCTGAATCGGGTGCGGGATGGTGCCCTGGATACGGGGGACCTTGAAGAAGTGCTTCTTGGCCTCTTCAACACCCTTGGCGATCGCGGCCGGCACCTCCTTGGCCTTGCCGTAACCGACACCGACGGTGCCATCGCCATCGCCCACTACGACGAGCGCAGTGAAGCTGAAGCGACGACCACCCTTCACAACCTTGGCGACGCGGTTGATCGCGACGACGCGCTCAACGTACGCGGTCTTCTCGGCGGCAGCAGCGCCGCCGTCACGGCCCTTCCGGTCCCGCCGCTCGCCGCCACCGCTTCCACGGCGCTGGGGTCCAGCCATTGGATTACCTCTCTCTGTTTCCGCTAGCTACGGAAGCGGCTCAGAACTTGAGTCCGGCTTCGCGGGCGGCGTCCGCCAGGGCAGCAATGCGCCCGGCGTACTGGTTGCCACCACGGTCGAATACGACAGCCTCGACACCGGCGGCCTTGGCGCGCTCGGCGACCAGGGCGCCGACCGACTTGGCCTGCGCGGACTTGTCGCCCTCGCCACCGCGGATCGTGGTGTCCAGGGTCGACGCCGACGCCAGGGTGTGACCCTTGATGTCGTCGATGACCTGGGCCACGATGTGGCGGTTGGAGCGCGTCACGACGAGGCGCGGACGCTCAGCCGTACCCGAGATGTGCTTACGGATCCGGATGTGGCGACGCTTGATCGCGGCACGCTTGTAAGCGTCGCCCTTGAGGATCTTCTGTCCGTATGCCATGGCTTACTTACCCGCCTTTCCGACCTTGCGGCGGATGACTTCGCCCTCGTACTTGACGCCCTTGGCCTTGTACGGGTCGGGCTTGCGCAGCTTGCGGATGTTGGCCGCAACCTCGCCGACCTTCTGCTTGTCGATGCCCTCGACCTGGAAGCGGGTCGGGTTCTCCACCTTGAAGGTGATTCCCTCGGGCGCCTCGACGGTGATCGGGTGGCTGTAGCCGAGCGCGAACTCGAGGTTCGAACCCTTGGCCTGCACGCGGTAACCGACACCGCTGATCTCGAGCTTCTTCACGTAACCCTCGGTCACGCCGGTGATCATGTTCGCCACCAGCGTGCGGGACAGGCCGTGGAGGGCCTTGTTCTGACGCTCGTCGTTGGGGCGGGTGACGTTGAGAACGCCGTCCTCACCCTTGGCGATGTCGATCGGCGCAGCGACGGTGTGGGAGAGAGAGCCCTTGGGGCCCTTCACCGAAACCGTACGGCCGTCGATGGTGACGTCCACGCCGGCGGGAACCGTGATGGGGAGCTTGCCAATGCGCGACATAGCTGTTTCCTCCGTTCCCTTCCGCTACCAGACGTAGGCGAGAACTTCTCCGCCTACGCCCTTCTTGCCGGCCTGCTTGTCGGTGAGGAGACCGTGCGACGTGGAGATGATCGCCACGCCGAGGCCGCCCAGCACCTTGGGCAGGGAGGTGGACTTCGCGTAAACCCGGAGACCGGGCTTGGAGATCCGCTTGATGCCCGCGATGGAGCGCTCACGGTTCGGGCCGAACTTCAGCTCGAGGACGAGGTTCTTGCCGACCTCGGCGTCCTCGACCTTCCAGCCCGTGATGAAGCCCTCCTGCTGGAGGATCTCCGCGATGTGAGACTTGATCTTGGACGCCGGCATCGTCACGGAGTCGTGGTATGCCGAGTTCGCGTTCCGCAGACGCGTAAGCATGTCTGCGATCGGATCAGTCATGGTCATGAATTGGCCTTCGGCCTCTCTCGCCGGGGTTTCCTGGTGCGCCATCCCTCTCCCCGATCCGAGACGGGGCGGGTGCGGCGCGGTGGACCTACGGCGTAGTAAGTCGTATGGGCGGCAATCAGGCGCCCAACCCTCCTAGCCTAAGCCATGGAGGGGTGGGCACCTGACCGAGCCCTTTACTTACCGAGAGCCCTGGAATCCCTGATTAGGGGGATTACCAGGAGCTCTTGGTCACGCCCGGCAGCTCGCCACGGTGAGCCATCTCACGAAGGCACACGCGGCACAGGCCGAACTTGCGGTACACGGAGTGGGGACGGCCGCAGCGCTGGCAGCGCGTGTAACCACGCACGCCGAACTTGGGCTTGCGAGCAGCCTTCGCGATCAGAGCCTTCTTCGCCATCTCGTTCACGCCTCCTTGAAGGGGAAGCCGAGGTGACGAAGGAGCGCACGGCCCTCAGCGTCGTTGGTCGCCGTGGTCACCACGGTGATGTCCATACCCCGGGTGCGGTCGATCTTGTCCTGGTCGATCTCGTGGAACATGACCTGCTCCGTGAGACCGAAGGTGTAGTTGCCACGGCCGTCGAACTGCTTGGGGGACAGACCACGGAAGTCGCGGATGCGCGGCAGCGCGAGCGACAGGGTGCGGTCCAGGAACTCCCACATGCGGTCGCCACGAAGCGTGACGTGGGCACCGATCGGCTGGCCCTCACGCAGCTTGAACTGCGCGATGGACTTACGGGCCTTGGTGACGGCCGGCTTCTGACCGGTGATCGTGGTGAGGTCGCGAATCGCGCCGTCGATCAGCTTGGAGTCGCGGGCGGCGTCGCCCACACCCATGTTGACCACGATCTTGACGAGGCCGGGGATCTGCATGACGTTCTCGTAGGAGAACTCCTCACGCAGCTTGCCCGCGATCTCCTCGCGGTACTTCGTCTTGAGACGCGGAGTGGTGGTGGTAGCCATCAGATGTCCTCACCCGTCCGCTTGGCAACGCGGATCTTGTTGCCCTCGTCGTCGAAGCGGTAACCGACACGCGTGACGACCTTGTTGCCGTCCTTCTCAACGACCAGCTGGACGTTGGAGACGTGGACGGGCGCCTCGGTCGTGACGATGCCGCCGGCCTGCGAACCCTTGGCGGTGGGGCCGGCCTTGGTGTGCTTCTTGACCCGGTTGACACCCTCGACCAGGACGCGGTCCTCGCGGGGGAAGGCCGCGATGACCTTGCCCTGCTTGCCCTTGTCCTTACCGGTGATGACCTGGACCAGGTCGCCCTTCTTGATCTTCATGCTTACAGCACCTCCGGCGCGAGCGAGATGATCTTCATGAACTTCTTCTCGCGCAGCTCCCGGCCGACCGGGCCGAAGATACGGGTGCCACGAGGGTCGCCGTCGTTCTTCAGAATGACAGCGGCGTTCTCGTCGAAGCGGATGTACGAGCCGTCCGGACGGCGGCGCTCCTTGACGGTGCGAACGATGACCGCCTTGATGACGTCACCCTTCTTCACGTTGCCGCCGGGGATCGCGTCCTTGACGGTGGCGACGATGACGTCACCGATGCCCGCGTAGCGGCGACCGGAGCCACCGAGCACACGGATGCAAAGGATTTCCTTCGCACCAGTGTTGTCGGCGACACGCAGTCGCGACTCCTGCTGGATCACGTCTATCTCCTGTTTGTCTGCCGGTTCCCGGCAGGGGCCTTATCCCTTACGGGAGTTGGGCCCCTGCCGAGCCTGGCGGAACTGACCTGCGGGATTACCCCCGCAGGAAATTACTTGGCCTTCTCGAGGATCTCGACGATGCGCCAGCGCTTCGTGGCGGACAGCGGACGCGTCTCCATGAGGAGGACACGGTCGCCGACGCCGGCAGCGTTCTGCTCGTCGTGCGCCTTGAGCTTGTTCGTACGGCGGATGACCTTGCCGTACAGCGCGTGCTTGACGCGGTCCTCGACGGCGACGACGACGGTCTTGTCCATCTTGTCGCTGACGACGAGACCCTCACGGGTCTTGCGGAAGCCGCGGGCCTCTGCAGTCTGCTCAGTCACGTTGTTCTCACTCATCAGGCGCTCTCCACCGTCTCGATGCCCAGCTCGCGCTCACGCATCAGGGTGTAGATCCGCGCGATGTCCTTACGGACGGCCTTGAGCCGACCGTGGTTCTCGAGCTGGCCCGTCGCCGCCTGGAAGCGGAGGTTGAACAGCTCTTCCTTGGCTTCGCGGAGCTTCGCGAGAAGCTCCTCGTCACCCAGTTCGCGCAGCTCGGACGCCTTGGTACCGGCCGACATCACGCTTCACCTGCCTCGCGCTTGACGATCCGGCACTTCATCGGCAGCTTGTGGGCTGCGCGAGTGAGGGCCTCACGGGCGATCTTCTCGTTGGGGTAGGACAGCTCGAACATGACCCGACCCGGGTGCACGTTCGCGATCCACCACTCCGGAGAACCCTTACCGGAACCCATGCGGGTCTCGGCAGGCTTCTTCGTGAGCGGGCGGTCCGGGTAGATGTTGATCCAGACCTTGCCGCCACGCTTGATGTGGCGGGTCATCGCGATACGAGCCGCCTCGATCTGGCGGTTGGTCACGTACGCCGGCGTGAGGGCCTGAATGCCGTACTCGCCGAACGCGACCGTCGTACCACCCTTGGCCTGACCACGGCGCTTCGGGTGGTGCTGCTTGCGGTGCTTGACCCTACGGGGGATCAGCATGTCCCTCAGGCCTCCGTTCCGGTGCTCTCAGCCGGAGCGGCAGCCGCCGGAGCCTCGGCCTTGGGGGCCTCGGCAGCGGGAGCCTGCTGCGGCTTACGACCGCGACCGCCACGCTCGCCACCACGGCCACCACGGGCCGGGCGGTCGGCGCCGCCGCCACCACGGGCCGGGCGGTTGCCGGCGCGGGCTGCGGCGTTCTCGGCGCGGACCTCGGCGATGTTCTTGACGTCGCCCTTGTAGATCCAGACCTTCACACCGATGCGGCCGAAGGTCGTCTTGGCCTCGAAGAAGCCGTAGTCGACGTTCGCGCGGAGCGTGTGCAGGGGCACACGGCCCTCGCGGTAGAACTCCGAGCGGGACATCTCGGCGCCACCGAGGCGGCCACCGCACTGGATCTTGATGCCCTTGGCGCCGGCCTTCATCGTGCCCTGCATGCTCTTACGCATGGCGCGACGGAAGGAGACGCGGGAGGAGAGCTGCTCGGCGACGGCCTGGGCAACCAGCTGAGCGTCGGTCTCGGGGCTCTTGACCTCGAGGATGTTCAGCTGGACCTGCTTGCCCGTGAGCTTCTCGAGGTCACCGCGGATGCGGTCGGCCTCGGCGCCACGGCGGCCGATGACGATGCCCGGACGAGCGGTGTGGATGTCCACACGCACACGGTCACGGGTGCGCTCGATCTCCACCTTCGAGATGCCGGCGCGCTCCATGCCGGACGTCATCATCCGACGGATGGCGACGTCTTCCTTGACGTAGTCCTTGTACAGCTTGTCGGCGTACCACCGGGACTTGAAGTCCGTGGTGATGCCGAGCCGGAACCCGTGCGGGTTTACCTTCTGGCCCATTACCGGGTTCCTTCCTTGCTGCTGACGACCACGGTGATGTGGCTGGTCCGCTTGCGGATCCGGTAGGCGCGGCCCTGAGCACGCGGACGGAACCGCTTCAGGGTCGGACCCTCGTCGACGTACGCCTCGGAGATGACGAGGCTGTCGGCGTCGGTGTGGTCGTAGTTGTGTGCGGCGTTGGCAATGGCGCTGTCCAGCACCTTGCCGACCGGCACGCTCGCGGCCTGCGGGGCGAAACGCAGGACCGCCTGAGCCTCCGTGGCGTCCATGCCACGGATAAGGTCCACCACTCGGCGGGCCTTCATGGGCGTGACGCGGATGTACCGCGCCTGGGCCCTGGCTTCCATGGTTGTCCTTCCAGTGTCTGTCATGGTCATTCCACCCCGCGTTAGCGGCGCTTCGACTTCCGGTCGTCCTTGACGTGACCCCGGAAGGTGCGCGTCGGCGAGAACTCGCCGAGCTTGTGGCCGACCATCGACTCGGTGACAAACACCGGAATGTGGGTCTTGCCGTTGTGCACCGCGATCGTGTGGCCCAGCATGGCCGGGACGATCATCGAGCGACGGGACCAGGTCTTGATGACGTTCTTGGAACCCGCTTCGTTCTGGACGTCCACCTTCTTGATGAGGTGGTCGTCGACGAAGGGCCCCTTCTTGAGACTGCGCGGCATCTAAACCCGCTCCTAGCGCTTCTTGTTCGTCTTGCGGCGGCGGACGATGTACTTGTTCGAAGCCTTCTTCGGCGAACGAGTACGACCCTCCTTCTGACCCCACGGCGAGACCGGGTGGCGACCACCGGAGGTCTTGCCCTCACCACCACCGTGCGGGTGGTCAACCGGGTTCATCGCCACACCGCGGACGGTCGGGCGGACGCCCAGCCAGCGCTTGCGGCCGGCCTTGCCCCAGTTGATGTTGCTCTGCTCGGCGTTGCCGACCTCGCCGACCGTGGCGCGGCAGCGCTGGTCGACCAGGCGGATCTCACCGGAGGGCATACGAAGGTGGGCCATCGTGCCCTCCTTCGCCAGCAGCTGCACCGAGGCACCGGCGGAGCGGGCGAACTTGGCGCCGCCACCGGGACGGATCTCGATCGCGTGGATCGTGGTACCGACCGGGATGTTGCGGAGCGCCAGGTTGTTGCCCGGCTTGATGTCGGCCCCGGGACCGTTCTCGACGCGGTCACCCTGCTGCAGGTTGCGCGGGGCGAGGATGTAGCGCTTCTCGCCGTCCGCGTAGTGCAGCAGCGCGATGCGCGCGGTGCGGTTGGGGTCGTACTCGATGTGCGCGACCTTCGCCGGCACGCCGTCCTTGTCGTGACGACGGAAGTCGATCACTCGGTAGGCGCGCTTGTGTCCGCCACCCTGGTGGCGAACGGTCACACGACCGGCGTTGTTACGGCCGCCCTTGCTGTGCAGCGGGCGGACCAGCGACTTCTCCGGCGTGGACCGCGTGACCTCGACGAAGTCGGCGACGCTGGAGCCACGACGGCCCGGCGTAGTCGGCTTGTACTTGCGGATTCCCATTTCTCAGTCCTCGTCCGATATCGGACGATCCGACCCGCTTACGCGGTCGGACCGCCGAAGATGTCGATACGGTCGCCCTCGGCAAGGGTCACGATCGCGCGCTTGCTGTCGGCACGCTTGCCGAAGCCCGTCTTCGTCCGCTTGCGCTTGCCCTGGCGGTTGATCGTGTTGACGCCGGTGACCTTGACCGAGAAGACCGCCTGGACGGCCTGCTTGATCTGGGTCTTGTTGGCGCCGGGGGCCACGACGAACGTGTACTTGCCCGCGTCGAGAAGCGCGTAGCTCTTCTCGGACACGACCGGCTTCAGCAGGATGTCACGGGGGTCCGTGAACGCCTTGCTGGCCGGCGTGACGACGGTGTTCTTGCCCTCGGCCTCGTGGCGACGCGCCTTGGCGACGCGCGCGGCCTTGGCGGCCTTGGCGGCCTTCGAGGCGATGCTCGGGTGACGCGTAGCCATCAGGCTTCGCTCCCTTCGGTGTCAGCGGCCTGGGGGCCAGACACGAAGGACTCGAAAGCGGCCTGGGTGAAGACCACGTCGTCCGAGACGAGAACGTCGTACGTGTTCAGCTGGCCCGGCTCCAGGATGTGGACCTGGGGCAGGTTGCGGGCGGACAGCCACGCGGCCTCGTCGGCACGGTCGATGACGAGCAGCAGGTTCTTGCGCTCGCTGATCTTGCCGAAGAGCGTCTTCGCGGCCTTCGTCGACGGGCTCTCGCCCTCGATGACGCCGGAGACGACGTGGATGCGGTTGTGGCGGGCCCGGTCGGTGAGGGCGTGACGCAGAGCGGCAGCCTTCATCTTCTTCGGGGTCCGCTGCGAGTAGTCACGCGGCGTGGGGCCGTGGACGACGCCACCGCCGGCGAACTGCGGCGCACGGGTCGAACCCTGACGGGCGCGGCCGGTGCCCTTCTGGCGGTAGGGCTTCTTGCCGCCACCACGGACCTCGCCACGACGCTTGACCTTGTGCGTGCCCTGACGGGCGGCGGCCAGCTGCGCGACGACGACCTGGTGGATCAGCGGGATGCTGATCTTCTCGACGTCGAAGATCTCGGCCGGGAGCTCAACGGTCCCGGCGGTGTCGCCGGAAGGCGACAGAATGTCAATGGTGCTCATAGTCCTCAGGCCCCCTTGGCCGCGGTGCGGACCAGGACGAGGCCGCCGTTCGGACCAGGAACCGCGCCCTTGATGAGGAGCAGGCCCTTCTCCGCGTCAACGGCGTGAACGGTCAGGTTCTGGGTGGTGACCCGCTCGTTGCCCATGCGACCCGCCATGCGGAGGCCCTTGAACACGCGGCCCGGGGTGGCGCAGCCACCGATGGAGCCGGGGGAGCGGTGCTTGCGCTGGGTGCCGTGTCCGGCGCCGAGGCCCTTGAAGTTGTGACGCTTCATGACACCGGCGAAGCCCTTGCCCTTGCTCTTGCCGGTCACGTCCACCTTGACGCCGGCCTCGAAGACCTCCGCGGAGATCTCCTGGCCCAGCGTGTACTCGGAGGCGTCCGCGGTGCGGATCTCGACGAGGTGGCGGCGGGGCGTGACGTCGGCCTTGGCGAAGTGGCCCTTGAGGGGCTTGTTCACCTTGCGCGGGTCGATCTCGCCGAAGGCGATCTGGACCGACTCGTAGCCGTCGCTGTCGTTCGTACGGACCTGGGTGACGACGTTCGGGCCGGCCTTGACGACGGTGACCGGAACAACACGGTTGTTCTCGTCCCACACCTGCGTCATGCCGAGCTTCTCGCCCAGGATGCCCTTGATCTGCTTAGCCATTCTCAGATCACCGGCCTTCAGAGCTTGATCTCGATGTCGACACCGGCCGGGAGGTCGAGTCGCATCAGAGAGTCAACGGTCTTGGGGGTCGGGTCGAGAATGTCGATCAGGCGCTTGTGCGTGCGCATCTCGAAGTGCTCGCGCGAGTCCTTGTACTTGTGCGGCGACTTGATGACGCAGTACACGTTCTTCTCAGTGGGCAGCGGCACCGGGCCCGCGACCGACGCACCAGTGCGGGTCACCGTCTCGACGATCTTCTTCGCCGAGCTGTCGATGACCTCGTGGTCGTAGGCCTTGAGCCGGATGCGGATCTTCTGTCCCGCCATGGCTACTCAGTAGTCCTGTCTCTTCTTACGCTCTGGAACCCGGAGTTCCTTGGTCCGTCCTCCGACCCACGCGGTCGGGCGTGTCGTGCTCTCGCTGACACAGATGTCCCACATGAGACATCCCTTGCCTGGGAACACGGCCCTTCCGGAACCGCAAGTCGGGGGCCGGAGGCCCACCGGGCGCCTGGCCGGTGCCGCACTAACACTTCCCGAAAGATTCCCGTACGTCCGTCCCAGCGCTGCCTTACGGCAGTTGGAACGACGAGTACTGTGGGACTCGCTTCCGGTCCTCCCGGCGGGAGGCGCGCAGCATCAACACTCGACCGAGCAACTCCGACAGTCTGCCATATGGGGCAGGGGGCTGGCCAATCGAGCCGGAGAGAATACCCCGGGAGTGACGCAGGTCAAACCGCAGCCACCCCGGTGGACCCGAATGTCGCCTCTCAGATCCCCGCCTCGGCCGGCCGCAGCCTCCCGACCGCCCGTGTGCCGATCCGGTCCGGTCCTAGGGCGGCCGCCGCGATGGCGGTGAACTCGACCGTCAGCACGGCGACTTGACCGAAGACCCAGCCGTACGTCCGGGACGTACGTCAGCGGCCCTGCCCCGCGTTCCGCAGCCGGGCGAACGACGTGTCCAGCCCCCTCTTCAGGACCCCGGCCACCGGCCGCTCCACAAATCGGTGCACCAGCCAGCTCAGCGCCAGGAACCCGGCGATCACCAGCGCGACCAGCAGCCGCGCGTCCATCGTGTCGCGGAACCGGTTGATCAGCGTCGTACCGGCCACGTAGTGCGTCAGGTAGAGCGGATACGTCAGCGCGCCTGCCGTGACCAGCCACTTCCAGCGGATGCGGTCCGTCGCGCCGAGCGCGATCGCCACCATGACCAGCAGGAACACGGTGAAGATCACCACGCTCCCCCGCCACCCGGACACGTGCTCGACCTCGTCGATCCGGTGTCCCAGCTCCAGCTGGCCCATCAGCCAGGCCATTCCGAGGATGCCCCACAGCAGCAGGTCCTGGCCGAAGCGGTGCATGAGGTACAGCGTCAGCCCCGCGATGAAGTACCAGGCGCCCTGCGGATTGGCCACCAGCTCCAGCAGCGGGAAGCCGGCGACCGGCGCGAGCATCGCCACCGCGCCCCACACACAGCAGAAGACGACGACCTTGCGGTACGTCAGCCCGGTCGCGACGACGACCAGGAAGAGCAGGTAGAAGCGGAGCTCGGACCAGAGCGTCCAGTACACGCCGTCGACGTTCGCGACGCCCGAACCGGCCTGCAGCATCGTGAAGTTGAGCAGGACCTCACGCAGCGGCTGCCGTTCCCAGACGCCGGGCAGGGCCACCAGCACACCCGTGGTGAGGACGATGGCGCACCAGTACGCGGGATACAGCCGGATCACGCGCGAGACGAAGAACTGCCTCGGCGTACGCCCCCAGCACGACATGCAGATCACGAAGCCGCTGATCACGAAGAAGATCTCGACGCCGATCCAGCCGTAGGTCGCGAAGTGGAACACCGTCGGCATGATGTCCGACACCGGCCGGCCCCAGATCGCGTTGCCCGGCTGGTTCACGCGGTTCGTGCCGGCGTAGTGGTGCACGGCCACCATGAGCGCGGCGACGAGCCTGATCCCGTCGATGGCGTACAGCCGCGGGCGCGCCCGTACGGCGGGAGCGGCCGCGTGTCTGCCCAGGCGCAGCCGCTGCGTCGGCGGGTCGACGAGCGGCGGGAGCGGCTGCTGGAGCCCGCCCACGACCCGCGTAGGTGCCGACGATCCGCTCTGCGCGCCACGCATCAGAAACCCAGCCCATCCTCACCGGTGAACGCCGGCTCGACGGCCGCCGGACGACTCACGTTACGGCGGCCACAACCACCCCACAGCGAACAGACAAGAACATTCCGCACCGTGGCGCCGCCGAGTTGCCCGAAGCCTCGCCGATGCGCCGCACACTGTTCGCCGGGACTTCACCTGACGGATCTCACGGGCTCCCCGACTCCGTCACCCCCTGCGCGACCTGGCCCACGACGTCCAGGATTCCGCGGCCGAAGGCGGTCGGGGCGATCAGCACCCCGAAGACCAGCACGATGGCCACGGTCAGTCGCTCGTCGGACCGGCTCCGGGCCTGGGTACGGCGACGCAGTCGCACCCAGATGACGACAGCCAGCAGAACCGCCACGTTGATCGTCAGTACCACCGGCCAGTCCTTCCGCCGCACAGAGACGCCCCGGCCTTCCTGTGTAACCCCGAACGACCGTGCGCGACCGCACAGTTACTGGTGGTTGGCGGCAAACCGGCCCTCAGGGACCGAATCGACGCTCTGGCGGAATCGCCCAACCACCTTCTCTCCAGGGGACGTTCACCGAATGGCCCCATGACGACGCGAAAGGGCCCGCACGACCGAAGTCGTGCGGGCCCCTTCATGGAGCTCAGCTCATGCTGGAGCTACCAGGTCAGGCTCAAGGTCACTTCGTGATCTTGATGACCTGGCCGGCGCCCACGGTCCGGCCACCCTCACGGATGGCGAACTTCAGGCCCTCTTCCATGGCGATGGGCTGGATGAGTTCCACCTTCATCTCGGTGTTGTCACCCGGCATGACCATCTCGGTGCCCTCGGGGAGGGTCACAACGCCCGTCACGTCCGTCGTACGGAAGTAGAACTGCGGACGGTAGTTGTTGAAGAACGGCGTGTGGCGGCCACCCTCGTCCTTGGACAGGATGTAGGCCTGGGCCTCGAAGTCCGTGTGCGGCGTGACCGAACCCGGCTTGATGATGACCTGGCCGCGCTCGACGTCCTCGCGCTTGATGCCACGAAGCAGCAGACCGACGTTCTCACCGGCCTGGCCCTCGTCGAGCAGCTTGCGGAACATCTCGATACCGGTGACCGTGGTGGTGGTCTTCTCGGTCTTGATGCCGATGATGTCGACGGTCTCGTTGACCTTCAGGACACCACGCTCGATACGGCCGGTGACGACCGTACCGCGACCGGTGATCGTGAAGACGTCCTCGATGGGCATGAGGAACGGCTTGTCGACGTCACGCTCGGGCTGCGGGATGGACTCGTCGACGGCCTTCATCAGGTCGAGGACGGACTGGCCCCACTCCTTGTCGCCCTCGAGGGCCTTGAGCGCCGAGACCTTGACGACCGGCAGGTCGTCGCCCGGGAACTCGTACTCGGAGAGGAGCTCACGGACCTCGAGCTCGACGAGCTCCAGGATCTCCTCGTCGTCCACCATGTCGGCCTTGTTGAGGGCGACGACGATGTACGGAACGCCGACCTGGCGGGCCAGGAGCACGTGCTCCTTGGTCTGCGGCATCGGGCCGTCGGTGGCGGCGACAACGAGGATGGCGCCGTCCATCTGCGCCGCACCCGTGATCATGTTCTTGATGTAGTCCGCGTGACCGGGGCAGTCGACGTGGGCGTAGTGACGCGTCTCGGTCTGGTACTCGACGTGCGCGATGGAGATGGTGATACCGCGCTGGCGCTCCTCGGGAGCCTTGTCGATCTGGTCGAAGGCCGAGGCCTCGTTCAGGTCCGGGTACGCGTCGTGCAGCACCTTGGTAATGGCGGCCGTGAGGGTCGTCTTACCGTGGTCGATGTGACCGATGGTGCCGATGTTGACGTGCGGCTTAGTCCGCTCGAACTTCGCCTTCGCCACTGGGTCCTCCTGTGGAGTGGTTCTGGTACGCCTTGCTCATCGGCGCCAGGGTGATCTTTGCTGGGATGCCGCCCGCCGGGATTTCCGTTTCCGGGTGAATCCCGGCGGTCGGTGTCAAGCCTAAAGCGTGTGAACGGGGTGTGTTACTCGCCCTTGGCCTTCGCGATGATCTCCTCGGCGACGTTCCGGGGAACCTCGGCGTAGGAGTCGAACTGCATCGAGTAGCTTGCGCGACCCGAGGTCTTGCTGCGGAGGTCGCCGACGTAGCCGAACATCTCCGAGAGGGGCACGAGGCCCTTCACGACGCGGGCACCGGCACGCTCCTCCATGGCCTGAATCTGACCACGGCGGGAGTTGATGTCGCCGATGACCTCACCCATGTAGTCCTCGGGCGTGGTGACCTCGACGGCCATCATCGGCTCGAGCAGCACAGGGCTGGCCTTGCGCGCGGCCTCCTTGAAGGCCTGCGAGCCGGCGATCTTGAACGCGAGTTCGGAGGAGTCGACCTCGTGGTAGGCACCGTCGAGAAGCGTGACGCGGACGCCCGTCATCTCGTACCCGGCGAGGATGCCGAACTGCATGGCCTCCTGCGCACCGGCGTCCACCGACGGGATGTACTCCCGCGGGATACGGCCACCGGTGACCTTGTTCACGAACTCGTACGCCGGACCGTCGGCCTCGGTGATGGGCTCGATCGCGATCTGCACCTTGGCGAACTGACCGGTACCACCGGTCTGCTTCTTGTGGGTGTAGTCCACGCGCTCGACGGCCTTACGGATCGTCTCACGGTACGCGACCTGCGGCTTGCCGACGTTGGCCTCGACCCTGAACTCGCGCTTCATACGGTCGACCAGCACCTCGAGGTGCAGCTCGCCCATACCGCCGAGGATGGTCTGGCCCGTCTCCTCGTCCGAGTGAACGTGGAAGGAGGGGTCCTCCTCCGCGAGACGCTGGATGGCGACACCCAGCTTCTCCTGGTCACCCTTGGACTTGGGCTCGATGGCGACCTGAATGACCGGCGCCGGGAAGTCCATGGACTCCAGGATGACCGGGTTCTTGTCGTCCGAAAGCGTCTCACCGGTGGTGGTCTGCTTCAGGCCCATCACGGCGACGATGTCGCCGGCGCCCACCGCCTCGATCTCCTCACGCTTGTTCGCGTGCATGCGGTAGATCTTGCCGATGCGCTCCTTCTTGCCCTTGACGGAGTTCAGCACGGCGGTGCCGGTCTCCAGGCGGCCCGAGTACACCCGGACGAAGGTGAGCTTGCCCAGGTGCGGGTCGCTCATGATCTTGAACGCGAGGGCGGACAGCGGCTCGTCCACGGACGGCTTGCGCTTGATCACGACCTCGGGGTCCTTCACGTCGTGGCCCTCGATGGCCTCGACGTCAAGCGGGGTCGGCAGGTAGCGCACGACCGCGTCGAGCAGGGGCTGAACGCCCTTGTTCTTGAACGCGGTACCACAGAACACCGGGGTGACCGTGACGCCGTCGGACTTGCCGGACGCGATGGTGACACGACGGATCGCGGCGTACAGCTGCTCCTCGGTGGGCTCCTGGCCCTCCAGGAACAGCTCCATGATCTCGTCGTCGTTCTCCGCGACGGCCTCGACGAGCTTGCCGCGGTACTCCTCGGCAGCCTCGGCGTGCGTGGCCGGGATGTCGACGACGTCGTACATCTCGCCCTTGGCGGCCTCGGCGGACCACACGAGCGCCTTCATGCGGACCAGGTCCACAACGCCCTTGAAGTCCATCTCGGCACCGATCGGAAGCTGCATGATCAGCGGTACCGCACCGAGGCGGTCCTTGATCATGTCGACGCAGCGGTGGAACTCCGCGCCGGTCCGGTCGAGCTTGTTGACGAAGCAGATGCGCGGCACGCCGTAACGGTCGGCCTGACGCCACACCGTCTCGGACTGCGGCTCGACACCCGCGACACCGTCGAACACGGTGACGGCACCGTCGAGGACGCGGAGCGAACGCTCCACCTCGACCGTGAAGTCCACGTGACCCGGGGTGTCGATGATGTTGATCGTGTAGTCGTTGTCCTCAAGCGGCCAGTGACAGGTGGTGGCAGCAGAGGTGATCGTGATGCCACGCTCCTGCTCCTGCTCCATCCAGTCCATGGTGGCAGCGCCGTCGTGGACCTCACCGATCTTGTAGCTGACGCCGGTGTAGAAGAGGATCCGCTCGGTGGTGGTCGTCTTACCCGCGTCGATGTGGGCCATGATCCCGATGTTGCGGACCTTGGCCAGGTCAAGTGAAGTGGTAGCCATAAGGCTTCGGTCTTCTCTCGGTCTCGATGGGGGTAGCGACTACCAGCGGTAGTGCGCGAAGGCCTTGTTGGACTCGGCCATCTTGTGGGTGTCCTCGCGCTTCTTCACAGCGGCACCGAGGCCGTTGGAGGCGTCGAGAAGCTCGTTGAGCAGACGCTCGGTCATGGTCTTCTCGCGACGGGCGCGGGAGTAACCGACCAGCCAGCGCAGCGCCAGCGTGTTGGCACGACCGGGCTTGACCTCGATCGGAACCTGGTAGGTCGCGCCACCGACACGGCGGGACTTGACCTCGAGGGTCGGCTTGATGTTCTCCAGCGCGCGCTTCAGCGTGATGACCGGGTCGTTGCTGGTCTTCTCGCGCAGGCCCTCCATGGCGCCGTACACGATGCGCTCGGCGGTGGAGCGCTTGCCGTTCAGCAGCACCTTGTTGATCAGCGACGTGACCAGAGGAGAACCGTAGACCGGGTCGATGATGACCGGGCGCTTCGGGGCGGGGCCCTTACGAGGCATTTCTACTTCTCCTTCTTGGCGCCGTAGCGGCTGCGGGCCTGCTTGCGGTTCTTGACACCCTGGGTGTCAAGGGAACCGCGGATGATCTTGTAGCGAACACCGGGCAGGTCCTTCACACGGCCACCACGCACGAGCACGATGGAGTGCTCCTGCAGGTTGTGTCCCTCACCCGGAATGTAAGCGGTGACCTCGATCCCGCTGGTCAGACGCACACGCGCGACCTTACGCAGGGCCGAGTTCGGCTTCTTCGGGGTGGTCGTGAACACACGCGTGCAGACGCCGCGACGCTGGGGCGAACCCTCGAGTGCGGGCGTCTTGTTCTTCTCGACCTTGTCCTGCCGGCCCTTCCGGACCAGCTGCTGGATCGTAGGCACTACTTCTCCGGTTTCTGTGTGCCGAATGGTGAAGCTAACCTGGAACATCTCCGACCCACGCGGTCGGGTGTGTCGAATCCTGCAGAATCCCGCCGCGAGGCGGGAAGGGCGCAGATTGCGGTGGCCAGTGACGGCTCCCAAAGTGCGGTTTGAAGGCACGCACGGGAGCCAGGGCACACCCCAGGCACAAGGTCTGAGCGTACCTAGCTCATTCGCTGCGGTCAAAACAAATGGACCGCGTCCACTTCTCCGGGTGCGACATGTCAAGCCTCTACGCCGTGACGGCCTCGGATTTCACGTTCCGGAAGCAAGCCCCACGGCGATCACCAGCGTCAGGAGTATCGCCCAGCCGGCGATGGACAGCCAGCCGAGGACGAGCCCGGTCAGGGCGAGGCCGTCGCCACGCTCTCCGGTGCGCTCGATCTCGGCACGCGCCGTGTGTCCCAGGATCACCGCCGGAATACCGGTGAGCCCGAAGGCCGGCAGGCACAGCAGCCCGCACACGGCGGCCCCCACGGCCTTCCCGTTCGTCCGGGCCGGCGGCACGGGCAGAAACGTCCGCGGTACGCCCATGACGGTCGCCGACTGCGGTACGGGCCCCTGCGGCAGGTCGGCGACGAGCAGCGCCAGCTCCCCCACCGTGCGGGCCGCGTACGCCCGCCCCACCCGCCGGTCGAACTCCGCCTTCTCCAGCCGCCCCTCGCCGAACCCCGCGCGGAGCACGTCGACGGCACGCTCCCGGTCGGCGTGGGAGGCGAGCATGGAGGGGGCGCCGTGGAGCTGCGGGGACTGTGGGGCGGGGGCGCCCTGCCAGGGCTGCAGGTGCGGATCGCCTCTCCTCTGGCCCGTGTTCGGCACGCCGTTGCCCGACGACTCGTCCTTGTCCTGCCAGGGCTGCCACGACGACTGCGACACGGAGCACCTCCCGAACCCCCGAGGTTCCTCCATGATGCGCCAACTCGCGTCTTTTTCCAGGGGGGCGCACAACGGACGAAAAAGATCATAGTTACCCCGGATCGACATTGCTCAATCACAAGTCCGCCACGATCACTTCATCATTCTTGCACCCGCCATTACCCTGCGGTGGTGTCTCAGCAGCCCATACAACCCCCGGCAGACCGTCCCCGCTCCCGTCGCAAGCAGCAGTCGGGAATGCGACGGCGGCTCCTCGGCGCACTCATATCGATCGGCGTCCTCGGTGCCTCCGTGGCCGTCGTGGTGGCCGTGAGCGGCGCGGGTTCCCCGTCGCGCACCCCTGACGACGGAGTCGGGGCCGTGGCGTCCGCCTCCGGCGGTACGGCCTCCGCGTCGGAGGTCGCGCGCACCCGCGACCTCCGCTTCGGACTCGCCTTCGGCGACACCCTGATGTGGATGACGGACGCGGAGCGGGCCAAGGCGTTGGACGACGCCGAGGAACTGGGCGTGAAATGGCTGCGCGTGGACCTGTCGTGGCGCAACATCCAGCCCGACTACTCCACGCAGTACCTGTGGGAGCGCTTCGACCGCGTGGTGGACGCGGCCGGTGCCCGCGGCCTGGAGGTCCTGCCCACCATCTCCTACACCCCGCGCTGGGCCGCCGACCCCAACTGCGGCAGCACCAGCCAGACCTGCCCGCCCGCGGACAACGCGCAGTTCGCCGAGTTCGCACGCCAGGCCGCCGCGCGCTACGCGCCCAAGGGTGTGCACACCTGGGAGATCTGGAACGAACCCAACATCAAGCCGTTCTGGCAGACCGGCCCCGACGCCGAGCGCTACGCGAACCTGCTGGCCAAGACCGCCAAGGCCGTCCGCTCCGCCGACTCCAAGGCCTATCTGCTCCTCGGCGGACTCGCCGCCGTGGACACCATCCCGTCCAAGCAGTACGTATCGCACAAGACGTTCCTCGCGGAACTGGGCCGGCTGGGCGCGCTGAAGCAGGTGGACGCCATCTCGTACCACCCGTACACCTATCCCCTGCTGCCCAGCACCGAGAGCGCGAGCGGCACCACCTTCCAGGACATCGACCGCTCGCACGACAACCTGGTCTCGATCCTCAAGCGGTACGGCAAGCCCAAGATGCCGATCTGGCTGACCGAGACCGGCGCGCCCACCTGGTCCACGGGCAAGCCCGCGGACAGCGAGGACGCCAAGGGCACCGCCCATGTGACCCCGCGCTTCCAGGCCGAGATCGCCACCGACACGGTGCAGGCGTCGGCGGCGATCCCCTCGGTGGACGTGGTGTTCTGGTTCTCGTACCAGGACGGGGAACCGGAGACCGCGGAGAGCCGCAAGGCACGGCACTACGGCCTGACGTACTACGACGGCCGCCGCAAGCCCTCCTTCGAGGCGCTGGAGAAGGCCATCCAGGACTACAAGGACAAGAACTAGAAGGACAGAACCTGAAGGACGAGAACTAGAGCGTCCGGAACAGGTCCAGGTAGCGGGCCGTCAGCTTCGGCCAGGCATAGCGTTCCTCGGCCGCGCGGCGGCCCGCCGCTCCCATACGGTCCGCCAGGCCGCCGTCGGACAGCAGCTTGGCGCAGGCCGCGGCCAGCGCGTCCGGGTCGCCCGGCGGGACCAGCAGGCCCGTCTCGCCGTCGTCGACGACGTGCGGGATGCCTCCGACGTCGGAGCCGACCACCGGCGTGGCACAGGCCATGGCCTCGACCAACGCCATGCCGAAGGACTCCGCCTCGGTACGCGACGGCAGTGCGAGGACGGCGGCCGTACGCACGGCGTCCGTCAGGGCCTCGCCACTCAGCCCGCCCGGCGTCTCCAGCCGCTCGGCCACGCCGAGTTCGGCCGCCAGGGCGCGCAGGTCCGGCAGTGCGTCGCCGTCGCCGACCAGGCGCAGCCGGGCGTCGGGGACCTCCCGCACCAGCTGTGCGAAGGCACGGACCAGGACGTCGACGCCCTTCCATGCCGAGGAGCGGTCCATCCGGCCCACGTAGACGACCGTGCGGGGCCGCCGGGAGGCCGGCTCGCCCGGGGTGAAGCGGTCGGTGTCCACACCGGGTGTGATCCGTACGGTGTGCGGATGGCCGTCGGCCAGGGAGACCGGGGAGACGGCGACCAGGCGGCGGGCGCGGGCGAAGACGCGGGGCAGTACGGCCTTCTCGTACAGGCCGATCAGCCGGTCGGCGGCGCCGCTGCCGGCCTCGCCCTTGTGCATCGAGCCCGCGTGGTACGTCAGCACGGTCGGGCGGCGCCCGGCCAGGGCGACGGCGAGGTCGCCGAGGCCGGGGACGGGCGCGTGCGCGTTGACCACGTCGGCGCCCGCCCTGCGCAGCCAGCGGCGCAGTTGCAGGGGCCACAGCGGGCTGAGCGGGGTGTTGGACAGCTTCAGCCAGGTGCCGAGCCGGACGACCCGTACGCCGTCCTCGGTGGTGACCGTGGTGCGCTTCCCGCCGTCCAGACGCGTGGTGATCACCACGGCCCGCAGGTCGGGGGCGGCGGCGACGGCGGCCGCGACGCGTGCGGCGTACTGCTCCACGCCGCCGATCTTCGGCGGGTAGTAGGGGGCGACGACGGCGACCGTACGGGGGCGGGTCACACCGACTCCCGCAGCCGGGCGGGCAGGGACTGGGCGCGGGCGACGTAGCCGGGGAGGTTCGCGTCGAGGATCGTGCGGTACGGGGCGGGGTCCTTCAGGAGGGGTTCCACCAGGGCCCACAGCTTGTCGTGGGTGACGTCGGCGATGGGCACGACCCACTCGCCGAGGCCGAGGTCGGCCATGATGCCGCGGGTCTTGTGCTCGTACTCGATGGCCACGCACGGCACGTTGCTGGTGAGCGAGAAGATCACCGAGTGGAAGCGGGTGCCGATGAGCAGGGTGCACTCGTCGTAGAGGCCCTTGAGGTCGCGGTAGTCGACGACCTCGTCGACCATCAGCGGGCCGCTGGTGCAGTGCGCGGCGATGCGGCGCTCGCAGATGCGGTCGTCGTCGCCGAGATAGTCGGTGCTGACCTGAGGGATGAGGACCGCGCGGGCGCCGGTGGCCTGGACGGCGTCGATGGTGCGGGCGAGTTCGCGTTCGTAGCGCTCCTGGGCGGCGGGAACCAGCCAGCGGCGGGCGGTGATGCCGACGAGCCTCTCGTCCGGGCCGACGCCGAGCTTGGCACGCCAGTCGACGCGACCCTCGGGGTCGAAGGCGAAGCCCGCGTCCACCGCGCGCTCGATGTGCTGCGCCGGGATCCCGCAGGCCAGCAGCTCGCCGACGCTGACATCCTCGCGCGGGAGCACCGCGGCCGAGCGGCGCATGACCCGGCCGACCAGCTTGCGCTGGGCGGCGGCGGGGAACGGGCCGAAGGACTGCGGGGCCCAGACCACCGGCACCCCGGCCTTCTGCGCGAGCAGCGCCGGGAGCAGGACGAAGAAGACGTTCTGGTAGCCGTCGAGGCCGGGGCGGGCCAGCACGTAGCCGCCGCCCATGGACACCACGAGGTCCGCCCGCGTCACGGCGTCCGCCTCGCGCCGCGCCTCGGCGGGCAGCGTGCGCAGCACGCCCTTGGCGAGCGGGCGCGGCAGCGTCACGGCGGCGGTGCCGGCGAGGCCGACCAGTGCCTTGCGCAGCAGGCGGCGGGGCAGGGAGACGGTGCCGTCGGCGACGTGGCGGCGGATCGATCCGATGTTCCGCACGCCCTCGAACGACGGGTGCACGGCCGCGTCCTCCATCCCCGCGATGGCCACGTCGGCGTGGGGGAAGGCCTCCTGCACGTGCTGCAGGCAGACGGAGAGCAGTGCGGCGTCGCCCGCGTTCTCACGGACGTACGCGTTGATCACCACGATGTTCAAGGAGCGGACCTCTCGGAACTGGGTCTGTGTGTATGGCTGGTGTGGCTCGGGAAAGCAGGGGCGGCCGCATAGGGAGCGGCGTAGGTGTCGGCCGGGCCGGCCCGGTAGGGATCCGCCTGGTAGGGATCCGCGTACGAGGCGTACGGATCCTCCTCATAGGCGTCGGCGGCGGCCGCGTACGGATACTCCAGCCCAACGCCGTACGGATCACCGGGCCCCACGGCGTACGGCGCCTCCTGTCCCGCCGGGTACCAGGCGCCGTGCGCGGCCGGGTAGGCCTCGACGGGGCCGGGCGGCCAGGGCGCGACGAGGGCCGGCTCCGGGCGGGGCTCGGGGGCCGGCGTCGCGGTGGCGGCGGTCGCCGGGGACGATGTCGTGCGCGGGCGGCGGACCAGGCTCACCGTGGCGAACACGCCGGCCACCGCGTTGCCCGTGGCCCAGGCGTAGCCGATCCACACCAGGCCGCGGTCGGCGAAGGCGGAGCTGAGGCCGATGGACAGGCAGGCCATGATCGTGTTCGCGGCGATCAGGTGCCGCATGCGCTGGGCCAGTTTGAGGGCGAAGCAGGCCCAGGTGTTCAGGGCGACCGGCAGGGCGGCGAGGGCCAGCACGGTCAGCAGGGGCCGCGCGTTCTCGGCGTACCCGCCGCCGAACATCCGCAGCAGCAGTCCCCCGCCGGCGACCACCACCGCGGCGGCGGGCACCTGCACGGCCGCGATGATCCGCGCCGAGCGCAGCATCAGCTCCCTGAACCGCGATTCCTCGTGCGAGACCTCGGCGAAGACGGCCTCGCCCACGGCGGTGGAGACGGCGTTCAGCATGGCCGCGATCTGGAAGGCCACGAAGTAGTAGCCCGTCGCGGCCGCACCCAGGTGGTGCAGCACGATCAGCGGGATGGCCAGCACCGGCGCCAGGTTGATCAGGTTGGAGACATGGCTGGCCACGGAGAAGCGGAACTTCTCGCGCAGCCGGGTGCCGCGGGTGCGCAGGTCGACCCGGAAACCGAGGCGGCGCCACAGCACCACCACGGCGACCACGACCGTCACCACGTAGCCCACCCCGGCCGAGGCGACGATGCCGAACACGCCGAGGCCGGTGAGGACGGCCGGGACGGCGACCTTGGACGCGCCCTGGGTGAGCCCGTCGATCAGCACGTTGTACTCGGGGATGCGGGCCGCGTTGAACACCGACTTGACCAGCATGCTCGTCGCCGCGCAGCCGCAGAACCCGGCGAAGGCGACGGCCGACATCCAGTTGTCGCGGACGAACCCCAGCTTGGCGCCGTACAGCGGCAGTCCCGCCAGGTAGATCCCGCCCGCCACGAAGCCGACGACCGTCACCAGCACCATGGCCTGGCTGATCTGCGCGTTGCGCGCCTCGCGTTCGGCCGGGAAGCGGATGAGGGTGTTGTTCAGCCCGAGCAGGCTGAACGTGGCGAGCAGCGAGGTCGCGGAGATCAGCGAGGTGGCGAGTCCGACCTGGGAAGGGGTGTAGAAACGGGCGACCACGACCCAGAACACGAAGCTCAGACCGGCGGTGACCACCGTGGACACCAGCAGGAAGAAGGAACTGCGGTAGATGCGGTCGCCCGGCCGCCGGTGCCGGCCACGCGCGCGCCTACTCGCGGCGTCGGTCACCTGCGGTCACCGCCGCCGTAGTGCTCCAGCAGGGTCCGTACGTGGTCGTCCCAGGCGAAGGCCTTCTCCGCGTACGTACGGGAGTACGTCCCCATGCGCGAGCGCCGTTCCGGATCGGCCGCCAGCGCACGCAGTTCGGCGGCCAGGACGGGCACCTCGCGCGGCAGCAGGGACACCTGGTCGCGGTCGAGCGCGTAGGGGGAGTAGCCCGGGTCGTCGGTGGTGACCACCGGCAGTCCGGAGGCCATGGCCTCCTGGACGGTGAGCGGGAACCCCTCGGCGGTCGAGGGCAGCGCGAAGACGTCGCAGGCCCGGTAGGCCTCGGCGACGGCCTCCGGGTCCAGCGCGCCGAGGTGGTGGACGCCCGCCCGGCCGGCCAGGGCCTCGGTGTCGCCGCCCCCGGAGAACACCAGGTCGTAGCCGGCGTCGGGGGTGTGGGCGGCGAGCAGCAGGTCGTACCCCTTCTTGGGGACGAGCCGGCCGACGAACAGGACGAGGACACGGTCGGCGGGCAGGGCGAACCGCTCGCGGGCCCGCGCGCGTTCGGCGGCGGAGGCCGCGGGGCGGAAGCGGTCGGTGTCCACGCCGTTGGCGAGATGGTGGCGGCGGCGTGCGCCGTACGTCTCCACGAAGCCGGCGACCGAGGAGTTCAGCGTGAACACCGCCCGGGCGCCGCGCAGCAGGGCCCGGCCGGCCACGCCGTACACCACGCGCTGCACGGCCCGGACCAGACCGGAGGGGTGGTCGACGACGGCCACGTGTTGGGTGAGGACGTACGGGGTGCGGGTCAGCTTCGCGGCCAGGCCGGCGGCCCATGAGCTGAGGTAGAGGCAGTCGTGGATGTGGACGGCGTCCGCGTGGCGCGCCCAGCGCAGCGCGACGGCCGCCAGCGCGGGCGAGAACACCGGGAAGGGCACACCGGCCTTGCGTTCGGTGCCGTTCCAGGCGGCCACGCGCACCACCCGTACACCGTGCTCGACGGTGACGGAGGAACGGCCGGCGCTGGTGACGACGGTGACGTCGTTGCCCTGCGCGGCCAGGCCCTCGGCCTCGCGGCGCACCACGTTCTCGATGCCGCCGACGTGCGGCGGGTAGTAGTGGCTGACCAGGAGAACTCTCAGCGGCCTCGTGCTCATCGGTAGATCACCGCTCCCCCGTTGCTGTAGATGAGGTCCCTGGAGTCCAGGACCTTCATCGGGTACTGGTACGTGATGAGGTCGCCCCCGTAGAAGACGGTCACCCTGCCCGTGCGCGTGGGCGTGGTGCCCAGCAGCACGTAGGAGTCGCTGCGCAGGGCGGCCGGGTGGATGTCGGCGAGGGTGGGATGGGTGAGCAGCGCCTGGAGCCGGCTGTAGCTGAACCGGTCGGTCTGCACCAGCCCGGTGCCCTCCTTCCCGACCCGTGCGTCCAGCCAGAGCGCGGCCCTGCGCTCCTCCGCGTGGGGGTAGTAGATGGAGTAGTACTGGCCGGAGTTGGACAGCTGCACCTGCGCCGGATAGCCGCCCAGCACCTTGGGCACGACTCCGGACAGGTCGAGCAGCAGCCCGGCCAGCAGCACACAGGCCAGCGGCACGGTCCGGTGCCGGGCCCAGCGCAGTGCCCACAGGGTGGCGGTCGCGAGGAACGGCGCGAAGAAGAACAGGCCCTGCTGGAAGGCGCGCAGCAGGCTGTAGTCCACCGACAGCTGCGGTACGAGGGTGAAGACGGCGACCATGAACCAGGCGCCGGCCGCGATGGTGACCTGGTCGCGCACCGGCCGGAACGCGGAGCGGCGCGCCCACAGTGCCACCACGAACCCGGCCATCGCCATCACCTGGAAGAACAGCGCGGCCGCCTGTCTGAGACCGCCGTTGAGGCCGGGCACGCTGATGCCGACGGCGTCCAGGACCCGGCCGACCAGGGTCAGCTTCATCGTCGGGACCTCGACGACGGGCGTGGACAGGCCGTTGACCTCCTTCAGCGGCAGGTAGTCGCCGCCCTCGCCGCGCTCGGCCGCGGTCTGCTTCAGCAGGTCCGCCTTGTACTCCTTCAGCCGCTCGGTGGCGGGCACCTTCTCGCCGCCGAGGATGCTGTACGCGGTGTCCGAGGAGCCGGACTCCGACTCACCGCCGAGCACGGCCGAGGCGACCGAGGAGAGGGTGCGTTCCAGCTGGCCGCCGGTGTGGGTGAGCGGGCCCGACCACAGCAGGGCGAGCGCGGCGGGCACGAGCACCACCCACCAGGTGAGGAAGGACAGCATCCGGTCCTCGCGGCGTTTTCGCCGCGCCCGTTCCCGTCCGCGCCGGGACACCAGCCGCCACACCTTGTCCAGGAGGTAGGAGACCGCGAGGGTGCCGACGACGACGTACGTCGTGGAGTAGTGCGACAGCACGATCCCACCGAGCAGGACGACGAACACGATCCGGCGCAGCGGCAGCGACCCGTCCGAGTCGGTGAGCACCACCATGGCGCAGCCCAGCAGCAGGAACGCGATCTCCTGGCGGCCGAGGTAGGGCATGTCGGTGAGGAACGTCGGGAAGATGATGAAGTACATCGCCGAGATCAGCGCGACCACCCGCGGGGCCACGTTGCGCACCGCGCGGTGCACCAGCACCGGGGTGAAGGCGAACAGCAGCGGCAGGACGACCTTGAAGATCGCGGTGTCGGAGAGCGCGGTGAGCTGGAAGACGCTCACCGGCAGCAGCGTGATGCTCAGACAGGCGTTGTACGGGTCGGTGTACGTGCTGATGTCCCAGTACTCGCCGCCGAGGGCGAGCCGGAAGTACAGGAACTCCTTCTGGATGTCGTGGCCGGTGATGAACTGCCCGCGCAGCGAGGTGATCAGCAGCAGCGCGGCCGACGCGCAGTACAGGCCGAACTCCAGGACCTCGACCGGGTAGCGGGCCCGGCGCAGCAGAAGCAGACAGATCAGGGCGGCCACGACGACCAGGGCGACGGTGCTGACGGCACCGCCCAGGCCGTTGTTGAGCCGGATGGGTCCGGCCACGGCGAGGACGAGGGCGAGTGCGCCGACGGCGGCGACGGGTCTGAGGCCGCGGGCCGCGAGCAGCGTCTGCCACAGGGGCGTCTCGGAGCGTGGCGGCTCGGGCGCGAGCACCCCGAGCACGAGCACGGCACCCGCGGTGGCGACGGTCAGGATCAGCCGGGTCAGCGGACGCTCGACGCCGAGCGGCGGCAGCGCGGTGTTCACGGTGAGCGCGACGACGATGTCCGTCATCACCGTGAACCCGACCGACAGCAGCAGCGCGGCGGTCCCGGTGGTCACGATGCGCGCGGTGATGCCACGCCACAGCAGCACGGGTGCGCCGAACAGCAGCCACAGCCCGGCGAGCGTCTGCAGCGCTCCGGGCGACTGGGGCAGCAGTTCGATCACGCTGACCGGGGCGAGGCTGAGGAGGATGGCGAAGCGGCGGCTGATCAGGGGGCGCCGGGGGCCGGCGGCCCGGCTCGGCCGTTCCTCGTCGGCGGCCGGCTCGGGGGCGGGCTCGTCCACGCGCAGCGCCAGGGTGTCGTCCATCGTCGTCACAGACCGGCCTTGGTGTAGACGTCGTCGACGAGCTGGGCGACGGTCTCCCAGGAGTAGTTCCGGGAGCGCTCGGCACTGGCACGGGCCAGCCGTGCTCTGAGTGTGAGATCGGCGGCGAGGGTGTCGACGGCGGTGGCGAGGGCGGCCGGCTCGGGCGCGGCCAGCAGGCCGGTCCCCCCGACCAGTTCCCGGGTGCCGGGCACGTCGGTGGCGACCACGGGCAGCCCGGCGGCCATGGCCTCCAGGACGACCAGCGGCATGCCCTCCTTGTCCGAGGGCAGCACGAACGCGTCGGCGTCGGCGTATGCCTTCACCAGGTCCTCGCCGAGCAGTCCCCCGCTGAACTCCACGTTCCGCAGCCCCAGGCGCGCGGCCTGCTCCTCCAGCCGGCCGCGCAGCTCGCCGTCGCCGACGATCCGCAGCCGTACGTCCTGGCGGGTCAGGTGCAGGGCGTCCAGCAGCCGGGCCACGTTCTTCTGGGCGCCGAGCCGGCCGACGTACAGCAGGTTCATCGGTCCCGGCACGGGCTCGCGGGGCGGCATGAAGTACGAGGCGCCGACCCCGTTGGGCACGACGTGGACGCGGTCGGCGGGCACCCGGTAGGTGTCGGTGAGGAAGGCCGCCTGGGCGTCGGTCAGCGCGATGACGCCGGCCGCGGATCTGAGGACGCGGCCGAAGACGTGCTCCTTGTAGTGCGGCAGCAGGGCGCCCAGCGGGCCGGAGGCGTCCACGTCGAGGTGGAAGTGCAGCACGAAGCGGGTGCCGCGCAGCCGGGTGGCGAGGGCGACCATCTCGGGCAGCAGGGCGTGCGCGCAGTGCAGATGGAGCACCGCAGCGCGGGGCATTTTGGCCAGGTGCGCGGCGAGCCCGGGGGCGATGGCGGTGTGCGCCACCTCCACGGCACGGTGCCGGTGCACCACGACGCCGTCCTCCCGGGCGGTGCGTGGTGCGCCCTCGGCCCCCAGGGAGGTGGTCAGAACTCGTACGTCGTGCCGTCTCGCCTGCTCCCGCGCGAGGTTGGAGACCACGCGCTCGAGCCCGCCCAGGTGGGGCGGGTAGTAGGGGGTGATCTGGACAACGGTACGCATGCGGCTTCCTGGGGGTGACTGGTGCGGCTCGGCAGGGCGGGCGGTGCTGGGCGGTGGGTGCGGCGGTCAGCGCAGGTGCATCCGGAGGCGCTGCTCGTGCCCGGGCAGCGTCACCTCGACCAGGTCCGCCTTGCTCTTCCCCTTGCCCTTGAGGCGCAGCCGGACGTCGACGCCGATCAGGGCGCCCGGCTTGGTGGTGACCGTTTCCGTGCCGATGGCCAGGCGCTTGCCCTTGGCGTCCTCGGCCCACGCCCGGACCTTGTGCTTGCCACCGGTGTCGCCGTGCTCGACGACTTCCAGCGGTACGACGAGTTCGTCGCCGTCGAAGAACGGCTCCTTGCCGAAGTACAACTCGATGTAGGCCTGCTGACGCTCGGTGAAGGAGTCCTTGAGCACGGACCGCACCCCGGGCACCGCCCAGGCGCCGGCCCCGACGCCGCACACGAGGAGCACGGCGGCCACGAGACCGACCACACCGCGCAGCGGCCCTCGCGAGCCGCCGCGCCGGCGCTGACCGGCCTCCCGGCCCGCGCCGCTCCCCCGGGACCGCCGTCGCGACACGGCTTCCTCACCGGACGAACCCGGTTCGGTATCCCGGACACCGGGGTCCGGCTCGGAGTTCCGGCCGCCCTGCCGGCCCGGCCCGGTCTCCCGGCCCGCCCAGCTCGGCCCGGCCTCGTGGCCGTGGGCCTGCCGGTCCGGTCCGCCCTCAGGGGCGCGCCGACCCGGCTCCGACCCGTACGGCGTCTCGCTCACGCCAGTTCCAGGGGTACCTCATCGGAATGGCGCTGCCCCGGCAGGGAAGCCAGCGACGGCAGCATCGCCTTGGCCTCGAACTCGTCCATGGCCGAGGCGTCGAGCTCGGACTGCAGCGCCTCCGAGTCGTCGAAGTCCTCCACCCCGGAGGACCCGAACTCGGCCTCGTCGACGGAGCTCTGCCCGGCGGCCGGGCCGCCGTCGGACTCGTCGGACTCGTCGAGCTCGGAAGCCGTGGCTCCCTCCCGCTTCGACACCGACGTCGTCTTGCCGTTGAGCTGCTGCTCCGTCTTGCCGTTGAGCTGCTGCTCCGTCTTGCCGTTGAGCTGCTCCGCCGCGACGAGCGCCTCCACCACGGCAAGCTGCTCCACCGCGGCCACGGCTCGCTCGGCGGCCTCGGCGGCGCGCTCGGCGGCGGCGTTGGCGCGGGCCATCTCCGCCAGCGGGACCATGCGCGCGGGGGTGTTGCGGAAACGATTGTCCCGGATCTTGTGCTCGAACAGCTGGCGCAGGTTGGCGACCCCGTCGGGCAGCGCGTTCAGCTTGACCTCGCCGCCGCGTACCCGGTACTCGATGGGCACCTCCAGGCAGCGGAAGCCGGCCCGGGTCGCCGCGTTCTTGATCTCCTGGGAGAAGGCCATGCCCGGCGAGCGGACGTCGATCGCCGCCCACACATGCCGCTGGAAGATCCACATGCCGGACTGCGAGTCGCGCAGGCCGTTGCGGAACAGGGCCCGGCTGAGGGCGCTGAGCGCATGGTTGGCGACGGTGTGGGACGGCTTCATGGCCTGCCGGTTCTCCACGCCCAGACGGTTCGTGGTCATGAACTCCGCCTGTCGGGCGTCCATGATGTGCAGCAGGTGCGGCAGCGCGTCGAACGGGTACGTGCAGTCGGCGTCACCCGTGGCGATCACGTCGCCGGCGGCCGCGTCGAACCCGGCCTGGTAGGCGTTGCCGTAACCGCGCATGGGCTGCGGGACGACGATGGCGCCCAGCGACCGGGCCACCGCGGCGGTGTCGTCGGTGGAGGCGTTGTCGACGACGATGACCTCGACCTCCCAGCCCGCTTCCGCCAGTTCTCGGCGCGGGACGGATGCCATGACCGTCGGCAGGTTCTCGGCCTCGTTGAGCGCAGGGATGACGATGGACAGAGATCTCAAGGAAAGCCCCCCCAGGAGCTGTCAAGGGTGTACGTCGACATCACCGAGTGCGACGAGCCCCCAGCCCGTCTCCCATGGCATCCATGGCCCGTGTCGCCAGTGACACGTGCCCCCCTCGATACCCGGGAACCTCGACCGTCCGTTGCGGAACATGTGTACGTCTAACGGACTGATGTCTCATTCAAATACTTTGAACGCACCTTAACCCGCACTTACTTACGTTCCGCAACTCCTTCACAGACTTGTTATCGAGGTCACGCGGGCAACACATGTATACAGAACGTGTATAGGCGGCCACCCCGGAGAGTGACCGCCCATTTGCTCACGCAGCTCATTTGTCAAGTCGCGGAAAGTAGTCGCGGCTGCGACGAGATCGTCATGATCGAATCACTGTGCGTGTCGGCCGCCGCGGGCCGCGCGCTCCGCGGCGAACACGTCCTCCAGCCGGAACAGTTGGGCGCGCCCCGCCTTGCCCGCCGCCTCGAGACGGCCGAGCTGGACCCACTTGCGGATGGTCGCGGGGGCGACGCCGACCTCCCGGGCGGCGAGGGGGGCGGGGATGAGCGTCGGCAGTTCGGTCTTCACCGGCTTCATCGGCGGCTCCACTCCCCCTCGTTCCAGGCGTGCCGGTAGGCCGGGTCGTCGTGGCAGCCGCAGTCCGGCACCGAGCAGCGGCAGGCCGGGTTCACACAGAGGACGGCCGCGCGGTCCGGGAAGGCCCGCAGCGAGACGGAGTCGCACCAGGGGCAGCGGCCGGAGACACGGACGACGGTCTCGGTGTCCCCCAGGGCGCGGGCGCAGCGCCGGGCCATCCGCCGGGTCTCGTCCCGCACGTGCGCGGCGAGCACGGGGTCGGCGGCGATGTCATCGAGCAGGCCGGCGATACGACGCAGCCGCTCGGGCACGGTCACGCGGCGGGCCCGGCCCAGCCCGAGGCGGTCGCGCACCGCCTCCTCCAGTTCGATCACGCCGTCGGTGATGTCACGGATGGTGTCGGAGATGTGCAGGCGCAGGGGTGCCGCGCCGTGGCCGGGGGCGACGAGTCCGTGGGCCTGCTGGAGCAGCAGGGCCTCGGCACGCTCCTCGCGGAGGCGGTCGGCGGGGAGTACGGGGGGCGCGGGGGCGGGGCGG
>NZ_JOEY01000071.1 GCF_000718165.1 Streptomyces fulvoviolaceus | reverse complement strand
CCACCCTGCACACCCGCTTGGGCATCATCCAAGGTCTCGTGCACCTGGGCCGCGAATCATGGTGAGCCGCTGCTGACCCACAACTCTTGACAATTACTCGTGCCTCAGTGCCCGGTTCACGAAGTAGATGACGGACAGCTGTCCGCCGGACGCGATCCGCACGTCCTCGCTGGCGTCCCCTACACGGCCCCTTGCCGAGGGACTACGCGTGAACTCGAGCCACGACCGGAGGACACCATGAGCGCGCTACCGCGCGCTGCCAGCCCATGCAAAGGCTGCGCTGCACCCACGCCACCCAAGCAATCGCCCCCCTACGCGCGGTTCTAACGCTCGCGCGCGGACGGAGGCAATGCCATGTCCATCAGGCGGTCGATAGCGCTTTTGCCAAGATCGCTGTCCAGGTGGAAGGACATGCGCAGCAGATCGCCGACCTGGCCAGGGCGGAGGCTGAGACGCGCGCGTGCCTGAAGGCAGATCTCGCCGAGGATGCTCGCGGTGGCGTCGGGGTGGCGCTGGAAGTACCAGACGAGCATTTTCACCGTGCTGGTGGGAAGGTCCGAGAGGGAGATCTCTCCCTTCGCCTCGTTGGTGCGTTCAACGTCTTCGGCGAGGTGGCCGAGAACGGCATCGATCAGCACCTGGCGAAGAGGGAAGTGGGGAATCAGACCGTAGTCGTTCCCGTACATGAGGCTGGTTGCGGCGGTCCACGCGAGGTCGTCGGCTGCTTGCCGGGCGTCGTTGCCCCTCATGTAGGGCTTGCGGCGCCGGCCGTGGGGTTCAGTGAGATCTTCGAAGAAGCGGCCGCGCAGCTGGTTGTGGTCGGCCACCAGGCCGGCTGGCTGGGTAGTGTCGTACGAGGTGGTCGCCGACAGCAGGGCTTTGGGGCCGTTCTTCTGGTGGTAGTTCTCAGCCCAGTCCCGGGCGACAGGCACTGACCACCGCATCGTTTCGACTGCCCCGTCCTGCGGTTCGGGGAGCTCTTTGGCCCCGCCGTAGCGGAGGTCGGGCATGTCGTCTGAGGGCACTGCCGCGATCTTCGCCAGCCCTGCCAGGTCGACCAGGTCGTCTGTTTCCAGCTCGGGCGCGTGGAGGTCGACGACGCAGGCTTCCAGAGGCCTGGCCCCGGGCTGAGAGGCGCGAAGCTCTGCCCACAGGGCCAAGTGGTCTCGCCAGTTGGCTATCGGTGCTTCGGGCGCGGAGAAGCTGGCAATCTTCGAGATGCTGGCCTGCTGGGAGTCGCAGGGGGCCCTCAGCACGTCGGCTGCTGTGATGGTCACCTGGTTGGCGACAGGCCGGCTGTCGTAGCGCTCGTAAGCCGCATCCCACACCTGCCCGGGGCGGTGCCAGCGATCCCCTTCCCACCAGTATCCGCCGTGGCGAAACAGGATCCCGGACTCGTACATCCACACATGGTGCAGGCTGCCCAGGTCGCCGTCGTGAATCAGCAGGACGGTGCGGCCGTGGACCGGGTGGTGGTACACCGCCCACGCGAAGGCCGGGTTCTTGGGCTCGGTGGTGAACGCCACCCATCCCCCGTCACGTTTCCGGTCGGTCCTGCCCCACAGCCCTTCGCCTTGGTTCCGGCCGGTTCGCTCGATCGCGTCGGGGTTGTCCAGAGGCAGGCGGCCGTCGTTGACGAACGGAAGTCCCGGGATGGGGTGATCGGTGCGGGTGCCGTTGGCCACCGGACGAATGCGGTACACGATGGTCCCCCTCATCGCTGGTCATCTGATCGAGGGAACGCTAGCCCGCACACGAGTGGAATATGCATCCAAAATCAGCCCACGTGACAGTGGGCTTGATCTGCTTTGGGTGCGGGTCCTTTCGAGGGACAGGTGAGCTGGGAAGACGCTGATTGACGTGTGGCGGTGCCGTCGTGCTTCTACCGTGGCGAGGTGGAGGTGGGGCGCCATGGTGTCGTTGCCGGAAGAGCTCCAGGCGCGGGAGGCCGCGGCTCGACAGCGGGTGGAAGAACTCCAGGCCGAGGCTGCGGAGTTGGCCGTCCGGCTGGAGAAGGCCCGGGCGGATCTGTCGCGGTTGGAGATCACGCGGGAGACCGTCATGCAGGTGCTGGCGGAGTTGTCGGCCGCGGAGGAAGCGCCGGAGGTGGAGGCGCGCGATGTGCCGGAACCCGAGGAAACGCCGACGCCTCACGGCATTGGGGTGATGGCGGTCCCGCCGTGGCGGGAGGGCCTGGTCGCTGAGGTGCTGCCGGACGTGTACCGGGACATCGTGGAGATCGTCGCTGACGCTCCAGGTCCCTTGCAGGCCAAGCAGATCGTGCCGCGGATCGGGCTGGAGGCCACCACGGCGAAGATCGAGGGGACCCGGGGGAAGCTGAAGCGTCTGGTGGAGCGGGGCTGGCTGGACGAGGACGCGCCGGGACGGTTCACCCTGGCCCGCCATGACGGGAACGCCGACCGGGTCAACTCCCGGTGACCAAGGGGCTCTTCTCCGTAGATTCGAAGGTGCCAACCAAACGAATCGCAACACGAAGAGCCGAAGAAGAGCCCCAGATGGAACCCTATGACGCCTTATCCGAGCCTGAAGGGTATGCCGCCTCCCGTGATGCCTTCGAACGCCTTGTCTCGACGTTGGCCGGCGCCCCGGCGCACAGCATGGCCCATGACGAGCTGGAGGGGCTGCTCGAACAGCAAGGGCGCGAGTTGCTGCGGCAGTTGATGCAGGATCACCTCGACATGCGGGCGAGGGCGGAAGAAGCCGCGGCCCGCGTCAGCGCGGGACGGCCGGTGGTGCGCGGGCCGGAAGGACAGCCGCGGACCTGGCGGGAGATCAACCATCCCCGCTGGCTGACCTGCATGTTCGGGCCGGTGCGGGTGACCAGGATCGCCTATCGCGGCCGGGGCGTGTCCAACGTGCACCCGGCGGACGAAGAGTTGTCGCTGCCGGCCGGCCGGCACTCCCGCGGCCTGGCCCGGCTCGCGGTCCTGGAAGCCGTGAAAGGCTCGTTCGACCAGGCCCAGGAAGCGATCGAGCGTCGGTGCGGAAGAGTGCTGGGCAAGCGCCGCCTCAAGGAGCTGGTGGTCGCTGCCGCCGTCGACGTCGCCGCCTACTACACGGTGAAGATCCCCACTCCGTGCATGCGCGAGATGCCGCTGGTCCTCCAGGTCGACGGCAAGGGCGTGGTGATGCGTCCCGAAGCCCTGCGCGAGGCCACCCGCCGGGCCGCGGCCAAGACCGCGGCGGCCGGACGGCGCGGGCGGCTGGCTCCGGGGGAGAAACCCAACCGCAAGCGCATGGCGACGGTGGCCTGCGTCTTCGACACCGCGCCCGCCCCGCGCCGGCCGCACGACATCGTGCATCCGCCCGGCGGACGCAGCGAGAGCAGGCCGCCGAGGCCGGGCCCGAAAGCGGAGCGCAAATGGTGCACCGCCTCGGTGATCCGTTCCCCGGAGCAGGTCGTCGCCGACGCCTTCGACCAGGCCGAGGCCCGCGACCCGCAGCATCTGCGGGACTGGATCGTGCTCGTCGACGGCGCCCGCCACCAACTCGACCTGATCCAGGACGAAGCCTCCCGCCGCGACATCCGCCTGCACGTCCTGCTCGACTTCGTGCACGTTGCCGAGTACTGCTGGACGGCCGCGCACGCCTTCCACCCTCCCGGCAGCCGCGAGGCCGAGACCTGGGCCGCGGACAAACTCACCGCGATCCTCGCCGGACACGCCGACCGCGCCGCCACCGAGATGACCGCCCAGGCCGCAGACGAACAGCTTCCCACCACCCGCTGCGAGGCCGTCACCACCTGCCACCGCTACCTCGTCGGCCACCTAGACCAGCTCCACTACGACACCGCCCTCGCGGCCGGCTGGCCGATCGCCACCGGCGCTGTCGAAGGAGCCTGCCGCCACCTGATCGTTATCTGAACCATCGCGAATCCGCTTCAGGCATCGGGATCGGGATGCGGCCCGGTGCTCGGGGTGATGGTGTGCGGGGCGACGTCGTGGAAGCGGGGCATGCCGAGATCTGTGGTCCGGCGTACTGATTCCTCGAGCTGGGCAATCTTGTTGTTGGCGGCGGAGAGGCTGACATTGAGGCCGTCGACCTCGCCGAGCCAGCCGTGCTCGCGGGCTTCGTCGATCCGGGCGAGGAGGTTGTCGCGGATCTCGAGGAGTCGGGGTAGCTGGGCAGGTTCGGTCCGCAGAAGTGGGCAGCGGATGCAGGGATGTTCGTGGATGCAGCCGGTTCCGTAGGCGCGTCCGCAGGTGCCCAAGGAGACTTTCCGGTGCTCGAAGTGGCCCAGGAACTCCTCCCACTCCTCGTCGGTGGGCGAGCGGTATTCGGTGGAGGGCCGCAGGTCACGGCGGCGGGCGAGGTAGGCGCGGTGGCCCGTGATGGCCTCTTCAGGGTAGACGGCCTTGTAGCCCATGGTGGTGTTGATGTTCGCGTGCCCCATGATCAGTTGGCAGATGTGCGGTGGCATCCCGTTCATGATCGCTTCGGTGGCGAAGATCCGGCGGAAGTCGTGGGGCTTGAAGTCCAGCAGCGCGCCCGAGGCATCCGTCAGCCCCATGCCGTTGGCCGCGTCGGTGATCCAGCGGCGTATCGTCCCCGCGCTGATGGGGCGGGCATCGGCGCCGTGGCGGTGCTGGAAGAGGACGGGCATGGCCGGGGTGAACTCGTGCTCGTGGACGTCGTAGGGGACGACGAGGGGGACGGCGCCGGCCGCGTCGCGGACGCGGTGGATGATCGCGGCCAGGACGTCGGCGAGCTCGGGTGAGATCACCAGAAGCCGTTCCAGGTCGTTCTTGGACGGGGCGATGTGCAGCAGCGGTACGAGTTCGCCGGTGGAGGGCAGCCGGTATTGGACCAGGCTGTGGTGGGACAGTTCGGTGAGTTCCTCGATGCGGATCCCGGTGGCGTGCAGGACTTCCACCGCGGCCCAGGTCCAGAACGCGGTGCCGTCCTCGCGGGTGAGGTCGCGTCGTGTGCTGGTGACAGGGTCCTCGGCCCAGATGCGGGAACTTCCGGTGGCGATCCGGGTGCGTCGCAGTGAGGTGGCGCCATGGCTGAACGTCTCGCCTGGCGGTGTCCGGTCCGCCGTCTTCAACAGGGCGGCGGCGTGGACGCGGGCGTTGTCGACGTGGCGTCGTAGGGCGGGTAGGTGGGGCAGGCGCTCGCGGGTGCGCTGGTCCATCCGCGACTTGCGGCGGGCGGCGTCCTTTGTGGCGCCGATGTCGGTGCGGCGGACCGGGCAGGGGACCGCCCAGGCCGCCCATCGTTCGGGTTCCTCGCTGGCCCAGTGGGACAGGTCGAGGTAGAGCGCGCGGACCGTGGTCAGCAGGGTGGCGGCGTCGGCGCGGGCCTCGCTCGTCTCCACCTGGTGGCCGTCGGCGGTGCGGGCGATGACGGTTTTCACGGCGGTGCGGCTCTTCCAGGCGGTGGCAATGTCCGGTGGCAGCCGCAGGGAGTCGATCCCGGGATGGTGGTTTTCCAGGTCCTTCCAGAACAATTTCGCCAGGTGGTAGGCGAGTTGCTTGAGGGAGGCGTAGTCGAGGCGGGGCCGGTGCTCGGCGAGGTAGGCGACCAGCAGGTCGCGCACGGGCCGGCAGGCCAGGGCGTACTGGTCGACGAGTTCCTCGACGCTGAGCTGGTGGCCGAAGCGCCGGTCGAGCATGCGCAGAGTGGTCGGTGCGTCGGGCGGGAAGTGTCCGAGCGCGTGCAGGAGTTGGTAGAAGCCCCACCCCGGATGGCCGGCGCCCTCGGCCTTGCGCCGGTCGCGCAGTTCGATCAGTTCCAGGCAGTCCCCGACCGTGATGTCGGCGAGGGTGCCGCCCTTGGCCGCAAGAATCACGGAGACCTGCTCGATGGCGTGGCGGCGCTGGTCGAAGCTCAGCCCGGTTGTGGTGGCCTGCTCGGCGAGCGTGGCGAAGCCGTGCGGGTCACGCAGGCGAGGAATCTCCCGGCCCAGGGGGAAGCGGATCGGGCTGGTCACGAGCCAGGACATCGGCGGACGCAGGACGTCGGCGTAGAGGAGCTGGCCGAGACCGGAGGTGACCGCCGCCACCAGCCCGTCGTGCCCGATCGTGCCGGTGCGGCCGGCGTCCCGTGCCCAACTCGCCACCGTCAGACGCCAGTCGGAGCGTGGGTCGTCGGCGATCTCGCTGGCATTCCAGCGTTCCTGCCAGGTCTGTCCGGGCTGTTGCTCCAGCCAGTCCAGGAACAGGACCGCCGCGCGGCGGCGGCGCCGCTGGTTGGACGCGGTGCCCACGGTCAGCGGCGGGGCGGCCAGCCGGGTCAGTACCGCCGTGCGGCTCCAGGACGTGGCTGGCCAGGACGTCGGTGCCGGTCGCGGCGGAAAGCGGCGTCGCAGTTCCTGTGAATCCCGGCCCCGGAGCGATCGCTCCTGCGGTGCGGCTGTGTCCGTTGTTCCGGTCGGCGCTGGTGCCCGGCTCGTCACGCGGGTCCCCGGCCGAACAGGACGTCAAGTGACTCGCTCCGGTAGCCGGGGACCGTCGGCACCGGCGGTTCGGCGGCGCGGTCGGCCGTCCTGCGGTGGTGGGCCAGCACCGAGGCGATCACGTCCTCCGGCACCGGCGAGAGATAGAGCTGCGTGGTGGTCAACTGGGCGTGTCCCAGGACCCACTGGACATCGGTCAAAGGCATTCCCGGGTCCCGCGCCATCCGGTAGGCCGCGGTATGCCGCAGGTCATGCAGGCTCCAGTTCGCCCCGATCATGGCGTTGACCCGCTGGAACATCCGATACGCCGCCGGATAGGACAGCGGACGGAACGGACGCCGCAGCGTCCACCACAACGGACCGTCGGCGTCCGGCTCGATGAGCCCCTCCATCTGTACCTGGTAGAGGCGCAACCACACCAACGCGTCCGGAGACGCGGGAAGCGACTGCAGGGCCCGGCTGCCCTTGCGCACCACCGTCGCCAGCTGTCGGCCCACGTCCACTTCCCCGCACCGCACGCCCAGCAACTCCGAGGCTCGGGCCCCCGTGGATACCCACAGCGCCACCAGCGCCCGGTCTCGGTGCGAGGGCAGCCGCGAGAACAGCTCGTCGAACCGGTCGTCCGGGATCCGCCGGGGAACCCGTTGAGAGATCTTCGGGCGGTAGAGGCCGCTGCGGTCGAACCGCACCGGCGCCGTCGGAGCGCGGTGAGCCCCCACTCGTTCCCCGTCTCTTCCTCTGACCAGCGGGAACGGATTGACCAGCGGGCCGGTCCCCATCTCCAGATGGAAGGCGTAGAAGCCGCGGAGGACGGTCTCGCTGTGCGCCCGTGTCCGCGGCGCGTACTGACGGCCGGGACCGCTCTTGCCGGTCACCGGGTTCACGCGTCCCTGCGGGACGGCGCCGTCGCCCTTCTGCTTCTCGGCCACCTGCAGCCACCGGCAGAAGTCTCTAGCCTCCACGCGGGTGGCCTGTCCCCATGGCACCTCGACCGCCCACAGGAATCGGAACCACCGCAGCAACGCCAGCGCGTACAAACGCTGCGTCGTCGCCGGCCGCCCGATCGCCTGCAGGTCCTTCAAGTACTCCGCGACCGGACCGACCGCCGCCCCGGAAGCATCCAGCATCCGGTACGGCTCCCACGGATCGGTGGTCTCCACCACCGCACCGACCGGCGGCACCACCAACCCCGCGAACTCACCAGAACCTTCACGAGCCTCAGCCATGCGCCCAGACGGTAGCCACAAGAACACGGCCTCATGCCGTGAACTGCGAAGACAGACGGGATAGTTCAGTCAACAGTCAGCGACCGCCTCGACATCACCGGCGCCCGCTGGGGACTCGACGGCGCCGAAGCCGTCCTCCAACTCCGCGCACTGATCACGAACGGCGACTTCGACAACTACTGGACCTTCCACACGGCCCGCGAACATCAACGCCTCTACCCCAGCCTCGACCAGCAGAACTACAGCCTCACTGCTTGATCCCGACCGCCACTTCAGAGGATCCGCACCCTTTGGCGATTGACGTCATACGCTTTGGACTGCACCGGCATCTGCGGAAGATGCGCCAAGACTTGAGGCGTGCGACGCCGCGCTCGACCGGTGCTTGCCGCAGCCAGGGCCTGGTTGACGGTCTTCTCGGTGAGGGTGAGTTCCTGCAGGGGCTTGCGCTTGATGCCGGTCCTCACCCAGGGGCCGCCGCCCTGATAGGCGAGATCCGCCAGGATGGGAACGCCCTGGCGCTCGCAGATGCGGATGATCCGGCGTCCTAAAGCGTGTTGCAGAAGGCCGTGATCAGGCAGCCTGAGCTGGCCTGTTGGGGTGCCTGGTCACGCGGCGAGGGCGAGGTTGTGCATGCGGGCGACGGCCTGGACTGCGTGGTGGAGACCGTCGCCGTGCTGCCGGCAGTCGCGGAGGATCTTGTAGTTCTTTAGCCGGCCGATCACATGCTCGACGCGGGCGCGGACCTTGCGGTGGGCGGCATTGTCTTCTTCCTCGCCCTTCAGCAGCGCCCGTCCGGGGCGTTTGCGATGCGGGACGACGAGCCCGGTATTGATGTAGGCGCCGTCACCGAGCACCGTGACACCCTGGCACTGCTCGGCCAGGCCCGAGTCCCGCCACGCCTGCGCATCAGCCGTCGTACCCGGCACCGGGCGGGCCGCGGCCACTACCAGGCGCGTGTCCGCGTCCACGATGACCTGCACGTTCGCCGAGAACCGGTAGTTACGCGAGGACGTGCCCACCGTGCGGTCGCGGACCGGGATGAGCGTGCCATCCACGATCCACAACCGCTCGATGGCATCCTGCGGCGCCCTGACCGGCTCGAGCGCAAGCAGCGGACCAAGGCGCTGGATTACCCGGCACACGGTGGCCGGCGAGACCCCGAACAGTGGCGCCAGCTGCCGCATCGTGAGGTTCGTCCGGTAGTAGACCGCTACCAGCAGCACCCGCTCGGCCAGCGGCAGCCGCCACGGCCGCCCCCAACCGCAGCCGTCACCGCCGCGTTCCCGCACCGCCTTCAGCAGCCGCCCGAACTGCTCGATCCGCAGCCCGGTGAACGCTTCCACCCACACCCGCTCAGCCCTCAACACCCCAGCCATACAACGGAGATGCCCTGATCACGGCCTTCTGCAACACGCTTTAAAGCGTGTTGCACAAGCCCGTGTTCGGGCAGGTCGGAGCCCGTGAGCGGGGTTGTCTACTCATGAGGCGAGGGCGAGGTTGTGCATGTGGGCGACGGCCTGGACTGCGTGATGGAGGCCGTCGCCGCGCTGGCGGCAGTCGCGGAGGATCTTGTAGTTCTTCATGCGGCCGATGACGTGTTCCACGCGAGCACGGACCTTGCGGTGGGCGGCGTTGTCGTCCTCTTCGCCTGGGAGCAGAGCCCGTCCGGGGCGTTTGCGGTGCGGTACCGCCATCCCGCAGTTGAGATAGGCACCGTCGCCCAGTACGGTCACACCCTCGCAGTGCCGGCTCAGCCCGGATGTGCGCCAGGCGTGGGCGTCCGCGGTGGTGCCCGGCACCGGGCGCGCCGCCGCGATCACCAGCCTGGTGTCGGCGTCCACGATGACCTGCACATTCGCAGAGAATCGGTAGTTTCGGCTGGAGGCCGCCACACTCCGGTCCCGGAGCGGGATCAGTGTGCCGTCCACGATCCACAACCGGTCCGCTGCATCGGCCGGGCGGGCGACGGGATCGAGCGCAAGCAGGGGGCCTAGCCGTTGGATGACCCGGCACACTGTGGAGGAGGAGACGCCGAACAGCGGGCCGAGCTGCCGCATCGTGAGGTTCGTGCGGTAGTACACCGCGACCATCAGCACCCGCTCGGCCAGCGGCAGCGACCACGGCCGGCCCCGCAAGGTGCCGTTGCCGCCCCGCTCCCGCACCACCTTGAGCAGACGCGCAAACTGCGTCACCTGCAGCCCGGTGAACGTCTCCACCCACACCCGCTCAGCCCTTAACACCCCAGCCATACAAGGGAGATGCCCAGCTCAGAGCCTTGTGCAACACGCTTTAGCGGCAGCCCACCACGTGCCGGACTCGCCGCAGCGAGGTTGTCCTCGGCTCGACACTTCGAAGATCAGCCGGTGGCCGTTCAACTATGCGGGCACCATCCCGATGCCGGAGCAAACCCCCGGATCAGGTCGAACCCGTACACCACTTCTCTGGACGCAACCCGTGTCCGCTGGTCGGCTTGCGGGGATTCTCGACGTTGGCGGCTTCGGACCGGCTGACCCTTCACCATGAGCCGGACGGGTCAACGATCCTTGGAACGTATCCTGGCGGACAACTCGCTCGCGTGACGTGAAGCAGCTGCTGGTCCCGGGTGAGGAAATCTTGATGGGGCCGTGCACAACCACTGTCTCTTTCGCAGTACTTCATCCCGCGGTTGTGTCCTGGGCCCGGGCGTTCCCCGCTCTGAGCAACAAGTGGTGTCAGCTCCCACGTAGAAAACCAGCCGCACTACGAGGCCGTTGACAACTGGGTCAGCCTGTCAGTCGGGCGAGGGCCAGTGCGTGCGCGTGGGCGAGGGAGTCAGCAGCAGCGCAAGGGATGTCCGGCTGCACACCGGTGCCTTCCCAGTTCGTGCTGGAGACGGGGTTGATGGCGCGGCCGACGGGGACGGTGGCTTCCAGGTGCGGGTGCACCGTCCAGCCCTGGCACGGGTGTGCGCCGCCGCGGGTGGGCTCGCCGACGACTGTGGCGCGGCCGAGCTGTTGGAGGTCGTACGCCAGCTCTTCAGCGGCAGAGAAGGTGCTGTCGCTGGACAGCACATACAACGGCTTGCTGCCGCCGAAGCGCGCGCCGGGAACGTGCGGCAGGCTCCAGGACTGCTCGCTGCGCTCGCCGTCGCGCCAGTACATGGTGTTGAGGTGGGTGCGCTCGTCGAGTAGGTAGCTGCCGACGAAGGCGACCGTGTCCGGGTCGCCGCCCCGGTTGGCGCGAAGGTCCACGATCAGCGCCTGGGCGCGAGGCCAGGGTGAGCGCGGCGCCCAGCGGTTCGGCGGCCCACTCCAGCGGAAACAGCATCGGTGCCAGCTCCACCACGGCGACCCCTCCGTCGAGCAACTGCACCCGGGGCGCACCGCCCAGCGAGGTGTCGAAGTCCCGGCGCATGGCATCCCGGGTGGCCGCCCCCTGCTTCGGTGAGACCGGGTCGGCGTGGTGCTTCAGTCTCAGGTGTCGGTCGCCGTTGACGGACTGCAGGTCCGCGGTGACCAGCCGGGCGAGTTCCTCGGCGTCGTCGACGTCGTAGGCGCCCTCGGTGAGGCGTCGTTGCAGCAGGCCGGCGAGCTGCTCGGCTATCTCGGGGAAGACGTAGTGCTCGCTCAGGAGCCGGGCTGTCTCGTCGATGACAGGGGCCAGCGCAAGCTTCGTCGGAGTCGTCATGGCAGGGAGTAGAGCACTGCCCTTGAGCAAGCGTCAAAGAGTTTAGACACCTTCGGTATGCGCGATCAGCCTTCCTACCTGCCGCCTCCTGAGGACGTCCTGGAGATCGGTGCGCCTGAGCAGTTCGCGGCGCTCTCCCACCCGTTGCGTCAGCGGTTGCTCTTCGCCCTGGGCCACCGGCCTGCCACCACCAGCCGGCTTGCGGCGCAACTCGACGAAGAAAGGCCCAACCCCGTCCATAACTTCGGCTCACCCGCCCACCCCGGCAGCAGCGCAGGGTCGGACACAGGGGCGGCGAGCATCGGTTCCGGCGGTGTCCGCGTCACAGCCCATGCCTTCCGCCCGGCCCGCCCGTCGGTAAGCCGAGTGCGCGTACGCACCCGACTACCGGCCCGACCATGGCAGGTCAGCGCACTACAACACCTCGCCGGGGGCTGTGTGTTGAGCTCCTGGCGCACGTCCAGGCAGCGCAGCCGGACACCGGGCTGCCCGGATCTCGTGTCGTACGGTCTGATGGCTCGGCCGCCCACCGTCCGCAACGGATCTCACCGAACCCGGCGGTGCCGCCGGTACGGCCGAGAGATCTGAACCAATACCAGGAATCAGGCGGCGACGAGCTCCTGCTCGCGGTCCGGCGTTTTGACCTTGGGCTTCTTGTTCGGCAGCGAGAGTCGGAAGACCTTGTGCCACGCGGAGAACACCTGCTTGGGCAGCGGCCCGGTGACGTACTCCAGCTCGTACTTTTCGAACAGGGCGCGCACCTTCACCGCGACCTCGGCGTACCGGTTGCTCGGTAGGTCCGGGAACAGATGGTGCTCGATCTGGTGCGACAGGTTGCCGGTCATGAAGTGCATGGCCTTGCTGCCGCTGATGTTCGCCGAGCCCATCATCTGGCGCAGGTACCACTGGCCGCGCGTCTCGCCCTTGATCGAGCGGCGCTCGAAGACCTGTACGCCCTCGGGGAAGTGCCCGCACATGATGACCGAGTGGGTCCAGATGTTGCGGACCAGGTTCGCGGTGAACGTGGCGGCGAGCGTGGTGAGGAACGAGGGGCCCGACAGCAGCGGGTGGATCACGTAGTCCTTGAGCACCTGCTTGCGGATCTTGCGGCCCACGGCCTTGGCCCGCGCGCGGAACTCCGGGTTCTTGCGGCGGCGCTTGTGCAGGTTCTTGGCGAGCTCCAGGTCGTAGGCTGCGATGCCGTACTCGAAGAAGCAGGCGTTGATGAAGTTCCACAGCGGCTGGCCGAGGTGGAACGGGTGCCACCTCTGGTCCTCGTCGACGCGCATGATGCCGTAGCCGAGGTCGTTGTCCTTGCCGATCACGTTGGTGTACGTGTGGTGCAGCTCGTTGTGCGAGTGCTTCCACTGCTCGGACGGCGAGGCGTGATCCCACTCCCAGGTGGTGGAGTGGATCTTCGGGTCCCGCATCCAGTCCCACTGGCCGTGCAGGACGTTGTGGCCGATCTCCATGTTGTCCATGATCTTCGCCACGGACAGACCGGCGGTGCCGAGCAGCCACGCGGGCGGGAAGATCGAGAACAGCAGCACGCCCCTGCTGACCAGCTCGAGCTTGCGCTGCACCGAGATGACCTTACGGATGTAGGCGGCGTCCTTCTCGCCGCGGCCGGCGATCACCTCGTCGCGGATCGCGTCCAGCTCGCGGCCCAGCTCCTCGATCTGCTCCGCGGTCAGGTGGGCGGTGGGGTCGATGGCGGTCAAGGTGCTCCTACCGTTCGATGTCGCAGGGGCCCGCCGCGGCGGACACGCAGGTCTGGATGAGGACGCCCGGCTCGGCCTCGGTAATCTCGCCGGTGCGCAGGTCGCGGACGGCGCCCGCCTTGAGCGGCGTGATGCAGCCGAAGCAGATGCCCATGCGGCACCCGGAGGGCATGAGCACGCCGGCCTCCTCGCCGACGTCCAGCAACGGCGTGGCGCCGTCCGCGTCGACGGTCTTGCCGGTGGCGCTGAACGTGACCTCGCCGCCGTTACCGTCTCCGGCGACGGCGATGCTGGGGCGGAAGCGTTCGGTGTGCAGGCGCTCTTGTACGCCGTGCTCGCTCCAGTGCTCTTCGGCGGCGTCGAGCAGGCCCGCGGGCCCGCAGGCCCAGGTCTCGCGCTCGGCCCAGTCGGGCACGAGTTCGTCGAGACGGGCGATGTCGAGCTTGCCGTCCGTGTCGGTGTGCACCTCGGTGAGCCGCAGCTTCTCGTCCGCGACCAGGTCGTGCAGTTCGTTGCGGAAGATCACGTCTTGCGGCTGTGGCGCGCAGTGGACCATGACGACGTCGTCGAACTCAATGTCGCGCAGCATGCCCATCACGGGCGTGATGCCACTGCCGGCCGTCAGATAGAGCACCTTGGCGGGCTTGGCCTGCGGCAGCACGAAGTCACCGGTCGCTTGGTCGAGCTGGATCAGCGTGCCCGGTTTCGCCCTGCGGACCAGGTGGTTGCTGACCTTGCCGTCCGGGATCGCCTTCACGGTGATCGTGACGCGGCCGTCCTGGCGGTTTGTCGGCGAGGTGAGGGAGTAGGCACGCCACAGGCGCACCCCGTCGACGTCGACCCCGATCCGCACGTACTGACCGGCTGTGTGGCCGCGCCAGCCCCGTCCCGGCCTGATCACGACGGTCGCGGCGTCACCCGTCTCGGGGTGCACGGCCTCGATGCGCCCACGCAGGTCAGCGCCCGCACGCAGCGGGCTGACCAGGTCGAGGTAGTCCGACGGCAGCAGCGGCGTCGTGACCATCTCCAGCAGTTTCCACGCCCTGCTGCGGAGGGCTGTACTCGTCATGACTCCAGCTTGCTGTGCCTGAAGGCGTAAAGTCCTGACCGAAGGACGTAAATCTGGTCGGCTGAATTGTTCGCAGGGAATAGAAACGTGAGCCATGCAATCCGGAGGGCCAGCGAACTGGCCCTGGATGAGACGACGGTCACCGCACTTCGGGCCGCGCTGAAGACCACCGCCGACGAGGTCGTCCAGGCGATCATCGACGAGGTTCCTCCCTACGCCAACGCCCTTTCGGGCCACATGGGCGCCACCATCCGCCGAGCCGTCCGCACCGCCCTGGGGCACTACCTGGACCTCGCGAGCGGGAACGCCACAGGCGGCGACGCCGGTGACGCGGCCTACGAGCTGGGCCGCGGCGAGGTGCGCGACGGCCGTTCGATGGACGCCCTGCTCAGCGCCTACCGCGTCGGCGCCCGCGTGGCCTGGCGATGCCTGGCAGCGGGTGCCGTACCCGCAGGCCTGCCCGCCGCCGAGGTCGCCAAGTTCGCCGAGCTGACCTTCGCCTACATCGACGAGCTCTCCGCCGCGAGCGCCGCGGGCCACGCCGACGAACTGGCCGCCCGGGGCAGGGACCACGAGCGCCACCTGGAACTCCTGGCCCGCGACCTCCTCGCCGGCGCGAGCCCGGACATGCTGCTGGCCTCTGCTCAACGGGCCGGGTGGCAGCCTCCGGTTTCACTGACCGCGGTCCTGCTGCCCGCCGCCCAGGCCCGGCCTGCCTACCGCGCGCTCGACCCGAGCACCCTCGTCCTGGACGATCTGCCGGACGCCACCGGTGTGCTGCTCGTCCCCGACGCCGACCGATCACATCTCTTGCGGCAGCTGACCGACCGCACCGCCGTGGTCGGCCCGGCCCGGCCATGGACTCGTGCGTCCGCCTCGTACGCACGAGCCGTACGCGCCCGCTCCCTCTCCTCTGATATCCGCGATACCGAGGACCACCTGCCCGAGCTGGTGCTGAGCGCCGACGCGGACGCGTTCGCAGACCTGCGTGCCCGAGCCCTCGCACCGTTGCGGACCTTGCCTGTCGCGACCGCACGGCGGCTGGAGGACACGTTGCGGGAGTGGCTGCTGCACCAGGGCAGACGGGACGAGGTGGCGGCGGCGTTGTTCGTCCATCCCCAGACAGTCCGGTACCGGATGTCGCAGCTGCGGGAGCTGTTTCCGGATCTCGCATCGCCACACCGGGTCCTCGAACTGACGCTGGCGGTCGGTCTTCGGGCCGGCTGACGCGTACGCCGGCCGTCCACGACCGCGTCCGCGAGCGGTCCAGGAATCGTGCCTCGTTCTCGGTGCCATCAGCTGGCTCGTGCGGCCCGGGGAAGAGCGGTATGAGCCAGCTGAGACCGGGGGTTGATGTGAAGACCGGACAAGGCCTCCAGAAGCCCGTCGGGGGTGCTGTCTCTGAGAAGCGCGGTGGCGGATACGGCTCGACTGGATCCGGTGGACGATGCGCACCAGCCCGCTCGTCGACGCGCCCATCGAGCATCTGGTCGGCGATCTGGGCCGCTATGCCCTGGAAAACGGCTTTCATATCGTCGTGGAGGGCGCTGTCCTGGCACGAGCTGAACCACGGGCGCGCGGCGGGGTTGCAGCTGGGTGACCGGCGGGGCGGCCAGGCCGGGTCACCACGGGCGGGGGGCCGGGCCGCTCGCGCCGGGGACCACCGTGGTTCTGCGACGGCCCCGTGCCTCCCTTCCACCAGGTCAGCCGGACGACCGACCGGGCCGGCCTGGCACACCGCGCGAGGGATGATGGGGATGGAATGACGGAACGTGAGGTCAGGAGCTTCCATGGCGCAGCGGGTTCACCGGCCCCGTGAGGACGCGGAGTTCAATTTCATCCTCGGGATGAGCAAAGTTCCGGTCCTCGCGTACTTCACCGGGACATGGCCCAAGGCAATCGAGCCCTGCCGGGTGATGGACCTCGTCGTGGGTGGCATCGCCGACGACTACACGGGCCGCCTGACGGCCGTCCGCACCGACATCACGCGCTGTCCGGCCGCAACCGAGCGATACGGGATCACCGGAGCCCCGTCCTACGTCCTGCTGAAGGAGGGAGAGGCGGTGGCACACGGCACGGGGCCTATGACCATCGCCGAGGTACGGAAGTTCCTGGACGGCCACCTCTGAGCAGCCGCTGCGGCACGTGGCCGCGACGCCCGTCACGTCCCGTCTATGGGAGCTGCGCCGCCTGAGACACCTTGGGGCTGAGACACCCCCACAGGTCACATAACGCCATCCAGGGCCACACCGTGCGGCAACCGCATGTTCTCTGGGGTTCTGGGCTGTGGCGTTGGCGAGTGGTTCACGTTGGTGCAGCTCAGCGCCATTGATCGGGAGTCTAGCCACTGCGACAGGTGTGGTGCTGTCGCCTGAAGGGGCTGTTGGGTGGCCATCTCGTTGACGAGGCTGCCGGGGAGCCCGGGTGGCATTGCGGGGCCGTGCGCCGGGTACTGTCGCCGGGCGGTCCGCATCATGGCGAGGGTGTCCACGTCGTTCGCCACAAGACGATCTTGGACGCCCTCATTCTCGTCTCCGCAGTGTCAACGGCCATTTGTAATCCCCGGTGGCGGCCAGATGTCCCTTGCGCTCATGGCCGACTCGGCGTCCCCGGTGGCGGTCAGATATCTCCCCGCCGTTCTGAGGACTCGTTCACCTCAGAGGCATCACGCCCTTCCCGGTGGTGGCTTCGGTGAGCCGGAACGATTCACCCTGCGTGACCACGACGTGGGCATGGTGCAGGAGGCGGTCGACGGTCGCGGTGGCCAGGGTCTTCGGCATGATCTCGTCGAATCCGGACGGGTGGAGGTTCGAACTCACGGCCAGTGCCCGCCGTTCGTAGGCGGCGTCGACCAGGCGGTAGAAGCCCTCGGCGGCGTCCGGTGAGACGGGCAGGAGCCCGATGTCGTCCACGATGATCAGGTCGGTGCGGATCAGTCGCATCATCGCCCGGGCGAGGGAGTCGTCGGCGCGATGGCGGCGGACGAGGGCGCCGAGGTCTTCGATGGTGAACCAGGCGACGGTCAGGCCGGCTTCGACCGCGGTCTGCCCGAGTGCCTCTGTGAAGTGCGACTTTCCCGTGCCGCTTGGGCCGCAGATGCAGAGGTTCTCCCGGCGGCCGACCCACTCCAGTGTCTTCAGCGAGTCCTGGACCTGGCGGGTTATGGACGACTTGGTCTCGTCCCAGTCGCCGAACGTCTTGCCCGCGGGGAACCCGGCCCGCTTGCGGCGGGTCCGCAGGTTCGCGGCGTCCCGTCCGGCGGCCTCCTCGGCCAGCAGGACCCTCACGACCTCGGCGGGATCCCAGCGTTGGGCCTTGGCGGTGGGGATCAGATCGCTCAACGCCCGCCGCAGGTGCGGGAGTTTGAGCCGCTTGGTCAGCTCGATGGCCTCGGCCAGCGGATCGCCGTGGGCGCCGGAGATGGTGCGGATCGGGGTGGCCATCAGTGCTCGTCCTTGTCGTTCGTGATGCCGAAGCTGGACCAGGCGGCGGTGCCCGGCTGAAGACTGTGCTGTTCGGTTGCCCGGCTGGGCTCGATGGACTCGAGTCCGGCCTGATAGGTGAGGATGGAGATCAGGTCGTTCTCCGCGAACCGCCCGGCGATCGCCGCGGCCCCCAGCGCCCGGTCGACCTCGGCGATGGAGTGGAGCTTGGCCAGGGCGACGGCCTCGGCCATCTTCGGCTTGAGGCGTCGGGCTCCCGCGGATGCGGCCTCGATCAGCCAGGAGGCGGCGCCGGGGCCGAGCGCGAGGAACGCGGCCTCCTCCGCTGTGGTGGCCCGCGGGGTGCGGTCGGCTTCCTTGTTCTCGCGGGGCGGGTAGTGCTCGGCCTTGATCGACGGATGGCCCGGGGCCGAGCGGTCGTGCCGGGCGACCTCGGCGGGACTGTCCTCGCGGACGGCGGTGACGATCAGTTCGTCGCCGTGGAAGCGGGCCCAGACCCGGGTGTCGACCAGGTGGTGCGGGACCGAATAGCGCACGCCCTCGACGGAGATGGTGGACTCCCAGTTCACCCGCCTCGTGGTGCCGAAGGCGACGGTGAAGGGTTCCTTGGGCAGCGGGTGGAGCCGCTGTTGCTCTTCAAACAGGGCCTCGGCGGGCTTGCGGCGGCTGGCGCGGTGGACCCTGTCGTTGACCGAGTCGCAGAACTCCCGGCAGGCCGCCTCCAGTTGGCCCATCGTCTTGTACTGCGGCAGCAGGTTCGCGTTGGTGGGCACCAGGTCCGCCTTCGCGATACGGACGGTCGCCTCCGAGCCGCCCTTCGTCTCGGGATCGGCGGGCAGACAGGTTCGGATCGTCATGCCGTAGTGCCGTCCGACCTCCACGATCTCGGGGTTGCGGACCGCGATGTTCGCGATGTGCTGGGTCGTGACGGTCTTCTCGTTGTCGGTCAGCGCATAGGTCGGGACCCCGCCGATCCGCCGCAAAGTGGCATCCAGGCAGGCCACGATGGTCGGCAGTGTCTTGTCGAACACCGGGATGACGACCCTAAACCGCGACCAGGCCAGCCATGCGCACCACAACGATGTACGTCTTCCGCCGATGCGTGGCCCCTCGCCCCAGTCCCACTGCAGCCAGAGCGCCGGCTCGGTGATCCAGGGCCGATAGACCCGGTGGTGCCCCGACCGCATCCGGGATTTCACCTCGGCGACCGCCCGGCGGGTGGTGCGGTCCCCGCCCGTGAAGCCCATCGCAGTGATCCGCTGGTGGACGATGTCCGCGCGTATCCGCCCCTTCGAGGCGGCCACCAACTCCTCGATCTTGTCCATGAATTCGTCGATCGGACGGGCCCGGTGCTGACGCTCGGCGGGACGCTCACCCGCCTCCCGCAGCTGGACATACCGCTTCACCGTGTGGTGGTCGACGCCGGCCAGCTCGGCCGCGGCGCGGTAACTCCCCGTGAGGTCGTATGCCTCCAGGATTTCCATGATCTCCCTGCTGTTCTTCACACCGGCCAGCTTCGCTGGCCGGTGTCGGTCCAGGTCCGGGGAGGTATCCGGCCGCCAGTGGGGAAGCTCGCGGCCATAAAGTGCTAGATAAAAGACCGCCTACGGGGAGTATCCACAGGCCGCCGTCACTCCGCAGGCCCCCTTGGACCACCCCACCAGGAGGACCCAGTGTCATACCCGCAACCGCTCACCCCCGGGGAGAAACTCGCCGACGCGAAGAAGCAGCTGAGCCTCCCGCGTATCGTCGTGATCTGCGGCTCCACCCGTTTCATGACCGAGATGACCGAGGCCGATCTGCGGGAGACCAAAGCCGGAAAGATTGTCGTCAAGCCGGGTTGCGACATGAAGTCGCCGCACAAACTTTGGTCTGATCCTGTCGAGGCCGAGGCGCTGAAGGTTCGACTCGACGATCTGCACCGGGCGAAGATCCGGCTCGCTGATGAGGTGCTCGTAGTCGGCGACTACATCGGGGACAGCACCCGAGCCGAAGTCGCCTACGCCCGGTCGCTGGGCAAGCCCGTGCGGTTCACGCACCCCGAAGTCGCCCCCGACGCCTGACCGCCCACCCCCACCGAAGCCAGGGCTCACCTCCGCGACCTCGCCACCAACCTTGCCCACCACTATGCGCCGTCACCAACGTCCTGACCCGCAACAGCTAATTGGGAGACGCGACGCGATCGCTTTGTCTCCTCCGAAATTGACAAGGCGCGCCCGGTGCGGCGTCATCGGCAGGTCGAGTCTCACTTCGAACTCCTCATCGCGACGAATGCTGGTCGGGGTCCAGAGCTGGCAAGGTGCTCGGCTCGTGAAACTGGTACTGACTGAGCCGGTGATACTCACCGCCGGCTCGCAGTAGCTGCGTGTGCGTTCCCTTCTCCACGATCCGACCGTCCTGCAGTACGACGATGACGTCGGCGTCGCGGATGGTGGAGAGCCGATGGGCGATCACCAGGCATGTGCGGCCATGCCGCAGCCGCGAGGTCGCCCGTTGCAGGAGGAGCTCGGTGCGGGCATCAACCGCACTGGTGGCCTCATCGAGGATCAGCACAGCTGGGTCAGCGATGAACGCGCGCGCGATGCAAATCAGCTGTCGCTCGCCCTCGCTCAGGCGCCCGTCCGCACTGTCGACCACCGTGTCGTAGCCGTGTGGAAGAGCGTTGACGATGTGGCTGACACCACAGGCCTGAGCGGCCTGCTCGACCTGCTCACGTGTGGCATCCGGCCGCCCGTAGGCGATGTTGTCGCGAATGGTTCCGCCGAACAGCCATGGCTCTTGAGGAACGAGCCCGATCTCGGAGCGCAACGCGTCCCGTGACACTGAGGTGATGTCCGTGCCGTCGACGAGGATGTGTCCACTGCCGACGTCGTAGAACCGCATCAGCAGGTTCATCAGGGTCGTCTTCCCGGCGCCCGACGCGCCGACGATCGCCGCGGTCCGCCCCGGCTCGACGACCAGGTCGAGGTCCTTGATGGTCGGCTCGCGGTCGTAGCCGAACGATACGTGCTCGAACGTGATCCGGCGCGGCCGAACGACCGGCAGCCGTCCCTGGCTACCAGGGTCCTCCTCCGGCTCGTCGAGCAGGGCAAACACGCGGGTAGCCGACGCGATACCCGACTGGATTAGGTTGGACATCGAGGCGAGCGATCCGAGTGGCTGTGAGTACTGCCTCGAGTACTGGACGAACGCAACGACTTCGCCCAGGGTCAGCTGCCCGCTGATCACCCTGAGGGCACCGACGACGCAGAGCAGGACGTAACTCAGGTTTCCGATGAACAGCACCAGCGGGGCGATGAGGCCGGACACGAACTGCGCGAGATGGCTCGTCTTCTTCACCTCGGCGTTCCTGTTCGCGAACGTCTCGCGGAACGCGCCTCCGCGGTCAAACACGGTGACGAGTTCGTGGCCGGAGTAGGACTCCTCGATATGCGCGTTGAGTTCTCCGGTCAGTCGCCACTGGTCGCCGAATACCCGTTGGCTTCGCTTCGCCACCGCGGTCCCGACGGCGAGGGTCAGCGGTATCGAGATCAACGCAAGCAGTGTCAGCAGTGGTGAGATGCTCAGCATCATGGCAAGTACGCCGACGACCATGAGCAGGGCGAAGAGCAACTGGGTCAGCGTCTGGCCAAGCGAGGTCGCGATGTTATCGATGTCGTTGGTCATCCGTGACAGCAGCTCACCGCGCGAAGAGCCGTTGAGGTAGCGGACCGGCAGCCGATTGAGCTTCTCCTCGACGTCGTAACGCAGAGTCTTCATGACGTGAGCGATCGCATTGTGCTGGATATTCTGCTGGGCGAATCCCGCCAGGGCACCGAGGCTATACAGACCTGCGGCTATCAGCAGTAGGTGTCCTACATAACCGAAGTCGATGCCGGACCCGGGCGTAACGTTCAGCCTGTCGATAATTTCCGCGAAGCTGTTTCGGCCGCTATCGCGGAGCGCCTGCACAGCGGCCTCTTTGGTCTGTCCTGTTGGCAAACCAGAGCCCAGGGTGCCGGCCAGAACTGCATCGATTGCACTGCCCCAGATCCGCGGGCCGACCAGGAAGGCCAGTACGCCGAACACAGCCAGAGCAAGCGCACCGATCACCGACCCCCGCTCTTGCCGGAACGTGCCTGCCAGTCGGCGCGACGTTGCGGCGAAGCTCGCGCCGTCTTCAAGCTGACCACGCTCCCGGCGGCTCATGACAATGCCCCGATCGCTTCCTGCGAAGCCACCAGCTCCTGGTACGTCTGACAGCTTTCCATCAGTGATCGATGTGTCCCGTCGCCGACGACGCTGCCCTCGTGGAGCACCACGATCCGTTCGGCACTGCGGATACCGGCAGTCCGCTGCGACACCAGCAGGACTGTCGCGTCGGCCGTGACTGTGCGCAGCGCTGCCAGTAGCCGTGCGGATGTTTCGGAATCGAGCGCCGAGACCGGATCGTCAAGAAGGAGGACGCGCGGGGCGGCAACGAGTGCGCGGGCAATGCACAGCCGTTGCCGCTGGCCGCCGGAGACGTTCGTTCCACCCTGGGCGATCGGTGACTCGAGTCCGTCGTCCATCGCGGAGACGAACTCGCGAGCCTGCGCGACCTCCAGCGCCTCCCAGAGCTCGGCGTCAGTGGCGTCCGGCCTGGCCAGCCGCAGATTGCTTGCGACCGTACCTCTGAAAAGCAGCGAACGCTGCGGAACGATCGCGAGCTGACTGCGCAGCACAGTGGGATCGATGGTGCGCAGATCAACGCCGTCCAGCCGGACGGATCCGGATGTCGCGTCCTGAAGTCTCGCGACGATCGACAGCAGGGTCGTCTTGCCGGCACCCATCGATCCGACGATCGCCACCGTGCCGCCGGGCTCGACCCGTAGGTCGATGCCGGACAGGACGTCAGCATCGGCGCCTGGGTACCGCAGCGCAACGCCGCGCAGCTCCAACTCACCGCGGATCGGGAACGAGCTGGCGGGTACGCCCGATGGCCGGAGCACAGGGGTGGAGTTGAGCACCGCCTGAATACGTTCCGCCGCGACCATCACCCTTGGCAACATCATCACCCCCGAGGCGGCCATCATGGCTGCCCCCAGGATCAGGCCCAGGTAAGTGACGTAGGCGGTCAGACCGCCGATCAGCAGATGTCCCGACTCGACCCGGTGGCCACCGAACCACACCACGGCCACGATCGACAGATCAGTGATCAGCATGACGGCCGGAACGAACGTCCCGTTCAGCCGCCCCATTGACCGGGTTGCCACCGTCAGCTCGTTGTTCACCTGCCCGAACCGCTCGGCCTCGAAGCGCTCGCGGGTGAACGCGCGAATCACCGTGAGACCCATCAACTGCTCGCGCATGACCCGGTTGATCGCATCCAGGCGGTCTTGCATCCGGCGCGACACCCGTGTCATCCAGCGAAGGATCACCGCCAACGCCGCACCCAGTACGACAACTGCCACGACGATCAGGAAGGACAGGCGAGCATCCGCACGCAACGCCATATAGGCCCCGCCCAGCATCGTGATCGGTGCGGCGACCACCACTGTGCCGAAGGTGAGCAGGAGCGCCTGTATCTGCTGCACGTCGTCGGTGCTGCGAGTGATCAGCGTCGGCGTGCCGAAGTCCTGATGTTCCCGGCTGGAGAACGTAGCGATCTTGTCGTAGACGTCTGACCGCAGGTCGTGCGCAGCGTTTGTGGCTGCGCGCGTTCCGGCATAGGACGAGATCACCGCTGCCAGCAGCTGGACGATACTGACGACCACCATCCACCCGCCGGCCGTCCAGATGTGCCCGACGTCCGTGCGCAGTAGGCCGTTGTCGATCAGATCCGCATTGATCGTCGGCAGATACAAGGTGGCGGTGACGCTGACCAACTGGAAGACGATCACACCAGCGAACCACCTTCGATGCTCGGCAAGCTGAGCACGGACCAGACGCATCGGTCAACCTTTCGTAGGAGGTGCTCAGGCGATGACGAAGCTGGGGTGCAACAGTCCGGCGGGGTCGTACTTACGGGCAAGCTGCAGCAATCGGTCACGACGCTCGGCGTCGAACGGTTCTGCGGCGGTGCGTTGGTCGGGTCGTCCGAAAGTGAAGTTCGGCGAGCTGCCTACGGCGGTCCCGGACCAGCCGGCCAACAGTTCATCCTGCAGCGCCCGCGCACTTGCCGCGTTCGACTTGGTTGTCGGGGCTACCACACCTACAACACACAGCAGGTACATCGCCTCGCGGTGGCTGACTGCGTTCGGCACCCTCGGCGGAGTGGACAGCGCGCCACCGAGATGACGAACCGAAATGATGGAGCGAACCGACCGGCCTGGCGCCGACGCGGCGATGGCGTCGCGGAGGCGTTCCTCGTCGATCGCCCGCAGCAAGACGTTGTCGCCGACATACGCATGCGGCTGATCCGGTTCGCTGAAGACGGTGTCGGACCGCCGGTACGGGATCTCCTGCAAACCGTCGTACGCAGGTTTCAACGCCCGCAACGGGGCCACCAACTCGTCTGCCTCCGCAGCCGAACCCAGGTAGGCGATCTGGACATGGGCCATGTGCCGCTCAGAAACCTCAAGCGTGGTCATCGCGGAGGTCATCTCCGAGGGCATTGTCGCCGTCCAGTGCAACCAGGTTGAGACCACGTCCGGCGTCTCGCCCAGGTCGAACATCAGACCGCCCCCGACCAGCCTGGCGACCGGCATCAAAGCCATCTCCAGCGCGGTCACGATGCCGAAGCTCCCGCCACCGCCGCGGAGCGCCCAGAACAGGTCCGGCTCCTCGTGTTCCGAAACCGTCAGTAGGGAGCCGTCGACGGTGACCAGTTCCAAGCGCGTGACATGGTCCGCGGCGAAGCCGTAGCGACGAGCCATCAGCCCGATGCCGCCGCCGAGCGTGTAGGAGACAGCGCCGACACCGGGCATGCTCCCGGACAGCGGTGCGAGATCGTAGCGTGCGGCGGCCTCGATCACGTCGCGCCACCGCGCTCCAGCGCCCACCCATGCGGTGCCGGCACCGGGGTCGACATCGACGCTGTCCATCCTTCGCGTCGACACCAATACACCTTCACCGGCGAGCGGGTTGGCGAGTCCATGTCCTGTGGCCTGGACCGCGATCGGCATACATGACTCCGCGGCGTGCCGGACGGCCGCCACGACGTCGCCGGCGGCCCGTGCCGCCACCACGTGGGCCGGCTGATGTTGCTGCCGCAACTGGAAGCCGGCACGGTGCTCGTCGTACTCGGCAGACCCTGGGTGGTACGCCACCGGTGATTCGGCGTCGGTCGTGTTGGCACTCATCGCGGGCGTCTTTCTGGATCGGGGGGTGCGTGCGCGCGCCTACTCGGCGAACAGGCAGGTCGTAGGTACGCAGCCGCCAGCCTGACCGGGATATGCGCCGCATCGTGTCGCAATTTTTGAAAAGATCGGTGTGTGACCCCGGATCGCTTCTTCGCCCTGATGCTGCTCCTCGAATCGAGGGAGGCCGTGACCACACAGGAACTTGCCTCAGTGCTCGGGGTGTCCCTTCGAACCATCACCCGAGACCTGAACTGGCTCCGCGACGCCGGTCTGCCGGTGACCGCACAACGGGGCCGCCTCGGAGGCGTGACCATGCTGCCCGGGTCCGGGCTCGACCTCACGCGACTCACACCGGACGAGCGTGATCATCTGTCGCTCACCGGGCTGGATGAGAAGCAACGTGCGGAGCTCGACGCATCGGTCGAAAGCCGGCGCGCGCTCTCCAAGATCGTCGCTACACAGCCGCGTCGAGTTCATGAGCTCCTGCCGCTCACCGACGTAGTGCACGTGGACAGCCGTCCCTGGCATCAGGCACGAGCTTCCGGTACGACTCCGGCTTCGCTGATCGGCGCAGTGCGGCGAGGTCGCCGGCTACGGATCGAGTACGACAGCCCACGCGAGTCATGCCCACGCGACCTGGTCGTGGATCCCTACGGGCTACTCGCCAAGGCCGGCATCTGGTACCTCGTCGCCGACTGTGCCCAAGTGCCACGGATGTACCGACTCGAACGGATCACGACATGGAAAGAAGTCGACCAACCACGACGGATCCGCGAGAACCAGACCCTGGCCACCGTCGCTGCAGCGCTCATTGATCAGTGGGAACACAACCACGCGATAGAGGTCAGCGCCACCATCGACCAGACCCAGATCGAGCGAGCGCAACGGATCTTTGGCCAACGACTCGTCCCGGACGACCATGAAGAATCCGCCACCGGCCACAAGGTAACGATCCGCTTCCTGCATCTGGAGGACGTGCGAGCACTACTGCCGTTCGGGAACGCCATCACTGTGCACGGCCCCACCGAAGCCAGGGCTCACCTCCGCGACCTCGCCACCAATCTTGCCCACCACTATGCGCCGTCACCAACGTCCTGACCTGCAACATCTAGGTCTCAAGGCGGCGTGGAAAGCGTGGAAGAACCACCGCGACGGTGAAGACGCGGACGAGGAATTGGCGAAGGAGGGCGGCCCCAGCTCGTTGGAGGTCGCCGTGGTCACCTTCGCCAAGGCGGTGACGACATCGGTGTCTACGTCTCTGCGTTCGCCACCGCCGGCGTCGGCGGGATGAGCGTGTATGCGGTGGTCTTTCTGACCCTGGCTGCGGTGTGGTGCTTCGCGGGAAGGTTCTTCGCCACCCGTCCGGTCGTCGCCAAGGCTCTCAGCCGCTGGGGCCACATGCTGCTGCCGGGTGCTGATCTCGATCGGTCTGCTCATCCTGATCGAGGGCGGGGCCTTCGGGGTGTAGGCGGGCCCGTTCCCTCCGGCGTGTGGTTCAGCGCCCGGGTCAGTTCACGGTTGGCGGCGCGTGCAGCGTCCAGTTCCTCGGTTCGTTCGTCCACCTGTCCTTGCACATCGGCGAGTTGTTGTTCCTAGTTCGGAGATGCGGCGCTGAAGCTGGTCGAGGTCGGCCGGGGCACCGAGGCCGGATTCGGTCCAGACCGTCGTGCCCAGCTCCTCGGACAGCCGCTTTTCCAACTGCCGGACGCGTGCCGTCAGCCGGGTGTTGCGTTCCAGGCCGTTGGCGAGGTCGGTTTGGAGCGAGGCGCTGAAGTGCCGCCCGTATCACGGGTGTTCGGGACCGGCCGGTGCCAGCCGCTGACCCACCTCACGCCGGACCGCCGTGTTGAGCGGAGTGGTGCGCGCGACCAACCGCAGGCCTCCTCCCGCGTCGTAGCGGCCCAGCAAGAGAGTGAGCGGAGCCTTCAGGGAGCCGGTGACCCCGCATCACCGCCTCCGCCGTGATGCGGGAGCACTGGCGAAGTGTCGGTATTCGAAAGTTGCTGTATGCCCCAGCTGACGGCGCGGCTTTGGTGAACCTTGGGCGGCGTTGTCACCCGAGTGTGTGACCCGCTCGATCATGCCGTGCGGCCGATGCGCTTTCCCGGCCGGTCAGTCGGACGGGCGGGCGGGCGGGCGGATCAGCGCAGTCCGGCGAAGAGATCGCTCTCGGGTACAGCCGCGCCGGTGGCGTCCTGGACACGTACGAAGGTCTCCATGCCCATCAACTCGCCGAACCTCTCCTTGCCCATCTTGAGGAAGAAGATGTTCTCGCCCTGACTGGCGTGCGCGGCCAACGCGTCGAACTTCTGACCGCTGAACGCGGTGGTGTCCACCCACGTGGTGATCTCATTGTCGGGGAGGCCGATCTCGGCCATCGCGGCGGCCTCGGCAGGATCCGGCTCCGGCATGTCCTCTCCGAACTCGCGCATGATCTCGCCGAACCGCTGCATCATCGAGCGGGGCATCGTGGTCCAGTACACCTTCGGTGTCAGCGCGGTCATCTCCAGCGCCGCCATCGTGATGCGGTGGGCCTGGATGTGGTCGGGGTGGCCGTAGAAGCCGTTCTCGTCGTAGGTGACGACCACATCAGGCCGGTAGTGCCGCATGAGCTCCGCGAGTCGGGCCGCGCCTTCCTGCACGGGGGTCTGCCAGAAGGATCCGGGGGCGTCGTTGCTCGGCCAGCCCGTCATCCCGGAGTCGGCATAGTCCAGCATCTCCAGATCGCTGACCTTCAGGACGTCACAACTCGCCTCGAGTTCTTGACGGCGCATCAAGGCGACCGCCGCCGGATCGTGTCCGGGATCGCCCGGTTTGACACCCCCCGGTCCGTCACCGCAACCGCCGTCGGTACACGTCACGAGAACCGTGCGGATGCCTTCCGCCGCGTACCGCGCGAGGACCCCTCCGGTTCCGGTGGCCTCGTCGTCGGGATGGGCGTGTACTGCCATGAGCGTCAAGGGCCGGTCAGTCATGAAACAGTCCTCCTGCAGAAATACGTCTTGGTCCAAGTAGCGCGGCGGGCGTACCGCGCTCCCGGGGCCCGGATCCTGGCGGGGCGGACACCCTTGTGGTCTCCGTGTTCCCCGCCCGTGCGGCGCCGGTCCCCCGGTCGATGCAACCCTGCCGGCCGACCCGGCTGTTCCCGGCGCGGCCGCTCGGCCTTCCAGGCCTCGGCGTTTCAACCCGAACGCGCCAACCAACCCCATCCTGGCCCCGACGGCTACGTCGACTGCGACGGCACACTCCTGTGCATCCGCGCGGCACGAAAGACACGGGAGCACTGTCGATCCGGTGCACAGCAGGCATGCGATGACCGGCCCGGCCCCCAGCACGGCCGTATATAGGAACGATCGTCCGCCGAGGGTGTGACAGTCCGGCTGTAGCCCAGGTCGCTGAGCTCCGGATCAAGTCCCGTGATCAAGTCCCGTTGAGGCCCAAGTCGGCCTGTAGTGCGTAGGCACCAGGACACGTGAGTGGCTGGTCCGGGTGCACCAGGGGAAGACGGCGGCTGGGGACGATGCCCGGCGGGGCGCCGGAGGGAAGTGTTGGAGGCGCGTGAATCTCGCGCATTCCCCTTGCCTAGAGCGGTGTCTGGAGTGATCAACAGGTGGCGACATTTCTTTACCGGATCGGACGGTGGGCCTTCCGGCGGCGCCGGCTCGTGGGCGGTCTGTGGCTGGGCGTCCTGGTGCTGGCCGTCGCCGCGGCCGCCGTGGCGCCGGCCGGGGAGGAAGAGGACCTCTCCATGCCCGGCACCGAGTCGCAGAAGGCGTTCGACCTGCTGGACGAGCGCTTCCCGCAGAGCAACTCCCAGGGTGCCGAGGCCCGCCTGGTGTTCCAGGCCCCGGACGGGCAGCGGGTGACGGCCAGGGAGAACAAGGCGGCCGTCGAGGAGACGCTCGGCTCGCTGGACGGGGGCGATCAGGTCGCGTCGACCACCGACCCCTATGAGACCGGCGCTGTCAGCGAGGACGGCACCATCGCCTACTCCACGATCACCTACACCGCGGACGCCGTCGACCTGAGCGCGTCGACGAAGAGCGCCCTCGAGGACGCCGCGAGCCAGGCCCGGGACGCGGGGCTGACCGTGGAGATCGGCGGCTCGGCCCTGGATTCGGAGGAGGAACTGGGCGGTACGACGGAGATCATCGGCGTGGCGGTGGCGGCGGTGGTGCTGGTCCTCGCCCTCGGGTCGCTGGTCGCGGCCGGATTGTCGCTGCTGACCGCCTTCTTGGGCGTGGCCATCGCCTTCGGCCTGGTCTCCGCGCTGGCCGTTCCGCTGGGTCTGACGTCCACCGTCGCCATCCTGGCGCTGATGCTGGGGCTGGCGGTCGGCATCGACTACGCACTCTTCATCACCTCCCGCTTCCGCGACGAGCGCGCCCAGGGCAGCGAGCCGGAGGAGGCCGCAGGCCGGGCGGTGGGCACGGCCGGGTCCGCTGTCGTCTTCGCCGGCGCGACCGTCTTCATCGCCCTGGTCGGGCTGGGGGTCGTCGGAATCCCCGAACTCACCAAGATGGGCATGGGCGGCGCGGGCGCCGTGGCCCTTGCCGTACTCGTCGCACTGACCCTGGTCCCCGCGCTGTTCGGCTTCTTCGGCCGGCGCATACTGCCCCGCGCTGTCCGCAAGGCCACCCGGCCGGGAAGCGAGCGCCCGCACCAGGTGCCCACCGCGGCCGGCCGGCCCGGGCTCGCCACCCGCTGGGCGCGGTTCGTGCTGCGCCGGCCGGTGGCCGTGCTGTTGTTCGCCGGACTCGGTCTCGGCGCCGTCGCCGTGCCGGCACTGAGCCTCGAACTCGGGCTGCCCGGAGACGAGTCCAAGTCGGTGGAGACCACCCAGCGCCGTGCCTACGACCTGCTGTCAGAAGGCTTCGGCCCCGGCTTCAACGGCCCGTTGACCGTGGTCGTGGACACGTCGGAGTCCGCGGACACCCGGGCCACCACGGACCTGGTCGTCAAGGCCGTACGGTCCGTGGACGGGGTCGCGTCGGTCGGTGATCCGGTTCTCAGCCGGGCCAAGGACACGGCCGTCCTCACCGCCGTCCCGCAGACCGCGCCGAACAGCGGCGAAACCAAGGACCTGGTGCACGCGATCCGGAGCGCGGTCTCCGGCGTCGAGGCCGACACGGGCGCCGGCATCCTGGTGACCGGCACCACCGCGCTGAACATCGACATTTCCGAAGCCATGTCCGACGCCCTCATCCCCTATCTGACCGTGGTCATCGGCCTGGCGGTGCTCCTGCTGATGGTGGTGTTCCGCTCGGTCCTGGTCCCGGTCAAGGCCGCGCTCGGCTTCCTGCTGTCGGTGGCTGCCGCCTTCGGCGTCCTCGTCGCCGTCTTCCAGTGGGGCTGGGCGGCAGACCTGATCGGCATCGAGCAGACCGGACCGGTCATGTCGCTGATGCCGATTCTCATCATCGGCATCGTGTTCGGCCTCGCCATGGATTACGAGGTCTTCCTCCTCACCCGGATGCGGGAGGCCTACGTCCATGGCGCGTCCCCCGGCGAGGCAATCGTCAGCGGGTTCCGGCACAGCGGACGTGTGGTAGCCGCTGCGGCGATCATCATGATCAGCGTGTTCGCCGGATTCATCGGGATAAGCAGCCCGACCATCCAGACGATGGGCGTCGGCCTGGCCGCCGCAGTCGCCTTCGACGCCTTCGTGGTCCGGATGGCGATCGCACCCGCGGTCCTGGCACTGCTCGGCCACCGGGCCTGGTGGCTGCCCCGTATCCTGAACCGCGTGCTGCCGAATGTGGATATCGAGGGGGAAGCACTGAGCAGGCATGTCCCCGCCGCCGCAACCGAGTTGGATGCAGCGGTGCGGCGGCTCCCCGTCGGCCGGGACTGAGCCGACCATGACGAACACGCGGGGCGGTGGCCCGCGGCCACGCGGCGCGTGGTGGCGGGAGGGAGCGATCACGGCGACGGCGTTCGCGCTCTGTCTGCTCGGCGGCGTGGTGCAGGACGACGGCAGCACGCTGTCACCGCCGTCTGCCGTCGCCTACTTCATCGCCGTGGTGTCCTGTGCCGTGCTGCCGGTCCGTCACCGGGCGCCCCTGGCCGCCATGGCGGTCACCACCGCGAGTGGCGTACTGGCGCCGTTCCTCGGCCTCCTGCTGAGCCCGCTCATCGTGGCTCCCGCCGTGATCACCGCCTACTCCTACTCGCTCGCCGCGCGCACCGAACGGCACGCGGTGCGCGCGGTGGCGCTCATCTCCGTGGCGCTGCTGGTCGCCTCGGCCCCCTTGTTCGGGGCCCTCTCCTGGAAGGACGCGAGCAGGGTGGGAGCGGTGGCGGCCTTCCCGCTGGTGGCCGGCGTACTCGGGCACTCGGTGCAGAACCGACGGGCCTACCTCGCGGCCGTCGAGGAGCGGGCCCGGCGGGCAGAGGAGAGCCGGGACAGCGAGGCGCGCCGGAGAGTGGCCGAGGAACGGGTGCGCATCGCCCGGGAACTGCACGACCTCGTGGCCCATCAGATCACCCTGGCCAACGCGCAGGCCACGGTCGCCGCCCACCTCTTCGACACCCGCCCGGAGCAGACCCGCACGAGCCTCAAGGAACTCGTCGAGACCACCGGCCACGCGCTCGACGAACTCCGGGCCACTGTCGGTCTGTTGCGTCAGTCCGGGGACGCGGCCGCGCCCGCCGAACCGGCGCCCGGACTGTCCCGGCTTCCCACGCTCCTCGAGTCCTTCCGCCGCGCGGGTCTGGAGGTGTCGGTGCACCAGGAGGGCACGGCCAGACCGCTGCCGCCGGGAGTGGACCTCACCGCCTACCGCATCATCCAGGAGGCCCTGACCAACGTGACCAAGCACGCCGGTACCGCTACCGCCCGGGTGCGCCTCGCCTGGAACCGCGATCGCCTGACCATCACCGTCGCCGACGACGGAGGGGGCACCCGTACGACGCCGACCGAACCCACGGGACCGAGTGCGCCCACGGCGTTGGACCGTCCGCCCGGTTACGGCCTGATCGGGATGCGTGAACGTGCCACCGCGGTCGGCGGAGACCTCTCAGCCGGCAGGCGCCCGGAGGGCGGCTTCCTCGTCTCCGCCCAGCTGCCCCTCCCGCCCGCGAAGGACACGACGCGGAAGCCTGACGGAGCGACAACCAGCGAGGGGCGAACGGCCGACGGAACGACAGGCGACGGACGAACGGGCGGCGGAGAGGCCGGGGATGCGCCGTGACGCTCCGGGTACTGCTCGCCGACGATCAGGCCTTGCTGCGCGGTGCCTTCCGAATACTTCTCGACAGCGCCGACGACATCACCGTGGTCGGTGAGGCCGCCGACGGCCGGGAGGCGGTGAGACTCACCCGGGAGTTACGCCCGGACGTGGTGATCATGGACATCCGTATGCCCGAGGTGGACGGTCTCACCGCCACGTCGGAGATCTGCGCGGACCCGGAACTGCGTGCCAGTCGCATCCTGATCCTCACCACGTACGAGACCGACGAGTACGTCGCTCAGGCGCTGCGCGCGGGGGCCGGCGGCTTCATCGGCAAGGGCATCGGGGCCGAGGACCTGCTGGACGCCGTGCGCACGATCGCCGACGGCGACACTCTCCTCTCCCCCGCCGCGACCCGCTCCTTGGTCGCCCGCTTCCTGGCCACACCGGACGGCGCCCCGCCGCACCACCCCGAACAGCTCGCCGTGCTCACCCCGCGCGAACGCGAGATGGTGGCTCTGGTCGCGACCGGCCTGTCCAACCAGGAGATCGCCGAGCGGATGTTCCTCAGCCCCTTCACCGTCCGCGCCCACGTGCAGCGCGCCATGACGAAGCTGGAGGCCCGCGACCGGGCGCAACTCGTCGTCATCGCCTACCGGACGGGCCTGACCCACGCCGCCCCCGACGGCGGCACCGACCGCCTGTCGTAGTCCCATACCGGGGCCCTTCGGCGGCTCCCTCGTCCGACTCGCTCTCGCCTGCCGGGTCGAGGAGCACCTTGCGGAACTCCGGCCGTGAGTCGTGGTTTCCGGGACAGACGACGGTGGGCGGAAGCGGTCTTGCCACCGCCTCAGTTGCCTGTCGACGGCCTTCACCGCGGCGTCGGTGGACAACAGCCTCTGCCAGGCGCGGACGAGGCGCAGCCGGGCCTCGGGGGTGGGTACATCGTTGAGGACCAGGTCTGTTCCCTCGTCGCTGGAGACGAGGGCGAGGAAGGCCCCCAGAGACACATTCCAGGGCTCAGCGCATAAACTTTGTCGCCATCAGGCTTGCGGCGGGAGAGAGCCGCTGCTGAGTTCCCGACCTGATCCCGGCGATCCCGGCGATCCGGGGCCACCTCCTTGACCGGATGACGAATTCGCGTCTGCTGCCTGCACAAGCGCTCTCTGACCGCTCCCAGGAAGACGACATGACCCCACTCGCAAACAACGGACCTGTAGCGGTCATCGGTGCAGGTGCGATCGGCCTCTCCTTGGCCTCCGCGCTTGCCCGCACGGGCCGGCCGATCACCGTCTGCGGCGGGCGCACGCCCATCGACCACATCGAGATCGCCGAGGACGGACTACCGGAAACGTGGCTTGTCCAACACGTGACCGACCCGGCCGAGCTCGCGGAGCACACCACCGCGATCGTCGCCGTGAAGGCCCACCACACTCCGGAGGTGGCGGACTGGTTGCGCGCACTGGCGCGTCCTGAGGTGACGGTGCTCGTCGCACAGAACGGCGTCGAGCACCGCGAACGCGTCCTCCCCCACGTCGGACCGGCCCAGATCGTTCCGAGCGTCGTGTACCTCAACGTCGAGCGCACGGAACCCGGCCACGCGATCCTCAGGCGGGTGGGCGCTCTCGACGTCGCCGTGCCCGACGGCGCGGCTGGTGCCGCCCTCTCCGCCGAGCTGAACGTCGGCGGGATGCGCACAGCCACCGAGGCCGACTTCACGACCGTCGCGTGGACCAAGTTGCTCTCCAACATCACCGCGAATCCGCTCACCGCCCTCACCGGCCGGCGAGCCGAGGTCATGCGCGATCCCGAGATCGAGCGCATCGCCCGGCGCATCATGGGTGAGGCCGTCGAAGTCGGCCGGGCCGATGGCGCGGCGCTCACCGACGAGCATGTCGACCGCGCGATTCACTGGCTCCAGCACGTCCCCGAGGGCAGTACCACCTCGATGCGGGAAGACCGCCTCGCCGGCCGCCCCCTCGAATACGACGCCCTCACCGGAGCCGTGGTCCGAGCCGCCGAACGGCACGGCATCGACGTTCCTGCCAACCGGTTCGTCCTGGCCCTTCTGTCCGCCATCGAGCCGGAGGTCTCCGCATGAGCGACATCACGAACAACCTACGGATCTCTCAACGCGCCCAGGCCGTCGCCCCGTTCTACGCCATGGAGTTCGGCAAGCAGGCCGCCGCGCTGGAAGTCCAGGGACACCACGTCGTCAAACTCAGCATCGGTGAGCCGGACTTCGGCGCACCCCCGGCCGTCCGGAACGCGATGCGCGAGGCCATGGACGGGCGGCCCCTGCCCTACACCGCGGCCCTCGGACTGCCCGCGCTGCGACAGGCCATCGCGCGGTTCTACGAGGATCAGCACGACGTCGGGGTCGATCCGGCCCGGGTCGTCGTGACCGCAGGCGCCTCGGCCTCCCTCGTTCTGGCCGCCGCCGCGCTCCTCGATCCCGGCGACGAAGTGCTCATCGGTGACCCGTCGTACCCGTGCAACCGGCAGATCGCCGAGAGCTTCGGTGCCCGCGTCACCCTAATTCCCACCACCGCTGAGACCCGATTCCAGTTGGACGCCTCGTCGGTTCGCTCGAACTGGACGGACCGGACACGCGGTGTCATGGTCGCCACCCCGTCGAACCCGACAGGCACCGCGGTTCCGGCTGATGAACTCGCGGCGATCTGCGACTTCGCCCGCGAGCGCGGCGCATGGCGCATCGTCGACGAGATCTACCTCAATCTCAGCGACCACGACGCCCAGGGCCGACCGCCGCGCAGCGTGCTGTCATACGACCCGGACGCCGTGGTCATCAACAGCTTCTCGAAGTACTTCGGCATGGCATGACGGGCTGGCGGCTGGGCTGGTGTGTCGTGCCCGAGGCTCTCGTGCCGGCGATGGAGCGACTGGCGCAGAACTACTTCCTCTGCGCCTCCGCTCCCGCGCAGCACGCGGCTCTGGCCTGCTTCGCCCCGGAGTCCCTGGCCGTCTGCGAGGCCCGCCGCGTCGAGTTCACCGAGCGGCGCGCACTCGTCCTCGACGGCCTGGCACGGATCGGCCTGCCGGTCCCCGTCCCGCCCGACGGCGCCTTCTACGTCTACTTCGACGTCAGCCAGACCGGACTGACCTCGTGGCAGTTCTGCGAACGGGCGCTCCAGGAGGCACACGTCGCCCTCACACCGGGCAGAGACTTCGGCGTGCACACCGCGGAGACGCACGTCCGCCTCTCTTACGCGGCGTCAGCCGACGAGCTTCGCGAGGGGATCGCCCGGCTCGGGAAGTTCGTGGCCACGCTTCAGTAGGGCGGCCCGTCAGGTGTCCCTACTCACCGCCGCGTCGAGGAGGGGGCCGAGTTCCCGGGTAACGGTCGTCAGAGCACGTACGTCCCGCTCGGCCCGGGCCATGAGGATCGCCCCCTCCAGGGAGCTGATCATGAGCGTGGCCAGCGCTCCGGCCCGCTCCTCGGGCACGCCCATGTCCGCCAGAGCCCGGGCCACCGGCCCCGTCCAGGTCGCGAACGCGGCGGCTGCCGCCTCCCGCGTGGACACGGTGGACTCCGCGCAGTCCACCGTGGCGGCGGCGACCGGGCAGCCGCCCGCGAACCCTGTGGCCTCGTACTCGTCCGTCCACTGCCGCACCATCTCGGCGAACAGCCTGCTCGGCGTCGGCTCGGGCAGCACGGCGAGAAAGCGGGCGACGCGGTTGCCCGCGTACCGGCCCGCCCAGCCCACGGCCTCGTTGACGAGCTACGAGTGCCCAGCAGCCGGCGGCCCCCGCGTGTGATCGACAGCTGTCCGGCGTCGCGTTCGGCCGTGACCTGTTCGTACCGCTCTTCGAGGATCGCGAGGCGCCGGGACTTGTGGAACCACTCGCGCGAGGACCGATAGCCGCCGGGCTTGCCCCGGCTGCCCTTCTCCCCGATGGACAGGGACAGCCGGTGCCGGATCATGCGGATACCGGCATCCAGGGATTGCAGGTGCGCGTGCTGCGCACGCCGGGACACGCCCCACTGGTCGTGCGTGCTGGACGTGATCGAACCGGCCCAGCGGGAGGACGACAACACCGTCAGGTCGCGTTTGCGCCCGGCCCACGTGTCTGTGGAGTGCTCCAGACCGTCACGGCACCTGCGGGCCAGATCCCGCGAGGCCAGCATGCCCAGGTGCGCGCCGACCAGGCGCAACACCTTCTCGTCCTTGGCCGTCAGTGCCTTGAGGCGGTCCCGGATGCTGACACCCCGCGGGCCGTCGGCGACGAACGGCCGGGCAATCTGCCGCAGCGGCCTGTACTGGTCAGCCATGCTCTGCAGCCTGAAGCGCCTTGCGGGCACGGTTGTTCGCCGACCGGCGGCCGTACAGGCGGGCACAGAACGAGGTCAGCACCTCCACCATGTCCCGCACCAGGTCGTCCTCGACCTCGCCGTCGTCCAGCACGATCAGGCGGCGCCCGGTCGCGGACAGGGCGGCCTCGACCAGCTCGACATTCATCCGACCGAGGCGGTCCTTGTGCTCCACCACCACCGCCTGCACGGCCGGATCGGCAAGCAGCCGCTTGGCCTTGGAACGGGCGCCGTTCATGCCGGAAGCGACTTCGGACTCCACCCGCACCACCTGGTGACCGGCGGTGGCAGCCCACCGGGCCAGCCGGGCCATCTGGCGCTCCAGATCGTCCTTCTGATCGTGCGAGGAGACGCGGGCATACAACCCCAGCCCGCCGATTGCCTCAGGCGCGGCGTTGGCCCTCATGTTCACGAGGATCGTGCGCGGGCCGACCCGCTGAGCCGGTACCGGCAGCGTCCCCTCGCGGAACCAGCCTGGGTGCCCTCGCCCGCGGAGGCGCCGTGCCACCAGCCGCGCGGCAGGAAGAGGACGTCGCCTTCGCCGAGGACGGTGTCGGCGTACGGTTCGCCTGTCGGGCGGGGCGGTGTCACGACGTCGTGGAGCATGGCCGCCGCGCGGGTCGGCGGGTGGAAGCGCCAGCGTTTGCGGCCGGAGAGCTGGACGACGAGAACGTCGTGGTCGTCGAAGTGCAGGCCGAAGCCCTCGGTGGCGATCCAGCTCGCGTAGAGGTTGGTGCGCACCACGGTGCGGAAGAGGCGTTCCAGGTCGGCGGCGGTGTGTTCGGTGTCCGGGTGGAGTTCGTCCACCGCGTTCAGCACCATCGTCGCGCCCTCGGCGAGGTGCCGGTGCAGCGCCTCTGGGAGGACGGCGGCGTGTTCGTCGCCGCCGGGGGACGGCGTGGCGGCGCACCACACGTTCAGCTTCAGCTCGGCCGGCAGCACGGATCTCGCAGGCGGACGTCCACCCCAATCCCGCACAGGTGACGGAGAGTTGAGCACGGGTTCGGCCGCACGAGCCGGTACCCCGCGGCTCCGCTGGTCATCGACCGCCGTCGCGGTGCTCCAGGCCGAAGTCGAACGCCACCGTTCCCGGGTCGAGTGCCGTGATCCCGCCGTCCACCGTGAGTACTGCACCGTTGACGAAAGACGCGGCGGGCGAAAGCAACCAGGCAATCGCCTCGGCGACCTCGGACGGATCGCCGGGGCGCCCTGCGGGCACCAGTTTCGTCGCCTCTTCACAAGCCCTTTCGACACCGCTGCCCAGTCCCGATTCCTCGGCGAAGCGGTGTCAGGTTCCGAAGCCGACTGCACGGATGACCGAAGCCCTCTGCACTCCGGCGTGAGTGGTCCTGTCGCTCCAGTCGGCGCGAGTTGATGTGACGCCGTAGGCTCCGCTGGCCAGGACCGTAGTGAGCCCGGGCCAGCTTCGCCTGATCCTTGGCCCCCGGGCTCCTGGCTGGTGGTACCAGCGGTGAGCCACAAGCCTGTCGCCGACGAGCGGGAGCCCCTGGTAGATCCCTAGCGTGGCCGTTGACGTCGCACGGCCAGGGTGGCGGAGAGCGCCGCTGTGACAGCGGCCAAGGGTAGGGCACCCCACAAGGCGTAGCCGATCCCGTCGGAGGAAAGCATGGCTTCCGCGGCTTGCAGAGCCAAGCCGATGCCGCCTGCCGCGATCAGCCAACGTCCGGCTGTGTTCCGCGCGAACAGCAGCAGCACGCCGATGGCGAGCATGGCTGTCTCGACGCCGAACAGCGTCATCCGCACCATCCGTTCGTCGCTCGACATCTCACCGATGTCGACGGCCTGGGCGGTCGCGAAGGGGATGACCTGAACCGTGAGAAGGCATACCAACGCCGTCACAGCAGTCGCGGTTCTGGCGGGGGGCTTCTGGTTATTGGTCGGTGCCGTATCGGGTTGGGGGAGGCCCTGACCCGCCACGGGTGTGTACCCCGCGATGGTTCTCCGCGCACGCGTCTGAACAGATCGGGCACCCTGCGGCGGGGTTTTCTCGGCATCGACCGCCAGGGGCCGTGACGTTGGCGAAGCGACCTTGGGGAGATGATTCAGCAGCGTCGCCTGGTGGGTGACGGTTTCCGCGGTGCGTTTGGCGAGCAGAGCGCGCATTGCGAGCGCGGTTTCCGCGGTGCGTTTGGCGAGCAGAGCGCGCATTGCGAGCGCGATGCGTCTCGGGGCGTCGCCGTAGACATCCCGGAGCGGAGTCGTGGCTGGCATGGTGGGGGATGGGGTGGGCTCGCCTGTTGATGGCGTGGGCTGGGGTGCCTGGTCGAGTTGTCGCAGGGCCTGGGCGACGTCGACAGCGTTCGGGTACCGCTGGTCGGGGTCCTTGTGCAGCAGGCTGAGCACGAGGTCGTCCCAGGTAGATGGGATGCCCGCGGACACGGAGCTGGGCGCGGGCGGTTCCTGGGTGAGGTGGGCTGTGAGGTAGCCCAGGGTGTCGGGGGCCTGGAACGGCAGCTGGCCCGTGATCAGTTCGAAGAGAAGGCAGCCGAGCGCGTACAGGTCGCTGCGCGGTTCCGGGAAACCGCGTGCTTGTTCGGGCGCCATGTACGGGGGTGTGCCCACGATGAAGCCAGTCTGAGTGAGGCGGTCCGAGGTCGCGTAGGGGTCGGCCGCCCGCGCGATGCCGAAGTCGAGGACCTTCACGTTGCCGGAAGGCGTGATGAGGATGTTGGACGGTTTGATGTCCCGGTGCATGATTCCGGCGTCGTGCGCGTCTGCCAGTGCGTCGCAGATATGCGCGCCCCATTGGACAGCGTCTGGCAAGGTGACGGCACCTCCGCGTAGCTTCGCGTCCAGGCCCTCGCCCCGGACCAGCTCCATCACCAGGAACGGGGCCCTGTTGCCCTCTGTGCCGGTCTCGCCAAGGTCGTGGACAGTCACGATGTTGTGGTGTTGCAGGCGGGCGGTGATCCGTGCCTCGCGCAGGAACCTGGCGCGTACCTCGTCGCCGCGGCTTCCGCCACCGGAGAGCAGGGAGATCACCTTGACTGCGACGGGCCGCCCCAGCGTCTCGTCCTGCGCCTCCCATACTTGGCCCATTCCGCCCTCGCCGAGCTGTTTTACCAACCGGTAACGGCCCCCAAGGAGCTGGTCTCGCACTGCTATGCCTCCCCCGTTTCGAACATTCCTGTCCCTCCTGTCGGCGAACCGGCGCGATGGGGATCATGACGTGACCGCGAAGGCGACACGCCCGATACCCTGAAACCCGCCAGACGGCGAGGGTGTTCGCCAAGACGGTCACCCTGATCCGGATCAGCTATCCATCCCCGGCGCGTCCCGGCTGCGGAGCGGGGCCGTCGACTGCCGCGCGCGCAAGGCTTCCGCTCCGTCCGATGACCTCGACCTGTTGCGGGGCAGGAGCCAAGGTCACTGCGCGTCTCCAAGTCCCTCATCATTGGCCGCAGTATCGGGCAAGGGCTTCGGTGAGTGCTGTGCGCTGCTGTTCGGTCATGGGGCCGAGGACGCAGATAGGGAACAGCCCGTCCTCACGCTCTGCGAGTGAGCCGAGCCAGGGGTAGGGCCATCCCGCCGGACGCAAAGCGATCGACGCTTCGGCGCTCCGGTCCCAGATGTGCACACCGGTGTACACATACTCGGCCGAGCACGTGAGCTCTTCAAAGTTGCCGTACCTGGGTTGGATCTCCCCAATGGTGACGCGCTGGACTTGGTCCCAGGTGAACTCGCGCCGCCCCGTGCCGCTGGTGGTCTGTATGTACTGCGGTCCTACGTGCAGCGCCCAGCCAGTTGGGTTTTCGCGCAGGCGCTCACCGTGCAGACGGCCGATCACCGGAACCGCCAAGCTAGCGGCCAGGCCCGCGGCCAACACCCCTACCATGAGAAGGACAGCCCCTGGGGTCATCTCCTCCTCACCGGGCAATTTCTCCAACCGGCGCCCCGCCGCCAGGGAGAGAGTTACGACTGCCACCAGCGCCGAGACTGCTGCCAGGGTCGCCATCGCCTTCCAGCCCCGTCTGCCTGCCCTGCTGGTGTAGGTGGACAGAGGTTCCTCGCCGGTCCAGGACACGTCGAATGGTCCGAGGTGTTCAGGCAGCTGGCGCGTGAGATCTGCCGGCGCGGTGGGCCGGTCAGGGATGGGTGGTTCTGCCGGGCGGTCGAGAACGGTCGACGGCGTGGTGGCGTCCAGGCCCGCCCGGATGTGGCTGAGGCGTTCAAGGACCTGCTGCGCCGACTCGGGCCGTCGTGCGGGGTCTCGTTCCAGGAGTTCGGCGACGAGTTCGGCCAGCGCGGGCGGCATTTCGGGGCGGAGCGAGTCCAGGCGGGGCGCGTCTTCGTCCAGCTTGCGTCGCATGACGGCCATGGCGTGGTGGCCGGTGAAGGGGGGCCGGCCAGTGAGCATCGCGAAGAGCACGCCGCCCAGTGCGTACAGGTCTGAGCGTTCGTCGCCGCGTTCGGTGAGAAATTGCTCGGGCGCGCCGTACTCCGGTGTTCCTGCTGGCGTCAGCTGCGAGGACCCAGCCAGCGTGAAAGCGGTCTGGAGGAACCCGGCGATCCCGAAATCGACGACTTTCACCTGGCGACCGGGTGTGAGCATCACGTTGTGCGGCTTGATGTCGTAATGGACGACACCGGCTTGATGGGCGGCGATCAGCGCCGCGCAGATCCCTTCGGCGATTGCCAGTGCGTGGGAGGGAGTCATCGGTCCGTCACTACGGATGTGCTCAGTGAGCGTTGCGCCCGCGACCTTCTCCATGACCAGGAACAGCAGGTCCTCGTGAACGCCACGGTCGTGCAGGGCGACCACGTTCGGATGGTTGATCTGCGCGGCGGCCACCGCCTCGCGCTCGAACCGTCTGGGCAGGTCCTCATGGGCCGCGCCGTCGAGAACGAGTAGTTTGATCGCCACGTCGCGATGCAGGGTGCGGTCCCGCCCGGCCCATACGTCGCCCATACCGCCCCGGCCGAGCCGCTTGACCAGCTCGTACCGGCCCGCGATCAGCTCCCCGCGCTCCACCGCCCACCCCCGTTGACTCTGGCATGCCCCTGCACCACAACACTCACCCTTGAAGGTAGCGGTGCAGGGAGGTCTTCGGGATGCCGGTCTTGGCGCTGATCTCGCCGTAGCCGAAGCCCTGCCCCTTCAGTAGGCGTGCGTACTCGATTTTGTCGTCGGGGTGGGCCATTGGGCGGCCGATGCGGCGGCCGGCGGCTTCGGCCACGACGCGGGCGTGGGCGGCTCGCTCGGCGGTGAAGGTGCGTTCCATCTCGGCGAACAGGGCGAGCAGGAGCAGGCGATGCGGCCCATGCCCTCGTCGGCCGTCTTGATCGGCAGCGGGTCGGCCAGCGAGCGCACCCCGATGTGCTTGTCGTTCAGGTCGTGAACGAGGTTGAGGACTTCGCGCAGGTTACGGCCGAGCCGGTCGAGAGTGTGCACGACGATGGTGTCCCCGAGCCGGGCCCACGCCCAGCAGCTCCAGCCACGGCCGCTTGTCCATCGCCGTGTGGGCCAGACACAGCCCGACCGAAGCCGCCGACGGCGCCTCCAGCGTCACCACCAGGCCCACCACACACCGGCTTGCCACGTCGATCGCCGCCGTCAAATAGGGACGGCCGATCGGCAGCCGGTGCCGCTCGTCGACCACGATCACATCCACCGGCGTGTGGTCGACCTGAACCTGCTCCAGCAGCCCGGTGACCACCGGCGGCACACCCCCGGCCGACCGGAGAGGACGAACCGCCTCTCTTCCTTCGCGCCCCGAGACCGAAGCCACCGGGTCCAGCCGCTCGATCCGCCGCTGTATCGACCCCCGCGAAGGAGTCCGCAGGCCGCGAGCCCGGCATTGGCGTGTGATCTCCTTGTAGACCGCCGCTACCGAGCGGCGCTGCCGCGTCAAGTACCGGGTGCGTAGCGCTTCCTGGACGATCGTCTCGACCTCACCAGACAGACGCCCGCCGCCGCGGCCTCCGCTGGAACGACCAGGCACCAGGTCCGACACCACTCCCTCACCGGCGCGCCACCTCCCAAGCAGGACATACACCTGACGCCGGGAGACCCGCAGCCGCTCGGCCGCCTCATCCGCCTCGGCCAGCCCCACTGTGTCCTTCGCCGCGAGCGGCCCGATCACCTCGGCCTGCCGCACCGCGGTCTCCCACATCTGGGTCGGCGCGGTCAGCACCCCGCGCTCGGCCACCGGGTCCCCCTGAGCGCGGAGCAGGAGCAGGCTCTCGCCCACACGCCCGCCGACGATCTGCTGGAGATGCTGCCTCTTCAGTACAGCACCGTCCCACTACGGCCGCCTGTCGGCCCCCCGGACCGAGAAGCCCACGGCAGACAGCCCCCTTGTCACCCGCCGCCCATTCGAGTGCCCAGCCCAGCAACGCACCTGGCACTCCATCAGAACGAGCGTCGTTTCAGCGTCAAGATGTCGCCCGTAACGCCCACACCGCACATAGCGCGCATGCACAAGGCATGTCTGCGGCCCGGACCCGGCGGGCCGCGGACGAGGCGGCGTACGCCGAAGTGGTGTCGGAGTACGCCGCCCTGGGGTGGGACAAGCTGCGGCCCGCAGCCCGCAAGCCGCTGACCGGTCCTTCTCCCGTTACTTCGGGTCGCGGTTGAACAACGACTTGGACCAGAAGTAGCCGAGCACGGCCAGTCCCAGGCTCCAGGCCACGGCCAGCCACCCGTTGTGGCCGATCTCGCTGCCGAGCAGCAGTCCGCGCAGGGTCTCGATGGCCGGGGTGAAGGGCTGGTACTCGGCGATCGGCTGGAACCAGCCCGGCATCGCGTCGATGGGGACGAAGGTGCTGGAGATGAGCGGGAGGAAGATCAGCGGCAGCGCGTTGTTGCTGGCGGCCTCCGGGTTCGGGCTGACCATGCCCATCCCGACCGCGATCCAGGTGAGCGCCAGGGCGAACAGCGCGAGCAGTCCGAACGCCGCGATCCATTCCAGGGCGGTGGCGTCCGTGGACCGGAACCCGATGGCCACGGCGACGGCCCCGACGAGGACCACACTGGCGATGCACTGCAGCACGCTGCCGACGACATGCCCTATGAGCACCGACCCGCGGTGGATCGCCAACGTGCGGAAGCGGGCGATGATGCCCTCGGTCATGTCCATGGAGACGGACACCGCGGTGCCGATCGTGGTGCCGCCGATGGTCATCATCAGGATGCCCGGGACGAGATAGGCGATGTAGTCGGACCGGTCCGCCCCGCCACCGCCGATACCGGCGCTCATCACGTCTCCGAAGATGTAGACGAAGAGCAGCAGCATCATGATCGGCGTGAGCAGCAGGTTCAGTGTCATCGACGGGTAGCGCCGGACGTGCAGCAGGTTGCGGCGCAGCATCGTGGACGAGTCGCGTACGGCGAGGGAGAGGGAGCTCATCGGGCGTCCTCCTTGGGCTGGCTGGGGACCATGGTGGTGCTGGTGAGGGCGAAGAACACGTCGTCGAGGTCGGGGGTGTGCACGGTCAGCTCGTCCGCCTCGATGCCGGCCGCGTCCAGCCAATCGAGGATGGAGCGCAGCTCGCGCTGGCTGCCGTCGCTGGGGATCTGCAGCGACAGCGCCTCGTCGTCGCGGGTGACCTCGCGCAGCGCGGTGGCGGCGCTCTGGTACGCGGCCGGGTCGGAGAAGCGGAGTCGCAGGTGTCCGCCGGGGATCATGCGCTTCAGCTCATCGGCGCTCCCTTCGGCGGCGATCTTGCCGTCGGTCAGCACCGCGATGCGGTCGGCGAGTTCGTCTGCCTCCTCCAGGTACTGGGTGGTGAGGAAGACCGTCACCCCGTCGGAGACCAACTCGCGGATGATGCCCCACATGTTGTGGCGGGAGCGCGGGTCGAGCCCGGTGGTCGGCTCATCGAGGAAGATGATCCGCGGGTTGCCGACCAGCGTCATGGCGATGTCCAGGCGGCGCTTCATGCCGCCGGAGTAGGTGGAGACGGGCTTCTTCGCGGCCTCCACCAGGTCGAAACGCTCCAGCAATTCGGCGGTGACCCGCCGCCCATCGCTCTTGGACAGGTGGTGCAGGTCCGCCATGAGGAGCATGTTCTCCTCGCCGGTGATCAGGCCGTCGACGGCGGAGAACTGCCCGGTGACGCCGATCGCGGCACGCACCCCGTCCGGTGACGTGGCAACGTCGTGGCCCGCGACCTGGGCCTGCCCGCCGTCGGCGGCGATGAGGGTGGAAAGGATCTTCACGGCGGTGGTCTTGCCGGCGCCGTTCGGCCCGAGCAGCGCGAACACGGACCCGGCCGGGATGCGCAGATCGATGCCGTCGAGGACGGTCGTGTCGCCGTACGACTTGCGCAGACCGACGGCGGAGATGGCGGCCGGCGACGCTTGACCGTCGCCCTGGCTGGATGTGGGCATGACAGATGAAGGCATGTGGCCCTCCTGTGAGAAGGCTGAAGCTGCGGGGGGAATGGGCGAGTCGAGGGTGGTGCGGGGTTGGGGTACGGAGACGCTCAGGCTTTGGCGCGGAGGATGTCGATGTTGCCCCAGTTGGTCCGTGCGCGGACCTTGACGGTGTCCTCGGTCTGCTCCGGGGCCTCGGACGCGGCGAGCGCGTTGCGTACCTGCCCGCGGTTGGAGCTGACGTCGAGCCAGGCGGCGGCGCCCTCGCGGATGGCGACCTCGATGGAGCCGTTGGACGTCTCCAACTGGACGGTGCCGCGGGCGACTTCGGCGACGCGAAGGAGGCCGTTGGTGGTGGTGCCGGTGACCGACGCCTCGGCGCGCCTGATGTCGATGGCGCCGTTGGCGCCGTTCACCCGCAGCTCGCCAGTCACGGCGCCGACGGTCGTGGCGCCGTGCGAGTTCTTCAGGACGGCAGGGCCGTCGACGAGGCCGATGCGCACGTCGCCGGTGCTGCTGGTGATCTCGGCCATGCCTTCGACCCGGTCGACGATGGTCGAGCCGTGTGACGCCTTCAGTTGCAGCGGGCCGGTGGTGTCGAGGCGGACGTCGCCAGCCGAGGTCTTCACGCGGACCTCGCCGAGCCGGCCCTCGCCGAGCACCCTGGCCCCGGCGCCGGTCACGTCGATGTTCGAGCCCGTGGGCAGTTCCACCGTCACGTCGACGGTGCCGCCGCGCCCGAGCAGATTGGCCTTGGGTGTGGTGACGGTCAGGGTGCCGCTCGCGTAGGTGACCTCGGTCTGGTCGGCCGTCCGGACGTCCAGGTCCTTCTTCGGGTCGCGGGGCCGCACCTCGACGACGGTGTCGAGGCGGTCGTCCGCGGTGAACTGGAGGGAACCGGCGTACACGTAGGCCGTGACCGAGATCGGTTCGGGAGTGTCGAAAGAAGGCATGGCTGTCCCGTCCTCTTGAGTCCTTGGGGCGTCCCCGCTGGTGGGACGTGGTGTGGGTGAAGTGATGCGGGCGGGGGCGCGGCTAGCGCACCCAGCCCGTGAAGCTCTGCCCGACGGTCTGGGTCTTCTCCGTCGTACGCGGTCGGGTTCCGCCGTCGACCGCGGCCGACACGGTGCGCACCAGCCACGCGTTGACCGACAGGCCCTCGCGGGTCGCGGCCTCTTCGGCGCGGGCCTTGAGGTGGGCCGGCAGGCGCAGGTTGACGCGGGCGGTGCCGCCCTCGTCGCCGTCGGCCAGGGCCGGGGTATTGAGCGGTTCGACGGGCGCGGCCGGCTCCGCGGGGGCGCCGCCATAGGTGGGCGGCGGTGTCACCACGAAGTCGGGGTCGAGCCCGCGCAGCCGTACGTCGACCGAGCCGGGGGCGAGTTCGCGGGTGATCTCGTCCATGGCGGCGGAGAGCACGTTGAGCATGGTCAGCCGGGTCGCCGACTCCAGGGGAGCGGTGAGCCTCTCGGCCAGCTCGCGGGCTTCGCCGCCGCCCGCCTCGGCGGCCACCGCGAGTTCGCGGCGGAGGGAATCGACGTAGGGGGTGAGGTCCATAACGCCATCATGGCACCACGATGGCTCCAGATGCAAGCCATGCAGCGACATCGCCGGGTTAGCATCCGACGCAACCACCCTGACCTGCGAAAACACAATGGCACCTACCTGAGCCACAGTGGCGCCCTGCACGCTAGTGCACCTTTGGGCGCATGGAATGGCGCCAGATGGCACCAGGCGACACCGGATGGCACCAAGCCGCACCACTCTCGACATCATGTGATGCCATCCGACGTCGCAGGGGGTGGCCTGCCCCCTCCGCGCGGTCTGCCGCTGGGCAGAGCCCATCCGAGGCGGCATGATTGGCCCCGCCCCGCCC
>NZ_JOEY01000070.1 GCF_000718165.1 Streptomyces fulvoviolaceus | reverse complement strand
CAGCGGGGGGACGGGGAGGTCGTGTGGCGGATCCTCGACGGGGAGGGGGTGGGCCGGGATGCGGAGGCGGCCATCGGGGCGGAGGCCGAGCGGTTGCGGGAGTGGGTGGGGACGACGAGGGTGACCCCGCGGTTCCGGACGCCGGTGGAGAGGGAGCTGTCGGCCTCCTGAGCGCGAGACCCGCTCAACTCATTCGCCCTTCACGGCCGTTGAACACCGCACGCCTCTGCGGTTCCGCGACTGCGGGCTCTGGGGCATATTGTCGGAATTCGGCTGTCGCGGCTCTTCGAGGAGTGGGTCCATGAGTCGAGAACTGGGTGGCTCGAAAAAGGGTCCGCGGGACACGCCGGGGATACCAACCCCCGAGGCCGTCCGGGAGCCCATCAGGTTCACGGACGGCAGCGGGGAGATACGAATGCGGGACGAGCGGGACAAATCGGCCCCCGTACTCGAAAGGCAGGAATACCACTTGCCCATCTCGCGGACCGAGCTGAAGCAATGCGCCCGCGAACTCCTCAACGCAGCTAAGGAGTTGAAGAAGAGCCTGGATGGTGACCCTGCCGTCCTGGCGAAGCGGACGCGTGTTCTACTGCGGTGCTTCAGGGACCTCGAGAACGTCATCACCGGGCCGGCGGGCTCCGGCAAGCCCGTTTACGGCGCCCCGACCAGGACCGATCCCACCGAGACGCGGGAGATGGCGTGCGCAGCCAAGGAGGTCGCCGAGTCCCTGCTGTCGAAGAATTTCACCAACTCGACGCTCCGGGAGGCGATCGGCGAGGTAGGCCCCGCCCCGTCGAAGGAGAAGCCCCTACCTGGCGAGTGGGGGGTGTCTACCGCGTTCGACGTCACCTCGTACGTCACGCTGGACTACTCGAACACCGAAGCCGTCACACGCCAAGCGGCCTCCGAGTGGGCCCGCAACAGCGGACCCGGCACGAAGCTGGCCGTGTCGACAGCCCAGTACCTTCTCGGAGTCTCGCCGCTGAAGCTGGGAAACGACGTCACGAAGATGCTCGGCGAGGCGGCGCAGGGCAGCAACGCCAAGTCCCTCAAGGCCAACATGGCCGTGCTGAGCAAGGCAGGCAGGGGCTCGTCGAAGCTGGAGAAGTGGCGACGCCGCCGCGAGCCCGTGCTGCCTCCACCACTGCTACTGCCGCCGGTCATGCCCAGCCCTGAACAGAAGTCGGCCGATCTCGGTCCGGTTTTCAAGTTCGCGTCCCCCAAGGTGCCGGAGTGGCCGGACACAACGCCCTCGCCGTTCGACCCCCCGGAGATCGGCATGCCGTCCCACCCACTACTCGACCCGACGGAGCCGGACACAGAACTCTCGCCGTTCGACCCCCCAGAGATCGACATCCCGCCCCACCCACGACTACTCGACCCGACAGAGCCAGACCCAACGCCCTCACTGTTCGACCCCCCGGATCCGGAGGAGCCCTTCGACCGCGGCATCCGCGGACCCGGCATCTGACCCCCCGGAACAGCACACCGCCCGCCCCCGCAGGACGGGAGCGGGCGGCTCGCAGGGCCGGAACTCAGCGGCTGTACCGCATCAGCGCCCGCACCATGTGGCACGTCGTGTCCGACGGCGGATGCACGCCGATCAGTTCGGCTGCGCTCCGTATCGTCTCGTTGCGGGCCTGGTTGGGCAGATAGACGCCCGAGTCGAGCAGGGCGATGGCGAGGCGCATGGCCTTGAGGCGGCGGTTGTGGGTGACGTACCACTCCCGTGGACGCCCCGGCGGCAGCGGTCGCTTCTCGATGGGCGCGTACGGCAGGTCGAGCAGCACGGGGTGCTTCGCGGTGGACTGGGTCGGGAACGGCTTCGGCTTCAGTGCGGCAGCGGGCACAGGCATCCTCCTGTCGCGGTAAGGGCACCGGACGGGGACTTCGGCGACCCCGGCGACACCCTCGAACACTGCTTCTATTCTACCGTCCGGCACTGACAAAAGCCCCTGACCACAAGGGCTTTCGAGGGCACAGTGACGCAGGTGGAAGACGGGTTTTCGCGTACCGTGGACGGCATGGAGATCTGGATCAACCCGGCCTGTTCGAAGTGCCGCAGCGCGATCACACTGCTGGACGCGGAGGGTGCGGACTACACCGTCCGCCGCTATCTGGAGGACGTGCCGAGCGAGGACGAGATCAGGGCCGTCCTCGACCGTCTCGGCCTCGAACCCTGGGACATCACCCGCACCCAGGAGGCCGCCGCCAAGGAGCTCGGGCTCAAGGAGTGGGCGCGGGACGACACTTCGCGCGACCGGTGGATCAAGGCACTGTCCGCACATCCCAAGCTGATCCAGCGGCCCATCATCACGGCGGACGACGGCACGGCACTGGTGGCTCGTACCGATGACGCCGTACGGGATGCTTTGTCCCGGTAGGCGATGTGACGCAGGTTACTTCGGCTGACTCCTGTAACCACTGAGCAACCTCGTTCGGTATCTCGTACATAGCGGCGTACGCTCCCCTATCTCTCAGGAGCCGCGCATGTCGCGCAGGAGAACTCTCAGTACGAAGAAGAAGCTCGCGCTGCTGGTCAGCGCGGCCTCGGTGGCGGGTGGCGGGGCCTTCGTCATGGCGAGCACGTCGAACGCCGCGGCCCCGCAGACGGCGGCGGAGTCGACCGTATGCCAAGGGCTCGCCACCGCACTCGGCAACAACCAGCGGTTCATCGAAGGGCAACGGGCCGATCCCGACGCGCAGTCGGCGGCCCGGATCTCCAATCGTGAGGCGGTCGTCGCACAGATCAAGGTGCAGCAGGAGGCCTCAGGGTGCGCGGTCGGGGAGTCGGCTCAGGACCCCCAGGCCACGCAGCCCGCACAGGTCACGCAGCCCTCCCAGGCCGCCACCACCCCCTCCGCCGCGCAGACCTCCCCCGCCTCTTCCGGACAGCAGGTGTGCAACGGCTCGACCGTCACCCTGTCCGGCGAGGGCGGTGCGCCCGCCGCGTCCAGCAACCAGTTCCCGGCCGGCACGAAGCTGAAGGTCACCAACCTGGACAACGGCAAGTCCACGACGGTGGAGGTCACTTCGGTCTCCGGCAGCTGCGCCCTGCTCAACAACGCGGCCTTCGAACAGGTCCGGGAGCCCGGGAAGTTCCTGATCCGCCGGGCCGTGATCGAGAAGGTGGGGTGAGGCCGTTCGCGTAGGGAATCGTTGACGTGTCACGCGTCCTGCCGCCCCCGGCCAGGGGTGGCAGGACCGGCATGTGGGGGTCTGTTCGGCGCTCACACCGTGAGTCCGCTCACAGCACCACCAGGTAACACGGGGTTCACATTCGAGCAATGATCGGGAAATCGCCTGTTGACAGGCTCGCGGGCAACAAGAGCGGCGCCCAGTGCCGCAGCGCCGCAGCACCCGCAAGTGCGCCTAGACCCACCCCCGAAGGATGTGGCCCGTGACCTTCAAGGCTGAGTACATCTGGATCGACGGCACCGAGCCGACGGCCAAGCTCCGTTCCAAGACGAAGATCCTGGCGGACGACGCCAAGGGTGCCGAGCTGGGCATCTGGGGCTTCGACGGGTCTTCCACGAACCAGGCCGAAGGCCACGCCTCGGACCGTGTCCTCAAGCCGGTCTTCTCCTGCCCCGACCCGATCCGCGGCGGCGACGACATCCTCGTCCTGTGCGAGGTCCTCAACATCGACATGACGCCGCACGAGTCCAACACCCGTGCCGCGCTGACCGAGGTCGCCGAGAAGTTCGCCGCTCAGGAGCCGATCTTCGGCATCGAGCAGGAGTACACCTTCTTCAAGGACGGCTACCCGCTCGGCTTCCCCAAGGGCGGCTTCCCGGCCCCGCAGGGCGGCTACTACTGCGGCGTCGGCTCCGACGAGATCTTCGGCCGTGACGTCGTCGAGGCCCACCTCGACAACTGCCTCAAGGCCGGTCTCGCGATCTCCGGCATCAACGCCGAGGTCATGCCCGGCCAGTGGGAGTTCCAGGTCGGCCCGGTCTCCCCGCTCGAGGTCTCGGACCACATGTGGATCGCCCGCTGGCTGCTCTACCGCACCGCCGAGGACTTCGGCGTCTCCGCGACCCTCGACCCCAAGCCGGTCAAGGGCGACTGGAACGGCGCCGGTGCGCACACCAACTTCTCCACCAAGGCGATGCGCGAGGGCTACGACGCGATCATCACCGCGTGCGAGTCGCTCGGTGAGGGCTCCAAGCCGCTCGACCACGTCAAGCACTACGGCGCCGGCATCGACGACCGCCTGACCGGTCTGCACGAGACCGCCCCGTGGAACGAGTACTCCTACGGCGTCTCCAACCGTGGCGCCTCGGTCCGTATCCCGTGGCAGGTCGAGAAGGACGGCAAGGGTTACATCGAGGACCGCCGTCCCAACGCCAACGTCGACCCGTACGTCGTGACGCGTCTGATCACCGACACCTGCTGCGCCGCGCTGGAGAAGGCCGACCAGGTCTGATCCACGGTCCCAGCTTTCCGAGGGGCGTCCACCGTCGCGGTGGGCGCCCCTCGCGTTGTCAGTGGGGCGTGCCATGGTGGGGGCATGGAGATCGACGGGGGCCTGGCCGTCAAGGTCGAGGCGGAGAACGGGCAGACGTACACGCGGATTTCGGCGGGGCGGCTGCGGGAGTTCGTGGAGCGGATCGGGGACGCCGGGGACCATTTCCTCGTCGTGCAGCGGATACCCGACCGGCCTGGGGTCTTCATCCAGGTGGCACACGAGCGGGGCGGGGTCTACGAGTTCCAGCACCGGACCGGTCCCGTGCCCCACATGTGGGTGACCGAGGTGACGGACCCCTCTCTCGTCGCGGACGTGATGGTGCGCTGGGCGCGGCAGGAGGAGGGCTGGGACGCGGGCGTCACCTGGCAGCGCGACGAGCTGACGCCGCCCGAGGAGGTCCCCGCGCCCGATCCGGAGGTCGCGGCCCGGGCCGAGGGGCATGTGCGCGAGATGCTCGCCGACGGCTACCTCGCCATCAAGGAGCTGATCCGCGAGACCGTGTATCTGGTGGAGGACGGCCTCTCCCCCGCCCAGGCCGGCGAGATCGTCGAGCGCCTGTGGCTGGAGCGTGTCGACGAGCAGGAGACCTGGACCGGCCCGACCGACCCGGACCGGCTGGAGCGGGCGTTCGCGGACCTGGAGCGCTCCGGCATCGTCGCCCGCGAGAACTTCACCTGCTGCCGAAGCTGCGGGATGGCGGAGATCGGCGCCGAGACGGAGGACCCGGAGGGCACTCGGGGCTTCGTCTTCTTCCACCACCAGGGCACACGCAGCGCCTCGGAGGGCCACGGACTCGCGCTGTACTACGGCGGGTTCGACGAATCCGCGGACACCACCACCCGGGTCGGACACGAGGTCGTCGCCGCGCTCGGCGCCGTCGGCCTGTCCGCGGAGTGGGACGGCGATCCGGACAAGGCGGTCACCGTCGCGCCCCTGAGCTGGCGCAAACGCCTGGTGGGGTGACGTACGCAACGCTCGATTCACGTCAAGGAAGCGTCCAAGCAGTGAGAGGAGGCTCCTGTTGCGGGCCTGTGTCTGCTTCAATGGGCCCATGGCCAGCTTCCAGAAGTACACCGCGACGGGTCGCCATGACCTCGAGCCCTTCTGGCCTTCCCGTCAGCACCACGACTTCGACCGGGTGTGTTGCCGCGCGATGAACGCGCCGGCCCTCTAAAGCCGTACACCCCGGCCTTCGGCCAGCGCGAAACGACGTAGGTCCCCTCGACGAGCCCGACCACGAACTCGAGGCCGTCGACCTTCCTGACGAATCTCTCGCGCGAAAGAGCTGACCTCTCATGGCGACCACTCGTTCTCTCTCCTCCACCCCGACCCTCGCCTCCCCCGCCCGGCACCGGCTGCGCGCCGTCGACCGGGACGAGGTGGTCGACGTCACGGAGTTCCTGCCGCCCGGTGCCACCTGGCTGCCCGCTCCCCAGCACACCCTGCCCACCCTGCCGGGCCAGCCGCCGATGATCGGCTACCTGGTGCTCGTCCCGGCCGACCAGCAGCCGCCGTTCCTGCCGGTGGCGGTGCCCGACCGGCCGGAGGCCGAGGAGGAGGCCGCCGACGCGGGCTCCCCGCTCGTCCGTATCGACACCGTGCAGCGCACCGCGGACGTGGACGGGCGCGAACTCGACCTCACGTACCTGGAGTTCGAGCTGCTCGCCCATCTGGTCGCGCACCCGAACCGGGTGCACACCCGCGACCAGCTGGTCACCACGGTCTGGGGCTACGGCCACGTGGGCGACGGCCGTACCGTCGACGTCCACATCGCCCGGCTGCGCCGCAAGCTGGGCTCCGAGCACCGGGGTGCGATCCAGACCGTGCGCAGGGTCGGCTACAAGTACACGCCGCCGACCGGGCGTTGACCCTGGTCCCAGCTCTCTGCTGACGGCAGACCGCTGTTCCGTTCCGTGGCTCCGGCGGGCAGAGTCACCCGCATGAGACTTCTCCTGCTGGGTGGTACGGAGTTCGCGGGACGGGCCGTCGCGGAGGCGGCCCTCGGGCGCGGCTGGGACGTGACCGTCTTCCACCGGGGACGGCACGCACCGGCAGCCGGGGTGCGGTCGCTGCACGGCGACCGCACCGCGCCCGACGGGCTCGGCGCCCTGACCGAGGGCGAGTGGGACGTCGTCGTCGACACCTGGTCGGCGGCGCCCCGCGCGGTACGGGACGCGGCGCGGCTGCTGCGGGGCCGCGCCGGCCGGTATGTGTACGTGTCCAGCTGCTCGGTGTACGACTGGCCCCAGACCGCCGGATACACCGAGGACGCTCCCCTGGTGGCGGGCGCCTCGGCCGATGCCGAACAGACCGACTACGCCCGGGACAAGCGGGGCGGCGAACTGGCCGCCCTCGACGCCTTCGGCGCGGACCGCTCCGTACTCGTACGGGCCGGGCTGATCCTCGGCCCGTACGAGAACATCGGCCGGCTGCCGTGGTGGCTCGGCCGGATCGCCCGGGGTGGGCCCGTTCTCGCGCCGGGGCCGCGGGACCTTCCCCTCCAGTACGTCGACGTCCGCGACCTCGCGGAGTGGGTGCTGGGGGCGGCCGTAGCGGAGTTGAGCGGGGCGTACAACCTCGTCAGTCCGCGGGGGCACGCCACCATGGGCCAACTCCTCGACGCCTGTGTGGAAGTGACCGGCTCGGACGCCGAACTGCGCTGGACCGACCCGGATGTCGTCCTGGGCGCGGGCATCGAACCGTGGACCGGGCTGCCGGTGTGGGTGCCGCCGGGCAGCGAGCTCCACGACCACCTGCACGGCTCGGACGTGTCCAGGGCGGTCGGGGCGGGGCTGCGCTGCCGTCCCGTGGGCGAGACCGTCGCCGACACCTGGCGCTGGCTGTGCGACATCGGCGGCAGCCCACCTCAACGCCCGGACCGGCCGGCCGTAGGGCTCGATCCGGAGCTGGAGGCGAAGGTGCTCGCAGCGAGCACGGGCGAGGGCGGCGGGGGTGTACCTGGCACCACCCCCTGACCCGGCGTCCAAGCCCAGTGACCCGCCCCTCCCCCTCGGCCAGACTGACGGCATGACCATCGAGACGAAGAGCGGCAGCAGGCAGACGAGCCCCACGAGCGCGCGGGGCATGGGGCTGGCGGGGGTCCGGGGGCTGGCGCTGGCCCTGTTGACGCTGCCGGGGGCGGTGCTCTGCTTCACGCTCACCTTGGTGTCCCTCGCGCTGATCCCCATCGGGATCGGGATCGTGACGACGCCGTACGTGCTGACGGGGGTGCGGGCGTTCGCGGATGCGCGTCGGGTTCTCGCGGCGCAGTGGTGCGGGGTGCGGATCCCGTCCGCGTACCGGCCGATACCGAAGGACGCCAACCCCTGGACACGGACCTTCGGGATGCTGCGCGACCCGGCGACCTGGCGGGATCTGCGCTGGCTGCCGGTCGACATGACGGCGGGGTTCGTGACCGCGCTGCTGCCGGCCGTGCTGCTCTTCTACCCGCTGGAGGGGTTCGCGGTGGCGGCCGGGCTGTGGCGGGTCTTCACCGACGCCGGGGGCGGCACCTACTGGTACGCCTTCGTGCCGGTCACCGGACAGGCCTCCGCACTCGTCGCCGGTGCCGTGGCCGTCGGGTTCCTCTTCCTCGCCCACTTCTTCACCGTGCGCCTGCTGACGGTCCACTTCCGGCTCACCGGGGCCATGCTCGCTCCAAGCCAGGGCGAACTGGCCGAGCGCGTAAGGGTGTTGACCGAGACGCGGCGGGACGCCGTCGACACCTCCGCCGCCGAACTGCGCCGCATCGAGCGGGACCTGCACGACGGGGCGCAGGCCCGGCTGGTCGCCATGGGCATGGACCTCGGCACCATCGAGATGCTCCTCGACAAGGACCCGGAGCAGGCCAAGCAGCTGCTCGCACAGGCCCGCAGGTCCTCCGTGGACGCGCTCGCCGAGCTCCGCGACCTCGTGCGCGGCATCCATCCGCCGGTGCTCGCCGAGCGCGGACTGGGCGACGCCGTACGGGCGTTGGCGCTGCGGCTGCCCATAGCCACCGAGGTGGAGGTGGATCTGGTCGGCCGCGCGGACGCCCCCGTCGAGTCGGCCGCCTACTTCGCGGTCAGCGAGGTCCTCACCAACGCGGTCAAGCACTCGGGCGCCGACCGCATCTGGATCGACCTGCATCACACGGAGGAGATGCTGCGGATCTCCGTCACCGACAACGGCAAGGGCGGCGCGGTGGCCGGGGCCGGTTCGGGTCTCGCCGGAGTCGAGCGGCGACTGGGTACATTCGACGGCGTCCTTGCCGTCAGCTCTCCCGCGGGCGGTCCCACCATGGTCACCATGGAGATCCCTTGCGCGTTGTCCTAGCCGAAGACCTGTTCCTGCTGCGCGACGGCCTCGTCCGGCTTCTCGAGGCCCATGACTTCGAGATCGCCGCGGCCGTCGAGAGCGGACCCGAACTGGCCCGTGCGCTGGCCGAGTTGGAGCCGGACGTCGCCGTGGTCGACGTACGCCTGCCGCCGACGCACACCGACGAGGGGCTGCAGTGCGCGCTCGACGCGCGGCGGAACCGGCCGGGGCTTCCGGTGCTCGTCCTGTCGCAGCACGTGGAGCAGTTGTACGCGCGTGAGCTGCTCGCCGACGGCAGTGGCGGGGTGGGGTATCTGCTCAAGGACCGGGTGTTCGACGCGGAGCAGTTCGTGGACGCCGTACGACGGGTGGCGGCCGGAGGTACGGCGATGGACCCGCAGGTGATCCAGCAGCTGCTGAGCCGGCGGGCGGCCGGCGACCAGCCCCTTGCCCGGCTCACGCCCCGCGAGCGGGAGGTGCTGGAGCTGATGGCGCAGGGCCGTACCAACGCGGCGATCGCCGGCAAGCTCGTCGTCACGGAACGGGCGATCGCCAAGCACACCGCCAACATCTTCGCCAAACTGGGCCTTGAGGTGTCGGACGACGACAACCGCCGCGTCCTGGCGGTTCTCGCGTATCTCGACCACGGTCGCTGAAACCACGCCGAATTCCCACCCCGCCTGCACACCTGCGGTAGGGGATCAACAACTCCTGGTATTTCCTTGGCAGTTGGGGCGGAAATGTCGTACGAACCTCTCATCAATTTCTGAGACAGCTGAACACCCGTGGGACGACAGCCGTATCTGATGGAGCCGCTTCACTCCTGTCGGGCGCCTCGATAGCCCCGAAAAAGGAAGTCAGAGGAGTTCCATGGGACGCAATACACGTAAACGCCGCTCGTCGATGGCCACCAAAGCCATAGCCGCGTCGGCGGCCCTAGCGCTCGGTGGGGGCGGGCTGATCTGGGCAAACTTCTACGCTTCGGCGCACGAGTCGAACTCGGCTCAGAACCAGACCAAGGCCACGGCCGCCCAGATCGCGACGATCAACTGCCCCGACGTCGGCCAACAGCTGACGAAGGTGCCGAAGAGCGCGCGCCGAGGCGTCGCCAAGGAGGTTGCTCTGCTCGACAGGCAGGTCACGGATGCCTACACGCGTCTCGCGAGTACGCGCCAGGCCCAGGCGGGAGACGCCAGCTACGTCGACAACGCCATCCTCAGCCCGCTGAAGTCCAAGCGGACTGCCACGCTCGACCGGATCGGCATCAACATCAAACGTGCCGGCGGCAGGGCTCCGCAGGGACTGGACCAGCTCGCCCAGTGCCAGGGCGTGCCGGCCGAACAGCCGGAGACCAACGACGGCGACGGTCAGGACCAGAACAACGACGGTCAGGACCAGGGCCAGGACCAGAACAACGACGGCCAGGATCAGGACCAGGGCCAGGACCAGGGTGACGGCGGTCAGGACCAGGACCAGGGCAACGGCGGCCAGGCCGGCAACGGCCCGGCGGCGGACGACTTCGTGGACATCACCCAGGTCCAGGGCAGCGCGCAGCTGGGCGTCGGCGCGAACGGGCTCCCCGCGAACGGGGACAGCGGTTCGACGGGCACCTTCACCACGAGCTGTGGCACCAACGAGAACGAGAACCGCAACTCGGACAACGTGATCGTCGCTCCCGGTGTCAGCAATGGTGCGCAGCACCAGCACGACTACGTCGGCAACCAGGCCAACAACGCTTTCGCGAGCGACCAGGACCTGGCGAACGGCGAGACCACCTGCGAGAACCAGGGTGACGCGTCGTCGTACTTCTGGCCGGTGCTGCGTGTGCAGGACGGTCAGGACGACATCGACGCGAACGCTCCCGGTGGCGGCCAGGACGGCAACGTCGGCACGATCGTGCAGGCCAGCGAGGCACAGCTGAAGTTCGTCGGCAACAAGACGAGCGATGTCGTCGCGATGCCGACGGCCCTGCGCATCATCACCGGTGACGCCAAGGCCTTCGTCAACGGCAATGCCAATGCCAACGCCAACTGGAGCTGCACGGGCTTCGAGGACAAGGTGCAGCTGCACGACAAGCTCCCGATCTGCCCTGAGGGCAGCTCCGTGGTGCGGACGTCCAACTTCCAGAGCTGCTGGGACGGCCAGAACATCGACAGCGCCAACCACCGCACGCACGTGGCCTTCGTGCAGGCGGACGGCACCTGCGCCAACGGTTTCCAGGCGATTCCCCAGCTCCAGGTCCGCCTGGTCTACGACGTCCAGGCCCCGCAGATCCAGAACGGACAGGTCCAGAACGCCTTCGCGGTGGACTCCTTCCCGGACCAGCTGCACAAGGCGATCACCGACCACAACGACTTCATCAACTTCTTCGACGAGAACACGATGAACCAGATGGTCGAGTGCATCAACAGCGGCCAGAACTGCCAGTAGTCCTGACCCAGTAGGAAGCCGGCGGTGGGATTTCCCACCGCCGGCTTTCGTCTGCCCAGGGCCCAGGAACCGAACCCGCGCGGTCAGCCGTGGCTGTTGTGGCTGCCACCGGGATTCATGTGGGCGGACCCTTCCTCCATGGTCCCGCCGAGCGTGCTCCGCAGCGCCGTGACCGTCTTCTCCTCGCCGACGGCGACCCACTTGCGGCCGACCAGGTAGTAGCCGCCGTAGTCCTTCGCTCCGTTCAGCCACTCGCGCTGGCCGCGGTCGGTGGCGAAGGTGGCGAGGACGTACTTCTCGTCGCCCTTCTTGCAGATGGCCTGCCGGATGGTGTCCGCGTCCGTCTGCATGTTCGGCTTGCACTTCGCTTCGGCGGCGATGTGCTCGAGGCTGCCGGTCGCCGTCTTCGGCACGGCCGCCTCGCTGCCCCCGTCGGATCCGCAGCCCGCCAATGCCAGTACCGCGGCCGCGCCGGTCAGCGCGAGCTTCGGTCGGGTCAACCTCATCTGTTCCTCCGGTCACGACGACAGGGTCAGGCCCCGGCGGGGGCCCGTCCCCTTCGATACGGCTGCGGGGCGCGGGGCGCTCAAATCGACTGTCACTGTGGGCACTGCTGTGCGAAAGTGTGCCGGTGAACGAGGACTGGGAAAAGCGTGTGGCCGCCGCCTGGGAGACCTTCGACGACTATCCGGAGGAGAACGCGGCTGATTTCCGGGCCGTGATCGACGCCCTCGTCGCCGAACTGCCCGAGGACAGCCCCCTCGGCCCCTTCGAGCGGGCCTGCGCCTGGGACTCGACCGGCCACTCCGACAAGGCGGCTCCGCTGTACCGGGAGGCGCTCGCGAAGGGGCTGAGCGGCTACAAGGGCCGCCGGGCCAAGATCCAGCTGTCCAGTTCACTCAGGAACATCGGGCAGGCAGAAGAGGGCGTCAAGCTGCTGACACCCGAACTGGACGGCCCCTCCGACGAGTTGGACGACGCCGTACGGGCGACGCTCGCCCTGTGCCTGTCCAGTCTGGGCCGCGACCGCGAGGGCCTCTCCCTCGTCCTCGGCGCCCTCGCGCCCCATCTGCCGCGCTACCAGCGGTCGATGGCGAACTACGCAAGGGCCCTGGTCGCGCCGGAGGGCTGATTCACCCGCCTGGCGGTGACCATTCAACGATTCGCTCGTTCTGCTGAACGTGCAGTCACAGGATGTCGCCCCGCGCCCCGCACCCGCCTCCGCCTCCTCCGCCGACCCGTTCGTCGACGTCGAACAGGCCGAGGCCGCGCTCGTCGAGCACTACCCCCGGCTGGTCCGGCTCGCCTATCTGGTGCTGCCGCCGGCCCTGGGCCGCAACCGGCGTGTCCTGACCGCGCACGCCCTCACCCAGCGCGCGCTGCCCAGAGGCCGGACGTCGGCGCCGGTGATCCCGGCTCAGTCGACGGGCCGCGAGGGAGACCCCGGCTACTCCTTCGTCCGTCTCCAGGTCGTGCGTACGGCACTGGAGGCGGGCCTGCCGCTCAAGCGCAAGGCATGGCCCAAGCGGTCCCAGCTGCCGCCGCTGCTCCCCCAGGTCTGGGGCCTGCGCCTCTTCCCGCGCTCCGGCGGCGCCGACGAACTCGCCCTGGACCAGCGGCTGTCCGCCCTGTCCGGCCCGGCCCGCGCGGTGTACGTACTGCGCGGCCTGGAGAAGCTCCCCGACGGCGACGTACGCAAGATCCTCACGGCGGCGGGCGTCGGCGACGTGGCCGCGGCGCTGAGCGAGGCCGACGATGTCGCCGCGCAGTACGCGCTGCTCGACTCCCCCGAGTTCGACCCGTGCTCGCTGCAGGCCAGGCCCACCGACCTGATGCGGCGCAGGCAGCACATGAAGGCCGCGCTCGCCGCGGGCGCCGCCGTCGTCGTGTGCGGTGCGCTGCTCGGTCTGCCCGGCGACGGCTGGGCCCCCGACGGCGCCGCCGCGCCCGCCTACGCGCAGAACCCGGCGGCCCAGGCCGCCCTCGACCCGGGCCGGTTGACCAGGGTCGTCCCCACCGCGTGGGAGTCCGCCGCCCGTACCGACTTCTCCGTGTGGCCCGCGCGCGGCGACCTCACCGACGACTCCGCCCTGCTGCGCCGCGCCCTCGCCGTCTGGGCCCGCCCCGGCGAGACGGTCCAGGTCTCCGCGACCCTGGGCACCCCGTCCGGCGGCCCGTCCGGCCCGCCCCAGCTCCTGTACGCCGGGACCGTCGACAACGCCCGCGTGGTGATCCTCTACGACGGACTGCGCATCGCCCGCTACGCCGAACCGAAGGACAGCACCAAGGGCGCCGCCCTCGACTTCGCGCGGGTCGACGGCGCGGGCCGGGCCGAGGCGAGCGCGGTCGTCCTCGGCCGGTCCGACGGCAACGTCCGCTATCTGATGGCCCCTTGGGTGACGAAGGCGGCCGAGCGGGACCTGATGAAGCCGAACTCCGGCGCGATGGACCTCGACATGACCGACGGCATCACCTCGCCGCTGGCCGGCCCCGCCCAGAGCGGCACCTGCACCTCGTGGAACGTCCTCCAGGTGACGGACGGCTCCGGCACCCGCCTGATGACGGACCTCGGCGAACTGGTCCCCGCCCGCCTCACGACCGGGCGGCCCGGCTCGACCCGTGAGGCGTCCGGCGCGGAGGCGCTGCGCACCTGGGCGCCGTACGCCTGCTCGCTGGGCGCGATGCGCTCCACGGGCGTACGGAGCGTGAACGCCTGGGCGTATGCCGTGCAGCCGTTGCCCGACGCGAGCGGATCGGCGGACTGGGTGTGCACCCGCGCCGAGACCTGGAGGGGTGGCGGGACGCGCGTACTCGCGCAGTTCCACACCCCGGGCGGGGCGTACGGCGCGGTGGCGGCGAAGGCCGAGAACGTACCGTCGTGCGGGCCGAAGGACCCGAACGTGCTGGCCGGAGTGCTGTGGAAGTCGGCGGCGAAGGGCTGGTACCTGCTGGCGGCGGGCAGCCGGGACACGGCGTCGATCCGGACGACGGGCGCGGTCAGCGGCTCCGCCCAGGGCAACCTGCTGGCCGTGCCGGCCAAGGAGGGGGCCGAGGCCGGGCTGAAGGGGACGCTGGAGAGCGGGCGGTCGATCACCGCGCTGCGGTAGGAGCTCCTCCAGAAACTCTTACTGACATCGGCGTCAACAAGTCGCTGCACGAGGGTTCCTCCGGGACTTACCCGTCAGTACATTGACGCCATGTCCAATACGCCGGAACAGGTGCCTCTCAAGGCACGCAGGGTGTCCTTCTCCTGGGAGGACACCCCGCTGCACTGGGTGCCCGGGGATCCCTTCACCACGCACACCATCAACGTGCTGCACCTGCTCCTGCCCGCCGGCGAGCGGTGGTTCGTGCACGTCTACAAGCAGGTGCTGCCGTACATCCGGGACGAGCGGCTGCGCGAGGACGTCATCGGGTTCATCGGGCAGGAGGCGATGCACTCGCAGGCCCACGACGAGGTGCTGCCGCATCTGCGGGAGCTGGGGCTCGACCCGACGCCGTACACCGCCCAAGTGGACTGGTTCTTCGAGAAGTTGCTGGGCGACCGGGCCCTCCCGCCGGGCCGGGCGCGCAGGTGGTGGCTGATGGAGCGGGTCGCGGTCATCGCGGCCATCGAGCACTACACCGCGTTCCTCGGCAACTGGGTGCTCAACGCCGAGGAGTTGGACCGGCACGGCGCCGACCCGACGATGCTGGACCTGCTGCGCTGGCACGGGGCGGAGGAGGTCGAGCACCGGTCCGTCGCCTTCGACCTGTTCATGCACGTCGACGGCGGCTACCGGCGGCGGGTGCGCACCTGGGCCACGGCCTTCACGGCACTGGTGTTCCTGTGGCAGCGCGGGGCGCGGTTCTTCATGGCGAACGACCCGACGCTCACCGACGGGAAGGCGAGCTTCCGGGCCCTCTACGTCCGCGGCAGGCGCGGCACGCTCCCCGCGACCGGCGACATGCTCAGGTCCATCCCGCGCTATCTGAGCCGGAGTTACCACCCCTCCCAGGAGGGCTCCACCGAGCAGGCCGTCACCTATCTGGCCTCCTCCCCCGCGGCCCAGGCCGCGCTCGCCGCGGAGAAGGGGGTCGCGTGATGCCTCGGCTCAGGACCGTCGCGGCGGTCGCGGGCGCCGCACTGCTCGCCAAGCGGGCGCTGCGCCGCCGGATCCAGGCCTCGCCGTTGTGGCCGATGCCCGCGCTGGCGGAGCCGACATCCGGGCGGCCGCGGTCGCGTGCGCTGCGGCTGACGGTGGCCTCGTACCAGCCGGTCGCCGAGGGGGTCGTACAACTACGGCTGACAGGACGGGACTTGCCGCGTTGGGAGCCCGGGGCGCATCTCGATCTGGTGCTGCCGTCGGGGCTGGTGCGGCAGTACTCGCTGTGCGGGGACCCGGCGGACAGGACGTCGTACACGGTGGCGACCCGGCTGGTCGGGGACGGGCGGGGCGGTTCGCGCGAGGTGCATGAGCAGGTGCGCGAGGGCGTGGAACTCGAGGTGCGCGGGCCGCGCAATCGCTTCCCGCTCGTGGCGGCCTCGTCGTACGTCTTCGTCGCGGGCGGCATCGGGATCACGCCGATTCTGCCCATGCTGCGGGCGCTTCCCGAGGGCGTCGAGTGGCGGTTGCTGTACTGCGGGCGGACGCGGTCCGCGATGCCGTTTCTGGAAGAGGTCGAGAGACTGGACCGGGTGACCGTCATGGAGGGGCGGCCCGATCTCGACGCGTTCTTCGCGAACACGTCCGACGGTGCCGCCGTCTACTGCTGTGGACCGGAAGGGCTGATGGCCGCCGTGGCGGAGCGGTACCCCCGGGTCCACCTGGAGCGGTTCACGCCCGGCGCTGCCACGGGCGGCGCGTTCGAGGTCGAACTCCGGCGCAGCGGCCGGACGTTGACCGTGCCGGCGGACTCGTCGGTGCTGGCCGCCGTACGCGAAGAGCTGCCGAACACGGCGTACTCCTGCGAGCAGGGATTCTGCGGGACCTGCCAACAGCGGGTACTGGAGGGCGAGGTGGAACACCGGGACGAGTTGCTGACGGACGCGGAGCGGGCCGGGTCGATGTTGATCTGTGTGTCGCGGGCGCGAAGTGAGCGGCTTGTGCTGGATATGTGAACACCCGTGGCCGGACCGGGCCGTTCCGGGCCGGATCCGATCGGTAAGGTGTTCGCATGAGTACCGGGGTACGTCGAAGAATGGGAGTCGAGGAACGGCGTCAGCAGTTGATCGGCGTCGCCCTCGAACTGTTCAGCCGTCGCTCGCCCGACGAGGTCTCCATCGACGAGATAGCCGCGGCCGCCGGTATCTCGCGGCCGCTGGTCTACCACTACTTTCCCGGCAAACTCAGCCTGTACGAGGCCGCGTTGAGGCGTGCGGCCGAGGATCTGGCGGGCCGGTTCGACGAGCCGCAGGAGGGGCCGCTGGGGGCGCGGCTGCTGCGGGTGATGCGCCGGTTCTTCGACTTCGTCGACGAACACGGGCCCGGTTTCTCGGCGTTGATGCGCGGCGGTCCGGCGGTGGGCTCCTCGGCGACGAACGCGCTCGTCGACTCCGTACGGCAGATCGCGTATGACCAGATCCTTTCGCATCTGCGGGTGGAGGATCCGCCCGCGCGACTGGAACTGGTCGTCCGCTCCTGGATCTCGCTCGTCGAGTCGACGGCCCTGATCTGGCTGGACGGCCGGCGCATCCCGCGCGGCGAGCTGGAGGTGCAGCTCGTGCACGACTTCGCCGCGCTGGCCGCGGTGAGCGCGTCCTACGACGAGGAGATGACCGCGCTGCTGCGCCATATGCTCAAGGACGAGCCGACGGACGGGCCGTTCACCGACCTGGCGACGCGGCTGATCGCGCTGGCTTCCTAGCGCTCGAACTTCCGGTAGGAAGCGTCCAGGTCGCGCACCTCGGCGGAGGCGTGCAGGACGAGCCCATCGTCCTCAATGTGCTGCTTCAGCAGCTCCAGGACGGCCTCGGTCAGCTTCGCCTTGGTCTCGTCGGTGCGGCCGACGAGCAGACCGAGCGTGACGTGGACGACGCCGTGGTTGTGCTCGTCGGGGTCTTCATAGCCGAACGCCGTGTACTCGCTCGGCCGGAACTGCGTCTTGCACGCCTCCGGCTTCGCGGCCGCGATCTCCACCGTCGCGGTGTGCAGGGCCCGGGCGAACCCCGCGCGGTCGAAGGCGGGGGTCAGCGACCGGGAGTAGTCGACGGTGATCTGCGGCATGGGCACTCCTGTTCTAGGTCAACAAGGTCACCCTAGCCGCAGCGCCAGCATCGCGATGTCGTCCTCCCGGTCGTGGCCGAAGGAGGCCAGGAGGGTGTCGCACAGGGCGTCCAGGCCGGGCAGGGAGCCGGCGGCGGCCGCGCGGAGGTGCTCCATGGAGGCCGAGAGGTCCGTGCCCCGGGTCTCGATCAGGCCGTCCGTGACCATGAGGAGCCGGTCGGTGGGTTCGAGGAACACCTCGGTGGCCTTCGGGTGGGGCAGGCCGACGCCGAGCAGCGGGCCGGTCACCTTGACGTAGTCGGCGGTGCCGGTGTCCCGGACGATCAGCGGGGGGATGTGACCCGCGTTGGCGATGCGGGCGCGCCCGGTGCCGGGGTCGATCAGGGCCAGGCAGACGGTGGCCGTGAGGTCGGGGTGGTAGCGCTGGAGCATCCGGTCGAGGCGCTCGGCCAGCACGGCCGGGTCGCTGTCCTCGACGGCGTAGGCACGCAGCGCATGCCGGATCTCGACCATGACGGTCGCCGCGTCCAACGAGTGCCCGACGACGTCGCCGACCGCGGTGAGCGCGCCCTCGTCGGTGCGCAGCACCGCGTAGAAGTCACCGCCGATCTCGGTCTCCGGAGAGGCGGGCACATAGCGGACCACGACATCCATGCCCGGCAGCTCGGGCAGCCGGTGCGGCTGGGGCAGGAAGCTGTGCTGGAGCGTGAGGGCGACGTGCCGCTCGACCTGGTACATGAGCAGCGGCTCGGCGGCGAACGCGGTGGCCTGGGTCAGCTGAGCCAGCAGGGTGTCGCTCTCGAGGCCCACCCGGCGCATCCCGCGCGCGGGCGCGGCCAGGCACACCGTGGCCCTGCCGTCCTGCGTGCGGACGAGCGCCAGCCGGGCGTCGTGCTCCACGCCGGGCCGGAAGAAGCCGGCCGGCCACATCGGCGCAGGCACGGTCGTGAGCTGTACGCCGGCCTGCCCCCGGGTGAGCCGCTGCAGCAGGGCGGTCACCGCCTCGCCGGCTCCCTCGTCCGGAAGGGCGACCGGAACACGGTCCCGGGAGAGACCGCGGTAGAGCCGGTCGTCCTGGTCGAGGACGAACACGGCGGCCGGGGTACCGGTGAGCCGCGCGATGCCCTCGGCGGCCGCGTCGGTGAGTTCCTGCAGGGAGCGCGCCGCCTGGATGGTGACGATCGTCTCCGACAGCAGCGTCAGCCGTCGTACCAGCGCCCGGTCGCCGGCCCGCAGCTGTGCGTTGCGCACGGCGGCCCGGACCACGGCCTCGATCTCCAGGGGATCGGCGGGCACCTTCAGATACGCCTCGGATCCCGCGCCCAGGCCCTCGCAGCAGTTGACCGGGGCCACGCTGGCCGCCGAGAAGTGCACGACGGGCAGCCCGGCCGTGTGCGGCCGCTCCTTGAAGAGGCGGCACAGTTCGAAGCCGCTCATGTCCGGCAGGCCCACGTCGACGAGGGCCACGTCCGGGAGAGTGCCCTTGAGCAGCCGTACGTCGAGTTCGGCGAGCGCCTCGCCGCCGGTGGCCACCGGGACGACCCGGTGACCCGCACGGCTCAGCAGGGTGCCCATGGCGTACCGGCTGGCCTCCACATCGTCCACGACCATCACGGTCGCACCTGTCAGCTTGCCATTGACGTCCATCTGTTCATCCCTTGGACAACAAGATGGGGCGGACCTGGGTTCGCGGTCCGCCCCACCAAGGTATGCCCTTGTCAGGAGTTGCGGGAGAATACCGCCACAGTCCGTGCCGGAACGGCGAAGGTGCCCGAAACCCGCTCGTAGGACGCGGACCTGACGATAGAGTCCGCACCTGCTGCCTGCACCTCGTGCAGCGCATATGCCGTCCCGGCCAGCGCGTCCACCCGCTGCTTCTGCGCCGTCGGCGTCGCGTTGAACACCACGACGAGGTCACCGAGCTCCATGGTGATCACGCCGGGCGTCTCGTCCTTTCCGGACAGCGGGAAGGACAGCTTCGACTGCACCTGGCCGGCCGTGTCGAGCGAGAAGACCTTCTCCGTCGTACGGATCTTCAGCAGGTCCTGATACGCCGACGAGGTCCCCTCGATCTGCCGGCAGCCCACGCTGCTGCCGCTCAACAGGGGCTTGGCGTACGGCCACTTGGAGGCGTTGTCGGCCGCCATCGGCAGGCCGCGGCCGAAGCCGTTGCCGTCCGCGCAGTTCCAGTGGATCGCGTTGAACCAGTCGCCGCTGTCGTAGGAGTTGCGGTCCAGTGACTTGGAGCGCAGCAGGTCGGTGCCCGCCTGGGAGAGGGACGGTCCCTGCGAGAGGGTGGCCGTCGCCATGGCGAGGACCTGCATCCGGGCGCGGTCGCTCGCACTCGTCGTGGCGGGCAGCTTGTACGTCAGCGCGTCGAAGAGCGACTCGTTGTCGTGCGCGTCGGCGTAGGCGAGGGCCTCACCGGGCACGTCCGCGTAACCGGCGGGCTGGCCGTTGTAGTCGACCTCGGCGCCGGTGACCTCCTTGCCGTCGGTGTCGGTGAAGCCGAAGGCCTTGAGGTTGCCGGAGAGCCCCACCTTGATCAGGTCCTGGTAGTGCAGCAGGCGGGCCTTCTGCTCTGCCGAAGTGCCGTTGCTCGTGGACGAGTTGGGGTCGGTGTACAGCCCGGACGCGAAGCCCTGGACGCCGGGGTCCTCGTCGAAGGGCCCGCCGCCGCGCACGGCGTCACGGGCCCGGTCGGAGAAGGTGGCAATGCCGGTTCCGGCCATGTTCTTCTGCGTGGCCTGCGTGAAGCGGGCGTCGTCGGCGACCTCGCCGAAGTTCCAGCCCTCGCCGTAGAGGATGATCTTCTTGCCGTCGACGCCGTCCTTGGCGAGGGTCAGCGCGTCGAGGGCCTTCCTGACCGCCAGGATGTTGGCCTTCGGGTGGTGGCCCATGAGGTCGAAGCGGAAGCCGTCGACCTTGTACTCCTTGGCCCAGGTGACGATCGAGTCGACGACCAGCTTGCCCATCATGGCGTTCTCGGTCGCGGTGTTGGCGCAGCAGGTGCTGTTCGCCACCGAACCGTCGGCGAGGAGCCGCTGGTAGTAGCCGGGGACGACCTTGTCGAGCACGCTGGTGTCGGCCTGGCCGCTGGCCGCCGTGTGGTTGTAGACGACGTCCATGACGACCCTGAGGCCGTCCTCGTTCAGGGACTTGACCATCTTCCGGAACTCGACCGTGCGCTCGGTGCCGTCCGGGTCGGTGGCGTACGAACCCTCGGGGACCGTGTAGTGGTACGGGTCGTAGCCCCAGTTGTACGCGTCCTTCGCGGCGGCCTTCGCGACGCACTCCTGCTGCTTGTCGGAGTCGGCCGCGTAGGAGGCCAGATCGCAGTCGACGGTCGCCTGGTCGGACGTCTTCTCGGGGATGGTGGCGATGTCGAAGGCGGGCAGGAGGTGGACGTACGACGTGCCCGACTTCGCGAGTTCCCGCAGGTGCTGGGAGCCGTCGCTGTCCTTGTCGGTGAAGGCCAGGTAGGTGCCGGGGTTGGCCGCCGTCTTGTCCTCGACCGAGAAGTCCCGGATGTGCAGCTCCTGGATCTGGGCGTCCTTCAGCGCCACGGCCTTGGGCTTGCTGAGGGTCGACCAGCCGCTCGGGGCAAGGGACTTGTCGTCCAGGTCGACGACGAGGCTGCGTTCGGAGTTCGCGGTGAGGGCGACCGAGTAGGGGTCGGTGACCTTGTTGGTGACCAGCTTCTGGACGCTGGGCGCCCAGACCTTCACGACGTACCGATAGGCCTTGTTCTTCCAGGACTTGGGGCCGGTGACGGACCAGACGCCGGTGGTGGCGTTCCGCTTCATGGCGACGGTGGAGCCGTCGAGCTCCAGTGACACGTTCTGTGCGGTCGGCGCCCAAACGGCCAGCGTGGGACGGCCGTTGTGGAAGGTCGGCCCGAGATCCGCCTTCGTGGCGTCCGGGTACAGGTCGTCGAGTACGCCGGCGATCTGGACGCCGGTCGCGGCCAGCACGGCCCCTCCCCCAGAGCCGAATGCCTGGGAGGTGCCCCCAGCGGCCCGCTGGGAGGCGACGAGCTGGCCGCTCAGGGCCGCGCGCACCCGGTCGCGGTCGCGCGGGTCGACGGACCAGGCGGTGTAGTCCTTCAGGTGCGGGAACTTGGTCTTCTGGGCGTCGGTGAGGGTGGTCTTGGAGAGGCGCAGCCGGCGCTCATCACTGCTGGTCAGCGCGCCGTCCTCGACCGCGATCGAACCGTCCCGGCTGTACATCAGCTGCGTGGAGGCGGCCGCGTCCGAGCCGTTCCAGGCGACCGTGTTCCGGTCGATCCAGACCGCCTTGGAGGTGGTCAGGTCGAGCGCCGCCGCCGAGCCGGCCGGCTGCGGGAGCAGGTACTTCTCCTGGCCGTTCAACAGCCACACCTCGTGGCCGTTCGCCGTGAGGTCGAGCGACTGATCGGTGGACAGGTCCTTCTCGTCGCCCTTGTGGAGGATGTAACTGAGGCTGGTGGCACCCTCGGTGAGCGGTACCTCGAAGACCGCGCCATAGGCATCAGTCTTCACCGGCTCCAGGGGCTTCGACCAGTCGGTGGGGTTCGCGGCGCCCGTCCAGACGTGCAGCCCCCAGCCGTCGTAGTCCCCGTCGGCACGGTGGTAGTGCAGGACGGCCTTGGTCTCGTCCTGGGCCGGATAGTCGGGCTTCTCCGTGAGGACGGTGTCCTTGCCCTGCTCGATCCAGACCTCGCCGGTCTGGGTGACGTCGATCGTGCGGTCGGCGGAGACGTCCTTGTTGCCGTCCTTGTCGATGACGAGGAAGCCGACGTTCGAGGCGCCCGGCTTGAGCTTGACGTAGGCGAAGGCGCCGTACGCGTCCCGGCCGACGAACGGATGGCTGTCCGGCCAGGTCGTCGACTCGCCGTCGGCGAGGTCGCCCCAGGCGTACAGGCCCCAGTTCTCGTAGTCGCCGTCGGTGCGCTTGTAGTGGACGATCGCGTAGTCGCGGGAGGAGGCGGTGGGGGTCTCCTCGGCGGGCGGGGTGCCGCTGGTGCTCTGAGCGGTGGCACTGGAGGTCCGGCCGGCCGAATCCATGACAACTGCCTTGTAGCGCAAGGCCGTTCCGGCCGGTACGTCCTTCGCGATGGTCTGCGTGACCTTGTACGGGGCGTGGTCGGCCGAGCCGAGGGTCTTCCACTTGCCGTTGCCGGTCTGGGCGGCGAAGACGACCCGGTTGAGCTGTCCGCCGTCGACGTCGGCGGTGAGCTCGACGGTGCCGGTGGCGCCGGCGTCAGGAGCCTTGAGGGTGATCGTCGGCTTGCTGGACGGCTGGGCGAGCTTGCCGGCCGCCTTGAGGACGATCGCGGAGCCGGCCGGGACGGTGACGGTGATCTTCTTGTCGGCGTCGGACTTCGCCGTCGCGTCGGTGCCGTAGATCCCGGCGTACCTCATGTCCGCCGAACCGGCCGCGAACGTGGCCGACTTGGCGTCGTCGGCGTTGTTGAAGGCGACGACGTACTCGGTGCCTGTCTTGGAATCGGTCCGCGAGAAGGCGTAGATGCCGGAGCCGTCCGCCGCATAGCGCTCGGTCTGGACGCCGTCCGTCAGCGCCGGGTTGGCCTTACGCAGCTTGGCGAGTTCGGCGATCTGCTCGTACAGCGGCGCACTCGTGTCGTACGCGTCGCTCGCGTGCGTGCGGTCGGTGCCGATCTCGTCGTCGTCGAGGTAGTCGGCCGTCTTCGACGCGAACATCGTCTGGCGGGCGTCCTTGTCGCCGCCGGCGCCGGTGAAGCCCTGCTCGTCGCCGTAGTAGACGACGGGGTTGCCGCGGCTGAGGAACATCAGCTCGTTGGCGAGCTCGTCCTTGGCGAGGAGTTCGGCGTCGGTGGCCTTCGGGTTGTCCTGGTTCAGGAAGTACCCGATGCGGCCCATGTCGTGGTTGCCGAGGAAGGTGACCTGCTCGTACGCGTTGGCCTTGTCGGTCGTGTACTTGTAGTCGTCGGCGAAGACGGACGCGAGCTTCTGGGCGCTGCCGCCCTGGGAGGCGTACTGCCGGGCCGCTTCCTGGAAGGGGAAGTCGAGCGTGGCGTCGAGGCGGCCCTGGGTGACGTACGGCGAGGTGATCGACGTGTCGGCGGAGTAGACCTCGCCGAACATGAAGAAGTCGTCGCGGCCCTGCTTGGCCGCGTAGGAGTCGAGGGCCGTGGCCCACTGGGTCCAGAACTCCATGTTGACGTGCTTCACGGTGTCGATCCGGAAGCCGTCGATGTCGAAGTCCCTGACCCAGCGCTGGTAGATCTTCTCCATGCCGGTGACGACCTCGGGACGCTCGGTCCACAGGTCGTCGAGGCCGGAGAAGTCACCGTAGGTCGTCGACTCGCCCGCATAGGTCGAATCACCGCGATTGTGGTACATCGTTGGGTCGTTGAGCCAGGACGGGACCTTGGTGTCCTCGGAGTCCGCCGCGACCGTCGGGGTGCGCGGGAAGGAGTCGGCGTCGACGGCGGGGAAGTCCTCGGTGCCGTCCGCGTAGTCCGCGTCGTCGAACGGCTCGCCGTCCTTCGTCAGGTACGGGAACGCGCCCTTGGAGAGGTAGTCGTACGACTTCTCCTCATAGTCGACGACATCGGCCGTGTGGTTGGTGATGACGTCGAAGAAGACCTTCATGCCCTTGGCGTGGGCCTTGGAGATGAGGGTCTCCAGGTCCTGGTTGGTGCCGAAGTGCGGGTCGACCTGGGTGAAGTCGGTGATCCAGTAACCGTGGTAGCCGGCGGAGGCGTTGTCCCCGGTGCCCTGCACGGGCCGGTTCTTGAAGATCGGGGCCATCCAGATGGAGGTGGTGCCCAGGCCCTTGATGTAGTCGAGCTTCTTGGTCAGGCCCTTGAGGTCGCCGCCCTGGTAGAAGCCCTTGTCGGTGGGGTCGTAGCCCGTGCTGAGCCGGGAACCGGTCAGGCCGCCCTCGTCGTTGGCGGTGCTGCCGTTGGCGAAGCGGTCCGGGAGCACGAAGTAGAACTGCTCACGGGTGTCGTCGTGCCGGGCGGGCTCGGCGGCGAGCTTCGCGTCGGACGGCGGCGGGGGCGGAGTGTCCGCCTGGGCGGAGACGGGCTGGACGAGCGCTGCGGCCAGCGCGGTCACGGTGACCGCAGCGACCCGTCCGGCATGGGCGGTTCGACGCCTCGACGACGTCGGCCATCTCGGTATCACAGATGGACTCCTTGCGATTGCGGCGGCTCTACGTGGGTCCGACCCCGCGCGACCGTATCGCCGCCGTAATACTTACAGCAAGAGTCCTGAAAGTAACGGAAAGAACTTTCAGCAGCTGGAGTTGGTCTGGGTCAGCAGGCCGAGCCGCCAGGGCAGGGTGTTGTAGGGGCCGGAGGCCGCGGGATCCAGGCCCTGGTACAGGAACTGCAGACGGCACGGGTTGATGGTGAGGGTCTGGTCGGTGCCCGCCCGGAGCATCTCGCCGTGACTGATGTCGTTGGTCCAGGCCGTGCCGCTGAACGTCACGTTGGTCGACCGCGCGAAGGGGTTGGTCTCGCTGTCGGCGAGCGCCGTCCAGGTGCCGGTGATGCTGCTCGACGTCCAGGACCTGAAGTAACGCTTGCCGTTGCTGCCGATCGCCTCGACCAGCAGCAGGTAGGTGTTGGAGTCGGAGAGCTTGTAGACGTTGCTCGCCTCCCACAGCCGGTACTTGTTGGAGTCGGACATCACGATGGCCGTGTTGCCGAAGCCGTTCGGGAAGTTCGCCAGCGTCGTCTGCGAGCGGTACAGGTGTCCGTTGTCGTCGGAGGAGAACAGGTAGCAGTTCACCGTGCCGCAGATGGTCCAGAAGTCCACCCAGTAGCCGCTGCCGATGTTGTCCTTGATGATCTGCGGCATGCCGTCGGCGTAGAACTTCTTCGGCGCGGTCCACGAACTCGGGTTGGAGATGTTCGTGGTCGTCGAGTACGCCGCGTTGTCCCCGGTCTGGTAGACGAGGTACCACAGCCCCTGCGGCGCGAAGTAGAACACCTGCGGCGCCGCCTTGTACCCGGTGCCGATCGGCGTCTGGTCCAGGTAGTACTGCGTCGCGGAGGCCGCCTGCGACCAGTCGGTGAAGTTGAGGTACACCATGCTGTATCCGCCGCTGGTGCTGGCGGTGCTGCCGAAGACGTGCCAGCGGCCGCCGCTGTACACGACCGACGGGTCCTTGATCGCGGCGATACTGTGGCTCGCGTCCGACTTCGGGGAGAGCAGCACCCCGCTCGACGACCAGGTGAAGCTGCTGGGCAGAGCGGTCGCCGCCGCGGAGGACGGGGCCGCCGCCGCTCCGATCAGCAGGGCTAGGCCTCCGAGTAAGACCCCGAGACGTCTGATCAGGCGCATCGCGACTCCTATCGCTTGATGGTGTAGGTGACGAGCGAGCGGGCCGGGACCGAGGCGGTCAGCGAGCCCCCGCTCACGGCGACGGCCGACTGCCGGGCCATGCTGTTCGAGCCGTTGGTCAGGTACGGAGTCGCCGTCCCGGTGCTGATCCCGGTGTTCTGCAGGCTGTACGACACCTGCTGGGCGCCGGCCGACGCGTTGAGCGCCACGACCGTCACCGTGCCGTCGGTGTTGCGGAACGCCGACAGCCTGAGGTTGGTGTCGGGGGTCGTGGCGGCGATACGGGTGGACCCGGGCCGGATGTAGCGGCTGTAGTTGGCGATCGCCCAGAGCCGCTTGGAGACGTGGTAGTTGTCGCCGTCCATCTGGATCAGGCCACGGGTGGCGCCGAGCGAGGCGCCGTACCAGTACACATAGCCGCTGGTGTTGCCCAGGGTGAGGGCGTCGTGGACGGCCGATGCGACGGTGAAGCCGTCGTAGCCGCTGCCGTCGTCCCAGTTCTCGTTCCAGGTGGTGCCGTTGGGCGACCACTCCGACATCCAGGTGCGTTTCCGGGTCGGCAGCGGACCGTCGACCGCGCTGGCGTAGGTGTGGCCGGTGTGGGTGGCCACATAACCCCGGGCCGTCGCGTCGGCCTCGATCGCGCTGCTGTAACTCTTCTGCTGGGTCCAGCCGAAGGAGTCGCAGCAGGCGACCTTGTATCCGGCCGCGTTCGCGATCGGACCGAGGACCTTGGTGAACTCGACCGCCTGGGCGGGGGTGAGCCGCATCGAGTCGTACGTCGCCGTCCAGTCGGGCTCGTTGGTGAACCCGAGGTCGGTGATCCCGATGCCCTCCTGGCCGTAGAACTTCGCGTACTGGACAAGGAAGTTGGCGTACGCCGTACGCCAGTCGCCGCTCGCGCAACTCGCCCCGGACAGCCCGCACAGGGTGCCGCCGTCGGCGTCCGTGCCGTTGGTCTTCATGTAGCCGGGGGCGGTCCAGGCATCGGCGTAGAAGCGGGTGACGCCGTAGGCCTTGGCCTCCTTGGCCAGCCACACCTGGCCCTTGTCGACGCCGTCCCACACGTACTTGGGGGTCGCGTTCGGGCCGCCGGGGTCGGCCGGCTGGATGCCGGAGTCGATGCCGAGGCGCAGGATGCTCAGGCCGGCGCCGGTGGAACGGTTGAGCAGCAGGTCGAGGATCTCGCGCTGGTGCTGTGCGGACAGTCCCTGCGAGCCGTTCATGACGGCGGCCCGCCCGAAGTGCTCGGAGAAGCCGAAGCCGTCGATGGGCTGGTAGCTGGTCGAGCCGTTGATCGTCGCCGAGGTGGCGGCGTAGGCGTTCGGCGTGCCCGCCGCGGTGAAGCCGGCGGCGGTCAGGAGGACGGACAACGATGTCACCGTCCACGTTCTGAGTCTGCGTGTCATGATCCGCCCAATCGTGGGAGCGCTCCCATTCACAGGGCGGAACGTAGGGCGATGCTCTGAACACGTCAACCCCTCGCGCACCGCACATAATCGGTCGCCCCGCACGGTCGCCGCTGGCTACCGTCCCCGCATGGAGCAGGAACCACCCCTCGTGCGCGAGGTCTTCCCGGAGCTCGTCGACGAACTGGTCGGACTCCTGGAGGAGGAAGGGGAACGCGAGCTGGCCATCTGCGTGTGGGACGTCCGCATGGTCGGCGCGTGCGGCTGCGGCGACGACTTCTGCCAGAGCATCCGGACGGCGGACCATCCGGACGGACAGCCGTACGGTCCGAGCCATCGCTGCGTGCCGCTCCTGCCCTCGACAGGCGATCTGATCCTCGACGTCGTGGACGGCCGGATCGTGTACATCGAGGTACTCGGACGGCCACCTCTGCGCCGGCGTGGAGAGCCGTGACAGGGGTGGCCGTCCTGAAGGTGCGGCAGCTCAGCAGCTGGACTTGCCGGCGTAGATCGCCAGGGCGGTGTTGGAACCCAGGGTGGCCGTGAACTGGCCGCTCGAGTTCACGGTCACCGTCGTGTCGTTCTGCACGTTGCAGTACGTCCCGGCGCTCAGCGAGGTCTGGTACGTGCGGCTCAGGCTGCTCGACTCGTGGTTGATGGCGACGTAGCCCTTGGCGCCCCGTCCGAAGGCGATCGCGTCGGCGCCGTTGTCCCACCAGTCGGTCATCGACTCGCCGCGCGTGGCGTTGCGGAAGGCGACCATCGACTCGATCTCCGGCCAGGCGTGCTGGCACTTCCAGCCGTCCTGCCAACAGGCGCTCACCGCACCGCTGTTGGGCGGTCCGGCGTCCGTGTCGGAGAACTCGTACCCGGAGTTGATGTCCGGGGCGCCGTACGGGTAGGCGAGCATGAAGACGTTGGCGAGGGTGTAGTTCGCCCCGTCCTTGTAGTTCAAGGTGCTGCCGTTGCGCTCGGTGTCGTGGTTGTCGACGAAGACACCGGCGACGGAGCTGCTCATGTAGCCCCAGCCCTCGCCGTAGTTCTCCAGGTAGGCGAGGTTCTCGCTGTTGAAGACCCGCTTGAGGTCGTAGGCGTAGCGGAACTCCTGGACGTCGCCGTTGCCCGTGTACTCGGTGGGCTGGACGGCCTCTCCGCTGCCGTAGATGACCTCCTGCTTCCAGTACACCGACGAATTGCTCAGCCGGGACTTGATGTTGGCGAGGTCGGTCGCCGGGATGTGCTTGGCCGCGTCGATACGGAAGCCGTCGACGCCGTAGCCGAGCAGGGTGTTCAGGTAGCCGGCGATGGTGGCGCGGACGTACTCCTCGCCGGTGTCCAGGTCGGCGAGGCCGACGAGTTCGCAGTTCTGGACGTTGGTGCGGTTGGTGTAGTCGCTGATCGTGGACGTGCAGTCGTCCATGTCGGCCGAGGAGTACAGGCCCGGGTAGTTGTACTTCGTGTAGGACGAGCCGCCGGTACCGGTACCGCTGCCCGCCGACATGTGGTTGATGACGGCGTCGACGACGACCTTCACACCGGCCGTGTGACACGTGTCGACCATGCTCTGGAAGGCGGTGGCGTCACCGAGGCGCCCCGCGATCTTGTAGCTCACCGGCTGGTACGACGTCCACCACTGCGAGCCCTGGATGTGCTCGGCGGGCGGGGAGACCTGGACGTAGCCGTAGCCGGCCGGGCCGAGGGTGTTGGTGCACTCCTTCGCCACCGAGGCGAAGTTCCACTCGAAGAGGACGGCGGTGACGTCCTTCGTGCCGGGCGGGGAGGCGTAGGCGGTCGTGGGGGCCAGGACGGCGGCAGCGGTGGCGAACGCGGTAGCCGCGGCACCGGCGGTTGCGGACCATCTCGATATCACGTGGGGGCTCCTTGCGTGACGGCCAGGCGTCTTTGCCGGGCGCCGGCGAGAACGTACCGCTAACGAAAGGTTTACAGCAAGGGCCTTGAAAGTCACAGCAAGAACTTTCACACACAGCCTTGACGTGCCCTTCTCAACTGCCCCACGCTCACGAGTTGTTGAAGCCTGTCCCTTCCTTCTGAAGCCTTTCGGAGCCGCACATGACTTCCAGACACCGGCCCCCGGGTGTCTTCCACCGCGCCGCGAGAGCCGTGACCGTCGGCGCTCTCGCGCTGGCCGGCGTGACGGCCCTGCCCGCCGCGACCGCCCAGGCGGACGCCACGACCTCGGGCGACGTGATCGCCAACCTCTGGTCCTACAACTGGGACTCGGTCGCCTCCGAGTGCACGGACGTGCTCGGTCCGAACGGCTACGGCGCGGTGTGGGTGGCCCCGCCGGCGGAGTCCCTCAAGCAGACCAACTACTACTGGTGGGACGTCTACCAGCCGTACTCGTACAACCTGAACGGCCGCTTCGGTACGGCGGCCCAGTTCGCGTCGATGGTCGACGCCTGCCACGACGCGGGCGTGAAGGTATACACGGACGCGGTGATCAACCACACGGCGGCCCAGACCGGGACCGGCTACAACGGCACGACGATCACCAACAAGTACGACACCCCGGACTGGGACCCGGACGACTACCACACGTCCGCGGAGTGCTCCGACTCCGACCTGATCATCGACGACTGGTCGAACCTCACCGAGATCCAGAACTGCGAACTCCTGGGCCTCCCCGACCTGGAGACGGAGGACGACGACGTCCGCTCGGGCATCGCGGCGTTCCTGAACAAGCAGATCGCGCTGGGCGTCGACGGCTTCCGCATCGACGCGGCCAAGCACATCCCGGTGGCCGACCTCAACGCGATCTGGGCGAAGCTCGACAACACGACGGCGGGCTCGGACCCGTACATCTTCGAGGAGGTGTACCCCGGTTCGACCCCGGCGGCGTCGGACTACTACTCCTCGGGTGACGTCCTGGACTTCACCTACGCGAGCAAGCTGAAGTCCGCGTTCCAGGGCAATGTGTCCGACCTGGAGTCCCTGTCCTCCTCGGGCGTCCTGACCCCCGCCAACTCGGTGTCCTTCGTGACGAACCACGACACCGAGCGCAACGGCCTGCACATGAGCTACAAGGACGGCGACACCTACAAGCTCGCCAACGTCTTCGAGCTGGCCTACAAGTGGGCCACCCCGACGATCTACTCGGGCTTCGAGTTCTCCTCCTCCGACCAGGCCCCGCCGAACTCGAACGGCTTCGTGACCGACACCAACTGCTCCAGCGGCTGGTACTGCCTCCAGCGGGACACCGCGATCACCGGCATGGTGAAGTGGCACAACGCGGTGGGCTCGGAGTCCGTGTCCAACTGGTCGACGAAGTCGTCGAGCGTGATCGGCTTCGGGAGGGGCAGCGGTGGCTACATCGCTCTGAACAACGGCTCCTCAGCGGCGACTTACGCCTTCGCGACCGGGATGGCCGACGGCACGTACTCCAACGTCATCGACAACGGCGCGACGACGGTGACCGTGTCGGGCGGCAGCGCCACCCTCACCATCCCCGCGAAGAGCGCGATCGCCTTCTACGACGGCGAGTTCACGCCCTGCACGACCTGCGAGGACGATGACGACGACTCGACGTCCACGGTGACGGCGACGTTCAACGAGTACGCGGCGACGACGTCCGGCCAGGACGTCTACGTGGTCGGCTCCATCTCGGCACTGGGCAGCTGGGACACCTCGAAGGCGGTGAAGCTGTCGTCGACGGGCTACCCGATCTGGTCGAGTGAGGTGAGCATCCCGATCAACACGTCGTTCGAATTCAAATACATCAAGAAGGACAGTTCAGGAAACGTCACCTGGGAGTCGAACGCCAACAGATCGGCGTCCACGACGACTTCGGCGGTCAGCTACAACAACACCTGGAACGTGGCGAGTGCAAACTCCACCGACGTCACCTTCAACGTCACCGCCACGACCGACTTGGGCACCAACGTCTACGTCGTCGGCTCCATCGCCTCCCTCGGCTCCTGGAACACGAGCGACGCGATCCCGCTGTCGTCAGCGTCGTACCCGACGTGGACCAAGCTGGCCATCGTCCCGAAGAGCACGACCTTCGAGTACAAGTTCCTCAAAAAGGACAACTCTGGGAACGTGACCTGGGAATCCGGCACGAATCGCTCGTACACGACGGGCAGTTCCTCGGCCTATTCGACGAGTGACACCTGGAAGTAGCCTGATCGGCGCCCACGCTTGATCCATACCGCCATCACGGGTTTGCCCCGCGATGGCGGTTCGCCGTCCTCGAAGAGGTGCAACCCCCGGACGTGCGGGCCGCGTATCGGGGGCGAGTGTCCGGACGGTACGGGGCTCGCGAACGGGGCGGTACGGGTCGCCGTCCTCTCCTGGTTCGGGCTGATGATCTTCCTGAGCTGCCGGAGGAACGGCGGCCCCCTGCCGAGCCTGGTTCTGCCGACCGTCTTCGGCCTGGGGCTCGGCGGCAGGTTCCTGTGGTCGTCCGTCGCCGATGCCGAGAGTGATTTCCGTGTCGCCACCGCCCTCATGGGCCTCGCGCTGTTCGGGGCGCTCGGCGTCGCAGTGGGCCGCGTTCGTGTGCGCGAACGCCGCCGGGCCGGCCGTGGGGGTGGCCGCCGGGCCGGCCGTCATGTAGAGCAAGGCGGAGGCCCGCCGCCTGAACAGGCAGCGGGCCTCCGTCAGTTGATCAGCCGTCAGGCCGTCGTGAACCACACCGTCGTGTCCGACGGGACCTTCGTCTCGCCGTCCGCCTCCGTGATCTCACCGCTGGTGAGCAGGACACGGCCGTACGCCGGCGTCGTCACCGACTCGCCACTGGTATTGGCGACGCACACGAACTCGCCGCGGCGGAAGGCGAGGACGCCCTCGGGGGCGCGCAGCCACTCGACGGAGTCACCCGCGCCGAGGTCGGGCTGGGAGCGGCGGGTGGCCAGTGCCGTGCGGTACAGCTCCAGGGTGGAGTCGGCGGCACCCGTCTGCGCCTCGATGCTCAGCTCGGCCCAGTCCGAGGGCTGCGGCAGCCAGCTGCCCCCGCTGCCGAAGCCGTACGACGAGCCCTCGCGGGTCCACGGGATCGGGACCCGGCAGCCGTCACGGAAGCCGTCCTGGCCCGCGCCACGGAAGTAGGCCGGGTCCTGGCGCACCTCGTCGGGGAGGTCGACGACGTCCGGGAGGCCCAGTTCCTCGCCCTGGTAGACGTAGGCCGATCCCGGCAGCGCCAGCATCAGGAGCGTGGCCGCTCGGGCCCGGCGCAGGCCCAACGCCCTGTCCCCCGCCGTGCGGATCTGCGTGCCGAGGCCGGGCGGGTTGGCGAAGCGGGTGGCGTGGCGGGTCACGTCGTGGTTGGACAGGACCCAGGTCGCCGGTGCGTTCACCGGGCGCATCGCGTCCAGGGTGCGGTCGACGACCTTGCGGAGCTCCTTCGCGTCCCAGTCGGTGCCCAGGTACTGGAAGTTGAAGGCCTGGTGGAGTTCGTCCGGGCGGACGTAGTTGGCAGTGCGCTCGACCGTCGGGGTCCAGGCCTCCGCCACGAAGATGCGCTCGCCGGAGTACTCGTCGAGGATGACGCGCCACTGGCGGTACACCTCGTGCACGCCGTCCTGGTCGAAGAAGGGCATGACATCGTTGCCCAGCAGCTTCAGCTGCTCGTGGGAGCCGAGGTCGGGCAGGCCTTCCGCCTTGACCAGGCCATGGGCCACGTCGATGCGGAACCCGTCCACGCCCATGTCCAGCCAGAAGCGCAGGATCGAGCGGAACTCGTCGCCGACGGCCGGGTGTTCCCAGTTGAAGTCGGGCTGCTCGGGGGCGAAGAGGTGGAGGTACCACTCGCCGAGGGTGCCGTCCGGTTCGGTGACCCGCGTCCACGCCGGGCCGCCGAAGATCGACTCCCAGTCGTTGGGCGGGAGTTCGCCGTTCTCGCCCTTGCCGGGGCGGAAGTGGTAGCGCTCCCGCAGCGGCGAGCCGGGGCCGTCCCGCAGCGCCCGCTTGAACCACTCGTGCTGGTCGGAGGAGTGGTTGGGGACCAGGTCGACGATGATGCGCAGGCTCAGCTCGTGGGCGTCGCGGATCAGCGCGTCGGCGTCGAGCAGGTTGCCGAACATGGGGTCCACGGCCCGGTAGTCGGCGACGTCGTAGCCGGCGTCGGCCTGTGGGGAGGCGTAGAAGGGGCTGAGCCACACGGCGTCCACGCCGAGGTCGCGCAGGTACGGCAGTCGGGTGCGGATGCCCTCCAGGTCGCCCATGCCGTCGCCGTTGCTGTCGGCGAAGCTGCGCGGATAGACCTGGTAGATCACCGCGTCCCGCCACCAGTCGCTGCGCTGGGCGACGGTGGCGACGGCGGAGGTCGGGGCCGTGTCGGCGGAGTGCTGCTGGCTCATGGCGTCCTTGATACGTAACGGGGTCATGGGGACTTACGTGTGTACGACGGTGGGTTGGTGACGAGGCGGCCGCGGTGACAGCGGGGTCGGATGGACACCGCGACCGCCTCGGGTCTTTCGGGGGGTGTGGGGGCAACGCCCCCACAGGGGCGCGGGGCTGTATTCATTTGCGGCTACCGCCGCGTGGGCGCGACCAGCCACAACGAAAGCCGCAGCCGATCAACAACCGATCCCCCGGCGGCGCCTACCCCTTCGTGCCACCGGCAGTGAGCCCGGTAACCAGGTTCTTCTGCACGAGGTAGAAGAACACGGACACCGGTATCGCGATCAACACCGCGGTCGCAGCCATCAGGTTGCGCTGCGCATCGTGCTCACTCACGAAGCTCTGCAGCCCGACCGCGAAGGTGTAATTCGTGTCGGACAGCATGAACGTCGACGCGAACGCGACCTCGCCGAAGGCGGTGAGGAAGCTGTAGAACGCGGCGACCGCGAGCCCCGGCCGGGCGAGCGGCAGGATCAGTCGTGCGAACGTGCCGAAGGGGGTCAGCCCGTCGACGCGTCCGGCCTCGTCGATCTCGAACGGGATGGTGTCGAAGTAGCCCTTGAGCAGCCAGGCGCAGTACGGCACCGCGGTCGAGCAGTACACGAGGACGAGCCCAAGGTAACTGTCGATGAGCTGCAGGTCCGAGAGCATCTGGTACATCGGCACCATGAGTACGGCTACCGGGAACATCTGCGTGACCAGTAGCACCCACATGAACTTCCGGTACCCCGGAAAGCGCATGCGCGAGACGGCGTAACCCGTGGTCGCGGCGATCAGCACGCCGATGACGGTCGTGCCGAGCGAGACGATCAGCGAGCTCTTCAGCCAGTCGAAGAAGGCCGTGTGCTGCAGGACGAACGAGTAGTTGTCGAACGTCATCTTGTCCCAGATGCCGCCGGGGTGGAGGTAGTCGTCCTTGTCGGGGCCGAGGGACAGGAAGACCAGCCAGGCGATCGGGAACAGCGCGATCAGGCACGCGACGATCAGGATGCCGTGGGCGGCGAACGAGCCGGCGAGGCTGTTCTCACCGCGGCGCCGGACCCGGCGAGGGGCCTGCGAGGAGCGTTGCTCGCTCACCGCGGCGGGGGTGTCGACAGTGGTCGTACTCATGGGGACTCCTGCCTCAGATCGCGAGCTGTTGGTCATTGCGGTTCAGCCAGCGGCGGTAGAAGGAGGTGAAGACGATCAGGATGGCCAGCAGCAGGATGCCGTAGGCGGCCGACTGCGCGAAGTCGCGCGGCTGCTGTCCGAAGCCGAGGTGGTAGGCCCACGTCACCAGGATCTGGGCATCGGGGGCGGTGTTGCCGAACAGCAGGAAGATGACGGCGAACTGGTTGAAGGTCCAGATGATGCCGAGGAGTACGACGGTGGAGCTGACGGACCTGAGGCCCGGCAGGGTGACGTACCGGAACCGCTGCCACGCGCTGGCGCCGTCCATCTCGGAGGCCTCGTACAGCGAGGTGTCGATGGACTGCAGTCCGCCGAGCAGCGAGACCATCATGAACGGCACACCGCACCAGGTGTTGACCATGATCGCGGCGAACCGCTGCCAGAAGGTGTCCTCCAGCCAGGCCGGGCTGGGCAGATGCAGCGTCTCCAGGAAGGTGTTGATGATGCCGCCGTCGGCGAGCATGAAGCGCCAGCCGAAGACGGTGACGAAGGTCGGCACGGCCCAGGGCAGCACCAGGATCAGCCGGTACAGCGTCCGTCCCCGCAGCTTCTGGTTGAGCAGCAGCGCGAGGCCGAGCCCGATGCAGTAGTGCAGGGCGACACAGACCGCGGTCCAGACGATCGTCCAGATGAAGTGCGACCAGAAGCGGTCGTACGCCGTCGGGCCCCACAGGATGTCGGCGTAGTTGTCGAGGCCGATGAACTTGTAGGTGGCGTCGATGTGGTTGACGCCGATCGTGCGGGCCGTGTTGAGGCTGTTGGCGTCGGTGAGCGTGAGGTAGACGCCGTAGATCAGGGGGTAGATCACGAGGACGCCGAGCACGACGGCCACGGGGGTGATCATCGCGTAGGCGTACCAGTGCTTGTGGTAGCTGTGCTTCAGGCGTTGGCCCAGCCCGGGCCGCGGCGCGCGGTCACCGCGGCGTTTGCCGGTGGCGCGGTCGATGGCGACTGTCATGTTCGACACCTTCTGGAAGTTCTACGGCTGAGAAGTGGCTGGGCACAGGCCGGTGGCCGTCGGGTCCGTCCCCCCATGTTCAGGCGGACCCGGCGGCCACTCGGGGTCACTTGCTGAAGTCCGGGACCAGCTTGGCGATCGCGGTCTCAGCGTTGCTGAGGCCCTTGTCGAGGGACTCCTTGCCGCCCGCGATCTTGAGCAGTTCGGTGTCCAGCGGGGTCCACAGGGAGCTGTACTCGGGCAGTGCCGGGCGCGGCTGGGCGGCGGCGAGGACGCCCTGGTAGCCGGCGATGCCCGGGTCGGCCTTGACCTCGGCGGTGTAGGCGTCGTCGCGCGTCGGGAGCGTGGAGTTCTTCAGCGCGATCGTCGACTGGGACTTGGCGGAGGTCATGAAGTTGACGAACTTCAGGGCCGCCTTCTGGTGGGCGGAGTCCGAGCCGGCGTAGACCGAGAGGTTGTGGCCGCCGGTCGGGGCGCCCGCCTTGCCGCTGGAGCCGGCCGGGACGGTGGCGATGCCGAGGTTGGACTTGTCCGTGAACGCCGAGCCCTTGTAGAAGTTCGTGATCTCCCAGGGGCCCTGGATGATCGCGGCGACCTTGCCGTTGACGAACGCGTCCTGGATGTTGGCGTAGGCGTCGGCGGTGGTGTCGGCCTTGTGCAGACCCTTGCCGGAGAACAGGCTCTGCCAGGTCTCGTAGCCCTTCTTGGCCTCGGCGGAGGCGACGGTGATCTTCTTGGCGTCGGCGTCGACGGTGTCGGTGCCCTCGCCGTAGAGGAAGGTCTGCGCGTAGTAGGCCTGGGTGGAGCCCCAGTAGCCGTCGACGCCGGTCTTCGCCTTGATCTTCGCGGCGGCGGTCTTCAGCTCGTCCCAGGTCGTGGGGGCCTCGACGCCGGCCTTCTCGAAGAGTTCCTTGTTGTAGACCAGGGCGAGGGTGTCGGTGACCAGCGGCACGCCGTACGTCTTGCCGTCGTACTGGGCCTGCGTGATCAGGTTCGACTTGAACTTGTCCTGGTCCGCGAGGGCCTCGGTGCCGTCCAGCGGCAGGAAGTAGCCCTTCTTGGCGAAGGCGGGGGTCCAGCCGACCTCGGAGCGCAGCACGTCCGGGGCGCCGGAGGCACCGGCGGCCGTGTCGAACTTGTTCTGCGCCTGGTCGAACTGGACGTTGACGTACTTGACCTTGATGTCCTTGTTGGCAGCCTCGAACTGCTTGACCAGGGCCTTGTACGTCGGCGCCTCATTGGTGGCGTTGGAGGTGTCCCACCAGGTGATGGTGACCGGACCGTCGGCCTTGTCGCCGCTGTCGCTTCCGCCGCAGGCCGTCGCCGCGAGGGCGAGGGACGCCACCAGCGCGGTGGCCGCTATGCCACGCCGCATGAGTTCTCCTTGAGGGTGAAAGCCCGTGTGCTCAGCAGGAAGCGGCCCCGTCTGCCGTTCCTGTCGACTTGCCGACTGCGCCGTTGCCGCCGCCGGGCGTCGCCGAACGTAACAAGGATGTAAGCGCCGCGAAAGACCTTGCAGCAAAAAAGTGCAAGAAGTCATCACCGTTACCCGGGCGTGACCCAGGGGCAGTTGCCGTGAGACCCTTGTTTACGGCGGTGGAGCGCCCCAGGGCAGCCTATGCAAGACTCTGCAAGCTCTTGCCATCACTTTCACGAGGGAGCGCGATGACGCAGCAGCCCGGACCGAGCCGGTCAACAGGTCGCCCGCGGCGTCCATTTGGTGTGCAAGGGCAGATCCGGCCGGTACAGTCCAATCCCGTGACCACACGGCTTGCCGACATCGCTGCGCAGGCGGGGGTGAGCGAAGCGACCGTCAGCCGGGTCCTCAACGGGAAGCCGGGCGTCGCCGCCACCACCCGCCAGTCCGTGCTCGCCGCCCTCGACGTGCTGGGCTACGAGCGCCCGGTGCGGCTGCGGCAGCGCAGCGAGGGCCTGGTGGGCCTGATAACCCCGGAACTCGAGAACCCGATATTCCCGGCCCTGGCGCAGGTGATCGGCCAGGCGCTGACCCGGCAGGGCTACACACCGGTGCTGGCCACCCAGACCCCGGGCGGTTCCACGGAGGACGAGCTGACGGAGATGCTCGTCGACCGGGGCGTGGCCGGCATCATCTTCGTCTCCGGACTGCACGCGGACACCTCCGCCGACATGCAGCGCTACGAGCAGTTGCGCGCCCAGGGCGTGCCGTTCGTGCTCGTCGACGGCTTCTCCCCGAAGGTGCAGGCGCCGTTCATCTCCCCCGACGACCGCGCGGCGATGGCCCTCGCGGTCACGCACCTGGTGTCGCTGGGGCACACGAGGATCGGTCTGGCCCTCGGCCCCAAGCGGTTCGTGCCGGTGCAGCGCAAGATCGAGGGCTTCGTCCGCAGCATGCAGGACCAGCTGGGCCTGCCCACGGAGACGATCGAGACGCAGTTCGTCCAGCACTCCCTGTACACCCTGGAGGGCGGCCAGGCCGCGGCCACCGCGCTGATCGACCGCGGCTGTACGGCGGTGGTGTGCGCGAGCGACATGATGGCGCTGGGTGCGATACGGGCGGCCCGGCAGCGGGGTCTCGAAGTCCCGAAGGACGTCTCAGTCGTGGGTTTCGACGACTCCCCCCTGATCGCCTTCACCGACCCGCCGCTGACGACGGTCCGCAAGCCGGTCCCGGCGATGGGACAGGCGGCCGTGCGCACATTGCTGGAGGAGATCGGCGGGACGCCTGCGCCGCACAGCGAGTTCGTGTTCATGCCGGAACTGGTGGTGCGGGGGTCGACCGCTTCGGCGCCCGGGGAGCGCGGCCGTGCGTAGGCTCGCGGCCCCCTCGTCCTCAAGCAGGAGGACGTCCGCCCGCCCAGTGCGCAGGTAGTAGGAAACGGCGGTCTTGGGGTTGTAGAACGTGCAGCCCGGACCAGACCGGGGGATGATCGGTGCGGTAGGGCTTTTCTGGCAGACTCTGTGCCTATGGGTGAGACGACCGTGACGACTCTGGAAGGCCGGGAAGAGGCCGTTCCACAATCCGTCGCGGACGAAACGGGGCAGAGCTTCCTGCGCCGTCTGCGCACCCCGCGCCGTCCCCGGCTGTGGTTCGAGATCCTCTTGATCGCAGTGAGTTACTGGACTTACTCACTGATCCGCAACGCGGTGCCCGAGCAGAAGGCCGAGGCGCTGCGCAACGCCGACTGGATCTGGCGGATGGAACACCACCTCGGCATCGCCGTCGAGGACTCCGTCAACCACGCCGTGAACTCGGTGACTTGGCTCATCGTCGGCATGAACTACTACTACGCGACCCTGCACTTCGTGATCACGCTGAGTGTCCTGGTGTGGCTGTACCGCAGTCATCCCGGCCGTTACGCGGCGACGCGTCTGGTGCTCTTCGCGACGACGGGCGTGGCCCTGGTCGGTTACTACCTGTATCCGTTGGCGCCTCCGCGGCTGATGACCGGCGGGAACTTCGTCGACACCGTCATGGTCCACCAGACCTGGGGCTCGATGGCCTCCGGCGACCTGAAGCACATGTCCAACCAGTACGCCGCGATGCCGTCGATGCACATCGGCTGGTCGCTGTGGTGCGGCCTGACGATCTTCGCCCTCGCGTCGGTGCCGTGGGTGCGGGTGCTGGGCCTGCTCTACCCGACGGTCACGCTGATCGTCATCGTCGCCACGGCCAACCACTTCTGGCTCGACGCGGTGGGCGGCATCCTGTGCCTCGCCTTCGGCTTCACGGTGGCACGGCTCTGGTACGGCGCCCTACCGTATTCGCTGCCGCGTGCTCCGGGGGATGTGCCGCTTTAGGCCGTCGGTTCCCTGCGGGCGCACTGTGGCCGGTCGCGCAGTTCCCCGCGCCCCTGGGGTGTTGCCGCAGCCGCCGACGAGGAACCGCACACCATCGTGAGCGCCCGGCCGCCGACGACGAGGAACCGGACACGGCCGTGGAAGCCCCGCCGCCCACGGCGGACGGGGGCCGGGGGGGTGTCGTCGCAGCCGCCGATGGCGAGCAACCCGGCGCGGCCGTGGGCGCCCGGCCGCCCACGGCGGGAAGGGGACGGGGCGGGGGGTGTCCGCCCGCAGCGGCGGGCGTCCGACACCGAGCACATCCCCAGCAGACAGCACCGCCGACCGAGGACGGACACCCCCCGGCACGGCCCCG
>NZ_JOEY01000069.1 GCF_000718165.1 Streptomyces fulvoviolaceus | reverse complement strand
CACCCGCCCCCGCCCCCTCCTTCGGCATGGTCCTGGCCCTGATCGTCACCCCGATCCTGCTGATCCTGGCCGGCACCCTCGGCCAGAACCTCCTCGCCGAGGGCTCCACCCTCCGCGCGATCCTCACCGTCCTCGGCGCCCCGATGGTCGCCCTGCTCATCGACGTGGCGCTGTGCGCCTACCTCCTCGGCGCCCGCCGCGGCTGGGACCGCACGCACATCGCGAACGTGATGGGCTCGGCCCTGCCGTCCGTCGCGATGGTGATCCTGGTGGCGGGCGCCGGCGGCGTCTTCGGCAAGGTGCTGGTGGCGAGCGGCATCGGCGACGCGATCGCCGACGTCCTGGACAGGACCGGTCTCCCGGCGCTCTTCCTGGCCTTCCTGACGGCGCTGACCCTGCGCGCGGCCCAGGGCTCGACGACGGTGGCCCTGATCACGACCGCGGGCATCCTCACCCCGCTCCTGGAACGCGCCGACCTCTCCACCGGCCAACTCTCCCTGGTCGCCCTGGCGATGGGCGCGGGCGGCCTCGCCGTCTCGCACATCAACGACGCCGGCTACTGGATGTTCACCAAGCTGGCCGGCCTGGACGTGGCGAGCGGCCTGCGCACCTGGACGGTCCTGACGACCACGATGGGCGTCATCGGCTTCGGCCTGACGGCAGCCCTGTGGCCGCTGGTGTAGCCGGGCCTCCAGCCGAGCCGGTCAGCGCACGCTGACGTCCAAGGCCCCAAGTCCCGCACGCCGTACGGCAATCGACCCGTACGGCGTGCGCAGCCGCAGCCACGCGCCGGACGAGAGCAACGCCAGATCTCCGGTGGCCCGCAGGAACCCGAGCGACTGGGCGGCGTGCACGGCCCGTACCGGCAGATGGGTGTTCCCGACGGTCCGGGACCAGATCTCCCGCCCGATCCGGTCGAGTTCGGCCCGCGTACGGCTCTCAGGCGCCAAGTCCTGCGTACGGGACCGGAATTCGGCGACACCTGCGCCGACCATCGCCCGCAGCGCGTCCGGCACCGGCAGCCCGGGCACCGGCCGCCACCCACCGCGCGGCGGAAGCACCCCGGCCCACGGCGGACCCGTCACCGCCCCCGGCACCACGGCCGTGGCGGCCGCTTCGTCGACGGACTCCAACAGCTCACCGGCGGACACGGTCACGTCGAGCGTGACGTCGAGCCCGTTCTCGTACGGCTTGCCGAGCCGCACCGCGCGGATCGCCAGCACCTCGAAGGACGGCGGCCGCCCGAAGACGGCGAGCGCGGTGCCGGCCGCCTGGAGGCGCACCGCTGCTCCACGGTCGTAGTGGAGCAGCCGGGAGAGGAAGGCCGCGAGATCCGCCGCCTCCCCTTCGTCGGCGAGGTGAAGCACCGTCATGCGGCGACGGCCTCCTCCTCGTCGTCATCCCGGTACCCCTCGAGGAACTCACGTTCCTCCCCGGTGATCCGGCGCGGCCGCTGTGTCTCGAAGTCGAACGGCACCACCACCGTCGAGGCCCGGACGTAGACGAGGTCGTCGTCCTTCACCTCGTACGTGATGGTGAAGGACGCCGCCCTGATCTCCGTGACCCACAGCTCGATGTCCACCGGCGCGTGCCGGTGCACCAACTGCCGCTTGTAGTCGATCTCATGGCGTGCCACCACGGACCCCTGCTGGAAATCCTTGTCCGGGCGGAACAGGAAGTCGATACGGGCTTCCTCCAGATACCGGAGGAAGAGCACGTTGTTGACGTGGCCGTACGCGTCCATGTCCGCCCAGCGCAGCGGGCAGTGGTAGGTATGCCGCAAGATCGATCAGCCCCGGGTCAACTTCTTGTAGGTGGCGCGGTGCGGACGCGCGGCGTCCGGGCCGAGCCGCTCGACCTTGTTCTTCTCGTACGACTCGAAGTTGCCCTCGAACCAGAACCACTTGGAGTCACCCTCGTAGGCGAGGATGTGCGTGGCCACTCGGTCCAGGAACCACCGGTCGTGGGAGACGACCACGGCCGCGCCCGGGAACTCGAGGAGCGCGTTCTCCAGCGAGGACAGGGTCTCGACGTCGAGGTCGTTCGTCGGCTCGTCGAGGAGCAGCAGGTTGCCGCCCTGCTTGAGGGTCAGCGCCAGGTTGAGGCGGTTGCGCTCACCACCGGAGAGGACGCCGGCCGGCTTCTGCTGGTCGGGGCCCTTGAACCCGAAGGCGGAGACGTAGGCGCGGGAGGGCATCTCGACCTGCCCGACATTGATGTAGTCGAGCTCGTCGCTCACGACCGCCCAAAGACTCTTCTTCGGGTCGATGTTCTCGCGGCTCTGGTCGACGTACGAGATCTTGACGGTGTCGCCGACCTTGATCGAACCGGAGTCCGGCGTCTCCAGACCCTGGATCATCTTGAAGAGGGTGGTCTTGCCGGCGCCGTTCGGGCCGATGACCCCGACGATGCCGTTACGCGGCAGCGTGAAGGAGAGGTCGTCGATGAGGACCTTGTCCCCGAAGGCCTTGCTGAGGTTGTTGATCTCGACGACGATGCTGCCCAGACGCGGGCCCGGCGGGATCTGGATCTCCTCGAAGTCCAGCTTCCGCATCTTGTCCGCCTCGGCGGCCATCTCCTCGTAACGGGACAGTCGCGCCTTGGACTTGGCCTGCCGGCCCTTGGCGTTGGACCGCACCCAGTCGAGCTCTTCCTTGAGCCGCTTGGCGCGCTTGGCGTCCTTCTGACCCTCGACCTTGAGGCGGGACTGCTTCTTCTCCAGGTACGTGGAGTAGTTGCCCTCGTACGGGTGGGCGCGGCCGCGGTCGAGCTCGAGGATCCACTCGGCGACGTTGTCGAGGAAGTACCGGTCGTGGGTCACGGCGACGACGGTGCCGGCGTACTTCGCGAGGTGCTGCTCCAGCCACTGCACGGACTCGGCGTCCAGGTGGTTGGTGGGCTCGTCGAGCAGCAGCAGGTCGGGAGCTTCGAGGAGCAGCTTGCAGAGCGCGACGCGACGGCGCTCACCACCGGAGAGGTTGGTGACGGCCCAGTCGCCGGGCGGGCAGCCCAGGGCGTCCATGGCCTGCTCCAGCTGCGTGTCCAGGTCCCACGCGTTGGCGTGGTCCAGGTCGTCCTGGAGCTTGCCCATCTCCTCCATGAGCGCGTCCGAGTAGTCGGTCGCCATCAGCTCGGCGACCTCGTTGAAGCGCTTGAGCTTGCCCATGATCTCGGCGGCGCCGTCCTGCACGTTCTCCAGCACGGTCTTGGACTCGTCGAGCGGCGGCTCCTGGAGCAGCATCCCGACGGAGTATCCGGGCGACAGGAAGGCATCACCGTTGGACGGCTGCTCCAGCCCGGCCATGATCTTGAGAACGGTGGACTTACCGGCACCGTTAGGACCGACCACACCGATCTTCGCGCCGGGCAGGAAGCTCAGCGTCACGTCGTCAAGGATCACCTTGTCGCCGTGCGCCTTACGCGTCTTGCGCATGGTGTAGATGTACTCAGCCAAGAGAAACCGTCCGGCAGCTTGAATTCTGGCAGTGGGCAGATACACCCCATCTTGCCTGACGTCCACCCTCGGGTGGTAACCCGTATGGGCGGGGGGCTGTGACCTGGGGTTCGCTGCGGGTGGCTGTAGCCCGACTGTCACTGTCGGTCGTCGTCGAGTGGCCTCGGGGGCGCTCGGGGGGCGTCGGACGGCCGGGGGACGGCCCAGGACCGGGCTCGCGTGCAGCAAGGTCGCAAACGGAGGGTGCCACGAGCCCTAATGCCGGACGCGGACGACGAGCTTGCCGGTGGCGCGGTCGTGCTCCATGTCGTCGTGGGCCTGCGGCACCTGCTCCAGGCCGTCGTAGACGCGGTCCACGGGGAAGGCCAGCCGGCCGGCCGCGACCGCGTCGAGGATCTCCTGGAAGGCCTCCCGAGGCAGGTCGGCGGCGTCGCCGAAGTAGCCCGCCAGGCGCACACCCCTCGGCAGGTACTCGTTCGGGGAGAAGTCCCGCACCGTCCACTGGTTGGAGAGGCTGCCGCCGAAGCAGGCCGTGCCGTGCACGCGCACCGCGCGCAGAGTGTCGGGCAGGGTCGGCGTGCCGACGAGATCAAGGGCGGCGTCGACACCGTCCGGGTACAGCTCGCGCACGGCGGGCGCGACCTCGCCGGTGTCGAGCAGGGGGTGGTCGACACCGCGCTCCTTCAGCAGAGCGAGGCGGCCGGCCCGCCGGGTGGTGGACAGCACCGTGGCGCCGCGCCAGCCGGCCAGCGCGGCGGCTGCCAGGCCCACCGAGGAGGTGCCGCCGCGGATCAGCACGGACTGACCAGGCTTCAGGTCCAAGCCGACGGTGAGCGAGCCGTAGGCGGTCTGCACCATCTCCGGCAGAGCGCCCAGCACCTCCCAGCGCAGGTCGGTGTCGACGGGGATGACCTGGGACAGCGGCACCGAGGTGTACTCGGCATAGCCGCCGTCGTAGGTGCGCCCCATGTCCCCCATCATCGCGACGACCTTCTGCCCGGGAGCCAGCCCGCTGCCGGCCGGGGCCGCGTCGACGGTACCGGCTGCCTCGATGCCCGGCACCCGGGGAAAGCTGACGCCCGCGCTCAGACCCAGCCGAAGCTTCAGCTCCGAGCGGTTGAGGCCGAACGCCTCGACGCGGATACGCACCCAGCCGTCTCTCTCGGGCGGGAGCGGGAGCGTGGTCAGCCGCAGGTTGTCCACGGGGCCGGGGGCGGAGAGCCGGACGGCGCGCATTGTGGTCGGCGAGGACGTCATGGGGCTGCCTTCTTCCCGTCGGCAGGAGAGTCGGTCGGCGGTGGTCAACGTGCGGCCGCTGCGGCTTCATTCCCGACTCGCCCCGGTTATCCGCCTGTTGAGATTCACTTCCACCCCTGGCGGAACCGGTCTCTCTGATCGTCGTCGTCCTGATTGTCGTCGTCGGCCCCTGTCCCGTATGAGTGATCCCATGGTGATGACCGAGGGCGCCGTGCGGGATCGGCTGGAGCGGGAGAGGAACGTCTGGCTGTGCACCGTCCGGGCGGACGGGTCTCCTCATGTGACGCCCGTCTGGTTCGTTTTTCTGCGAGGCAGTTGGTGGGTCGGGGCGGACGCGGACTCGGTCAAGGTCCGCAACATCGAGAAGTTCCCGCGGGTCTCCCTGGCGCTGGAGGACGGGCGGTATCCCGTCGTCGCCGAAGGGGAGGCAGTGCTGCACCGGCTGCCGTTCCCGAAGGACGTCACGGACGCCTTCGCCGTGAAGTACGCGTGGGACGTCTCCGCCCCGCACCGGCCGGGCGGAGACCGGGTTCTGCTGGAGATTCCCGTACGACACTGGCTGCTGGCGGGTGCGGCTCAGTAGCGACCCCCGGTCAGGAAGTCACCCCTGCTTCTCGCGGAAGACCACCGGCGCCGCGCCCCAGCAGGACAAGGGCGATGGCCACGCCCGCGATCACCGGTGTCGCGCTGGAGCCGCCACATTCCGGGCCCACCTGCTTGGCCCTCCTCCTGAGGCACGTGTACCGGTGGCGTCGCACCAGCCGCACGCCGTGCGCTCAGAGTGCGGTCAGATCGGCGTCACCTCAGCCGGCGCAACGCGAGCACCGCGTTGTGACCGCCGAAGCCGAAGGAATTGCTCAGGAGCAGGTCGCCGTCGTCGGGGAGCGGGCGGGGTGCGCCTGTCACCACGTCCAGGGGGATCGCGTCGTCCAGTTCGTCGCAACCGACGGTCGGGGGGATGACGCCGTGGTGCAGGGTGAGGGCTGCGGCGACGGCCTCGACTCCGCCTGCGGCGCCCTGGAGGTGGCCGAGGTGGCCCTTGAGGGCGGTTACGGGTACGGAGTGGTGGTCCAGGACCGTCCGGAGTGCTGCCGACTCCGCCAGGTCGCCGTCGGGCGTGGCGGTGGCGTGGGCGTTGACGTGGACGACGTCCGCCGCCTGGCCGCCGGCGTCCCGCAGTGCTCGGCGCAGGGCGAGGGCGATCCCGCTGCCCGTGGGGTCGGGGGCGGCCATGTGGTGGGCGTCGGCGGACAGGCCCCAGCCCGCGGCCTCGCAGTAGATGCGCGCGCCCCGGGCTCGCGCATGGTCCTCCGACTCCAGCACGAGTACGCCCGCGCCCTCCCCGTTGACGAAACCGTCCCGTGTCTTGGCGAACGGTCGTGACGGGGACCCCTCCCCCAGCCCCGCCGTGGACAGCGCCCGCATCGCGGCGAACGATGCCATGATCGCCGGCGTGACGACGGCTTCCGCGCCGCCCGCGAGGGCGATGTCGAGGTGGCCGTGGCGTATGCGGTCGATGGCCTGGCCGATGGCCTCGTGGCCTGAGGCGCACGCGCTGGTCACGGTTCGTGCCTCGCCGGTGATGTGGAGGTCGAGGGAGACCTGGGAGGCGGCCTGCGACGGCACCGTCATGGGTGTGGTGAGTGGTGAGACCGCGCGCGGTCCCTTCTCCCTCAGCTTGCGGTCGCCGCCCACGAGTACGGACGCGTCCCCGAGGATGGCTCCGAGGCTGACCCCCACGCGTTCCGGGTCGAGTCCGCTCTCCCGCGTCCCGCCGACCACGAAACCGGCGTCGGCCCAGGCCTCGCGCGCTGCCAGCACGCCGAACTGGGCGGCCCGGTTCATCCGTCGTGCGACTGGCCTGGGCAGCAGCTCGCCGGGATCCGCGGGGACGACCCCGGCGACCCGGACCGGCAGTCCGGCGAACTCCTCCCCCTCCAACTCCCTTATCCCGTGCCGCCCTTCGAGCAGCCCACGCCACAACTCGCCGACGCCGACCCCCAGCGGGGAGACGGCCCCCAGACCGGTGACGACGACTCGGCGCGCTCCGCCGACCGCGGCCGGATCAGCCGGGACGACCTCGGCGACGTCAACTGGGCAGGTGCGTATGGGGGCTTCTGAACCTTCGGAGGAACTGGGCATCGGCACACGCCTCCTGTGACCGGAAGGTCATGGTTGAACCGATAACCTTCCCGTTCGCGTGCACCCCACAAACGGCGGACCACGTACACCGGTTCACCAGTTGCAGCACCTGCGCGCGGCCCAGCTGGTCCCAGAGGTGGACCGCCCGGATCAGCCGGCCGTGGCCGACGTCCTCTGCAAGGTCCGCCGGGCCAGGAGCACGGCCGCCACCGTCACGACCCCCGCGGCTCCGGCCGAGCGGAAGCCGCCGGACGAGCGCCAGGACAGGGCCGACCAACGGGACTGGGCCGACAGGACCGAGCCAGTGCTCAGCCAGGAGCCGGCCGAGATCAGGGACAGGGCCGAGCCGATCGAGCCCGCGGAGAGGGCACTGCCGATCGAGCCGACGGACAGTGCGGAGCCCACGGAGCCGATGGACAGGACCGAGCCCACCGATCCGATCGACAGCACCGAGTCCTTGGACCACAGGGACAGGACGGAGCCGGAGGGGGTGTGCGAGGCGTGCAGTGCGGGCGACTTGGCCATACGGCCATTCTGCCCGGCCGGCCGAGCGGACGCCCCGGCAATCTCACACAGGCCTCCCGCCCCCGGCCCGCGAGGACACCCGGTCAGTCCCGCGAAGGACACCCGGCCAGTCCCGCAAAGGTCTCCCGGCGAGCCCTACGCGGAGCTCCCGCCCGGCCCCGCGCAGGCCCCTCGGCCGACCTCACGCAAGACTCCCGGGCGGCCCCGCGAAGAGCCCCCGATCATTCCCCCGATCAGCCCCGCGAAGCGTTCTCCTTCTTGCCCACAAGCACCAGCGCCGCCCCGCCCAGCAGTACCAGGGCGATGGCCACGCCCGCGATCATCGGCGTCGCGCCGGAGCCGCCGGTCTCGGCGAGGTTCACGTCGGTGGCGGTGCCGCCCACCGTGGCGGGGCTCGGCTCGCTGAGGGTCTGGGTCGCGTCACCCGTCTCGCTGCCCTGCGTCTGGCAGTCGAGCACGCCCGTGAAGCGCTTCTCGAAGCCGTCCGGCCCCGTGATCGTGAAGTCGTACGCCTGATCCTCCTGCAGGGGGATCGTCACCGTCCGGGACTCGCCCCCCGCGATGTCGTACTCGATGCCCATCAGCTCGAAGGTGAACTTCTCGTCGCCCTCGTTGGCCGCGGTGACGTCCACGCCGCCCTTGGCGCAGTTCCGCACCGCGGACAGCGCGGGTATCGCGCCCTGCTTCGCCCAGATCGCGCTCGCCGTCGCCGAGACCGTCGACTCGCTGGAGCCGGCCAGGATCTGGGTCTGGCTCCGGCTCTCGGACGCGAAGGCGCGGCCGACGGGCACGGTGGTCGAGGCCTGGACGGTGAGGTCGGCCGAGCCGGCCGCGGCGTCCTCGGGCACGTCGAAGAACAGTCGGCTGCCGTCGGTGGCGGAGGTGACGGGCTTGCCGGTCGTGTCGACGATCCGCACCCCGCTCGTGGCCGCGTCCGCCGGTGGCGTCACCGTCACGCCGGCCGCGTTGGTGTGCACCGTCACCGGGCCGAGCAGCCCGCCGGAGCGGCCGGAGACCGCGGGCGGGTCGAGCGTCAGCGAGGCCTCGGGCTCCGCCAGGTCACGGGCGTTCTTCTCCAGGTAGTCCGCGAGCTTCTCGGCCTGCGGGTCGACGGCGTCGACGTCCGCGTCGTCCGAGTAGCGCCAGATGGCCACCTGGGTGCCGGCCGCCGCGTCCTGCTCGGTGAGACCGCTCTTCACGCCGGCCTTGGCGGCGAGCGCCGCGAGGTCGTTGACCTGCGGGTAGGAGTTCTGCAGGATCCAGCGGATCCGGCCCGCGTCCTTGTTGGCGCCCAGCGAGGTGCTGCTCCACGCGGTCTCGTGGTACCTGGCGTCCCGTTGCGTGGGGTTGTGGAGGTCGACGCAGTACGTCTGCAGGGTGCCGCCGCCCTCGACGGACATCTCGAACAGCCCCGCCGACACCTCAAGGTCCCCGGAGGTGTCGTGTATGACGGCCGTGCCGTAGGTCTTCAGGCCGCCTATCGTCGCGGTCGCCCCGCCCTGGTTCTGCGACGTCCCGTCGTCGGCGGCGGCCGTACCGGCACCGGCCAGCACGCCGGCCGCGACGAGCCCGGACACCAGCGTCGCCGCGGCGACGCGGGCCGCCCCCGGCCTGCGCGCGAACAACGCAGAGAACGAAGAAAACACAGAACTCCCCTTTGCGCGGGACCCGTTGACGTGGGGCGACGGTCCCACCAGCAGAATCAGAAGCCACAAGAGCTACGTCCGGCATCCTAGGTAAGCGGCGCACCACGGCTCCCGGTGAGGACGTCGGGCAACCGATCCGACTCGGAATCGTTATCGCCAAGATCACCAACGAGCAGGGCTTATCGACAAATCCACCGGGGTCGTTCGGTACGCATTCGCCGATAAGCCGCAGTTCGGCCGGCTGACGTCATGTCACCGCGGCGGGTTCCGGCTCCCGTGGGGACGCCGTGCCGTCGACGGGGGTCTCCCAGTTCGGCTCGGGCTGCGAGGGCTCGCCGGCCGACGCCGTCCCGGTCTCCGGCCTCTGCCCCCGCCGGAAGACGGACGTGCCCCGTGCCATGTCATGGCCGATCGCCACCGCGTCGATGTCCGCCGAGGTCCAGCTCTGTCCCTCGCGCACATCGGAACGCACCTTCAGCCGGCCCTGGACCACGACGGGTTCCCCCACCGACAGCGACGCCGCCACATTGGTCGCGAGCTGTCGATTGGCCCACACCGTGAAGAAGTTGGTGTGCCCGTCCGTCCACACGTTCTTCTCGCGATCCAGGTAGCGCGCGGTCACCGCCATCCGGAAGCGGGCGGACGGTCCCGTCGCGAGATCCCGGTACACCGGCTGGGTCGCCACGTTGCCCACCACACTGATGATCGTCTCGTTCATCTCGATCCCCTCCCTCACCCGGCCCGCGAGGCCGGGCGGACATGCCTACGGGCCCGTCCCGTACGGCTGCGTCTGCCGCGGCGATCACGTTCCTCGCGATCGCCGCACCGCCAGACTGCCTCCGCCGGGCCGAGCCCGCTGAGCCCTGTGGACCACCGCCGGGCTGTGGAAAACTCCGCCACCCGGACGAGGGACGCGCCCCGAATCCCTCGGCCCCAGGCCCCGATCTCCAGCCCCGATTCACGTCACGCCGACGCCCACGACCCTCCCGTACTGCTCCCGCACCTCCCGGTACCGCAGCAGCTCCGCCGCCACCGGATCCAGCACCCGGGCCCGCCCGCACCCGGCCGCCGCCTCCCGCAGGCGCCGCTCCGCATCCACGCCGTACCGCCGCGCAGGACCCCGCGCCGCCATCCGACAGCTCCACTCGACGAGCGGGCCGCCGATGATGCCGACCACCATCAGCAGCACCGGAACCCCGAGGTTCGGCGACATGAACCCGATGATCTGGCCCACCAGCCACAGCCCGCCGACGACCTGGAGGATCGTCATGGATGCCTGCGCCAGCACGGCACCCGGCCACCAGCCGGGTCGCGGCGGCTTCCCCGGCGGCAGCCCCGCCCGGGCCGCCAGTTCGTCCAGCGCCTCGGGCAGGCCCTGGGATCCGCGTACGGCCGCCTCGCGCACCGCCTGCGCCCACGCCGCGGGCAGTCCGGCCGAGGCCCGGTCGGCCACCGTCCGCACCGCGTGCTCGACGCGCTGCCGGGCCGTCGCCTCCTCGTCCGCCTGGGAGCGCAACGGCAGCCGTCCCGTGGGGGATTCGAGCCGGTCCTGGTACCACCGCCACAGCCGCAGCCAGGGCGTCCCGCACGCGCGGTTGGCGTTGCGCAGCCAGGCGCGTTCGGCCGCCTCGCCCGCCGCGGTGGCGCCCACCGCATCGGCGAGCCGCGCGGCGAACTCGTCCCGCGCCTCCTCGCTGAGCCCGGTCCGCCGCCCCGTCGCGTAGACGGGCCGCAGCCGCCACGCGGCGGCATCCACGTCGGCCGCGATCCGACGCGCGGGCGCCCCGCGCTCGGCGACGAACTGGCCGAGCGCCTCCCGCAGTTCCCCCACCCCGTCCCCGGTGAGCGCGGACAGCGCGAGCACGGTCGCGCCCGGCTCGCCGTACTCCCCCAGCGCGATCCCGTCCTCGTCGAGCAGCCTCCGCAGGTCGTCGAGGACCTGGTCGGTGGCCTCCCCGGGCAGCCGGTCGATCTGGTTGAGGACGACGAACATGACCTCAGCGTGCCCCGCCATGGGCCGCAGATAGCGCTCGTGCAGGACGGCGTCGGCGTACTTCTCGGGGTCGACGACCCAGACGACCGCGTCGACGAGCGCGAGGATCCGGTCCACCTGCTCGCGGTGCTGCACGGCGGCCGAGTCGTGGTCGGGCAGGTCGATCAGGACCAACCCCCGCAGCTGCGCCTCCGCCTCGGCGCTCTGCAACGGGCGACGCCTGAGCCGGGGCGGGATGCCGAGCCGCTCGATGAGACTCGCCGCGCCGTCGCTCCAACTGCACGCGATCGGCGCGGCGGTGGTGGGCCGCCGTACGCCGGTCTCCGAGATGGGCACTCCGGCGAGCGAGTTGAACAGCTGCGACTTGCCGCTCCCCGTCGCGCCCGCGATGGCCACGACGGTGTGCTGCCCGGAGAGTCTGCGCCGGGCCGCCGCCTCGTCCAGGACCCGGCCGGCCTCGGCGAGCGTCCGGCTGTCGAGCCGGGTGCGCGAGAGCCCGATCAGCTCCCGCAGCGCGTCGAGGCGGGAGCGCAGGGGGCCGTCGTACGCCAGCGGGGCCGCGGTCTGCGGGCTGTGGGCCCGGGTCTCCACGACGGCGACGTGCTCGGCGGCGGTGGCCTCGGTGACGCGCCGCGCGATGAGCCCGTCGTCCCAGTCCGGACGGCCGGAGGAGGCCTCGTCGTCCTCCACGCACGCGTGCCCGCTGTTCGCGGGTTCGTCGGGCTCGGGCTCGGGCTCTTCAAGGGCTACGGCGTCGACGGCTTCCCCCTCGGTGGCCTCTGCGGCCTCTGCGGCCTCGGTTTCCGCCTCCTCCGAAACTGCCTCCGAAACGTCCTCCACAGGGACGGCGTTCCCTGCCTGCTCGTCCTCGGAAGCGGCGTGATCCGCGTGATCCGTGTGATCCGCATGCTCTGTGTGGTCCTGATCCGTGACGGCGGTCACCGGTCACCTCTCCTTCTGCAGTACGGACAGCGCGGCGATGAGTTCGGCCTGGGGTTCCGGGTGTACGTCGAGTGCATCGAGCGGGGCGAGACGGCGCTCGCGTTCGGTGTGCATGACGCGGTCCAGGTGGTCGGTGAGCAGCCGCCCGCCCCGGTCGCGCAGCCGCAGGGCGCCGTGTGCGCCGATCCGTTCGGCGAGCCCCTCGCCGGCCGAGCGCGCCCGGCGTCCGCCGAGCAGTGCGGTGGCGACGAGGGCGGCGACCACCTCGGGATCCGGGGCGACGCTCCGGTCGAGGTCGCGGACCTCTTCCTCGGCGTACTCCTCCAGCTCCCGCCGCCACCGCCGTACGGCGATCCCGATCCGGTGCTCGGGGCTCTCCAGGGACGGGTCACGGTCCGTCAGCTCCGGCGCGCCCGCCGCCGGTTCGCGCCGCCAGGACTCGTCGACGCGCTCGTCGGCGGCGGTGACCGCGCACAGCAGGAGCGCGCCCAGGCTCTCCACGAGCGCGTCGAGGAGCTCGGCGGCTGAGCAGTCGAGCGGGAAGGCGCGCCAGCGCTTCAGGGCGTCACCGGCGAGCACGGCACCGGCCTGCAGACGGCCCCGCACGCGCGCGTACTCGCTGTCGTACGCCCCGTCGACGGCGGCGGTGAGCCGCAGCGCTGCCGCGTACTGTGCGGCGGCGGCACTGGCCAGTTCGGGCATCCGGGCCTTGAGCGAGGCGAGGACACCGTGGGCCGTACGGGCGACGGCGTAGCCGCGGGCCGCGGGGTCCTGGGCCTGCTGGAGGAGCCAGGTCCGCAGCGACGCCACGGCGGTGAGCGGCAGGAGCCCGCCGCCCCAGGCCGACTCGGGCAGTTCCGGCACCGTGAAGCGGGGTACGTCGCCGAGTCCGGCCTTGGTGAGGAGCGCCGCGTACTGCCGCGACACCTCGGAGACGACCTGGTGCGGCACCCGGTCGAGCACCGTCACAAGCATGGCGTCGTACTCCTTGGCGGTGCGCAGGAGGTGCCAGGGGACGGCGTCGGCGTACCGGGCGGCCGTGGTGACCATGATCCAGATGTCGGCCGAGCACATCAGCTCGGCGGCGAGGACACGGTTGTCCGCGACGAGGGAGTCGACGTCGGGGGCGTCGAGGAGCGCGAGGCCCGGTGGCATGGTGTCGGCGGTCTCGATCCGCAGCACGCGCGCGGAGTCCTCGCCGGGCAGCAGGAGCTCGTCGCCCGGCTCCTGTTGCGGCACCCACACGCGCGTGAGGTCGGGCAGGACGCGCATGCCGCTGAACCAGTGATGGTCCTCCGGATGACAGACCAGCACGGGGGTCCGTGTCGTCGGCCGCAGTACGCCCGCCTCGCTCACCCGCCGCCCCACAAGGGAGTTGACGAGGGTCGACTTGCCGGCCCCGGTGGATCCTCCCACCACGGCCAGCAAGGGCGCTTCGGGCTGGCGCAACCGGGGCACCAAGTAGTCGTCGAGCTGGGCGAGCAGTTCGTCGCGGTTGGCACGCGCGCGTGGCGCCCCCGCCAGGGGCAGCGGGAAGCGTGCGGCGGCGACACGGTCGCGCAGGGCGGAGAGTGCGTCGAGCAGCTGAGGCCGTACGTCCAAGGTCACCACATGCGAAGAATGCCCAATTTTGGGGGAATTATGAAGCATATGAGCTTGTCTGCGCGCCGATAGGACACAACGGACGGAAGGGATGACTGGGACGGAGGCACAGTCCAGGCATAACGAGTGCACAACACCCGAGGCGTGAGCAGCCAAAAGCGGTGCACGATTCGTACCTGCCTGCGATTATCAGGACCGCTTCACTGAACCTCCACATCGAGCCACGGAGGCGAAGCAACAGGGACAAGGACCCGGGAGCCCTATCCTTGTCCCCGGCAACGTCACGGACCAGCCCACACCCGGGCACCCAAGACAGAGGCCACCACACCCGGCCCCCGTAGCTCAGTGGATAGAGCAGGCGCCTTCTAAGCGCTTGGCCGCAGGTTCGAGTCCTGCCGGGGGCGCATCGCTACTTTGCGTGTTTCCGCAGGTCAGGCACGGCATCCGAGCTACCGATGCCCCTTCCGATCACGCCACCCGTGCGGCTACGGCCCCAAAGTGCTGTCCAACCTGATTCGGCATCCCCGCAGGTAGACGCCTACGTCACGCTCCCTCTCGTGCCACGGAGCCGCCGCAGGTTCGAGTCATAGGGGTGAACTCCAGCAAGCACTTCCTCACGCACAGTGACGCCAGGTGGCCGAAACACCCGCCCAGCCCGGCGGTACGTCGGTCAAGTCTCGCGCTCTGGTAGAGGGGTGCCGCCTGCGTGACGGGCTCCCGGTCGGCTTCCCGACGGTGCTCGGCGACCCAGAGCACCACGCTGGTCGGGGATTTCAACCGCCGCAGCTTCCGTGGCGGCCGACGCGGCAGCCACCATTCCCCCAGGAAGGTCGCCGACATGACGTCCTCCGCGACGGACCAGTCGGCGGTCAACCGGAAGGCGTGGTCGTACACCGCACGCGCGTACGCGTCGAAGAGCGCGGGCCGAAGTCCATCCGGCCGTCTCCGCGCGGGCGGCTTCCGGGCCGTAGTCCGCGGTCGGCACCCCCAACAGGCCGAGGGCCGGCAGCCGCTGCTTATACCGCACGCGTGCCCAGCTCGGCGGTCCGAAGGTACACCCCGGCCGGCGGCGGTGTTCGCTACCGGTCGGGGACGGGTGGCGCCCCGGGCAGGTCCTCCGCCAGCAGGGTCTGGAGTTCCGCCATACCCGGGGCGTCCATCGCGGCCAGCCTCCGGGCCTGCCGGGTGGCCATCCGTTCGACGGTCTGCCGGGCCAGCCGCGCGTTGCCGAAGGACCGGTCGCGGGGCTGGGCCTTGAAGAACGTCAGCAACGCCTGTGACAGGTCGGGGGCGCACTCGAAGCCGGAGGCGGCGGCGTGCTGTCCGACGATGGTGACGAGCTCCTCCGAGCTGTAGTCGGGGAACTCGACGTGCCGTGAGAAGCGGGAGGCGAGGCCCGGGTTGGAGGCCAGGAAGCGGTTCATCTCGTCTGTGTAGCCGGCGACGATCACCACGACGTCCTCCCGGTGGTCCTCCATCAGCTTCAGCAGGGTGTCCACCGCCTCCCGCCCGAAGTCCGACGGCGAGCCCGGCGGGGTGAGCGTGTACGCCTCGTCGACGAACAGCACGCCGCCCAGGGCCTTTTCGAACACCTCCTGGGTGAGCTGGGCGGTGTGCCCGACGTAGCGTCCGACGAGGTCGGCGCGGGCTACCTCGACGAGTTGTCCGCGCGGAAGAACGCCCAGGGAGCGCAGCAGTTTCCCGTACAGCCGGGCCACGGTCGTCTTGCCGGTGCCGGGCGGGCCGACGAAGACCAGGTGCTGGTTGATCCGGGAGGCGGGCAGGCCGGCGGCCTCCCGGCGCTGGGACGCCGACAGCAAGTTGATCATGTCGGTGACTTCGTGCTTGACGCTCTGGAGGCCGACCATCGCGTTGAGTTCGTCCAGCGGCGAGGCGGCTCGGAGGCCGGACGAGGCGGCCTTGACGGCGGCGGCCGCGGCCTCGCCGACATCCTCCGGCAGCAGCAGCGTCAGATCGTGCTCGCCGGCTTCCGGGAGGGTGGACAGCCGGGACGCCTGCCGGTCCACCATCTCCTCGAACACCTGCCGGGCCACCCGGCCGTTGCCGAAGCTGGGGCCCCGGTGCATGTCCGCGAAGTGCGCGGCGAGCGAGTCCTTGGTGTCGGGGGCGAGTTCGTAGCGGTGCCGCTCGCACATGCTCTCCACGATGGTCACCAGCTCGTCGACCGTGTAGTTGACGAACTCGACGGTGCGGGCGAAGCGGGACGCCAGACCGGGGTTGACGGCCAGGAAGGACTCCATCTCCTTGGAGTAGCCGGCCGCGATCACCACCACGTCCTCGCGGTGGTCCTCCATCAGTTTGACCAGGGTGTCGACGGCTTCGCGGCCGAAGTCGGCCCCGGAGTTCTTGCTGTCGGAGGCAAGCGTGTAGGCCTCGTCGATGAAGAGCACGCCGCCGAGCGCCCGGTTGAAGGTCTCGGTGGTCTTGATCGCCGTACCGCCGACGACCTGGGCGACCAGGTCGGCCCGGGACACCTCGACGAGGTGTCCGGAGCGAAGGGCGCCGAGTTCGGCCAGGATGGAACCGTAGAGGCGTGCGACGGTGGTCTTGCCGGTGCCGGGGGCGCCCGCGAAGATCAGGTGCCGGCTCATCGGCGGGGCCGGCATGCCGAGGCTGGCCCGGCGCTGGGCCAGCCGGGTCAGGTTGACCAGACCCTTGACCTGGTGCTTGACCGCGTCCAGCCCGACCAGGGCCTCCAACTCCTCGACGGGGCCCTTTGGTTGGGCGGGTCCGGGGCGGGCGGCTGCAGGGAACGCGGGGTCGTCCGGATCGACCGGGGCGGGCGGCAGCGCTCCGTCGTAGGCGTCCCGGGACCCGTTCGCCACGCTGGAGAGCCGGTCCACGGTGAGCGCGCCGTCCCGGGCGGTGTGCCGCAGTCCGGGGCCCCGGTTGTCACTGACCGTGCAGTCGAGGACGGAGACCTGCTCGGCGGATTCGACGCGGATGCCGTCGGCCCGGCCGCTGGACACCTCGCAGCCGCTCAGCGCGGCCCGTGCCCCGGCGGCGAGCAGCACGCCGTGCGAGCCGGAGACGGTGATCCGGTTGCGGAGGGCGGACACCTCGCCGCCCTCCTCGACCCGGATGCCTTCCGAGCCGCTGCCGTCGACGACGGTGTCCCGGATGTCCGCCAGGCCGCCCGCCGTGACGAGGACGCCGGGCCCGGCGGTGTCGGTCAGGGTGCTGTTGCCGATGTGCGGGCGGCCGTCGTCGGCGACCCGCAGGGCCGCGCCGCCCGCCTTGTGTATCTCGCAGTCCTCCAGCCGTCCACGTCCGCCCTGGAGGACCTCCACGCCGTGGCCGCCTGCCGACATCACCTGGGCCCGCCGGAGCAGCGGGTTGGCGCCGGAGCGTATGGAGATGCCCGTCCCGGTGGCCCCCGTCACCTCCAGCCGGTCGAACTCGGCCGCCGACTCGCCGGTCAGCAGCACGGCGGTCGTCGCCGAGCAGTCCCGTACGGCGGTCCGGGTCAGCATGGGTGCCGCGCTCTCGGTGGCCAGTACGGCGGGTCCCGCGCAGTGCGCGAACTCGCAGTCCTCGTACGTCCCCCGGGCCCGTCCGGTGACGGCCAGGCCGCTGCCCTTGGTCCGCCGGACCCGGCAGCGGCGCAGCACGGGCTCGGCCCCGGAGGAGACCAGGATGCCGTGCTCGGCGGCGGCCAGGATGTCGAGTTCGGTCAGTTCCGGGCGGGAGGCGCTGGTGACCAGGACACCGACGGCCAAGTCGTGCAGGTGGGTGCGGAGCACCCGGGTGGCGCTGTTCTGCTCCAGCGCGATGCCGGGCTTGTCGGTGGCGGAGATGTCGCAGTCCTCGACCGAGCCGCGGGTCTGGCCGTTGGCCAGGACGCCGTTGCCGCGGGAGTCGCGGATGGTGCAGCCGCGTACGGCGGTCCGGGCCCGTTCGCTGATCACGATCGCCGAGCTGCCGAGGTTTTCGAGCACGCAGTCCGCGATGACGCTCTCCTCGGACGAGGTGTCGACGACGCCGGCGCCCGCCGGGTTGGTGATCCGGCAGCCGCGCATGGCCAGTGAGCCCGCGTTGCGGCTGAGCACCGCGGTCCAGCCGGTTCCCGCGATGTCGCAGCCTTCGAGGGCGGCCTGCCCCTGGAAGGCGTCCACGACCGGTACGTCGTCGTCCTCGGGGCCGCGCAGCACCAGGTCCGTGAGCATCACGGCGTCGGCCACCAAGGTCACGGCAGAGCCGGTGCGGGGCGCGATCTCCACGCTGCCACGGACGCCCTCGGCGACGATGGTCACCCGCCTGGAGATCCGCAGGTTCTCCTCGTAGCGTCCCGGAAGGAGACTGATCACCGCGCCCGTTCGAGCCTTGGCCAGAGCCTCACCTATCGTCCGGAAGCCGTCCGGCCCATCGGGCCTTTCGGGACCGACCGTGAGCAGCTGGCGTGCCACGCTCGAATCTCCTCTTCGTCAATGACGTCATGCCGAGATCAGTAAACAGCAGAAGGCGGCGGTAAACAGCAGGAGATGGCCGCGCACCTTGTTCTCCGGTCCGTTCCACTCGCTCACGAACTCCCGTGCGGGTACGGCAGGATGGGCCCTCTACCATGCGCATCATGCGGCAACTCCGGTCTCTCAGACCTCTCCGGCTCCCCCGGCCCCCCGGGTCCCAGTGGTCCAGGTTGCTGGGCGCACTGGCGGTGGCGATGGTCTGCGCCGCGTCCGTACCGGCGCCCGCCGTGGCCGCCTCGCCCTCCCCCGCGTCCCCCTCTCCCACCTCGTCGGCGGGCGGCGACAGCACGAGTTTGCCGTCGATCCCGCTCGCCCTGGCCGACGACGCCCCGTGCACGGCCGCGTCGGACCGCACCGCGCGGTACGCGACCTGGGCCCAGCAGAGCCTGTCGCTGTCCCACGCCTGGCAGCTGTCCCGAGGCGAGGGCGTCACCGTCGCGGTGGTGGACACCGGGGTGTCGGCCACGGCGCCGACGCTGTCCGGCCGGGTCACGGCCGTCGGAGACGCCGGCGAGGACTGTGTGGGCCACGGCACCTTCACCGCCGGGCTCGTCGCCGCCGCGCCGACCAGCGGCACGGCCTTCCGGGGAGTGGCCCCGGCCGGCCGGGTGCTCGCCGTGCGCGGCACTGACCGGCGGGGCACCGCCAGCGCCGGCCTGGTCGCCGACGGCATCCGGGCCGCCGTCGACCGCGGCGCCGAAGTCATCGCCGTAGCCCTGGCGTTGACCACCGGAGAGGACGAACTCACCGCCGCCGTCCGCTACGCAACCAGCCATGACGCCCTGGTCGTGGCCGCCGCCGCGCCGGACGTCGAACCCAAGTCGACGGACACGCCCGTAGGGGCGTACTGGCCGGCGTCCGCGCCCGGCGCCCTGTCGGTGGTCGGGGTGCTGGCCGACGGGAGCGTGCTGGCCAGCGCGTCCGGCGCCACCGGGGCGGATCTGGCGGCCCCCGGCGGCCCGGTGGTCGGCATCGGGCCGCGCGGCTCGGGGCACTACATCGGCGCCGGGTCCTCCTCCGCCGCCGCGTTCGCCGCCGGTACGGCGGCCCTGGTGCGCGCCTACCACCCGGAGCTGACCGCCGCCGAGACCGCCGAGCGGCTGACCGCCTCCGCCGCGCCCACCGGAGACGCGCCCCGGCTGGACCCGTACGCGGCGCTCTCCATGGTCCCGGCGGGCTCCCGCTCCCCCGCCGCCCCGTCACCCGCCACCCCGCTCCACCTGCCCGCGGTGTCCACCACCCCCCGGCACCGCGCACTGCTGGCCGCCGGCGCCATGGCGGGCCTGGTGCTGGTGGTGGCCGCCGCGGCGGTGGTGATCCCACGCGGCCGGGCACGGGGGTGGCGACCGCCGCCCTGAGACTGCGCGCGACCGTCCGGCGCAGGCCGACACGACGACGGCCAACCCTGGCCCTGAGGCCGACCGAGACCACCCCGCGCACGCCGGCGCGGGGATGGCGACCGCCACCCTACGGCTGTCCGGCACAGGCCGACACGGGAAGGCCGACCACGGCCCTGAGGCCGACCGGGACCACCCCGCGCACGCCGGCGCGGGGATGGCGACCGCCGCCCTGAGGCTGTCTGCGAGCGGCCGACGCCCGCGCCGCGGGTTACGGCCGGGCGTCGGCCCAAAGGTGTCCGTGGTGGCCCCCGCGTGGGCGGGCGCGGGGGTGGCGGCCGTCGGCCTCCCGGGACTGGACGCGGGGGTGGTCCGCCGGTGTCGTCCCGTCCCTCAGGGCGTCTCGGGCGGGGCCAGGCGGGCCGTTTGGACCAGGGTCGTCGTCCGCCGGGCGATGCGCAGGGCCCGGCCGGGCGGGAGGATGCGTGGCTTGATGTTGCCGAAGAGGTAGCCCTCGGTGGGCGGGCAGGAGAGCAGCAGGCCGGGGGAGTTGACCTCCTGGAGGCGTCGCATCAAGGCCTCCTGGAGGCCGCGTCCGGCGCCGGACGCGGAGCGGGCGACGACCATGTGCAGGCCGACCTCGTAGCCGAGGGCGAGGTGGTCCAGGAGGGGCATGAAGGGGTTGTTGCCGGGGCCGGCTCCGATCATGTCGTAGTCGTCGACGAGGACGAACAGCCGTGGCCCCGTCCACCAGTCGGCCAGCCGCATCCGGGCCGGGGTGATGTCCTGGCCCGGCACCCGGAGCTGGATCGCCCGCGCCGCGCCGCTGACCAGCTCGCGCAGCGCGTCGATGGAGACGGCGTGCCCGAGCCGGTACTCCGGCGGCACCGCCTCCGCCAGGTCACGGCGGTAGTCGACGAGCAGGACGCGCGCCTCCTCGGGCGTGTAGCGCTCGGTGATCGCACGAGCGACCAGCCGCAGCAGGTTGGTCTTGCCGCTCTCGGTGTCACCGACGACGAGCAGGTGCGGGGTGGCGGCGAAGTCGTGCCAGGCGGGGGCGAGTTTGTCCTCCTCCAGGCCCAGCGCCACCCGCAGCCCGCCCTCGGGCGTGCTCTGCGGATTCGGCAGCTCGGTGCTGGTCAGCGACGGAGGCAGCAGCCGCACCTGGGGCGCCCTCGGGCCCGTCCAGTGCTCATTGATGTCCTGGACCAGGGCGGACGCCCCGGTCTCCAGGTCCGCCGCGCTCTCGACGCCGTCGATCCGGGGCAGAGCCGACAAGTAGTGCAGTTTGCTGTCCACCGTCAGGCCGCGGCCCGGGGCGGCGGGCACGCTCCTGGCCCGGCGGGAGTCCGCCATGGACTCGATGGGGTCGCCCATCCGCAGCTCGATCCGGGTGCCCGACTGGTCGCGCACGGCGGCGGTCAGCTCCACCCAGCGGGCGGTGGTGACGATCAGGTGGATGCCGTAGTTGAGGCCGCGCGCGGCGATCCTGGTGAACGTGGGGATCAGGTCCTGGTGGTCCTGGCGCACGGTGGACCAGCCGTCGACGACCACGAAGACGTCACCGTGCGGCTGGTCGGCGAACTCGCCGGCGGCCCGGCGGACCCGGTAGTCGCGCATCGAGGCGATGCCGTGCTGGAGGAAGAGCCGTTCGCGGTCCTCCAGGATGGCGGTGACCTCGGCGACGGTCCGTCCGATCCGCTCGGTGTCCACCCGGGCGGCCACCGAGCCGACATGCGGCAGCCCGGTCAGCCCGGCCAGTGAGCCGCCGCCGAAGTCGAGGCAGTAGAACTGCGCTTCGCGCGGGGTGTGGGTGAGCGCCAGGGCGCATATCAGGGTGCGTACGACCGTGCTCTTGCCGCTCTGCGGGCCGCCCGCTATGGCCACGTGGCCGCCGGCGCCGGACAGGTCGACCGTCAGCAGGTCCCGTACCTGGTCGAAGGGGCGGTCGACGATGCCGACCGGCACCGACAGCCGGCCGCGGCCCGCCCAGCCGACGGTGGTCAGGCCGTACTCGGGGTGCGGTGACAGCGGAGGGAGGAGCTGGTCCAGCGACGGCGACGTGTCCAGCGGCGGCAGCCACACCTGGTGGGCGGGCGGTCCTGAGCCGCGCAGCCGCTCCAGGGCGGCGGCCATCAGCGTCTGCTCGGTGCCGGACTGCTCCTCCTCGCCCGGCGTGGGCAGCGGCTCGTCCGGCTCGTCCGGCTCGTCCGGCTCGTCGGGGGCGTCCGGCGCCGGACGGGGCGCGACCCACTCCGTGGTCCAGGGCACGACCTGGCCGGCCGCCCGTGCCTGCGCCACCGGACCGCTGCGCTGCTCGTAGGGTCCCGAGACGTACGCGGCACGGAACCGGGTCAGTTCCTCCACCCCGCTCTTGAGGTAGCCGCTGCCCGGCTGCGACGGCAGGTGGTAGGCGTCCGGCACGCCCAGCACACCCCGGCTCTCCATCGCCGAGAAGGTGCGCAGCCCGATGCGGTAGGAGAGATGGCTCTCCAACTGGTGCATCCGGCCCTCGTCCAGCCGCTGGGAGGCCAGCAGCAGATGCACGCCGAGGCTGCGCCCGAGCCGGCCGATCATCACGAACAGCTCCATGAACTCCCGGTGCGCGGAGAGCAGTTCGCTGAACTCGTCGACGATGACGAACAGGCTGGGCAGCGGCTGGAGCGGGGCGCCCGCGGCCCGTGCCTTCTCGTACTCCAGGGCCGAGGTGTAGTTGCCCGCCGCGCGCAGCAGCTCCTGGCGCCTCATCAGCTCACCGTGCAGGGCGTCCTGCATACGGGAGACCAGCGCCACCTCGTCGGCCAGGTTGGTGATCACCGCGGAGGTGTGCGGGAGTTCGTCCAGGCCGAGGAAGGTGGCACCGCCCTTGAAGTCCACCAGGACGAAGTTGAGGGTGTCCGAGGAGTGGGTGAGCGCCAGCGCGAGCACCAGGGTGCGCAGCGTCTCGCTCTTGCCGGAGCCGGTGGCACCGATCAGCATGCCGTGCGGGCCCATGCCGCCCTGCGCGGACTCCTTGATGTCCAGTTCGACGGGAACTCCTTCGGCGCTGATGCCGATGGGCACCCGCAGCCGCTGCGAGGGGCCGCGGCGGGCAAACAGCTCCAGCGGGTCGAGGCGGTGCAGGTCCGTGATGCCCAGCAGGGACGTCAACTCGATGTCCGTGGACATCGGTTCGGCGTTGTCGCCGCCGAACGCCAGGCGGTACGGGGACAGCCGCATGGCCACCGCCCGCGCCACGGCCGGACCGAGGTGGTCGGGACGGCCGAGCGCCGTGCGCTGCTCCTGGCGGTTGCGGTCGGTGCGCACCAGACTGACGGTGCCGCCGCCCTGGCCCGCGCCCGTGCCCCCGCCCGTGCCTGTGCCTGCGTCCGTGCCTGCGTCCTCGTCGAACTCCAGGCGCAGGGTGGACCGTCCGGGCCGCCAGGTGAGTTCGCCGGACAGGTCGAGCACGACGGCGTTGCGGAACCCCGCGCCGTCGAACCGGTGGCCGCTCGGCACGCTCCCGTGGTCCACCACGATCACCGTGAACGGCTCCTCCTGGCCCGGCACGGCCTCCGGGTCGTGCGACGGCCGCTCCTGGAACTCCGCGCCCAGCAGGTCCACCAGGCCGGTCAGGTCGGAGAAGACCAGCCGCACCGGTCCGGCGCCGTCCTGCTCCTCGGCGTGCAGGCTGTGCGGCAGCCACTTCACCCAGTCCCAGTCCGCGCGCCGTTCCTCGGACACGCAGAAGGCCAGCCACAGGTCGTCGGGCGAGTGGAACACGGCGAGTTGCGCCACCAGGGCGCGTACGGCACCGCGGACACGGTCCTCGTCGCCCCGGAACAGCACCCGTGACCAGGCCCGCAGGGACAGCGCGATGGGCTGGTCGGGGACGGTGGCGTAGGCCCGGATGAAGCTGCGCAGCGCGTGCGCGGACAGCGGCTCCAGGTCCTCGACCGGCTTGGTGGACATCGGCGCCAGGCGCAGCCCGAGCCGCTGACCGCCCACCGCGAGCCGCGCCTCGCCGAAGTCGTCGTGTCCCGGCCTGCGTTCCCACAGCCGTGAGGTGCGGGCCAGCGACGACAGCGCGCCGGGTTCGGGATGCCGCCAGGCGAGGGCGTACTGCTGCTGCACGAACGCCCCGCGGACCTGGAACCGGGTCTGCCGGAGGTAGCGCAGATAGTCGCGGCGCTCGCCCTGCAGCCGGCGTTTGCGGTCGCCGGCCTTGCGCATCACCTGGCCCAGGATCATCAGCCCGGAGGCGGTCACCATCAGCGCGAGGGCGGTGTAACCGAGCGCCGAACTGCCGCTGCCCATACGGACGAACAGCAGCATCATGGAGGCCGACATCATGCCCATGGGCAGGTAGTTCCACACCGCCGAGGTGTCGGGCACCGTCTCCGGCAGGGTGGGAGGCTCCTGGAGGCTCAGCTCTCCCTCGGGCATGTCCGGGGCCCGGCGGCGGGCGGGACGACGGAAGAGAACCACACTCAAGGGACAGCCTCTCGGTGGATGGCGCGAAGACCGAACGACCGAACTGTAGAACGCCCCGGACCGCGAACTCGTAGGCGGGGCAAGGCTCCCCGGACCACGCCGGAAGGGTTCTGTAGGGTACAGCCATCCGATTCCGGACGCCGTTCGCGCGCGTCGGTCCCGGCCCCCCAACTGCCACAAGGTCTCTTCATTCCGCACTGCCCGACGGCCCCCCCCTCTGCCCGACACCCGGAGAGACGAGCGAGCCTTGACCGACTCCACGCTGGCGCATCTGTGCCGGATCACGGTACGCGCACCCGAGAAGTCCATGGACCTGGCCGTCCCCGGTGACATACCGATGGCCGACCTGCTGCCCGTACTGCTCGACTACGCCGGCGAGGAGGCCCAGGAATCCGGCCTCGAACACGGCGGCTGGCTGCTCCAACGGCTGGGCGGCGCACCCCTGGACGAGGAGGTCACGCTGGACGCGGCCGGGGTGCGCGACGGCGAGACCCTCCACCTGAGGCCGCGCGCCGACGCGCTGCCCGAACCGCACTTCGACGACCTGGTCGACGGCATCGCCACCACCATGGACCGCCGCCCGTTCGTCTGGACCCCGCCGGTCGGCCGCCGGGTGCTGATCGGCCTCTCGGTGACCGCGCTGGCCGTCGGCTCGGTGCTGCTCACCCTGCCCGGCCTGGACTTCTGGCTGCGTATCGGCGTACTGATCGCGGGCGGCCTGCTGCTGCTCGCCGGCGCGGCCTCGGCGAGCCGGGCCGTCGGCGACGCCGGGGCCGGCGCCGCGCTGGGCGTGATGGCCACCGTGTACTGGACGCACGCGGGCTGGCTGCTGCCCGGCGGCGCCTTCGAGGGCGACCAGGCACACCATGTGCTCGGCGCCCGGCTGCTCGCCGCGTCCGCCGCCGCGGCGGGCGGCGCGGTGCTCGCGCTCGCGGTGGTGGCGGCCTTCACCCCGCTGTTCCTGGCCACGGCCGCGGTCGCGGTGGGCGGTGCGCTGGGCGGGCTGCTGCTGCTCCTGTTCGACCAGTCGCCGCAGGAGGCCGCCGCCGTGATCACCCTGGTCGCCGTGTTGTTCGGGGCGTTCGTGCCCGCGCTGTCCTTCCGGCTCGCCGGGTTCCGCACCCCGCCGCTGCCGACCAACGCCCAGCAGCTCCAGCAGGGCATCGACCCGCACGCCAGCGGCGACGTGGCCGCCCGTACCGTGGTCGCCGACGGGTGGATGACCGCGCTGTTCGCGGCGGCCGGACTGCTCTGCACGGCCTGCCTGGCCGCCCTGGTCCAGCCGTTCGGCCGGCCCGGCGGCTGTATGGCCGGGGCGCTCTCCCTGCTCCTCCTGCTGCACGGCCGCGGCATGGGCAGCTTCTGGCAGCGGCTCGCGCTGATCACCCCCGGGGTGCTCGGCGTGGCCGGCCTGGTGGTGTCCGCGGCCCTGGAGGTCTCGCCGGACACCCTGCCCGCCCTGCTCGTGGGGCTGTTCGCGACGGCGGCGGCGTGCGCCATCGCCTCCTGGACGGTGCCGGGGCGACGGCTGGTGCCGTACTGGGGCCGGGCCGCCGAACTGCTGCACTCCGCCGCGGCGATCAGCCTGCTGCCGCTGATGCTGTGGATCCTCGGCTTCTACGGCTTCCTGCGATCGCTGGACCTGTGATCACTGGACCTGTGATCCCGGCGTCCGGCCCCGGGCTCGGGCCGGTGAACTCTTCGACCCCGTAGGGGAACTCCATCGATCCCGTAGGGAGCGAGACGTGCAGAACAGACGCGACCAGGTACACGCCCACATGTTCGTGATGGGGCGGCTGACCTCGGGGCTGCTGCGCACCGACCTGGACGCGCCGGAGAGCCCCGTCGGCCGCACCAACCGGGGCCTGGCGATCGGCATCGTCGTCGCGCTGCTGGTGTCGGCCGGGGCCTTCGTCCTCGGCCTCATGTCCCCGTCCACCAGCAACTCCTGGCGGGCCTCGGGGACTTTGATCGTGGACAAGGACACCGGCGCTCGCTACTTCTACGCGGACGGCCGGCTGCGCCCGGTGCTGAACTACGCCTCCGCGCTGCTTCTCGCGTCGTCGACCGGCGCCGAGATGACCACCACGGCGGTGGGCACCGAATCCCTGCGAGGCACCCCCCGGGGCTCCGCCGTCGGCATCAGCGGCGCCCCGGACGTCCTGCCGGACGCCGGCGCGCTCGCCGACTCCCGCCCCTGGCTGGTGTGTTCGGCGTCCGCCGACGGCTCGGGCAGCGACGCCACCGTGCTCTCCGTGGCCTCGTCCGCCGCCGGGCAGCCGCTGCCCGACGGCAGCGCCCTGCTGGTGGCCGACCCGGACGGCGTCCGCTACCTGGTGTGGCGGGGCCTGAGGCTGCGGATCGACACCGGCCGCAGCGCCCTGGAGGGCCTCGGCTACGGGTCTTCCGAACCCCGCGAGGTCTCCGCCGCGTTCGTCGACGCCCTGCCGGCCGGACCGGACCTGTCGCCCGCCGACGTACCCGGCCGGGGCGGGGCCGGGCCGACGATCGGCGGGCTCGACACCCGGATCGGACAGGTCTTCCGCACCACCGTGCCGGGGTCCGAGCGGTCCCAGTACTACCTGCTGCAACGCGGCGGCCTGGTGCCGCTGACGAACACCGGGGCGGCGCTGCAACTCGGCGACCCGGACACCGCCGAGAAGGCGTACGACGGCGGTCCGGCGAGTGCGCGAGAGCTGGAAGCGGGCGCTCTCAAGGGCCACTTGGCCGCCACGGACACGTCCACGGACACCGGTACCGGCTCGTCCGCCGGCTCGGTGGCCGGGCTGCCCGAGTCACCGCCGTCCCTCGCCGGCGTCAAGGAGGACCAGGGCGTCTGCGCCGCCGTGACGCCCGGTTCGGCCTCCGGAACCGGGGTGCGGGTGGGCGTCGCGCTCGTGGCGGAGAGCGCGCTGGCCCCGGTCGCCCAGGCGACGGCCACCGGAACCGCGCGGTCCTGCCTGCCGGTCGACGGCGTCGTCGTCGAACCGGGCGGCGGCGCGCTGGTCCGGGCGGCCAGCGCCGTGGGCGGCGACGCCGGCGGCAGCCGGTACCTGGTCACGGACACGGGTGTGAAGTACCGGGTGCCCACGGCCGACGACGAGAAGGCCCTCGGCTACACCGACGCCCAGGAGGCGACCGTGCCCTCGCTGCTGCTGTCGATGCTGCCGAGCGGGCCGGACCTCGCCGCGTCGGCCGCGTCCGCCCCCGCGGGCGCGCGTACGGTGCCGGCCGACACGGGCTGCGGCGGCGGCAGCGCGGCACCGCCGGGTGGCGGTGACGCCACGACGCCGGGTGGCGAGGGCGCCATGGCGCCGGGTGGCACTGACGCCGTGACGCCGTGACGCCGTGACGCCGTGACGCCGTGACGTCAACGCCCTTACAGGGCCGACGAGTTCGCCCTTCGGATGCTGGCGGTGATACCGGGAGGTGACAAGGAGGTAAAAGAAGGACGAGTTGACATAAGTGCTCGTGTGTCGAGGGTCAAGAACTGTTGCACGTACAACTTGCCTGCCTTTACGGTCAGATGAGGAATGAAAGTGATCAGGAACCGCGTCACAACTCTTCCGGCTTTCTGCGCCGGTGACTGAACCCGGCGAGCGCCGTCACCGTCTTCCAGGTGCGCCCTTCCGGTCGGCCGGAAGGGCGACAGTGACGCTGCCGCAGAGAGAAGAGGCGACATGAGCCAGGGTGGCACTCAGCAGTCAGAAGAATCATCCACGCGCAACGGGATCAGCGCCCTTGAGACGGCGTACAGCGGCGTCCAGCGCATCCTTCAGGACGTGGAGAGCACCAAGAACAACCTGTCGACTTCCTACCAGGGTTCGGACGGCGGCGCCTACGGCAAGCTGCTCGACCTCTGGGACGACCAGGTGGTCGTCATCCTGAAGAACCTCGAAGACATGATCGACAAGCTCAACACGAGCCTGACGCAGCACAATCTGGCCCAGGGTTCCGGCCGCGAGGCCATCGACCAGGCGTTCAGCGCCAGCGAGGCCGCCTTCGACGCCCTGTCCGGTTCCGGGGCCATCGCTCCCGCCGGCTGAGCATGCCCGCCGCGGTCACCGACCGCCGCCTCCGCCCCGGCTCCGGCCCCGGCGACACGACTCCACTGGCACCGCACCGGCACCGAAGAGATGAGGATCCTGAATGTCCGACATGAACGACGGCTTCATCCACGTCGAGTACAACCCCGTCTACAACGCCGCCGACGACATGGTCCAGCAGACCCGGGCCATCGAAGGCACCCTGAGCAACCTGGAGATGGAGCTCAGCGAGCTCAAGCAGACCTGGTGGGGCGGTGACGCGGAGGTCTACGAGGAGAAGCAGGCGAACTGGGACGCCGCCGTCGTCAAGATGCAGCAGCTGCTGAACTCGCACGCGAGCCTGCTCACCGACGTCTCGGACAACTACAAGTACACGGAGAACTCCCTGAGCCAGCTCTGGTCCGAGGTGTCCATCGGCAGGTGACCTCGGCCGTGTGCCGTGATGGCACCGTCTTCGGCAACAGGGCACCGCCGGCCGGGGGCGGTACCACGACGGCATGCCGTCACCTCGACACCTGGGAGACATCCGTAAGAGGGGAAGCATCCATGGCGGACTTCAGCCACACGGACAAGCAGTCCATCCAGGCGTTCATCGACGGGAGCCTGGCGTCGTTCATCGGTGACCTCAAGAAGATCCTCGAAGGTGACCCGTCCATGCTGGACATGGAGGAGGGCCGCTACGGCGAAGACCGCGTGACCGCGATCCACAGGGGCGATCCGCTCATGATGGGTGTGATCGAGAGGGACGACCTGACCAGCGGCCAGAGCCTGGCCGAGTCGCTGTCGACCAACATCTCGACGGTCGTCGACGTCCTGACGGCACAGCAGGACACGTTCAACGAGATCGACGACGGCCTGCGCGCGACCTTGCACGAACTGTTCAAGACCCAGGGCGACAACCTCGGCAACATCTCGGCGGAGGAGTTCAGCGCGACCATGAGCGACTCCGGATTCGACGGCAGTTCGTCGAGCGGTGACTCCTCGGGCGACAACAGTTCCGACAGCTCCGACAGCGGCTCCGACAGCGACAGCGCCTGACACACCCGCCCACCAGCCCCTCGCCCCCGTCTCTCCTCCCCCACCGGTTCCTCACCCGGGAGTCCTCCCATGGCCGCCGAAGACACCGATCACTGGGCCACGGCCGTCGAGATGTTCACCGGCTACGAGATGCCCGAACGCAGCAAGGTCTTCGGCGAAACCTCGACGGGCCTCGAACCGAACGGCGACGCGCCGCTGATCTCGGTCTCGATCAAGCAGGTCCCTTTCATGCTCATGACGGCGGCCTCGTACCAGGCCACCTCGGGGCTGAACGTCGGCGGGCACGACTTCGTCATCCACTTCTACCGGCCGCCGCTGGACAACCCGGAGGAGGTGGATCTCGACGACTACTCCGAGGAGGAGCTCAAGGAGAGGATCTACCCGAGGCTCCACGAGGTCGCCATCGACTTCGTCAGTCCGGACGGCGCGGAGGTCGAGCTCCCCTTCTCCGACCCGTTCGGCTGGAGCAACGACGGCGACAGCTCGCTGACCGGGATGAAGAACGCCCTGGGGCAGTACGTCGAGGGCGCGGGCAACGTGCTGTACCACATCGGCTACGGGGCCATCACGGCCCCCAACGACATCGACTTCTCGTCGAACGGCATCACGGTCGACGTGTCCAAGGCCCTGGACTTCGAGACCTTCACCAGGACGGCCCAGGCGTACGACCGGGTGGCCAGGTTCTTCGTGGAACACGCCGAGACGCTCAAGCAGTGGAAGGAGTCCCTGGGAAGGGACACCGCGGCCTGGCAGGGCAAGGCGGCCGGGGTGTTCGCCGGACTCATCGACGGACTTCACACGAACTACGCCGGTTTCGCCGACCAGATGCACCCCAGCGGCTTCTCCGCCGCGCACCAGGCGAAGTGGGACTGGTACGCGTCGTCGAGCTTGCAGGGTGACGCCATCCTGGGCGCCGGCAACACCATCCTGCACGCCATCCGTGACATGTACCGGGCGTGGAGCGACTGGGAGAGCGGAACCAACGCCGAGTACGCCGACATCGTCGCGCCCGACGGGGACCGCCAGTACCGATACCTGCCGGGCCTCGCCAGCCCCTACGGCATCCTCGTGTCGATGCTGCAGAGTCTCAGTGAATGGGTCTTCAACCACAACGCCCGGCACCTCAAGCTGTACAGGTGGTCCGGTAGCGAGTCGAATTACCTGAGCGGTAACAGCACCGCCGGCTCCCAAAGTTGGGACGAGACAAAGACATCGGGGTTCTTCTGGGGCCTGAAACCCGAGGCCGAGCGGTTCATCCCCGGGCACGGCTGGCTCCACGACGTCTCCACCTGGTCCGGTCTGGGCGTCAAGGCGGTCAAGTCCTGGGACCAGGGCGTGGAGGACCACCTGACTCCCGCGGGCAACTCGGCCCTGACGAGCGTCAACGACGCCTTCAACGACGCCAAACGCGTCCTCGACAAGGTGCTGGAGCCCGAGGTCACCAGCTACCTCGGGTCGGGCGGGAGCGGCGACTACGGCAGCAGTGGCGACGGCACCGGGGACGACAGCTACCAGGACGCTATCGACGACGCGTGGGCGAAGGCGAAGGAGGCGATCGCCGACTCCAACGCGGCGGTGGAGGAGGTGATCAACAAGAACAACGAGACGATCGCCGAGTCCAACGCGGCGACGGAGGAGGTGATCAACCAGAACAACCAGGCGATCAAGGACTCCAACGCGGAGACGGAAGAGGCGATCAACGAGAACAACGACGCGATCGACGAGTCCAACGCGGCGACGGACGACGTGATCAACGCGAACAACGAGGCGATCGACGAGTCCAACGCGGCGACCCAGGCCGCGATCAACGCGAACCAGGACGCGATCGACGAGCTCGACACGACGGGCGACCAGGCGATCACGGACACCGGCGACCAGGGTATCGACGGGGTGACCGAGCAGGGCATGACCATCGAGGGCAACCAGATCGTGCCGATCCAGGACGACACGGACTCACTCCTGCAGGACACCGGCGACCAGGCGATCGACGCGGCGACCAACCAGGCCATCAAGGATGCCGGAAACCAGATCGTCCCGATCCAGGACAACTCGAACTCGCAGCTGGAAGACACCGGCAACCAGTCCGACTCGGCGGCGGGCCAGGCCATCACGGACGCCAACAACCAGGTGCAGTCCATCATCGACAGCGCCAACAACCAGCTCGACTCGGGCAACTCCCAGTCCATCCTCCCGGTCACCGGCCTCGGAAACTCCTCGTCGCAGACGAACGGCTCCGGGAATTCGAGCCGGCTCACCGGCGGCGTCACCGTCCAGAACCCCGACGGCAGCGTCACGACCAGCTACCCCGACGGCACCAAGGTGACCACGGACCCGGACGGCACGGTCACCCAGACCGACCCCGACGGCACCGTGTCCGTCTCCAAGCCGGACGGCTCCGTGGCCGTCACTCCGCCGGACGGCCAGACGATCGTCTCCGGTCCAAGTGGCCAGATCATCACCAACCCGGACGGCTCCACGATCGTGGACGGCCCGAGCGGCCAGATCATCACCAATCCGGACGGCTCCACGATTGTGGACGGCCCGAGCGGCAATACGACGACGTCCTCGGACGGCACGGTCACGGTGACGGGCCCCGACGGCAGTACGACCGTGACGTCCCCGGACGGCAGCGTGCAGGTCACGTCTCCCAACGGGGAGATCACCACGAACTACCCGGACGGCACCACCAGCGTGACCTCCCCGAACGGCAACACGACGGTGACGTACCCGGACGGCTCGGTACAGGTGACGGGCCCGGACGGCAACACGACGGTGACCTCGCCGAACAACCCGATCCAGGTGACGTATCCGGACGGGTCGACCACCGACCTCCCGAACGGGTCCGGCAACGGCTCCGGCAACGGGTCCGGCAGCGGCTCCAACAACGGGTCCGGCATCACCGTCAACTACCCGAGCGACAACTCCGGCAACGGCTCCGGCATCACCATCGACTACCCGAGCGGCAACTCCGGGAACGTCGACCTCGACACGACGTCGGGCCTCGGTTCGGGCGGATCCTCGTACGGATACCAGGGCGACTCGGGCTCCAATGGCTACGCGTACGACGACGCGGCCGCCGCGGCCTCCTCCGGATCGGGCACGGGATACGACGGCAACACATCCGACAACCCGTTCGTGCAGGGCGACCAGAGCGGCTCCGGCTCCAACGCGCTGGGCGGTTCCGGCTCCAACGCGCTGTCCGGGTCCGGGTCCGGATCCGGGTCCGGCAGCCCGATGATGCCGCCGATGGGCGGCATGCGCGGAGGCGGCGGCGAGTCCCCGACGGAGCGCGAGCGGTCCAGTCCGGGCCCCCGCCTCGGCAGGGCGGCCACGCGGCGCGGCGCGGCGGCCGCGCAGACCGCCGCCGGCCGCCGGGCGGCGAGGCAGGACGAGGAGCTGGAGGAGGACGTGATCACCACGCGTTCCGGCGCCGCCTCGTTCACCCCCGCGATGCCCCCGCCCGCACAGCGGAGCGGGACCACCGAGAGCGGCGACCGCGCGCGGGCGGCCTGGGTGACCGAGGACGAGGACGTCTGGGGCACCGACGAGGGCACGACACCGGCAGTGATCGGACGATGACGGAGATCAGGAGTCAGCGATGAGTGACCACATCGAGGGTCTGGAGAAGAAGCTCGCGCAGGCGACCGCGGGGCTGGAGTCGGTCCAGGCGGCCGTGGCGGCGGCCGAGCGGCAGATGAGCGCCTTCTCGTCCTCCGTGATGTCCAAGGACGGCTCGGTGGAGGCGACGGTGGGCGCGCAGGGCGAGCTGGCGGGCCTGAAGTTCCTGGACGGCAAGTACCGGTCCATGTCCGCCTCACAGCTGGCCGACGCCGTGCTCGACGCGGTCCAGGAGGCACGCTCGCACCACGCCCGCGCGGTACGGGATCTCTTCGAGCCGCTCACCCGGCCGAGCGCGACGATGCCTGAGCTGCCCGGCATGGAGATCGACTGGGACCGGATCGTCGGACCCGCGGCCGACGCGCTGCCCGAGGAGCCGGGGGTGCGGTCGGCGAACGACCGGCTGCGTGACGAGATCGACGAGGACGACGACACGGCCGGCAGGGCATCGCGCCGCCGGTGAGCGGCGTCATCGCGGTATTCCGAGTGACGGAGAAGACATGGCAGACGGCAGTTCCTTCGAGATGGACCCCGAGCAAGTCGCCGTGGGCATCTCCATCCTCACCGACCTCGGCACGACCGCCTGGGGCATCCTGAGCGAGTTCGACACCGTGATGGCCGACACCAGTTGGACCGGCAGCGACAGCAACGGAAAGAAGATCCGCGCCAACTTCGTGGAGAACCGGGACGCCACTTCGGGCTCGCTGTCGAGTCTTGCCGAGGCTCTCGAACGGACCGGTGAGGCGACCCTGATGAACGTGCAGACCACGCAGGGCACCCAGGACGCCATCACCGACGGGATCGACGAGGAAGCGGGCAACTACGGTGCTCGGCGGGGTTAGCTCATGGCGATCATGCCGAATGAATGGCAGAAAGCCATTTTCTTCATACTCATTGGCGAGCCGTTCCCCGACACGAACGAGGACGGAACCAATCAGAAGAACCTCGACTATGTGACCACCAGGGCGAAAGTCGAGGTCCTGAAGGGGAAGGTACGCCAGGCCATCTCCTTCGTCGGCGAAGCGCTGCCCGGGGAGGTCGGGGAGCAGTTCATCGACGCGATGAACGAAATGCTGCCGTATCTCGACCAGCTCACCGACGGCATGGGCGAGGCGGCCGACGGGCTGCGGCAGACGGCCATGGACATCCGCGAGGCCAAGTGGCAGCTCATCGCCGAACTGATCAGGCTGGCGGTGGAGATCGCCGTTCTCACCGCGCTGTCGTACTTCACCGGCGGCGCCTCGCTCGGCCAGATCGCCCTGCGCAAAATGATCACCAGGGCCCGGATGCTGGTGATCCTGATCGAGCTCAGCATGCGTCTGCACATCCTTCCGACGATCACGAACATGATCCAGGAAGCGTTCATGACCCTCGTGGTCCGGCTGTCCCTGATGATGTCGGGCCCGGCCGGACAGCGGCCCGGCGGGGTCGACTGGGGGGCCGTCACGTTCAGCGGGTTCTTCGGTGCGGCGGCCGGTTTCTTCGGATCGGTTTTCGGCAACGTCGCGAAGAAGATCACCGACGGTATCGACAACGCCATCAACCACACCGTGAAGGACCCACCGAACAAGTGGGACAAGAATTTCGACGGCGCCAGCATCAACGACTTCCCCAACAATCACAAGGGCAGCGGGAACGGCATCCCGAACGGCAGTCACAATGACGGCGTCAACGGGAACCACGGCGACGTCCCGGATGGCACGGGTGGCAACAAGTACGGCAACGGCGACGGCGACGGCGACGGCGACTTCGGTGATCCCGAAGATTACCGATTCAGGGATCAGCCCTTGCAGTTCGTCGCCGACGGCGCATCCGAGGCATTGGCCGAGGCCATCGCCATGGCCGTCTTCTACGGGAACTTCGTCACAAGCTGGATGACCTTCGTGGGTGCCGGGCTCAGCGAACGCGTCGAGGCAGGCCTGGACGCGGGCATCTCGAAGGGCCTGGGCTCGCTGGGCAAGGCCAACGGGCACGACATCCTGAACCCCGACAGAATCAACAACGATTCCCGGAGCGGCAGCGGCAGCGGCAGCGGAGGCGGGGGTGGGGGCGGGGGTGGCAACCGCTCCGGCGGCCCGGGAGACGGGACCAACCACTCCGAGACGCCGGACAGTTCGGTGGGCGGCTCTTCGTCCACACCCGACCTGTCGACCCTGGAGACGGACTTCGACACCAGCGACCTCAACGGCGTCAACGGCGTCAACGGGAACGCCGCTGGCTTCAACGGGAGTTCGAGTGGCCTGAACAGCAACGCCGACTCCGGCGGCGTCAACCGGAACTCCGTGGGGCTGAACGGGGACCTCGACGTGGACGCCCCCCTGGGCGACGCGAAGAGCGGCACCCCGATCACCTCGTCCTCGACGGTTCCGGACGTCGACGTCAGCAGCAACACGCCGCCTGTCTCCGTTCCCACGTCCTCCAACGGGTCGTCCCAGAACCTGTCCACCGACAGCAGCACCAGCACCAGCACCGGTGGCCAAAACGCGTACGGCGAAAGTGACGTCGAGGACAACGACAGTGGCTATGACAGCGGCTACGAGAGCGACACGGGCAATCAGACGAGTACGGACACCAACTCCGACTCCGACTCCGACGTAAAGAGTCACCAGAACCAGAACCAGAACCAGAGCCAGAGCCTGAACGCGCCCCCGGCCGCCGTGTCCCCGGCCCCGACCCCGGTGAACACGTCCTCCCACACCACCACCCCGCCGGACGCGACCGGTCATCGCGCCCCGAACTCGCACACGGCGACCACCCCCGACGGCAACGCCAAGGACAAGCCGCGCGAACCGGAGTCCCACGCGGACGAGGGCGTCGACGTCGTGGACGGCCAGAACGTCGGCACCGTCCCCGAGGCCGAGATCGACGTCGTACGTGACGAACACGCGGACGCGGTACGTGAGTTCGCGGCAGCCGTCGACTCCGTCGCGGAGATTCGGCACCGTGTCGAGACGGGCGTGGGAAGCAGCCATGACGTCGCCGGTCTTGAGGAGGCCACCGCCCACGCCGAGCGTGCCCGGGGGCAGGTAGCCGAGATCGAGGACCGCTTGCGGGACCTGGGCGTGGATCCGTACGCCCAGGCGCCGGAGATCCGGTCCGACATCGTTCCGGTGGTTCCCCGTGACGGCGACCAGCGTCAGTGGATCGCCCAGCGGGTGTCGCCCGAGGATCTGTCCACCGGCATGCCGGATCTCGACGTCGACGGCACCGTCGGTCTCGACGATCTGAGCGCGGCCGGGGTCGAGGTCACTCCCAAGCTGCGGGCCCAGGCGCAGCTGGACGGCCACGGGCAACTTCCCCTGTACGGCAGTGACTTGTCCAAGGTCGATCAGACCCGGCTGCTGATGACGCGGCCCGGACCATGGCCGCAGGAGCTTGACGTCGTTGCCGCGAACGCGACACGGCGGATGTGGCAGGAGTCGTACACGGACTTCGCGACGTCCGTGCCGGAGGACGCGAACGGGGCCCCTGGCAAGGACCCGTCCCGTGCGTGGGGCACGGCCGTCGGGCTGGTTCTGCCGCTGGAGCTGCACCCCGTGCTCGCCGACTCCCGGCATGCCGGTAAGGAGTTCCGGGACGCCGTACGAGAGGTCGCCGACGTGCTGGTGACGGACGGCGGGCGGGACACAGCGACCGTGCTGGCCGACCGCCTCCGGATGGACCTCGGCCTGCGTCCGCGCGTCCGAGGCGGTGCGCGGGGTACCGTGCCCTTCGGCTCGGAGCCCACTCCGGGGATCGACTGGGTGGAGCTCGAAGACCTCTCCGTACCGACACCGACACCGACACCGACACCGACCCCCACCTCCACGGACGTCACCCCCACACCCACACCGGCCCCCACACCGGTTGTCACGGCGACCGAGTCGACACCTGAGCCCACGCCCCCCACCGAGTCCGCCCCCACGCCGGTGCCGCCGCCCGGGTTCCGGACCGAGTCCGAGTCGGTGCCCCCGCCCCCGCAGCCCCCGCAGCCCATTCCGACGATCACGGTCACGCCGCCGGTTGCCGAGGCACCGGTGGAGCCGGTGCCCGAGCCCGAGCCGGTGCCGGTGCCCGAGCCGGTGCCGGAGCCGGTGCCCGAGCCCGAACCCGAGCCGGAGCCGGAACCCGAACCCGTCACTCCTCCGGAGGACGAGTCGCCGGACCGCACGCCCTGGTACATGTCGTACGACGCGATGGGCCAGGCCATCGTGGCGGACTCGGTCAAGGACATACCGTTCACGAAGCAGCGGGCCTACCTGTGGGCCGGGCGGATCAGCCAGGAGCTTGTGCTGCCCGATCCGGGTCCGGGGCGTTCGTCGGACGGGTTGCGGTCCGGGATCCGGGACGCGATCGCGGATCTGCTGGTGACGAAGAAGCCGTCGACCTGGGACGACCTGCTCGCGGTCGGCCGCACGCTGGTGGTGGACGGGCGGCTGGTGTGGCTGCGCCCGATGGTGCGTGACCTGGCGTTCGTCCCGCCCGACGAGGGTGACGTCAAGGAATACCCGGTGGGTTTCGGCTCGACGCAGACCGGTGGCGAGACCTCTCACGAGACCATCCAGGGCGTCGACTCCCTGGTGTTCACCGGCCTGAATCTGGGCGCGCACGCGGCCGCGACGGTCGCCGGTGTGGTCGCTCCGCAGCTCCTGTGGGGTTCGGCGAAGACGAAGGTGATGGGCTGGTCGCGTACGGTCCTGTCCGGCCGTAAGCCGTTCATCAACGATTTCAACCTGTTCACCGCGGGTCTTGAGATGCGGGTCTTCGTAGGCGGTGAGGAGGTCATGCCGCCTGATCGCAGGGTCACGGTGCCCGACCGGTTGCAGGTCAAGCTGCCGGGGCCGTACTCGTCGGCGGACGGGCATCGGCCCGATCCGGACGCGCCGGTGTCGTTGCGGCCGTCGGCGCCGGGCAAGAACAATCCCTCGCAGGCACGGGAGCTGCTGAACGTCGTCAACATGACGCCGGTCATCGCCGGACTGCACCGGAATCTGCTGGCGGCCGGGCTGCCGGCGCCGTCGGTGCGGAAGGTGATGGCGGGGCTGGGGATGGAGTCCAGCCAGGGTTTCCTGAGCGAGCCGACGGCCCGGAACCGCTACAACTGGTGGTCGAGCGGGGACACCTCCGACAGTGTCGAGGTGCACGGGCCGCTGATGAGCGGCAAGTTCCGCGGCCATGTGCGGTTGCGGGCCGAGATCGACAGCCTTCAGTACGTGGGCGACACCACTGTCGGCACCAGGGACGACATCGGGTCGGGTTACAACCGGACGGCGGTGAGCAAGGGTTCGTCGACCGGAGGTCTCGGCGGGGGTTACAACACGGCCGGGGTCGGCAACCTGAGTGCCGAGCCGGCGGAGGACCCCGCCTCCGGCCATGTCGCGGACACTGGAAGTCACGGCGACGTCGAGGACTCGAAGGGCCACGAGAAGGTGACGGCGACGGGGCTGGTCCCGGCGCTCGGCGCCATGCTCGGCAGCCATCGCAGCGAGGGCTATGCGCTGGACGCCGGGCACCTGAGCCACACGGTCCTGAACATCTTCGGCGACCAGTCCCGCTACCACGCGGGGCTGCGGCTGACGGCGACGGTGGAGTCCAGCACCCACACGGTGGCCCCGGTGGTGGTGACCACGGACTCCGAACTGAGCGTGCCCCAGCGGGAAGCGGCCGACTTCGTGCACCGCACGGTGGGCTCGCAGTGGACCGCCGACCTGCGTCCGACGAACGGCGACGTGACCGGCCCCCAGTACAAGGTGTACACCCCGCCCCGACCGCGGAAGGTGAAAAGACTGCCGACCGGGCGGCCCCCGTTCCGGCTCGGCATGGGGACGACCCCGAGAGGGCTCGTGCCTCCGCCCGATCCGCGTGAGCCGATCGCCCTGGCCTCGCGGCGCGGCCTCGGATTCAGCATGCCGATCGCGCTGCCGGGCACCGAGGCCCTCCAGAGCGACCTGCGCGAGGCCATCGAGCAGCTCCACACGAAGGCGGTCGGCGGCCGGAAGGCGGGCAAGGCCGACTGGGCCACCGCGGACCGGGACCTGGCGATGTTCTACGGCCGCCCGGCCCTGGAGTCCGACCCGCACCAGGCGCTCCTCGGCGTCCACCGGTCGATAGAGGTGGGCGGACGCAGCTACAAGGTCTCGGCGAAGGTGAAGTGGGGCCATCGCATCGACGGGCCCAACCCGCTGACCGGGCCTGTGAATTCGGACACCAACCCGTCGGGCGACACGTACGCGATGAAGGTCAACGCCCGTGTGGTGAACGGCGCGTCGGTCACGGGCGACCGCGGCCGGGCGACCAAGGGACACATCGCGTTCGGCGGCGGGGCCCTGATCGGGACTCCGGAGCACGAGTTCAACCTCGGTTCGCTGCACATCAGGATTCCGCAGATGCGGATCCAACTGGGCGCGGTACGCGGTGTGTTCCGCGCCTCGTGGAGCAAGACGGCGAAGTTCAAGAGCCTGTCGAAGGGATACCGGCGTACCGAGACGGGCGGGGACGGCGGGAAGGTCGACGAGCACCGGTACCAGATGACGGTGCTGTGGACGGTCACCCCGGAGGCCGGCAAGCCGTCGTACGTCGGCGGAAAACTACCCGTCATCGCCCGCATCGCCAACCCGCAGGAGCACGCGCCCAAGGTCCCGATGACGCTGGGGCAGGCCCAGCAGGCGGGCAACGTCAGGGTCACCATGGCCCCGCCGCCGACCGAGCGGTCGCTGGTCCTCGGCAGCGGCACCCACGGCCTGTACCCGGCGTTCCACCTGATGCCGGAGCTGGCGCAGCTCGCCGCCCGGATGTACGCCCAGGGGAACGGTCTGCCGGAGAGCTGGCTGCGCGAACCGTCCAACTGGCCGGAGGAGATCCGGGACCTGGCCCACCCGGTGGTCCTCGGTTCCAGGTTCGGCGACATGACCGGCCGCTTCGGCCACGAGACCGAACTGCCCAAGGACGGCCATCACAAGCAGGCGTTCCGGATCAAGCTGCACACCCACGCCCCGACCGACCTGGGGAGCCGCGACGACGTCGAGGTCGAGCACTACCTGCAAGGCGCCGCGACCCAGGCCAAGGACACGGACAGGGAGTGGGGAGCGGGCGTCGACGCAGTCATCGGACCGCAGCTCCGGTTCGGCGCCGACGCGTCGCACGGAGAGCACCACGGTCCGGGCGGCCGGCTGACGATCATGGGCCACGGCGAGACGGGGCTCGTGCGGGGTACGACCTGACCGCCGACGAGGCCCTGGACCTGCTCGTGCCCGAGCGCCGGCTCACCGACATCCAGCCCCCCGCCAACCCGACGCCGCATCCGGTTCCGGAGATCACCGTCACCGAGGTACCGGAGGCGGACCCGCAGGAACCGCCCGTCCCGGACCCGCAGGTGATCCCGCAGATCACCGTCACCCCGCCGCAGGACACCCAAAACGAGCAGGACACCCAACAGGACAACCAGCAGGACACCGAGCAGAACAACGGGCAGGACCAGCCCGACACGCGGGTTCCGTCGCATCGGACGTATCTGAGTCCTGACCTGATCGCCGGTATCGGGCACGCGGAGGTGCTGAAGGCGGACGGCGTGCTCGACGAGATCACCGCGCGTCTGCGGCAACAGGGTGTGATCACGACGGAGAGCGGCCCGGAGGTCGCGGCACGCCCCAACCTGCTGATACGGACGTTGCGTTCGTCGTTCTCCTCGGACGCGTTGCAGGCGGACACGCCCGCGTTGATCACGAACCAGGGTGTCAGCCGCTGGATGCCGATCCCGGGACCGTTCGGCAGTACCCGCTTTCTGTGGGTGAAGGTGACCGCGACCGGGCTCGGTCCCGAACGCGACCAGCGGTCCCGTGAGGACATCAAGCTCACGCTGCGCGGCCAGGCGGAGCACGAGGACGAGGAGAAGGAGACCTCGGGCCGGGAGAGCGGCGGCGGTATCGATGTCCGAGCCCGTGCGGGCACCGGTGGTCCGGTGCACGGCGGTGTGGAAGGCGGCATCGAGTACGTCAGTTCCCAGGCCACGGTCGAGGCGGAGACGACGAAGAAGGTCAAGATCTTCCGGGCCAACCCGACTGACAAGTCGGAGGAGTTCGAGCACGACATCACGTTCCGGGTCGAGACGGGTATCTCCACCGAACTCCCGGAGGCGTTGACCGTGCCCGCGCGGCTCCCCGGGAAGATCACCCGCCTGTACACCGGCGCCCCCGCCTCCGACCGGTCCGTCTTCCGTTGGTACGACGCCGGGGACGGCAGCGAGGGCAACAGCCCGCTGGTGGAGGGCAGCACGATCCGGCTGCTGGTGCCCCGGCATCTGACGCACGAGACCGACCAGCCCTCGCAGGACATCGACCTCGTCACACCGCGCGAGACCGACCTCACCTGGACGCAGCCGCCCGAGGGCAGCCGTAGGCAACCGGTGACACCCGCCCCCCGCCAGGCGCCGCCCCAGGCGCTGGTGGACGGGTTGCACCCGTGGTCGGTGCCGGCGGCGGCGTCGATCGCGCGCTGGGCGGCGTTGACCGCCGTCCGCCACCGCACCCCGCCCACCCTGGACAGGACGGCGCCACCGCACGTGTCCGGACTCCACTTCACCACCCGGGCCGGGCTGCGCTACGAGCACTCCACCGGCGCCAACATGCTGCGGCCGCGCATCGAGGACCTGCTGAAGCACACGTACGAGGTTCAGGTCGGCAACGAGAAGGTCCTCGTCGGTCTGGACCTGGACAGTGCCGAAATGCTGGGCCCGGTGGACGGCACGATGATCAAGCAGCGGACGTACCAGCAGGAGGAGGAAGAGCCCAAGCACGAGTCCGAGCGGGCCAGCGGCGTGAAGATCACGTTCGGACCGGAGGTGGGCGGGGCGGCCGGCGATCACACCGTGATGAACCGGACGCCCGTCACGGTCAAGAACTGGCTGGACGGCAGCAAGCGCTCGTCCGCGATGGGCGACACCGACGAACGCAACAAGGAAGGCAGACGGAACTACCGGAACTACCGGTTCGACGTCACGGCCGTCGTCAAGGGCCCCTACGGCACGGTCCGGATGAAGGTCCCGGGCGGCCTCTACGGCATGCTCCCGATCGACAAGAACACCATCCGTCCCAACGTCCGCAGCCGGCTCGCCGACCACCTGGAAACCCAAGTGGGCCTCCTCAGGCCCCCCGCCCCGGACTTCCTGGCAACACCCACGCCCCAGCACGGCTCCGATTCCCCGGTCCCCCCACCGCCCGAGCCGAAGACGCCGCCCCCGCTCCCGCCGCTTGCGCCGCCCGTGCCCGTGCCTGTGCCTGTGCCTGTGCCTGTGCCTGTGCCGACGACATCGACGGACGAGCCGCCCCTCGACATCGTCCCGGTGGTGGAGCGTGACGAGGAGCAGCGTCAGTGGATCTCCCGGCAGGTGGTGGAGGGTGACCTTCCGGACGATCTCTCGGGACTCGGGATCTCCGATCCCGACGGCCTCTACGATTTCAACGATCCCGTCACCCAGGTCCGGACAGTGATGGTCGGGTCCGATACCTGGTCCAAGGAGCTCCACGCGGTCGCGGCCCGGGCGACCCGGCGGATCTGGAACGAGGAGTACGCGGCCTTCGCGGGCGGCGTGCCGGACGCCGACCCGGAAGCCACCCGGCGGGCCTGGGACACGGCCGTCCCTCTGGTCATGCCGCTGGAGTTGCACCCCGTGCTCGCCGACTCCCGTCATGCCGGGGGCGAGTTCCGGGACGCCGTACGAGACGTCGCCCGTCTGCTGGCGGCGGGCGGGACGCGGAACGAGGCGCGGGCGCGCGCCGACCGGCATCGGCACGACCTCGGCCTGCGTGGCAAGGGGCGAGGCGGCGTACCGCGCACGATCACCGCCCCGGCGGGGTCGTCGGCGGAGTCGTCCCACGCACCGCCGACGACACCCGTCTTCGCCCCGCCGCCCGGCGACGGTACGAGGACGCCGGACACCGCTCGGGATCCGTTCGGGCAGCGGTTACCGATCGGCCGTCCGGTGACTCTCGACGGTCCACGGCGCGGCGGCCTCACCGAGGTGCCCGCGGCGGACGCGCCGCCATCCCCCTCCGCGGGCAAGGGCAAGCAGCCGGAGCGGTGGTTCACCTACCGGCGCACGACTCCGTACAGCCAGGTGCCGGAGTACACGTACCAGGTCAGTACCGGGGGAGAGATCGACCTGCCCGCCGACGGCGACACCCCGACGGTGACGCTGCCGCCGGAGGGCTGGCTGCGGTTCGGCGACGACTTCGTCCAGGTGCCGACGGCCGACGCCCCCGACGGCGCCTTCCTGCGCGGAGACAGCGGGTGGCTCGGCACCCTCGCCGACCCGGACGCGCTGCGGGACAGGATGAACGCGCCGGGGTCCGCGCCCGTGCCGTACACGCTCGTGGTGGACCCGGCGGGGACGCACCTGTATCTGGTGCCGACCGGGGCGGACGAGGCGGCCGGAGCGGAGGGCGACAGCGCGGTCCGCATCCCGCTGGAGGGCACGGCACCGGACCGTACGCCCTGGTACCTGTCCCATGACGCGATGGGGCAGGCGATCGTGGCGGACTCGGTCAAGGACCTGAAGTTCACGAGGCCGTGGGCCGACCTGTGGGCGGAGCAGATCAGCCAGGGGCTTGTGCTGCCCGATCCCGGTCCGGGACGTTCGTCGGACGGGCTGCGGGCCGGGATCCGGGACGCGATCGCGGATCTGCTGGTGACGAAGAAGGCCAGCGACTGGGACGACGTGCTCTCGGTCGGGCGCACGGTGGTGGTGGACGGGCGGCTGGTGTGGCTACGGCCGATGCTGCGCGATCTGACGTTCGTCCCGCCCGTCGAGGGCGACGGCGTCAAGGACTACCCGGTGGGTTTCGGTTCGACGCAGACCGGTGGTGAGACGTCGAAGGAGACCATCCGGGGTTTCTCGACGTTGCTGTTCACCGGCCTGAACCTGGGTGCGAAAGTGGCCGCGACGGTCGCCGGGGTGGCCGCGCCACAGGTGGACATCAGCTCCGCGAAGACGAAGGCGAGTGGCTGGTCGCGTACGGTCCTGTCCGGCCGTAAGCCGTTCATCAACGATTTCAACCTGTTCACCGCGGGTCTGGAGATGCGGGTCTTCGTGGGTGGCGAGGAGGTGACGCCGCCCGGCCGGCGGGTCACGGTGCCCGACCGGTTGCCGGTCCGGTTGCCGGGGCCGTACTCCTCGGAGGACGGGCATCGGCCCGATCCCGATGTGCCGGTGGCGGTACGGCCGTCGGTGCCGGGCAAGAACGACCCTTCGCAGGCACGGGAGTTGCTGCACGCGGTCAACATGACGCCGGTGATCGCCGGGCTGCACCGGAGTCTGCTGGCGGCCAAGCTGCCGGCGCCGTCGGTACGGAAGGTGATGTTGGGGTGGGGGATGGACTCCGCTCCCGGTTTCCTGAGTGAGCTGACGGCCCGGAACCGCTACAACTGGTGGTCGAGCGGGGACACTTCGGACAGCACCGAGGTGCACGGGTCGCTGATGGGCAGGAAGTTCCGTGGCCATGTGCGGTTGAAGGCCGAGATCGACAGCCTTCAGTACCTCGGCGACAGCGGCATCGGTACCCGGGACGACATCGGGTCGGGTTACAACCGGACGGCGGTGAGCAAGGGTTCGTCGACCGGTGGTCTCGGCGGCGGCTACAACACGGCCGGGGTCGGCAACCTGAGCGCCGAGCCGGCTGAGGACCCCGTCTCCGGCCATGCCGCGGACTCCGGAGGCCACGGCGACGTCGAGGACTCCAAGGGCCACGAGAAGGTGAGGGCCACGGGGCTGGTCCCGGCGCTCGGCGCCATGCTCGGCAGCCATCGCAGCGGCGGATACTCCCTGGACGCCGGGCATCTGAGCCACACCGTGCTGAACATCCGCGGTGACCAGTCCCGCTACCACACGGGGCTGCGGCTGGTGGCGACGGTGGAGTCCAGCACGCACACGGTCGCTCCGGTGGACGTGACCACGGACTCCGAACTGAGCGTGCCCAAACGGGAAGCGGCCGACTTCGTCCACCGGACGGTGGGCCCGCAGTGGACCGCCGATCTGCGTCCGGTGAACGGCGACGTGACCGGCCCGCGGCACAAGGTCTACACGCCGCCCCGACCCCGGCGGCTGAGGAGCCTGCCGAGCCGACTGCCCCCGTTCCGGCTCGGCATGGGCACGACCCCGCGCGGCCAGCTGTTCACGCCCGACCCGCGTGAACCGCTCGCCCTGGCCTCGCGGCGCGGCCTCGGATTCAGCATGCCGATCGCGCTGCCCGGCACCGAGGCCCTCCAGAGCGACCTCCGCGACGCCATCAAGCAGCACCACGAGAAGGCGGTCGGCGCCAAGAAGGCGACCAAGAGCGACTGGGCCACCGCGGACCGGGACCTGGCGATGTTCTACGGCCGCCCGGCCCTGGAGTCCGACCCGCACCAGGCGCTCCTCGGCGTCCACCGGCGGATAGAGGTGGGCGGACGCACCTACAAGGTCTCGGCGAAGATGAAGTGGCGCCATCGCATCGAAGGGCCCAACCCGCTGACCGGACCGGTCGATCCGGTCAGCAACCCGTCGGGCGACACGTATGAGATGAAGGTCAACGCCCGTGTGGTGAACGGCGCGACGGTCACCGGCGACCGGGGCCGGGCGACCAAGGGACACATCGCGTTCGGCGGCGGCGCGATGCTGTCGACTCCGGAGCGTGAACTGAACCTCGGTGCGCTGCACCTCAGGATTCCGCCGATGCGGATCCAACTGGGCGCGTTTCGCGGTGTGTTCCGTGCCGCGTGGAGCAAGACGGCGAAGTTCAAGAGCCTGTCGAAGGGGTACCGGCGCACCGAGACGGGCGGGAAGGTCGACGAGCACCGGTACCGGGTGACGGTGGAGTGGACCGTCACCCCGGAGGCCGGCAAGCCGTCGTACATCGGCGGAAGACTGGCCGCCATCGCCCGCATCGCCAACCCGCAGGAGCACGCGCCCAAGGTCCCGATGACCCTCGGCGAGGCCCAGCGGGCCGGTAACGTCAAGGTCACCACGGCCGAGCCGCCGATCGAGCGGTCGCTGGACTTCGACAGCGGCACCCACGGCCTGTACCCGGCGTTCCACCTGCTGCCGGAGTTGGCACAGCTCGCCGCCCGGATGTACGCCCAGGGGAACGGTCTGCCGGAGAGCTGGCTGCGGGATCCGTCCGGCTGGCCGGAGGAGATCCGGGACCTGGCCCACCCGGTGATCCTCAGCTCCCGGTTCGACGACCTGACCGGCCGCTTCGGCCACGAGACCGAACTGCCCAAGGACGGCCACCACAAGCAGGCCTTCCGGATCAAACTGCACACCCACGCCCCGACCGACCTCGGGAGCCGTGACGACGTCGAGGTCGAGCACTACCTGCAAGGAGCCTCGACCCAGGCGAAGGACACGGACAGGGAGTTGGGGCTGGGCGTCGACGGAGTCGTCGGACCCCAGCTCCGGTTCGGCGCCGACGCCTCGCACGGAGAGCACCACGGTCCGGGCGGTCGGCTGACCCTCATGGGCCACGGCGAGACGGGCATGACGCGGACCAGCGGCAACTCGGAGCTGGACGGGCGGATCGACATCACACCTGACCGCCGACGAGGCCCTGGACCTGCTCGTGCCCGAGCGCCGGCTCACCGACATCCAGCCCCCCGCCAACCCGACGCCGCATCCGGTTCCGGAGACCACCGTCACCGAGGCGCCGGAGGTGGACCCGCAGGAACCGCCCGTCCCGGACCCGCAGGTGATCCCACAGATCACGATCACGCCTCCCCTGGACGGCGAGGACGAGAACGAGAACGAGCAGAACACCCCGCCGGATCAGCCCGGCACACGCGTTCCGCCGCATCGGACCTATCTGAGTCCCGACCTGATCGCCGGTATCGGGCACGCCGAGGTGCTGCGGGCGGACGGCGTGCTGGACGAGATCACCGCACGTCTGCGGCAGCAGGGTGTGGTCACGACGGAGAGCGGCCCGGAGGTCGCCGCACGCCCCAACCTGCTGATGCGGACGCTGCGTTCGTCGTTCTCCTCGGGTGCCTTGCAGGCGGACACGCCCGCGTTGATGACGAACCAGGGTGTCGGTCGCTGGCTGCCGGTTCCGGGACCGTTCGGCAGTACCCGCTATCTGTGGGTGAAGGTGACCGCGACCCGGCTCGGTGCCGATCCCGCTCAGCGGTCCCGTGACGAGATCAAACTCACGCTGCGTGGCGAGTCGGAGCACGAGACCGGGGAGAGCGAGACCTCGGGCCGGGAGAGCGGCGGCGGTATCGACGTCCGGGCGCGTGCGGGCACCGGTGGTCCGGTGCACGGCGGCGTGGAAGGCGGTGTCGACTACGTCAGTTCCCGGAGCAGGACCGACGAGGAGGCGAAGAAGACGGTCTCGATCTACCGGGCCAACCCGCGCGACGCGTCCGAGGAGTTCGAGCACGACATCACGTTCCGGGTCGAGACGGGTATCTCCACCGAACTCCCGGAGGCGTTGACCGTGCCCGCGCGGGCCCCCGGGAAGATCACCCGCCTGTACACCGGCGCCCCCGCCTCCGACCGCTCCGTCTTCCGCTGGTACGACGCCGGGGACGGCAGCGAGGGCAACAGCCCGCTCGTGGAAGGCAGCACCATCAGGCTGCTGGTACCCCGGCACCTGACGCACGAGACCGACCAGCCCTCGCAGGACATCGACCTCGTCACACCGCGCGAGACCGACCTCACCTGGACACAGCCGCCCGAGGGCAGCCGTAGGCAACCGGTGACGCCCGCGCCCCGGCAGGCACTACCCCAGGCGCTGGTGGAGGGGCTGCATCCGTGGTCGGTACCGGCCGCCGCGTCGATCGCGCGCTGGGCCGCCCTGACCGCCGTACGCCACCGCACCCCGCCCACCCTGGACAGGACGGCGCCACCGCACGTGTCCGGACTCCACTTCACCACCCGGGCCGGGCTGCGCTACGACCACTTCACCGGCGCCAACATGCTGCGGCCGAACATCGAGGACCTGCTGAAGCACACGTACGAGGTTCAGGTCGGCAACGAGAAGGTCCTCGTCGGTCTGGACCTGGACAGTGCCGAGATCCTGGGCCCGCCGGTCGGCACGGTGATCAAGCAGCGGAGGTATGCCCAGCAGGACGAGGAGCCCAAGCACGAATCCGAGCGGGCCAAGGGCTGGAACGTCTCGTTCGGGCCCGAGCTGGGCGGGGAGGTCGGCCATGACACCCTGATCAACCGGACTCCGGTCACGGTCAAGAGCTGGGTGGACGGCGACAAGCGCTCGTCCGCGATGGGCGACACCGACGAACGCAACAAGGAAGGCCAACGGCCGTACCGTAACTACCGGTTCGACGTCTCAGTCGTCGTCAAGGGCCCCTACGGCACGGTCCGGATGAAGGTCCCGGGCGGCCTCTACGGCATGCTCCCGGTCGCCCCGGACACCGGGCGGCTCGCCGACGGCCTGGAAGGCAAGATCCTGGTGCGCAGCCTCCTCGCGCCCCCTTCCCTGGTACGACCCACGCGCGAGGACGGCTCCGGCCCGCTGTTCCCGCCGTCGTCCGAGCCGACGACGGCGGTCCCGGTGGTGACGACGACCCCGGTGGTCCCCACGGTGACGACGGAGGAGCCGGTCGTCGCCGACATCATCCCGGTGGTGAAGCGTGACGAGGCGACCCGGCGGATCTGGGACCAGGCGTACGCGGACTTCGCGAGCGAGACGCCCGACACCGACCCGGAAACCGTCCGGCGGGCCTGGGACGACGCGGTCGGTATGGTCATGCCGCCGCAGTCGCACCCCGTGCTCGCCGACTCCCGGTATGCCGACTCCCGGTATGCCGGGGAGGGGTTCCGCGATGCCGTACGAGACGTCGCGGAGCTGCTCGTGGCGAACGTCACGCGGGACTACGCCCAGGTACGCGCCGACCGGCTCCGACAGGACCTCGGCCTGCCGCCCCGGGAACCCGGCGACCCGTTCGAGACGACGGACACCACCCCGGACCCGTTCGCGCGGCAGTGGCCGATCGGCCACCGGCTGACCGTCGGGGGTCCGCGTCGCGGCGGCCAGACCGAGGTGCCCGCACGGGACGCGCCCGCGTCCCCGTCCACAGGCAAGGGCAAGCAGCGGGAGCGGTGGTTCACCTACCGGCGCGCGGGAGTCGACAGCCAGTACGAGGTCAGCAGCGGCGGAGAGATCGAGCTGCCCTCCGTCGACGGCACTCCGCCCCGGACCCTGTCACCGGACGGCTGGGTGCGGTACGGCGACGACTTCGTCCACGCGCCGACGCCCGACGCGCCGGACGGCGCCTTCCTGCGCGGGGACAGCGGCTGGCTCGGCACCTTCGCCGACCCGGACGGGCAGTGGTACCGGATGGCCGCGCTGGATCCCGCGCCCGTGCCGTACACGCTCGTGGTTGACCCGGCCGGGACGCACCTGTACCTGGTGCCGGACAAGACGGCCGGGGCGTCCGGGGCGGACAGCGACACTGCGGTCCGTATCCCGCTGGCGGACACGACCGGCGACGTACCGGTCGTGCTGTTCCCGGAAGCGGACCCGGACCGACCGCACGAGCAGCCGGCCGACGAGGTGACCGCACGCGCGGGGCAGGTGGACCCGCCCGCCCCGCCACCCGCGCCCCGCGTCCCCACGGCCTCCACTTCGGTGACCCCGGCGCCGGTGTCGGCGCCGGTGTCGTCGGAGTCAAGCGACACCGCCGTAGAGGAGGACGTGCCGTTGCCCGCGCCGCCGGCTCCGGGGCAGGGGTCTTCGCGTGTGCCGCGGGTGTTGCGTGGGGTGTTCGGGTCAGGGGTGGCGGACATCCCGGCCGACCACCCGGAGCGGTACGAGGTGATGCTGCGCGGGCTGGCGGCGCTGGAGCACGCGCGTGGGGACCGTAGGATCCACCGCGCCGAGGACATGGAGCGGATCGCGCGGCGGATTCTGCACCTGCGTGGTTCGGTGGAGATGACGCGTGCGCTGTATTTCGACGCGCTGTCGGTGGCGGCGGACGCGTACCAGGACGGGCGTGCGGACAGTCTGTTCGCGGTGGCGGCGTACCAGTTGGGCTGGGCGCTGGGCGACGCGAGTGCGATGGCCGGTTGGGACGGCACGTTCCTGGGGCGGAACTGGACCGGGCAAGCCCTGAACCTGCTGGTGGACTTCGTGGGGCGGTATGACCGGGGCGGTCTGGACTGGTCGCCGCCCCCCTGGCAGGGCTCGCCGTACGTGGTGGTGGTGGAACTCAGTGACGCGGGCCTGATCATGGTGCGCGACGGGGCCGGGAACCAGGTCGAGGTGCCCTACGAGGAACTGGCGGAACTGGTGGCGCACGACCCCTGGCGGCCGCCGGGCGCTCCGGTGGTGCTGCTGTTGGAGGATGCGGGCGCGGGCATGAGGATGTTGCCCAGCTTGGTGGCCGAACGGATCGGGGGGCGGGTCTGGTCCATGTACGGCAGCCTCCGGTTGCAGCCGATGGCCGACAACCCACCCTGGCGGCGCGTGGCGTTCGCGGAGTCGGATCCCCCGGGGGCGTACCCCGTGGGGGCGTGGATTCCCAGCAATCCGGGGCAGGTTCCGGCTGGGCCGCTGGGTGAGGTGAGGGCGTCGGACGGTACGACGTTCTCGGATGACGACGTGGAGATGTACACGTTGACCACGTCCGACGGGCAGCGGCTGACCGGGCTGGTCCTGATGAACGCCACCGAAATGGCTCTCCGCGAGGTCGATCTGCGGAATGTGTCGCAGATCCAGCACTACGCCGACCAGAGCGAGTACCTGCCGGGGATCTCCACCAGCAGGACGGGTCCCCTCCTGCCTCTGCCGAGGGGCCTGAACGAGGCGGTCGTCGTGCTGGCGCACGGCAGAGATGGGAGCGCGAGCCTGCCCCGGCGGAGCACGGGGGAGACCTACACGCTGTCGAACGATGAGATGGCCGCGTTCCTGGCGCGTCAGATCGCCCTGTTGTCCGTTCCGGCGCACTGGCCGGTGTGGGCGGTGTCATGTCAGCTGGGGAGGTGGCCGACGGGTGCCGACCCGCTGGAGCAGGTGCCGGGCGCGTCGGTCGTGGCGACCAGGAACGCGCGGACGGTATTCACCTCGGACGCGAACCAGGATGTGATCGGGGACACGAATCCGCCGTATCTGATCAAGTCGGATGATCCGGACGATCCGGTGTACCACTATCTGGAGTTCCCTCCGGAGCCGGGCCCGGACGCCTTGTCGGCGTGGGCGGACAACGCAGGGCTGCCGGGCAACCTGGCGGACCGGACGACGCGGGTACTGCGGTGGGTGCGGGCGATGCGGCAGCTCCACGGCGTCGACATCGACACCAATCCCGCGCTGAACCCGGAGTTCCAGCTGCTGCTCCAGGGCTTCGGGGCGCTGGAGCGGCAGGCGGTGGAGAGCCGTATGGGGCCGTTGACGTGGGCGGAGCTGGCACGGGTCGCGGCGGCCTTTGCCGCGCCGGCGGGCTGGGACACGAGCCTGAGCCCGGCTCTGCTGGGCCAGTTGCTGGCGGCGTACCGGGCCGCGGAACCGCAGCCGCACGCTGCTCCGCCGGCTCCGGGTTCGGGGGCTGCGGGTTCGGCGGCTGCGGTGTCCGAGGCTCCGGTGTCCGAGGGGGTGCCTCAGCCTGGTCCTGTGGCCGGGCGGCGGCTGCCGAGCGCGGTGGTGGCCGGTGAAGTGGCCGGGCCGGTACGGGAGTTCGAGGCGCGTCTGCTGGGGATGGGGCGGGAGGACCGGTTCCGGGCGGTGTCGCTGCTGTCGCCCGAGAAGCGGCGGAACCTGGTGTCGGATCCGGTGTCGGTGGACGGGCTGCGGCGGGGGCTGTCCGCGGAGGAGTTCGCCGAGACGGCGGCTCAGTTGATGGTCGTCGTACAGGACGGTTCCGGTGAGCCGATGCCGGATCAGCCGGTGTCGGCGAGGGAGGCGGCGCGGGCGCGGGTCGCGCGGCTGCTGGTGAATCCGGGGGTGGCCGCCTCGCTGCTGAAGAGCGGTATGCGGGTCGTGGTGGTGCCCCGGGACGTGGCGATGACCGCTCTGAGCGCGTTCCGGCATCTCACGGGGAAGCAGATCGCCAAGGGGGACACGCGTACCTGGGACACCCAGCGGGGCAGCAGCGGTAGGCGTGCCATCACGGTGCCGGAGGAGAACCTCCTCGGCGAGGACACGAGTGTGCCGGACGCGCACGCTTACGAGGACGGCTACTCCACGACCGATCACGAGGTCGCGCACGCGATCCACCTGCACGTGCTCGACGATGCCGACCGGAAGGTCATCAGGGATTCCTACCTGGCCAAGCGGAACCCGCCGCCGGGCGTCGATCCGCTTGATGTGGAGTGGCCGGACGGGATACGGCGGAACCTGGCCGGCAAGGCGACCGACAACTATTCCTCGATGAACGAGTCCGAGTATTTCGCGCAGGCGGTGAACGCGTACCTGGGGTCGAACGCCGGGACGGACGAGTACACCGGCCGGCCGCGGAACAACGGGGCGGCCTGGGTACGGCAGCACGAGCCGGCCCTGCTGCCCATTCTGGAGCGGCTGTTCGGCACGGATCCGCAGGACCCGGGTCCTGCGAACCCGGTGGAACGCACGCGGGCGGAGCACGAATTCTGGGAGGGTTTCCGCGCGTTCTGGGACGAGGTGGAGGGGGTGTACCGGCCACAGCCGCACGCCCTGGCCCCGGTGGGCCCGATCGCACCAGTGGGCCCGGTCGCACCGGAGACCCAGCACACCGCCACCGCCACCGCCCCGGCACCCGGCGGCGAGCGGCCGGACACGAGCCCCGACACCAGCGACACCGACACGTCCGTCGACATGTCCATCGACACGTCCACCGACCTGTCCCGTGACCTGTCCGGCGACCTGTCCGGCGACCTGTCCGGCGAGGAGGACGTTCCGTTGCCCGCGCCGCCCGCCCCGGCCCCGGCTCCGACCTCGCCCGCACCCACGCTCTCGGTGACCGCCGCCGTACCGGTGCCGGCGCCGGCCCGTCCCCACGTCGACTTCCTCAACATGGGCAAGGACCTCGACGGGGAGCAGCTCCCGAAGATCGACGCTCTGGCGAAGGCGATCGTGGCCGACGGGCTGCGCGACCTCGCCGCCGGGCTCGGCGCCCCCCAGGCCACCGTCACCGGCTACGGCAACGGTCCCCGGTTCGCCATCGGTTCCGGCGCCGTCCGACAGGCGCGGGAGACCGGTCTGCACCGGGCGGAGGCCGTGGTGCACGCGCTGCGCGCCGCGATAGGCAGGGAACTGGCCGCGTCGGGACCGGCGTTGGCCGCGGCGCGGGCACGCCGGGGCAGGGAGATCGACGTGGACGACTTCCCGGTCGTCGCGCTCAGCGGGGGCCGCGCCGTCCCGGTGGGCGGCCCCGCGGCCGGGCGGACCGAGCGGCGCCGGGCAGTGATCGATGTCGAGCGGTCGCCGCTGTCGGGCGCGGTCGACACACTGGAGCGGCTCTTCCCGAAGCTGGATCTCGTCGGTCCCCAGCCCTCCTCCCAGAGTCTCGAACAGATCGCGGACCTGGTGCTGCTCCGCCCCCACTTCGCCCCGGCCGCCGTCCAGAACCCCGCACCTCCGAGCCCTCCGGGCGGCACCCCCGCCACCGCGGTCTCCTTCACCACCGACGCCGTACCCGACAACCTGCGCGCTCTGTACGACCTGGTGGCCGCCGCGACGGCGGCCGGGCAGGCCGCCAGCCCGGCCGCCCTGACCGCCTTCCACCTGAGTAGGCAGGGCCTGTTCGCGGACGACACCCTGCTGACCGCGCCGGACGGCACTGCCCGGGGACGGCAGTGGACGGACCAGGCGGGTCGGGAGGTCGACACCGCCCTGTTCCACGTGGTGTCGCTCAGGAGTTCCAGCAGCACGTCCAAGCCCGCGCCTTGGGCGGGGGGCCCCGGCACACCCGACCCGTGGGTGGTCGCCACCGCGGGCGGCGACGACACGAAGGCCGAGCCGGCGCTGCCCGACGGCAGGCGCTGGCAGGTCTCCCCGGAGGTGCTCGCCGAACTCCTCGCCATCGACCCCGTCCTGAGGCGTGCCGCTCCCGCCGTGAACGTCGTCCTGGTCTCGCCGAAGGCCGCCGACATGGACGGGGCGCTGCCCGGCCTGGGCGCCTTCCGTGCCCGGCGGACGGTGTGGGCACACACCGGTACGCCGGTGCTGGGCAAGGATCCGGCGACCTCCCGTCGGCGCGTCAACGTGCTGGACGACCGTGACACCGACGTGTCGTTGGGCACCTGGGTCCGGAGCGAGCCGGACGACTGGGCCAACGCCGGCCGGACGCGAACGCCGGTGGAACTGCTCCTGACCGACGGGACCACGGTCCGCTCCGACCGGATCAGGAGCGTCACCATCCCCTTCGACGGGCGTTCGACCGGCCGGATAGCGATGGGCCCGGCCGACCAGTTCCTCCGTGAAGGCGCTTTCGCGGGCCCGGAGGGGTTCACCGAATGGCACGCCGTCGACCCGGTCACCAACAAGTCGGTCGGCGCCGCGCGTCCGGTGCCGTGGAAGGGAAGGCGGCCCTACTTCCTGTGGGCGCACATGAGGCCGGGGAGGACCGGCGTGGTCGACACCGGCTCCCGGCTCCGGCGTCTGACGGGCCCGTCGACCGGTCGTTATCTCCGCACTCGGCCCAGCCTGGAAAGACTCGGCCAGGATGTGCCGATCGTGCTGATCGGGTGCTGGGCGGACGCCCTCGCCAGTGAGGAACCGGTCACCGGCGACAGCCCCACCGCCTTCGTCGCCGATCCCCTCGCGGTCACGTCCGTCGCCGAGGACGTCGCCGACGACAACCAACGCACCGTCTTCTCCCCCACCCGGACGCACGTCTACAACAACAAGGGCGGCAACTGGCGGCACGGGGTGTACACGTCCGCCCTCGGAGACCTGGCCGACTGGACGGAATCCCGGCCGAGGCCCGACGAGAACGACCTGGACGCTCTCGCCCGGGTCGCCGGCCTCGACAGCCTGGGGATCGACGCGCAGGAGCGGCGGGACACCGTACTGCGGCTGGTACGCGCGGTGCGTCGGACCTTCGGTGTCCGGGCGGAGGACGACCGGAACGCCCATCGGGCGCTGCTGAGCGGCCTGGGCGCCCTGGAGATCCTGCGGCGGCGGGACCCGGACCACGCGGGCAGCGGTGCGTTCACCCTCGATCTGCTGGAGCGGGTCACCTGGGCGCACACCGGACAGCGGCCCGCGGCCGGTTCCCCCCTGCCCCCCTCCCCGGACCCCGACGCCGTGCGCGCCACGCTCCAGGCCGCGCGTGCCGCCGTGGACGCCGACGGCACGGCGGACCTGTCCGCGTTCGTCTCCCTGCCCGCCGTGGACCGGGCGCGGGAGCTGCTGGCCACGATCGACCTCGACGTGCGCGCCCGTCAGGTGCTGGGCATTCCGCCTGGCCGGAGCGTTACTCCGGCTGATCGCCAGTGGCTGCTGTGGGCCACCGTCCGGGCCGTCGAGGCCGTGGACAACCATCCTGACGCGGAGACCCTCACCCGCCAGGCGCTGCACCTGCCGACGGGCGAGGACCCCCGTCATCCGGCGCATCAGGAGGCCTTGCTGTGGACGGCGGCCGGTGCGGCGGGGGTGGGCCGGGACGTCCACAGCGCGACCGCGCTCGCCGCCTACGACCTGCAACTCCACGGTGCCTTCGACGACAGCACCCTCGTCGTCTCCACGAGCGGCAAACACGTGGGACGGAACTGGTCGCCGCACACGTACCCCGGTCGGTTCGACATCGAGCGGTACTTCGTGGCCGATCCGATCGGTACCGGCCCGCTGCCCGTCCATCCGACGCCGTGGACCAAGGGACCCGATCGCGGCAACCCGTACGTCCTGGTCCTGGGCCCGGGTGCCGCACCGGACCAGCTCACCATGCCGTGGCCAGGCAGGACGACGCGGCCGGTCCCCTACGCGGAGATCGCCGAACTGGTCCGCCACGATCCGCTGATGCGGGGGATGGCCGTCGTCAGCGCTGTGCGCATCATCCCCCTGGGTCTCGGAGCGGTCCCCCGGGAACTCAGCAGGACCCTGGCGAGCCGGACCGGCGCCGGCCGTCAGCTGATCGCGCCCCGACGCCCGCTCGATCTCCGGCACGACCGGTCGACGAACACGACCCTCCTGGAGATGACCACGCTGTCGCCCGACAGGGGCTCGGACTGGACCTACGCCCGCCCCAAGCTGCTCGCGCCGCCGCCCGCGCCCGCGCCCAGGCCGTCGCCGCAGCCGGTCACGGTCCCGGTCATCACGTCCACCGACACCTCCGACCCGCGGCAGCCGGACGCCACAGAACCGACAGAGCCGATTGAACCCACAGAGTTGACGTTGCGTCAGACGGCGGGCGGGGGCGACTGGTTGGCGGGAGCACTCGCGGACGCGCTGAAGGCCGGCACGCCCGCCGGCCCGCACCACCCGTCGGCACTGGCCGCGTCGCTCTCGTCCCCGGACCCCGCCGACGCGCTGCACCGCTGGGTCGAGGACCGGCTCGGTGAACCGGGCGCGGAGCGGCACGTCCCGCACCTCGGCGCGGACGACTGGGCCGGTACGCGCAAGGTGCTGACCATCGGCGAACTCGGCGCCCTCGGCGTGGAACTGACCGGGGATCAACTCGCCTACGCCACACTGGCCGGCGGCCTGCCACCCGGTGAGGTCCCCCTCTCGCTCACCCAGCGATACCGGCTGCTGCGGCGATGGGCCGACCGCGCCGCCACCGTCACGGAGATCGCCGCCACCCTGGCCGCGACCGGTCTCGGCATCCGCCTCACGATCGTCGAACCCGACGGCACCGTACGGCACTTCGACCCTGCCCCGGCCGACGAACCCGCGGCGGTACGACGATGATCCCCGGCCCGCCTTCCCACCACCTGGACGACCTCATGCTGCCCCGACCCACGCCCGCGTCACCTGACGCCGGCTCCGGCACGGCCTCCCGGGACACCCCGCCGCCACCGCCACCGCCGCCCCCGCCACCCGAGCCGCCCGAGGAGATCGTGAAGGCCGCCCGGCTCGCCCCGGACCACTGGATCAGCGCGATCGATCCGGGCTGGCACGGTGAGGGCGTGCCGCCGGACTTCGCCGTGGTCGGCCGGTGGCGTTCCGGAGCCGGCGGGGAGATCGAGGGGTGGGAGGACAACGACGCCTACCGCCCCTCCCCGGAGACCCTCGGCTGGCCGGAGCCCACGGACGCCGTCGACGCCGCCCTCCAACTCGCCGTCACCGGCTACGGACCGCCCGAGGACGTGGCCGACGCCCTGGCCGACGCGGAGGTCGCGGTGCTCACGCTGCCCGACGGATCGCCGGTGACCGCCACGGCGACGGACGGCACGCCGGTGGTCCCCGTCTTCACCTCCGCCGCCCACCTCGACCTCTTCGGCGGCTTCGCCTCCGCGCGCCGGACCACGGCCGACCTGTTCCCGCAACTGCCGCCCGGACACCGGCTGTACGTCAACCCGTCCAGCCCCGCGGGCGCGGTACTGGAGGTACGGGAGCCCGGGACGCCGGGGGAGGGCGGGTGAGCCGGTGTCGCCAGGCGTTTACCGACCCGAGGTGCGGAAGCAACCAGGAGTGGTCCAGAGTTAGTTGAGTAACAACCTGAGGTTTGAGGGGAGCGTACGGGTGCGCGATGTGAGTACGCCACGGGAGGAGTCCGGATGAGCCGCTGGAACGGCCGCCGGGCCCGACGCGGTGCCGTCGCGTCGTCGCGCACCGAACGGAACGAGGAGCGAGAGCGCGAACGGGAACGCGAACGGGAACGGGAGCGGCCCGGGGTACTGGTCGAGGACTACGACGGACTGCTCCTGCTCCGCTCACCCACGGACGAGACGCTGCTCTCGGCCGACGTCGCCGACCTCGCCCGCGTGCTGCGCGCGGAGGACGGCGGCACCGTCACGATCGTCGCGGTCGCCGAGGGCGACGCGTCGGCGCTCTGGTCCCGGCTGAGCGAGTTGCTCGACTCCCTGCGGGAATCCGGCACCCGGTCCGTACGGCTGGTGATGTCCGACGCCGGACGCGACCGCCCGGACCGGCCCGCGCCGGCCCGCCGGATCGCCGACGCATGGGACCTCACGGTCGAGGCACCCGACGGACCGGTCCTCGTGGTGCCGGGCGGCTCGGTGTTCGTGCCGCCCGGGGACGGCGGCTGGTGGCGGTTCGCCCCCGGGCAGGAGCCCGAGGTGCTCGGGCCGCGCGCCCCCGCCCCCGACTGGCAGGCGGCGGTACGCCGGGCGCCCGTCCGTACGGCGGACGGCTGTGTGGTGGACCAGATACCGGCGGGCCTCCTGATCCGTCCGGCCGAGGCGGCCCCGCCCCGGCCCGGCGATCTGTTCCACGCCATACCGGTCGACCCCAGGCGTCCCGCCGTGGTCGTCGGCGTGCCGTGGGGCGAGGACGTGGTCGCGACCGACGTCGCCGAACTCCTCGGCGCCCTGCCGGCCGCCGTCCGCCCCGGCGTCCGGCTCGCCCCCGGCGGACGACGGGACCTGCTGCCGCTGGGCCAGTCCGTCGCCGATCTGCTGAACGCCGAGGTCGAGGTCACCACCGGGCTCCCGCTCTTCGCCGCCGCCGGCCGGCTGGGCACGTACGGGATACGGTCCGTGCTGGCCGGCCCGGACGGCGATCCGCGCTGGCTGCCCTTCGTGGACGCGGTGATGTGCCTGCCCCCGAGGCTGCCCGAGCAGGGTCTGGAGCCGGACAACTCTTCCCTCTCTTCCGCTCCCGCCCCTGCTCCCCGGCTGCTGCGCTGGTCCTCGCCGGTGCCGGACCTCGGCGGTTCGGACGACGGTGTGATCCTCCTGTCCGACGACTGGCAGGCCACGATCACCAGGGCCGGACTGTGGGTGGCCCCCCGTGACGGCACTCCGCCGCCGATGAGCGTGCGCCCCGTGAGCGTCGAGGGCCCGATCGTCGAGGTCGGCCGTACCGGCGACCGCGTCGACGCCACCCTCTGGCCCGTCCTTTCCCGCCTCCTCGGCCGCCTCTCCCCGGACCTGCGCGCCCGCACCACTCTCCACGTGCACGCCACCCCGTCCGACGGCGGCCACGCCCTGCGCGCCCTGGCGGCCGACCACGCCCTCCGCGTCGTCCGCTTCGCGCCGCCCGCACGGACGCCGCGTGCGTTGCCTCGAGGCGGTGCGGTGGGCGGTGCGGCCACCGTGGCCGTACCGCGCCCGATGGCGGTGACCGGTGCCGCCGGAGAGACCGCGGCGGCCGTTTCCGCGCCGCCGGCGGGGACCACTTCGACTGCTCTGGCCAGTCTCCCCGCCCCACCGGCACCCCGTCGGGGGCGGCTCACGGCACACGGCGAAGCCGGGCCCGCCCCGGCGGCCCCGGGCCGCCCGGCCACCGTGTCCGGGCGCTCCCCGGCCGGAGGACCAGGATCGTCGGGCCCACCGTCGTCACCTGACGAGCCCCCCGCCGAAACACCCACCACCCCCACCACCGGCCTACCCGCCGGACCGCGCCCCGGCCTGACCACCGAGACGCCCACCGGCCTGGCCTCCGGGCCGACCGCCCAGTCGACCACCGACCCCACCACCGGCCTGACCGCCGGACCGCCCCCCGGTCTGGTCTCCGGGCCGACCCCCGGGCCGTCCACCGAGCCCACCACCGGCCTGGTCTCCGGGCCGACCGCCCAGCCGGTCTCCCAGTCGGTCTCCCAGGTGGCGGCTGCTGAGGCGGCAGCATCCGAGGGAACGGTTTCCGAGGCGGCATCCGGACCGGTCTCCGCGCCGGAGGCGTCCCGTCCCGAGCCGGTCGCCACCGGCGTCTCTGCCGCTCCTGTCGCTACCGCCGTCCCCGTCACACCCGCCCGCCCGGTGCCGACCGCCGGGGGCTCGGCGCCGCAGCCGTCGTCCCCGGTGGGCGATGAGACCTCGCGGAAGCGGGACGACGGTCCTGCCGACCCCGACCCCGACCCCGACCACGTCCCCGCCCCCGCCCCTGCGGCCCGGCCCGCGGCACAAGTACCGGGCGAGTCCGGCGGCGGTCGGCCACTGCCCGTCGTACTGGTGTCGCCCCGGCACCGCAGCACGACCCCGGAGCGGGACTCCTTCCGGAAGCTCGCCGAGCCGTTGTGGGAGCGGCACAGCGCGGCGGTGAACCGGGCGCTGGCGGGAATGCCCGCGCTGCGGGGCGAGGAACAGGAAGCGGCGAGGATCGATCTGATCGCGTTGCGGATGTATCTCCGGAACAGTGAAGCCCCGCTGGACCACGAGGAGTTGACGACGTCGCTACGGGCGGGCGAGCAGCGTCTCGTGCCGTACGCCGGATGCCTGGCATCCGGGCTCGGGAGGCTGCCGTCGTATCGCGGAGCCGTCCTGCGTGGCCCGGGCGGCTCCGGCGGCCACAGCGGGCTGAGGCCAGGGGCGGTGCTGCGGGATCCGGCGCCGTTGAGCGGGCTGCCGATCGACCCGGCCGGGAAGGCCCGGGTCGCGGGCGTGGGCTTCGCGATCTGGTCGATCACCGGCCGCCGGGTACGGCAGATGCTGGACGGCGACGACGAGGTCGTGTTCGCCCCGGGCACCACCTTCAAGGTGCTCGACGTGCGTACCGACGGCGCGGTCCCCCTGGTGCTGCTGCGCCAACTGCCCGACACACAAACGGCGTCCACCATCCTCGACGATGCCGACGAGACCGCGCTCGTGCGGCTGGACCACGTCCTGACGGACCGTATGGCGCCCGGCGCGGGCGACTGGCCGGACCGCTGCGCAGGATCCGTCGGCGACCACTGATACCGCACCGCCCGCCCGCGGGACCGCCCACCCCACGTACCCCGCCCGTCATCAAGGAGCAGTGTTCATGCCACGTCAGCACGAACCCCCGGCCAACGGGACGGCATCGTCCGTCTCCGTCCGCCGAGCGGTGGCCGTGCCCGCGCCGGACGAAGGCCCCGGCGCCCAACTCGGCCCGCGTACCCCCGACTCCGCCGCCCCGGTACCGATACCGTCGTCCCCCGAGCCGGCCCCCAGACGTCTTCGGGGGTGGCGTGCCCGGTCCGCCGCGGAGCAGCAGGAACCGGTATCCGCCGAGCAACAACAGGCACAGGAGCCACAACAGGCGGGACAGCAGCAGGAGTCGGCGTCCGCCGAGCCGGAACGCGAGGAGAGCCTCGGCGTGTTCCTGGCCGGGAACGACGGCGGAGCGAACGGTGCGGACGGGGCCGACCCGGCCGAGACGCCGCCGGGGCGGCCACGCGGACCCATGCTGGCCGCGGCCGGCATCACGGGAGCGCTGCTGATCGCCGTACCGTTCCTGATTCTCGGCCTGAGCGACGACGACGAGGGCACGGTCTCCACGGCACCCATCGGCGGTACGACGCTCGACGCCGGAACGTCCGGCGACGACCCGGCCGCCGACTATGTGGCCGAGTCCCCCGCGCCCTCTGCGTCGCCGACCGGCTCCCCGTCCCCGTCCAAGTCCAAGTCCGTTTCGTCGGGGTCCGGGGTGGCGGGCGTCGAGGTGAGGGCCACGCCCCAGCCGGTGGTCACCAAGGAGACGGCCGCCCCGAAGGCGAAGGTGACGAAGGCCGCGTCGCTCACCCCCCGGCAAATGGCCAACGCCCTCTCCAACCGGGCCAACGTGCTGCTGAAGAACATCGCGACCAACAGGTGCGCCGATCTCCCCGGCTCCGGGAAGGGAAAGTCGGGCGGCTCGGTGAACCAGCACCTCAGCTGCTCCTCCACGGACAACCAGCTCTGGGACCTGAAGGTGACGTACCCGGACAGCGGGCCTGGGGGATCGAGCCTGTTCGTCATCAAGAACCGTACGGACGGGCTGTGCATGGACCTGCCGTACTACACCAACGTCAAACCTGAAACGCAGACCACCGAGCACGCCTGCGACGGCTCGAACTCGGACAACCAGCTCTACTGGCTGGACCCGCGGCCGGAGGGCTACTGGATCCGCAACGCCGCGAGCAACATGTGCATCGGCGTGAACGGCGGCAGCTCCGCCACGGACAACGCCTACCTCAAGGTGGTGAAGTGCGGCGACACGAGCGTGAGCGCACAGCGCTGGATCGTCTCCCAGGTCGTCAAGCCCTGAGCCGGATCCCCTGAACGGAGACGCAGCCGGCCACGGTGAACAGTGGCCGGCTGCGCTGGACTCAGGATCCCGTCGCCGTCGTCGAGCAGGTCCGCGGTCCAGGCCGCCGTCCGCTCCAGCACCGCTTCTTCGTCCCGCACCACGCGGGACAGCAGATGGCGCGGGCGGTGCGGGGCCCGCTCACCGATCGCTTCGGCCAGGCTCCAGCAGTTGACGTCCTACAGCTCCATCAGCGTCGTGGCCTGTGTCGTCCACCGTGGCCGGAGCGGCCGTCTCGTTCTGATGTCGCGTCACACCACGCCGTGATCGGGGTGGCCGTCCTCGTGCCCACACCGCCCCCGTCAAGCAGCTGACCAGCCACGATGAGCACAGGCAGGGTTGTCTACCGCTGCCGTAACTGTGGGGTGCGGGTCTGTGCGATTTCTGAATCCCTCATGTCACCTGGCTCGGCAGGGGTGGCGGCCGTGGTGGGTACCATTGAGCATGCGAGTTGGTTCCGGACATGGTGCGGGAGTTGTTCCAGCAGGTCATGCGGGAGGCGCCGACCCGGCCGCAGGTGAGGACCGACGACGGCACGGCGACCGTGAGGTGCTGGCGGCGATCGTGTTTGTTGCGACGTCCGGGTGACACCTACCACCGCCTTGAGGCCAGCCCTATCTGCCGTCACTCCCCGCTACCGCCGGGTTCAACGAACTACCGGTAGACGCTGCCCATCGGCTCGGTCGGTCCGACTGGCGGCGCCGCCGCCAGGCCCGATCCCGGGTCCGATCGCTGTCTGCGCCGGGCCGTTCAAGCATGGATCACGAGGTGCGGATCCGTTCAGCTGAAGGGAACGGCGTCCGCCGCGTCGGTGTGCCAGTTGGTGACGATCGGGTCCTCGACAGTGATGGTGCCGACCGGCAGGGAAACCGGG
>NZ_JOEY01000068.1 GCF_000718165.1 Streptomyces fulvoviolaceus | reverse complement strand
CTCCCCCACCTGGGGCATCTACTCCGGCTACGAACTCTGCGAGAACACCCCGCTGCGGGACGGCAGCGAGGAATACCTCGACTCGGAGAAATACCAGATCAAACACCGCAACTGGGAGACCGGCGACACCATCGCCCCCCTCATCACCCGCCTCAACACCATCAGGCGCGAGAATCCGGCCCTGCGGCAGTTGCGCGATCTCCACTTCCACCAGACGGACAAGGAGGAGGTGATCGCGTATTCGAAGCGGCGGGGATCGAACACGGTTCTGGTGGTCGCGAACCTCGATCCCCACCACACCCAGGAGGCCACGGTCTCGTTGGACATGCCGCAACTCGGCCTGGAATGGCACGAGTCGGTGCCGGTGCGCGACGAGCTCACCGGCGAGACCTATCACTGGGGCAGAGCAACGGCGACGGCGTCGGCGACCTCAAGGGCCTGACCGCCAAGCTCGACTATCTGCAGTGGCTCGGCGTCGACTGCCTCTGGCTGCCGCCGTTCTTCAAGTCACCGCTACGGGACGGCGGTTACGACGTCTCGGACTACACCGCCGTGCTGCCCGAGTTCGGTGACCTGGCCGACTTCGTGGAGTTCGTCGACTCCGCCCACCAGCGCGGGATGCGCGTCATCATCGACTTCGTCATGAACCACACCAGCGACCAGCACCCGTGGTTCCAGGAGTCGAGGAAGGACCCCGACGGGCCGTACGGCGACTACTACGTCTGGGCCGACGACGACAAGCAGTACCAGGACGCCCGGATCATCTTCGTCGACACCGAGGCCTCCAACTGGACCTTCGACCCGATCCGCAAGCAGTACTACTGGCACCGCTTCTTCTCCCACCAGCCGGATCTCAACTACGAGAACCCGGCCGTGCAGGAGGAGATCACCTCCGCGCTGCGGTTCTGGCTGGACCTCGGCATCGACGGCTTCCGCCTCGACGCCGTGCCCTACCTGTACCAGCAGGAGGGCACCAACTGCGAAAACCTTCCGGCGACCCACGAGTTCCTCAAGCGGGTCCGGAAGGAGATCGACGCCCACTACCCGGACACGGTGGACCCTCGAAATGGTCACCGACGAGGAACGCGACTACATGTGGGCGGAATACGCCAAAGACCCCCGCGCTGCTGTCCCTCCCCGGCTCGCCGATCCTCTACTACGGCGACGAGATCGGCATGGGCGACAACATCTGGCTCGGCGACCGCGACGCCGTCCGCACGCCGATGCAGTGGACACCGGATCGCAACGCAGGTTTTTCGTCCTGCGACCCCGGCCGGCTGTATCTGCCGACCATCATGGATCCGGTCTACGGCTACCAGGTCACCAACGTCGAGGCGTCGATGTCGTCGCCCTCCTCGCTGCTGCACTGGACCCGCCGCATGATCGAGATCCGCAAGCAGAACCCCGCCTTCGGCCTCGGCTCCTACACCGAGCTCCCGTCCTCCAACCCGGCGGTCATCGCGTTCCTGAGGGAGTACGAGGACGATCTCGTCCTGTGCGTGCACAACTTCTCCCGGTTCGCGCAGCCGACGGAGCTGGACCTGAGCGCGTTCAACGGGCGGCACCCGGTCGAGCTGTTCGGCGGGGTGCGGTTTCCGGCCGTCGGTGAACTGCCGTACTTGCTGACGCTCGGCGGGCACGGCTTCTACTGGTTCCGGCTCCGCAAGGAAGTCGCGTAGCGCATCCAGAACCCCGGGACGGGGCGGTTTCCACCGTCCCGCCCGGGGCACGCATCAGTAACACCCCGACCACCCCCGGGGAAAGGAATGTGACGCCATGGCGGAAACTGTCACACTTTCCGGCCAGACCAGTCCCAGCCTCCTCGCGTCACTGGACCCACTCCTGCGGGAGTGGCTGCCACGACAGCGCTGGTTCGCGGGCAAGGGGCGTCCGATCACCGGGTTCTCGCTGGTCGCGGCCACCGAACTGCTGCCGCCCACCGCGAAGTCGAGTCTCCACCACCTGCTGGTGCGCGCCCACCAGCCGCTCACGCTGGGCAGCCCGGCCCACCCGGGAGACTGCTACCAGCTCCTCATAGGCGTGCGCGAGGCGCTGCCGCCCCGGCTGGCGCCCGCGCTGATCGGACACCTCGACGAGGGACCGCTCGCCGGACACACGGTCTACGAGGCCCTCTACGACCCACTGCCCGCCGAGCTGCTCCTGGAGGCGATCCGTACCCGCGCCCGCATCGGCGGGCTGCGTTTCGAGCGGGACCCGGACCAGGAGATCCGGGACGGGCTGGTGGCCCGGGTGATGACCGCCGAGCAGTCCAACTCGTCGATCGTCTACGGAGATACGTTCATTCTGAAGCTGTTGCGCCGGATCGTGCCCGGCGTCAACCCCGACCTGGAGCTGCCGCTGGCGCTGGCCCGGGAGGGCTGCCCCCGGGTCCCCGCGCCGACGGGGTGGCTGCGGGCGGAGCTGGCCGGTGAGCCGTACGTCCTCGGCGTGCTGCAGCCGTTCGTGCAGGGCGCGTCCGACGGCTGGGAGCTGGCGCTGCGCGAGCTGGCCAAGGGCGAGGACTTCAGTGCCGAGGCGCGGTCGCTGGGGCGGGCCACGGCCGAGGTGCACACGGCGCTCGCCCGGGCGCTGCCCACGGTGACCCTCGGCCATCAGCAGCTGCAGCTGCTGGTCGACGGCATGATCGAGCGGCTGGAGGCCGCCGTGCAGGCGGTGCCGGCGCTGCGGCCGTACGCGCCCGGGCTGCACTCCGCGTTCACCGCGCTGGCCGATCTGGCCGCCGAGGGCGGCACCTGGACCGCGCAGCGCATCCACGGCGATCTGCACCTCGGCCAGTGTCTGCGCTCGCCCGCCGGTGAGTGGACGCTGATCGACTTCGAGGGCGAGCCGTCCAAGCCGCTGTCCGAACGGCGGCTGCCGCAACCGCCCGCCCGCGACATCGCGGGGATGCTCCGCTCCTTCGACTACGCGGCCCACTCGGCCGACCCGCCGGTACCGGGCTGGGCCGAGGCCTGCCGGGCCGCGTACTGCTCCGGATACGCCGAGGTCAGCGGCGTCGACCCGCGGACCGACCCGGTGCTGCTGCGCGCCCACGAGACGGACAAGGCGATCTACGAGGTCGTCTACGAGGCCCGCCACCGCCCCGACTGGCTGCCCGTGCCGATGGCCGCGATCGACCGACTTTCGCCGAGGAGGCTCCACTCGTGACCCCCCGCCCCCCGTCCAGCGGTTCGGATCCGAAGAAGAAGGCCGCGCAAGCGGCGAAAAGCGCGAAGAAGGCCGTGGAGAAGAAGACCTCGGGGAAGGCGGCCGCGCCCAAGAAGGCGGCGGAGAAGAAGGCCACGGCCAAGAAGGCAGCCGCTGTGAAGAAGACGGCGAAGAAGGCTCCCGCGAAGCAGACCCCGCCGGCACCGCAGCCTCTCGAGGCCGAGACCGTCGTCTCCCCCGCCGTCGACGCCCATGACCGCGAGCGCCTCCTCGCCGGCACCCACCACGACCCGCACGGAGTGCTCGGCGCCCACGCGGTCCCCGGCGGGATCGCGTTCCGCGCCTTCCGGCCGTACGCGCTGTCCGTCACCGTCGTCGCCGGTGACCTGCGGGCCGAACTCCACGACGACGGGGACGGCTTCTTCTCGGGCCTGCTGCCACTGCGGGAGGTCCCTTCCTACCGGCTGCTCGTGGCGTACGAGGGGACGGTCCAGGACGTCGAGGACGCGTACGGTTTCCTGCCCGCGCTGGGCGACCTCGACCTGCATCTGATCGGCGAGGGCCGGCACGAGCAGCTGTGGACGGCGCTGGGTGCGGAGCCGATGATCCACGGGGGCGTGACCGGCACCCGGTTCACGGTGTGGGCGCCGAACGCGCGTGGTGTGCGGGTGGCCGGCACCTTCAACTTCTGGGACGGCTCGGCGTTCGCGATGCGCTCGCTCGGTTCCACCGGGGTCTGGGAGCTGTTCGTGCCCGGCATCGGCGAGGGCGAGCTGTACAAGTTCGAGATCACCCGGCCCGACGGTTCGAAGACCCTGCGCGCCGACCCGCTGGCCCGCCGCACGGAGGTCCCGCCGAACACCTCCTCGATCATCCACGCCTCGCACCACGAGTGGCACGACGGGGCGTGGCTGGAGCAGCGCGGGGGCGCGCCCGCGCACGAGGCGCCGTTCTCGGTGTACGAGGTCCATCTGGCCTCCTGGCGCCCGGGGCTGACGTACCGTCAACTCGCTGACCAGCTGCCTGCCTACGTCAAGGACCTGGGCTTCACCCACGTCGAGCTGATGCCGGTCGCCGAGCACCCCTTCGGCGGCTCCTGGGGCTACCAGGTCACCGGCTTCTACGCGCCCACCGCACGCCTCGGCACCCCCGACGACTTCAAGTACCTGGTCGACGCCCTGCACCAGGCCGGGATCGGCGTCCTGATGGACTGGGTGCCGGCGCACTTCCCGCGCGACGACTGGGCGTTGGCCGAGTTCGACGGCCGGACCCTGTACGAGCACGAGGACCCGCTCCGGGCCGCACACCCCGACTGGGGCACGCTGGAGTTCGACTACGGCCGCCGCGAGGTGCGCAACTTCCTTGTCGCCAACGCCATTTACTGGTGCGAGGAGTTCCACATCGACGGGCTGCGCGTGGACGCCGTCGCCTCCATGCTCTACCTCGACTACTCCCGCGAGCCCGGCCAGTGGCTCCCGAACGAGCACGGCGGCCGGGAGAACCTGGACGCGGTCGACTTCCTCCAGGAGATGAACGCCACGGTGTACCGGCGGGTGCCGGGCGTGGTGACGATCGCGGAGGAGTCCACGGCCTGGGACGGCGTCACGCGCGCCACCCACCACATCGGCCCGGGCGGGTTCGGGGGCCTCGGCTTCGGCCTGAAGTGGAACATGGGATGGATGCACGACTCGCTGGACTACGCCCAGCACGAACCGGTCCACCGCAAGTACCACCACCATGAGATGACCTTCTCGATGGTGTACGCGTACAGCGAGAACTACGTGCTGCCGATCTCGCACGACGAGGTCGTCCACGGCAAGCGGTCGCTGGTGTCGAAGATGCCGGGCGACTGGTGGCAGCAGCGCGCCACCACCCGCGCGTATCTGGGCTTCATGTGGGCGCACCCCGGCAAGCAACTCCTCTTCATGGGCCAGGAGTTCGCGCAGGGCGCCGAGTGGTCGGAGGCGCACGGCCCGGACTGGTGGCTGCTGGACCCGGCCTACGGGGCGGAGGCGGACCACCGAGGGGTACGGGACCTGGTCCGGGACCTCAACATCGTCTACCGCCACACCCCGGCACTCTGGCAGCGCGACACGGACCCCGCCGGCTTCCAGTGGGTGGTCGGGGACGCGGTGGAGGACAACGTCTTCGCCTTTCTGCGCTACGACGCGGACGGCACCCCGTTGCTCGCGGTCTCCAACTTCTCCCCGGTCGTCCGCCACGACTACCGCCTGGGCGCCCCCGAGGACATCCCGGCCTGGCACGAGTCCCTCAACACCGACCTCGCCAAGTACGGCGGCGGCGACGTGACGAATCCTGACGTCATCAAGCCGGAGCCCCAGAGCTGGCACGGCCGCCCGGCTAGCGTCCTGCTGACGCTGCCTCCGCTGGCGACGGTGTGGCTGCGGCCGGCGTGACCGGAGGGCTGTGACGGTTACGAGATGGCCCGGAGCCGGCCATGGGGTCGGTCGCGGAGTTCCTCCACCGCCCGTGCCGTACTCTCGTCCGCGGGCAGGAGGACGACCAACTGCTGTGCGTCCGCGGTGAGTTCGAGTGTCTCCCGGATCAGGCTGAGCTCGCGCCCGGAGGGATGGCGCAGCCGCAGGACCCCGCGCGGCGGGACCACGTGGCGGTTGTACCGGCGGGTGAAGTCGGGGCCGGCGACGGGCGCGAGCTCGGCGGTGAACCACTCGGAGTTCTCGGCGGATGGTCCGAGCCACAGGTCGAAGGCCTGCTCGTCCGCGACCTCGTCCCAGTCGGCGAAGAACGTCCGGGCGCGGGGGTCGGTGAAGACATAGCGGGTGAGGTTCGGGGCCTCGGCGTCGAGCAGCCCGGTTCCGCTCGTCACCGACTCGTACGCGGCGGTGTACGCGAGGACGTCGCCCAGCCGGTTGGTCACCAGGGCGATGCCCGGCTCGAGGAGGCGGAGCGTCCGCAGGACGGACGGCCGCACCTGTCGGGACGGTGCCGTGGGCCGGGCGTGCGCGACGCATTCGCCGCCGGTGATCTTCGCCAGGTAGCGCAGATGGTCGCGCTCCGCGGGGTCCAGGCTGAGCCCGTCCGCGAGGGCGTTGACCACGGCCACCGAGGGATTGCGGTCCCGGCCCTGCTCGATGCGGGTCAGGTACTCGACGCTGATGCCGGCCCGCGTCGCGAGGTCCGAGCGCCGCAGACCCGGTGACCGGCGCCGGCCGCGGTCCGGCAGTCCCAGCGATTCCGGCTGGATGCTGTCGCGCTTGGCCCGGACGAAATCCCCCAATGGCGTCCCCATGCCCCGAGCATAGGGCGCCGCCCGCTGACCGCGGAGGGTTCAGGGTGGCCCTGCGGGGGCCAGCCTGAGCACGGTCTGGCTACCGTCCCGACGCGGTCCGATCGTGGTGGGCATGGACACCAACAAGCACAGGCTCGCGATCGTCGTCGGAAGCGTCCGGGAAGGGCGGTTCGGCCCGGTCGTGGCCTCCTGGGTCGCCGAACAGGCCGACGCCCACGGTGGTTTCGACGTGGAGGTCGTCGACCTGGCCGGGATCGACGTCCCGCTGTCGCTTCCCGCCGCCTCGCCGAAGTACGCCGGCGACGACTACCCCCGCCCGGCCGGGATGGCAGCGCTGACGTCGGCGCTGGAGAGCGCGGACGCCTTCATCGTGGTCACCCCGGAGTACAACCACAGCTACCCGGCCTCTCTCAAGGCCGCCATCGACTGGCACTTCACCCAGTGGACGGCCAAGCCCGTCGCCTTCGTCAGCTACGGCGGTGCGGCGGGCGGCCGGCACGCGGTGCTGCACCTGGAGAACGTGCTCACCGAACTGCACGCGGTGACCGTCCGCGACGGCCTCGCCTTCCCGAACTACTTCACCGCATGGCAGGACGGCCGCCCGCTCGACCCGGAGGCTCCGGGGTACGCCAAGACCCTGCTGGAGCAGCTGTCCTGGTGGGCGGGGGCGCTTCGCACGGCGCGCGAGACGGCGCCGTACCCGGCCTGAGCAGACCTGGCGAAAGTCAGGTGCGGTACGGCAGCGCCCCGAAGGGGCGCGGGGCTGTATCGATATGCGGCTCCGCCGCGTGGGCGCGACCAGCCCCCACCGGCCCGCAGCCAACGAACCACGCAACCAGCAGCAGCTCAGACCTTCTTGCCGCCGAACATGAGCTTGCGCAGGGCGGCCAACAACCCCCGAGCCTGGCTGTCGGAGCCCCCCGCGTCCGACGTCGACGGCTCCGCCCGCCGCGCGGCACCCGCACCCCGCGCCAGCTCGTACCGCACCGGCAGCACCCGCAACCCCCGCACCACCGGCCCCGACCGCCAGGGCAACTGGTCCGGCGGCAGGGTCAGTTCCGCACGGGCGAAGTGGTCGAGGACCCGCCCTACAGCCGTCGAGACGATCATCCCGCCCAGCTCGCGCGCAGCGCTGGGGCACTGGTGCGGGCCCGCGCCCCACCCCAGATGCGCCCGGGTCGAGACCGTGGAACCCACCAGATGGGAGGAGCTGATCGCCAACAGATCCCGGTGCGCGGCCGCGGCGGACGGCGAGACCGCGTCCCCGGCCCGCACCCACACCTTCCCCAACTGCACGTCCCGCGCCGCGAACCGGAAGCACATGTTGGCGACGGGCGGGTTGGCGAGCGCGGCCCGGTTGACCGTTTCGCCGAGTTGCCCTGCGGACAGGCTGCGCCGCACGGTGGCGTTGCCCCGGAGCACCTCCAGCAACGTGTTGAGGACCATGTTGCCGGTGATGTCGTTGAGATAGACGGCGTTCATGAACAGCTCCCGCCCGAGCTGTTCGTCGGTCAGATCCGGGTCGGCCAGCATCATGTAGGACGTCAGATCGTCTCCCGGCCGGGCCCGCCGGTGCGCGGCGAGCCGGGTGAACGCGGCCAGCGCACGCCCCGTGGCCGCCCCCGAGTCCGGCCCCCCGTCCAGCATCCGCCACAGGTCCATGACCAGTTCGTCACCCAGCTCGACGGGACAGCCGAACAGCTTCGTCGTCACCATGAGCAGCAGCGGGCGCGTGTACTGCGCGCCCAGGTCGGCGAAACCGACGGAACCCGACTCCGCCGCGAGCATGGCCACGAGTTCGTCCGCGTACCGGGCGACGGCGGCCCGCAGTTCCCAGCCCTCGGGGCTGCGCGCCTCCTGGAAGGGGCTGAGCGCCGAGTGGTGGGTGCGGCGGGCCGCCCGGTGCTCCTCCTCGTCCATGAACATCATCTGCCGTACCTCGTAACCGGCGAGCAGCGGCCAGTCCCGCGGCAGCCGCCCCTCGGCGCGCGCCCGCCAGTACCGGATGTCCCGCCGCCACTGGCCCTCGTTCCGCAGCACCTCCGTGACCTCGGTGTACCCGAGCACCAGCCAGACCGGTACGCCCATCAGGCCGACCGGCGCGACGGGACCGTACGTGCGCCGCAGCCGCTCGTACACCGCGCCCGGGTCGCTGTCGAACTCGGAGGTGAGCAGCGGCTCCACGGGCAGCGACCCGAGCGAGGGGCCGTCGGCCGGTGGGGTCGCGTGGCGGTGGGCTTCCATACCGCACACGCTTACCGCACCGGCCGTACACAAGCGGTGACCACGGCATGAACTGTTACGCCTTGGTGATGCCCGGTTACGCGAACGCGTCGGCCAGCGCCTTCGGCAGCGGACGGCTGTGCAGCACCCCCAGCCGCTGTGTCGCCCGCGTCAGCGCCACGTACAGGTCACTGGTGCCGTACCGGCCCGGCTCCACCACGAGCACGGAGTCGAACTCCAGCCCCTTCGACTGGCGGGGGTCGAGCAGGACGACGGACTGCGTCAGGTCGGGTTCCGCGCCCGCCGTCACCCCGTCCAGCTGTGCCGCCAGTTTCCGGTGCAGGCCGCGCGGGGCGATGACCGCGAGCCGGCCCTCGGCGGGCGTCAGCTCCTCGACCGCCTTGGCCACCGCGCCGGGCAGGTCGTCGGTCGCGCGCGCCCACGGCCGTACGCCGGTCGAACGGACCGAACTCGGCGGTTCGAAGTCCGGGTGCTCGGCGCGGACCACCGCCGCCGCGACCTCCATGATCTCGGCCGGGGTGCGGTAGTTGACGCCGAGACGGGTGTGCTCGTAGCGGTCCTCGACATACGGCTCAAGGATCCCCGCCCACGAGCCGACGCCCGCCGCCTCCGCGGTCTGCGCCGGATCGCCGACGAGCGTCATCGAGCGGGTCGGGCTGCGCCGCATGAGCAGCCGCCACGCCATCGGCGACAGCTCCTGCGCCTCGTCGACGATGATGTGCCCGAACGCCCAGGTCCGGTCGGCCGCCGCACGCTCGGCGGCGCTGCGGTGGTCGTCCTCCTCGTGCCGCTCGGCGAACCGCTCGGCGTCGATGATGTCGTGCGCGGACAGGACCTCGGAGTCCTCCTCGTCCTTGTCCTCGAACTCGTAGGTGCGCGAGGCGTACGAGACGTCGAGGACGCCCTGCGCGTAGGCGACCTGCGTCTCCCGCTCCCGTTCCGCCCGCGCCTGCCGCAGCCGGTCGTCGACACCGAGCAGTTCGGCCGCCTCGTCGAGCAGCGGTACGTCCGCCACCGTCCACGTCCGGGTCACCGGGCGGCGGATGACGGCCGCGTCGTCGTCGGACACGTAGCCCACGGGGTCGGCGAGGAAGTCCGCGACCAGGCGCTGCGGGGTCAGGCGCGGCCACAACTGGTCGATGGCGGCCCAGACTTCGGGGTTCTCGGCGAGCTCCTCGCGGATCTGCGTGATGTCGCTCGGGTCCAGCAGATTCGTACCGTCGAAGGGGTCCGTGCCGATGCGTTCGGCGACCATGTCGGTGAGCGTGTTGAGGATGTGGCCCTCGAAGTGCTCGCGGGCGGCGTTGTGCGGCAGGTCGGCGGCGCGGGTGCGCTCGCGGGCCATCGCCACCAGGCCGTCGTCGAGCATCAGGATCTCGCGGTCGTGCTCGATCGCGATCACCGGGTCGGGCAGCGCCTGCCAGTCGCGGACGACCTCGGCGAGCACGTCCGCCATGTCGGCGCGGCCCTTCACCGCGGCCGCCTCACGGGTGTCGCTCGCCTTGGCCTTCACACCGGGGAACAGCTCGCCGACCGTCGCGAGCAGCACGCCCGTCTCACCGAGCGAGGGCAGCACCTCGGCGATGTAGCCGAGGAAGGCGGGGTTGGGGCCGACGATGAGGACGGCCCGCTTGGCGAGCAACTCCCGGTGTTCGTACAGCAGGTACGCGGCCCGGTGGAGGGCGACGGCCGTCTTGCCCGTGCCCGGGCCGCCCTCGACCACCAGCACTCCGCGGTACGGCGCCCGGATGATCTCGTCCTGCTCGGCCTGGATGGTCTGCACGATGTCGCTCATCCGGCCGGTGCGCGCGGAGTTGAGCGCGGCGAGCAGGACGGCGTCGCCGGTCGGGTCCTCGTGGCCGGTCCTCTCCTGGTCCCCCAGGTCGAGGATCTCGTCGTGGAGGGCGGTGACCTGGCGGCCCTCGGTGGTGAGGTGCCGGCGCCGGCGCAGGCCCATCGGGGTGTGGCCGGTGGCCAGGTAGAAGGGGCGGGCTACGCCGGCCCGCCAGTCGATCAGGATCGGCGTGCGCTCGGCATCCTCCGTGCGCAGGCCGATACGGCCGATGTGGTGGCTGGTGCCCGAGGTGAAGTCGATCCGACCGAAGCAGAGCGAGCCGTCCACGGCGTTCAGCGCGGTCAGCAACCCCGAGCGCTCGGCGACCAGGATGTCCCGTTCCAGGCGGGCCTGCATGGGCGTGTTGCCCTGGGCGAGCGCGTCCGTGACGCCCGCCTCGGTGTCCCCGCGCAGGGCGTCCACGCGCGCGTACAGCCCGTCGATGAATTCTTGCTCACCACGAATTTCATCGCTGTTTGACAATTCCACTCCCGGGCAGATATGCTGTGCTCACTGAACTTCTTCGTGACCCAATTCCCTTGAAGTCACGAACCATTGAATATACGCAAAGAAATCCCCCGAGCGCAATTGCTCAGGGGATTTTTTCGTGAATGGGCGGAGTTACAGCACGTCAGCCAGCTCCTCCAGGAGCCGCCGCTTCGGCCGCGCCCCCACCATCGCCTTCACCGGCTCACCGCCCCGGAAGACCATGAACGTCGGCATCGACAGCACCTTGTACGCGTTCGTCGTCTCCGGGTTGGTGTCCACGTCCAGCTGGACCACCTTCAGCCGCTCGCCCTCCTCCGCGGCCAGGGCGGTGAGCACCGGCCCCATCTGCCGGCACGGCGGGCACCAGTCGGCGGTGAACTCCACCAGCACCGGCAGCTCCGCCCCGATCACCTCCGCCGCGAAGTCCGCGTCCGTCACCTCGGCCACACCCGCCGCCTTGATCACCGTGTCCGCCCTCCCAGTTCGCACTCCGGATCCGGACCCCCCGGACCCCCCGACAACATCGCCTCGGCCGCCAGCTCGTCCCGCGCCCGCTCGGCCCTGTCCAGCTGCTCGCCGACCTGGGCGCGCACGGCCTGCAACTCGCCGATCAGCGCGTCCAGTTCGCCCAGCTTCCGCCGGTAGACCGCGAGCGACGCGGGACACGAGTCGCCCTCCGGATGGCCGGCCCGCAGACACTCGACGAAGGGCCGCGTCTCCTCCAGGTCGAACCCGAAGTCCTGGAGCGTCCTGATCTGCCGGAGCAGCTTCAGATCGCCCTCGTCGTACGTCCGGTATCCGTTGCCGTTCCGCCGGGCGGGCAGCAGGCCCCGTGACTCGTAGTACCGCAGCGTCCGGGTAGTGGTCCCGGCCCGAGCGGCCAGCTCGCCGATGCGCATGTCCACGACCGTAATCCTTGACGCCGACGTCAAGGCAACAGCGGCTTCCGCTCCACGGGGGACGTCAGCACGATCGAGGTCGTCGTGCGCCCCAGCACGGAGACCTCCTCCAGGACCTCCTCCAGATGGACGGTGTCCCGGACGGCGACCTTGAGGATCCAGCAGTCCTCGCCGACCACGTGGTGCACCTCGGTGATCTCGGGGCGCTCCATCAGTTCCAGGGTCCTGGGGTGCTTCAGGTTGTAGCCGCCGTGCGGGTTGACCCGGATGAACGCCTGGATGCCGTACCCGAGGCGGGCCGGGACGACCTGGGCGCCGTAGCCGCTGATCACGCCCGCCGCCTCCAGCCGCCGCACCCGCTCGGTGACCGCCGCCGGGCTGAGCCGGACCCTGCGGCCCAGCTCGCTGAGCTTGATCCGGCCGTCGGTCTGGAGCAGCTCCAGGATCTGCCGGTCCAGGGCGTCGAAGGCCACCGACGTTTCGCTGGCGGTGGCGCGCAGATGCCGTGGTTCTTTTGGTGCGGCGGCCTGAACTCCCATGGTTCCCCCTTCAGAACGGGTGTGTACGCCGGGATAATTATGGTCATGAAGAAGGCGCGAGAGATACTGGTCATCGGCGGCAACCGCTATTTCGGCAAACGACTGATCGCACGGTTGCTGGCTGCCGGGGACCGGGTGACGGTCCTGAATCGCGGCTCGTCCCCGCCGCCCGCCGGCACCATTCATCTCGTCGCCGACCGAAATGACGAGAAGTCTCTCCATGACGCGCTCGGTTCACTCGCTTTCGACGTCGTCGTCGACCAGGTCTGCTACACCCCGCGCCAGGCGGCGATCGCCCGCCGGGTCCTCGCCGGACGCACCCACCGCTACGTGATGACCTCGACGGTAGAGGTGTACGAGTACGAGGACTCGCTCACGCTCGTACGGGAGGAGGCCGTCGATCCCCTGGGCGTGACCGTCGACCTCGAACTCCCCTGGGACGACCCGGAGTTCCTCGACAGCCACTACGGCGAGGGCAAACGGCAGGCGGAGGCGGTGTTCGCGGCGGCCGGCGGTCCGGAGTTCGCTCATACGGCCGTCCGCGTGGCCCATGTGCTGGGCGGGGAGGACGACTTCACGGAACGGCTCCAGCACTACGCCGACCGGATCCGCACGGGCGAGCCGATCGCGGTCCCGGTGGCGAACCGGCCCGCCACCTACATCCACGTCGAGGAGGTCGCCGACTTCCTGGCCTGGGCGGCCGGCGAGAACTTCACGGGGCCGGTCAACGCCGCCTCCCACGGGGTGCTGACCACCGAGGAGCTGTGCGAGGCGGTGGCCGGGCACCTCCCCGAGGACAAGGTCGTGCTCCGGTCCGTCGAGGTCGGCGAGGTCTCGCCGTTCTCCTTCTTCCGTTCCTACGGCATGGACAACTCCCGGGCCACGAGGCTCGGTTTCACCTTCGGCGACGTACGGCGGTGGCTGCCGAGGGCCGTGGCGGAGACGCTCGGAAAGGGCGGCAACTGACATGCGGTACCGCACCCTTGGTGACCTGCACGTGAGCGCCGTAGGACTGGGCGCGATGCCCCTGTCGATCGAGGGACACCCGGACGAGGCCCGCGCCCTGGCCACCGTGCACGCCGCGCTCGACGCCGGCGTGACCCTCCTGGACACGGCCGACTCCTACCACCTGCCGGGCGGCGCACCCGGTCACAACGAACTCCTGGTGGCCCGCGCCCTCGCCGCCTACGGCGGTGACACCTCCGACGTGCTGGTCGCGACGAAGGGCGGCCAAGGCAGACCGGCCGACGGCAGCTGGACGGTGACCGGCACGCCCCGGCATCTGAAGGCGGCCGCCGAAGGATCGCTGAAGCGGCTCGGGGTCGAGGCCATCGGCCTCTACCAGCTGCACAAGCCCGACCCGGCGGTGCCCTTCGAGGAGTCGGTCGGCGCGCTGCGGGAGCTGCTGGACGAGGGCAAGATCCGGCTGGCCGGCGCCTCCAACACCGATGTGGAGCAGATCCGCGTGGCCCGCGGGATCCTCGGCGACCGCCTGGTGTCGGTGCAGAACCAGTACTCGCCGGAGGTGCGGGACAGCGAGGCCGAGCTGCGGCTGTGCGCGGAGCTCGGACTGGCCTTCCTGCCGTGGAGCCCGCTGGGCGGCATCTCGCGCAGCTCGCTGGACGGGCCGTCGGGCATCGAGGGCCTGTCGCGCTACGGCGCCTTCCACGAGGTCGCGACCGAGCGCGGGGTCAGCCCCCAACAGGTCTGCCTCGCCTGGCTGTTGGCGAGGTCTCCGACCGTGATCCCCATCCCGGGAGCGACCCGCCCCGAGACGATCCGGGACTCGGCGGGGGCGGCGGATCTGATGCTGGGCGAGGAGGAGCTGGCGCGGCTCGATGCGGCTGCCCAGGACTAGCGTCGACATCAGTACCGCCCCGCACTCCCAGCAGGCGGCGGGTCAGCCGGACTCGGGGGGCGGTTGCGGGCAGCGCTGGGAGCGAAGACAGGCGCGCGGGGTGCAGGACGCTGGGCGCGGGGAACGGCGCGACCAGCCACGACGGACCCGCAGCCCGAGAACGAGCCGCAAGCCGCACCCCTCAACCGCCCAGCCCGGCGGAGCGCACCGTCGCCGACCCGTGGGCCTGGACAGGGACCTTGGCGGCTTCCTCGACTTCGAGGAACGAGGCGGTCTGCCGCTCCTCCTCGAAGGCCCGGTGTCCGCCCCGCAGGCCGAACAGGCGCTTGGCCACCAGGATGTAGACCACGGCGAGGACGTTGAGCACCAGCGTGGCGATCTTCAACCAGCTGATGTGCTCGGTGAGTTCGTAGATCTCCAGGGGGAGGAAGGCGGCGGTGGCGACCACCGTCAGATACTCCGCCCAGCGTTTGGCGTACCAGAGGCCGACGGCCTCGACGAGTTCGATCAGGGCGTACGCCAGGAGCAGTACGGCGACCAGCAGCAGCGTGTTGTGCCGGTAGCCGAAGGTCTTCTGGATGGTGCCGACGACCGGTGAGTGGTCGAGGTCGTAGTGGAAGTGCTTGAAGACGGGGCGGAAGACGTCGAGATACTCGTCGAAGAGCCGGCGCACCGCGTCCTGGCTGTTGCTGAACTTCCACACGGCCAGCGCCACCAGCACGATGAACACCCCGCGCACCGCCCGCTCGATCGCGAGGAAGCGGAGGATGAACAGGTCGCGCAGGACCTTGCCGCGCGGGACGAGGGGTGCGTTCTCCGCGGGCCCCGAGCCGTGCGGGTCGCCGAGGGCGAAGTCGCCGCAGCGCAGACAGCGCCAGGCCGCGCCGAGGGCGGTCTCGGCGTGCAGCCGTTCACGCAGGCGGGTTTCGTCCGGCGCGTACGTCGCGTGCCCTCGGCGCGCACACGTCCGCCGGTCCCAGTCGATCTTCATCCCCCGTGTGCCTCCGCATGAGCCTGCCGTGCCGGTCGTCCGGCACGGCAGGCTAGTGGGGCGGGGTAAGAGTTCGGTGAGTCAGCTGCTGCCGACCAGTTCCCTTTCCGACTCCTCCGGCTGTTCGGCCGGCTCTGCGTCCTTCCCCTTGCCCGGCAGCAGCAGCGCGACCAGCACCGTGCCGACGCCCAGGATCACCGCGCCGATCAGGCTGGTGTGGGCGACCGCGTCGGAGAAGGAGGAGCCGACCGCCTCGCTCATCTGCTTGGCACTGGCGGCGAGTTGCTCGGCCTGCGCCTTCAACTGGGCCGCCTGCTGGGGGTCGGTCGCCTTCGCCGCCTGCGCGGCGACCTGCTGGGCCTTCTCGCCGATGCCCTGGGCGACCGTGTATCCGGCGCCCACCGAGTCCTGGGCCGAGGACAGGGTGGCGGCGGAGAGCTTGCTGCCGGCGGTGGCGTCGGAGAGGTGGTCGGAGTACGAGGTCGCCAGCAGCGAGCCGAGGATCGCGATGCCGAGCGAGCCGCCGAGCTCCGTCGAGGTGTCGTTCACCGCGCCGCCGACGCCCAGTTCGGACTCGGGGAACTTGCCCATGATCGCGTCCGCGCAGGGCGAGGCGGCGAGGCCTATCGCCAGGCCCAGGGCGATGAGGGGGGCGACGAAATCGCCGTACGACGAACTCGAGTCGACCTGCGCGAGCAGGGCCATCGCGACGGTGCCGCCGACCATGCCCGCGGTGACCGTCCACTTCATGCCGAGCCGCGGCGTCAGATAGCCGGTCAGGGCCGAGCCGACGAAGACGGCGCCGGCGAGGGGCAGCAGGCGCAGGCCGGTGTCCAGGGCGCTGTAGCCGAGGACGAACTGCAGGTGCTGGGTGAGGTAGTAGAAGGCGCCGAAGACGGCCAGGAAGAACAGGGCGACGGCGAGGTTGGCGCCGGAGAAGCCGCGGTCGGCGAAGCGGCGGACGTCGACGAGGGGGCGCGGGTGGCGCAGCTCCCAGACGACGAAGGCGACGAGGCCCACGCCCGAGATCACCGCGGCGGTGACCGCCTTGACGCCCCAGCCGAAGTGCGGACCTTCGATGATCATGTAGATCAGCGCGCCGATCCACACGACCGACAGCAGTCCGCCGACGTAGTCGATCCGCCCCTGCCGCGCGGCCTTGGACGGCGGTACGAGGACGAGGGCGCCGACGATCGCGACGGCGGCGACGGGGACGTTGATCAGGAAGGTCGACGACCAGCTGTGGTTCTCCAGGAGCGCGCCCGCGACCAGCGGACCCGCCGCGATGGCCACGCCGGAGGTGGCGGCCCACACCGTGATCGCCTTGGCGCGTTCGGCGCGCGGGAAGGTGGCGGCGAGCAGGGAGAGCGTCGCGGGCATGATCATCGCGGCGCCGGCGCCCATCACCGCGCGGGCCGCGATGACCGTCGTGGAACTGTCGGCGAAGGAGCCGAAGACGGCGCCGCCGCCGAAGAGGACGAGGCCGAGCAGGAGCGCGCCACGACGGCTGTACTTGTCGCCGATCGCGCCGAGCAGCAGCATCAGCGCGGCGTACGGGACGGTGTAGCCGTCGATGACCCACTGCAGGTCGGCGCTGGACAGGCCGAGGTCCTCGGTCATGGCGGGGGCCGCGACCGTGAGGGCGGTGTTCGCCATCACGATGATCAGCAGGCTCAGGCAGAGGACGAGAAGCGCCCACCAGCGCCGGGCGTAGGGGCGGTCCATCCTCTCGACCGGTTCGGTCATGACGAGTCGCATGGCAGGGGTGGCCTTCCTCAGCAGACTTGCACAGTAGTGTGCACTTGCACAACGATGTGCAATCTACGTTGTTGCACAGCGCTGTGCAAGTCGATGAAGGAAGGGCACAATGGCGTCCATGACCACGGGCAACACCAGCCGCGCCGACGCCAACCGCCGCCGCATCCTCGACGTCGCGCTCGCCGAGCTGCTGCGCGACCCCGACGCGTCCATGGACCAGATCGCGCGCGCCGCCGGCGTCGTACGGCGGACGGTGTACGGGCACTTCCCCAGCCGTGAGGCGCTGATCGGCACGCTCGTCGACGGTGCCGTCGAAGCGGTGGCCGCCGCGCACGCGGCGGGTCGCGAGGGGGGCGAGGACCTGCCCGAGGCCCTGGCCGGCTCCATCCTCGCGGTCTGGAAGGTCGCCGACCGCTATCGCATCCTGGTCGCGCTCGCGCAGCGCAGCGTGACCGTGCAGGGCATCCGTGAGCGCCTCGCCCCCGTGCGCGAGTCCTGCGCCGGGCTGCTGCGGCGCGGTCTGGACGAGGGCGTCCTGGTCTCCCCACTGCCCGCGCCGGCCCTGGCGTACGTCCACGAGCAGATGGTGTTCGCGCTGATGGAGGCGGTGAACGACGGGCTGCTGGCAGCGGAAGAGGCGGGCCGCTCCGCCGCGGTCACCGTTCTGACCGCGTCGGGCGTACCCGCCTCTCGTGCCACCGCGCTGGTGGCGAAGCTGAGCGATTGAGTTGTGACCGGGCGGCCGAGCTACGGGGGAGTACTCGGCCGCCCGGAGTGGTGGGGCGGGCCCGGGTTCAGGCCGGGCCCGGCCCGGCTCATCGCGGCCCGTCAGGCCTTGGCCAGCTCCTTCTCGCCGCCCTGCTCGGGGACGTCCACCGGGACGTCGTCACCGGTGTCGAGGAGCGTCTTCTCGTCGAAGGGGATGTGTCCGGCGAGGACCTGGTCGACGCGCTCGCGGTCGATCTCCTTGGTCCAGGTGCCGATCAGGACGGTGGCGACGGAGTTGCCCGCGAAGTTGGTCAGGGCGCGGGCCTCGCTCATGAAGCGGTCGATGCCGACGATCAGGCCGATGCCGTCCACCAGGGCGGGCTTGTGGGACTGGAGGCCACCCGCCAGGGTGGCGAGACCCGCACCGGTCACGCCCGCCGCGCCCTTCGAGGCGACGAACAGGAACAGCAGCAGCGGGATCTGCTCACTGACCGCCATCGGCGTGCCCATGGCGTCGGCGACGAACAGCGAGGCCATGGTCATGTAGATCATGGTGCCGTCGAGGTTGAAGGAGTAGCCGGTCGGGATGGTGATGCCGACCACCGGCTTGCTGACGCCCAGGTGCTCCATCTTGGCGATGACCCGCGGCAGCGCGGACTCGGAGGAGGAGGTCGACAGGATCAGCAGGAACTCACGGCTCAGGTACCTGAAGAGCGTGAGGATGTTCAGGCCGGCGACGACCCGCAGCAGCGTGCCGAGCACGATGAAGACGAACAGGAAGCAGGTGACGTAGAAGCCGAGCATCAGGACGGCGAGGCTCTTGAGGGCGTCGACGCCCGCGGAGCCGACGACGGCGGCCATCGCGCCGAAGGCGCCGACCGGGGCGGCCCACATCACCATGGCGAGGACGCGGAAGACGAGCCGCTGGATGTGCTCGACACCCCGCAGGATCGGCTGCCCGACGGAGCCCATGGCCTGCAGCGCGAAGCCGACGAGCAGAGCGATCAGCAGGGTCTGCAGCACCTCGCCCTCGGTGAAGGCGGAGACGAACGTCTTCGGGATGATGCCGAGCAGGAACTCCGTGGTGTCCTTGGCCTCCGCGTCGATCTGGGCGTGACCGGCGTCCTTGACCGCGTCGGTCACGGCGAGGCCGGTGCCCGGCTCCAGGATGTTGCCGACGACCAGGCCGATGCCCAGCGCGACCATCGACATGACCGTGAAGTAGGCCAGCGCGATACCGCCGACCGCACCGACCTTGGCGGCCTTCCGGACCGAGCCGATGCCCAGCACGATGGTGCAGAAGATGATCGGCGAGATCATCATCTTGATCAGGTTCACGAACCCGGTACCGATGGGCTTCAGCTCCACCGCGAAGTCCGGCGCGATCAGACCGACGGCGATGCCGATGGCGACCGCGACGATCACCGCGATGTAGAGATAGTGGGTGCGGTCCCGCTTTGCTGCGGGTGCGGCAGGTGCCGTATCGGGGGTGCTGGCGGCCACGGCTGCCCTCCTTGACGTCTTCGTCGGCATGACCGGAGTGCGGCTCACGTCCGGGCTTTTGAGGAATGTGGTGACTATCTCCTGCCCTGTGAGGGCGGTCACCCTTCCGTTCATTTAGTTCACACTTAACGTCGGAGGCACACTGTCGACATGCGCATCCCCGTACCGAGACCCCGCAGCCTGGCCGGGCAGCTGTTCGCCATGCAGGCCGTGCTGATAGCGGTGGTCGTGGTGGGTTACGCACTGTTCACCTACGTCAGCGACCGCAGCCAGGCCGAGGACGCCGCGGCCCGCCAGGCGAAGGCGGTGGCCCGCTCGGTGGCGGACTCCCCCTTCGTGTGGGAGGAGATCCGCACCTCCCACCCCACGGTCGAGCTCCAGCCGTACGCGCTGCGGGTGATGCGGGACTCCGAGGTCGACTTCGTCACGATCATGAATCCCGAGGGGATCCGCTGGACCCACCCGGACAAGAAGCAGATCGGCAAGAAGTTCAAGGGCAACATCGCCCCCGCCCTGGCGGGCGACACCTTCACCGAGACCTACACGGGCACCCTGGGCGCCTCGGTCCGCGCGGTCACCCCGATCAAGTCGGACGGCCGGATCGTCGGCCTGGTCAGCGCCGGCATCACGGTCGAGGCGGTCAGCAAGCGGGTGGAGAGCCAGCTCACGGCCCTGCTCGGCGTCGCGGCGGGCGCGCTGGCGCTGGGCGCGGTGGGGACGTACGTCATCAACGCCCGCCTGCGCCGCCACACCCGCGGCCTGAACGCGGCCGAGCTCAGCCACATGCACGACTACCACCAGGCCGCGCTGCACGCCGTACGCGAGGGGCTGCTGATGCTCGACGGGCAGTACCGTGTGGCGCTGATCAACGACGGCGCACAGGAGCTGCTGGGTGTGTCCTCCGAGGACGAGGTGGTGGGCAGGTCGGTCGCGGACCTCGGGCTGCCCGCCCCGCTGACGGGTGCACTGCTCGCGTCGGAGCCGCGGGTGGACGAGGTGCATCTGACGGCGGACCGGGTGCTGGTGGTGAACACGTCACCGGTGTCGGGCGGTGAACGCCGAGGCACGGTGGTGACGTTGCGCGACGTGACCGAACTCCAGTCCCTGATGGGCGAGTTGGACTCGGAGCGCGGCTTCACCCAGGCACTCCGCTCGCAGGCCCACGAGGCGGCGAACCGGCTCCATACGGTCGTCTCGCTGATCGAGCTGGGGCGGGCGGAACAGGCCGTGGACTTCGCGACGGCCGAGTTGGAACTCGCGCAGGCGTTGACCGACCAGGTGGTGGCGGCGGTGAGCGAACCGGTGCTCGCGGCGCTGCTGCTCGGCAAGACCGCGCAGGCGAACGAGCGGGGCGTGGAGCTGGTGGTGTCGGAGGACAGCCGCCTGGACGACGGGCTGCTGCCGCCGTCGCTGCCCGCGCGGGATCTGGTCACCATCCTCGGCAACCTGATCGACAACGCGGTGGACGCGGCGCAGGGGAGTCTGCGGGGGCAGGTGACGGTGACCGCCTACACCGACGGTGGTGAGCTGGTGCTGCGGGTGTCGGACACGGGGGCGGGGGTGGACCCGGCCCACGCCGAGGCGGTGTTCCAGCGGGGGTTCTCGACGAAGCCGGCGGGGCCGGGCGGGCGGGGGCTGGGGCTGGCGTTGGTGCGGCAGGCCGTCAATCGGCGTGAGGGGACGCTGTCGGTCTCGGAGGCGGACGGCGGTGGGGCAGAGTTCGAGGTGCGGTTGCCGTTGGGGGGCGAAGACCGTTCGTCCGAACGTGCCGCCGTCTCCGGCAGTACGGTCCCTGGAGGCGACGCATGACGAGTGAGCAGCCCATCCGTGTCCTGGTCGTCGAGGACGACCCCGTCGCCGCCGACGCACACGTCATGTACGTCAACCGCGTCCAGGGCTTCACGGCCGTGGGCAAGGCGCACAGCGGGGCGGAGGCGCGGCGCGTGCTGGAGCGCACGGCGGTGGACCTGCTGCTGCTGGACCTGCACCTGCCGGACGTGCACGGCCTGCAGCTGGCACGTTCCCTGCGGGCGGCGGGGCTTCAGGCGGACGTCATCGCGGTGACTTCGGCACGGGACCTCACGGTCGTGCGGGAGGGGGTCTCGCTGGGGGTCGTCCAGTACGTGCTGAAGCCGTTCACCTTCGCCACGTTGCGGGATCGGCTGGTGCGGTACGCCGAGTTCCACGCGGCGGCGGGTGAGGCGAGCGGGCAGGACGAGGTGGACCGGGCGTTGGCCACTTTGCGGGCGCCGGGGCCTGCGGCGCTGCCCAAAGGGCTGAGTGCGCCGACCTTGGAGCGGGTGACTGTGGCGCTGCGGGATTGTTCGGAGGGGCTCACCGCTACAGGGCTGGCCGAAGTGGTGGGGATTTCTCGCATCACCGCTCGGCGGTATCTGGAGCATCTTGTGGATGCGGGGAGGGCGGCTCGGAGTCCGCAGTACGGGGCTGTGGGGCGGCCTGAGTTGCAGTATCGGTGGGTCAAACAGCAGTAGAGGTGTCCTGGCCGAACGGCCGTGCATAGAGGACGACTTGAGTTGCCAGACCACTCACGGCCAGCGCCTCGAAGACGGAGAGGACGAGCAGACCGGGGCTGGTCTGGCCCGCCGCCCAGTAGACGACGAGACCGGCGAGCGGGACGACGCAGAAGGCCAGCAGGTCGATCGCGCACTGGATGGCCTTGCGGGAGCGGCGGCGGGGGTCGGAGCGGTGGGCGGTCTCCCAGGTGAAGACACGCTCTGCTTGGGCGAGTCGGGTGAGCCTGGGCCCGAGGTCCTCACGTATGTGTCTGCCGATCGCGGAGATCTTCTCGTCGTTGACGAGGTAGGTCCAGCCGAGGACGACACACACGGGCGGGAGGGCGAGCAGCATGGCGGACTGCTTGGCCTGCGCGGTGGCGGCGATGACGGCGGCGACGATGGTGAGGGTGACGTAGAGGAGGTTGTCGCGGAAGCCGATACGGGTCTTCTGCTCGTCCTTGACGGTCTGATACTCGGCCAGGAGCAGCTGGCCCACGGTGACGTCCTGATCCGGCACTCCGCCTCGACTCCCCTGACTTTGCCTTGTCGGTGCCAACACACGGTGTGTGCAGGCGACTTGGAAGTACCTTAGGTGAGTGTCTGAGTCGCAACCCACTGTCGCGGTGCTGACCGCGTTGCCGTTGGAGTACAGGGCCGTACGGGGTCACCTCACGGACCTCCGCAAGCGCGAGCATCGCCGTGGCACCAGGGCCGAGGTGGGGCGGCTGCCCGGCACGGACTGGTCCGTCGCGCTCGTGGAGCTGGGCGAGGGAAACCTGACGGCCGCGGCGCTCACCGAGCGGGTGATGGAGTGGCTGGAACCCGAGGCGGTGTTCTTCGTCGGGGTCGCCGGGGGGCTGAAGAGCGACATCGCGCTGGGGGATGTCGTGGTGGCGACCAAGGTGTACGCGGTCCACGGCGGCAAGGAGACGGAGGAGGGTTTCTTCGTACGGCCGGAGGCATGGCGTGCTTCGCACCGGCTGGCCGCTGCGGCGCGGGATGCGCTGCGGGACGATCCACGAGCGCATCTGAAGCCGATCGCGGCGGGGGATGTGGTGCTGGCGGCGGCGAAGTCCGCGCTCGCCGAGCACCTCCGGAAGTACTACAACGACGCGGCCGCCATCGAGATGGAGGGGTCGGGAGTCGTGAGCGCGGTCGACCTCGCCGGTGGGGACGCGCTGGTGATCCGCGGGATCAGCGACCGGGCCGACGGCAGCAAGTCCCGTGCGGACGGGGACGGTTGGCAGCCGAGGGCCGCGGCGAGTGCGGCGACGGCTGTGGTGGCGGTGCTGCGGGAGCTACGGCCGTTCAGGGGGCGTGGGTCGTCGGATGGGCGGGGCACCGAGGACCCTGAGGAGGGGCCCCATTCCGGTTCCACGTACGGAGGAGACCACCTCGACTTTCGGGGCGGCACCTTCAACGGGCCGTTCGTCGCCAAGCAGGTGGGACGGCGGGACGGGGAACGGTAGTTCAGGACGCGGCGCAAGCCTCGGCTCGGTCCACGGCCCGGTGCCGGTCGCGACGGCCGCGCTGCCGGCGGTGCCCGCGGGGTTCACGGGGCGGGAGGACGACCTGGCCCAGCTGATGCCGGTCCTGGATCCGGCCGCCGAGTCCGACCTGCCCGTGCTGATCTGCGCGGTGTCCGGGCTGGGCGGGATCGGGAAGACGTCGCTGGCGTCGTACGCGGCGCGTCAGGCCGTGCGGGAGGGGTGGTTTCCGGGCGGGACGTTGTTCGTGGACTTCCGGGGGTACGACGATGACCCGGTTACGGCGGACCAGGCGCTGCTCGCACTGCTGGAGGGCCTCGGCGTACGAGGAGCGGACCTCCCGCAGACGCCGCCCAGCCAATACGCCCTCTACCAGCGCCTGCTCGCCGAGGAACGCCGCTCGATGCTGCTGCTCTTCGACAACGCCTCGGACCCGGCCCAGTTCACTCCGCTCGTCCCCGGGACCGATCACCACCGGGTACTGATCACTTCCCGGGACCGGCTTACTGCCCTGGACGCCCGGCTGCTCGACCTCGACGTCCTCAAGCCGGAGGCCGCGGCCGACCTCGTCGCCAGGTCCCTTCGACTCACCGACGGACGTGACGACCGGTTCCTGCGCGAGCCGGAGGCTGTTGCCGAGCTCGGGGCGCTGTGCGGCCGCCATCCGCTGGCGCTGCGGATGGCGGTGGGCATGCTGCGCGAGCGGCGGTACCGGAGCATTGCTTCGCTGGTGGAGGAGCTGCGGGGGGACGGGGACCGGACGCGGGCGCTGGGGGTACGGCCTGTGTTCGAGGCTGCTTACGGTCAACTCCGGGTGGAGCAGGCCAGGTTGCTGCGGTTGCTGTGCCTGGCTCCTACGGCTGAGGTCAGTGGCGAGGCGGCGGTGGCGGTGGCGGGGCTATCCGATGGCCGAACTTTCAGCTTGCTGGAAGGGCTGGCAGCTGCGCACTTGGTCACACCTGTGCCGGTGCCAGGTGGGGAGGTGCGGTGGCGGTTGCATGACCTGGTGCGTGAGTTCGGGGCGGGTGTGGTGGCGGGGGACGCGGGGTTGCAGGAAGAGGGGGAGGCAGCGCGGGAACGGGTGTTGGCGTTCTACTACCGGTGGGCGGATGCGGCCGATGACCGGTTGCGGTGGCTGCCGGGGCGGCCGGAGCCGGAGCGGTTTGAGGACTGGGCGCAGGCGTTGGCGTGGCTGGATGAGGAGCGGGCGGGGCTGGTGGCGGCGGTGCAGTGGGCACGGGAGGAACGGTTCGCTGACACTGCGGTACGGCTGTCCGAGTGCCTGTCGGAGTATCTGGTCTGGCGGCGGTTCTTCGACGACTGGGCCACCGTCGCCGGCACCGCCCAAGAGGCCGCCCATCGCGCCGGGGACCGTCGCAGCGAGGCCGTCGCGTGGGACAACCTCGGACTCGTCCTACGGGAGACGGGCCGTGCGGAGGAGGCCATCGACGCCCACACCCGCGCCCGCGATCTGTATCAGGACACCGAGTACCTCGACTTCGTGGCCATCTCTTGGGACAACCTCGGACTCGCCCTGCAGGATGTGGACCGGGGGAGGGAGGCCATCGACGCCCACACCCGCGCCCGCGATCTGTATCAGGACGCCGGGGACCGCCACCGTGAGGCCGTCGCGTGGAACAACCTCGGCAACGCCCTGCGGAAGGCGGGCCGGGTGGAGGAGGCCATCGACGCCCACACCCGCGCCCGCGACCTGCACCAGGACGCCGGGGACCGCCACCGCGAGGCCATGGTGTGGAGCGACCTCGGCATCGTCTTTCGGAGAGCGGGCCGGGTGGAGGAGGCCATCGAGGCGTACGGCAAGGCTCTGGCGATCTTCCAGGAGTTCAAGGACGAATACCGGGCAGGCATAGCCCTCCAAAACCTGGCTATCGCCCACGAGCGCGCCGACCGCCCCGCCGAAGCCCGCGCCCACTACCTCCAAGCCGCCCACGCCTACACCCGAGCCAACGCCCCCACCGAAGCCGCCAACGCCCAATCCGCCGCAGACGCATTGACCTGACTAGACCACTACTCCTACGTTCACCTGGCAGCCATCCCGGCCACAAAGACGTGAGCCCGCAGGAGGTCATGCCCGTGCGCCCCACCGCCGTACTCCCCTCCCTCATCGCCGCAACCCTCGCCGCATCCGCCCTCACCGCCTGCGGCGGCGGCTCCGGCAGCGACCCGGACACAGTCAAGGTCTCCTTCAAGCAGTCCACGGACAACTCGATCCACGTGATGGACGACTATCTCGCGGACATCAAGAAGCAGTTCGAGAAGAAGTACCCCGGCAAGAAGGTCGAGTTCGTCCCCATCAAGGCCCCGGACTCGGAGTACTACACCAAGGTCCAGCAGATGCTCCGCTCCTCCAAGACCGCCCCGGACCTGGTCTACGAGGACACCTTCCTCATCAACTCGGACATCACCAGCGGGTACTTGAAGCCCCTGGACCCCTACCTCGCCAAGTGGGCGGACTGGCAGCAGTTCATCGACACCGCGAAGACCGCGGCCAAGGCCGAGGACGGGAAGACGTACGGCGTCCCGGACGGCACGGACACCCGCGGACTCTGGTTCGACAAGGGCATCTTCGAGAAGGCGGGTCTGCCGGCCGACTGGCAGCCGAAGACCTGGGACGACGTCCTCGCCGCGGCCCGGACCATCAAACAGAAGGTCCCCGACGTCACGCCCCTCAACCTCTACACCGGCAAACCCGCGGGCGAGGCCGCCACCATGCAGGGCTTCGAGATGCTGCTCTACGGCACCGCCGACGGCCGGTCCGACCCCCTTTACGACACGGCCTCGAAGAAGTGGATCGCCGGCAGCCAGGGCTTCAAGGACGCGCTCACGTTCGTCGAGACGGTCTACAAGGAGAAGCTCGGCCCCGACGTCTCCACCGCCCTCGACCCCAACATCCAGACCATCGTCCGCGGCGACCTGCTGCCCAAGGGCAAGCTCGGCATCAACCTCGACGGCTCCTGGCTCCCGCAGGACTGGCTCCCCGGCAGCGGTCACGAATGGCCGGAGTGGTCCAGCGAGTTGGGGCTCGCCGCCATGCCCACCCAGCACGGCCAGGCCCCCGGCAAGGTGAGCATGTCCGGCGGCTGGACCTGGTCGATCCCGGCCAAGGCGGCCAACCCCGACCTGGCCTTCGACTTCATCGAGACGATGCAGACCAAGGCCAACGCCCAGAAGTGGTACGTCGCCAACTCCGGTATCGCCGTGCGGAAGGACGTCGCCGAAGACCCCGCGTACGTCAAGGCCCAGCCCGGCATCAAGTTCTTCACGGACCTGGTCGCGAGCACCCACTACCGGCCCGCGTATCCGGCGTACCCGAAGGTCTCCACCGCCGTACAGGAGGCGATGGAGGGCGTGACGACGGGCGACAAGTCGGTGGCGGAGGCGGCGAGCGAGTACGACGCAGCACTCAAGGAAGCCACCGACAACCAGGTCGTCGAGAAGTGAACTCCCGGCCCCTGGCCCGGCCCCTGACCCGCTCCCTCACTCGCGCCCTCCCCGTCACCCCCGCCCTCGTCCTCCTGCTCCTCTTCCTCGCCGGCCCCATCGCCTACTGCGCCTACATCGCCTTCACCGACCTCCAGCTCACCGGCCAGGCCGAGTCGTCCTTCGTCGGGTTCGACAACTTCCGTACGGCCTTCCAGGACGAGGAGTTCCTCAACGCCGTATGGCTGACCCTCGTCTTCACCGTCGTCTCGTCGCTGATCGGGCAGAACACCCTCGGTCTGGCGCTCGCGTCGCTGATGCAGCGCGCCTCGAAGCCCATCCGCACGCTCACCGGTGGCATCGTCATCACCGCCTGGGTGCTCCCGGAGGTCGTCGCCGGGTTCCTGCTCTACGCCTTCTTCCGCAAGGAGGGCACCCTGAACGCCATCCTGGACTGGCTCCATCTCCCGTCCCAGAACTGGCTGTTCACGCTCCCGATCCTGGCGGTGTCCTTCGCGAACGTGTGGCGGGGCACCGCCTTCTCGATGCTGGTCTACTCGGCGGCGCTCAACGAGATTCCCAAGGAGATCACCGAGGCCGCCGAGGTCGACGGCGCCGGCGGCTGGCGACGTATGTGGCACATCACCCTGCCGATGATCCGCCGTTCCATCGGCACGAACCTCATGCTGAACACCCTCCAGACCCTGTCGGTCTTCGGGCTGATCTGGGTGATGACAAGGGGAGGCCCCGGCGACAAGAGCCAGACCCTGCCCCTCTTCATGTACGAACAGGCCTTCCAGAACAGCATGATCGGCTACGGCACCGCCGTGGCCCTCCTGCTGCTGCTCGTCGGCTCCCTCTTCTCCGTCGTGTACATGCGCCTGCTGCGGACGGAGGCGTGAGCCGACCCATGACCCGCACCCGGAAGAACGCCCGCCGCCTCGCCGCCGACGCCGGCCTCCTCGCCACCGCCGCCGCCTTCGCCCTCCCCCTCGTCTGGGTGGTGCTGTCCTCGCTGGACCCGCGGGCGGACCTCAGGGTGAAGGCCCCCGACGGCCTCACCTTCGGCAACTTCGACGCGATCCTGACGCAGGACATCACCTTCACGCCGCTGCTCAACAGCCTGATCCTGTGCGGTGGCGCGACCCTGCTGACGGTGGTGTGCGCGGCCCTCGCCGCCTACCCGCTGTCCCGCTTCCGCTCCCGCCTCAACCGCCCGTTCCTCCTGACGATCCTCTTCGCGACGAGCCTGCCGATCACGGCGATCATGGTCCCGGTCTACGCCCTGTTCGTGCAGGTCGACCTCATCGACACCATGCAGGGCACGATCTTCTTCTTCGCCGCCTCCCAACTCCCCTTCGCCATCTGGCTGATGAAGAACTTCATGGACGGCGTGCCGAAGGAACTGGAGGAGGCGGCCTGGACCGACGGCGCGAACTCGCTCCAGTCACTCGTCCGGATCGTGCTGCCCCTGATGGGACCGGGGGTGTCGGTCGTGACCGTCTTCTCCTTCGTGATGATGTGGGGGAACTTCTTCGTCCCCTTCATGCTCCTGCTCACCCCGGACCAGATGCCCGCCTCCGTGAGCATCAACGAGTTCTTCGGGAACCGGGGCATGGTGGCGTACGGCCAGCTCGCCGCGTTCTCGATCGTCTACTCGACGCCGGTGATCCTGCTGTACGTGCTCATCGCCCGCCGCCTGGGAGGAGGCTTCGCGCTGGGCGGGGCGGTGAAGGGGTAGGGCTCACGCCTCCGGCAGCACCCCCGGCCGGAACGGCTCCACCCCCACGACCCTCCGCACCCGCACCGGCTCGATCAACAACATCACCCGCCGCTCACCGGCCAACAGCCACGGATACCGCTCCTCACCGATGTACTTCTGCGTGAGCCGGTCCATGGACCGCTCCGCCTCCTCGCCCTCCACGAACCGCACGACCCGTCCCCGGATCTCCACGCGGTCGTACGGGTTCTCCGCGTCGTGATGGGACAGCGAAACGTTCGGATTGCGCCGAAGATTCTCCTCCTTCACGCGCCCGATCGCCGTGTTGACCATGACGTACTCGCCTTCGAGGTCCGCCCACATGGGCGAGACCTGCGGAGTCCCGTCAGGGCCGACCGTCGCGAGGTGCCAGAAGTTCGGCGCCAGCAGGCGCTCGCGAATATGCCCCTCTACCTTGCCATTCACCTCGTACACGATGGCCCACGCACCTTTCCCGCCGCCCGCCCGGGCCGCTCGGCGCCATCCTCGCCACCGCAGCCGCCCCACCGACAGACGATCTTCGGCCACCCCCGTCAGGGCCGAAACCGTAGGTTCCTACAATCTGTGATCCTGGCCGAACAGACCGTAGTCATCGCAGCCCGGCGCCCCTAGCTTGTGCCCCGTGCGCCGACCGCCAGCCCAGCCGAACCAGCCCAGCCCCCCGCCGCCGACCCCGCCGTTCGACTCCCTCGCCGCCCGCAGACTCCGTGCCGCCCTGAACATGGGCCCCGAGCACGTCGCCTACGGTCTGCGCGTCTCGTACGGAATGCCCCACGCGACCCCGGATCTCGTCATCTCCTGGGAACGCGGGATCATCGCCCCGACCGGCCCCGAACTCACCGCTCTCGCGGGCGTATTGTGGTGCTCGCCCGGTGAACTGATCGGCAGACCGCGGACCTTGCGGGAGCACCGCATCGCGCGCGGTCTCGCGGCGGAGGACATCGCCCGTACCGTCGGGCTGGAACTCCTCGCCTACCTCAGCATGGAGGAGCACGACGAGTGGCACGGCACCGACCGCCAGTCGTCCGCCCTCGCCGACCTGCTCGAACTCTCGCTCCCGGACTTCGTCACCGTCACGGGACGCGCCGAGAAGCTCGCGGAGCTGCTGCGCAGTGCGGTGACGACCCGTTGGCAGGCCTATGTGAAGCCGGTGTCGAAGATCGTGCCCCTGGACCGGCGACTCCTGGAGGGCACCCTCCAGGAGCTGCACCAGGCGTACCAGGGGCAGATGGTGGCCACGCTGAGCTGGGGCGGTGGCAGCGGCGACGCGGGCGACGACGGCCAGGACTTCCTCGACCGGATCGTCGACCGCTTCTGGACGACCGTGGAGCGGAGCCCCTAGAAGAAACCCCTCAGGACATCCACTGGAACACCTAGAACACCGACCGGAACGCCTAGAACACCGACTCCGCCTCGTCCATCCGGTCCTTCGGCACCGTCTTCAGCTCGGTCACGGCCTCCGCGAGCGGCACCATCACGATGTCGGTGCCGCGCAGCGCGGTCATACGGCCGAACTCGCCCCGGTGCGCGGCCTCCACCGCGTGCCAGCCGAAGCGGGTGGCGAGGACACGGTCGTAGGCGGTCGGTACGCCGCCGCGCTGGACGTGGCCGAGGATGACCGGCTTGGCCTCCTTGCCGAGGCGGCGCTCCAGTTCGTACGCCAGCGCCGTGCCGATGCCCTGGAAGCGCTCGTGGCCGAACTGGTCGATGTCGCCCTTGCCGTAGTCCATCGAGCCCTCGGCGGGGTGGGCGCCCTCGGCGACACAGATCACCGCGAACTTCTTGCCGCGGGCGAAGCGCTCCTCGACCATCTTGACCAGGTCGGCGGGGTCGAAGGGGCGCTCGGGCAGGCAGATGCCGTGGGCGCCGGCGGCCATGCCGGACTCGAGGGCGATCCAGCCCGCGTGCCGGCCCATGACCTCGACGACCATCACCCGTTGGTGGGACTCGGCAGTGGTCTTGAGGCGGTCCATGGCCTCCGTGGCGACACCGACCGCCGTGTCGAAACCGAACGTGCGGTCCGTCGACGAGATGTCGTTGTCGATCGTCTTCGGGACGCCCACGACGGGGAGGCCGGCGTCGGACAGCATGCGGGCCGCGGTGAGCGTGCCCTCGCCGCCGATCGGGATCAGCGCGTCGATGCCGAAGTCGCTGACGATGTCGGCCGCGTTCTCGCAGGCCTCGCGCAGGCGGTCCCGCTCCAGCCGCGAGGAGCCCAGGATCGTGCCGCCGCGGGCCAGGATGCCGCTCACCGCGTTGAGGTCGAGGGCGCGGTAGTGACCGTCGAGCAGGCCGGCGTAGCCGTCCTCGAAGCCGATGACCTCGTCGCCGTAATTGTCGACCGCTCGGTGCACGACCGACCGGATCACTGCGTTCAGGCCGGGGCAGTCGCCGCCTGCGGTGAGAACTCCGATGCGCATCGTGCTGTGTCTCCTGCTCGCTGTTGATACCGGTGAGCCACGTCCGATTGTTTCACGTCCCCCAGGCCGCTGCCGCCTCCGCTCCTGACGGGCGCCTTATATACCGCCAGAGGTATTGTCAAGAGGGTTCTGCTCACCTCGGTGGGCGATTTTTATGACGCGAACCGATTTCTTGTGACCGAACCGAACGGCGAAACGAACGGAGAGCTTGCGTGACGCGCAGCGTGTACGTGACCGGGATCGACCGCGGGGACGGACGCCAGGTCGTCGAGCTGGGAGTCATGGAGCTCCTGACCCGGCAGGTCGACCGGGTGGGCGTCTTCCGCCCCCTCGTCCACGACCGACCCGACCGCCTGTTCGAACTACTGCGCTCCCGCTACCGCCTCTCCCAGGACCCGGCGACCGTCTACGGCATGGACTACCCGGAGGCGTCCGCGCTCCAGGCCGAGCGCGGGACGGACGAGCTGGTGTCGACGCTCGTCGACCGGTTCCACCTCGTGGCCCGGGACTACGACGTCGTCCTGGTCCTCGGCACGGACTTCGCCGCCACCCAGCTCCCGGACGAGCTCTCGCTCAACGCCCGGCTCGCCAACGAGTTCGGCGCGTCCGTGATCCCGGTCGTGGGCGGCCGCAAGCAGACCACCAAGTCGGTGCTCGCCGAGACCCGTAACGCCTACCGCGCCTACGACAGCCTGGGCTGCGACGTCCTCGCCATGGTCACCAACCGGGTGGCCCGCGACGACCGGGACGAGATCGCCGAGCGACTCGCGAACCGGCTCCCCGTGCCCTGTTACGTCGTCCCCGACGACGCCGCCCTCGCCGCGCCCACGGTCGCCCAGATCGCGCACACCCTCGGCGCCAGGACCCTCCTCGGCGACGACTCCGGGCTGGCCCGCGACGCGCTGGACTTCGTCTTCGGCGGTGCGATGCTGCCGAACTTCCTCAACGCCCTGACCCCGGGCTGCCTGGTCGTGACCCCGGGCGACCGCGCCGACCTGGTCGTCGGCTCGCTGGCCGCGCACAGCGCCGGCACCCCCCCGATAGCCGGCGTGCTGCTCACCCTGAACGAGGTGCCGAGCGACGAGGTCCTCACCCTCGCCGCCCGCCTCGCCCCCGGCACCCCGGTGCTCTCGGTCGCCGGCAACAGCTTCACCACCGCCACCGAACTCTTCTCCCTGGAGGGGAAGTTGAACGCGGCGACCCCGCGCAAGGCGGAGACCGCTCTCGGCCTCTTCGAGCGGTACGCCGACACCAGCGACCTCCTCAGCCGCGTCTCCGCGCCGAGCAGCGACCGCGTCACGCCGATGATGTTCGAGCACAAGCTCCTGGAGCAGGCCCGCTCCGACCTGCGCCGGGTCGTCCTCCCCGAGGGCACGGAGGCCCGCGTCCTGCACGCCGCCGAGGTGCTGCTGCGCCGCGGCGTCTGCGACCTCACCCTCCTCGGCCCCGTCGACCAGATCCGCAAGAAGGCCGCCGACCTCGGCATCGACCTGGGCGACTCCCAGCTGATCGACCCGGCGACCAGCGAGCTGCGCGACGGCTTCGCCGAGAAGTACGCGGCCCTGCGCGCCCACAAGGGCGTCACGGTCGAGCTGGCCTACGACGTCGTCTCCGACGTGAACTACTTCGGCACCCTGATGGTCCAGGAGGGGCTGGCGGACGGCATGGTCTCCGGCTCCGTGCACTCCACGGCCGCGACCATCCGCCCGGCCTTCGAGATCATCAAGACCAAGCCGGACGCCGACATCGTCTCGTCCGTCTTCTTCATGTGCCTCGCCGACAAGGTCCTCGTCTACGGCGACTGCGCGGTCAACCCCGACCCGAACGCCGAGCAGCTCGCCGACATCGCCGTCCAGGCGGCCGCGACCGCCTCGCAGTTCGGCGTGGAGCCGCGGATCGCGATGCTGTCGTACTCGACGGGTACGTCCGGCTCGGGCGCCGACGTCGACAAGGTGCGCGAGGCGACCGAGCTGGTGCGGGAGCGGCGGCCGGACCTCAAGATCGAGGGGCCGATCCAGTACGACGCCGCGGTCGAGCCGACCGTCGCCGCGACCAAGCTGCCCGAGTCCGAAGTCGCCGGTCAGGCAAGCGTGTTGATCTTCCCCGACCTCAACACCGGCAACAACACCTACAAGGCCGTGCAGCGGTCGGCCGGCGCGATCGCCGTCGGGCCGGTGCTGCAGGGTCTGCGCAAGCCGGTCAACGACCTGTCCCGGGGCGCCCTCGTCCAGGACATCGTCAACACCGTCGCCATCACGGCCATCCAGGCCCAGTCCCCGAACGAGAAGGCTTCCCAGCAGTGAGCGCCACTCGCGGCACCCGCGTTCTAGTCCTCAACTCCGGCTCCTCGTCCGTGAAGTACCAGCTGCTCGACATGCGCGACAGCAGCCGGCTCGCGGTGGGCCTCGTCGAGCGCATCGGCGAGGAGACCTCCCGGCTCAAGCACACCCACGTCGACAGCGGCGCCACCCGCGAGTGGACCGGCCCGATCCCCGACCACGAGGCCGCCCTGAAGGCCGTATCGGAAGAACTGGCGAAGGACGGTCTCGGCCTCGACTCCCCCGAGCTGGCCGCCATCGGCCACCGGGTCGTGCACGGCGGGCAGTCCTTCACCGCGCCGACCGTCGTCGACGACGCCGTGCTCGCCGAGATCGAGCGGCTGATCCCGGTCGCCCCGCTGCACAACCCGGCCAACCTCACCGGCATCCGCACCGCCCAGGCCCTGCGCCCGGACCTCCCCCAGGTCGCCGTCTTCGACACCGCGTTCCACACGACGATGCCGGAGTCCGCGGCGCGCTACGCGATCGACGTGGCCACCGCCGACGAGCACCGGATCCGGCGGTACGGGTTCCACGGGACCTCGCACGCGTATGTGGCCCGGGCGACGGCGGAGCTGCTGGGCAAGGACCCTTCCGAAACGAATGTGATCGTGCTGCATCTGGGCAACGGGGCCTCGGCCTCGGCGGTCCGCAGCGGCGAGTGCGTGGACACCTCCATGGGGCTGACGCCCTTGGAGGGGCTCGTGATGGGTACGCGCTCCGGTGACATGGACCCGGCCGTCATCTTCCATTTGGCGCGGGTTGGCGGAATGTCCATCGATGAAATCGACAATCTCCTCAACAAGAAGAGTGGATTGATCGGTCTGTGCGGCGACAACGACATGCGGGAGATACGGCGTCGCGTCGACGAGGGTGACGAGCAGGCGGAGCTCGCGTTCGAGATCTACATTCACCGACTGAAGAAGTACATCGGCGCCTATTACGCCGTGCTCGGTACCGTGGACGCGATCGCGTTCACCGCCGGGGTCGGCGAGAACGCGGCGCCGGTGCGCGAGGCGGCCGTCGCGGGCCTGGAGACCCTGGGCCTGGCGGTGGACGGCGACCTGAACGCCGTACGCAGTGACGAGCCGCGGCTGATCTCGCCCTCGGACGCGCGGGTGAAGGTCGCCGTGGTGCCGACCGACGAAGAACTGGAAATCGCCACGCAGACCTACGGACTGGTCAGAAAGGGCGACTGAGCGGTAACCCAGCTGAGCACCGCTCCGCCCATTTGTATCTTCCACCAGACGGAATATTCCGTAGCGAAACAAACCGATAGGATCGCCCCCATGCGCCGTTCGAAAATCGTCTGTACTCTCGGCCCCGCGGTCGACTCCCACGAGATGCTCGTGTCCCTGATCGAAGCCGGCATGAACGTGGCCCGCTTCAACTTCAGCCACGGCACCCACGCCGAGCACCAGGGCCGCTACGACCGGCTCCGGGCCGCCGCCAAGGAGACCGGCCGGGCCATCGGTGTCCTCGCCGACCTGCAGGGCCCGAAGATCCGTCTGGAGACCTTCGCCGAGGGTCCGGTCGAGCTGGAGCGGGGTGACGAGTTCGTCATCACCATCGAGGACGTCCCCGGCGACAAGACCATCTGCGGAACGACCTACAAGGGCCTGCCCGGTGACGTCGACCGCGGCGACCAGATCCTCATCAACGACGGCAACGTCGAGCTGAAGGTCCTGGACGTCGAGGGTCCGCGGGTCAAGACGATCGTCATCGAGGGCGGTGTCGTCTCCGACCACAAGGGCATCAACCTGCCCGGCGCGGCCGTGAACGTCCCGGCGCTGTCCGAGAAGGACGTCGATGACCTGCGCTTCGCGCTGCGCATGGGCTGCGACATGGTCGCGCTGTCCTTCGTGCGGGACGCCAAGGACGTGGCCGACGTCCACAAGGTGATGGACGAGGAGGGCCGCCGGGTCCCCGTCATCGCCAAGGTGGAGAAGCCGCAGGCGGTGGACAACATGGAGGACGTCGTGATGGCGTTCGACGCCGTCATGGTGGCCCGTGGCGACCTGGCCGTCGAGTACCCGCTCGAGAAGGTCCCCATGGTGCAGAAGCGCCTCATCGAGCTGTGCCGCCGCAACGCCAAGCCGGTGATCGTGGCGACCCAGATGATGGAGTCGATGATCACCAACTCCCGCCCGACCCGCGCCGAGGCCTCCGACGTGGCCAACGCGATCCTGGACGGCGCGGACGCGGTCATGCTGTCGGCGGAGTCCTCGGTCGGCGCGTATCCGATCGAGACCGTGAAGACGATGTCGAAGATCGTCACCGCGGCCGAGGAAGAGCTGATGTCGAAGGGCCTGCAGCCCCTCGTCCCGGGCAAGAAGCCGCGTACGCAGGGTGGTTCGGTCGCCCGTGCCGCGTGCGAGATCGCCGACTTCCTCGGCGGCCGGGGCCTGGTGGCCTTCACCCAGTCCGGCGACACCGCCCGCCGCCTGTCGCGCTACCGCGCCTCGCAGCCGATCATCGCCTTCACCACCCTGGAGAGCACCCGCAACCAGCTGGCGCTCAGCTGGGGCGTCGAGTCCCACGTCGTGCCGTTCGTGAACAGCACCGACGAGATGGTCGACCTGGTCGACCAGGAGATCACGAAGCTCAACCGCTTCAACCCGGGCGAGATCGTCATCATCACCGCCGGCTCGCCCCCCGGCGTCCCCGGCACCACCAACATGGTCCGGGTCCACCACCTGGGTGGAGCCGAGGGCAACAGCTGAGGGCAACAACTGACGGGCCTGTAAAGGCCCTTGTACGGCGCTGAGGGCGCCCCCTGGAGAAGGGGGCGCCCTCAGGCTGTGTGCGGCTCCCGAACGGGCTTGTGCGGGCTTTACAGGGCCCTAGTCGCTGTACTGGTGCATCTCGGGGACGTGCAGGGTTCCGCCCATCTGGGCGGCCTGCTTCACCGTCACGTTGGTGAAGTAGATCAGCGGGATGTTCAGCGGCGGCGGGCTCTCCGGGCTGAACGTGATCGGGATCAGCCCCAGCAGGTTGCCGGAGATGCTCTCCGTGTACATCGTCGTCTTGCCGTCGCGGATCGTGGACGTCGTGCCCTTGCCCGCCTGCACGTGGTACGTCTTGCCGTTCTCGGTGACGATCTGGTGCAGGTCACCGATGTCGGTGCCGTCGGAGATGACGTACTTCAGCACCTTCTTGGTCTTGCCGCTCGCGGTCTTGACCTCGACGACGCCCTGGTAGTCGGCGCCCTTCAGGAGCAGCGAACTGGCCTCCAGGGTCCAGGCGTTGTCCGCCACGAGCGTCGTGTTGTCCACGTCGCCCACGTCGTCCGTGGCGACCGGGCAGTCGTCCGCGTCCGTGGTGGAGCTCGCCGACGGGCTCGGGGTGGCCGCGGCCGACGCCGCGTCCTCGACCGCCTTCGTCGTGTCCTCGACGGCCTTGGTGGTGTCCTCGGCCGCCTTGGACGCCGTGTCGGTCGTGTCCTTCACGGTGTCGTCGACCGTGTCGGTGAGCTTCTCGGTCGTGTCCTTGACGGTGTCGGACGCGCTCTCGCTCTCCGGGCTCGCCGAGGCGGACGCGGACGCCGAGGGGCTCGCGCTCTCGGTCGTACTGCCGCCCGTGAAGATGCCGGTGAGCGCGTCGCCGATGTCCGTCAGCAGGTTGCCGTCGTCGCTCGCGGACGCCGAGGGGCTCGCCGTGGCGGTGTCGTCGGACGACGACTCCTCCTTGCTCGCCGAAGCCGAAGCGGACGGCGTGGGCGTGGCCTCGTCGTCGGAACCTGAATCCGACGATGAGGAATCACCCGAGTCCGAGTCCGAGTCGTCCGCGGAGGCCGACGGGGTCGGGGTCGCCGACTCGTCCGCGGCGGAGTCCTCCGACGCGTCGTCCGAGGCGGACGCCGACGGGCTGGCCGACGCCGAGGCGTCGCCCTCCAGCGCCGTGACGCAGTCCTTGTACTCGTCGGCCGTCAGGCTCTTCGACGTGGGCTGCTCGTCGGCGCTCGCGAACGTCGACGTGAACCCCATTCCCATGAGGACGGCGGTCGGCATCGCCGCCAGGGCCATCGCCTTGCCGGCCGGCATGTGGAACCTGGTGAACAGCGGCTTCTTGGGTGCCGCGTGGCGCGGCCCGGATCTCACACGGGACGCGTCCACGTCAGTCCCGTGGGTCACCTCGTCAGCCGGCACTGTGCCTCCCGTTCGCCCCGTTCGCCGGGCTCGTTCCTGACAGATCGTTCGGCTCGCCCACCACAGGCTTGAGGATCGTGGTGTCCGGGTCCGTGCTGTAGGGCGCGTCACCGGTTCCCGTCGTGGCCTCCCGCGCCGGCTGCGGCTCCGGCGGCGCACCCGGCGCCCAGGCCACCGCCATCGCGCCACCGATGAGCGCGAACAGGAAGCCGATGAGGAAGCCGCCGAGGTTGGACACGGGGATGGACACCAGCGCCAGCAGGATCGCCGCGACGCCCGCGAAGGTGCGGACGTGCTTCTGGAACCAGAGGCTGACACCCAGTACGCCGAGCAGCACACCGATGATCAGCGACCCGGCACCGGCGGTGGTGGCCATCGCCAGCGTGAGGTGACCGATCTGGAGGTTCGCGTACGGGAAGTAGGCGATGGGAAATCCGCCGAGCAGGATGAACAGACCTGCCCAGAACGGCCTCTCGCCCCGCCAGGCACGGAACTGCAGCCGCCGGCGGGCGAACTTGCCGGGTACTGCAGGGGTCTCGGCGCTCATGGAAAACAGCTCCCTGATACGGCTTTGCTGTGGTGGTGAGTTGTGCAGCTTGTGAAAGTCCGGGCCTCAAGTGGACGGGCGGGGGCGCCAACGGCTCCCCCGCCCGTCAGAGAGTGCTTAGTAGCACTCCTTGACACCCGTCGACAGCGACATCTTCAGCCCGCTGAGCTTGAAGGTTCCGGCAGTGGTGGCCCACGCCGTCTGCTTCACGTCGGTCAGCGTGGCCGAGTCTGCCTGCTGGGCGAACCCGTAGGGGTTCGCCGTGTCACCGCTCTTGATGCCGGGACCCTTGCTGAGGTCCTTGCCGGCGACACCGATCTCGATGTTCTTGAACGTCGCGTCGGCCGCGAGGTCCTCGACGTCGATGTACAGGTTGTCGGCCTCGACCGGCGTACCGCCACCGCCGGCCTTCAGGATGAGGCTGACCGAACCGATGAGCGGGATGTTCGGGGTGACCACGGACTGGCACATGTTCGTGATCGAGGCGTTCTTGAACGCCGAGACCGCGACCGGGTGCGCCGTCTTCTTGCCGTCGAGGGTGTACCCCGAGTCAATGGCCCCGTACTGGGAGAAGCCCGTACCGACGAGCTTGTCCGCCGAGACCTTGAACGACTGTCCCGACACACTGAACGACGCGGCGAGAGCGCCCTGCGCGAGGGCGACACCTATCGCTGCCGTGGCGGCGACGCTGGGCACCATCACCACAGCGAACCGCTTCCATCTCGTCCCGCCACGCACCTGGGACTCCATATTTCCTCCTTCTCGGACGTACATCTCCTGGCCCTGACTGCCCTGTCGTACTTGACGGCTCAGCCGGGCAGGGATGGGAGAAGTGCTACGTCCTCGGGAAGGAGAGCGCCTGTACTCGGTGGCGCGAACCGCACCCGAATCACCGGCGATCACCCCCGAGCGACAACCACTGGTCGCGCCTGACACGCATCACGCACAACCTTGCTGGACAGGCTTCGCCGGATGAGCGAAGACCCCCCTGCCCAAGAGCCGGCGCCACTGCCGCCGGCTCTACTCGGTGGGGACCCAGGGAATCCCGCGACCCAACCGGCTGTCGGGGTGCGGGAATGGACCGAGCGTCGCCGATCGTGGTGCATTCTCGCCGCCCGCACAAGGGGCTTCGTTACTGGGTAGTAACGGCCGGATAACCGAACAACGACCCACTGGTCTCGGTCGGCAACGCTGGGTGTCACCAGGGGGGCGGACAAAGCTGTTGATCGATGGACAGAAACCGACAGATCAACGCCCGTAACTTACTTGCAGTAACAGCGGCCGCGATTACCAAGATTTGGTAAAGCGCGGCCGCAGTGACACTCCGTCGGCAAATCTTTCACTCCGGCACCACATGCCGTTGCGTTTAGCGACTGGTCAGAACGGGGCTTCTGCCCCGGTCGGGGCTCCTGCCTAGAACAGGGCGCGGGCAAGCGCCCGTCGGGCCGCCGTCACCCGCGGATCGTCGGCGCCGACCACCTCGAAAAGCTCCAGCAGCCGCAGTCGTACGGCGTCCCGGTCCTCGCCCGCCGTACGCCGCACGGCGTCGATGAGCCGCCCGAACGCGTCCTCCACGTGTCCGCCCACCAGATCCAGGTCGGCGGCGGCGATCTGCGCCTGCGCGTCGCCCGGCCGGTCGGCCGCGTCCCTGCGCACCTGCTGCGGATCCGCGCCCTGCACCCGCTGGAGCAACTCGGCCTGGGCGAGGCCCAGTTTGGCCTCCGAGTTGCCCGGGTCGTCGCTCAGCACGTTCTTGTACGCCTGGACGGCACCGCCGAAGTCCCCCGCGTCCAACGCCTGTACGGCGGCTTCGAGGAGCGCGTCGTACGGCCCGGCCGGCATCTCGGGAGCCTCGGCCGGCGCGGCACCCGGCTCGGCGTCGGGGTCGACGGTCAGACCGGTCAGCCCGAAGCGCTGCTCGGCCACCTGCACCAACTGGTCCAGGGTCTGCCGGATCTGCTCCAGACCGGCGGCACCCTGGAAGAGCGGCAGGGCCTGCCCGGCGACGACGGCGAACACGGCCGGGATGCCCTGCACCCCGAACTGCTGCATCAACATCTGGTTGGCGTCGACGTCGATCTTGGCGAGGAGGAAGCGTCCGTTGTACTCGACGGCGAGCTGCTCCAGCACCGGGCTCAACTGCTTGCAGGGCTCGCACCACTCGGCCCAGAAGTCGATGACGACCGGGACCTCGGTGGAGCGCTGCAGGACATCGCGTTCGAACCCGGCCTCGTCGACGTCGATGACGAGATCGGCCGGGGAGACGGCGCCCGTGCCGCCGCCCTGCCGGGCCGCGTCGGCGCGCGCCTGCTCCGCCTTCGCCTTGGCCTCCTGGGCCGCCTTCACCGCGGCGAGGTCGACGACTCCGCTCATGGACATGTTCCGTGGCTGCATGCGTCTATCCTCCCCCGTCCGCCCACGTCTGCGAAAAGCGTTGTGAAAGCCGGTCGTGCTCTCATGCGTTCGGCGCCGGGTCCCCACCCTGCACCAGTGGTTTCGCTACGGGTCGTAGCGTAATGGCACCGAGTGCCTCCCTGCCACCACTCCCCGGTGATCTCCCTCACGGCCTCACGGGAACCGCCGGTTATGGTCGTGGGATGCAGAGCCGCACTCCCGCCCCACGTGCCACAGGGCGCCCTCGGAGCGCCGCCGCGGACGCCGCGATCCTGGCGGCCACGCGGGAGGCGCTGGTGGAGCTGGGCTGGTCGAAGCTCACGCTGGGAGACGTGGCCGCCAGGGCGGGGGTGGCGAAGACGACCCTCTACCGCCGCTGGGCCGGCAAGAACGAGCTGGTGGTCGACGCGGTCGCCGAACTCTTCGACGAACTCGAACTCCCCGACCGCGGCACCCTCGCCGCCGACATCGAGGGCGTGGTCCTCCAGTTCGCGGCGATCCTGGCCCGCCCGGCGGCGCGGAACGGCCTGATGGCGGTGGTCGCGGAGGCGACGCGCGACGACGCCCTGCGCGAACGCATCCGTGCCTCCATCGTGGAACGCCAGAAGCGCCTGGTCCTGGAGGGCCGCGAGCGCGCCCAGACCCGCGGCGAACTCCCCCCGGAGCCGGACCCCACCGAGGCAGCCCGCACGGTGGACCTGATCTTCGACGTGGTAGCGGGTGCGGTGGTCCACCGCACCCTGGTAAGCGCGGAACCGGCGGACGCGGAATGGGTACGCAGCTTCACAAGGGTGCTACTCCTGGGCCTGACCTCGTCAGCCGGCCCAGGCACGTGACGTTTGCGCCCCCGCCGCCCCTACCCGTCCCATCCTTCTGGGGCTCCGCCCCAGACCCCGCTCCTCAAACGCCGGAGGGGCTGAGTTTTTTCAGCCCGTCCGGCG
>NZ_JOEY01000067.1 GCF_000718165.1 Streptomyces fulvoviolaceus | reverse complement strand
CGAGGAGGGCCCCCCCCCGGCACGGCCCCGACCCACCACACAACCCAAGGCGCTACACCCACCCCCACCACACCCGCACAGGCGCCGCAGGCACCCACCCCTACGACAACTCCCCCCGCCCCTGCCGAGGCAGCCCCAACTCCGCAGCCACGGCCGAGTTGTAGTACTCCCGCACCGCGCTCGTCCGCGCCACCACGCGCCCCCGATGCACCACGATCCGGCTGTACGCCAGCGACAGAGCCCCCGCCAGCCGATCCCCCCGCACCGCGAGCAACTCGGCCGGAAAACCGGCCTCCACGCGCACCTCGGGCAGCCCGAGCACAGCCCGAGCCGACGCGCTCACCGCGTCGTACGCGTCCTCGGGCCGCAGCCCGTACCGAGAGGCCAGCAGATAGGCGGCCTCCAGCGGATCACCACGCCCGACCGGATTCGACACGTCCCTCAGCGCCCCGCTGCCGGCAGCCACCTGCACCCCGGCCGCACGCAGCAGCCGTACCGGAGCCGTGCCCCGCCGGTCGACGCCTCCGCAGCCGCCCTGCGGCAGGCACACCACCGCCACCCCGGCCGCGGCGAGTTGGTCGGCGGTCCGGGACGCCACCTCGGCGGGCAGCCGACCGAGGCCGCCGCACGGGCCGAGCGTCACGCCGGGGCGCAGCCCGCCGGCCATCGCCGCGAGCCGGGCTAGCCGGGCGGGGTCAGTGGCGTCGGTGTGCAGGTCGACGGGGCAGCCGTGCTCGGAGGCGACCTCCAGGACCGCCTCCACATAGCCCGTCGGATCGGGATCGAGATCCGGACAACCGCCCACCACCGAGGCGCCCATCTTCACCGCGTCGCGCAGTATCGCGAGCCCGTCGGCCCCGGCCACCCCGGTCAGCACCCTCGGCATCGCCACCGCCGTCAACTCGGTGAGCCCGCGCAGCGAACGCCGTGCCTGCAGTACGGCGGCCAGAGCGCCCAGCCCCTGAACATCGCCCACGCGCACGTGTGCCCGCAGCGCGGTCGCCCCGTGCCCGAGTTGCAGCAGGGCCGCCTCCGTGGACCGGCGCTGGACGTCCTCGGGGTCGTACGAGACCGGTCCGCCGACGTCGTCAGACAGTGCCGTGTCGCCGTGGGCGTGCGGCTCGACCGGGGCCGGCAGGAGCAGATAGCCGCTGAGGTCCACGCGCGCGCCACGCGCGCGCGTGCCGCCCACCGCCAGACTTCCGGTCGTACCGACCGCCTCGATACGCCCGCCGCCCAGCCGTACGTCCACGGTCCGCCCATCGGTCAGCCGCGCCCCGCACAACAGGAGGGCGGCCCCCTCGGCCTGCCCCGCCGCCGACCCCGCCGCCGACCCCGCCCACGACCCCGACGAGGAACCGGACGAAGAAGACGAAGAACCGGATGACGAACTCGACGACGACCCTGACGACGCCCCTGACGACGACCCGGAAGAGGAGTGGGGCGGCTGCGGCTGGCTGTCGGGCATCGCGCTCCAGAGGCTCGGGCTCGGGGTCTGCGCGAGCTCGGACCGCGCAAGGGGACGCAAGATCACGCAGAGTGGGTCGAGCCTAGGGTGACGACCCGCCGGTCACGGGGAGGAGCGCAATAGTCGTACCGGTGTGGTCCGCCGTACGGGAGGGGCTCCTGAGACCCCTGGGGGCCCGGTTCGAGGCCCGCGGAACCGGCCGAGGCGGGTGCCGCGAAACGGATTTGGGTGAACGGCAGCCGAGCGTGTAATGTCTTCATCGCTCGCCCCAATAGCTCAGTCGGTAGAGCGTCTCCATGGTAAGGAGAAGGTCTACGGTTCGATTCCGTATTGGGGCTCTGGTGTGAAAGGTTCCCGTCGCAAGGCGGGGGCCGATCGCATCGCAGCGGTGTAGCTCAGTCGGTAGAGCAAGCGGCTCATAATCGCTGTGTCACCGGTTCAAGTCCGGTCACCGCTACTGACAGTAGCCGATTGTGGGGTCGGTCCTTCGATCGGCTACTCTTCTGTGCGTTAATCGTCCCATCCGTTCGTCAAGGAGCACTCCTGTGGCTGCCACCGACGTCCGCCCGAAGATCACGCTGGCCTGCGTGGAGTGCAAGGAGCGGAACTACATCACCAAGAAGAACCGGCGTAACAACCCGGACCGACTGGAGATGAAGAAGCACTGCCCGCGTTGCAAGGCGCACACCGCGCACCGCGAAACGCGATAAATCAGGCTCGTACACGAGGCCGTCCCCTGCAGTTCGGGGGGCGGCCTCGCGTCGTTTCGTCCGCTGCAGCGAACGTTCGTTATCGACACCAGGAGGTGCCGAGCTCATGGCGCTCGACCAGTCCTTCGTGGGGCGGACCTACCCGCCCACCGACCCCTACGAGGTGGGCCGGGAGAAGATCCGTGAGTTCGCGGAGGCGGTGGGGGACGCCAACCCGGCGTACACCGACCCGGAGGCCGCCAAGGCGTTCGGTCACCCCGATGTGATCGCCCCGCCGACCTTCGTGTTCTCGATCACCTTCAAGGCCGCGGGACAGGTCGTCCAGGACCCGCAGCTCGGCCTGGACTACAGCCGCGTGGTGCACGGTGACCAGAAGTTCGCCTACGTCCGCCCCGTGCGCGCCGGCGACCGGCTCACCGTCACCTCCACCATCGAGGCGATCAAGTCCATGGCGGGCAACGACATCCTGGACATCCGAGGCGAGGTCCACGACGAGGCCGGCGAGCATGTCGTGACCGCCTGGACCAAGCTCGTGGCCCGCGCGGCCGAGGAGGCGTGAGGAACCGATGACGGCGAAGATCGCTTACGACGACGTCGAGGTCGGCACCGAGCTGCCCGCCCGGACCTTCCCTGTGACCCGTGCCGCCCTCGTCCAGTACGCGGGCGCCTCCGGGGACTTCAACCCGATCCACTGGAACGAGAAGTTCGCCAAGGAGGTCGGACTGCCGGACGTCATCGCGCACGGCATGTTCACCATGGCCGAGGCCATCCGCGTGGTCACCGACTGGGCCGGCGACCCGGGCGCGGTCGTCGAGTACGGCGTCCGCTTCACCAAGCCGGTCGTCGTCCCGAACGACGACCAGGGCGCCACCGTCGAGGTCAGCGGCAAGGTCGCGGCCAAGCTCGACGACCACACGGTCCGCGTGGACCTCACGGCGACCAGCGCCGGGCAGAAGGTGCTGGGTATGTCACGTGCGGTCGTACGACTGGCCTGACGCCGGAGCAGCAGCGGTAAGGGGCGCCCTCCATGGCGGGGCGCCCCTTACTTATACCCCTGTGAGGGGACTCCCCAAGAGGAGACCCCTTGACGAAGTTAGTGATTGAGTACTAACTTACTCGCATGGTCAGGATGAGCGCAGAAGAGAGGCGCGAGAGCGTCATTCGTGCGGCGACGGCCGAGTTCGCCCGCGGTGGGTACTACGGCACGTCGACCGAGGCGATCGCCAAGCGCGTCGGCGTCTCGCAGCCGTACCTCTTCCGGCTCTTCCCGGGGAAGAAGGCGATGTTCCTCGCGGCGGCCGAACGGTGCGTCGAGGACACGATTCGTACCTTCGAGGAGGCCGCCAAGGGACTCGAGGGCGAAGAGGCCCTGCATGCCATGGCGAACGCGTACACCAAGGTCATCGCGGAGCGGCCCGAGCGGCTGATGATGCAGATGCAGATGTACGTCGCCGTGGCCGCCGCCGAGGAGGCCGGTGAGCACGAGTTCGGCGAGTCGGTGCGGGCCGGCTGGATGCGGCTGTGGGACACCGTCCATCTGCCCCTCGGTGCCGACGTCAACGAGACGACGACCTTCCTGGCGTACGGAATGCTCATCAACTGTCTGGTGGCGATGGGCTTCCCGCCCGGGCACCGGGTCTGGGAAGGGCTGTACCCGTCGGCGCGGATCAAGGGCCGGCTGGAGCACTAGGAACACGAGGAAAGGAAGGCGTCGTCGGCGCCTTTTCATGAGCACGAAGGTTAGTAATCACTAACTAATCAGCCATTATCGATGATCGCTCTCTGGGGGAGAGATGTCACAGCAGACCGAACGTCGTGGAGGGGCCGTCTGGGCCCTCGTCATCACCAGCGTCGCCGGATTCATGGCGGCCCTCGACAACCTCGTCGTCACCACGGCCCTGCCCTCCATCCGCAAGGACCTCGGCGGGGGGATGGACGACCTGGAATGGACGGTGAGCGCCTACACACTCACCTTCGCCGTCCTCCTCATGACCGGCGCGGCACTCGGCGACCGGTTCGGCCGTCGCCGTCTCTTCCTCACCGGTCTCACGATCTTCACCGGCGCGTCCGCCGCTGCGGCCATGGCGCCCGGCATCGACAGCCTGATCGCAGCCCGCGCGGTCCAGGGCGTCGGCGCCGCGATCATGATGCCGCTGACGCTCACACTCCTCACGGCGGCCGTTCCCGTCGCCAAACGCGGAATGGCGTACGGCATCTGGGGCGCCGTCAACGGGCTCGCGGTGGCCTCCGGCCCCCTCATCGGGGGCAGCCTCACCGAACACATCTCCTGGCAGTGGATCTTCTGGCTGAACGTGCCGCTGGGCCTCGCCCTGCTGCCCCTCGCCCGCCTCCGCCTCGCCGAGTCCTTCGGCACCGGCTCCCGGCTCGACATCCCCGGCACCCTGCTCGCCAGCGGCGGCCTCTTCGGAATCGTCTACGGCCTGGTCCGTGGCCCCGCCGAGGGCTGGACCGGCTCCCTCGTCCTGACCGGCCTGTTCGCCGGGGCGGCGCTGCTGGTGGGCTTCGTCCTCTACAGCACCCGGGCCAAGAACCCCATGCTCCCGATGCGCCTGTTCCGTTCCCGGGCCTTCGCCGGGATCAACGCGGCCAGCCTTCTGATGTTCCTCGGCATGTTCGGCTCGATCTTCCTGCTCAGCCAGTACATGCAGGGCGTGCTCGGCAACTCGCCCACCGAGGCCGGCCTGCGCATGCTGCCCTGGACCGGCATGCCGATGCTCGTCGCCCCGATCGCCGGCATCCTCTCCGACCGCATCGGCGGCCGCCCGGTCGTGGCCACCGGCCTCTTCCTCCAGGCGGCGGGTCTCGCCTACATGGCCGCCGTGGCCACCACCGACGCCTCCTACGCCAGCCAGCTGCCCGGCCTGATCATCAGCGGCGTCGGCATGGCCCTGTTCTTCGCGCCCGCCGCCAACCTGGTCATGTCCAGCGTCATCCCCAAGGAACAGGGCATCGCCTCCGGCGCCAACAACGCCCTGCGCGAGGTCGGCGGCGCGCTCGGTATCGCCGTCATGGCGTCGATCTTCTCGGCCCAGGGTGGCTACGAGACCGGTCAGACCTTCGTCGACGGCCTGCGCCCCGCGCTGGTCACGGGCGCCGCGGTGGTCGCCCTCGCGGGGGTCGCCGCCCTGTTGATCCCCTCGCGGAAGCGTTCCGTGGAGACCGGGGAGTCGACTCCGGCGCCGGTCCTGGAGACAGTCGCGGGGTGACCCTGGGAGACGACGACGGCTCCGTCCGAGAGGACGGGGCCGTTCGCGTGGGTGCGGGTCGGTCCGGGTTGCTGTCGCCGGGAGGTCCGCCCCAGACCCCGCACAGGCCGCCGCAGGCACCCCGTCTCGTACTCTTGACCGCGTGCTGGAACGACACGACGCCCCCCTCGCCCCGCTGACCACCTTCCGCCTGGGTGGCCCCGCGACCCGCCTGGTCACCGCCACGACCGACGCCGAGGTGATCGAAGCCGTCCGCGAGGCCGACGACACCGGCACACCCCTGCTGGTCATCGGCGGCGGCTCCAACCTGGTCATCGGCGACAAGGGCTTCGCGGGCACCGCGCTGGTCATCGCCACCAAGGGCGTCACCCTCGACGGCACCCACCTGGAGCTGGCAGCCGGCGAGGTATGGACCGACGCGGTCGCCCGCACCGTGGAAGCCGGACTCGCCGGCGTCGAGTGCCTCGCAGGCATCCCGGGCTCGGCAGGCGCGACCCCGATCCAGAACGTCGGCGCCTACGGCCAGGAGGTCTCGTCGACGATCACCGAGGTCGTCGCCTACGACCGCACGACCCGCGAAACGGTCACCGTCCCGAACGCGGACTGCGCCTTCTCCTACCGCCACAGTCGCTTCAAGTCCGACCCCGAGCGATACGTCGTCCTGCGTGTGCGATTCCGCCTGGAGGACGCCGAAGGCCTCTCCGCCCCCATCAAGTACGCCGAGACAGCCCGAGCCCTCGGCGTCGAACCGGGCGACCGCGTGCCCCTCGACAAGGCCCGCGAGACCGTACTGAAGTTGCGCTCCGGCAAGGGCATGGTCCTGGACCCCGAGGACCACGACACCTGGTCCGCCGGTTCCTTCTTCACCAACCCGATCCTCACCGACGAGCAGTTCGCCGCCTTCCACGCGCGCGTGGAGCAGCGGCTCGGCACAGACGCCGTGCCGCCCGCCTACCCGGCGGGGGAGGGCCACACCAAGACCTCGGCGGCCTGGCTCATCGACAAGGCGGGCTTCACCAAGGGCTACGGCACTGGCCCCGCCCGCATCTCCACCAAGCACACCCTCGCGCTCACCAACAGGGGCGAGGCAACCACGGAGGACCTCCTCACCCTGGCCCGCGAGGTGGTGGCAGGCGTCCACGAGACGTTCGGGATCACGCTGGTCAACGAGCCCGTGACGGTCGGCGTGACCCTGTAGTCGGCAGGCCGGTATTTCCGTTGCGGACGGCGCCTCACGACAGCCAGGCTCGCTCCATGAGACACGTAACCCCCGCCCGCCCATGCGCCTGAGACTCACCGAGTTCCGCCCCCGCACCGGCCCGCACACCCACCGGGTCGTCCAGCCCCGAACCCCCCTGCGCCACACGTCACTCCGTGACCCCGAGGATTACGGCCTCCTCATGGGCGACCACGACGGCCTGAACCGCCTGGCCGGCCTGTTCTCCTTCGCCGCGTACTCCCGGCACACGATCGTGCACGTGAACCTGCGCGACGGCGTACCCCCAGACGAGGGCCAGGGTGAATTCTTCGACCTGGTCCTGGCCCACCCGGAGGCGGGCCTGCGCCCCACCCAGTGGCCGCAGCTGCGCCGCGGACTCGGCCGCGGCACCCCGCTGACCGTCCGCACCGACGAGGCCCGCACCGACAGGGACGCCCAGGCCTGGCTCGACCGGCCGTACGCGCGCGAGCAGCTGCGTCACACCACGCACGCGTGCACGTATTTCCTGATCGGCGGCCGGGACGTCTTCGCGACCGCCGCCACCACCTTCGCCTACGCGGCCGGCTGGGGCCCGCGCCAGAAGCGCGTCGTCAGAGGACACTCGGCCTTCGTGACCGCCCTGAAGGGCGAACTGGCCCCCGACCGCGGGATCTCACGTGACCCCGAGGTCGTGATCTGCTTCAAGCCGTATCCGCCGTACGCCCACTTCAGGCGACCGGGCCGCTGAGCCAGTCGTCGACGCCGGACAACAGCTTCGTCTTCATGTCCTCCGGCGCCGCCGAAGCCCGCACCGACTGCCGGGCGAGTTCCGCGAGCTCCGCGTCCGAGAAGCCGTGATACCGCCGGGCGATCTCGTACTGGGCGGCCAGCCGGGAGCCGAACAACAGCGGGTCGTCGGCACCCAACGCCAACGGCACCCCCGCCTCGAACAGTTTCCGCAGCGGAACGTCCTCGTGCTTCTCGTACACACCGAGGGCCACGTTCGACGCCGGACACACCTCGCACGTCACCTGCCGGTCGGCCAGCCGCTTCATCAGCCGGGGATCCTCCGCGGCCCGCACCCCGTGCCCGATCCGGCTGGCGTGCAGGTCGTCGAGACAGTCCCGTACCGACGCCGGACCGGCCAGTTCGCCGCCGTGCGGTGCCGACAGCAGCCCGCTCTCCCGCGCGATGGCGAAGGCACGGTCGAAGTCCCGTGCCATGCCCCGGCGTTCGTCGTTCGACAACCCGAAACCGACCACGCCCCGCTCCGCGTACCGCACGGCGAGGCGGGCCAGCGTGCGCGCGTCCAGCGGGTGCTTCATACGGTTCGCGGCGACCAGGACCCTCATCCCCAGCCCCGTCTCGCGCGAGGTCGTCTCCACCGCGTCCAGGATGACCTCCAGGGCGGGGATCAGACCGCCCAGACGAGGGGCGTACGACGTCGGGTCCACCTGGATCTCCAGCCAGCCCGAACCGTCCTTCACGTCCTCCTCCGCGGCCTCCCGCACCAGCCGCCGGATGTCCTCGGGCTCTCTCAGGCACGAGCGCGCCGCGTCGTACAGGCGCTGGAAGCGGAACCAGCCCCGCTCGTCCGTCGCCCGCAGTTTCGGCGGTTCCCCGCTGGTCAGTGCTTCGGTCAGCGCCTCGGGCAGCCGTACGCCGTACTTGTCGGCAAGTTCCAGCACGGTGGTGGGCCGCATCGACCCGGTGAAGTGCAGGTGCAGATGGGCTTTCGGCAGCTCAGAGACATCACGTACACGCTCCATTCCAGGATCCTGCCGTACGTCCCTGCCGTCCCGGTAGCGCTTTCCCCGAACGTGGCCTTGCTCGCACAAACGACAGGGGACCACCTACCAACTCTGGTAGGTGGTCCCCTGGCGCGGAAACTCAGTCCTGCGCCTCCGCCAGCAGCTTCTGGATCCGCGAGACACCCTCGACGAGGTCCTCGTCACCCAGGGCGTACGACAGCCGCAGGTAACCCGGCGTACCGAAGGCCTCACCGGGTACGACCGCGACCTCGGCCTCCTCCAGGATCAGCGCGGCCAGCTCGACCGAGTCCTGCGGACGCTTGCCGCGGATCTCCTTGCCGAGCAGGGCCTTCACCGACGGATAGGCGTAGAAGGCGCCCTCGGGCTCCGGGCAGAGCACGCCGTCGATCTCGTTGAGCATCCGCACGATGGTCTTGCGGCGCCGGTCGAAGGCCGTACGCATCTCGGCCACCGCGTCGAGGTTGCCGGAGACCGCGGCGAGGGCCGCCACCTGGGCGACGTTCGACACGTTCGACGTGGCGTGCGACTGGAGGTTGGTCGCGGCCTTGACGACATCCTTGGGACCGATGACCCAGCCGACGCGCCAGCCGGTCATGGCGTACGTCTTCGCGACACCGTTGACCACGATGCACTTGTCGCGCAGCTCGGGCAGGAGCGCGGGCAGCGAGGTGAACTTGGCGTCGCCGTAGACCAGGTGCTCGTAGATCTCGTCGGTCAGCACCCACAGGCCGTGCTCGACGGCCCAGCGGCCGATCGCCTCGGCCTCGGCCTCGCTGTAGACGGCGCCGGTCGGGTTGGACGGCGACACGAAGAGGACGACCTTCGTCTTCTCCGTACGGGCCGCCTCCAACTGCTCCACGCTGACGCGGTAGCCGGTGGTCTCGTCCGCGACGACGTCGACCGGGACACCGCCGGCGAGACGGATGGACTCCGGGTACGTCGTCCAGTAGGGCGCCGGGACGATGACCTCGTCGCCCGGGTCGAGGATCGCGGCGAAGGCCTCGTAGATGGCCTGCTTGCCACCGTTGGTGACGAGGATCTGGGACGCGTCGACCTCGTAGTTCGAGTCACGCAGCGTCTTCGCGGCGATCGCGGCCTTCAGCTCCGGCAGGCCGCCGGCCGGCGTGTAGCGGTGGTACTTCGGGTTCGAGCAGGCCTTGATGGCGGCCTGGACGATGTAGTCAGGGGTCGGGAAGTCCGGTTCACCGGCGCCGAAGCCGATCACCGGGCGCCCGGCGGCCTTCAGGGCCTTGGCCTTGGCGTCCACGGCGAGGGTGGCGGACTCGGAGATCGCGCCGACTCGGGCGGAGACCCGGCGCTCGGTGGGAGGGGTTGCAGCGCTCATGGGGCCCATCGTTTCAGACCGGAAACGCCTCCGGCACACGGGTTTCACGGACTGAACATGTGCGGGCAAACCACAGAACACCCGTCCGGATCCTGCTCGCGGACAGGGCGATCTTGCGCCGATCTTCCTTCGCCAAGCCCCTTACGGGCGCTTTCTGTTCGACGAGGGGCCACAGAGCACGTACACTCTCACCTCGTTGGCCTCACAGCGGCCGCGCTCAACCGGTGCACACCGAGCACCCGGTCGGATGCGGTACGTTGGGGAGCACACAAAGGGTCGTAGCTCAATTGGTAGAGCACTGGTCTCCAAAACCAGCGGTTGGGGGTTCAAGTCCCTCCGGCCCTGCTACACACACCTTCGCCAGGATGTGTGCGCATGTACGTACAGCAATGCACCGCCGTGCGGCTCAGACCGGGCGCGGCACGGCCACGACCCGGGAACAGGTGAGGACGAATGGCGGACGCCGTGGGCTCCATCGATACGCCTGATGCCCAGGATGAGACGCCGGAGTCCAGTAAGAAGACTCGTAAGGGCGGCAAGCGTGCCAAGAAGGGTCCGCTGAAGCGCCTCGCGCTGTTCTACCGGCAGATCGTCGCCGAGCTCCGCAAGGTCGTCTGGCCTTCGCGCAGCCAGCTGACCACTTACACGACCGTGGTGATTGTGTTCGTCATCGTCATGATCGGTCTGGTCACCGTGATTGACTATGGACTCGACCACGCCGCGAAGTACGTCTTCGGCTGAGCCGAGAGCGAAGGGCGCCGTCACCGGCGCCCCTTTCGCGTGTTCCACCCCCATGTATCCAGGAAGAAGCAGCCACAGTGTCTGACCCGAACCTGAACGAGGCCGTCGAGCCGGACGAGTCCGTGGATGACGAGCTCGACATCGTCGAGGGCGCGGACGATGACCTGGACGAGGTCGAGGCTGCCGATGTCGAGGCGGGCGCGCCCGCCGAGGAAGCCGCTCTCCACGTCGAGGACGAGGACGCCGAGGAAGAGTCCGGCGGAGACATCGAGGCCGTAGAGGATGCGGACGAGGCCGAAGAGGCCGTCGAGGAAGAGCCGGCCGAGCCGGTCGACCCCGTCGTCGCCCTGCGCGAGGAGCTGCGCACCCTCCCCGGCGAGTGGTACGTCATCCACACCTACGCCGGTTACGAGAACCGCGTGAAGACCAACCTCGAGCAGCGCGCCGTCTCGCTGAACGTCGAGGACTTCATCTTCCAGGCCGAGGTGCCGCAGGAAGAGGTCGCGCAGATCAAGAACGGCGAGCGCAAGACGATCCGTCAGAACAAGCTCCCCGGCTACGTGCTGGTGCGCATGGACCTGACGAACGAGTCCTGGGGCGTCGTCCGCAACACTCCCGGCGTCACCGGCTTCGTGGGCAACGCCTACGACCCGTACCCGCTGACCCTGGACGAGATCGTCAAGATGCTCGCCCCGGAGGCCGAGGAGAAGGCCGCCCGTGAGGCCGCCGAGGCCGAGGGCAAGCCGGTTCCGCAGCGCAAGGTCGAGGTCCAGGTGCTGGACTTCGAGGTCGGCGACTCGGTCACCGTCACCGACGGCCCCTTCGCCACGCTGCAGGCGACCATCAACGAGATCAACCCCGACTCGAAGAAGGTCAAGGGTCTCGTCGAGATCTTCGGCCGCGAGACGCCGGTCGAGCTGAGCTTCGACCAGATCCAGAAGAACTAGTTCCTCACCAGTTTCTTCCTGGACCCATCACGTCCGAGCAGGTCAGAGGGGCTCTCGAAAGCCCGTCTGACCTGCTCGGTTTTTGGCCGCGCATCTATACCCGTTATCGTTGTGCGGTATGCCTGCAGCCGGGACGCGACCCGGAGGCGGGTAGACCCGAATCGAAAGGACCCGGAGAGCTATGCCTCCCAAGAAGAAGAAGGTCACGGGGCTCATCAAGCTCCAGATCCAGGCCGGTGCCGCCAACCCGGCTCCGCCGGTCGGCCCCGCGCTGGGTCAGCACGGCGTCAACATCATGGAGTTCTGCAAGGCCTACAACGCCGCGACCGAGTCGCAGCGTGGCTGGGTGATCCCGGTGGAGATCACGGTCTACGAGGACCGCTCCTTCACCTTCATCACCAAGACGCCGCCGGCCGCGAAGATGATCCTCAAGGCCGCGGGCATCGAGAAGGGCTCCGGCGAGCCGCACAAGACCAAGGTCGCCAAGATCACCCAGGCGCAGGTCCGCGAGATCGCCACGACCAAGCTCCCCGACCTCAACGCCAACGACCTGGACGCCGCCGCGAAGATCATCGCCGGTACCGCGCGTTCCATGGGCGTCACGGTCGAGGGCTGAGCCCCAACTCCCCAGCAGAAGAAGTGGCAGGGCCTGCTCGGCCCACACCACGACTCCTCAGAACACATCAGGAGCAGTAGTGAGCAAGCGCAGCAAGTCTCTCCGCGCTGCGGACGCCAAGATCGACCGGGACAAGTTCTACGCCCCGCTCGAGGCCGTCCGTCTCGCCAAGGAGACCTCCACGAGCAAGTTCGACGGCACCGTCGAGGTCGCCTTCCGTCTGGGTGTCGACCCGCGCAAGGCCGACCAGATGGTCCGTGGCACCGTGAACCTCCCGCACGGCACCGGTAAGACCGCCCGGGTCCTGGTCTTCGCGACCGGTGACCGTGCCGAGGCCGCGACTGCCGCGGGCGCCGACATCGTCGGCTCCGACGAGCTCATCGACGAGGTGGCGAAGGGCCGTCTGGACTTCGACGCCGTCGTCGCCACCCCGGACCTCATGGGCAAGGTCGGCCGCCTCGGCCGCGTGCTCGGTCCCCGTGGTCTCATGCCGAACCCCAAGACCGGCACCGTGACCCCGGACGTTGCCAAGGCTGTCAACGAGATCAAGGGCGGCAAGATCGAGTTCCGCGTCGACAAGCACTCGAACCTGCACTTCATCATCGGCAAGACGTCGTTCGACGACACCAAGCTGGTGGAGAACTACGGCGCGGCGCTGGAGGAGATCCTCCGTCTGAAGCCGTCGGCCGCCAAGGGTCGCTACATCAAGAAGGCCGCGATCAGCACCACGATCGGCCCCGGCATTCCGCTCGACCCGAACCGCACCCGCAACCTCCTCGTCGAGGAGGACCCGGCCGCGGTCTGAGCCTGAGGCTCGCCCCAGTCGGCAACGGGCCCCGCACCTTTCGAGGTGCGGGGCCCGTTCCCATGTGAGGGCGCTGTGCTCTGGGTTAGCGTGCGCTCAGGGCAATCGCACCAGGGGGACGCATGAAGAGCACGACGAGACGCCGTCTGGCCTGCTCGGTCGCGGTGACGGCCGTACTGACGGCATCGGCCTGCACCTCCTCCGGTTCCTCCGCCGACAAGCCCGAGGAGAAGCGCACGGCGACGCCCACGGTGTCCCTCGCGGCCCTGCGCTCCGCCGAGCGGTCCACCGACCGGGCCGCGTCGGCCAGGGTGCGGTCCACGACCGTCATGGGCACGCAGCTGTCCGTCAAGGCCGACGGAGTCCTCGGCTGGGGCGACGGTCTCATAGGCACCGCGACGATCGAGTACACCGGCGGCACGACGGCCGAGACGATGCGCGCACTCGGTGTCACGTCGATGGAGGCCCGCTATCTCTCCGACGCCTACTACGCGCAGATGGGCGACACCTTCGCCGCGAAGATGGGCGGCAAGCACTGGCTCAAGTACGCGTACGACGACCTCAAGGACCTCGGCGGCGGCGCGAACTTCGCCGACCAGATGCGCAGCACCACCCCCAACCAGTCGGTGAAGCTGCTGCTGAACTCCTCGGACGTGCGCGAGGTCGGCGAGGAGGCGGCGGACGGACAGACCACCACGCACTACTCCGGCACCGTGCGGGTGGGAGAGGTCACCGACACGGCACTGAGGAAGCAGCTCCAGCAGGCCGGCGTCACCACCGAGACCGTCGACATCTGGATCAACGCCAAGAACCTGCTGGTCAAGAAGGTCGAGAAGAGCCGGACGGCGAACGGGCAGGTGACCCAGACCGCCCACTACCGCGACTACGGAGTGAAGGTGTCCGTCGTGAAGCCCCCGGCCGCCGACACCGAGGACTTCAGGAAACTGCTGGAGCAGCAGGGCGGCAGCACCTCCTGAGTCCCGCCTCCTGAGCCCCACGGAATTCAGAAGAACGCTGCAACCACACTCGGATACGCTCGCGTCCTTGCTGTGTATCGGCCATGTGTTCCTTGGGGGGAATCAAATGGGTACTTCTGTACGACGTTCCACGCGACGCAGGACGATCGGCGCCGGGCTCGCCGCCGTGGCCCTCGCCGCCGGCGCGGTGAGCTGTGCCAAGGGGGAGGAGTCGCCGAAGATGACTCCCGCGGCGGCGGTCGCCAAGGCGGCGAAGAACACGGAGGACATCACCTCCTTCCGCTACCGCATGACCGGCGAGGTTCCGGAGCAGGGACGCATCAAGGCCACGGCCTCCATGCGGACCGAGCCCACCGTCGCCATGAGCATGAAGATGACGGCGCTCGACCAGGGAGCGGACGGCACCGTCGAGATCCGGCTCGTCGACAAGGCCATGTACATGGGCGGCAACGCCGAGATGGCCAAGGAGATGAACGGCAAGACCTGGCTCAAGTTCGACATGTCCACGCTGGGCGAGGACGGCCTCGGTGAGGGCTCCGGCATCGATCAGGCCGACCAGAACCCGGCCACCGAGTCCACCTTCCTCACCGGCGCCGAGGACGTGAAGAAGGTCGGCACCGAGACCGTCGACGGCGTCAAGACGACCCACTACTCGGGCACCGTCACCCTCGACACCCTCCGGGACTCCTTCAAGGACGAGGACAAGGCCACCCGCGAGAAGCGCGAGAAGAGCGTCAAGCAGTACGAGAAGCTGGGCATCGACAAACTCGCGATGGACATGTGGGTCGACGGCGACGACCACACCAAGCAGTTCCGGATGAAGGGCGACGCCACCAAGGGCACGCTCGACATGACCATCACCTTCCTCGACTACAACAAGCCGGTGACCATCACGGCCCCGCCGGCCAAGGACACCACCGACCTGGCGGAGATGATGAAGGAAGCCCAGGGCTGAGCGTCGTAGGGCCCGATTTGCTTGACAGGGATCGGGTCCCGTACTCTTCCGGAGAAGCCAAAGACCGCTGGTCGTTGCCGTGCTCTCGCAAGAGGGTTCGGTGGCCGAAGGATCCGCTGAAATTCGCGGACGACCCGCGCAGGTGACTGTGGATATGTTCCCGGAGTTCGCTGCTCAACAGCGTGCGAATGCCGGTAGAGCTACGCCCCGTGCGCCTGCGCCGGGGCGTTTCGTTTGTCCCAGCCCCTTCTGAGCGGTCGTCATCACCCGGAAGGAGGCCGACGCTCATGGCAAGGCCCGACAAGGCTGCCGCGGTAGCCGAGCTCGCGGAGCAGTTCCGCAGCTCGAACGCCGCCGTGCTGACCGAGTACCGGGGTCTCACCGTGGCGCAGCTCAAGACGCTGCGTCGTTCGCTCGGTGAGAACGCCCAGTACGCCGTGGTGAAGAACACGCTGACCAAGATTGCGGCCAACGAGGCCGGGATCTCGACGCTCGACGACCTGTTCAACGGTCCGACGGCGGTCGCCTTCGTCACCGGTGACCCGGTGGAGTCGGCGAAGGGTCTTCGTGACTTCGCCAAGGACAACCCGAACCTCATCATCAAGGGCGGTGTCCTTGACGGTAAGGCGCTGTCCGCCGATGAGATCAAGAAGCTTGCGGACCTCGAGTCCCGCGAGGTTCTGCTCGCCAAGCTGGCGGGTGCCTTCAAGGCCAAGCAGACTCAGGCTGCCCAGGTCTTCCAGGCGCTTCCCTCGAAGTTCGTCCGCACCGCGGAGGCGCTTCGTGCCAAGCAGGCCGAGCAGGGCGGTGCCGAGTAATTCGGCTCGCACTTTGACCGCAGCCGCATGACGCGGCGGTGGTCGACGCGGGCCGAACGTACGCCCGCCGACATGTACATCACGGCACCAGCCGATTAAGTGGAAGGATCGCCCAACATGGCGACGAAGCTGTCCCAGGAAGAGCTGCTCGCGCAGTTCGAGTCCCTCACCCTCATCGAGCTCTCCGAGTTCGTGAAGGCGTTCGAGGAGAAGTTCGACGTCACCGCCGCCGCCGCGGTCGCCGTTGCCGGCCCCGCCGCCACGGGCGCCCCGGTCGAGGCCGAGGCCGAGCAGGACGAGTTCGACGTCATCCTCACGGGTGCCGGCGAGAAGAAGATCCAGGTCATCAAGGTCGTGCGTGAGCTGACCTCCCTGGGTCTGAAGGAGGCCAAGGACCTCGTGGACGGCGCCCCGAAGCCCGTCGTCGAGAAGGTCGCCAAGGAGGCCGCTGAGAAGGCTGCCGAGTCCCTCAAGGCCGCCGGCGCCTCCGTCGAGGTCAAGTGACCCCACGGAGTCCGCAGGACTCCCTTGCCGGCTGACACAGTCCCTTTGAGAGGGCTGTAACGCTGAAGCAGCGAAGAGCGATCATCCATCTGGGTGGTCGCTCTTCGGCGTTGTCGGGGGGTCGGTCACGGTTACCTTGCGCTCGTGTAGGCGGGGGGTATGGTGATCTTCGTCGTGTCTCCGAATGTCCCGGTTCGGGCAGGGGGGCCTTGACGAACCGCACGCAGCGCGCAATTCTCAGGACGCGTCGCAGAACGGTCCGAATCCGAGGCATGGATCGGCGACGAAGAGGGCAGTATCAACGTGCGTTGAGTACAGGCATGCCAAGGGCGTTGAGGACAACGAGGGTCACAGAAAATCGGGGCTGGACATCAGTGCGCCAAGTGGCTACACTGACCCTTTGCGCTGCCTGTTAGCTGTCCCCTGCCCGTCACCAGGGGCATGCCCTCGCTTTAGCATCGAAGACTAGAAGTCCCTGACCTGGCTATTTGGCCGATTTGGGGAAATCTGTCTCTGTGTCTGGGAGAGGGACCGGCACGCGCGTAGTGAGTCCGAGCCCTCGGAAGGACCCCCTCTTGGCCGCCTCGCGCAACGCCTCGACCGCGAATACGAACAACGGCGCCAGCACCGCCCCGCTGCGCATCTCCTTTGCAAAGATCAAGGAGCCCCTCGAGGTTCCCAACCTGCTCGCGTTGCAGACCGAGAGCTTTGACTGGCTGCTCGGGAACACCGCCTGGCAGAGTCGGGTCGAGGCGGCTCTGGAGTCGGGTCAGGACGTCCCCACGAAGTCCGGTCTGGAGGAGATCTTCGAGGAGATCTCTCCGATCGAGGACTTCTCCGGGTCGATGTCGCTGACGTTCCGCGACCACCGTTTCGAGCCCCCGAAGAACAGCATCGACGAGTGCAAGGACCGCGACTTCACGTACGCGGCCCCGCTCTTCGTCACGGCCGAGTTCACCAACAATGAGACCGGCGAGATCAAGTCCCAGACGGTCTTCATGGGCGACTTCCCGCTCATGACCCACAAGGGCACCTTCGTCATCAACGGCACCGAGCGTGTCGTCGTGTCGCAGCTGGTCCGTTCGCCGGGCGTCTACTTCGACTCCTCGATCGACAAGACGTCCGACAAGGACATCTTCTCCGCCAAGATCATCCCGTCCCGGGGTGCCTGGCTGGAGATGGAGATCGACAAGCGCGACATGGTCGGTGTGCGCATCGACCGCAAGCGCAAGCAGTCCGTCACCGTCCTGCTCAAGGCTCTCGGTTGGACCACCGAGCAGATCCTCGAGGAGTTCGGCGAGTACGAATCCATGCGCGCCACCCTGGAGAAGGACCACACCCAGGGCCAGGACGACGCGCTGTTGGACATCTACCGCAAGCTGCGTCCGGGCGAGCCCCCCACGCGTGAGGCCGCGCAGACGCTTCTTGAGAACCTGTACTTCAACCCGAAGCGTTACGACCTCGCCAAGGTCGGCCGCTACAAGGTCAACAAGAAGCTGGGTGCGGAGGCTCCGCTCGACGCGGGCGTCCTGACCGTCGAGGACGTCATCTCGACGATCAAGTACCTGGTCAAGCTGCACGCGGGCGAGACCGAGACGGCCGCCGACAACGGCCAGACGATCGTCGTCGAGACCGACGACATCGACCACTTCGGCAACCGTCGTCTGCGCAGCGTCGGCGAGCTCATCCAGAACCAGGTCCGTACGGGTCTGGCGCGTATGGAGCGAGTCGTCCGTGAGCGCATGACGACCCAGGACGTCGAGGCGATCACGCCGCAGACCCTGATCAACATCCGGCCGGTCGTCGCCTCCATCAAGGAGTTCTTCGGCACCAGCCAGCTGTCGCAGTTCATGGACCAGAACAACCCGCTGTCGGGTCTCACCCACAAGCGCCGTCTGTCGGCGCTTGGTCCGGGTGGTCTCTCCCGTGAGCGGGCCGGCTTCGAGGTCCGTGACGTGCACCCGTCTCACTACGGCCGTATGTGCCCGATCGAGACGCCCGAAGGCCCGAACATCGGTCTGATCGGTTCGCTCGCCTCCTACGGCCGCGTCAACGCGTTCGGCTTCGTGGAGACGCCGTACCGCAAGGTCGACGGCGACGTCGTCACCGACGAGGTCGACTACCTGACGGCCGACGAAGAGGACCGATTCGTCATCGCGCAGGCCAACGCCACGCTCGACGACAACATGCGTTTCACCGAGAACCGCGTCCTGGTCCGCCGTCGTGGCGGCGAGGTCGACTACGTCCCCGGTGACGACGTGGACTACATGGACGTCTCGCCGCGCCAGATGGTGTCGGTCGCGACCGCCATGATCCCGTTCCTCGAGCACGACGACGCCAACCGTGCCCTCATGGGCGCGAACATGATGCGTCAGGCCGTGCCGCTCATCAAGTCCGAGTCCCCGCTCGTCGGCACCGGCATGGAGTACCGCTCCGCTGTCGACGCCGGTGACGTGGTCAAGGCCGAGAAGGCGGGTGTGGTCCAGGAGGTCTCCGCGGACTACATCACCACCGCGAACGACGACGGCACGTACATCACGTACCGCCTGGCCAAGTTCGCCCGCTCCAACCAGGGCACCTCGGTCAACCAGAAGGTCATCGTCAACGAGGGCGACCGGATCATCGAGGGCCAGGTCCTGGCCGACGGTCCGGCCACCGAGAACGGCGAGATGGCGCTGGGCAAGAACCTGCTCGTGGCGTTCATGCCGTGGGAGGGTCACAACTACGAGGACGCGATCATCCTGTCGCAGCGCCTCGTGCAGGACGACGTCCTCTCCTCGATCCACATCGAGGAGCACGAGGTCGACGCCCGTGACACCAAGCTCGGCCCCGAGGAGATCACCCGGGACATCCCGAACGTCTCCGAGGAGGTCCTCGCCGACCTCGACGAGCGCGGCATCATCCGCATCGGTGCCGAGGTCGTCGCCGGTGACATCCTCGTCGGCAAGGTCACGCCCAAGGGTGAGACCGAGCTGACCCCCGAGGAGCGCCTGCTCCGCGCGATCTTCGGTGAGAAGGCGCGCGAGGTGCGCGACACCTCGCTGAAGGTGCCGCACGGCGAGATCGGCAAGGTCATCGGCGTCCGCGTCTTCGACCGTGAAGAGGGCGACGAGCTGCCGCCGGGCGTGAACCAGCTGGTTCGTGTCTACGTGGCGCAGAAGCGCAAGATCACGGACGGTGACAAGCTCGCCGGCCGCCACGGCAACAAGGGTGTCATCTCCAAGATCCTGCCCATCGAGGACATGCCGTTCCTCGAGGACGGGACCCCGGTCGACATCATCCTCAACCCGCTGGGTGTGCCGTCCCGAATGAACCCGGGACAGGTCCTGGAGATCCACCTCGGCTGGCTCGCCAGCCGCGGCTGGGACGTCTCCGGGCTCGGCGAGGACTGGGCGCAGCGTCTTCAGGTCATCGGTGCCGACCAGGTCGACCCGGGCACGAACGTCGCGACCCCCGTCTTCGACGGTGCGCGTGAGGACGAGCTCGCCGGTCTGCTGAACCACACCATCCCGAACCGCGACGGCGAGCGCATGGTGCAGCCGACCGGTAAGGCGCGGCTGTTCGACGGCCGTAGCGGTGAGCCGTTCCCCGACCCGATCTCGATCGGGTACATGTACATCCTCAAGCTCCACCACCTGGTCGACGACAAGCTGCACGCCCGGTCGACCGGTCCGTACTCGATGATCACCCAGCAGCCGCTGGGTGGTAAGGCCCAGTTCGGTGGCCAGCGCTTCGGTGAGATGGAGGTGTGGGCGCTGGAGGCTTACGGCGCCGCTTACGCCCTCCAGGAGCTGCTGACCATCAAGTCCGACGACGTCACCGGTCGCGTGAAGGTCTACGAGGCCATCGTCAAGGGCGAGAACATCCCCGAGCCCGGCATCCCCGAGTCCTTCAAGGTGCTCATCAAGGAGATGCAGTCCCTGTGCCTCAACGTGGAGGTGCTGTCCTCGGACGGCATGTCCATCGAGATGCGCGACACCGACGAGGACGTCTTCCGCGCTGCGGAAGAGCTCGGCATCGACCTGTCCCGGCGCGAGCCGAGCAGCGTCGAAGAGGTCTGACGGGAGTCCGGCCGGAGGCCCTGGTGAGGAACCTCCGGCCGGCCCCTGGACCCCCGTATCAGACCCCTAAGACTTACAACCCTGAGAGGGATTGACGCATAGTGCTCGACGTCAACTTCTTCGATGAGCTCCGGATCGGTCTGGCCACCGCTGACGACATCCGTCAGTGGAGCCACGGCGAGGTCAAGAAGCCCGAGACCATCAACTACCGCACCCTCAAGCCCGAGAAGGACGGACTCTTCTGCGAGAAGATCTTCGGTCCGACCCGGGACTGGGAGTGCTACTGCGGCAAGTACAAGCGTGTCCGGTTCAAGGGCATCATCTGTGAGCGCTGCGGCGTCGAGGTCACTCGCGCCAAGGTGCGTCGTGAGCGGATGGGCCACATCGAACTGGCCGCCCCCGTCACGCACATCTGGTACTTCAAGGGCGTCCCGTCGCGGCTGGGCTACCTGCTCGACCTGGCTCCCAAGGACCTCGAGAAGGTCATCTACTTCGCGGCGTACATGATCACGTTCGTCGACGAGGAGCGCCGTACCCGCGACCTGCCCTCGCTGGAGGCGCACGTCTCCGTCGAGCGTCAGCAGGTCGAGAACCGTCGCGACTCCGACCTGGAGGCCCGCGCCAAGAAGCTCGAGACCGACCTGGCCGAGCTCGAGGCCGAGGGCGCCAAGGCCGACGTACGCCGCAAGGTGCGCGAGGGTGCCGAGCGTGAGATGAAGCAGCTGCGTGACCGTGCGCAGCGCGAGATCGACCGTCTCGACGAGGTGTGGACCCGGTTCAAGAACCTCAAGGTCCAGGACCTCGAGGGCGACGAGCTCCTCTACCGCGAGCTGCGGGACCGCTTCGGCACGTACTTCGACGGTTCGATGGGTGCCGCGGCGCTGCAGAAGCGCCTGGAGTCCTTCGACCTCGACGAAGAGGCCGAGCGGCTTCGCGAGATCATCCGTACCGGCAAGGGCCAGAAGAAGACCCGTGCGCTGAAGCGGCTGAAGGTCGTGTCTGCGTTCCTGCAGACCTCCAACAGCCCCAAGGGCATGGTCCTCGACTGCGTCCCGGTCATCCCGCCGGACCTTCGCCCGATGGTGCAGCTGGACGGTGGCCGCTTCGCGACCTCCGACCTGAACGACCTGTACCGCCGTGTGATCAACCGCAACAACCGTCTGAAGCGACTCCTTGACCTCGGTGCGCCCGAGATCATCGTGAACAACGAGAAGCGCATGCTTCAGGAGGCCGTCGACGCGCTGTTCGACAACGGCCGTCGTGGCCGTCCGGTCACCGGTCCGGGTAACCGCCCGCTGAAGTCCCTCAGCGACATGCTGAAGGGCAAGCAGGGTCGTTTCCGTCAGAACCTGCTCGGCAAGCGTGTGGACTACTCCGCGCGTTCCGTGATCGTCGTCGGTCCGCAGCTGAAGCTGCACCAGTGCGGTCTGCCGAAGGCCATGGCGCTGGAGCTCTTCAAGCCGTTCGTGATGAAGCGCCTGGTGGACCTCAACCACGCGCAGAACATCAAGAGCGCCAAGCGCATGGTGGAGCGCGGCCGCACGGTCGTGTACGACGTCCTCGAAGAGGTCATCGCCGAGCACCCGGTGCTGCTGAACCGTGCGCCCACCCTGCACCGCCTCGGCATCCAGGCCTTCGAGCCGCAGCTGGTCGAGGGCAAGGCCATCCAGATCCACCCGCTCGTCTGCACCGCGTTCAACGCGGACTTCGACGGTGACCAGATGGCCGTGCACCTTCCGCTCTCCGCGGAGGCGCAGGCCGAGGCCCGCATCCTGATGCTGTCCTCGAACAACATCCTCAAGCCCGCCGACGGTCGTCCGGTGACGATGCCGACCCAGGACATGGTCCTCGGTCTGTTCTTCCTGACCACCGACGGCGAGCTGCGCGACGTCAAGGGCGAGGGCCGTGCCTTCGGCTCCACGGCCGAGGCGACCATGGCGTTCGACGCCGGCGAGCTCGCGCTGCAGTCCGCGGTCGACATCCGCTTCCCGGTGGGCACCATCCCGCCGCGCGGCTGGACCCCGCCGGCGCAGGAGGAGGGCGACCCGGAGTGGCAGCAGGGTGACACCTTCCGCCTGCGGACGACCCTGGGCCGTGCGCTCTTCAACGAGCTGCTGCCCGAGGACTACCCGTTCGTCGACTACTCGGTGGGCAAGAAGCAGCTCGGCGAGATCGTCAACGACCTGGCCGAGCGCTACCCCAAGGTCATCGTGGCGGCGACGCTCGACAACCTGAAGGCGGCGGGCTTCTACTGGGGCACCCGTTCCGGTGTCACCGTGGCCATCTCCGACGTCGTCGTTCCCGAGGCCAAGAAGGCCATCGTCGCGGGCTACGAGGCGCAGGACGAGAAGGTCCAGAAGCAGTACGAGCGCGGTCTGATCACCAAGGAAGAGCGCACTCAGGAGCTCATCGCGATCTGGACCAAGGCGACCAACGAGGTCGCCGAGGCGATGAACGAGAACTTCCCCAAGACGAACCCCATCTTCATGATGGTTGACTCGGGTGCCCGAGGAAACATGATGCAGATGCGGCAGATCGCCGGTATGCGTGGTCTGGTGTCGAACGCCAAGAACGAGACGATTCCGCGTCCGATCAAGGCGTCCTTCCGTGAGGGCCTGTCCGTGCTGGAGTACTTCATCTCCACGCACGGTGCCCGTAAGGGTCTGGCGGACACCGCCCTGCGTACCGCCGACTCGGGTTACCTGACCCGTCGTCTGGTGGACGTCTCGCAGGACGTCATCATCCGCGAGGAGGACTGCGGCACCGAGCGCGGTCTGAAGCTGCGGATCGCCTCGAAGAACGCCGCAGGCGTGCTGGTCAAGGCGGAGGACGTCGAGACCAGCGTCTACGCCCGCATGCTCGCCGAGGACGTCGTCATCGACGGCAAGGTGATCGCGCCGGCCAACGTGGACCTGGGCGACGTGCTCATCGACCAGCTCGTGCACCACGGTGTCGAGGAGGTCAAGACCCGTTCGATCCTGACCTGCGAGTCCCACGTCGGCACCTGCGCCATGTGCTACGGCCGCTCGCTGGCCACCGGCAAGCTGGTCGACATCGGTGAGGCGGTCGGCATCATCGCCGCCCAGTCCATCGGTGAGCCCGGTACCCAGCTGACGATGCGTACCTTCCACACCGGTGGTGTGGCCGGTGACGACATCACCCAGGGTCTGCCCCGTGTCGTCGAGCTCTTCGAGGCTCGTACGCCGAAGGGTGTCGCCCCGATCTCCGAGGCCCACGGCCGCGTGCGGATCGAGGAGACCGAGAAGACCAAGAAGATCGTCGTCACCCCGGACGACGGCAGCGACGAGACGGCGTTCCCGATCTCGAAGCGTGCCCGACTCCTGGTCAGCGAGGGCGAGCACGTCGAGGTGGGCCAGAAGCTCACCGTGGGTGCCACCAACCCGCACGACGTGCTGCGCATTCTGGGTCAGCGTGCCGTCCAGGTCCACCTGGTCGGCGAGGTCCAGAAGGTCTACAACTCGCAGGGTGTGTCGATCCACGACAAGCACATCGAGATCATCATCCGGCAGATGCTCCGCCGCGTGACGATCATCGAGTCCGGCGACGCCGAGCTGCTGCCCGGCGAGCTGGTCGAGCGGTCGAAGTTCGAGACCGAGAACCGTCGTGTGGTGCAGGAGGGCGGTCACCCGGCCTCCGGTCGTCCGCAGCTCATGGGTATCACCAAGGCCTCGCTGGCCACGGAGTCCTGGCTGTCGGCGGCGTCCTTCCAGGAGACGACCAGGGTTCTGACGGACGCGGCGATCAACGCCAAGTCCGACTCCCTGATCGGCCTCAAGGAGAACGTCATCATCGGTAAGCTCATCCCGGCCGGTACGGGCCTGTCCCGCTACCGCAACATCCGGGTCGAGCCGACCGAGGAAGCCAAGGCCGCGATGTACTCGGCCGTCGGCTACGACGACATCGACTACTCGCCGTTCGGCACGGGCTCCGGCCAGGCCGTTCCGCTGGAGGACTACGACTACGGTCCGTACAACCAGTAGTAGTTGGTTCTGAGGTTCTGAAGGGCGGTCATCCCGTTTCGTACGGGGTGGCCGCCCTTCGGCGTGTTCAGCGCGGCGTCAGTTCCCAGGCCGTGACGACCACAGTGGCTACGGCGGCCACCGCGCCGATGCTGGCCAGCGGCCAGCGGGAGCGCTCCAGGGCGTCCAGGCGCTGCTCATGGTCGGCGAGCTGCTTGTCGGTCTGGTCGCTGCGCTGGACGAGGAGAGCGAGGGAGCCGTCGACGCGGGCGAACCCGGCCTCGACGGTTCCGCGCAGGCGTTCCAGCTCGAGCGCGACGTCGTGCTGTTGCTGTTCAGGGGGCGTCATCCGTCACCCCCGGTCTCCGTGCGCAGCCACGCGGGCAGCAGCGCCTGGACGCCGGGCACGGCCATGACCCGGGTCACGCCCGCGGCGACGGCGAGGGCGCCGGCCACCCAGGGGAGCGTCCTGGAGATGCCGGCGGCGTCGACGACCGTCGGCAGCAGGACGCACAGGCCGGCAGCGGTCTGGACTACGGTGCGGAGAGTCCGCTTGGCGGCCTCTGACATGGGAGCCTCCTCTCTCAGGAGCTGTACGGGACCTTCAGCGCCGCCCAGGACGTGGCGCCGGGCCAGCCGTCGGCGGCCGAGCCGGTGTAGCCGCGCCTGCGCTGCCACTTGGCGTAGGACCTGCGGTCGGCCTCGGTCCACTGGGGGCCGGGGCCGTCGCTGTAGGCGGAGCAGCCGACGGCGACGAGCCGTCTGCCCATCGCGGTGACGACCGGTGACTTCGGGTTCTTCTTGAACCAGGCGGTGCCGGGGAAGGGCTGGTAGGCGGGCTTGGTGGCACTCGTCGGCTGCTTGCCGAGCAGAGTGGCGACCCTGGCCCGGAAGTCGGCCATCGTGAAACCGCGCGGGTCGATCTTCGCGCTGGTCCACTCCTTGTGCCCGATGACGGAGTTCGCGCTCCAGCCGTGCGCCCGGCACAGCGCGGCCGAGGCGCGGGCCATCGCGTCCAGCTGGGCCTCGGGCCAGGGATCCTTGCCGTCGCCGAGGTTGACGCACTCGAAGCCGTAGAAGTGGACGTTGCCGTCGGTGTCGTTCTCGTTGGGGGAGGGGAGTGTGGTGCGTTCGGCGACCACGGCGTTCAGTACGTCGCCGTCGCCGCTGCCGGCGTGGTTGGCGCGGCCGTTGCCCACGAGGTGGACGGTGCCGTCCTTGGCGATCACGCCGTGGCAGAGGGGGCCGGGCAGGTCGGAGCGGCCGTTGAAGCACAGGCTGACCGTGGCGGCGGTGCCCGAGGTGACGGTGTGGTGGATGACCACGCCGTTGACCGGGCCCCAACTGCCTTTGTGGTTGCGGTTGTTGGTGCGCCAGCCGGCGTGTTCGACGACGGTGACGCCTTCCTTGTGCAGGGCGGAGACGAGGGCGTCGGCGGAGAGGGGTGTGGCCATGGGCTGCCTTTCGGGGGAGACGCGGGCATGAGAAAACCCCGGCCGGAGCGGCTCGGGGCGTGGCGTGGCGTGGGGTGGGGTGGGGCGGGGCGGGGGGAAGGGGCTAGGAGTCGGTGGTCGTGGCCGTCGTGTCCGAGTCGGTCGTGGCCGCCGTATCCGAGCCGCTGTCGCTCGATGTGTCCCCGGACCCGTCGCCCGAGTCGTCGCCCGACCCGTCGTCCGATCCCCCGTCCGAGTCGCCCCCGCCGCTCGGCCACTGCGCGCACAGGGCCCGGTAAGCCGCCGTGTTCTCCTCGAAGTTGACGAGTGCGGCGGCCACCGCCCGCTGGATCGCGGTCTGGTCGGGGACCACCGGATCCGTGCCGGCCGGCATGACGGTGACCCGGCCGGAGCCGCGCAGGACGGAGCCGTGGGTGCCGGACTCGGTGAACTGGGCGGTGATGTTGACCGGTGAGTAGGTGCCGGTGATCGAGTCGGGCGCGATGATGCTGCTCAGGCTGGTGTCGGAGACGTTGACGTAGACGGTGTGGCCGGCCTCGGTGATGGTGGCGCGGCCGGCGAAGTCGATGGCGAGGCCCCAGGGCTGGGTGGTGTCGATGTCCATGGCGGTGTGTCCTTTCCCGGAGTTTCCGGAGTTCCCGGAGTCAGGTCTGGCGGCCGTGCATCAGCACGGGGTTGACGTAGACGGTGCCTCCGCTCGCGGCCTGGGCCTGGATCTCGACCTTGAGCAGGGTGCCGAAGAGCGAGGCGAAGTCGGAGCCGATCAGGCCCTCGTAGTTGAAGTCCGAGCCGGCGGCGACGGTGCTGCCCCACTGGGCGCCGTTGACGAGCACCTGGACGGTGCCGGTGTAGCCGGAGGTGACGCGGGTGTTCATCAGGAGCCGCATCTTCGGCTGCCAGGCCACGTTGTAGGACATCGCGACCGTCGTCATGGTGGTCGCCGTGGTCTGCGGCCAGCGGGTGTACGTCGAGTCCTGCGGCGGCAGCATGGTCAGCCAGGGCCGGGCCAGGCCGCCGTTGCCGATGTCGTCCGAGATGATCTCGCGCTCGTCGGCGTCGTAGATGCGCAGCGGTTGCTGCGAGGTGGCGGTGCCGTCGCCGTTGTACATGCTCAGGGCCCGGTTGCCGCTCTGGCGCCGGAGCTCCATCTGGTACTCGCTGCCGTTCCAGTTGCCGACCCGGAAGATGACCGGCCCGCCGGACGGACCGACCGACAGGGCGCCGCCCGAGACCGTGTTGAGGGCGGGCCGGGTGTTGACGGCGGTGGAGAGCTGCTGGATCCGGCGTTCCATCTGGGTCAGCCGGTCGATGATGTCTTCGGGCAACTGGGGCATCAGTCGGCCTCCTCCAGGTAGAGCTCGGCGGTGTCGGGGCGGCCGCGCTGGGCCGGGCTGACCTTGACGCCGATGATCCGGTAGCGGGCGTCGAGGCCCTCGGTGAACCACTCGTCGGCGATCCGGATGCGCGCGGTCCGGCCGAGCAGCGCGGTCGGCACCAGATCGTCGAGCCGGACGCTGATCTCGGGGATCACCACCGCGCCGGTGGCCGCGGCCAGTTCGGTACGGGCGGTGGCGTCCAGGGTGTTCTGGGCGGTGATCTCGTTGTGGTCCGAGGACAGGTCGATGCGCGGGAATCCGGCGTGTCCCTCCCCGGTCCCGATCAGCTGGTCGGCGACCGCGACCGTGGAGGCCAGCGGCCGGGACTCGCTGGCCTGGTCGGCGTTGGTGGAGGCGCCCCGGGCCCGGGCGGTGGTGCCGCCGCGGGTGGCGTCGCGCGGGAAGGAGTACGACAGGATCGTGCCCGGCCGGTCCAGCACCAGGTCGGTGCTGCCGGTCTCGATCTTCCGGTGGCCCAGCACCAGCCGGCGCACCCGGGCCCCCGAGACCGGGTCGGTGTAGACGGTGACGTGGTACTCGAAGCCGTCCTCCAGCGCGGCCAGCGCGTCCAGGGCCTCCAGGTAGGAGGTCTCGTCGCCGTCCCGGTAGCTGACCGTGCGGGTCACGCCGGAGGTCTCGGTCCCGTAGGTGACGAGGATGTTCCCGCCGTCCAGCGAGGTCTGCAGGTCGTGCCACAGGCCCCGGGCGATGACGAGCTGGTCGACGCCGGCGAAGGCCAGCTGGTAGTCCGCGTCGTACGCGGCGGTCGTCGCCCGGATCAGCCGCCGTCCCGCGTACGACTCGAAGGTCGCCGCCTGGATGCCGAGCGTGAGGACGCCCTGGTCGTCGCTCTGCAGGGTGCTGGTCCAGATGATGCCGCCCCACCACAGGTCGTTGCCGCGCTGGAGGTAGACCGAGGTGCGGCCCTCCTCGATACGGCGGACCCGGGCGGCCATCTCCGCGTTCGGGACGGGGATGGTGCCGGAGAGCGAGCCGGCCTTGCCGATGTAGTCGTCGACGGTGACGTCGCGCAGCGGCAGGATGTCGATGGTGTTGTCGGTGAGCAGGTCGCAGAAGATCGCCCGGTAGGGCGTGTTGATCGTGCTCATGAGGCGGCCTCGTAGGTGGCGGTGCCGCGGACGGCGTACGGGGCGACCCAGGTCCAGGGCGACAGGGAGTCCACGGTGCCCTGGTTGGCGGCGGCGATCGTGGCGGCGTCGACCCGGCCCGTGCCGATGTTCAGTTCGAAGGTGCTGGTGTTGGCGAGGTAGATCCGGCCCATGAGGCGGGCGGCGTTGGTGGCGGACAGCTCGGCGAACCCGATGACGGGCTGGGCGGTGGCCGCGGTCACCGGCAGCGAGAAGCGCCAGTTGTCCGCGGTGCTGGGGCTGGTGCCGAAGTCGGTGGTGGTGCCGAACTGGATCACGAAGTTGAGGTGCACGGTCGTACCGGACTTGAGGTACCGGCAGTTGACGGTGGCGTTGCCGAACGACGGTGTGGCGCTTCCGGTGCCGGTCGTCCAGGCCGGTGTCCAGCTCTGCCAGGTCGGCAGCACCGGGTAGTCGGCCCAGGCGCTGCCGGTCCAGCGCTGCAACTGGCCGTTCAGGTCGCGGTACTGGCCGGGGTAGGAGCCGATGGTGGTGTCGGACGTGACCGGCAGGATGCCGCCGACGGCGACCGTCGCGGTCCGGCGGTCGGCGAGGACGGAGGACCAGGCGAGACCGCCGCCGCCCGCGCTCGTGCCCTTCGCCACGGTGACCTGGTACAGCGGGATCGCGAGGGCGGGTACGGGCTTGACGACCGGGGTGGCGGCCGGGGTGCCCGGGATGATCTCGACGACGGCCTCGGTACGGTCCAGGCCGTCGTACGCGTCGTCGTACACCCGCAGCACGACCAGGTCGATCCGGTCGTACAAGGCATCGCCGTCGGCGAAGGTCAGGGGCAGGTACTGGGTCAGGGCGACCGGGTAGGCGCCCTGACTGTCGGTGCCCTGGAGGACCGCGCGGCCGGGGCTGACGCTCGCGGTCATGGTGTTCGCCGTACCGGTCAGGGTGAAGCCGGAGATCCGCCACTGGCCGTCGGGGGAGCCCGGCAGGATCCCGGAGCGGGTGGCGACGGCCGAGGTCGGGGTGAGGGCGCCGAGCGAGACGAGCCGGGTGTCCTCACGGGACTGGCCGTCGGGGGACAGCCAGCCGGAGCGTACGGGCATGGTGAACTCCCTATCTGGAGCGGGGTAGTTGGCTGGGTCAGTTGGCCGGATCGGCGCGCAGGAAGACGTTGTCGAACCAGCAGGTCACCGCGGCGTCGTTGGAGCGGTGCATGGCGGTCGCCGTGTAGCTCGCGCCGGGGGTGAGCCCGCCCAGCCGCCACACCGTCGAGACCGACGAGTAGACGGTGCCGCCGTGGGAGACGGAGGCCTCGTCGTTCGCGGTCCACACGACGGTGGTGCCCTGGGTGACCTGCGGGGCCATGTACGCGGTGGCGGTGGTGCTGCTCTGGGTCAGCGCGCGGGTGCCGAAGTGGAGGAGCACGGCGCCGGTGGTGGGGGCGGTGAAGGCGAGGGTGAGGGCGGTGACGGCGGAGTCCGTGAGGGCGGCCGTGTAGGTGGTCGAGGTGGTGTAGCCGGCGTCGAGGGACGAGGCGAACGGCGCCGGCGTGATCGCCGACTGCCATGCCGAGCCGTTCCAGCGCTGCAGGACGCCGAGGGAGGAGTCGCGGTACTGGCCGGTGTAACTTCCGGTGCTGACCACGCCGGCCGGGGCGATGCCGCCGAGTGCCTTGGGGTACGCGACCCACGCGGTTCCGTTCCAGCGCTGGAGGTGGCCCAGGTTGTCGTTGTCCTGGTACTGGCCGGGATAACTTCCGGCCACCGCCCCGTTGTTGTAGACCGGGAGGATGCCGCCGACCGAGACCAGTGTGGTGCGCACGTCGGTCTTGTCACCGGCCCAGTCGATGCCGCCGCTCCCCGCGCTGATTCCGGCCCGGACGGTGACCTGGGCCAACGCCAGTGCCAGGTCCGGGAGTTCGGGGGCGTCCGGGGTGGCGGCCGGGGTGCCCCGCAGGATCTCGACGGCGGCCTCGCTGCGGCCGGAGCCGTCGTAGGTGTCGTCGTGGACGCGCAGGACGACGAGGTCGATGCGGTTGTACTGGGCGTCGCCGTCGGCGAACGTGACCGTGATGTCCTCGTCCAGGGCGACCGGATAGGCGCCCTGGGTGACCGTGCCCTGGATCACGGCCCGGCCGGGGGTGACGATCACGGACATCCCGCCCGTGATGCCGGTCACCCAGAAGCCGCCCACCCGGTACCGGGGGTCGTCGTTGCCCGGCAGGATGCCGGAGCGGGACCGGAGCGGGCCGGTCGGGGTGGTGGCGCCGAGGGCGGTGAGGCGGGTGGCCTGTCGGGTCTGGCCGCTGGGGGGCAGCCAGGCGCTGTGTACGGTCATGAAGAACCCTCCGGCGTCAGGACGCGGACTCGTAGGTGCCGTGGATGGACAGGACGTCGCCGGAGCCCCAGGTGAACGGCAGGGACTTGTCCCAGATGCCGGTGCTGGTCGCGAGGGTGTCGCGCAGCGAGCGGACGACGCCGCCGTTGTTCGTCGACAGCAGGCCGGCGCCCTGGTGGAACAGCGACTCCGAGGAGTCGAACGCCTCCGCGTTCAGCACCCGCCCGTCCAGCTTCCAGGCGGGGGTGGAGACCGGGGCGGCCGGCAGCGAGAACGTCCAGTTGGCGTTGGCGTCCTGGGCGGAGAGATTGGTCGTCGAGCCGATCTTCAGATAGATCCGGACGTGCACGACCGTGCCGATCTTCACGTACGACCCGGCGAGCGTCCCGTCGCCGATCGCGGGCGCGATGGTGCCGTTCTCGGCGCCCCAGACCGGCGTGTAGTCGGTCCAGGTCGGCACCGGCTGGTACGACACCCAGGTCGTGCCGTTCCAGCGCTGCAGCACCCCGGCGGAGGAGTCCCGGTACTGCCCGGTGTAGGTCGCCGTGGTGACCGCACCTGCCGGGGCGATCCCGCCCAGCGCGCTCGGGTACGACACCCATGCCGAGCCGTCCCAGCGCTGCAGCGTGCTGCCCGAGTCGCGGTACTGGCCCGGGTAGGCGCCGTTGCCCGTCTCGCCGTACACCGGCAGGATGCCGCCGATCGCGACCGTGGGCGTCCGCAGGTCGGTGACGTCGGTGCTCCAGTTGATGCCACCCTTGCCGGCGCTGATCCCGGCGCCGACCCTGACCTGGTAGATCGGCAGACCGATGGCCGGGGCGGCGGGCACGGCCGGGGCGGCGGCCGGGGTGCCCTGGACGATCTCCAGGACGGCCTCGGTCCGGCCGGAGTTGTCGTAGAGCGAGTCGTAGATCTTCAGTACGACGAGGTCGATACGGGGGTTGGTCGCGTCGCCGTCGGCGAAGGTGAGGGCGGCCGGCTCGTCCAGGGTGACCGGATAGGCGCCCTGGCCGGCGGCGGCCGCGACGACGGCCCGGCCCTCGTGGACGCTGGCCTTCATGGTCCCCGAGGTGCCCTCCATCCAGAAGCCGGACATCCGGTAGAGGCCGCCGTAGGAGCCGGGCAGGATGCCGGAGCGGACTTCGAGGGGATTGGTCGGGGTGGTCGCGCCGATCTGGGTCAGCCGGGTGTCCTCGCGGGTCTGGCCGGTCTCGGCCACCCATGAGCTGCGCAGGTTCATCTGCTGGTCTCCTGTGGTGTCGTGCGGATCAGGAAGGGAGCCGTTCGGCGGTGAGGGCGGTGGCGTAGCCGGAGCCGCCGAGGGTGGTGATCGTGGAGCCCGAGTTCTGGAACCCGTGGAGCGCGAGCTTGTCGCCGGCCGCGCCCTTGAACAGCGCGCCGCCGCCGACGGTGGTCGCGCCCGGGCCGGTGCCGACCAGCCAGGTGGCGCGCGGGACACCGGAGCCGTTCCGGTGGATCCGCGCGCCGCGTGAGCCGGTGTCCTGTCGGGTCCGGCCGGTGGGGGGAGAGCCAGGCCGCTGTCACGGTCATGCGGTCACCACTCCGCCGAGCGCCACCGGACCGCGAGCTGCGCGCCGGTGTCGTAGGTGTCGGGACGGAACGCCAGTTCGGCACGGCCCGGTTCGAAGGCGAAGAGTTCCTCGGGGCTGCTGTCGGCGGCCGCGGTGTGGCGGCGGGAGGCGGTGCCGTTGAGGGTGACGGTTCCGGCCGCGGTGTCCACGACCAGCTCGTCGCCCGCCGCGAGCCCGATCTCGTAGCGCAGTCGGCGGCCCGAAGTCCGGTCCGTGACCGTGGGGTTGGTGCAGGGGCCGGTGAAGGTGAGCACCGGGTGGGTCGGCGCCGAGCCGTTGTTGTCGGCGCCGACGTCACCGGTGGAGGCCGTCTGGCCCCAGTACAGCGGCCAGGTCAGCGGCCAGGTGAGGCCGCTCTCCGGCTGCGGGGCGCCGGTGACGGCGGCCTGCTCGTCGACGGCGTAGCGGCGCGGATCGGTGGCGTACCACTGCACGGATGCCTTGGAGACGCCCTGGGTGGTGTACGTCCGGTCGGCCGCCAGCACGCGCTGGCCGACCCTGGCCCGGACGGCCAGCGTCTCGCCGTGCAGCCGTACGGCGAGCCAGCGCTCCGCGTCGCCGAGCAGCAGGCCCTGGCGCAGGGCGCGTATCGCGGCGAGGGAGGAGGCGGTGTCGTCGGCCGCCGGTACGGTCCACACCGTGCCGCCGATCTTGCGGGGCTTGGCGTAGCGGGCGCCCGGCCAGGCGCCGTGCGCGGTGGGGTGGTCGGCGTCCGTGCTGTCGTACTCCGGCAGGTCCTCCCAGCCGCTGAGCCCGTCCCTCCCGATCTCGTACGGCGTGCCGGGGCCGAGCAGCAGTCCGGCCCACTGCATCTGCCCGTCGCGGGTGATGAGTGAGCCGGGGGGAACGTCTTCGGTGTATGCGGTTGTCGTGATCTCGGCCATCTGGGCCGTCACCTCACTCTCATGTGCGTGCGTGGGCCGCGGCCAGGAAGAGCAGGTCCTCCGCGGTGCCGTGGGCGCCGGCGCGCGCGTTCTCGTGGAACTCCCTGACGCGGTGGCGGTGTTGGGCCTTTGCCGCGGTCCGGTTCCGGACGGCCGGGGCTCGCCGGCGCTCCAGGTCGGCGAGGGGCAGCACCTTGCCGGACCGGGCGGTGGCGCCGGGGACGGCGACGCCGCCTTCGGCAAGCATCGGGATCTTGTCCAGGTCGACGCCGAACTTCTTGCCGAGGATGTTGACGCTGAGGCTGTTGAGTCCGTCGATGACCCAGTTGGCGAAGGCGATCAGGCCGGTGATGGGACCTTTGACGACGCCCGCGACGGTCTGGGCGCCGGTGGTGACGAACTTCCCTATCGCGCCGAGGGTGTTGGAGGTCGCCTCCTTGATCCGGGTGAACATCCTGGGGATGTCCTTGGTGATCCACTCCAGGGCCGGCTTGACCGCGTCCTTGAACCCCCGCCAGACCGAGGACACCTTGCCGCTGAGCGCCCGGGTGTCTCCGGTGGTCAGCGCCTTCAGGACGGCGAAGCCGGTGCCGATGACCGCGCCGATCGCGGTGAGGGCGGTGGTGAAGAGGCCGAGGTAGCCGGTGACATAGGTGTTCACCGCGCTCGCGACGGCCTTGAGCAGCGGGGTCATGACGGTCAGATAGCCCTCGACGTACTTCAGTACGAGGGTGGCGAGCTGCTCCATCAGCCGCTGACCGGTCTCGGAGTTCATCGCGAGATCGAGCAGCCAGCCGGCGACCGGGAGCAGGAGGCCGGTGACGAAGCCGATGGGGTTGGCGCGGGTCAGGGCGTTGATGACCAGCATCACGCCTGAGCCGATGGTCATGGCGAGGCCGAAGGCGCCCATCAGGTCGCCGACGATGCCGGCGATGTCGATGAACCCGGCGACGAGGGCGAACACACCGCCGAGGGCGGACGTGAGCTTGCCCAGGGTTCTCGTGGAGCCCTTGCCGCCGGCTGCTTTGATCCCGGACGCGGCGGTGGTGGCCGTCTGGCCGGTCCTGGTGACGGAACGGGCGGCCGTGTCGGCGTTCGCCTTGACCTGGCGCAGGGCGGTGGCGGCGGGGTCGGTGGCGGGGTGGATGCGGTCGACGGCGGAGGCGGCGCCCTTGATCCGGCCGGTGAGGGAACGCACGGCGGAGTGGGTCTGCTCCACCTTGCCCTGGAGGGAACGCAGGACGGGGGCGGTCCCCTTGAACGGATTACGGAACGTGCCGCCACCGCCTACGGCGACGGCGCCACTCATCCGCGCGCCTTCGCCAGGAACATCAGGGCGTCGGCGGTCCGCTGCGGGCTGCCGGTCTCGGCCGCGTAGTAGTGCTCGATGTGCAGCGCGCCGCTGCCCGCCCCGGAGGCGCCGGCGTACGCCGAACCCTGCGCGGCGGCCCGCCTCAGCAACCGGTCCAGCTTGCTCAGCGGCAGCACGGCCTCCGCCTCACCGGCTTCGGCGAGGATCGCCGGGACACCGCCCGAGCGGGGCATGACCACACCGCCGGTCGCCAGCATGGGGATCTTCGGCAGGCTGACGCCGAAGGTCTTGCCGCCGACGCCGGGGACCCAGCCCGGGATGGACACCTTGATGCCGTTGAGGGCGCCGATCGCGCGGTTGATGATGCCGATGACCGCGTTGATCGGGCCCTTGACCGCGCTCTTGATGCCGTCGAAGGCGCGGCTCGCGATGCCCTTCAGACCGCCCCAGATACTGGACAGCTTGTCCTTGACGGCCCGGAAGGCGTTCGGGATCGCGGACTTGACCCAGTTGACGACCGGCGAGATGACGGCCTTGATGCCCTTCCAGACACCGGAGACGACCGTCTTGATGGCCTTCAGCGCGGTGCTGATGACCTTCTTCCAGATGTTGACGTAGGTCTTGATGACGGTGGCGACGGCCTTGACGACCTTCGAGATCGCCGTCTTGATGCCGTTCCAGACCGACTTGATGAGCTTGCCGGCGTTCTTCATGATCGGCCCGATGGCCTTCATGACGCTGCTGATCACGGACTTGATGGCGCCGAAGGCCGTCTTGAGGACCTTCTGCATGGTCTTCGACCTGGTCGCCATCTCGACGACCTTCTCGATGAGCGGCATGAGCAGGTCCATCAGCATGCCGAAGAAGTTGCCCTTCATCGACTTGTTCATCTTGTCCTGGCCCTTGGCCGCCTTGCTCGCCCCGGACTCGTACTTGCCGAGGTTCTTGCCGGCGGTGGAACCGGTCTTGCCGGCCTTGCTGATGGACTTCTCGGCCTGGTCGGACGCGGACTTGAGGTCTTTGAGCTCCTTACCGGAACCGTCGGCGGCCGTCTTGAGGGCCTTCAGCTGACCGGCGCTCTTCTGACCGGCGCCGCCTATCCCCTTGGCCGCGGTCGCGGCACCGGACGCCTTGGACTTGAAGTCCTGCAGGGAACCGGATGCCTTTTTCAGGGAACTGACGAGACTCATTGCACACCTCCTTCGGAGAGAGCGGGATCACTAACCGGTGATGGAGTTGGCGGTCGCGGTGGACGCGGCGGCCAGTTCCTCGAACAGCTTCTTGAGGCCTGAGGCGTTCCGCTGGACATTCTCGGCGGCTTTGGCGATGTCCTTCAGCGTCTGGGCCTTGGGGAGCTTGTCGTTGCTGAAGGAGCCGAGCGTTGTGTCGAGATTCCCGATGGCTGTGCTGACTCCGCTGATGGTTTCCGTGGGGTTCGGGGTCAGCTTGTTCTTCAGAGCCCCGATAGCCTTGGCGATCTTGTTGATCGTGCTGGCGGACTTCATGTCCGCGGTCGCTGAATTGAACTCACGGATTTTCGGGGTGAGTCCGTCGAGTGCGGTCTTGAGGTCGTTGAGCAGTTCTGTGGTGAGGCCGCGCGGATTGATGGAGACGGAGTTGAGGCCGTCCATGTCGGCGCGGGTCATGTGCTGCGGAAGGCCGGATTCGCCGACGGCGAGGACCCGCCCCGTTCTCTGTGCTTGGTCGGCAGGTATGTTCCGGTTCAGGAAAGCCCGTGTGGCCTTTTCGAGCCCCGCGTTGAAAATCTTTCCGAAGTCGAGCAGTTTCCCGAGCACCAAGGCAGCAAGGGCGCCGAAGGCAAGCATCAGCTTACTGCTCCAGTTTTCGCCGTCCTTGATCGCGCTGAAGAGATCCTTCAGGCCGAGCGCTTCGAAGAGTGATTCGAAGAGGTTCTTGTTGGTTTCCGGACCCTTCTTGATTTCGTCCAGGATTTTCGTCGTCTTGTCATCAAGTTGCTTTTTGGTGGCGGGTTCGTTCGGTGATGAAATGAGGTTTTTCACGGTCGTGACGTCCTTCTGGACTTCCCCGACCTGTTTCAGGATTTCATCTTCCTTGGCCTCGGACATTGTTTCTCCAGAGTGGAAGTGAGGGTTGACTGTGGGTGGTGCTGCTGATAATCTGCGCGCGCATTTTCCATGCGGAGGGGCGGGAATGAGTAATACTGCGGGTGTGGGATTTGTCCTGATGGGCCTGGGCGCCCTGATCTGCTTCCTTGACCTCACAGGGCTTCTCAAGTTCCTGAAGCGGCGGAATCTGCAACGCCACGGCGTCGAAGGGGAAGCGTTCTCCGAGCGTCAGGAATGGATCCGCGAGGGACACCGCGTCTACTACCAGATCCGGCTCCCCGAGGACCCGAGCAGGCGTCGAGTGCCTCGGTTCATCGAGGTGGGGGTGGAGCCGCGGGGGCCGGTGGGTAGCGTCGTGCCGGTGGTGTATGACCCGAGGAAGCCGAGCCGCGCCAAGACCGGAACGCTGGCGGACATCGATCTGTCCGAAGAGCGGTCCCTGGTGATGTTCTTCTGGGTTCCTGGACTGACGTGTATTGCCGCGGGCGCAGTACTCGCGCTCGTCTTCTGGTGAATCAGCCGGCTGAGCGCGGCGGTTTGATCGACGTTCTAGGATTCCTTTTTACATTCCTGGGACTATGCGGTCTGATCCTTCAGCTCAGGATGGCCTGGTGCCGACGGGGGCTCCCGGTTGTCACCGGCTGTTAAGATCCGCCGACTTCAAAATGGGAGTGGGAGGGGTGGGCGGACATGAATACGCGAACCCGCGATCGCAACGGGTCTATTTCGACGTCTGCCTGCCGGAGGGCGAGCCGCGCGCCCAATTCCACGAGTACATGCAGGGGCTGCCCGGCCCCGAGGGCACGGTCGTGCCGGTCGTTTACGACAGGAGGAAGCCGCAGCGAGCGAAGACGGGGACTCGCGAGGAGCTCGACTTCGACAAGGAGCGGCCTGTCGTACTCCTCCTTGGGGGCGCCGGCCTCGCGCTGGTCGGCGTCGGGGCGCTGCTCTGTCTCGTCGGTGCCGTGATGTGACGCATCGGCCGCGGGGTCGACCGGCTGGGATGCCGTGACCTCGCGGCGCGAGAGGTGGCGGGGGCGGTTCGGCGGCTACGGCCGGCTGCCCCTGCGGGCCCGCCGAGTCTCCGACAGCGCGTCCGTCCACCCCGCCGCGTAGGCGCGGGACTCGCGAGCGAGCAGCTCTTCGTACACCTGGTCGAGCAGGGCCTCGCGATTGGGCGCGGGGGCGTGCAGGAGGTGGGCGAGGCGGGTGTAGGAGTCGATCGGCTGCTGCTGGTTGCTCGTGCCAGTCGCCATGTCGGCCTGCTTTCCGGTCTGTCCGCTGGGCTGGTGGTACAGGTGGCGCTCCCGAGGGCGTTCGAAGCGTCTGTTCGAACTAGTGTACGAGTAGCTCGGCGGTGTCGCTCCGTGTTTGCCGAAGACGCTGCGTGACGGTCCGTCTGATCAAGGTCCGGACCTGCGGAGATACCGGAGTGCGGTGGAAGTTGTGTCAGATTCGTGGAGTAGGATCCGGCCGTTCTCCCGTCGGTGAATCGAAAGTGAACGGTGAGGCCTGACAAGGCAGCTGAGGGCCTGTCATACGACGGTGGGCGGCGACCGACAGCCGTCCTCGCGCGGGGGGCGCGCGGTGGGGCAGGGACGAGAGCAAGGCCTACGGGGTGGACGGGGACGCGAGCAACGCGCGGCAAAGGCATGTGATCGACTGGCTCGAACAGGCCTCCGATCTGCCACATCTCATCGCCCGTCTCTCCGAGTTGGTCCTGCGCCTCGGTCACGAGCCTGAAGATCTGGTGATTCTCCCGCGCGCCGAGCTCGACCGGCGTGAGACCGCCGCCTACAGCGCCGGCTGGGCCGATGTGGTCGACGAGCAGCTCCCGGCCGTCCGGGAGGCGTACGAGCAGCGGATCACCGCTGCTTATCTGCAGGGGCAGGAGGATGCCCGTGCCGGGCGTCGGCCGCGCCGGGCCCGTCGGACCGAGGGGGAGCGGGAGCATGGTGGCGAGGTCATTCCGCTGCCTTATGTCCAACTCCTGCGTCCACCCTCCGAGTTGACGCGAGTAGAAGAGCGCGGGGAGCGGGAGCGGAGCGTGGCGGACGGCCGGGGCGAGGTGCCGGAGGGCGCGGAGGCCGGGCCTGGGGCCGAACCCCTGCTGTCCGCTCGCGAAGTGCGGGAGAAGCGTGCCGCGCCGCCCGAACGGCGTTCTGTCGTACGGCGCAACGGGCGCCCCAGCGTGCCTCCGCTGCGCCGACCGGGCGACGCGGGCGGTGGCCGGGACAAGGGGCGTAGGACGGACTCGGCGGACTGGTCGCCTCAGGAACAGACCGCCGATCCGCCCGGCGCCCAGGGAGGGGAGGAGCGGACCCGTCTCTCGGACCGGGCCCGGACCCTCGCGGACGAGCTGGAGGGCCGGGCCCCCGGCCGGCGCCGGGACGAGCAGGCCGAGCCGACGAGGCCGCACTGAGTCCGCCGTAACAAGCACGCTCAGCTCGACAGGGCCGAACCGACCCCGCTGTACAAGCACGCTCAGCCGAAGAACCGGGCCAGCTGTACGGCGGAGGGGGCCTCGTCATTTGGAGTCGAGCCCGGGTCCGGGCTCGGGCTCGGGCTCGGCTCGGTGGTCGGCGGTGCCTCGCCTTCGTCGTCGTACGACGGACGCGGCACCGGCGTCGGCGGCTCCGGCTGGTCGCCCTCCTCCGAGTTGACGCAGGCGAACATCCAGTTCGCGGCCGCCAGATGGTCCACGGCGGCGGCGAGGAGATGGTCGGACACCGACCACTCCGCGGCCTCGCCGTGCAGCTCCCGGTTCAGGGCGCTGTCGCGCGGCAGGTGCTTGACGAGCAACGCGAGCCGCCGTGCGGACAGCGTCTCGCGGTGCCAGTCGAGCAGATCGATGCCGTAATAGCGGAGCAGGTCAGCTTCGAGGGCCTCGGCGTGTTCGTCGACGAACCCGACGAGGCTCAGCCTTCCCCCAGGCCGAGCCCGGTCTCCTTGCCGTAGGCCTCCAGGATGGCGGCGATGTCCTGCATGGTGATCTCGTGCTGTTCGAAGCGGGCGAACTGCTTCTCGCCCAGGAGCAGTTGGAGCAGCCCGTCCACGTCGTTGTCGTCGAGCTTGCGCAGCGCCTTCGCGGTGGCGCGGGTCAGCTCCGTGGGCAGGGTGTAGCTCTCCTCGTCGAGCTCGAACGACCAGGTACGGCCGAGGGCTTCCAGGCGCTGGGCGCGGGCTGCGTTGACGTCGAAACGGGTCATGGTGATGGATGCTCCTTGGGGTTCTCTAAAGGGGCTGGGTGGTCGGGGCCCGGGGTGGGACAGACGGGGGCGCCTGTCCCACCCCGGTGGGTCAGGACGCGGCGTACGCGCTGTCCTTCATCACGAAGCTGGCCAGCGCCGAGCCGTCGGCGGCGGCCATCGCCGTGTAGGTGATGCCGAGCTGGGCCGCGGACTTGCGGGCCAGCTTGATGTCGTCCGCCGCCGTGACCTGGCCGCGCGGGATGCCGAAGCGGTAGGTGACGGCGGTGCCGTCGCTCGCCTTGACGTCCGTGAACTCCAGGCCGAGGGCGCGCACGTCGGCGAACGGCCGGTCGGCGATGTCGTACTTGTAGACGCCCGTCGAGCCGGTGACGGCCTCGACCGTGCCGCCGCCCATGAAGAACGGAAGCGTGTCCTCGTTGAACTGCATCAGCGAGAACTTCAGGGTCAGGTCGCGGTCCGAGTACACGAAGTGCACCGGGCTGACGGCCTGCCACACGTCGACCGGCTCCAGCTTGTCCTTCTTGCTGAAAGTGACGCCGTCACCCGAGGTGAAGCCGAGGTTCTTCCAGCTCGCCCAGTCGGTGGAGGTGTCGGAGGAGAAGGTCGTCGGTACGTCGGTGTCGGCGGTGGCGACGTAGAGGCGGCCTACGCCGGCGATGCGGATCTCGGAGGAGTTGGTTCCTGCCATGGTGGTGGTTCTCCTTGTTCATATGGGTGGGTTGTCGTGCCCGAGTGGTGGTCCGGGTACGACGAAGGCCCCGCCGGGGGTGGCGGGGCCTTCGGTCTGTGGGGCGCGGAGCGCCTGTCGGTGGAGCGTCCGTCAGTAGACGTCCACGTACACCTTCATCACGGCGACGTAGCGGTTGGCCGCCGAGTAGAGGTAGTCGGGCAGCCAGCGCGGGCCGTCCTGTTCCTCCACCTCCGTGACGAGGCTGGTGCCGTATCGGGTGTTGGCCATCGCCAGTACGGCCTGGCGGGCGTCGTTGGCCAGGACGTGCGCGGCCTGCTTGGTCGGGCCGTACACCTCCAGCTCGATCAGCGGCTGGTCGACGTGGAGTTCGCCGACCCAGGCGCCGCCGCGGCGGTTGACGAACACGGCGGCGGCGGTGCCGTCGAAGCCGGACGGTGCCTGTACGTCGACGATCGCGCCGGAGAGTCTTGAGTCGTCCCCCAGGATGTCGACGATCATGGCCTCGACGTCGGGGAAGGTGCTCGGGGGAGTGGGTGTGGTCATGCCGGGTCACCTCGGGGCAGCGTTGGGTGGGTTGCGGTGAGTGGGCGCAGCTCCGCCGCTGCAGCAACTGTGACATGCGAGCGTGCGCGCACGGGGGGAGGGGCTTGAGGTTGGGGGGTCGCTGCGGGTGCGTGGGGGCTGGTCGCGTAGTTCCCCGCGCCCCTGAAAACTGATGCACAGGGGCGTTCACAAGCGCCGGAGCTGCGCCGCCCCCGTGCGGGCCACCCGTCGGCCCACGGGTGTCCTCTATGGCGCGTCCGGCAGTCGAAGAGGGGTCAGTCGGCGGTCGTGGCCGCGTCCGCCAGCTGGCGGGGCTCCTCGTGGTCGTGCTCCAGGGTCGGTACGTCGTTCGGCAGGAACTGCTCCACCACGCGGACGAACATCTCCCGTCGGTCGGCCGGCACGCCGAGCAGGTCGGCGACCTCCTCCAGGGTGGGGCGACGGCCGAACTCCGCGCTGGGGGCGGGGGAGGCCAAGTGGTCGCGGGGATCGGTCAGTTCCTCGGCGGTCAGCCGGCCGGAGCGGATGAGCATTTCGCGGACCGGGACACCCAGCGCGCGGGCGAGTCTGCGCGTGGTCTCCAGGTCCGGCATGCTCTGGCGCTGCAGCAGGCGGGTGACGGCGGCGCGATGGACCCCCGCCTCGTCCGCGATGCGCGACTTGCCGCCGCCGCGTGGGCTGTCGATGTCGTAGCCGCGGTCGCGCATCAGGTCCTCGACCCAAGCGGCGAACGCGTCCAGATCCTGGCTGGTCATCTGAGGGCTCGCTTCCTATGGAGTGCGGCAAGTTTAGCTTGCTTGCGCGCGCGGAATTACGTGCTCTCGCGCAAGTAATGAGGAAAGTCTGTGAGAGGGGAGGGGATTCGGTGTGGGTGGCGTCCGAGTGGTCCGGATCTTCCGAAAGGGTCGTTGGCATATTTGTTGCGAGCGCGCGCGCAATCTGTAAGTCTGGGCGGCGCTCGCTTCACACCCGTCACTCTGGGAGGCCCCATGTCCGTCACCGGCTCGTGCCCACCGCCCCGACCGAGAGCGTCCGGGGCCGCCCGCCCCGACGAGGAGCCTGCGGACTCCGCCGCCTGGCAGACCGCGGCCGCCTGCGCCGGGCTCCCGCCCGGGGTCGTCTTCTCGAAGAAGGTCAAGGAGGCCGCCCCCGCGCTGCGGGCCTGCGCCGGCTGCCCGGTGCGGAGCAACTGCGAGGAGATCGTCGCCCCGGCCGACAACTGGTTCGACGGCGTCTGCGGTGGCCGCCTGTGGCGCCGCGGCCGCCCGGTGGAGCTTCCGGCGCACTTCCTGCCGGCCGTGCAGGGCGGGCTTCGCGGAGGCTCCGTTGCCTGATCAGTGCCCTATGCCTGACCGCCGACCGACGCCCGGCGGGAGACCGTCGCTTGGCCGGCGGCGGATGTCCGACGATCGCCAGGCTGCCGACGACCTGCCGGCCTCCGTCCAAAGCCCGACTCCCGACGGCCGTTCGGCTCGGGACGCCCGTTCGGCTCGGGACGCCCGTCCGGCTCGGGACGCCCGTCCGACGCGGGACGACCACCCGACCCCCACCCCCCGCAATCTCGCCACCTCGCCCCCGCCGTCACCCCCGTCCCCCACCACCCACCCCACCGACAACGCCGCCCTCTGGATCGGCATGCTCCTCCTGCAGTTCCCCGAGCTCTCCACCGAACTCGCCCC
>NZ_JOEY01000066.1 GCF_000718165.1 Streptomyces fulvoviolaceus | reverse complement strand
TTACAGCGCGGGAAGGGGGTCGGGTTGGTTGTCGGTGCCGAGGAGGAGTACGTGGTGCCCGACGGCCTCGGCGACGCCGTCCATGACCTTTTCGATGTTGAAGCGTAGCCGGATGCGTCCGGCCCCTTCGCCGTTGGTTTCAAGGTCCTGTTCCAGCTGGTCGTCGAGGCGGTCCAGGGCGGCCTCGGCCGCGGGGTAGTCGGCCAGGTCGCGGGCGAGGACCTGGCGGGTGGCGGTGTCGCGGAGCTGATAGCTGGGCATCGGGGCTGGTCCTCCGGCTGGTCGGGGTGATCAGGTGGTGGGGTCGGCAAGCCTGCGTGCCGCGTTCACCGCGCGCGACCAGACATCGGGGCTGCCGCCGTGCTCGCGGGCGAGGGAGGCGGCAAGCCCGCGGACGTCGCCGCGCTCGCGCAGGGCGGCCAGGGCGATGTCCGCCCGCCGGTCGGCTTCCGAGCGGGACGGCGCGGCCGCGGGCGTGGGGAGGTGCTCGAGGGTGTTGCGCACGACGTACTCCCAGGACCTCTGCGGCCCTCCGTACTGCACGCTGAGCTCCGCGGCCAGCCCCGGGTGGTAGCCGTCGCGCTCGATCGCCTCGGCGGCGTACTGCTCGGCGAGCTGCGTGGCCGAGAGCTCCTCGCGGGTGTAGGGGCTCAGCTCGGCCGCGAGCGCCTCCTCGAGGGCGGACGGACGGCCGACAGCGGCGTCGTCCTGCGGCCCGGGACGGCGGCCGGCCTTGCCGAGCTTGTCCCCGGTGCGCTTGCGGTCGAAGTCCTGCAGGTCGCCGACGCGGAAGGCCTGGATCATGCGGCCGGTGGGACCCTCGACCTCGCCGACGGAGTCCGGGAAGTAGCCGGGGTTCGCCTGCTGGTACTTGCGGATCACCGAGGCCCCGCTGAAGTTCAGCAGCGCGGCGGCCTTGTTGATGGAGACGACGTCCTTCGGGTTGAGCTTGTGCAGCTCGGGGTCGGCCTTGAGGACCTTGCTTGCCTTGTCCTGCTGGAACCACGTGTAGAAGTTGCGGAACTGCTGCTCGTCGTAGAAGTCGGTCCCGTCGATCCGCTCCTTCTCCGGGTGGCGGTGCTCCTTGGGCTGCTCGTCGCGCACCTTGTACCAGCGGGCCGCGGAACCGACGCTGGCGCCGGTGAACTCGCGGATCCAGTCGCGGTTCACCACGGCGCGGCCGCCGACGAGGCGACGCTGCGGGTTCAGGGCCTTGGTCATTGCACTCTCCGGTTCTGGCTGCGGCCCTATACTTTGGGCCTGCTCCTCTTTGTTCCTCCGGCGCTCACGCGCCGGCGGGCGAGTCGAGTTGGTGAAGGTGGTCGGCGGGACGTTCGGCCGGGGTTGCCGCCCTGGGCCGACACCCCCTTGGGGGTGCCTTCCGCCGCCCACCGCTTTTGACGCTAAGTTCGCGTAATCAATATGACGCTCTTGGTGGGTGGCTGTCAATCTCGCCGGCACAGTGAGCGTGTCACGACCGGCTGCTGCCGTACGCGACCCACTCCTTCTCGAAGTGCGGCACCTGCTTGTCCCGGACGTGGAACGGTGCGGTGACCATCAGCTCCGTCCGTTGTCCGTTTCAGGTGCAGCCACATTCGCCGCGGTGGGTTCACCGGTCCGTTGTGCTGGGCTCTGACGGGAGGCGGCATCCGCTGGTTGGGTGAGGTGGTGCTGCAGTTCGAGGTGGCGGAACTGATAGACGGCTCCGGCTTGGCGGAGTACGGAACGGCGCCCGTGGGCGTCGGCCAGGAACTCCGTGAGGTGGAACGGGAGATTGTGGCGGACAGCGAGGTAGACGCGGGTGAGGGTGTAGGGCCAGCAGGCGGTGCGGCTGATGGCGGCGGCCAGGCCCACGGCGAGTCCGCACACGGCGAGGGCCAAGCAATATGCCCCAGATCGGGCTGCCGGGGGAAGGGGGGAGAGGATGTGGGTGCCGTCGGGCGGGACAAGGAAGCTGGAGAACGGGTCGCCGGTGATCAGGACGGCGAGCGCGTTAGGCGCAGCGAGCGCGAGTCCTGCGAAGGGGGCGGTGAGCAGGACGAGGTGACGGAAGGTCGCGCGGTCCTGGCGCAGGAGGAAACCGGGCGCTGAGGCAGTGGCCGCGTCGGCGGGGCGGGCCCGCACCGCCGCGGCCAGGCCGAGGCCGAGCCCGTCCAGCGCGGAGTACAGGACGTAGCTGGTGGGCCCGTCGACGAGGGAGTATTGGCCGCCCGCGAGAACTGCGGCAGGGTAATCCATGAGGAGCAGCGCCATTCCGAAGGCGGGGCCGGCGGCCAGCCCGACGGCGATGACGCGTGGGTCGAAGGACCAGCGCAGTCGGGTGGCTGGGGCAGGAAGGTAGGTGTCCGGACGGCTGGCAGCGGATCCGAGAAGGCCGCCAGCGGTGGCATAGACAGCGGCGTTGACCAGGGCAACGGACCAGGCGGTAACGGCGCCGAGCCAGGCGCAGGGGAACCACAGGGCCAGCCCGGCCGCCAGGCCGCGCAGGCACATTCCCCAGTCCCAGGACCAGGGAGCCGCTGTATGTGAAGAGTTGCACGAGCGGGCAGTTCGGGCACCAACCAGACTTCCGATCAGGCCGGCAGCGAATCCGAAGGCGAGCCCGCCGACCGGAACGTAATCCGAGGGGAAGCGCGGCCCCGCCTGGGCGGGATCGACTATCCAGAACGCTAGCGTGCTGGCGGCCGTGGAGGTCGTCCCGGCGGTCATCGCCGCGCTGACGTCACAGGCCAGCCCGGCAGCCATACCGGCGATCAACGCCGAAGGCGCTCCCACCACCCACCAGAGGTGTGTGTCGCCGGTCAGGCTAGTACGGACGTAGGCGGCCAGCAGTGCGGTGGTCCAGGAAACCAGCCCGAGGAGCACGCCGGTGGTGTGGGCCACTAGACGGCGCGGCACTGCAGAGCGCAGTCGCCACCAGGCTAGATCGGTGCTGCCGCCGTCGAGACGGCACAGGTGGGCCGCCAGGAAGCGCAGGGTGCGCACCGCGGTGCGGGTGCTCCAGCGGCAGGAGCGGCGGGGGTGCGGCCGGTAGGCAGCGGGGACGGATGCGCCCAGCAGGTGCCGCTCCACGTCGCGGCGCTCGGGCAGGCGGGCGCGGTCGCACAGCTCGGCCGGATCCGGCAGGGCCGTAAGGTCCTCACCAGGACGGGAGTTATAGACAGCGGTGGCCAGTGACAGCATCAGCGGTGTGGACAGAGCGGCCGCCACCGGTGATCGCGCTGGGCCGTCGAATTGCTCCAGCACCGGCCGCCAGCGGGCTTCGGCGGTCCCTTCCAAGTCTCCAGTGCCTCGCACGAGATAGTCGGCGACCGTCTGCCGGCCCAGGGGACACAGTTCCACCGCTGCGGCGGTCGCCAGCCGGACCGGGAGCCGGCCGACGGAGCCTGCCGTATCAAGGTAGGCGTCCCTGCGGCTGGAGAGCACCACGGCTTGCCCCGGCGGCAGTGCTTCGTTGATCCCGTCGAGCGCCAGCGCCCTGGTCCGCGGGGGCAATTCATCGAACCCGTCCAGCAGCGGCAGCACCAGGCCCGCCTCGGTCAACGCCCGCGCGGATGCATCGCGTCCGTCGGGCACTGCCTCGGCACGGCCCAGCATCGGGTAGTCACGAGCGAGCTGTTGGGCCAGCCATTCCCCAAATGGCAGCGTGGCGGGGTCCCAGGACGCCAACGGCAGCAGCACCGGAACTGGCCCTCCCTCGGCCCGTGCCTCCACCAAACCCAGGAGCAGCCGGATCAGTAGTACGGTCTTGCCGGATCCCGGCTCTCCCAGAACCGTCAGGCGGCGGGTCGGGATGAGCCGCAGGAATACATCGGTGATCTCCCCATCTCGCCCCGCCAGCCCTGCCGGTTCCTGCGCCCAATCCTCCGGGTTCCCGGGCGGGCCTCCCGGCCATCCGCGGGCCGTGCGCTGTATCAGCTCCCAGGGCTCGCTTAACGCCGCTCCTTCGGCGGGGCACCAGGAGACGGCCAGCGCATACGGGACAGTGACCCGTCGCGCCGCCAGTTCGGCCGCCCACTGCCCACGCACTTCAGTGGCCAGCCAGTCTGCTGCCGCGGCGAGATCGGGTCCGGCCGCGTAATGCGTCACGCTGGTGTTGCGGAAGGTCGCCCACGACAGGTATATCCCGCCCACCGTCGGCAGCAATGCCATGACCGTGGCTGCCACCGGCAACCCGAAGCGCCAGCTCACCCACACTGCCCCGGCCATGCCGGTCGACGTCAGCGACAGATACAACCATCCGTCACGTCGGCGTCTGGCCGCTGCTGATCCGCCCGTCCCCCTGATCGCCATACCTCCGCTTCCTACCGGCCGTCCCAGCCGACGACCTTTGAGCAGCGAGGGCTTCACTCGAACGAGGGGCGGCTCCCGGCTCGCGTCGGCGCACCTCACCCTGCCCTGGAACTCGGCACCAGCTCATGCCGAAGTCCGCACCCGCACAAGAGATGCCGTAGGTCGGAGAGGCGGGCTCGAACTCGGTCATGGTGCAGGCCTCCAATGCGGGCAGTCGGCGCGGGCTTATGGGGCGGTCAGCGGGTGATGCGGGCGCGGGCGCGGTCGGCCTGGGCGCGGTCGGCCTGGGCGTGGACGGCATCGGCGTGCGCGGCGGCGCGGATCTTGTCGGCCCAGTTGGCGGCGCGCTGTGTCAGGTCGGCGAGGCGTACGAAGGAGGTGTCCTGGTGTTGGCGGGCACGGTCCATGAGGCGGGCGTGCTCGGCGGTGAGTTCCTCGGCGGCGTACGCGGCGATCGCTTCGGCGCCGTGGCGGCGGGTGACACGCCCGAACGGGCAGGCGCCCTCCTCCTGCTCGATGACGGCGAGGTCGCAGGCGGGCCAGCCGGTCTCCTCATCGCGCGGGCCGAGCTGGATATCGAGGACGCAGACCGTGTCCGGGTCGTGCAGCCCGTCGGCCTGATAGCGGATGTGCGGCCGGGGCACGAGGGGGCCGGTGGGGCGTTCGGTGTGCGCGCGCCACAGTTCGGGGGAGGGGTCCTCCTGGTCCTGGTGGAGGCGGTGAAGGTAGGAGACCAGGGCGGGCAGCTGCCAGGCGGGCGAGCCGAACGGCGCGGCCGGCATGGCGAGTCCGGCCCGGGCGATGAGCCCGGTGTGGTTGCTGACGGCGGCCTGGGTGACGAACAGAGGGGCGTGGAGGCGGAGTTCGGAGCGGAGCATGGTGAGGCCTTCCGGGCGGCGCGCAGCGGGAGACTGAAGGGAGCGGGAGGAGTGCCGGGGCCGGGGCCGGGACCGGCCGGTCCCGGCCCCGGCCCCGGGTCAGGACGCGTCCTCGGAGTCCTCGGCGCTGTCGCCGTCCGGGGTGCCCTCGGCGGCCTGCTCGTCGGCCGCGCCTTCCTCGCGCTCCTGGAAGGGCTCGTTGTCGACCACGGCCTGTTCGACGCCGGAGAGCGGGTAGCCGAGCTCGGCCAGGAACGTCAGCCACGTGCGGGCGTCCGCGCGGATTTCGCGCAGCTCGTAGACGGCGGACTGGGCGGTGCGGTCGGTGCGCCAGGTCCGGGTCTCGCCCATCCGCTTCTCGAACGTCGCGGCCAGTACCGCGAAGTTCAGCAGGGTGAGCTTGGCCGGGGGCGCCGTCCTGGCGCGCTCGGCGGGCTGGTCGTAGCCGGTCAGCTCCTGGATGACGTTGCGGCGGCCGACGTCCCCCGACCACTGGGCCACCGGCTTGGGGCAGGTCAGGAGCTGCTCGGTGACGAACGCGGCGAGCGGTTTGGGTGCGGTCTTGCGGCCGATCAGGTCCTTCAGCCACGCCAGCCGGGCTTTCTCGGCGGCGCGGTAGGCCTTGTTGCCCGCCTTGGCGTACTCGCGCGACGGCTCCGACGGCTTGGCCTCCGCTGCCGCCTCGGCCTTGGCACGTCCCTGTCGCCGTCCGTCTCCGGCTCGTCCTCCTGGGGCGGACGGTGGCCGAAGTGGTCCGGGTCGGTGCAGAAGTAGTCCACCTCGCCGGGCTCGCGGGGGTTCTCCGCCCAGGTCGCCACGTGGCCGGGGCAGGCGGCGTGCGCCTCGGCGCTCATGGGCTCGCCGCCTGGGCCGTCCAGCTCGGCGAGCAGCTCGGCGGTCGGCGGGAGCGTGTCGGAGTCCTCGGCCAGCCGCACCCCGGCCTCCTGCAGCTGCGGGCGGACCGTGGCGCGAGCCTGCTGCTCTTCGCGGTCGTCGCGCTCCCACTGCACCTGGAACTCGAAGCGACCGGCACGGTGGGCCTCCAGCAGCCGGTCTACGGCGTCGCCGTCGTCGTCGAACTCGCCCAGCACACCGAGCACTTCGAGGTCGAGGTCGTACGTACCGGCTTTGGTGAGCACCGAACGGGTCCGCTCGCCGACCGTCTTGGCGGTCCTGACCGCGCGGGAGACCTTGGTGCGGGACCGGCCGGTGAGCTCGGCGACCCTGGTCTGCTTCATGCCCGCGCCGACCGCACCGAACAGGGCGTCGGCCTGCTCCAGTTCGGTCAGGCCCTGGCGGTAGGCGTCGTCGTTCTCGATGAGCTGGTCGATGAAGTCCTCACCGGCCTCCCTCAGGGAGGGGTCGAGCACGTACGCGGGGACCTCGATTGCGTCCTGTTCCTCCTCGGTCTCCTTGGTGGCCCGGGCGGCGAAGTAGCGCCGGTGGCCCATCTTCAGCTCGTACGCGTGCGTGTCGTTGTCGAGCGGGAGGACCACGACGGGGACCTTCACGCCGTTGGCTGCGATGGACTTGAGGAACTTCTCGTCGAGGCTGAGGTTCTGGCGGACGTTGTTCTCGTTGACGCGGATCTGGCCGAGCTGCAGGGTGACCCGCTGCAGCGGTGTTGTTGTCGCGGTGTCGCTCACGTGTGCTCCTTGTGCGATCGGTTGGCGTCGAGCAAGTTGCCGCTTGCTCATGAAATCAATTATACGCCATTCTGGCTGTGGGGTAACACCCTTTTTCCCGGGAGGAGTTGGGTAACCGTGCTGGTCAGGGGCGCCGTCCTGTCTGGACGTGCCGGAGGGCGTTGAAGAACGACGCATGGCGTGCGATGTGGTCCGTCGAGAGGGCGGGGTACAGCCCGGGGCTGCGGCCGGGGCTGATCGGGAGCTGCTCAGCGCAGGTCGCGGCTTCGTCGTACGCGGGAGACGCGGGCGCCCCGTACCCGGGACCGGGGGAGCGGGAGGCCGCAGACGAGGCACTCAGGCGCGGTGGCGTCGTTGTTGGTGTCGCAGTCGCGGCACTTGCGGGTCTTCGCGGACATGGCGGGTTCTCCAGAGTGGACCGGTGGGCGGTGGGGTTGGCGGCCTGCGTGCGGTGCTCGGCCGGGGCGGGTCGGCGGGGAGGCCGGCCATGGGCCCCGGCCGGGGGCTGCACGTCTTCGGTGCGGTTGGGTGGGCGGCAGGTCCGCCGTCACTCGGGGTGTGGCTGGGCGCCGTCGCGGGCGGCCGGTGATGCGCTGACGTCCCGCCAGTAGTTGGGGCACCCTCGGTCGTCGTGGCCGCGAATCGGCCAGTTGGTCATCGTCGAACAGGTGGTGCACGTCGGCTCGGGCCGCAGGCGCTGTGAGACGCGCGCGGCGGTGAGGGCGGCGAGGAGGCCGAGCAGGAACCCGGCGGCGATGCTGAAGAAGATCACGGTTGCTGCCTCCGTTGATGCGTAGGGGTCGTGAACTGGGGGCGGTCCAGGGCCGGTTGCCGCTGGGTGGGCAAGGGAAGGACACCGGACGGGGGCGACCACGGAGGCGACCATGGACCCCGACCATGGGTCACATCTCGGTTACGCCGGTGCCCCGAGGGGCGGGCAGTGTCCGCGCCCCTCGGGTGGCGGGGATCAGTCCTCGCCGGGCTGCATGATCGTGATCACGGGCTCGCCGTGGTCGCCGGGCCCGATCGCGCACACGAGCTGGACCCTGCGCGCCTGCCGGTCGCGGCCGTTGCGCGGCACCCGCCGGAGGTCGACGGTGACCTCGCCGCCGCCCCCGCCGCTGCGCCGGATGGCCGCACGGGACATGAACAGCACGTCCCAGAGGCGGCCGCGCTCGTCCTGCGGGGTCTGCCGGTTGCTGTCCCGGTCGGACCAGGCCACGCAGTCCTCCCACACGGCGCTGGTCAGGGCGACCGGGACGCGGAAGCCCGCCTCCTTCGCTGCGTCGGCGTCTGCGGCGACCAGGACCCGTCGGCCAGGGCCTGGGCGCGGGTGTAGGCGTGGATGATTTCGTCCTCGTCGGCCAGGGGGACCGATCGCATGGCGTCGTCGCTGACGGTGAGGTCTTCGGCGACGGCTGCGTCGTGCAAGACGGAGTCGATGCGGGACAATACGTTGTCGTCGCTCACGATCCCCTCTCGCCGGGAACTGGCGGCGTGGGGCTGAACGGGCTGCCGCTCATCCGAGGAGCTGTGGCCGGGACCGGAGGGGGTGGGTTCGGTGTCCTCCCCGGCCACCATCAGGGCATGCACCGTGAGCATCGTTCCCAGCGCCGTTGCCCTCCCGGTATCTCCGGCGGTTACGGCCTGGGCTCGCTGCTCCTCGAACTCGTCCCGGATCTGCTTGTGGCTGTAGCCCTGGGCGAGTTTCACGCGGACAGCCTTCCCCACGAGCTCAACCGCCATGGCGGGCAGGTGGCCGGGCAGCTGGTCACGGCCCGGCATGCCGGATGCTCGCCTGCGGCGGGCGAGCGTGCGGGACGCGCGGTGGTCCGGTGCGCTGGCCTGGCGGGCGTGCGGGCAGTCTGGAGCGGAACTGGGCGCGGCGGTGGGAGCCGCGGGAACCTCGGCGGCTGGCGTGCCGTCCGCCGGGGCGGCGGGGTCCTCGGCGGTCAGGATGTAGAACCGGTTGGAGTGCACGTGGACCGTCCACTTCTGCCCGGGGGTGTCCTCGGTGAGCCTGGCGCCCGGCATGCTCTCCCACGCCTCGAATGCGCGCGCCGGGTCGACCGGCATCATGTTGCCGCTGTCGGAGTCGTAGGCGCGGCAGGTTGTTCAACGACACTCAAGATGCCTATGTGGGCGGTGGGTTGAGGGCATGCTGTGTGCCGAGGGATTCGGGTGCATGCCCGCGAGGCTGGTGTGTTCGTCGGCGGCGGCACCTTGCCGATGAGGCCGCCGCCCGCGCCGCAGTGAGCGAGGTGGTTGGCGACTGAGAACTCGTCCCGTCTGTCCGGAGATCGGTAGCCGAGCTTGCGGATCAACCACCGGGTTCGCAGGCTTCGCTTCATACCGGCAGGAAGGAATGCCAACCATGATCCTCCCGAAGGTCAGGGACCCTCGCTTCGTGACGATCCGCCGCGGTGGGACCCTCACTGATTCGGATCACCATCTCCTCGCCCTTTGGGCGGCAGCGTGCGCGGAGCACGTCCTTGGCCTCTTCGAGTCCGCTCAGCCTGAGGACCCACGGCCGCGCCAGGCGATCGAGCATGCCCGCGCCTGGGTGCGTGGCGAGGTCAAGATGATGCAGGCCCGCGCGGCGGGCGGACATGCGATGGGCGCGGCCCGAGACCTGCGTGGCGCAGCACGGCATGCCGCCTACGCCGCCGGCCAGGCCGGAGTCGTCGCACACGTCGCCGCGCACGAACTCGGTGCGGCCGCCTATGCGATCAAGGCCGCACGCGCTGCCGCGCCACAAAGCCAAAGTGAGGCCGCAGGGCGACTCGAGTGCCAGTGGCAGCGCGACCAGCTCCCGGAGGCGATTCGCGAACTCGTACTTGACGACCAGCGATTGCGCAACGACATCTGCTGGTCGGTGTTTGACTGCTGAACGCGCGTCGGGCGTCAGCACCGTCCACACGAAGCTGATCGCCGCCAGCGCCTCTCGGTCTCCGAGCCATCGCAGGCGCGGGAGGTTGCTGATCCACCGGCACCTTGCCGAAGAAAACGACACCTCACCGACGACAGCCCCGCCGGAACACCAACCGGCGGGGCGTCGCCGTCGGAGTTCGTCCGCATCGTGAACGCCGCCTTCGCCGGCATTTTCAACGCCGCGCAACAGGCAGGTGCGGGCCGCCGTGCGGATCGCCTCCACGCGCTTGGTCCAGTTCCGGCGGATCGTGGTCATCGTGGGTCCTCCTGTGTCGAGTGGTGCTGGATGGATTGCCGCTAATCCGTAAAATCAATAATACACCTTCATGGGGGTTGATCAGTGGCCTTTCAGGACAATGTGTCCCTGCCGCAGTCGCTGAACCCGGCATCCTGCGCTGCCCTCGGCGCTGCCCTGGTGTGCGGAGTCTTCGGCTTGCGCGGGCGGCTGGCCAGGGCTTCCCGGTCCGCGTGCGCGGACCGTTCGGCCTGGGCCTCCAACATGTCCTCGTCGCGGTTGTGCAGCACGATTTCGACGGCCGGTGAGGCGTCGTGCCACTGGTCGCGGTAAAGGTCGGTGGGGATCCCGGGGTTGGGGCGGAGCGTGATTCCGCTCTCGCGGTGGAAGCGCTCGTACTCGGGCGAGTGCTGATCAACGAATCCGGTCTCGATGCGGAACGGGGCGGAGTCTCTCGGGATGAGGAACGCGCCCCGACGGGCGAGCGTCTCGGCGACCGCGATCACGTGGAACTCGAACAGCGGTCCCCGGTATCCGGGGGCGTTGCCGCTGCGCTTGATCCGCCCGAACGGCGGGTTGCTGATCGCGCAGTCGAAGGGGCCAAGATCCATGGCCGGGACGTCCAGCACGTCGGCGCAGATCCACGTCGCCTCCGGCAGGATGCGCCGCCCGACCCGCACGTACTCCGGGTTCTTCTCCACGCACACGATCTCGCGCGGCGGCAGGCGCTCCCAGCGTCGGCCCCAGTAGTCGCGGGCGTGCCAGGCCAGGCGCCCGATGCCCGCGCACAGGTCGATGATCCGGTTGCCCGGGAACCACGAGGTGGAGCTGGCCGGCCAGCTCGGCCGGGGTGAAGAACGCGCCGTCCAGAGCGCGGCCGGTGTGCGCGGACTCGTGGTAGTGGTCGAGAACGAACTCCCGTTCCTCCTCCGTCAACTCCTGCTCGGCTGCGACCAGTTCGCACGCCCGGTTGTGCTTCTGGGCCTGCTCCTTGCTGAGCTTTCCGGGCATGGCATGCCGCCTTTCGGGGTGGGGTGGGGGGCCGGTCCGGGAGTGCTGCCCGGATCGGCGGCGGGTGCTCGGATGCGGGCTGCGCCTTACGCGAGGGGGGGCGGTGCGCAGATCGGCGACCAGGGCGGTTGCGTTGTCGATGTGGGGCGCGGCGTGGGCGACCGCGAATGCCGCGACGTCGCGCGCGGCGTGCCGGGGGGAACCGGTGAGGTAGTCGGCGAGGTTGCGGGCCGAGTCCTCCAGCGGCTCGTACGCGCCGTCGCTGGCGAGCAGCAGGCGGCAGTTCTCCATGACGCGGGACATGGACTCGATCGCGGGGTGGCCGAACTGGGCCTTCCTCTCCTCGTCGGTCTCCGTCGCTCCCAGGCAGGACGTGATGAGGTTGCGGCTGCCCTGGGACACGCGGCGGCGGTTGTGGTCGTCGGTGAGACGGTGGAGGGTGCCGCGTGGGGTGAGGACGTAGGCCCGGGCGTCTCCGCACCAGGCGACGGTGAGCGGCTTGCCGGGGGCGGTGACGGCGACGACGGCGCACGCGGCGGGCAGGTCGTAGCGGGCGTACTCGTCCTGCCGCTCCGGCTCGGCGGCGTAGTTGCTGTAGACGGCCCGTAGGCCGGCCTCGGCGTCGGTGCGGCGGGCGGCGGTGCGGGCAAGGCGGCGGGCGGCGGTGTTCGTCCAGGCGTGCACCGCGTCACTGGAGCCGATGCCGTCGCACAGGACGTATGCGCGGGCGCCGTTGTGGGTCCAGGTGGCGGTGGCGTCGCACTGGTGGGAGCGATCGCCGATGAGCTGGTACGTGGCGTGGGAGGGCATGAGGACTCCAGGAAGCGGGGCCGGGCGCGGTGGGCGCCCGGCCCAAGGGGCTGTCAGGCGGTGGGGGTCGGCTCGGGCAGGGCCGTGGTGACGCTCAGGTCGGCGGCGGCCAGGTCGGCGCCGACGGCGGCCATGAACGCGGCGTCGGCCTGCTGGTCGCGGCTACCGGGGCGGCGTTCGCGTTGAGGAATGCCCGGGTGTACGCGGGCCGGTGTCCCTGGCCGTGCCGCTCCTCGGTCCACCGGTCGTAGGCCTCGTGGAAGGGTTCGCCGGCGCGCCCGTGCTCGGTGTGCCAGGCCACCCACGCGCGCATGGGGTCCTCGAACATCTGGATGAGCCACCCGTACGCGGCGGCGGTGGGCTCCCGTCCTTCGGCGGCAAGCCGTGCCCGCCACGCTTCCTCCTGGGCCTGCAACTCGCGCTCGGCCTCGGCGATCGCCACCAGGGCGAGCGACTCGGCTTCCGTCGCGCGCGGTGCGTCCTTGACCTGCTCCAGGGCGGCGCGCACCCGCCTGCCCGCGTCCAGCACCGCATCCCGCTCCGCCGCGATGGGCCGCGCGTCCTCGCCCCCGTACACCTGGTAGCCGCGCTGGGCCTGGGTGAGGGCGTCGACCGCGTCCCGGTGCGCCTGCTCGGCGTTGGCCAGAGCTGCCCCGGACCGCTCGGCGGCGTCGCCGGTCACCTGGCCGTGCTCGGACCGTGCTTCCGCCGCTGTCTCGGCAATCTTGGTGACGGCGTCGGCGAGCTGGCGGCGCCACTCGGCCGCGTCCCGTCCCCACACGGTCCGGCCTGCCTCCTCGGCCGCGCGGTTGACGGCGCGCACGTCGCGTACCCAGGCGAGCACCTCCCGGAAACCGGCACCGAAACGGCCGTCGTGCTCGGAGGCGGACCCCCAGTAGCGGGCGCCGTCCCACACGCACCGGGCGGTGAACTCCTCGACTCCGGCGCGCACCGGGAACGTACCGGTCACTCTGACCGCACGCGCGAAACGGCCGTTCAAGAGGCTGGCGGTGACGGTCACGTCCCACCCGTTCTCCGTCGCTGCCTCGACAGCGTCCGCGCGTTCCTGGGCAGCCTGGCCACCTTCTCCGCGGACGGCGCGGCGGGAGGGGCCGCGGGGGCGTCGCCGGTCGGCTCGGGCTCCTGCGGGGCGGCGGTGGCGGTCGGGCCAGGCTCGGAGCCATGGGGCGGCTCGATGCCGGGGCAGGCTCCGCCGTCGGACTCCCACGCTTCGGCCGTTCCCGGGCCGGACGGCGGGGCGTCCACTGTTGCGGCCGCGACCGGGGCCGTCTCCGCTCCGTCAGGGGCGGTCGGCTCGACAGCCACCCGGCGGACAACGTCCCCCGTCGACCACTGACCCGCGACCCGGTACCCGCGCGCGGCGATCAGGTCGGCGATCCGGTCCATGGGGACGGCACGGAGATCGGGGTAGTGGCACTCCTCCTCACTCCACACCGTGGCGCGCTCCCACGGCCAATCGGGGTGACGCTGCCCGCAACCACACTCCAGACCCAGCGCCGTGCCGTTCATCCGCGTGTGCGTGAGCACCGCGTAGGCGGCGGTCATGCTGCACGTGAGCGAGAGCACCCAGCACTCGTAGGCCGAGTCGTACACCCCGAACGTCATGATCTCGGACGAGATCACCCACCGTCCGAACGCTGCCCCTTCCTCGTGCGTGCGCCCCTGGGTCACGGCGTAGGCGGCGAGATCTTCGAGGTAGGCGGCGTTCGACGCGAGATAGCCCGTGGGGAGCACCGACAGGACCGGCTCTGTGTCGGGGGCGGCGTCGTCGCCTCCGGGGGTAAGCAGGCAGTCAGCGCAGAGGTAGTCGCGCCCGACGAACCGTGACGGGTACAGCGTCACGGGGATGGTGGCCTTGATCCACGGTCGCAGCATGACGGGGACCTCGCCTGGCGGGGTGGTGGCGACGGAGGCGGATACGACCTCCGCCGTCACGGTTGCCGCGTCCGGCTTGCCGTAGATCGACATGGACAGGTCCGGCCCGGTCGGCTGTGTGCGGGCGGTGGGCGCCTCGGCGGCCATCAGGTCGCCGACGGCACGCCATGCGATGTTCTCGGCGGTCTGCTGGCCGTAGCGGGTCAGGGTGGCACCGTCCCAGCGGTAGCCCCGGGCGGTGAGCTGCCACACGCAGCGCAGGACGGTTTCCCCGGCCTCCTGGCGGGCGGTGAGCAGCAGCGCGCAGTGTCCGGGCTGCGTCTCGACGGTGGCGGCCCATCCCGCCGCCTCGGCCTGGGCGGTGAGGCGGACCAGGTTGCGGGGCAGGGACGCGCCCCGGGCGTTCGCCGTGCGGAGCTGCTCGGCGATCGGGGCGGTGGGCGCCGGCACTTCGGCAGGGGTCGGGGCCGGCTCCTGGGCAGGGGTGCGCGTGCTTCTGGCGGGGTGCGTGATTGCGGTCATGTCGGGTCGCTCCTGGTCGGGTTGGTGCCGGGTGAGTTGCCGCTCACACCGGGAGGCAGGGCAGGGGGGAGGCAGGGGCGTTCCCGCCGGGCCGGTCGGGCTGTCAGTTATCCATGCAGTTGAGACACGCCCATCGCTGTGACCTGCAGAACCTCAACTGCACTCATAGGAACTGGGGGTGGGAGGGCTAGGCCTCTGAACTGGTCACATGTGCGATCTCGCTTCAAGGGGCTCCGACCTACAGTCCTCTGACCTGTGGTGTCTTAAGTGGATCGAGAATGTCTCAACTGCATCGATAATTTCTTAGGTTTGGGGAGAGGGTGCAGCCGACCACGTCTGAGTGCTCAGGACGGGACGAGCAGTGCGTGGTCTATGGGATGAGTGGGTGACTGCTTCAAGGCTCTTGAAGCCGCCTCCGGTTCGGTGGATTGGGACGTGCGCGCAACTACTCCTTCCTGGCCGGCTGACCACTGCGCAGTGGTCAGGACCAGATACTCATCCGGGGTTGCACGGGCAACTTCAGTTCGGTGGGATGACTGTGAGACATGGGTGAGCGCGCTGGTTGGCGTGGAAGAACCCGGCTGACAGCATCACGTTTGTGCACCCACCGGTACGCAACGGTCCCAGGTGCAGAGTCCGTTGGATGTCCCGAAGGGAGTGCTTATGCCTGTGCGCCGACGCAGTGCCGCCCTGCTGCCACTCGTGCCGTCGTGGCCCTAGTGGCCTGCGGCCACTGTCATGGTCATCTTGATCATCGTGTTTCCCGCGACTGCAGCCCAGGCCGCAGCCACGTGTGCCGTGCTGGCCGAGGTGGCGCTCCGGCTGCGTTCGCAGCCTTGCCCGCCCGTCGGCCCCGGCCGGTCGCGCTGGCAGGTCCGAAGGGGACAGCCGAGTCACGGGTGGCGGGAGCCACGGTCCTGCGCTCCAGCGCCTTCCATGCGGCTCGACGGTGATGAAGAACTCCTCGTGTCATAGGCACACCGCTTAACGGCCACGCCCGTGATCGCTCTTGCGTGAGCTGACTGCGGCGTTGTCCGGTTGCGGGTTCGACCCCAGACCCCGACCCTGGAGGCGGTCGCGGCTGCCCCGGGCGTCGGGGGTGCGGGACCGAACGCGCGCACGGCGACAGCAGGCGTCCCTGGGTCTCTTCTCCTGCCGGAGCCAGCCAGGTTCCGCATGGGTCCACTGCGACTCAACGGCCCACAAGCCAGGACCGGATGCGGGTCCGTGTGACGGTGTGCCCCAGAGAGTTGCGGGAGGCCTCCTGACGGGCAGTCACTTCATCGGGCGTCAGGAACCGGGCGGCCGCCCCTGCTGCAGTACTGGCGGTGCCGCCTGCCTGGAGATCTTCTGGCGCCTGGGGCCGCGACCCGCCTTCGCCTGCTGCCTGTGATGGTCCCTGAGCGCGGGGCACTTTGCCGTTGCGCAGAGAAATTTGGGCGCGCGAGGTCACGCGCGACTTGTGTGGATGGCACTTCTCTATGACCACTTCATCCAAGCGGCGAACGGAGCATGGAGCGATGCCGGAGTATGTAGTCGTGGCAGGCGTCACAGCGGTGGGATATCTGGCCATGGTGCTGCGTACGTGGGTGCGCGTGAGAGGGATCGTCCAGCGGGAGGAAGCCCGTGGAGCCTTCCGCCGTGACGTGGTGCGTGAGCTTCCCCAGGGCAGTCGCTTCGTCGACGAAGCAGACCAGCTGACCATCGAGGTCGGGGATGGGCGCAGGACACGAAGGCGTTCGGCGTGAGCGGGCGAACCGATTGGGCAACCCGTGCGGCCTGCCGCACAGTTGACCCTAAGGAGATGTTCGTTCCAGCGAGGGCGCGAGAACGTCGCCAGACCGACTGCCTCAGCTGCCCGGTTAAGATCCCGTGTCTGGCCCACGCTCTCGACGACCGCATCAAGGACGGCGTCTTCGGCGGCTGGTCGGAACGAGAACGCCGCGCACTTTTGGGGGTGGCGCCAGCGGTCAGCTCCTGGCTCGGGATTCTCGAGGCCACCGGGACGGACTTCGAGAAGGCGGCCGCGCTCGCGCAGCAGCAGCGGTGCCTGCCCTGGCTGAGCTCTGAGGAGGAGGCAGCCTTCAACGCCGTGTTCCATGCTCGGTTCGTGCCCCTGGTGGCCTTTCTGATCAGTGCAGGTGGCACACGGCAAGACGCAGAGGACGCCGCGCAGTCCGCGTGCGTGGAACTGGCCGCGACCTGGCACCGCGTTGAGTGCCCCCAGCCATGGCTGCGCACCACGGCCTACCGTATGTGGTTGAAGTCCGTGCACCGGATCAGGCCGGACGAGCTGACCGAGAGTATCTCGGAGAGCCCGATGAGGGATCACAGCGATGACGTTGCGGAGAGATTGGCACTGGTCCAGCTACTTCGGTGCCTGCCGTTGCTGCAGCGTACGGTGATGGCGTTCGAAATCGATGGCTGCCAGCCGTCCGAGACGGCCAAGGCGTTGGGTATGCCGGCCGTGAACGTACGCCAGAACCTGCGACGGGCCCGTCAGAACCTGGAACGTCTGATGGATGAAGACGCGGGAGGTGGGCTGTGAGCGCCAACCCGTCCTTGAACTCCCGCCTTCAGATGTTCATCGAGGCGGGGACGGCCGAGCTGGAGGCCGCACTGGAGGCGTCGACCGACATCGACGCAAAGCTGTCGGCCACGTGTGACGCTGCTGCACAGGCGGACCCGAAGCCGTCCTTGCTCACCCGGATGCTGCGCACCGGCAACGAGACGCTCCAGGAGATGATCACGGCATCGACCGATGTCGATCACAGGCTGGCGGACACGCTGCGCAAGGCAGCCGCCCACAAGCAGGCGACCGCGCAGCCCAGTCTGCCTGCCGACACCGGCCGCCGATCCGCATCGGTCTCGACTGCCGCCCGTACAGACTGGACGACACCGCGGGACCTCGAGGGCAGCCTGCCCGACGTTCCGGAAGTCCGCGTGGTTGGTATTCCGCAACTCACTTCCGGCTTCGACCTTGTCGAACGGCTCGATCTGCCCATGCACCTCAGGGTGCACGGGCCGCTCGAGCCTTTGGGCGGTGAGCAGCTCGCGAGGCTTGCCGAGAACATCAACCTGAGGGGCCGCGGCGGCGCGGGCTTCCCCTTCCACAAGAAGCTGCGCTCGGTCGCCGAAGCGGCGATCAAGCGCGGTGTACGGCCGGTCGTCGTGGTCAACGGCAGCGAGAGCGATCCCACATGCCGCAAGGACACGGTGCTGATCAACCGTGCCCCGCACCTCATCCTGGACGGCGCGCTGCTGGTCGCGGAGGCGCTGGGTGCCGGCGCGCTCGTCATCGGGGTGACCCGTGAGTCGACGCAGCGCTCGATGGAGGCCGCGCTCGCCGAACGCGGCCTGAGCAACGGACGCCGCTCGGCGCTGCGCGTATCCGTGCAGCGCAACCCCAGCCGGATGGTGACCGGAGCGGCAGCGTCGCTGATCCGCTCGATCGACGGCGGCCCGGCGATCCCGCCCGGCCGGAAGGTCAGCGGCTCGCAGAGCGGCGTCGGCGGCGCGCCCACCCTGCTGTCGAACGCCGAGACGTTCGCCCAGCTGGCGATCGCGGCCCGCATCGGCCCGGAGCGCTACGGCAACACCGGTCTGTACGACGAGCCGGGCACCGTCATGCTCACGGTCTCCGGCGCGGTCGCGCGCCCCATGGTGATCGAGGTCCCCACGGGCGTGCCCCTGCGCTACGTCCTTCAGCTCGCCGGCGCCCCGCCGATGCCGCAGGGCGTGCTGACGGGCGGCTACCACGGCAAATGGATCGACGCGGCGACGGTCAACGAGGCCATCGTCTCCCGCAACTCCCTGGACGCGGTGGGCGGTGCGCTCGGCGCCGGCGCGATCCTGCCGATCACCCAGGAGACCTGTCCGCTGGGCGAGTCGCTGCGCGTGGCGCAGTGGCTGGCCGAGGAGAGCGCGGGACAGTGCGGTCCCTGTTACCTCGGTCTGCCGGCCGCCGCGCGCGGCTTGGAGGACATCCTCAACGGCGGCGGACCGGCCGCCCTGGAGGCGCTCAAGCAGGTCGCCAAGAACGTGAAGCGGCGCGGTGCTTGTTCGCACCCGGACGGCTCCGCGATGTTCCTGGAGTCCACCATCAAGGCCTTCGCCGACGACCTGGCCGCGCACGTCCTCGGGAACGGTTGCGGACGGCCCGTGCAAGGCCTTCTGCCCGCAGGTCCCAGAGCTGCCGCGAGTGTTCCGGGCGGACACGAGCCCGCAGAGGCCGGCGGCAGCCGTCAAAAGATCTACCTCGACTGGACCCTGTGTCGCGGCCACGGCCTGTGCGCGGACATCCTCCCGGAAGTCTTCGAACTCGGCGCCGACGGCTTCCCGACCGTCGCCCAGGCGCAGGTGCCGCGCCACGCGGAAGCCAAGGCACTGCGTGCGGTACGCCGCTGCCCCTCCGGGGCCCTGCGCATCGAGGAGGAAGTTCCGCGCGACCGGACACCGTCCCGCAACCTGCCGGTCCTCTCCCGGGGCCGCGAACTCGGCACACCCGATCGGCGTGGCGCCGTCTAACCGGCCTCCTCCCTTGGTGGCCTCGCCAGACCGGCACCACGGGAGGAGGCCCGTCGTCGCGGACAGCGCTCCCAGGCCAGCCGGGCGAACCAGCCAGAGACAGGTGAAATCATGTGACGGAGGACGAGTCCTCGTGTCTGTGCACAGACGCATCGAGGAAAACGGCACCCCCAGCGCCCTTCCCATTCATTCCGGCGGGAGGGCAGGGCACGGGGCGGGCGGCCCCGATCCAGGACGCGGTGTCCGGGGCCGCCCGAGCCAAGTCCAGGCGTCCTGTCGCAGCGCAGGGCATTTCGACGGTAGGACCCGGTACAAGGCTGCGCGCGTCGGGTGCGCCTGCCGGGTGACTGCTGGCGTTCGCCTGGTGCCTGCGCCTGAGAATCACGCGTGGTGGACCGTCAGCCATCTTGTTCGGCCGTGTGCCATGGTGCGTTCGGTCGGATGGGTTACGCGTGTTCGGTTGGCTGCAAGGCGTAGTGAGGTCATCCTCCGGATCGCGCGTCAGCCCGGGTTCGTTCCTACGGCACTGTTCCAAGCGCTCGACCAGTTGGCGCTCGTCGGTCCCCTTGCGTCCTGGGGAGTGACCCGCGGCTCAGGGAACTCGCACTGGGAACTGGTGCGGGGGGACGCCCGGGGTCGGCGGGCGACTGGCCCCTCCGGCGGCGATGTGACTTTCGAGAGCTGACGGCGGCCGAAGGGCTCGAGAGCGGCTCATGCACGACACGGCCCGATGACGCTCAGGCGATTCGTTCGCTAATCTAGCGAACGACGCAAGGCCGTGCCACGACGGACGCGCCAGCTGCGTATTGGGGGAAGGGAACAGGATCGTGCAGCGTGTACTGCCCTTCTACCTGGCTGTGGACACCTCGACATCCATGTATGTGTCAGGGCGCCTCGACGCGGTGCAGGAAGCAGTCGTCCGGTTCACTGAGGAACTGCTGAGCAACCCGTTCCTCGGCGAGCATATTCGGCTCGGCATCGTGACCTTCGGCGACCAGGCGGAGCTGGTTCTGCCACTGACCGACCTCACCGAACTGCGTTCCCTGCCACGGCTGTCCGGACACGGCTCCGCCCACTATGGCGTTCTCTTCCGCTACCTGGGCCGGGTGATCGAACGAGACCTGCGGGTCCTCCGTGCCCATGACACAGTGACCTTCCGGCCCTTCGTCTATCTCCTCACCGCCGGTATGCCTTCGGACTCCGGCTGGGAGCAGGCGTTCCACGAATTCGACAAGCTGACACGCGCGCAACTGGTGGTTATGGGCGTCGGCATGGAGGAACTGCCACCCGAGGTCCTGCGACGCCTCAACCCGGTGGAGGCCGAGGCGTGGACCGACGTTCCCGCCGATGTACTCGCAGCTAGGATCGCCTCGCTGCTGGAGAGGTACGCCATGTTGTTGATCGCCTCGACGATGGTCTCGACCAACCGGGACTCGGATCCGCTTCGAATGCCGCCACCGAACCCACCGCTGAACGAAACCGACATCCGCTGGGACTGACTGCGGAGGAGTGACGTGACCGTTCAGCCTGTACCCCATACCTGGCCCAGCCTGCCACAGCGCGTACTGGAGGGAGAGCTCCGCACGTATGGGGCCGGGTCGCGAGGCGGCTCGTCCACGGTTTTCGACGTCTTCGGCCATGAAGACCGCGTCCTGTACAAGAAGTACGCGGTCCAGCGTTCCGAAGCCGACCTGGACCGCCTGGTACGGCTCCACCGTGAGTTGGACAGCGACAGCAATGACGGTGCCTTCCTGCGGCGCCGCTTTGCCTGGCCGCTCGCGGTGGTGATGGCGGATGACGGGGCGGTGTCCGGCGTGCTCGTACCGAAGGCCGAAATGACCTACCGTGCGCAGCTCTCCACCAACAGGGTGCGGGCCCGGGACTTCAACTACCTGCTCTACGAAACCCGCGCGGCCCGCGTGGGCGTCGAGTCGGCGACCGTTCGGGAGAAGCTCGTGCTCCTCCGGCTGACGGTCGAGGCGTTTGCCTGGCTGGAGGAGCGAGGCCTGGTGCACGAGGACATCTCCGCCGGCAATCTGCTGTGGAGTGTGCGGCCCGAACCGGCAGTCCTCATCCTGGACTGTGACTCGATCCGGCCAGCGGGCAGTACAGTCGACGACCCGCTGCTCACCACCACGGATTGGACCGATCCCCGTGTGCTGGGCGGTGAAGTTCCCCGCCCCGACCAGGCTTCGGTCACCTACGCCGTCGGCCTGCTGACCGCACGGGTATTCGGCACCCCTTCGTGGCGTCCCTCAGCCACCGATTCCCAGGACTCGCCCCAGGAGGGGGTATCAGCGGCGCTGCTGCCAGTCCTCCGTGAGTCAGTGCGCGCGACGACTCCTCGCCCTCCGCTGCACCGGTGGCTCACGATTCTCGACGAGGCCATCGAGGACACCCCAGCGAGTACCCGCACACCGCGCACGGCGGTGCGTACGACGGTCTCCGAGCCATTACGGCAGGGCGGTTTGAGCTACGGAGTCAAGGAGAGGGTTGCACTCGCTGTTGGTTTGGTCTGTGGCGCAGTAGCGGCGATTCTGCTCCTCATTGAGATGCTGTGAGCGAGGCGCCGGTGGGGGAGGGTGTTTCGTCGGCGTTCGCGGAGCGCCTGTCGAACTGGTTCGGCCGGACCACACAAATTGTCACCGGCGTAGCCGGGTTCTCCTACGCCTTCGGCTGGGTGCTGGCCGCACGGTTCTACGGCAGTTTCGGGGTGGCACCGGAGGAGGCCGGCATCTCCTTCAGCTGGCTGGCGATCCGTGCGTTCCTCGTCGGCATCGCGGGTCTCGCCCTCTTCCTAGGCGCCCGGTGGCTGCTGCGCGCGGCCGAACGAGGCCGGGCGGTAGTGCACATCGTCCGGAGCCGCGCCATGATCACCCTGCTGATCTCCGCCAGTTGCGTCGCAGTTGCCATGGTCGTCGCCGTCGCCGCCTGGGCGTCAGCGCGCGGCGGCAGGGCTGGCACGGTCTCGGTAGTCGCCATCCTGGCCTGCGGCGCGTCGACTGCCCTCGTAATCCTCTGGCTGCGGCCGTCGGGCGTCCGACTCGGCTGGAACAGCAGTCTGTGGCTGCGCGGTGTCGGCGGCGCGGTGCTGGGGTTCGTCATCGTCGGCCTCGTCCTGTTGCCGTACCGCCTCGGTGACCATCTCTCCGCCGATGTTCGCGAAGGCCGGCCGGTGCGCCTTCCGATGGCCCTCGGTGTACCGGCCTTCGAGGTCTCCCAAGTCCGGCTCGCCCTCGCCGACGGCTCGAAGCCCGCGACCGACCCGTTGGCAGCACTCGGCTGCGTTATGCGTCTCGGCGGCAACGGCACAACGTCGATCTACTATGCCAGGGGCCGGGTGCTGCGCATCGCCGACGACAACGTGACCGTGGCGGCACCGTGTTGAACGAGATGGCTGGTACAGACATGCCAGCTGGAGATCAATTGGCTTCCAAGCCAGCACCTCCGTCCGGCACCGTTGCGCGTGAGACGCCCAAGGCACCCAGGGGCGCATCAACGCTGTGCAGGGGAAGGTGAAGACGACCCGGTCGGTCGATCAGGAACGTGCCAGAGTTGAGGGTGCGGGGTGTCGTCGTTGTGTGCTGTCAGGGGCCCAAGAGGCCGGGATCTTGGAAAAATCTCACGGCTAGGCCCATTGCCCGCCGATCCGTGGAGCGCTCCCGCCTAGGCGAGCGGAAACACCCAAAGGTGATCGCAGACCGGATAGAGACGACGGTGAGCCCGTGGGCAGGCGAAGGTCCGCGACCGGAGCCGCAGGCATCAGGACGGTGCACGCCTGGCGCGCCGCGCCGGTCTCGCTCCAGCGCGCACAAAAGGCGAGCGACCGAGCGTGAGGGCCCATTACGCTCCTTGGATGTCTGGCAAGCGACCTCCCGGCACCCTGGGGGTTGACCTGCACACACCGGGTCTTCGTCCGTGTGGGCTCTGTGGCAAGGTACGCGAAATGACGAGGGCGCATGTGCCGCCCCAAGTAGCCGGCAACCGGGACAGGGTGACCAGCGCAACCGTTCGTATCCACAACAGTCACCGCCGCCTCGCCGATGGACTGGCGCGGTAACTCCGGCTTTCCACCAGGGCTGGGCAGGTCGCCTGCGTACCTCCCAGTTCCCCGCCGGACGCGTCGCCCGGCGCATGGGGGCTCGGGCAGGTGACGCGTGCTGTGCGACGAGTTCCACGAGTGCGGCGATGGCCTCCGGGTTTGGTTCCTGACCGGGACGGGGGCCGGGGGAGTTGCTGCGAAGCCGCAGCAACTCCACGATGTCCCACGGATCGTACGGCTCAACGAGGTCGATCAGAGACTCCTCCCTCGCGGCGTGTGCATCCAGCCCGCGGGACTGTTCCGCTACGACACGCCGCCTCGCCCTGGCGCCAGACCGACCATCAGGAGAGCCTGATCTCTCATCTGCTTGAGCGTGGCGGCCACGTACAGGGCGAAAATCGTCTTGCCGGCTCCGGGTGTGAGCATGGCCAGCCCGGCGCGCTTGTACTTGCGGTCCGCTTGAAGACCTTGAAACGCCGCGCCATCCCGGACGCCATGTGCCTGCTGGAGCTGTCCCGCAGAACCGGCCGCTACGACATCGTCCATCACCCGCCGCTGCCGGACATCCTGCACCGCCCCTGCTCCCAGGCTCATTCGGGTCGCGTCCCGTGTCGTGGTGTAGGGGATCAAGCGTTACGCGTTCCGGTACGAGGTTCCAGGTGATTTTCGCCGAGCCGGCGGTCTACGAGGCGCCCTAGGGCGAGTTGAGTCCCGGTTGCGCGGAGCCACCGCCGCCAGCCTGCGGATTCCGGCGATTTGATCGGCTACACCACCCGGCGGGACGCCACCCTCGTTCGCGCTCCGAAGCAGCGATCCCAGGGGCGAACCCACTTTCAGCCTCCAAAGCCACTCTTCGAATACATCATCTCGCGCCGCAGGCAGGGGAGTTGACCGTCAAGATCCCGCAGCGCGCACTGCCTGCCGTCTTCTATGGTGATCCAAAAAGCAGCCGCGACATGCTCTTTATTTGTCACGAAGACAACGGCAGAAAGGCAGAAGAGCCGACCATGGCACCTGTGAAGCTCCCGGCCGGCGGGACCCTCCCTCCGCCTCCCGCGCAGCCGGGGGAGGGGTTCGGGCGCTACGGCGCCGCCGGTATATCCGGAGGGGCCGCGCTGGCGCGTCGGCTCGACGAGCGGGCGGCCAATAGGGGCCTGCCACCGGTCAGCGATCCGCAGGGTCTGTCCATCCGTCTGCGCTACCTGGCGTGGGACGAGCAGGGACTTGCCTGGTTGCGGCTGGCCCAGGTCACCGTGACCGAGCGGACCATCGCCCGGTGGAGGACGGCACGGCAACGCCCTCTGCCGGCCAATCTGAAAAAGATCGACCAGGCGTTTTGGGCCTGCCGTCGCCACAACCTCGTCGGCTACTACAAGCAGCGCCTCTGGGACGAGGGCCGCGGCACCCGGATCGAGATCTATCCGGTCGACCAGCAGCATGTCGCCCCCAACCGGCGCCGTGACCTGAACATTCGCACGATCAATGTCCGCACCGACTGGCGACGGGTCGTGGACGCCTGGAACTCGGGTGACCAGCAAGCCCTGGACGATGCGTGGAACTCCATCGCGGACAGCCTCGGCTCCGACCACGGTGCCTACCGTCATGTCTCCCACATCGGCTTCGGCGTCTGAGCGTGCCGCAGCCCGAACCCGCTGCACGCGCCAGCGCCCTCTTCACACGCGGCTGCTCACGCTCCACAGATGTGCCGGCGCCTCCTCGGTCTCGCCCAACCGCCAGGGCAGGCAGGTGAGGGCCTCAAGCGCGGCGGCGGGAAGCACCTGCGGGTGGGGACCCGAAGCGCCCAGACGGCGATGACGGCCCCGTACCGGCTTCGGCCCGGACGGGCCCGCCTGCCCGGAATGCTGCGCCGCCCACTGCAGCACCGGTTCCATCGGGAAACTGCCCCGCAGCCCCCACGAGGAGAACAGGCTCTGCACGCCCCGCAGCCAGTCGGCGTCCTGAGCACGGGACAAGCTGCCCCGCAGCCGTCGGCGCTCCCGCGCCGCCAGAGCACCGGCAAGCTGGACGACCTCCGGGTAGGCCACCAAAGCAGCCACCCGTCGGTCGCTGCCCTTCTTGAGGCCGAGCTGCTGATGGCGCACCGCCCACGCCTGCGGAACCTGCGCGGCCTGGTTCCACCAGAAGACAGCGATGTGGAACGCGTCCGCGAACGCGATGCGGCCGCCGGCCCCCAGCCGCCGCTCCAGCCGCACACGCTCCCCGTGAGCTGCGAGGACCTCCGGGACAGCAGTGAGCGGGATGCAGGTCACCCCGTCCTCCCGCAGGTTGTCCGTCCAGCGCCGGTGCCGGCCGCACACCCTCCAGCTGGCTGCCGACACCGCATACGCATCCCGGCGTGCCCGCTTGGCCAGCGCGCACAGATCACACACGCGCACCAGGCAGTCATCGGCGGGTTCCCACGGGTTGGGGACGCCCCAGCGGGGCGGCGCACCGGCCGGATCGGGCAGCGGATGCATGCGCAGCGTGGGCAGCACGTATTCCAGGACGTCGGTGCCGCATCCCGCCAGGGCGGCCAGCCTGTTGTGCGCGGCCACGTTCAGATGCACTTCGCTGAACTCCGGCTTGGGAAGGGGTGAATCACCGGCACCGAGCATCGACAGCAGCTCTCGGGGATCGAGTCCGTTGGTCTCTGCCAGCCGGTGCACGAACGAGTTCGTGGACTCCTCGGCGATGAACCGCAGCCGCCGCGGCAGCGGTTGCACCTCGCTCACGCCGTCCCCGTCCCGTAAAGACCCCAACGAACGTGCAGTCAACGTGTTGTCCCTCTCTTCCCAGTCCGACCCCATCCCTAGCGGAAGGCCGTCCAACTTCCTTCATTCTGGCTGGAATTGGTGAGCGCTGCCCGATGATCCTTTACAGTTCCCGTGTTCTGGAAGCACGCCCCGCAAGGAGAAGTCCCCGGCCATGCCCTCCCTCGCGCTGCGTCCGCATCAGCAGGAGGCCCTCGCGGCCATCACCGGCGCCTTCGCGAGGGGGGAACGCCGCGTGACCGCCGTCTCCGCATGCGGCACCGGTAAGACACTCACCGCCGTGGCGACCGCCCGCCAAATCACCGAGGACGGTCGGGTCCTGGTGGCTGTGCCCACCCTGGAACTGCTGACCCAGACCATCCGGCGCTGGCGCGAAGGCGGACGCGGCGGTCTCATGGTGGGCCTGTCATCGATGGGCCAGACCCGCAGCGGCCTGCCCCGGGGCACGGCCCGCATGGTCAAACGGCCGGCAGACCTGGCCAGTATCGTCGCCGAGCAGGACGGCCTGCCCACGACGGTCTTCGTGACCTACGCATCCCTGCCGGGACTGCAGCAAGCCCACCACAGCGGTCAGTTGCCAGCCTGGGACCTCATCGTCGTGGACGAGGCCCACCGTACATGTATGAGCACCCAAGAGGGCTGGGGAGCCATCCACGACGACCGCGCCATCCCCGCCCGGCTGCATCTCTACATGACCGCCACACCCCGCGTCTTCACCGCTGGACTGTGGGATGGCGCCCCCACCGCCACCATGGACCGCCGCGACATCTTCGGCCCTGTCGTCTATCGCCTCGGCATGGCCGAGGCGATCGAACGCGGACTCCTCGCCGACTACCAGGTCGTGATGCCCGTGGTCGGCGACAGCCAGCTGCGTGCCATCCTCACCCGCAAGCCCCACCTCGATCCGCAGCACGGCGGCCTGCGGGCGGCCGCACTGCAGGTGGCCGTCCTGCGCGCCATAACCGACCACGACCTGCGGCGCGTTCTGGTCTTCCACAACCGCATCGAGGCAGCCGCAGCGTTCTCCCAAGACCTGCCCGACACCGCCGCCCAGCTGAAGCGGCCGGACCTGCAGGCCTTCTGGGTCGACGGGACGCAGCGCATCGACGAGCGCCGCAGTCGGCTGTCCGACTTCCAGAGCGCCGACGGGTGCACGGTCCTCAGCAACGTCCGCGTCCTGGCCGAAGGCATCGACATCCCCGCCATCGACTCCGTGGTCTTCGCCGCGCCCCGTAACAGCGTCGTCGACGCCATCCAGGCCATCGGCCGCGCCCTACGCCTGGTACCCGGCCGCGGCAAGAAGGCCACCCTCGTGCTGCCCGTCTACCTGCCCGACGGACGGGCCACCGAACAGGCCCTGCACGACTCGCAGTTCGAAGGCATCTACACCATCCTCCAGGCCCTGAGGGCCCACGACGACAGCTTCCTCGACCACATCGCCATGCCTCGCCGGAGCCGAAGCCTGAGCGACGGTGGTCCGCGCCGAACCGTGTATTACAACCGCGCCGAACGCGCCCTGCAGGTCGCCCTAGCCCTCGGCCTTGAGATCACGCTGCCTGCCACCGGCTCCTGGCCCGACGGCCTGGTCGCAGCCACCCGCTATCACCACGACCACCATCACCTCGATGTCCCCCACGCCTTCCACGACAGCACCGGCTTCGCCCTGGGGGAGTGGATCAGCAACCAGCGCCTGCGGCACCTGGCCGACCGCCTGCCCGGCGAACACGCCGACGCCCTCGATGTCCTGGGCATGCTGTGGAGCACCCCCGCACACACCTTTACCCGCATGCTCGACCACGCCCGCGCCTACGCCGCCGCCCACGGGCACCTGGCCGCACCCACCGACGCCACACAAGGCGGCCACCCCGTCGGTGCCTGGCTCGCCGAGTGCCGCAAAAAGGACAACGCCCAAACACTTTCCAAGGACCATGCCGCGCAGCTCACCGACCTCGACCCCTGGTGGAACCCCCGAGGTTGGCCGCTGACCTGGCGGCGCGCCTACGCCCACACCAAAGCGCACCTCGACGCGGGCGGCAGCCTGGACGTTGCCAACTCCTTCACCACTCCAGAGGGCTTCAAGCTGGGCCAGTGGCTCAGCCGCCAGCGCAACCACTTCGGCGAACTACAGGTCGAACAGGCCAGACTCCTGATCGACATCGGCATCGTCCCGAACGTCGACGGCCTCCACCCCGAAGCCTTCCGTACCGAACGGGGCCGCGACTTCCGCCGCGGCCTGGTCGCCGCCTCCTGCTATCTCGCCCGCGAAGGCCACCTCAACGTCCCCCGCCAGCACACCGAAACCGACTGGATCGGCCCCTTCCGGCTCGGCTCCTGGGTGGACCACATCCGCCGCACCCCCAACGAGCTCACCGACAAAGAACGCGCCGCGCTCGACATCCTCCGCATGGCCTGGGGCACGCCAGAGCCCCCGCAGCAGCAGTAGCGGTGCCCTGCGGGAGACCGGCAGCGCATCCGGACAGCACACCGCGGTCCGCTGCCTCCTGACGGCGCTTGCCCCGGCCGTTGTCAGTCCCCGGCAGTAGCATGACCGCCCGCCCGAGCATCATGAGCCGCAACGGGGTCCGCATGTTCATCTCCGCTGTCTACATCCGCTTCTTCCGCTCGTTCAACTTCGACTACCTCCGCAAAGCCAGCGAGAAATTCGTCCCGGACCCCTGGGACGTCCTGGACAGCGACGACCTCAAATACCCGTTCGTCAAGGTGTTCCTCGAAGAAGGTGTCACCACCGTCGTCGGCGCCAACGAATCAGGCAAGAGCCAGCTCTTGGCCGCCGTCCAGCGAGCCCTGACCGGGCAGAACATCGAACGAGGCGACTTCTGCCGCTACTCCCAGTTCTTCGCCGTCAACAAGACCATGGCCTACCCCGACTTCGGCCTCCGGTTCGACAACCTGCAGCCCAGCGACCGCGACGCGGTGGCCGAGGCATGCGGGAGGAAGGACGGCGACGACTTCGACACGTTCGTGATGTTCCGCATCGGCGCGGACAAGCCCGTCGTCTACCTCCCGGAGAGCAGCGGCTGGAGCAAGTACCCCGTCGAGGACACCGGACCGCTGGAGGACATTCTGCCGAGCTGGTTCGAGATCGACGCGCACACGGCACTGCCCCAGAGCGTCCCCGTCGAATACCTGGCCGGCGAGCAGAGCACGCTGCGTACCCGGTCCCGCAACGCCCGCCGGTCCTTCTTCCGGACGGTCATGGACCACGCCGACTCCTTCACCTCCGCCGATCAGCTCACCACGGCCGCAGCGAACCTGACGTCGGCGTTCTCCACCGCGAACCAACCCGACGAAGGACACGACAAGCAACTCGCCCTCGCCGACCAGCTCCTGCTGAAAGTCGCGAAGATCGACAGGACTGCCTTCCAGGAACTCCTTGCCGCCGTCGACGCCGGCAAGGAAGGCTTCGCCAACGGCATCGTCGAGCAGATGAACCAGCAACTGGCCCGGTCTCTGAACTTCCCCAAATGGTGGACCCAGGACAACCAGTTCCAGCTGCAGATGACCCTGCGCGACCAGGACCTGGTCTTCACCATCAAAGACAGGACCGGCACCGAGTACTCCGCCAACGAACGCAGCAGCGGCCTGAAATACTTCCTCAGCTACTTCATCCAGTACCTGGCACACGAACCGCCCGCCTCCGGCAGGCGTGAAGTGCTCCTGATGGACGAACCCGACGCCTACCTCTCCGGCAACGGCCAGCAGGACCTGCTGCGCATCTTCGAGGACCTCGCCTACCCGGCCGACCCCGACCGCCCCGCCTGCCAGGTCGTGTACGTGACGCACTCGCCCTTCCTGATCGACAAGAACCACGGCGAACGCATCCGGGTCCTCGAAAAAGGAGAAGGCGACGAAGGCACCCGTGTCGTACGCAACGCCTCCCGCAACCACTACGAGCCCCTGAGATCGGCCTTCGGCAGCTTCGTCGGCGAGACGACCTTCATCAGCAACTGCAACCTCATGCTCGAAGGCATGTCCGACCAGATCCTCCTCGCAGGCGTGTCGACACGCCTGCGCCGTCAGAAGATCTCCTCGCTGGAGTACCTCGACCTCAACACGCTCACCCTCGTACCGGCGGGCTCCGCACCCCACATCCCCTACCTGGTGTACCTCGCGCGGGGACGCGATGTTGACCGGCCGGCCGTCATCGTCCTTCTCGACGGTGACCGCTCCGGTGACGAGGCACGCAAGAAACTGAGCCGCGGCCCTCATGGGAAACCGCTGATCGACGAGGACCTTGTGCTGCAGCTGAATGCGCTGCCCACCGAGCGCGTCACGAGCCCTCGCCCGCACGGCGTTCTGACCATCGAGGACCTCATTCCGCTGGAGGTCGGCGTCGCCGCGGTCAAGCGCTACGCCACCGCCTTCCTCACGTCCGCCGAAGCCAAGCAACTCGAAGACCTGCACACCGATGACGTGACCTTCGCCGGCGACGAAGGAACACACGACGCACTGGAAAATGCTGCCGCGCGCAAACTGGAGGGCTTCCACCTGGACAAGGTGGGCCTGGCACGGAACATCCTTGACGTGCTCACCTACGACGCGGACTCTTTTGCCGACGCCGTTGCGGTCCTGGACCGCAACTTCCGTACCCTGTTTCGTGAACTGGGCAGCCGACAGCGCAAAGCCCTGCGCGAGATCGCGACCGAACGCACCACATCCAAGATCAAGCGTCTGAGGAAGTCCTTCCTTCTGGACCACCCGGCTGGCGCGACCGGCGAGCAGGCCACCCTGCTGATCGAGGACATCGGCGCAGCACTCGACAACTCCGTGGACGCAGACGAGCTGAGGATCCAACTCCAAGCAGTACGACGCGACTTCGCTCTGGAGGAGGAGCCGCTCGCCCCGATCGACGACTTCCCCGCCTTCCAGGAGACCCTGCAGTCGCTGGCATACCGGCCCGTCAACGCGGCGCAGGAGCCAGAGCTGTGACCAGCGGAGACGGTGCCATCTGCAGCGCCGCATGCAGCCCCCGCCGGATGCCCGCCCGGTAGACCCCTCCCGTCGTGGTGACACCGGCGGCCAGGCGCCGGTACTCCGCTGCTGCTTGCTCCTCCGGCGCGATGACCTCCGGCCGCAGGACGGCGGCCGGGCGGTCGTCACACCATTGCTGGAGCTGGCGGATGCTCTCTTTGGAGGCAGACCAGCACCCGGCACGCACCTGTTCCACGAGCGTGGCCGGCAAACGCAGGGAGAGGGTTTCGGGATAGCGGCTCATGCCGGTGCCGACGGAAACGCCTCTCAGCGGTATCTCGTCGGGGTCCACGTCGGGCCAGGGATGATCCCAGCCGCGGGCCTGTACTTCCTGGCGCAGACCGAACGCGACCAGCACATCCCTTGTATCCAGGAGCTCGCCCTGGCTGCGCAGAGTGTGCAGTTCCTGGTGCTGTTTGCCTCTCAGGAGGGCCCGCTGCGCGGGGGCGACGGTTTTCAGGCGGGCCTGATGGCGTGCCCGCAGCCGCTGAGTCCAGACCCGGTGCCGCTCCAGGACACTCGTCAGGGCAAGGCGGGTCCCCAACGGGACTCTCACGGTCACCTTCGCCTCGCCGTCGTCTTCGTCCTCCTCGAAGTCGGCATCCGCCACGGCTTGTTCTTCCCTTGCTCCGTACGCACGGGCCTCAGAGGGGTACGCCCTGGGCAGGCCACCCGCCCAGGGCGCGTGCGTGCGGTCTCAGATGCTGCGGCTGAGGCCGATGGTCAGGGATTCCATCAACTGCTCGGTGATGCGCTCCTCTTTGGTCCAGATCGCTCTCTGAGCGCCCTGGGTGACGAGCTGGGACAGGGCCCGCAGATACCCCTTGGTACGGCGGTGCAGGTATTCATGCAGGTTGGTCAGGTCGTCCGGCTCGTGGTGGTGCAGGCGCAGGTTCTTGTCGAACTTGCGCACGATCTTCGTGAACAGCTTGTGGCCGTCCTCGTCGTAGCCGATGCGGCTGGTGCGCAGGGCGGCGTAGTCGCCCCAGATCTGCTCGCTGTCCTCCAGCGCGGTTTCCCGGTCACGGGTCAGCGGATCGACGATGGAACGGGCGGCACGCCCGGCGAAGACGAAGGTGGCACCGGTGCTCTCGCCGATCTCCTCCAGGTAGGCGAAGGTCTCCTGGGCGTCGGCGCCGGCCCGCAGCTGCTCGATGCCGTCGATGAGGACCAGCAGCGTGGAACTGGCGCGCATCACATGGCAGATGGAGCGGGTGGGATCCGTGCCGCCGTCGTGCTTGAGGCCGAGGAAGGAGGCGAAGGCCGCCGGCCAGTTCCGGCGCCCGCCGCGGGCCGGGGGAGGCACCCGCAGTGCGATCACCGGGATGCGGTTCTCGTCCGGCTCGTACAGGCGGGCGATCTTGTTCTCGTAGTGGCGGCCGATGTACTGCAGGATCTCGGTCTTGCCCGTGCCCCGGGGCCCTTCGATGATCACGCCGGTCTTGCCGTGGGTGCGCTCCCGGTTGGACAGCAGGTGTTCGTGGACGACGACCAGGGCGCTGCCGACGGCTGGGGTGACGACGGTCGGCATCAGCGCGTGATAGCGCATCCGCAGGTCATTGTCGGCCACCACCGTGCCGGGCGGCGGGCTGTCGGCCAGGTCCGGCGCGGTGCGCTCCAGCGCAGCGAACGTACGCCAGTTGGACAGCGTGTTGAGCCACACGGGCCGGGGCGTGGCGAACACTGGCGTGGGGGCGGGGGAGTCGATCAGCAGAGGGATGTCGTCGTCCTGAATGATCGGCGGTTGCATGATGTCAGGGCTCCAGCGGGGGCTCGGGATCGGCGGGCAGGTCCAGCAGGAAACGCGCGGCAGCATCCAAGCCGTCGTCGAGATCCCCCAACTCCACCAGTTCCGCCGGTAGATCAGCGGTTGCTGTGCCGTCAGGGCTGTCATCGCCGGGTGCGGGGCCGGATGCCTCGGCCGGAGACACGAGGGGTTCATACAGAGTCGGCTCGTCCAGCTCGAGCACCGTCAGCGGCCCCAACGTATCCAGGTCGAGTGCGGCCACATCGGCGAAGGGATCGAAGGCGGACTCATCCGCTTGTCCCGGTACCGGACCGAACCCGTAGGGCATGCTCCCCAGCCCCGGCCCGTCCGCCGGCATGGGCCCGTACCCGTCGGGCACGCTCACCACGCCGGGCTCGTCCGGGCCGTCTCCCGCCCGCTCCAGCAGGTCGGCCAACACCGTGGCGATGGCATCGTCGTCGCCGTGGCGGCCGCCGCGCGCAACGTGCTCGGCCGTGGCCGTCTCCCACAGATGCTGCGTCCACGGGGCACCGATCAAGTGCTGGTACTTGAACACAGCGGTGATCCACTCGCCGCTGCGGTGGTCGCGCAGCCACACCTGCTCGGGCGTGTACGGGTTGTAGCGCAGCTCCCACCCGTCCCGCTTCTTGCCCTTCAGCCCCGAAGAGGTGTTGCGGACCTCTTCGAGTTCTCCCTTGAAGTTGTCGTAGGTGCGGTTCTTGAACCGGATGCCCTCATCGCCCACGCCGACCCAGGTGGTCGGCAGCAACTGCAGATAGTCCGTAAAACCCAGGGGGATCGGCAGGTAGCCAGCCGCCTGCACGCTGGCCGCATACATCTGGTTCGGTGTCAGCGGCGGGAGGTTCGGCTCGTAGGGGCTGCGCAGCTCCTCGTGCGGCCGAGCCTGCCAGCCGACCACGATCCACTCCTGCAGCAGATCGTCCAGCTCCTGCAGTGTCCACAGCCGGTCGGGATCGATCTCGTTGCCGCGGCGGCTGAAATCCCGCCCGGTGTAGGAGTTGACGTGCTGGCTGAACAGCGACTTGATCGACCCGAACGTCCGCTCGACGATCGCCTTGTCCGTCGGGGTGCGCTTGCGGGCCGGGCGCACGGAGATACCGAGGTAGGAGCAGGCGTCGAAGAAGGTCTGCCCGGCGAAGACCGTGCCGTGGTCGATCACGATCGTTTCCGGCATGATCACCGGCCGGGCCGCAGCATGCTCCATCCGCGCGTCCACTTCCAGCAGATCCTCATACGGCAGGTCCGAACGGGCCGCGGAAGCGGCTGCGTCGAAGCCGGGCCGCATGGGGGCGGGCACCATGCACAGTGCCAGCAGCAGGGAGGCATCCACCGCCTTGGTAGCCCGGCCCACGCTCGTGCCGGTGCTCAGCAGGGCCCTGGTCTGCCGCCGGGTCCTGCGCTGGCCCGTGGTCTTGGGCCGCAGCACGGCGGCGATGATGCTGCGCGTGTGGACGTCGATGGCCGCCGTCAACTCCACCTGGGTGGGCTGCCCGTCATCGCCCAGGATCTTCACATCCAGGGCCGTGGAGTCGATCTGGACCAGCTCACCCGGAGCGACGGCGGTGGTCACCCCGAACGGCGGCGCGGGACGGTTGAGGCGGTCCTTGCGGCTGCGGGTGGGATCCCGCAACTGCATCGCGTCGATGCCCAGCCGCTTCAACAGCGCATACAGGGTGGGGTCGGCCGGCACCTTCACCCCGGGGAGCAGGACCCTCGCTGTGCGCCGCAGGTTCTTGAACAGGGTGCGCGCATCGGTGGCGGCCTTCTCCCTCGCCTGCCGCTCGTGCAGGGCCAGCAGCAGGTCCACCACCCGCGTGTCGGTGCGCCCGTGCATCGTGCTGTTGCGGGTGCGCCGCTTGTCGACCAGCCCCCAGATGTCCTCTTCCCGGAAGGCCAGCCGCTTGCGCTGGACCGTCTTCCACGACACCTTCCAGTCCAGGACGGCACTGAGCTCGGCCGCCTTGCGCTGGTAGCGCTCGACCAACGTGAACCGCTCGGGGTCATAGCCCTCGCGCGGCCTGCTGCCGTCGGGGACACCGGGCAGCAGGCCGGTGTCGACCTCGAGGACGTGGCGCCGCCAGATCCGCGCCTCACGGGCACAGTCGGCGCTCACGCCCTCCAGCATTGACCAGTTCGGCAACGGGTCAGCTGACAGCGGCAGGCCCGCCTCGTCGAGTACAGCGAAGTCTTCTGCGGCGGCCAGGAACTGAATCAGTACGGCGACCGGGGGCGCGGTACTCCCTGGGGCGGGTGCCAGATGCACCGTCGTACCTACCAGCGCCGACACGATGTAGTGGCTGCCCACCCACCGCACCCGGTCACCGGGCGTCAGAATGCCGCGCGGCGCCAACCCCGTCACCTGCGGACGCGCCCGAAACACCTCGGTCATGACGCGTCCCTCTCCAGAGGACGGCGCATCGCCGACGGCATCCGGCCCGACGCCCGGATCACGCTGTCCGGCCCCATCGCCCGGTTCCACTCCGTGCCCAACTCCTGCCGCCACAGCAGGTGATACAGGCGCGGCAGCGTCGACAGACGCGGAAGCCCCGTAGCCCGCACCCCCTCCTCCAGCGCGCGCGGCGTACGGAACGCGGCCTTCAGCGCCCGCTCGACCTCCCGGTCCCCACACCGAGGATGCCGATACCGCGCAGCCCACCGCAGATTCGACAACGCCATCGGTTCCGGAATCCGCGGCATCGCCAACTCCCAGCCCGCCTCCTCACAGACCTGGCGCAACACTTGCTGCTGGCCCTGCCATCGAGGACTCGGCCCGCTCGCCGGAGGACACGCCACGACCAGCGTCGCACCCTGACCCGTGCGCACGAAGAAGTCCGGCACCACACTGCGTTCCCGACCCCGCGCACGCCACTTGATCTTCGCGGGCCAGGCGGTGAACTCCGTCACCGACGGGTTGAAATCCAGCAGCATGGCCACTGCCAGCACGTTCATGGACCGGCAGCCCACCAGCTTGCCGGTCGTGGCCGACCACCACCACGTAGCGATGCTCCGCTGGGAGGGATGCCGGGCAGGCCGCCACACCTCACCCCGGCTGGTCAACGGGACAGACCCCGCACGAGCCGCCGGGACCGTGATGCTCCTGCTGCCGTCCTCGATCCGGTGCACGACCTCCAGCGCGTCAGCCATCGTGTCCCAGCTTCCTTTCCCGAACCCCCGCACGACGACGGAACCCGCCACCGGACAGGTCAAGTGCCATTACCAGTAGGGGAGTTGAATGTAATGCAGATCAGGTCACGCATGATCAAGTTTCCGCCATCCTGGATCAGCGGCGCGCCGACGGCGGCGTTCCTGCCCCGACGCAGCAGCGAACTGAACCATTGCCTGCCGGGCTTGCCTGGTCGTTGCCGACGGCGCTATGTCGGATGGGTGCGGATCCTGACTCATACAAGATTTTCGTAGCCGTTGATCGGTCCGGCTGGGCCGTGACATCCCTCTGCTCCAACGGGATGCTGCCTGTGTGCGACGACGTGTTGAAGCTGTTGCCGCAGCTCAGTGCTGTGGAGCTCGGTTCGGTCGAGGAGTCCGGGGAGGTGGTGGTGATCTCCGCGCGATCCCGGGCGGGACCGGCCGCATGTACTGGATGCGGCCGGATCTCTGACTGGGAGCACAGCCGGTACGTGCGACACGTTGCGGACGAGGCAGTTGGCGGCCGTGCGGTACGGATCGACCTGTCGGTGCGCCGCCTGTACTGCGAGAACCCTGCTTGCCCGAAGACCACGTTCGCGGAGCAGGTCGACGGGCTGACGGTGCGATACCAGCGTCGAACGTGTCTCGACTAGCTCCGGCCCGGCGACACCCTGGTGGTGCCCTCCCTCGACCGGCTGGGCCGCTCGATCCAAGACCTGATCTCTATCGTCTCCGGCCTACGCAAGCGCGGGATCGGCTTCCAGTCGCTCCACGAGGCGCTGGACACCACGACCCGGGTGGCAGGTTGGTCTTCCACGTGTTCGCGGCGCTCGCGGAGTTCGTCCGCGAACTCATCGTGCAGGGCACCCACGAGGGCCTGGCGGCGGCACGCGCGCGGGGAGCGCATTGGGCGGCCGTCGGCCATGACCGCAGAGCAGATCCGCCACGCTCGCGCTCTGCTCGCGCAGCCGGAGAACACCATCATGTCGATTGCGAAGCTGCTCGGGGTCTCCCGCACGACCCTCTACAAGTACGTGCCGGAGCTGGCGGCTGGCCGGGACTCCCTGGTGACCGGTGATGCGCCCGCCGCGTTGCCTGCTCCGCGCTGACTGTTGGGTCCGAGCACACGGGAGCCCCGGCATCAAAATGCCGGGGCTCCCGTGTATGCCGTCCCAGTTGCAGCCGGTTCGGCGATCAGGTTCGTGTCTGAGCAGTGGTTGTGCAGCCCGTGCTTCGAGACGTTTTCCACATGTGGAAGAACCTGTTGGAGCTTCGCAAGGCTGGGCGTACGCGTGCAACAAGAATCGGGTTGCGGCTGAATCAATTCTCCTTACCACGGGGCACTGACAATTTCCCGATCTTGTTCCGCCGCAGGTCAGCGCCTTTCGGAGGACTACTTTCCGGAAGGCATCACTTTCGTCACTCGGCGTACGGGGATACCGGTGAATCAACGATTGTGGCGGTCTCCGGATCTAGTGCCACCATGCTCCACAGCCGGGTGATTGCAGTTGCCCAGCGGTGTTGTGCAGCCCGTCAGTGACGCCAGGGGGCTCCCCTCTGGCGTCCCAACTCCCAAGGGAGATCGAGACGTGAAAAAGCGTCAGCGCCACGCGTGCGTGCAGGGGCCGACCGCCCCGGAACGGCTCAATGGGCCGGAGGCCGTCGTCATCATCATCGTGATAGCCCTGGGCGCGGTACTCGCCTATGCGGGGATGCCGGTCACGGCGGTGATGGAAATTCTCTCCGGCGGTGGTCTGATCGGAGCCCATGTGGCCCGCCGCGCTCCCCTTGCCCCCGGTATGTGAGGGGGCGGCGCTCGTGGGACGACCGGAGAACCCGATCACCACGCCGAACCGAAGCCTGGGTCGACTCGCCGTCTGGCTGCGGAGTTGCCGCAGCCAAGCGGGGCTGTCGTACCGGCAGTTGGCCGAAGGGACGGTCCACAGCTCGGTGACCTTGTCCCGGGCCACGACCGGGGAGAAGATCCCCAAGCTGCCCGTGGTGGAGGCTTTCACACGCGCGTGCGGGGCCGACGTCGCCCACGCGCGGCAGCTATGGAGGGAAGCCCGGTGGGAGGAGCACCGTACGAGCGAGGTGGTCCGCACCCTCCCTCCGAAACTCAGCGTGGTCAAGGATCCCGAAGACATGATCGCGGCACTGCAGCACCTCTACTACAGAAGTGGCGCCATGCCGATCGAGGAAATCGAGCGGCGGGCCGGCACGCCCGGTCTACTGCCCCATACGACCCTGCACCGAATGGTTCTTGGCGAGACCATGCTGCAGATTGAGCAGCTCGTAGCATTCCTCAACGTCTGCGACGTGCCCGAGGGTGAGCGTCCTGCATGGCTCAAGGCGTGGACACGAGCGTGGAGGCGCCGGGAGTCGGAGAAGGAGATGCGGGTTCCCGCCCATCGCGCCGCTCCCGACGACTTCCCCATCTACGATCCCCGTCGCCTTGAGGAAGCCCTTCGCCCACCCCTCTTCGAGCAACTCCTTGAGCCGGTTCGCTCCATCGGGAAGGAGGTGTCTGGGCTGTGGCGTGGGAAGGATCGCGGCGAAATCGAATTCGAGGCGGCTAGCTGAGGAAGCTGGGGGGCATCTCGTTCCGCGTGTGCCCTGCCGGACCTCGCGGAACTCGGCTTCGGCGAGCCGTCACTGTTACCGGCATAACTGTGACGTCGAACAGAGCCTATCGGCCCTTCGACGGGCTCTTCTGAGGGCGCGTCAGCGTGGACTCCGGATATCCGTTGCTTATCCGGAGTGCAGCACCTGTCCCCTGCGGTTCAACGAGGTGTTCCGGGCAGCTTGCAGTGTGCTCCCGGAATGGCACGTTGCTCACGGGCTGGGCTGGCGTGCGGCCGGGTCTGTGGCTGAGGCACCGATCCGGTCGTAGATGCGCACCGCTTGTCGTAGGGCTGTCATGGCGGCGTCGACATCTCCGAGGAGAATGTGGCTCCGTGCTGCTCCTTCTAGTGCGCATGCTTCATCGAGTGGGCTTCGTGTGCGCTGCGCGATCTCAAGTGCTTTGTGGTGGGCGGTGAGTCCATCGGGTGGGTTCTGGGTTTTGTTGCAGAGGGCTCCAGTGCTGTTCCAGACCTGTGCTTCGCCTTGAGGGTCGCCGATTTCTTGGAATAGGTGGAGGGCTGTCTCGTAGAGGTCGGCGGCCTCGGCGTGCTCGCCTGTTGCTGCACGCACACGGCCTAAATCGTGTAGGGCGTTGGCACGTCCGTGTCGGTGGCCGATCTCTTCGAACATCGCGAGGGCGCGCTCGTGGAGTGCAGCTGCTTCCGTGAGGTGTGCGGTCGCGTATCGGACGCGGCCGAGGTTGTTGAGTCCGTTCGCCTGTCCGTGCCGGTCTCCGAGGTCTTCGAACAAGGTCAGCGCCCGCTGATGCAAGTCGGCCGCACCCTGGTAATCACCCATCACGTGTCGGACGCGGCCGAGGTTGTTGAGTCCGTTCGCCTGTCCGTGCCGGTCTCCGAGGTTTTCGAACAGCGTCAGCGCCCGCTGATGCAAGTCGGCCGCACCCTGGTAATCCCCGGTCACGTACCGGACGCGGCCGAGGTCTTGCAGGGCGAGGGCCTGTCCGTGACGGTCCCCAAGGTCTTCGCAGATGGCGAGCGCGCGTTCATGGAAGCGGGTCGCCTGTGCGTAGTTGCCCGTCATGTACTGGACGAAGCCGAGGCTGAGCAAGGTGTTGCTCTGTTCTCGGCGGTCTCTCAGTTGTTCCAGAAGTGCCAGTGCTCGTCCGCTGAGGGCGCTGGATGCCGCGTAGTCGGCTGTCATGTAGTGGACCCCGGCCAGGCCATGCAGAGCACGAGCTTGGCCTCGTCGGTCACCGAGTTCTTCGAAGAGGGCAAGGGCGCGTTCGTGGAATTTGACCGCGGCCTGGTATTGGTCGGCCTTTCCGCAGGCGAGGCCCAGGCCGTACAGGGCACGGGCTCCGCCTCGCTGGTCGCCCAGTTCGCTGAAGAGAGCAAGGGCACGCTCGTGGAAGCCGATCGCGGCTGTGTAATCGCCGCTCACGTATCTGAGATGGCCGAGTTCGTTGACGGCTGCTGCTTCGGCCAAAGCATCTCCTTGCCTGCGAGCCTCATGTGCCGCGCGCTCATGGAGAGCGGCTGCCTGAGGCCATGGGCCCTCGCGCAGAAGGAAGGGCGCCAGCGCTGCTGTAAGCGAGATCACTTGTTGTGTCCGGCCGAGGGCGGCTGCTTGGTCCAGGCAGGCCAGGATGTTGCCGCGTTGAGCACGCAGCCAGGTCAAGGCGCTGCGTTCGTCGGGCATCGTGGGTGAACCGGAGCCGCGTGCCGAGACCACGGCCTCGGCTGCGGTGATGGTGTTCTGGTAGTGCTCGTACAGCCGGGTGAGGGCACAGTCTCGGTCATCGGTCGAGTCCTGGGCGGTGCAGCGGTCGTTGGCGAATTCGCGCAGCAGGTTGTGGAGGCAGTATCTGCGAGGAGATATCTCTTGCAGAAGGTGATCTGTGTACAGAGCGTCCAGCCCGGCACGTGCTTCTGCCCCGGTTGTGCCGTCGAGAGCGGCAGCGGCATCGGGGTCGATGTCAGGCCCGGGGTGGAGGGCAAGCCGTCGAAACAGGCGCTGCCGGGCGGGGGAGAGGTCGCGGTACGAGAGCGTGAAGGCTGCGTCGACGGCACGGGCGCCGGCCACCAGGCGGCCCAAGCGGTCGGTGGTGGCGGTGAAGTCAGCAGCCAGGTGAGCCGCAGTCCAGGTGGGCCGGTGGGCTAGGCGCCCAGCGAGCACAACGATCGCCAGTGGAAGGCATCCGCAGAGTTGCACCATGCTGTCGACTGCTGTGGACTCGCTTGCCTCCAGTGCACGGGCTGACGGAGCTCTGTGAGCGAGGCGTTGAAACAGGGTGAAGGCCTCGTCCTTGGACAGGGTGTGGAGTTCCAGCGGTTCACCGCCGTCGAGCGCGACGAGTCTGCGCCGGCTTGTCACCAACGTGAGACAACCTGCCTCACCAGGCAGCAGCGGCTCGATCTGATCAATATCGGCTGCGTCGTCGAGCACGAGCAGGATGCGGCGGTCTGCGAGTTGGTCACGCCACAGATCACTGCGCTCCTCCAACGTGCTCGGCAGGCTGCGCGGATCAACTCCCAAGCTGGCCAGGAGCGTGGTGAGCACGTCAATCGGTTCGGCCGCGGTATGTCCTGGGGCGTGAGCCCTCAGGTCGACGAAGAACTGCCCATCAGGAAACCGGTTCGCGAGCAAGTGAGCTGCTCTGGTCACCAGGGCGGTCTTGCCGACACCGGCCATACCGTCGATGGTGTGGATACGCGTCTGCTCTGACACAGCCGAGAGCAGACGTCTCAGTTCGGCGTCGCGCCCCGTGAAGTAGGGCGCGTCCCGGCGTAGGCCGCGCAATACCGTGGGCCGTGCCGGGGCAGGCGCCTGGTGCACAACGGTCGTCCGATGAACGTCACGCCCCGCCTGATTGACCTCGCCTCCGCCTCGGGCCGTGGCCTGCTGGCGCCCTCTTGAGAGCGGCGGATCCCCGGTCATGGTCGCGGTGGCGAGGTGTTGTGCACGTCTCGGCCGGCTTGAATGCTTACGCCACCGAAAACGGTGGCGTTCTGCACGATGGATTGCACACGGCCTTGTTCGTCCTGGTCCAGCGCAGGCGCGAGGGTCTCGCTGAGCAAGCACCGAAGCTCCTCAGCCAACTCTGCGTCGCCGTGCAACAACTGCTGCAGCCGCAAACGCCAAGCACCGGCAAGGGCATCCTCGGTTACAGCGTCTCTCTGACTGCGCGCCTCCAGCACCTGGTTCCTGAGCTCTTCAAGTTCCAACGCGACAGACTCGGCCCGCTCAGGTCGCCCTCGCCGCCACAATGCCACCACGGATTCACGGATCTGCCCCCAGGCGTCCGTGGCCATGGCACTAACAAGGGCAGTGCCAGCAGCCATCGTGATCGGATCCATCTTCACCCCCATCGGAGAAACCCACTTGAAACTCTAGGAGGGAACCGGGCGTTCGGGGAGGATTCGCTGCAATTGCTGTCTGCGTACACGTGAACGTGGCCCTGGCAAGATTTCCGCGAAGCCGCGGTCAGCGCATCCTGGGGCTGCTCCCAGCCGCAGAGCGCCACTGAGTGGGTCTGGTATGCCGCTCAGCTTCCCAGTCCACCGGATGACACCGGTGACGGTCAGCCCCCAGACCGTGTGCGCGGCACCAGAGGTGTGCAGCCCGGTCCGCGCCCGTGGCGGCGCCCTCGATCACCACCAGCCGGTCGTGATGACGTGCTGCCAGTCGATCCAGCACGGCCTCAACCGTCGCCGGCCACGGCCAGTGCCGGCTGCCGCACACCAGCACTCGCGGCTCGGTCAGGAGTAATTGTCAAGAGTTGTGGGTCAGCAGCGGCTCACCATGATTCGCGGCCCAGGTGCACGAGACCTTGGATGATGCCCAAGCGGGTGTGCAGGGTGG
>NZ_JOEY01000065.1 GCF_000718165.1 Streptomyces fulvoviolaceus | reverse complement strand
GGCGAGGAAGGGGCGGGGCGGGGGTGCGGTGGGGTAGTGGGGGGCGAGTTCGACCACGCCTCGGGCGCCGGGGCCGTAGGAGACCGCGAGGCGGCCCGGACCGTCGGGGGCGACGGTGACCGTCACGTCGACCGGCGGCGTCGCCGTCAGCCACTGGTCGAAGCGGGCCCCGTGGACCGCGACCGCCCGCATTCCGGGGGACGCCTGCTCGGCCGCCTCCATCATGTGGTGCACGATCGTGGTCGCGGGGACGACCGGCCAGCGGTCGGCCACGTCGGGCCAGCCCGGGCGCTGCGGGAAGAAGCAGTGGTCGAGGAGGTACGGCATGGTGTCGGGGGAGACGCGGACGGTCCTGTTCTGGCGGGCGGGAGCTGTGCGGCGGGCGCTCGCGGTGATCAGGGCGGCGGCGGTGTCGGCGGTGTCCTGGAGGAAGGCGGACAGTTCGGCGGCTACGGGGGAGCGGGCTGCCAAGGTGTCGAGTGGGCCAACAGCCGTGGCGGGCCGGCGAGTTCCCGTGTGCAGCTCTGCGCGCAGTTCGGCCAGGCGCCCGCTCTCCAGGGACACCAGCGCCCCGCCCAGGTCGAGCCGGACCGGCGGTCGGTTCGTCCGCACGGAAGCCACGGAACCTGCGGAAGCCACGGAACCTACGGAAGCCACGGAACCTACGGAGGCTGCAGAACCTACGGAGGCTGCAGAACCTACGGAATCTGTGGCCCGTACGGACGGCGGCAGATCGGGAGCGACCTCCGCGCCCGCGGTCCACAACGCGGCTGCCACGCGCCGGAGTTGGGCCAGACCGGTGCGGTGGGGCGAGTTCGCGGCGACGACCAGGTGGTCGCGGCCGCTCAGCGTGTCGCCGATCAGCGAGCCGAGTTGACCGGTGCCGGCCTGGACGAAGACGCGGTGGCCGGCCGCGTACATGGCCTCGACGAGCTGCCGGAAGCGGACCGGCTCCAGCAGGTGCCGGACGAACAGCTCGCGCACCGCGGCCTCGTCCTTCGGGTACGGCGACGCCGTCGTCCCCGACCACAGGGGGACCGTCGGCGGATGCAGCCGGAAACCGTGTGCGGCCGCCTCGATGGGCCCCAGGTACGGCTTCAGCATCGGCGTGTGGAAGCCGGACCGGAAGGGCAGCACCTGGCTGAGCACGCCCTGTGCCCGGAAGGACCGTACGAACTCCTCCACGGCCTCGTCCGGCCCGCACACCATCGACTGGTTCGGGGAGTTGTCGTGGGAGAGGACGACTCCGGCCTCCCCCCACTCCTCGTCGAGCGCGGCGAGGACCCGCTCGACGGGGGCGCCGATCGCGCCGAACGCCAGGCCGGGGACGGCCAGTTCGTCGGGGTCGAAGGACCCGAGGAAGGCGTTGACCTGGTCCCCCGAGTACACCCCGGCCGCCATCATCGCCGTCCACTCGCCGACGCTGTGTCCGGCGACCGCGTCCGGGACGACACCCATGCGGCGCAGGGCGGCGTCGAGGAGTCGGCCGATCGAGACGACACCCAGGCCGTGGCGCCCGATGTCGCCGACCCGTGCCGGGTCCGCGGACCGGATCGGTGGCAGCCCGAAGTGGCCTGCCACGTCGTCGACCTGGGGATCGAAGTCGCCTTCCAGACCGGGGAAGACGATGGCCAGCTTTCCGGTGTGACCCCCGCCGAGCAGCCGGTCCGGAGTGAACCAGACGTCGCTGCGGCCCTGCCAGGCCCGGCCCTTGGCGACCGCCCGGCGGGCCAGGGCCAGCCGCTTGGCGGTCGGGTCGACGATCCCGAGCCGGGACCGGCCGACGGACGGGTGGGGGTGGGTGGTGTCGAGACCCGCGGCCAGTACGGCGGAGTCGTCGGCGTCCAGCAGCGCGGCGAGGCGCTCGGGGCTGTCGGAAGCGAGGGCGAGCACCCGCTCGGGCTCGCTGACGGTGATGGGCGCGGCAGCGCCCTCCAGGGGCGCGGGGAACTGCGCGACCAGCCCCGACGGCGCAGCAGCATCACCACGACCCCTCGCGGCACTCCCCGGCGCTTCCTCAAGCACCACATGCGCATTGATCCCGCCGAACCCGAACGCGTTCACCGCAGCCCGCCGCACCGGCTGCCCCTCGGACGTCTCCCAGGGCGTCGCCTTCTCCAGCGGACGGAACCGCGTGGCCGCGAGGGCGGGATGCGGATCGTCGCAGTGCAGCGTCGGCAGCAGCATCCCGTGATGGACGGCGAGGGCGGCCTTGATCAGGCCGGCGACTCCCGCGGCGGGCATGGTGTGGCCGATCATCGACTTCACGGAGCCGATGACCGACTCGTCCCCCGCGGCCGCTGTGCCGAACACCTCGGCCAGCGTGGCGAGTTCGGCCGCGTCCCCGGCGGGTGTCGCGGTGCCGTGCGCCTCCAGCAGACCGATCGATCCGGGTGCGGCCGGGTCCAGCCCCGCCGCCTCCCACGCCTGGCGTACGGCATGGGCCTGGCCGGCCGAGTCGGGGTTGACGAGGCTCGCGGCACGTCCGTCGCTCGCGACCCCGGTGCCCCGGATGACGGCGTAGATCCGGTCGCCGTCGCGCTCGGCGTCCGCGAGCCGCTTGAGGACGACCACGCCCGTGCCCTCACCGATGAGGATGCCGTCGGCACCCCGGTGGAAGGGGCGGATGCGCTGGCTCGGGGAGAGCGCGCGCAGCTGGGAGAAGACGCTCCACAGGGTGATGTCGTGGCAGTGGTGCACGCCCCCGGCGAGCATCAAGTCGCAGCGCCCGGCGGCGAGTTCGGTCACCGCCTGGTCGACGGCGACGAGGGACGAGGCGCAGGCGGCGTCCACGGTGTAGGCGGGGCCGCGCAGGTCGAGACGGTTGGCGACCCGAGAGGCCGCGAGGTTGGGCACCAGACCGATCGCCGACTCGGGGCTGTCGGGCCCGAGCCGCTCGGTGAACGCCTCCCGCACCCGGTCGAGTTGGCCGGACGTCAGGTCAGGCAGCAACTCGCCCAGCGTACGGACGAGTTGGCCCGCCGTACGCACCCGCTGGTCGAGCCGGACCAGCCCGGGCGTGAGGTAGCCGCCCCGGCCGAGGACGACGCCGACGCGCCGCCGGTCGGGCAGTCGGTCCTCGCCGCCCGCGTCGGCGATGGCCTGGGCGGCCACCCGCAGGGCGATCAGCTGGTCCGGCTCGGTGCCGGCCACCGAGTTCGGCATGATCCCGAACCGGGTGACCTCCACCTCGGCCAGCGAGTCGACGAACCCGCCGCGCCGGCAGTACACCTGGTCGGCGACGGCCGGACCGCTCGCGGAACCCGGACGGTAGTAGTCCGCGTCCCAGCGCCCCTCCGGTACGTCGGTGATGGCGTCCGTGCCGTCCAGCAGGTTTCGCCAGTAGGCGTCGAGGTCGGCGGCGCCGGGGAACAGCACCGCCATCCCGACAATCGCTGCGTCTTCAGGGGACCGAGTCATCGTCACCAACCCGACGCGGTGTAGACGACGGCCCCGGCCGACTCGTCGCCCCAGGCCAGCTCCCGCAGCAGCGCCGCCGTCCCCTCCTCCGGGTCGATCAGCGTGATCCCGCGCCGGGCGTACTCGCGGCCGAGCTCCGGGGTCACCATGCCGGTGTGGCCGCCGGTGGGCGCCCACGGCCCCCAGTGCACGGTCAGCGCGCGGCGGCCGGTGCGGGCGGTCCAGGAGGCGCCGAGGCTCTCCAGGGCGTCGTTGGCGGCGGCGTAGTCCACCTGGCCCCGGTTGCCGAGGACGGCGGAGATGCTGCCGAACAGGACGGCGAAGGAAGGCCCGCCAGGCAGTTCCTCCAGTGCGGCCAGCAGGGTCTCGGCGCCGGTCGTCTTCGTGCCGTAGACCCGCTCGAAGGACTCCGTGGTCTTCTCGGCGATCAGCCGGTCCTCGATCACCCCGGCCGCGTAGACGACTCCGTCGATGCGGCCGTGCTCGGCGTGGATCTCCTTCACCGCCTGGAGCGCGGCGTCGGGTTCGCGGAAGTCGACGGACTGGTAGCGGGCCCGGCTGCCGAGCGCTTCGAGTTCCTCCAGGGTGGCGGTGATCTCCCGCTGGGCCAGGAGGAGTTCGGCGGCCCGGTTGATGTCGGCGGGGGAGCGGCCGCCCTGGGCCGCGAGAGCCGCGCGCAGTTCGGTCGGGGTGCGGGCGGCCGCGGTCGCCGGATCCTCGGGGCCGGCCGGCGCGGGCGTCCGGCCGAGCAGCTCGATGCGGCACCGGGAGGCCGCGGCCAGCGCGGCGGCGAACTTCGCGGTGATGCCCCGGGCACCGCCGACCAGCAGCACCACCGAGTCACGGTCCAGGCCGATCGCGGCGGCCTCGGCGGCTCCGTCACCGGCCGGTCCGGCACCGTTCGTGGCGAGGGCGCCCAGCGGGACCTCGGTCATCTCCAGACCGTGGCGGCCGGTGGCCGTACGCAGGACCACCGGGGCGGAGTCCTCGGCGGTCAGCTCGGCGAGCAGCGCGTCGGCGACCGCGGTGGGCGTGGTGTCGTCCAGGTCGACGATCCGGGCGAGTGTCTCCGGGTACTCACGGGCGACCGTGCGGAACAGGCCGTGCAGGCCGGCCGAGCGGAGGTGGGGACCGGTGGGCCGTACGGCGAGCACTCGGTGCGGGCCGAGCGCCAACGCCGCCTTGAACACGGGGAACGCGTCGGGCAGGACCGGGGGGCGGGTGGCCGCGAGGGAGTCGAGGTACAGCACGCCGTCCACCCGGCCGTCCGCCTCGGTCAGGAGGTGGTCGGGGGTGACGGTGACCACCTCGGCGCCGTGCCCGGTGAGCCGGGCCGTGACCTCGCGGGAGACGTCCCCGGCGTCGTCGTCACCGATCAGGACGAACCGCCGACCGGTGAGGACGGAGGACGGGTCGACCGCCTCCTGGTGGGCGAGAAACACGGGCCTGAGCTGGAAGCGCTTCGGTGCCTCGCCGGTGACGGGTGCCTCTGTCGCCTCTACGGGGTCCGGTACCGCCTTTACGGGGTCCGGCTGTGCGGGCTCGCTCGTGGGCCCCGTCAGCCGTGCCGCGAGCCAGTCGGTCACCGAGGCCGCCGTGCGGGCCTTCGCCAGGTCCTCCAGCTCCGCGTCGTCCAGTGCGGTCGCCTCGCCGAGGCCCAGGCGCTTGGCCAGCTCACCTGCGATCTCGGCCCGCTTGATCGAGTCGATGCTGAGGTCCGCCTCCAGGTCGAGGTCGGGTTCGATCATGTCGACGGGGTAGCCGGTGCGTTCGCTGATGATGTCCAGGACGACGCCGAGGACGTCCGTCTCCGCGGCCGGCTCGGGGGCGGAGGTGGGCGCCAACTCCGGCTGAGCTGCCTGGAGTTCGGCCACCGGAAGAGCCGGGAGCGGCTGCACCTGCGGCACGGCGGCCACCGGAGCGGGAGCGGCGGGCACCCACTGCCCGGCCGCCGCCGCTCCGCCGAAGTACGTCAGCAGCACATCACGCTGGGCGGCGACCATCTCCCGGCTGGTGCGCAGGAATTCGGCGATCAGCGCTTCCTGGCCGGCCGGGACGCCGCCGTGCTGGCTCGTCTGGTCCGTCTGGTTGCTCGTCACAGTCGTCTCCACAACGCGTCGGGCCGGTGCGAGCGCACCGGGGAGGAGTTCTCCGGCGGCGGTACGGACCAGCTGTCCGTCGACCGTCCAGCCGGGCCGCCGGGGCGCGGGCGTCCGGGTCGCGTCGACGGCGTCGCGCCCCTGGAACAGCCATCCGGTGCGCAACGGCTGTCCCGCGACGGCCAGTTGGGCGAGAGCGTCGAGCCAGCCGCGCAGCCCGCTCTCGGGGCGCGGCTCGCAGGCGACGGTGCGGTGCGGGCGGTCGCCGAGGATCTGTCCGACCAGCCGGGTCAGTACGGTCCCGGGGCCCGCCTCGACGAAGATCCGCGCCCCGGCCTCGTACATCGCCTCGATCTGCGCGACGAAGCGGACCGGTGCGCCGATCTGGGCGGTGAGTTCCGCACGGATCGCGTCGGGGTCGTCGCCGTAGGGGGCGGCCGTGCGGTTGGACCACACCGGGAACTCGGGCGGACGCACGGGTCGTACCGAGAGGGCCTCGGCGAACCGGTCGCCGGCGCCCGCCACCAGCGGGCTGTGGAAGGCACAGGCCACCGGGATGCGCTTGGCGCCGTGACCGGCCTCGCGGAGCAGCCGCACTGCGTCGCCGACCGCCTCCGTCGGGCCGGAGATCACGGTCTGCCGGGGCGCGTTGTGGTTGGCGAGGACGACCGACTCGGGGGCGCCGGTCTCGCGCAGGGCCCGTGCCACGTCCTCGGCGCCGGCGGCGACCGCGGCCATGGTCCCCGGGTCGTCCCCGCCGGTGGCCGCGAGGATCGCCGTGGCGCGCTCGGCGCTCAGTTCCAGCAGCGTCTCCGGGCCGATCGCGCCGGCCGCGCACAGGGCGGCCAGCTCGCCGTAGCTGTGCCCGGCCGCCATGTCCGGCCGTATGCCCGCCGCGGTGAGCAGGGCGTGCGCGGCGAGTGAGGTGATGCCGAGGGCCGGCTGGGCGACCCGGGTGTCGGTGAGGCCGGCCTGCTGACGGTCGCGCGCGGTGTCGTCGAAGGCGGCGGGCGGGTAGAGCGCGGCGGCGTGGTCGCGGCCGAGCTGCAGATAGTGCTGGAGCTCGGGGAAGGCGACGAAGACGTCGGCGAGCATGCCGGGGCGCTGACTGCCCTGGCCGGGGAAGAGGAAGGCGACCTTGCCGTGCGCTGCCGCGGGGTGGGACGAGTCGGCTGCAGCGCCCTCAAGGGGCGCGGGGCTGTGTCGACTTGCGGCTCCGCCGCGATGGGGGTCCCCCTGCTCGAGCGCAGCCGAGAGTGGGGGAGCGACCAGCCCCGACGGCGCAGCAGCCGAACGACGGCCCGTCGCGGCACTACCCGCGGAGCGCTTGAGCTCCTCCCGCCCGCCGTCCGCGAGATGGATCCCCCCGGCCGGATCGTGCTCCCCCTCCATCGCGCGCCGCAGTTGCCCGACGAGCCCCTCGACGTCCGTCGCGACGACGGCCACCTGTACCGGCTCGTGCCGCGCGTCCGACCGGCGGGACGCGGCCAGCGCGAGGTCGCGCAGCCGCCACGGCAGACCGCCGGAGGCCTCGGCGGCCTTGAGTACGTCCTCGATGGCCCGGCGGGCTCCCGCCAGATCCGCACCCCGGAACGTGAACAGCTCGGCGGGCCACGCGTCCAGCCCCTGCGCCGGCGGAACGGCATCGCCGTAAGCCCCGATCACCGCATGGAAGTTGGTGCCGCCGAAACCGAACGCGCTGAGCCCCGCGATCCGTTCTCCGGCAGGCAGAGCCCAGGGCCGGGCCCGCTCGTGGAAGACGAAGGGGTTGCCGTCCTCCTGCCAGGCCGCGTTCGGCTGCCGCACGTGCAGGGTGGGCGGCTTGACCCCCGTGTACAGGGACAGCACGGACTTGATCAGGCCCGCGAGACCGGCGGCGCACTTGGTGTGCCCGATCTGCGACTTGACCGAGCCGAGCGCACAACTGCCCGCCCGCGCACCGGACTCGGTGAACACCTCGCTGAGGATGGTGAGTTCGGTGCGGTCGCCGACGACCGTCCCGGTGCCGTGCGCCTCGACCAGACCGACCTCGGCGGGCGAGACACCCGCGTTGCGGTACGCCCGCTGCAGCGCGGCCCGCTGCCCCTCGGGCCGGGGTGCGGTCAGGCCCAGCGAGCGGCCGTCGCTGGAACTGCCGACTCCCTTGATCACGCCGTAGATCCGGTCGCCGTCGCGTTCGGCGTCCGCGAGCCGCTTGAGGACGACGCAGGCGACGCCCTCGCCGAGCGCGATGCCGTCGGCCGAGCTGTCGAAGGCCCGGGAGCGGCCGGTGGGGGAGAGCGCGTGCACGGAGGAGAAGAGGACGTAGTCGTTGATGCCGTTGTGCAGGTCGGCGCCGCCGCACAGGACGACGTCGCTGGTACCGCCGACCAGCTCCTTGCACGCGACGTCGACGGCGGCGAGCGAGGACGCGCAGGCCGCGTCGACCGTGTAGTTGGCGCCGCCGAGGTCCAGCCGGTTGGCGATGCGGCCGGAGATGACGTTGGCCAGCATGCCGGGGAAGGAGTCCTCGGTGAGCTGCGGGAGCTGGTCCGCTAGGCCGTCGGGGATCTTGCCGTAGTACGACGGCAGTACGGCGCTCAGGGTGGTGGCGTTGGACAGGTCGCTGCCCGCCTCGGCGCCGAAGACGACGGAGGTGCGCGCGCGGTCGAACTCCCGTCCCCGGTCCCCGTATCCGGCGTCCTCCAGCGCGCGCCGGGCCGCTTCGAGGGCCAGCAGCTGCACCGGTTCGATGCTGCCGAGGGAGGTCGGCGGGATGCCGTAGCGCAAGGGGTCGAAGGGGATCTCCGGCAGGAAGCCGCCCCACTTCGACGGCGTGACGCCCGTGCCGTCCTCGGACCAGTGCACGGCGGGGTCCCAGCGGTGCGGCGGGACCTCGCCGACCGCGTCATGGCCGCCGAGGATGTTGGCCCAGAAGGAGGCGAGGTCGGGGGCCCCGGGGAACATGCAGGCCATGCCGACGACGGCGACGTCGAGCGGGGCGGGCGTGCTGTCCTCCGGCAACTCCTCACTCAGGTAAGGAAGTTCACGGGACCGCCGGGCGAAGAACTCGGCGGCGCCCTCCGTCACCGACCGGTGCAGCGCCCCGACCGTCGTGGTCGCCGAGCGCAGCACGGCCACCTCGCCGGCCATGAACATCCCCTCGGCGAGCTGCCGTTCCTCGTCCACGGGGGCCAGCGATCCGGTGGCGTCCCGCTCGACGCCCTTGCTGGCGATCCTCAGTCGGCCGACGTTGAGCTGCTCCAGCTCCTCCCAGACCTGCCGGTCGGGCACGCCCCGCTCCCGCAGCCCGGCCCCGAACTCCCGGAAGCCGTCGCTGAACGCGCTCGGTACACAGCGGGTGGCGTGGCCGGGCGCGGTCTCCAGCAGGGCGGTGCGGGTGGCCCGTACGACCTGTTCCTGGAACAGCGGACGGATCGCCCCGCACGCCACCGCCTCCTCGGTGAAGAGATAGGCGGTGCCCATCAGGACGCCGACGGCACCGCCGCGCGCGGTGAGCGGAGCGGCGAGCGCGGCGACCATCGCCGCCGACCGTTCGTCGTGGACGCCGCCCGCGAAGAACACCTCGACGGACTCGGCCGTACCTTCGACGGCCGGCCCTTCGAAAAAGTCCTCCAGTACGGCGAGTTGGGCCTCCCACAGCGGGAAGCTGTTCCGCGGCCCGACATGGCCGCCGCATTCCGAACCCTCGAAGACGAACCGCCGTACGCCCGCCTCCAGGAACTGCTTCAGCAGTCCCGGCGAGGGCACGTGCAGGAAGGTGCGGATACCGGCGCTCTCCAGCGCCTCGGCCTGCGAGGGCCGGCCGCCCGCGATGATCGCGTGCGTGGGGCGCAGCTCCCGTACGGCTTCGAGCTGGGCGTTCCTCGTCTCCTCCGGTGCGAAGCCGAGCACTCCGACGCCCCAGGGGCGGTCGGCCACGGCGGCACGGGTCTCCGCCAGTATCGTGCGCGTCTGTTCGCCGCTCGCGAGGGCCAGCGCGATGAAGGGCAGTCCGCCGCCTTCCGCGACGGCGGCGGCGAACCCTGCGCGGTCGCTGACGCGGGTCATGGGGCCCTGGGCGACGGGCAGTTCGGTGCCGAGTGCTTGGCTCATGGGGGAGCCGGGACGCAGGGCGCGGGCGGCTTTGTCATTGCGGACGGCGTTTTTTATGGCGGCCGTGAGTGCGCGGACCACTCCGCCTGTGTTGCCGTAGCGCTCGGCGAAGCGGGGGGCCAGGAAGCCGTCCTGGCCTACGGGGAGGAGTTGGGTGTGGGGGTTTTGGGCGCCTAGGAGCTCGGGGGGCATGGTTGATTGGCGGGTGCGGGCCGGCTGTGGCTTGTCGCGCCCACGCGGCGGAGCCGCAGATGTCACAGCCCCGCGCCCCTGGCGGGGTTGCAGGACCCGGTGTCCCGACACGACTGTCGTCTCGGAACCGTCCATGGAGCGCAGCTTCGCTGCCGCCGCCTCCGGCAGGCCCGACTCGGTCAGGAGGGCGAGCTGGCTGTCGAGTACGACGCCGGCCGCACCGCCGGCCACCGCGGCCGCCGCCGTATGTGGACCGATGCCGCCGCAGGCCCAGACCGGGACGGTCAGGCCGGGATCGGCCAGGAGCTGCTGCAGCAGGACGAAGGTGCTGAGCTCGCTCACCCGGCCGCCGCTCTCACCGCCCCGGGCGATCAGCCCGTGCGCCCCGGCGCGGACCGCGTCCAGGGCCTGCTCCAGATCGGTGACCTCGACGAGCACCCGGAATTCCGGGGGGAGGTCGCCGACCCGCCAGGGGGCGTCGGGGCCGAGGACGACGGTTGCCGGGCTCGCCTGTTCCGTGGCCGGGCCCGCGAGTTCGGCGGGCTCGATCCGGCAGCCCGCCCCGATCCGCACCCCGAACGGTCCGGGCGCCCAACGCCCGAGGCGCGCCAGTGCCTCCCTGGCTCTTCGGTCCCCGTTTCCGAGATCGAGCACCCCGAGTCCGCCGGCACGACTGACGGCCGCGGCGAGCCTGGCGTCGGGTTCACCGAACGGGGTGATTCCAATGATCAAGTCTTCGGCGCGCACGGCTGACGTCATGATTCTCCGAATAAACGGTGAAGATACATGGTGGGGGGTTTCGGCCTACAGGCGGCGAATTGGTGCAGAAAGGCACACCCTTATCCGCGAGAACTCGCGTGGATACTCGTGTGGATAACGCGTTGAAAGCTAGCCCTGTGGTTACCCGGTGGTCAACGTCGCTCATGGCTTTGGGCTGGCCGACGCATTGATCAAGCCAGCCTAGACCGGTCGCCCCAAACAACCGAAAACCCGGCTAATTTTCGCCCTCGGGTGCGCGCATTCACCTGTGCCTCACGCTTTCGAAACATGATGGACAGGGCGGCAGGACTTCGTAAACATCGCGTGTCGTCAAAAGCTGGTGGTGCGATGTCAGCCGAATGTCAGCCTTCGTCTTGAGGGGCGCGAGTCGAACACCTGTCGGGAGTTGTGATGCGCATCACGTGAGGTCTAGGGTGTAAATGCTTGGAGGCCTCCAGGTGAGGGAAGTGATTCCGTTGTCCGTCGAGTGGGACGACATCGGCGGGCTGGTCGATGCCCACGAACGTTTCCTGGCCGGTGCCCGCGTCGACTCGGACGTCCGGGGCTCGGTACTCGACTCCTGGAAGCGATGCCGCTCCGCGGGGCTCGAACCGCACCGACTGCTGGTTCCGTACGCTCCCGACCTGGCTCTGGACGACAGATTCCTGCGGGCCGCCGAGCCGGTGCTCCGGAATCTGACCGCGTCCCTGTCCGGGATGAGCACGACGATCGCGCTCTGCGACGCGCAGGGCCGCATGGTCCAGCGGCTCGGTGGCGACCGGCGGCTGCGGACCCACCTCGACGAGGTGAACTTCGCCCCGGGCTTCGACGCCTCCGAACCGGTCGTGGGCACCAACGGCGTCGGCACCGCACTGGCCGACCGCGGCCCCGTCTACGTCGCCGGCCGCGAGCACTTCGCCGACTGCCTGCAGCCCTTCGCCTGCGCGGGGGCACCCGTCCGCAACCCCTTCAGCGGACGGGTCGAGGCCGTCCTCGACCTCACCTGCCTGCGTGACGACGGCGACCCCCTCATGCTGCGGCTGGTCCGTGAGGCCGCCCTGGGCATCGAGGCCCGGCTGCTCGAACAGGCCACGGAACGCGAGCGGGCACTGCTTGCCGCGTACCGCCGGGCCGGGCGCGGCGAGCAGGAGCACCGTGGCGGTCCCGACGACGGCAGCGGCCTCGGCCGGATCGACCTCGCCGTACTGCGGGAGAGGGCCGAGGCGCTCATCGCCGCACCGCACCGCACCCTCGACGAGGTGACCCTGTCGCGCGGCCGGACCGCCACGCTGCTGCGCCGCGAGGTGAGGGGAGCCTCGGGTGAGGCGGGGGCGGTGGTCGAGGCGCGGATCGTCGGCGTGCCGGAGCTGCGGCAGATCGGGCTCGGCGCCTTGGCCACGACCGCTGAGGTGAAGTCGGCGAGCGCTTCGACCCTGCTCGTTCCGCCCGTCCGGCCACCGGCGCCTGCGCCGATCGAGCCGCTCGACAGCGGTGCCACCACCCAGGACCGCCTCCTGCTCCTCGGCGACCCCGGCGTCGGCCGCCTCGCCGTGCTGGCCCGCAGGCGCCTGGAGTTGCTGCACGAGGCCGGGATCCGCATCGGCACCACCCTCGACGTCACCCGCACCGCCGAGGAACTCGCGGAGGTGGCCGTCCCGCGCTTCGCGGACTTCGCCGCCGTGGACCTCCCCGATCCGGTGCTGCGCGGCGAGGAGCCGGAACCGCTCCGCCCGGGCGTCCCGCTGCGGCGTGTCGCGCTGGGCACGGTGCGCGAGGAGTCGCACCTGTACGGCGTCGGCGACCAGGTCTCCTACGTCCCGTCCACCCCGCAGGCCCGCAGCCTGGAGTCCGGGCGGGCGGTGCTGGAACCCGTCCTGGCCGAGGCGGGCGGCTGGCTCGCCCAGGACCCGGCACGGCTCGAACGCGTCCTCACCGTCGGCATCCACTCCCTGATCACCGTGCCGCTGCGGGCGCGTGGCACGACCCTCGGCGTCGTCAGCTTCTACCGTTCGCAGAAGCCCGCCCCGTTCGAGGAGGACGACCTCTCCCTCGCCCAGGAGCTGGCCGGCCGCGCGGCGATCTGCATCGACAACGCCCGCCGCTACACCCGCGAGCACAACACCGCACTCGCCCTGCAGCGCAGCCTGCTGCCCCGGGGCCGCCCCGAGCAGAGCGCCGTGGAGGTCGCGTACCGCTATCTGCCCGCCCAGGCCGGGGTGGGCGGCGACTGGTTCGACGTCATCCCGCTGTCCGGGGCCCGGGTGGCGCTGGTGGTCGGCGACGTCGTCGGCCACGGGCTGCACGCCGCCGCCACCATGGGCCGCCTGCGCACGGCCGTCCACAACTTCTGCTCGCTCGACCTGCCGCCCGACGAACTCCTCACCCACCTCGACGACCTGGTCGGACGGCTCGACCGGGGCGAGGGCTGGGCGGTGGAGAACGGCCACGCGGACTCCGGCATCGTCGGAGCGACCTGCCTCTACGCGGTCTACGACCCGGTGTCCCGGCGCTGCACCCTCAGCCGCGCCGGGCACCCCCTGCCCGCGGTCGTCGCACCCGACGGCACGGTGGAGTTCGTCGACCTGCCGGCGGGCGCACCGCTCGGGCTCGGCGGGATGCCCTTCGAGACGGTCGAGCTGGAACTCGCCGAGGGCAGCCAACTGGTGCTCTACACCGACGGGTTGGTCGAGGACCGGAACCGGGACATCGACTCCGGCCTCGACCGGCTCCGTACCGTGCTGGCCGCCGTGGACCGGCCGCCGGAGGAGACCTGCGAGGCCGTCCTCGACGCGCTGCTCCCGGTCCGCCCGAGCGACGACGTGGCTCTGCTCGTCGCCCGGACGCGCGCGCTCGGCCCGGACCGGGTCGCCCAGTGGGACCTGCCCAGCGACCCGGCGGTCGTCTCCCGCTCCCGCGCGGCCGTCACCGCCCAACTGGCCGCGTGGGGCCTCGACGACCTGTCGTTCACCGTCGAGCTGGTCGCCAGCGAGCTGGTCACCAACGCCATCCGGCACGCCACCGGCCCGGTTCAGCTACGGCTGCTCCGCGATCGCGCCCTCATCTGCGAGGTCTCCGACGGCAGCGGCACCTCACCCCGGCTGCGCCGCGCCCGCACCGAGGACGAGGGCGGCCGCGGGCTGTTCCTCGTCGCCCAGCTGACCGAGCGCTGGGGGACGCGGTACACACCCGAGGGAAAGATCATATGGACGGAACTGCCGTTGCCCTGAGCATGGTGGGGCCTACGACGGCTCCGGCAGCCCCGGCCCCGTGCACCGTACGTCCGCCGTCGGCACCGTCCCGTCGACGAGGTACGCGGCCACCGTGTCGTCCACGCACGCGTTCCCCCGGCTGGCGAACACGCCGTGGGAGTAGTCGTCGTCGAGGGTGACCAGCCGTGAGCCGGGCAGGAGCCGGCGCAGTTGCCGGGCGCCCTCGACGGGCGTGACCGGGTCGTGCGCGGAGGCGACCAGCAGGACGGGCGGTGCGTCGGGGCTGCCGAGCGGGGTGCGGTGGGCGGGGCGGTGGCGCCAGTAGGCGCAGGTGGCGGCCTCCATGCCGGTGAGGACCGGCTGGGGGTCGAGGCGCCGGGTGCGGCGGATGTCCGTGATGATCTCGAGGGCGCTCGGGCCGGGTCCGTCCGCGCACTTCACTATGCGGTTGGCCGCCTCGTAGGTACGGGACTCGGGGCTGTCGAAGGCGGCCGCGGGACGCAGTCCGGCCGTACTGCCGTCGGTCAGGTAGGTGCGCAGACCGTCGGCCAGTCCCGCCCAGCGTTCGGTGCGGCCCAGGGCGCGGTAGACGGCACGGTCGAATTCCGCCGGGCCGAAGCCGTCCACCGGGTGCGCGGTGAGTCCCCGGCGTACGCGCAGGTACGAACGCCGTACGGCCTCGGCACCCCCGCCCGTCCCGAAGCGCTCCGCGTGCGTCGCCGTCCAGCCGAAGAAGGTGTCGCGGGCGTCCAGCAGTGCCCGGCTCTGGATCACGTCGAAGTCGTACCAGTCCCAGGGGCCGACCACGCTGTCGAGCACCATGTGCCCTATGCGGTACGGGAATTGGGCCGCGTAGGCCGCGCCCAGGTAACTGCCGTAGGAGACACCCAGGAAGCTCGTCCGGGGCTCACCGAGCGCCGCCCGGATCGCGTCCATGTCGTACGCCGTCTGCTCGGTGGACAGATACGGCAGCACGTCACCCGCGGCCGTCGCGCAGTCGTCGGCCAGGTCGCGGAGTGAGGTGAGGTAGGCCCGCTCGGCCGACGCCCCGACCGGTACCGGGTCCGTGCCCGGGCTGTCGAAGAGGCCGCCCATCGTGCCGCAGTCGGCGGGCGTGCTCTGTCCCGTGCCGCGCGGGTCGAAGCCGATGACGTCGTACGCGCGCCGCACGCTGTCGGGGAGTTTGGCGCGCTTGGTCACGGCGTACGGGAGCCCGGAGCCGCCCGGGCCGCCCGGGTTCACCAGCAGGATGCCGCGCCGTTCGGCGGGAGAGCCGGAGGCGGGGACACGGGAGACGGCGATCTCGATGTGCCGGCCGTCCGGGTGCTTCCAGTCCAGGGGAACGGTGAGGCGGCCGCACTCGACGCGGTCCGGTGCGGGCGGGGCCGGGACGGTGGCCGGGCAGGCGCCGAAGCGCAGCACGTCCTGAGGGGGCGAGGCGGGCGCGGTGGGCAGCAGGGCGGCCGCTGTCGCGAGGGCGATCGGCAGGGCGGTGCGGACAGGCACAGGTCGTCTCCAGACCAAGGGCGATCAATGGGGTGGTAAATGAAAATGATTATCGATAGCGTGTGCGTGTCAAGCCCGGCCCCTTCCGACCGAGGGGTCCGCCGGGCTGCCCTGACATCTCCGAGCCTGTGAACAACCCCCCGCCTGCGCCGCTGCGGGCGGACGACGGGGGGTTGTTCACAGGCTCTGAACTCGCGGCACGAAAAGGGGAGTTGTGGCTCATCTGCTGGTGGTCGAGAGCTGGGTCGGGTCGATGGGCAGGCTGCTGCCACGGGCCATCCGGGAGGGCGGGAACGAGTTCACGTTCCTCACCCGCGACCTGCACCACTACCTGCGCTCGGCGCCCGAGGGCACGGCCCACCCGCTGCTCGGCGCCCGCCATGTGATCACCGCCGACACCAACGACACCGAGGCCCTGACGGCCGAGGTCGAGCGGCTGCACACGGTGCTGGGATTCGACGGGGTGATCACCTCCTGCGACTACTACCTGCCGACGGTGGCTCGGATCGCCGCCCGCCTCGGCCTGCCCGGCCCGGGCCCCGAAGCGGTCGAGAACGCCTGCCGCAAGGACGCCACCCGTCGGGTGCTCGCCGACGCCGGACTGCCCGGCCCGCGCTTCGCCCTGCACGAGGAGTGGGCCGACCTCGCCCGGGCTGCCCGGGAGATCGGCTACCCGCTGGTCGTCAAGCCCGTCGACCTGTGCGCGGGCATGTACGTACGCCGTGTGGACGACGAGGCCCAACTCGCCGAAGCCGTACGGGCCTTGGCCGACTTCCCGGTCAACGCCCGCGGGCAGCGGCGCGAGCCCGCCGTGCTCCTCGAAGAGCTCCTCGACGGACCCGAGGTCAGCATCGAGACCGTGTCGTACGCGGGCGCCGTCCACGTCATCGGCGTGACCGACAAGAGCATCGGCGGAGCGCCCGCCTTCATCGAGACCGGCCACATGTTCCCGGCGGACCTGACCTCCGCCGACACCGAGGCCGCCGAACAGACCGCCCTCGCCGCGCTCAAGGCCCTCGGCCTCACCGACGGCGTCGTCGCCCACACCGAGATCAAGCTGACCTCCGCCGGACCGCGCGTCGTCGAGGTCAACCCCCGGCCCGCCGGCAACCGCATCACCGAGCTGGTCCGCCACGTCACCGGCATCGACCTCGCCGCCGCCTTCGTGGACGTCGCCCTGGGCCGCCGCCCCGACCTGCGGCGCACGGACACCGGGCTGCGCAGCGCCGCCATCGGCTTCCTCGTGCCGGAGCGGACGGGCACGCTCGAAGCGCTCGGTCAACTCTCCGATGGGGAGGACGTGTTGGAGGTCCAGCTCGCCGAGCCCGGCAAGGCTGTGAAGGCGGCCGGCAGCAACAACGAGTACCTGGGGCACGTCATGGCGGGCGACCCGGACGGGCTCGGGGCGCGGGACCGTGTCGAGGGGCTGCTGGCCGCGGTGCGGACGGGGCTGGTCGTCCGATGAGCGCCGTCACTTCTCAGGCGGGGCGGACAGATCAGACGTACGACGATCTCGTCGACCGCGTCCGCTCCGGCGCCCTCGGCCCCGACCCGGGTACCCAGCGCATAGCCGTCGCCTTCACCACCCGGCAGGCCGTACGGCACGACGGGCGCGGCACCGGCTATCGCAACGAGGTCCTCAGCCTGCGTCTCGGCGCGGCCGTCGGCTCGTGCGCGGTGGAGCCCGGCGAACTGCCGGACGGTGCGCTCGACGACTGTGTGGGTGCCGATGTGGCCCGGCTCCTGGACCACCCGTTGGCGCCGGTGCGCGTGGCGGCGCTCGACGCGTATCTGATGCACGTCACCCCGCACACCCCTGAGAGCTCCTTCGCGCTGCCCGCCGGATCCTCCCTGGAGAAGTCCCGGGCCCGGGCGAAGGCGGTGGTCGAGCTCCTGGACCTGGCGCCCGATGCCACGGTCCTCGTGGTCGGGGTCGTCAACTCCCTTCTGGAAGCGCTGCGTTCACGTGGACTCGGTTACGTCCCGTGCGACCTCAAGGGCGGCACGACCGAGTGGGGCGAACCGGTCGTCACCGACGCGCTCACCGCGGCCGACCGCTGCGACGCGCTGCTCGTGTCCGGCATGACCCTGGGCAACGGCACCTTCGAGCCGCTGCGGGAGCACGCGCTGCGGCACGGCAAGCAGCTGGTGATGTTCGCCCAGACGGGCAGCGCCGTCCTGCCTCGCTTCCTCGGGCACGGGGTCAGCGCGGTGTGCGCGGAGCCGTACCCCTTCTTCTGGCTCGACGGCGGGCCCGGCGTCATCCACCGCTACCTCTGTCGTGGAGGTGAGCGATGACCGCCACCGCCGTACTCCCCGCCGCCCGCCCGGAGTTGCTCGCCCTGCTCGGCCGTACACCGGTCGTCCGCATCGCCGTCGACCTGCCCGGCGCCCACCCAGGTTTCTGGGCCAAGCTCGAAGGGCTCGCGGCGGGCGGCATGAAGGCGCGGGCCGCCGTGTCGATGCTGCTCGGCGCCCGCGAACGCGGCGAACTGCGGCCCGGCGCCCCGGTGGTGGAGTCCACGTCCGGCACGCTCGGCATCGGGCTCGCCTTCGCCGGTCAGGCGCTCGGTCATCCGATCGTGCTGGTCGGAGATAGTGAACTGGAGCCGTCCATGCGGCAGTTGTTGCGCGCGCACGGGATCCGGCTGGAGATCGTCGACCGTCCGGCCGTCCAGGGCGGCTGGCAGGCCGCCCGCCTCGCCCGGCTCCAGGAACTCCTCGCCGAACTGCCCGGCGCCTACTGGCCCGACCAGTACAACAACCCCGACAACACCGCCGGATATGCCTCCCTGGCCGCCGAACTCACCGCCCAGCTCGACCACTTGGACATCCTGGTGTGCAGCGTAGGCACCGGCGGCCACAGCGCCGGCGTCATCGGCCCGCTGCGCCGGCACTGGCCCGCGCTCCGGCTCATCGGCGTCGACGCCACCGGCTCCACCATCTTCGGCCAGCCCGCCCGGCCCCGCCTGATGCGCGGCCTCGGCAGCAGCATCCACCCCCGCAACGTCGCCTACGACGCCTTCGACGAGGTCCACTGGATCGGCCCCGCCGAGGCCGTGGACAGCTGCCGCAGACTGGCCCGCGGCTGCTTCGTCAGCGGCGGCTGGAGCACCGGGGCGGCCGCCCGGGTCGCCGCCTGGGCGGCCCGAGTGCACCCCGGGGCGGTCGTCGCCACCGTCTTCCCCGACGGCCCGCACCGCTACCTCGGCACGGTCTACGACGACGACTTCACCACCGCGCACGGCCTCGACCCCGCCTCCGCGGCCACCCGTCCCGTCGAGATACCGCACCCGTATGCGACCGAGGCGCACGGGTGGGTGCGCTGCACGAGGGTCACCGATCCGATCGACGTTTCCTTGGGAAGGACACAGTGAAAGCCCGCCTGCGCACCGTGCGTCTCGAACTCGCCGAGCCGTTGCGCATCTCCCGCTCCACCATGACCGCACGCGACGCCGTGTGGATGAGCGTCGAGCACGAGGGGATGCGGGGGTACGGCGAGGCCGTCACCAGCGTGTACTACGGACTCGACGCCGACACGCTCGTACGGCTGCTCGGGGACGTGGAGTTGAGTCGGTTCGCCGATCCCGAGAGCGCCCTGGAGGCGCTTCCCTCGGGTGACCTGCCGCCCGCCGTCACCGCCGCCGTGGAGTCCGCGCTGCTCGACCTCGTCGGCAAGCGCGCGGGCGTCCCCGTCCACCGGCTCCTCGGTGCGGCCGCGCCACCCGTGACCGAAACCGCCCGCACGATCGGCATCACCTCCCCCATGCACGCGGCCGCCCAGGCCCGCCGCCTCACCGCGGACGGCTTCCAGGCCATCAAGGTCAAGGCGGGCACACCCGACCCCGAGGACGACGTGGAGCGCGTACGGGTCATCCGGGACGCGGCACCGAGGGCACGGCTGCTCCTCGACCCCAACGGGGCGTGGACCACGGCACAGGCGACCGCCCTGCTGCCCCGGTTCGCGGACCTCGGAGTCGAGGCCGTCGAACAGCCTCTCGCCCCCGGCGACCCGGAAGCTCTGGGCGCCCTCGCCGCCCGCTCACCCCTCCCGGTCATCGCCGACGAGGACGCCGTGAGCCTGGAGGACGTGCGCCGGCTGGCCGGACGGGTCCACGGTGTCAACGTCAAACTCGCCAAGTGCGGCGGGGCCCAAGCAGCCCTGCGCATAGCGCAGTTGATCGAGGGCAGCGGCACCGAGCTGATGCTCGGCTGCCTGACCGCCAGCACCCTCGGCCTCGCGCCCGCCGTCCACCTCGCCGACCGCGCCCGCTGGGCCGACCTCGACGGACACCTGCTGCTCGCCCACGACCCGTGGACCGGGATCGGCGGTGCGGACGGTGTCGTACGCGCAAGTGGTCGTCCGGGTCTGGGAGTCGAGGAGGTGTCGGCATATGAAGGCGTGGCGTGAGATGCGCGGCTTCCCGCTCGCCGTCCGGCTCCTGCTGGTCAACCAGCTCGGCGTCAACATCGGCTTCTACCTGCTCATCCCGTACCTAGCCACCCACCTCACCGACAACCTGGGGATGTCGGCGGCGGTCGTCGGAGTGGTCCTCGGGGTGCGCAACCTCAGTCAGCAGGGGCTGTTCATCATCGGCGGCTCCGCGGCCGACCGGCTCGGTGCGCGGGGCGTCATCATCGCCGGGTGCGCCCTGCGGACCGTCGGGTTCGCGCTGTTCGCGCTCGGGGACGGCCTGCCCGTGCTGCTCGCCGCGTCCGTGCTGAGCGGGCTCGCCGGGGCGCTGTTCAATCCGGCCGTGCGGGCGTATCTCGCGCAGGAGGCGGGCGAACGGAGGGCGGAGGCGTTCGCGCTGTTCAACGTCTTCGCCACCACCGGCGCACTGATCGGCCCGCTGCTGGGCAGCGTGCTGCTCCTCGTCGACTTCCGTACGTCCGCGCTCACCGCCGCCGGAATCTTCGCCGTGCTCACGGTGGCGCAGGCCATGGTTCTGCCCGCACGGCAGGTCGAGCCGACCGGGGGCGGGGTGCTCGCGGACTGGCGGGAGGTCGTGGGCAACCGGGCCTTCCTGGCGTTCGCCCTCGCCATGGTCGGCATGTTCACCCTGGAGAACCAGCTGTACCTGCTGCTGCCCGAGGGCGCCCGGCAGGCCACCGGCTGGGACGGCGCGGCGGGCCTCGTCTTCCTCGTCGGCACGCTGGCGAACCTGGCGCTGCAGCTGCGGATCACGAGGACGCTCAAATCCCAGGGCAGCAGGGCGCGTTGGATCGCCGTCGGGCTCGCTCTGATGGGGGTGGCGTTCGTGCCGCCGGCCTTCACCGTGGGCACCGTGCCCGTTCTGGTGGGCGCCCTGCTGCTCTACCTCGGCCTGATGGTCGCCTCGCCCTTCGTGATGGAGCTGATTCCCGGCTTCGGCCGACCCGAGCTGACCGGCACGTACTTCGGGATCTTCTACGTCGTTTCGGGCGTCGCGGCGGCCGTCGGCAACACTGTCGTCGGCTGGGCCATGGACAGCGGCGAGCGTCTGCCCTGGATGTGCTGCGCGCTGTTCGGCCTGGCCTCGGCGGGCGCGGTGGCATGGCTGCACCGGCGCGGGGCACTGCCGGCGAGCGCGGTGCCGGCGCCGGCCGCGGAGAGGGCCCGCACATGAGCGGCGCCAACCTCCTCACCGACAACCCTGAGCTGTACGAGGCCCGCTTCCCCGACCCCGACCGGCTGGCCGGACGCTGGGCCGAGGACTGTCTGCGCCGTCACGGTGCCGGGCCGCGCGTCCTGGACCTGGGCTGCGGCACCGGCCGCGACGCCGCCCACCTGCACGCCGCCGGCCGTACGGTGACCGGCGCGGACCTCTCCGAGGCGATGCTCGCGCACGCCCGCACCGTCCATCCGGGGCCCGTGTATGTCCGCGCCGACCTGCACGGCTTCGACCTGGGCGAGTACGACGCGGTCGTCTGCCTGGACAGCTCCCTGCTGTACTGCCACACCAACGCCCAGCTCGACGGTTTCCTCGCCTCCTGTCGGCGCGCCCTCACCCGCGGCGGACTGCTTGTCGCGGAGATGCGCAACGGCGCCTACTTCCTTGGGCGCACCGACCTCCTCGACACCCCGGCCGTCAACGCCTTCACCTGGCAGGGCACCGACTTCCGCTCCACGACGACCCTGTCCCTGGACCGCACCGCCCAACTGCTGCGCCGTACCCGCGTATGGACGACGGACGACGGATCCGCGCCCGTCGAACAGCACTCCGCCTGGCGGCTGTTGTTCCCGCAGGAGCTGCGGCACTTCCTGGCCGCGCACGGCTTCGAGGTGCTCGAACTCCATGACCGACCCGGGCCCCGCACCGAACCCCCATGGCGGCAGGGCGAGTTGCCCGGCGCCTGCACCGACGGCGACCGGCTGCACCTTGTCGCGCGCCTCCACACCATCTGACACCAAGGACCAGTCATGTACGACGAACGTTTTCCCGGCCTGCGCCGCCGCGGCTTCCTCGCCGCCACCACCGGTGCGGCCGCCCTCGCCCTCGTCGGCTGCGGAGGCGGCACGGACGACAAGGCGGACAGCGGCAGCGGAGGCACGCCGAAGCGTGGTGGTCGCCTGCGCGCCGCCTTCGCCGGAGGCGGCGCGAGCGAGACCCTCGACCCGCACCTGGCCAACCTGTTCGCCGACGTCGCCCGCGCCAAGGCCCTCTACGACAAGCTCGCCGACTACGGCGCCGACCTGTCCGCCGAGCCCCGCCTCGCCACCCAGTGGGAGTCCAACAAGACCCTGGACCGCTGGCAGGTCACCCTGCGCGAGGCGACCTTCCACGACGGCAGCCCGGTCACCGCCAAGGACGTCCTCTACAGTTACCGCCGCATCGTCGACCCCGAGCAGACGTTCCGTGCGAAGGCGTCTTTGGAACCCCTCGACCTCGACGCCAGCCGCGCCACGGGGGAGCGGTCGATCGAGTTCGTGCTCAAGCGGCCCACCGCTGAATTCCCCAACATCCTGGCCGCGTTCGGCGCGTACATCGTCCCCGAGAACGCCACGGGTACCGACTTCGGCAGGAAGCCCATCGGCTCCGGCCCCTTCCGCTTCGTCTCCTTCGCCCCCGGCCGCTCCGCCGTCTTCCACCGCTATGACGACTACTGGGAGGGCGCCCCGCACCTCGACGAGCTCGAATTCGTCGTCGCCAACGAGGAGTCGGCCCGCGTCAACGCCCTCCTCGGCGGTCAGGTCGAGTACGCCCACGAACTCAACCCCACCACCGCCCGTGCCCACGAGGGCAAGGGCCAGATCGAGATCGTGCGGCTCCGCAACAGCGCGATGCAGGCGTTCTGCATGAAGACCGACCGGGCCCCCTTCGACGACAAGCGGGTGCGCGAGGCGTTCTTCCTGATCGCTGATCGGAAGGAGCTCGTCGACGGGGCGTTGTCCGGGGCGGGCGTGGTCGGCAACGACCTGTTCGGGAAGGGCTACGAGTACTACGCCGACGGCCTCCCGCAGCGCGAGCAGGACCTCGACCGGGCCCGCGCCCTGCTCAAGCAGGCCGGTGCCGAGAAGCTGAAGGTCACCCTGGACACCTCGGCCGTCGCCGCCGGGTTCACCGAGGCCGCCGGCATCTTCCGCGACCAGGCCGCGAAGGCGGGCGTCACGATCGACGTGAAGATGGGCAGCAAGGACTCCTACTGGAGCGACATCCTCGACAACGGCACCCTGTGCTGTTACCGCTCCGGCGCGATGCCCATCGAGGCGCACATCTCCCAGCGGCTGCTGACCGACTCCACCACCAACGCCACCAAGTGGCGGCACAAGGACTTCGACGCACTCTACGAGCAGGCGCAGTCCACCCGGGACAGGACCGAACGGGCCGCCGTCTACGAGCGCATGCAGCGCCGTCTGTACACCGAGGGCGGCTTCCTCATCTGGGGGTTCGCCGACTGGATCATCGGAACGGCCCGCACGGTGAAGGGAGTTGAGACGAAGGCGCCCGCCAACACGCTCGACTGGGCCCGTTTCGACAAGGTGTGGCTCGCGTGACAGTGGGTGGTCTCCGCTCCTTCGTCGCCCGGCGGCTGCTCCTCGGCGCCGCGCAGACCGTGGCCGTCGTGCTGCTGGTCTTCGCGCTCACCGAGGCGCTGCCGGGCGACGCGGCGGTCGCCCTCGCCGGCGACCAGCCCGACCCCGCACGCATCGCCGCGATCCGCGAGGCCATGCACCTCGACCGGCCGTGGTACGAGCGGCTGGGGGACTGGGCGGCGGGTCTGCCGCAGGGCGACTTCGGTACGTCCCTGACCTCGGGGCGGCCGGTCGGCCAGTACATCGCCGACGGCTTCGGTCCGACCCTGCTGCTGGCCGCGCTCACCCTCGCGCTGCTCGTCCCGGCCGGCTTCGGCCTCGGCGTGCTCGCCGCCCGCCACGAGGGACGGCTCGTCGACCGGCTGGTCAGCTCCGTGACCCTCGCGGTGTACGCGGTCCCCGAGTTCGCCCTCGGGGTGCTCCTGGTGACCGTCCTCGCCTTGAAGCTGGCCTGGCTGCCACCGACGGCGGTCGGCTACGGCACCGATCTGCTGGCCCACCCGGCGGCGCTCGTCCTCCCGGTGCTGGTCCTCCTCTCCCGCCCGGTGTGCTCCCTGTCCCGTCTGGTGCGCGCCGGCATGGTCGACGCCCTCGCCTCGCCGTACGCGGCCCACGCCCGCCGCTACGGCGTCCCCGGCGCCCGCGTCCGCTACACCCATGCCCTGCCGAACGCCCTCGCCCCGGCCGCCCAGCAACTCGCCCGCACCGTCGACTGGTTGCTGTGCGGCGTCATCGTGGTCGAGGCGCTCTTCGTGATCCCGGGGCTGGGCACGGTCCTGCTCAACGCCGTGGCCGAACGTGACGTACCGGTGGTGCAGGGGCTGGCGGTGGTGTTCGGGGTGCTGACGGTCGTGCTCAATCTCGGCGCGGATGTGGTGGCTCACCGGCTGACACCGAGGGCGGCGGTGGCGGCGTGACCGACACCAAGTCCCTACGGCGGCACACCGGCCGTCTCTCCCTCGGCCTCGCGATCGTCGCCGTCCCCCTCCTCCTCGCCCTGCTCGGCCCCCTGTTCGCCGGTGACCCCGGCCCCCGCGCCGTCTCCTTCACTCTCGGCGGCGGGCACTGGCTCGGCACCGACTTCGTGGGCCGGGACGTATGGGGCCAGGTGCTGCTCGGTGGCCGTACGGTCGTGCTGACCGCGCTCGCCGCGACCGCGCTGGCCTACCTCGTCGCCCTGCCGGTCGGCCTCGTCAGCGCGCTCACGCACCTGCGCCGGCTGGAGGACGTGCTGATGCGGCCGCTCGACGTGCTGCTCGCCGTCCCGTCGCTGCTGCTGATCCTGCTCGTGGCGTCCGTGTTCTCCCCGGGCGCCGCCGGGCTCGCGCTGCTCGTCGCGCTGGTGAACGTGCCCGACGCGGCACGGATCGTACGGGCCGCGGCGGGCGAGGTCGCCGCCCGGCCCGCGGTCGAGGCGCTGCGCATGCAGGGGGAGACGTGGTGGCGGATCGCCGTCGGCCACGTCGGCCGGTCGATCCTGCGCACCCTGGCCGCCGACGCCGGGATCCGGCTGACCGGCGTGCTGTACCTGGTGTCGACGGCCGCCTTCCTCGGCGTCGGGGTCGCGCCGGACGCCTCCGACTGGGCGGTCATGGTCGACCGCAACCGCACCGGCCTGTTCGTGCAGCCCTGGGCCGTGGTGGTGCCCGCCCTGCTGATCGTGGCGCTGACGACGGGCACCAACCTGCTCTTCGACGCCGTACTGGAAAAGAAAGGGCGCCGCCCGTGAGCCACGCAGACACCGTCGCCGAGATCCGCGACCTGCGCGTCGAGATCGACGGCCGCGCGATCGTCGACGGCGTCGACCTGCAGGTCCTGCCCGGCAAGGTGACCGCCCTGGTCGGCGCCTCCGGCAGCGGCAAGACCACGACGGGCCTCGCGCTGCTCGGGGAGTACCCGCCCGGCGCCCGCGTCACGGGCGACGTACGCCTGACCGAGGGCGGCCTGGTGGGCTACGTGCCCCAGCATCCCGCCGCCGTCCTCAACCCGGCCCGTCGAGTCGGCGCCCTCCTCCACGACATCGCCCGCCCCCAGGCCCGCCACCTGCCTCGCACCGAACGCCGCACGGCGGCCCGCGCACGCGTCCTCCAGGCCATGTTGGACGCCCAACTCCCCGACGCCGAAGCCCTTTTGCGCCGCCACCCCCACCAACTCTCCGGCGGCCAGCAGCAACGCGTCGTCCTCGCCCAGGCCCTTCTTCTCGGCGCCCGGGTGATCGTCGCCGACGAACCCACCACCGGGCAGGACGCGTTGACCAAGAGCCGGATCGTCGACCAGCTGGCGGCGGTCGCGGCACGCGGTATCGCGGTCGTCCTGCTCAGCCACGACCTCGACGTCGTCCAGGCCCTCGCCGACGAGGTGCTGGTCATGCGCGCGGGCCGGGTCGTGGAGTCGGGGCCGGTGGAGCGGCTGTGGCTGTCCCCCCGGCACGAGTGGACCCGCCGGCTGCTCGAAGCGCACGACGCCGCCCCGCGGGAGGAGGCGAGCGCCGGTCAACCCGTCCTGGAAGTACGGAACATGACCGCCGTACACGACCGGACCACCGTACTGCGCGCCCCGCACCTCACCCTGAACTCCGGTGAATGCCTGGCCGTCGTCGGCCGCTCGGGCAGTGGCAAGACCACGCTGGCCCGCTGTCTTGCGGGGCTCCACCGCGACCACGACGGCGAGGTCCTGCTCGACGGCACGGCCCTGCCGCACAGCCTGCGCCACCGCAGCCGCGCCCAACTCGCCGCCGTGCAGTACGTGTTCCAGGACGCCCGGGCCGCCTTCGACGAGCACCGGCCCGTCGTCGCCCAGGTCGCCCGCACGGCCGTCCGGCTGCGCGGCGCCGCCGAACAGGCCGCCACGGACGAGGCGTTGACCACCCTGGCCCGCCTGGGTCTCACGGACGACATGGCCCACCGCCGCCCCGCCGAACTCTCCGGCGGCGAACTCCAGCGCGCCGCCCTCGCCCGCGCCCTGCTCGCCCACCCCCGCGTGCTGATCTGCGACGAGATCACCTCCGGCCTCGACACGGTCACCCGGCGCGGCATCCTCGACCTCCTGGCGGGCCTGGTCCGCGACCGGGGCGGCCTGTCGCTCGTCCTCATCACGCACGACCAGGAGACCGCGCGACTCGCCCACCGCGTAGTCGTGGTGGACGCGGGCGAACTCGTCGAGCAGGGGTCCGCCCGATGGGTTCTCGAGGCGGGAACCGGTCTGCGGACCTGACCGACAAGTGCCGTACTCCCGCACGGAACCCAAGAGTTCGCCGCAATCGGTATCGGAGCCGTTTCCGCCGGGCATCGTGTCGTGGGCGTCCTGACCGCCCGCCGGAGATGTTGCTTCGAGGAGAGGGGCGCCGTGGTGTCGTCGGTATCCAGGTCCGTGCCGAAGACCGATTCGCTTCCGCAGCCGGTCCTGAGTCCGCCGTCGTCCGTCGCGGTGTTCCTGGTCGTCACGGTCGAACCGGGCGGCGAGCCCGCCGTACGCGAGCTGCTGTCCGCTCTCGCGGGACTGGTGCGGGCCGTCGGCTTCCCCAGCCCCGACGGCGGTCTCAACTGCGTGGCCGGAGTGGGGTCGGAGGCGTGGGACCGGCTGTTCGGCCTGCCGCGCCCCGCCGCACTGCACCCCTTCCGGGAACTGGCGGGGGACCGGCACCACGCCGTGTCCACGCCCGGCGACCTGCTCTTCCACATCCGGGCCGCCCGCACCGACCTGTGCTTCGCCCTCGCCACCGAGGTGCTGCGCCGGCTGCGCGGCGCGGTGACCGTCCAGGACGAGGTCCAGGCCTTCTCCTACTTCGACTCGCGCAACCTCCTCGGCTTCGTCGACGGCACCGAGAACCCGGTCGGCCCGGCAGCCGCCGAGGCGGCGGTGGTGGGGGAGGAGGACCCCGGGTTCGGCGGCGGCTCGTACGCCATCGTCCAGAAGTACGTCCACGACGTGGACGCCTGGGATGCCCTCGCCGTGGAGGCCCAGGAGAAGGTGATCGGCCGCACCAAGCTGACCAACATCGAGCTGGACGTGCCCGGTTCGCACGTCGACGTGAACACCGTGACCGGCCCGGACGGCGAGGAGCTGGAGATCCTGCGCGGCGCGATGCCCTTCGGACGCCCCGGACACGGCGAGTTCGGAACGTACTTCGTCTGCTACGCGCGTACACCCGAGGTGCCCGAGACCATGCTGCGCAAGATGTTCCTCGGCACCGGGTCGGGTGGCCCCGACCCCCTCCTCGACTACTCGCGGGCGGTCACCGGAACCCTGTTCTTCGCGCCCCCGGCCGACTTCCTGCAGAGTATTGGTTAGGTTAGCCTGCCCTTATGTCTGTGCAGGTTTCCGCCCGCCCTTCCGGACCCTCCCGCCGACGCCTGCTCGCGGCGGGCGGCGCCCTCGCCCTCGGCCCGCTGCTGGCCGCGTGCTCCGACGACTCGGGCGGGAAGGACGCTCCCTCGCAGGCCGGTTCGGGTGCCTGGTCGTTCAAGGACGACCGCGGCCGTACGGTCAGGACGGACCGCAGGCCCGAGCGGCTCGTCGCGTTCGTCAGTACCGCCGCCGCCCTGTTCGACTACGGCATCGAGTGCACCGGAGTCTTCGGCCCCAGCAAGCCCATCGACGGCAAACCCAACCCGCAGGCCGGTGCCATGGACGTGTCGAAGCTGACCAGCCTCGGCACCGAATGGGGCCAGTTCAACATCGAGAAGTACGCGACGCTCGAGCCCGACCTCCTGATCAGCAACATGTTCCCCGCGCCCGACCTCTGGTACGTCCCCGAGGGGAGCGTGAAGAAGATCGAGGCCCTCGCCCCCACGCTCGGCATCAGCGTCGCCCGCACCTCCCTCCTCAAGCCGCTCGGGCGCACCGCCGCACTCGCCGAGTCGCTCGGCGCCGACCTGAGGACGCGTCAGGTCACCGACGCCAGGGCCCGTTTCGACAAGGCCGTCGAGACCCTGCGTGGAGCCGCCCGGGCCAACCGGGGCCTGAAGGTGATGGCCATGTCCGGCGACGCGGAGAACATGTACGTCGCCGTCCCCGACTCCTACTGCGACCTCGCCTACTTCAAGGACCTCGGGGTCGAGTTCGTCGAAGGGAAGAAGAGCGACGAGTGGGGCTTCTGGGAGTTCCTCGGCTGGGAGAACGCCGACAAGTACCACGCCGACCTCATCATGATCGACAACCGCTCCAACGCCATGACCCCGGCCCAGCTCGCCGAGAAGTCGACCTGGCGCCAACTGCCCGCCGTCAAGGCCGGGCAGACGGTGCCGTGGTCCATGGAGGAGCGCTACAGCTACGCCGGGTACGCGCCGGTCGTCGAGCAACTCGCGGCGGCCGTAGGGAAGTCGGAGAAGCTCTCCTCCTGAGAGGTCGTCAGACGGGGGCCTTCTCCTGGTCGGTCGGGTCGGTGGTGCTGTCGGGGGCCGGCGTGGGGGTGTGCTGCCGGCTGAGGGCCTCGCCCTCGATGTCGAGGTGCGGCAGGATGCGGTCCAGCCAGCCCGGCAGCCAGGCCACCTTGTCGCCGAGCAGGGCGAGGACGCCCGGGACGAAGGCCATGCGGACCACGAACGCGTCGAACAGGACGGCGATCGCGAGGCCGAAACCGATCATCTTGATCATGGATTCGTCGGCGGTGACGAAGCCCGCGAACACGGCGACCATGATGAGCGCGGCCGCGGCCACCACCCGGGCGCTGTAACGGAACCCGGTGGTGATCGCCTCGCCGGCCCCCTCCCCGTGGACGTACGCCTCGCGGATCCGGGACACCAGGAAGACCTCGTAGTCCATGGCGAGACCGAAGACGATGCCCACCAGGAAGATCGGCATCATGCTCATGATCGGCCCGGTGGACTCGACCCCGATGAGGCTCGCGCCCCAGCCCCACTGGAAGACCGCGACCACGCAGCCCAGGGCGGCGAGCACCGAGAGCAGGAAGCCCAGGGCCGCCTTGAGCGGGATGAAGATCGACCGGAAGACCATCAGCAGCAGTACGACGGCCAGGCCGACCACGACGATCAGGTACGGGATCAGGGCCCGCTGGACCTTCTGGGCGACGTCGATGTTCAGCGCGGTGGAGCCGGTGACCTCGAAGGTCGCCCCGGTGCCCGCCACGGTCGCGGCGCGTTCGTCGCGGATCGTGTGGACGAGGTCCTCGGTCTTCTTGTCGGTCGGCGCGTCGGCCGGCACGGCGGAGAAGACCGCGGTGTCGCCGGCGGCGTTGAAGCGGGGTGCACTGACCGAGACGACTCCCGGTGTGGCGCCGATCCTCTTCTCGATCGCCGCGACGGCGGCCTTCGGGTCGTCGGCGTCCTGCGCGTCGACGACGATGGTCAGCGGGCCGTTGAAGCCGGGCCCGAAGCCCTGGGCGAGGTCGTCGTAGGCACGGCGCTCGGTGCTGGAGGTGGGCTTGGCCTCGTCGCCGGGCATGCCCAGCTGGAGGCTGAGCACGGGGATGGCGAGCACGATCAGGGCGCACATCGCGGTGAACCGCACGGGGAAGGGGTGGCGCTGCACGAACTCCGCCCAGCGGCTGCCCCGGTTGCCCAGCACGCCCTGCACCCGCCGCCCGGTCAGGCGGTAGCGGCGGGACAGGACGGCGCGTGGCCAGAAACCGATCAGGGCCGGGACCATCGTCAGACACACGAGGACGGCGACGACGACCGCGCCCGCCGCGGCCAGGCCCATCTTGGTGAGCATCGGGATGCCGACCACCGAGAGGCCCGCGAGCGCGATGACCACGGTGAGCCCCGCGAAGATCACCGCCGAGCCCGCCGTGCCGACGGCCAGTCCGGCCGCCACCTCCTCGCTGTGCCCGTTGGCCCGCTCCTCGCGGTAGCGGGAGACCACGAACAGGGCGTAGTCGATACCGCAGGCCAGCCCCAGCATCGTGGCCAGCGTGCCGGTCGTCGAGGACAGCCCGAACGGATCGGACAGGACGGTGATCGCGGTCATGCTGACGCCGACGCCGAGCACCGCCGTCAGCAGCGGCAGCCCGGAGGCGGCCAGCGAACCGAAGGTGACCAGCAGCACCACAGCCGCGACCAGGATGCCGATCACCTCGCCGGCGCCGCCCGCCCCGGGCGTGGTCGCCAGCGCGGTGCCGCCCATCTCGACGGTCAGCCCCGCCTTCTGGGCCGACTCGGCGGCGCCGCTCAGGGTGTTCTTGGCGGCGTCGGTGAGGTCGTCGGCGGCCACCGTGTAGGTGACGGTCGCGTACGCCGTCGAGCCGTCCTTGCTCACCGCCTGCGCCTGGAACGGCCCCACGGCGGAGGCGACCTGCTGCCCACCGGCCGCACGTTCCACCGCCGTGTCGATGGCCGCACGATTGGCGGGCGAGGTGACCTTCTGCCCGGCCGGGGCGACGAACACCATCCGGGCGGTCGCGCCGTCGGCCTGGGCTCCCGGGAACCGTTGCTCCATCAGGTCGAACGCGTGCTGCGCCTCGATGCCCGGCGCGGAGAACGTGCTGTTGGGCGCCTCGGGGGCCTTGGCGGAGCCGAACCCGAGCGCGGCGAGGACCGCGACCCACAGCAGTGCGACGTACCAACGTCGACGGAAGGACAGACAGCCCAGTCGGTAGAGGAAGGTGGCCACAGGCAGGGTCTCCGCTCTGATCTCAGACGCCCCGAGCCATCCCAGAATGGAACCGATCACCGCCATCCGCCTGTTGAGCGGCCGTCCGTCGCTGCCTACGTGAGACTCAGCGGCAGAGACACCGTGAACACCGTCGCCCCGGGCTCGCCGCTCAGCTCGATCGTCCCGCCGTGCGCCCGCACGAGGGAGCTCGCCACCGCGAGGCCGAGGCCGCTGCCGCCGCGGTCGCGGCTGCGGGCCTTGTCGACGCGGTAGAAGCGGTCGAAGACGCGCTCGCGGTCGGCGGGCGGTATGCCGGGGCCGGCGTCCGCGACCCGCACCTGGGCGTGGCCGTCCCGGACGCCGACCGTGACGGCCACCTCCGTGCCCGGCGGGGTGTGCACGGCGGCGTTGGTGAGGAGGTTGTCCAGGACCTGGCGGATGCGCTGCGGATCCAGCCGGAGCCGCAGCGCCTGGGGACCTTCCGTCACCTTCAGCGGATGGTCCGGGTGGCTCGCCCGGAACGCGTCGGCCGCATGCTCCACCAGCTCCACGAGATCCGCCTCCGCCGGCCGCAGCGGGGTCTCCACCTCGGCCGCGTCCAGCCGGGCGAGCAGCAGCAGGTCGTCCAGGAGGAAGCCCATCCGGGCCGCCTCGGCACGCAGCCGGGCCAGGTGCTTGTCGCGCTCCTCGGGGGCGTTGGCAGCGGCGTACTGGAAGAGGTCCGCGTAGCCCCGTACGGACATCAAAGGCGTGCGCAGCTCGTGCGAGGCGTCCGCGACGAACCGGCGCAGCCGCTGCTCGGCCTCCGCGCGCACCGCGAGGGAGTCGTCGATGTGCTCCAGCATCGTGTTGAAGGCGGTGCGCAGTTCCTCGACCTCCGGGCCGCCGCCCCGCTTGTCGGCGCGCAGCGGCAGCCGGGCCGCGGACTCGGTGAGGTTGTGCGAGGCGATGCCGTGCGCGGTGTGCGCCATGTCGCTGAGCGGCTTGAGGCCCCGCCGCAGCATCTTCCGGCCGAACCCCACGAGCGCCAGCAGCGCGACGCCGAACGCGACGACCTGCACCGTGATCAGCTGCCGCATCGTGTCGTCGATGTCCTCCGTGGGCGCGGCGCTCACCAGGACCACGCCGGGCTCGACCTCGCAGGCCCGCAGCAGATAGGTCCCCTTGTCGTCGATCTGCGCGGTGCGCGTGATCTCGGTGTCCGAGTTCGCCATCCTCCCGGCGAGCGCGGTGAACGAACCGGTGTCCGACGGGACGTCGGAGGGCTTGCGCAGCACGGCCGAGCCGCTCGACACGTCGTACACCGCCGTGTACCAGCCCCAGTACGGCTTCTGCTCGACGACGCCGTGCGCCGCGGCGTCCTTGGACTGAACCGTCTGGACCAGCTTGATCTGGTCGCTCAGCTGGCGCTCCAGGTAGTCCCGCATGTACGTCGTCAGCGCCGCCCCGACCACCGCGAACACGATCAGCGACAGCACCCCGAGGCCCAGCGCCAGCCGGGTGCCCAGGCGCAGGCGGCGGTACGTCTCGCTGAAGCGCCGGATCACTCCGCCGCCTGCCGGATCACGTACCCGAAGCCCCGCACGGTGTGGATCAGCGGCACCCTGCCGTCGTCGGGCTCGTCGAGCTCGTCGAGCTTGCGGCGCAGCCTGCTGACGACCAGCTCGACGACGTTGGAGCGGCCGCCGAAGCCGTACTCCCAGACATGGTCGAGGATCTGGGCCTTGGTCAGCACGGTCGGGGACTTGCGCATCAGGTAGCGGAGCACCTCGTACTCGGTGGGCGTGAGCGTGAGCAGTTTCTCCCCGCGCCGCACCTCACGGGTGTCCTCGTCCATCGTGAGATCCGCCACCCGCAGCACGGAGCGCTGGAACCCGGGCCCGGCGCTGCGCCGCAGCACGGTCCGCAGCCGGGCCATCAGCTCCTCCACCGCGAACGGCTTCACCAGGTAGTCGTCGCCGCCCCGGGTCAGCCCCGCCACCCGGTCGGCGACCGCGTCACGCGCCGTGAGGAACACCACCGGCACCATCGTCCCGGTATGACGCATTCTGTCCAGGACGCCGAAGCCGTCGATGTCCGGCAGCATCAGGTCGAGCACCACGATGTCCGGATGGAACTCGGCGGCCAGCCGCAACGCCTCCTCGCCGGAGTTCGCGGTGACCGCGTCCCAGCCCTCGTAGCGCGCCACGGTCGCGACAAGATCGGCGATCGGCGGGTCGTCGTCCACGACGAGGAGTCGTACTTTTTCCACCTCCTCATAGTGCTTCACGCGGCCGCCGAAGCCAGAGCCGGTCCCCCTCCGGGGCCACATCGATAACCACTTGAAAGTTGCACGACAGTAAATCGACAGCTCCGACCGGGGAAGCTCGGTTACCCAGGACCCGATCAAGGAGCCAAGTCCGTGACGACCGTCCAATCGCCCCCTGCGCCCCCCACGGCGATAAAACGCCCCAGGGTGGTGGCCCGCACGGGCCTCTACGCCGTGCTGGCCGCCAACGCGGCCGTGGTCGCCTACTTCTTCGCCCAGGCCGGCTTCGCCTCGAACGCCCTCATCGTGATCGGCCGCCTCTTCGGCCTCTACGGCGCCCTCATCATGGCCTTCCAGCTGGTGCTGGTGGCCCGGCTGCCCTGGCTCGACCGCCGCATCGGCATGGACCGGCTGACCTCCTGGCACCGCTGGACCGGCTTCGGCCTCCTGTGGACGCTGCTCGGGCACGCCGTCTTCATCGCCTTCGGCTACGCCGACGGCACCGACGTCGGCCCGATCGGTACGGTCGTCGACCTCGCCGAGACCACCGAGGGCATCCTCCGCGCGATCGTCGCGTTCGGGATCATCCTCGCGGTCGGCGCCGTCTCGGCCCGCTACGCCCGGCGCCGTCTCGCGTACGAGACGTGGCACTTCATCCACCTGTACACGTACGTCGCCGTGGTGCTGGCCTTCACCCACCAGGTCGCCGTCGGCACGACCTTCGCCTCCTCGTCCGTCGCCACGGCGTACTGGTACGCGGTGTGGGGCGTCGCGCTCGGCTCGGTCGTCCTCGGCCGCCTCGTGCTCCCGCTGTGGCGGAACTGGCGCCACCAGTTCCGGGTCACCGCCGTCGTCCCGGAGAACGACAACGTCGTCTCGATCTACATCAGCGGCAAGGACCTCGACAAACTGCCCGCCCGCGCCGGCCAGTTCTTCCTCTGGCGCTTCCTCACCCGCGACCGCTGGTGGCAGGCCAACCCCTTCTCCCTCTCCGCCGCCCCCGACGGCCGCACCCTGCGCCTCACCGCCAAGGTCGCCGGCGACGGCACCGCGGCCCTGCGGCACCTCAAGGTCGGCACGCGCGTCTTCGCCGAGGGCCCCTACGGCGCCTTCACCGCGCTGCACCGCACCCGGCCGGAGGCCCTGCTCATCGCCGGCGGTGTCGGCGTCACCCCCATCCGGGCCCTGCTGGAGGAGCTGCACGGCCACGCCGTCGTCATCTACCGCGTGGCCACGGACCGGGACGCCGTCCTCTACGAGGAGCTGCGGGAGCTCGCCCACGCCAAGGGCGCCGAACTGCACCTGGTCACCGGCCCGCCCGTGCCCGACAAGCTGGCGGCCGGAGAGCTCGCCCGGCTGGTGCCGGACATCGCGAACAGGGACGTCTTCCTGTGCGGACCGCCGCCCATGATGAACGCCGTGCTGGGCAGCCTGCGCGAGCTGAACGTGCCCAAGGCGCAGACCCATTTCGAGCGCTTCAGCCTGGCGGGATGAGGAAGAGACGATGAAACGAGCCATACCTGTTGTCGTCCTGAGCATCGCCGGCCTCGTCCCCGTCTGGATGTACGAGCCCTCGGCCCTCACGTCGACCACCGAGAGCGCCGCGCCCGCCTCGACGCCCTCCGCGTCCGCCTCCTCGTCCTCCGGGTCCTCCTCCGGCTCCAACGTCGTCAAGGGGACGACGGTCAACACGGAGAAGGGCGCCGTGCAGGTCCAGGTGACCTTCTCGGGCGAGCAGATCACCGCGGTCAAGATGCTGCAGCAGCCGAACCACCCGCAGACCACTGCCGCGGTGCCGAAGCTGATCGCCGAGACCTTGGAGGCGCAGAGCGCGGACATCGACACGGTGTCCGGCGCGACGATCACCAGCGACGGCTACCGGGAGTCGCTGCAGGCCGCGATCGACGACAACGCGAAGACGGCGTCGGCCTCGCCCTCCCCGTCCGCCTCGGAGTCCTCCGCGTCCGCCTCCCAGACCGTCGACGGTTCGACGGTCAACACGGAGAAGGGCGCCGTGCAGGTCCAGGTGACCTTCGCGGGCGACAAGATCACGGCTGTGAACATGCTCCAGCAGCCGAACCACCCGCAGACGACCGCCGCGGTGCCGAAGCTGATCGCGGAGACGCTGGAGGCGCAGAGCGCGGACATCGACACGGTGTCCGGTGCGACCATCACCAGCGACGGCTACAAGGAGTCCCTCCAGGCCGCGATCGACGCGAAGGGCTGAGGATCGATCATGCTGCACCGCGTCGAACACGTCATGGGCTTCCCGGTCTCGCTCAGGGTCGACGACGAGGGCATCCCCGAGTCGGCCGCGGACGCGGTCTTCGCGTGGCTGCGCGAGGTCGACACCCGGTTCAGCCCCTTCAAGCCGGACAGCGAGGTGTCGCGGCTGGACCGGGGTGAGCTGTCGGACCTCAGCGAGGACCTCGCCGAGGTCCTCGACCTGTGCGAGCACTACCGGGTCGCCACGGGCGGCGCGTTCGACGTACGGATGCCCGGCCGCGCCCTCGACCCCTGTGCGGTGGTCAAGGGCTGGTCGGTGCAGCGGGCGGCCGAGCTGTTGACGGCGGCCGGCGCCCGGCGCTTCGTCCTCAACGCCGGCGGTGACGTGGTCGCCGCCGGCGGCCCCTGGCGCGTGGGCGTACGGCACCCCGAACACGCCGACCGGCTGTGCGCGGTGCTCGCGCTGACCGACGGGGCGGTCGCGACCTCCGCGCGCTACGAGCGCGGCGACCACATCATCGACGGCCGCACCGGACGCCCGGCGACCGGCCTGCTCAGCCTGACGGTCGTGGCCCCGACCCTCACCGAGGCGGACTCGGTCGCCACGGCGGCCTTCGCCATGGGGACGGAGGGCATCGACTGGGCCGCCTCGCTGCCGGGTTGCGAGGTGTTCGCGGTGGACGCGGAACGCCGGGTGCTGCGGACACCGGGGTTCCCGAGCGCCCAGGAACAGCCGACGGCGGCCTGACCGGCTGACTAACCTGGCGCGGTGACCATCGAGTTGACGCTGCTGACGTCCGTCTCCCACCGGGGACAGGAGATCACCGCGCCCCGGCTGCGCGGGCTGCTCGCGCTGCTGGCCGGGGAGTTGCGGGCGGGGTGCAGTGCGGGGTGGCTCGTGGACGGGCTGTGGCCGGACGAGCAGCCCGAGAACCCCACCAAGGCGTTGCAGATCCTCGTCTCGCGGGCCCGGCGGCAGCTGGGTGCCGAGGTCATCGAGAGCACGCCCGTCGGCTACCGGCTCACCCTGCGCGAGGACCAGGTAGACGCCGGTGCCGTGCTGTTGCATGTGGCAGCGAGCGCGGAGAAGACGCGGGCCCAGGACCACGCGGGGGCGCTCGCCGAGGCCGAGGCGGGCCTCGCGCTGTGGGACAGCGGGGATGCGGTCGGCGGTGGGGGAGCCCTCGGCGACCCCCTGGCAGCGCTGCGTGCCGAGCGGGCCGACGCCCACCACACCCTCGTACGGTCCCGTGCCCTCGCCCTGGCCCGCACCGGCCGCCGGGACGAGGCCGGCGCCCCGCTCGCCGAACTCGTGGCCGAGCACCCGCACGACGAGGAACTGCTCCTGGAGCTGATGCGCTGCCAGGCCGCCACCGCCGGCCCGGCCGCCGCCCTGGCCACCTACGACACCCACCGCCGCCGACTGCGCGACGAACTCGGCACCGACCCCGGGCCCGCCCTCCAGGAACTCCACCAGGAGCTGCTGCGCGGCGAGGCCCCGGTCGTCCGGCGCGGGGTGCCGCACGAACCCAACCCGCTGCTCGGCCGGGACGCCGACGTGGCCGCCGTGACCGGGCTGCTGCACAGCGCCCGCGTCACCTCCGTCGTCGGCCCCGGCGGCCTCGGCAAGACACGGCTCGCGAGCGCCGTCGCCCGGGACGCCGAGCAGCGGGTCGTGCACCTGGTGCCGCTCGCCGGTGTCCGGGAGGACGCCGACGTCGCCGCCGAGGTGGCCTCCGCGCTGGACGCCCCCGGCGCCGACCCGGTCGTCGGCATCATCGGTGTCCTCGGCTCGGGACCCGCGCTGCTCGTCCTGGACAACTGCGAACACGTGGTGCGCGGCGTCGCCGACCTCGTCCACGCCCTTGTGTCGAGGACCCGGGACCTGCGGGTCCTCACCACCAGCCGGGCACCCCTCGGACTCTCCTCCGAGACCGTCTACCCGCTGCCCGAGCTGGACCCCGCCACCACCGTCGAGCTGTTCGAGCAGCGCGCCCGCGCCGCCCGCCCGGACATCGACCTGCCCGCCGACCCCGTGGCCGCCCTCTGCCACCGCCTCGACGGGCTGCCGCTGGCCGTCGAACTCGCCGCCGCCCGGGTCCGGGTGATGTCGGTCGTGGAGATCGCCCGGCGTCTGGAGGACCGGTTCGCGCTGCTGCGTGGCGGCCCCCGCGACGCCCCGCAGCGCCACCGCACCCTGCACGCCGTCGTCGACTGGAGCTGGAACCTCCTCGACGAGCCCGCGCAGGCCGCCCTGGGCGCGCTGTCCGTCTTCCCGGCCGGGTTCACCGCGGAGGCGGCCGAGCAACTCGTCGGCGACGCCTGGGAGATCCTGGAGGACCTGGTCGACCAGTCCCTGCTGAAGGTCACCGACACGCCCTACGGTGCCCGCTTCCGCATGCTGGAGACGGTCCGCGAGTTCGCCGCCGCACACCGGGAGGAGGCGGTCACCGACCGATTCCTGCACTGGGCAAGGGAGTTCGGCGTCGCGCACCACGACGCCCCCTTCGGCACCGACCCGTTCGCCTCCTGGCAGCTGATCCGCGCCGAGCAGGACAACCTCGTCCAGGCGCTGCGGCTCGCGCTGGCCCGCGAGGACCTCGACACCGTCGCCACGGTCACCGCCACGCTCGGCGCTCTGTGGACCACGGAGACCAACTACCTGCGCGTGATCGCCCTCACCGAGGACACCGCCCGGCCGCTGTCCCACTACCGGCCCGCCCCGCGCTACGTCGAGCCGACCCGCACCGCCGCCGCCCTGCTGACCGCCAACCTGTTCCTGGGCGTCGGAGCGGGTGCCGTGCGCACACTGGTCACCCTGCGACGGCTGCCGCCCGCCGAGCCGGACACCATGATCCGGGCGGTGGCCGCGGTGCTGGGCGCGCTGCCGGAGGTGCTCGCGGACCACGACGCGCTCGCCGAACTGTGCGAGAGCGAGGCGCCGTTGCTCGCCGGTGTCGCCAACTGCGTCGCCGGCTACGTGTGGGAGAACGAACACCGGCCGGACCTCGCCCTCGCCGCGGCCCGCCGGATGGTCGAGGCACTCGGCGACCAGGGGATCCCGGTGCTGCGGATCTGGCCGGCCTCCCGGCTGGCCGAACTGTGCCTGTCGGCCGAGCGCGGTGCCGAGGCGTCGGTGCACATGCAGGCCGCGCTGAACGCCTTGGAAAGCCTCGGTGAGTGGAACGACACGATCGGCGTGCGCTGGGGCATGATGCTCGCCCACCTCCAGACCGGCGACCTGGACGCCGCCGAACACTGGCTGGAGGAGGCCCTGCGGCACCAACCGGAGGGCAGCGCCACCGACGCCGCCTTCACCCCCGACCTGGGCGCCCGCGCCGAGATGGCCCTCGCGCGCGGCGACGTCGAGACGGGCCTCGGCCTGTGGCGCCGCGCCCTGGAGCGACTGGAGCAGGGCTCGACCCCGGTCTTCGGCGACGATCTCCTCCTGGAGGGCTGGGTGCTGGAGCTGCAGTCGGTCGCCCTGACCGCGCACGCCCGGCACGGCCGCACCGACCTCGTCGCTCCCCTCGCCGCCGCGTCGCCCGGCCGCCTCGCCGCCCTGCTGACCCGCCCGACGACCGGCCCGCACCACGTGACCGTCGACTTCCCGGTGTGCGGTGCGCTGCTGCTCGCCCTGGGGACGGTCGCCCTGACCGACGGCGACGGCGCTCGCGGCGCCCGCCTCACCGCCCTCGCCGAACGCTTCCGTGCCCTGCGCAACTTCCAGCCGACCATGTCCTCGGCCCGCGCCCGCGAGGCCGCCGAGAACGCCGACAAGGCGGCCTACGAGGACGCGGTGTCCACGTACGCCGCCCTGGACCAGGGCGGGCTGAGGGAGGCGGCCCTCGGCCTGCTGCGGGTCACAGCGTGACGGGGAGGCTCAGCAGGTGGAAGCCGCCGCCGGGCCAGTGTCCGAACCGTACGTCGGCACGGTCCACGGCCAACTCGGGCGCCGCCGGCCGCCGTACGAGAAGCTCCTCGAGGACGACCCCCGTCACCAGTCGGCCGAGCGCCGCGCCGATGCAGTAGTGCGGGCCGTGCCCGAAGGCCAGGTGACTGTCGGTGCGACCGAACTCCCTTGTCACGTCGAGGCGTTCGGGGGTGTCGTACGCGGCCGGGTCGTGGTCGGCGGCGAACAGGGCGACCGTCACCGCCTCGCCCTTCTTCAGCCGTGTGCCGGCGAACGCGAAGTCCTCGGTGGCGTACAGCGTGGCACCGACGCGCACCAGCGTGACGTACCGCAGGAGTTCGGGGACCGCCCGGCCGAGCAGCTCCGGCTCGGTGCGCAGCAGCTCCAGCTGGTCCGGGTGGTCCAGCAGGGCGAGGACCGCGTGGGCGAGGAACAGGGCGGGCGGGGTGATGCCGGTGTTGATCAGCAGGAAGAAGACGGTGACGATCTCGTCGTCGGTCGTGCCGCCGTCCGCCAGCAGCGCCGACACCAGGTCGTCGGCGGGCTCGGTACGGCGCCGGGCGACCAGATCCTTCGTGTACTCCACGACCCCGCCGAGCCCTGCGCGGAGGCGGCTGCCGTCGCCGTACACGAAGTCCCGGATCCAGCCGCAGACCCGATCCTGGTCGGCCGCGTCCACGCCGACGAGCGCGCAGATGACGGCCGTGCTCAGCGGGTAGGCGAACTCACCCAGTAGATCGGCCTGTTCTGCGCGGGCCAGGTCGGAGATCAGCTCTCCGGCCGTCTTCTCCACGAACGGCCGCAGCGCGGCCACTCGGCGGGCGGTGAAGGCGCGGGTGAGCGGGTTGCGGCGGCGGGTGTGCTCGTCACCGTCGAAGAGGGCCAGGTGCCCGGAGAAGTACTGCGCGTACTCCTCGGGGATGCCCTCCAGGCCCGAGGCCGGCAACTCGGCCTGCGGGTCCGGCATTTCGGAGTCCGTGATGGTCGTACGGTTCCGGGCGAGACGCGGTTCGGTGAGCGCGGCTCTCACGTCCTCGTGCCGGGTGACCAGCCGTACCGGGGTGTTCAGGCCGGGGAGGACGGCGTGGCCGAGACCGGGGCGGGTGCGGAGGCCGGCGTAGGCGCCCACGGGGTTCTCGACGAGCTCGGGGGTGAAGTGCACGGCGGTCATGACAACTGCCTTTCTCCGGTGGGGTGTTCAGCGGGCGTCGCGGTCGAACAGCCGGAGCGACCACACGAACCCGAGGGCCGCGATCCCCACGCTCCACGCCACCGCCATCCAGCCGTTGTGACCGATCCCTGTGCCGGTCAGCAGTCCGCGCAGGGTCTCGATGACCGTGGTGAAGGGCTGGTACTCGGCGAACCAGCGGATCCAGGACGGCATCGAGTCGACCGGCACGAAGGTGCTGCTGACGAAGGGCAGCAGGAACGAGAACGGCAGCGGGGCGTTGCTGGCGCCCTCGGGCGTCCTGCTGACCAGCCCCAGGCCGACCGAGAGCCAGGTCAGCGCGAAGACGAAGAGACCGAGCAGCCCGCCGGCCGCCAGCCACTCCACGGGGCTCGCGTCGGGGCGGAAGCCGATGGCCAGGGCGACGGCGGTCACCAGGACCAGGTTGATCACCGTCTGGATGACACTGCCGACCACGTGGCCGACCAGGATCGACGGCCGGGAGATCGCCATCGTGCGGAAGCGGGCGACGACGCCCTCGGCCATGTCCGTGCACACGGCGACCGCCGTCGGCACGGTCCCGGTGCCCGCGGTCATCAGCAGGATGCCGGGGACGACGTAGGCGAGATAGGCGGTGCGGTCGCCGCCGTGGCCGATTCCGGCGCCGAGCGCGGAGCCGAAGACGTACACGAACAGGAGCAGCAGGAAGACGGGGATGAGCGCGACCTGGAGCGTCATCGAGGGGTAGCGGCGGGCGTGCAGCAGATTGCGCCGCAGCATGGTGCGGGAGTCGCGCACGAGCGGGGCGGTGGTGCTCATCGGGTCTGCGTCTTCTCGTCGTCGGGGTGACCGGTGACCGCGAAGAAGACGTCGTCGAGGTCGGGGGTGTGGACGGTGAGGGAGTCCACGGCGACGTCGTTGCCGTCGAGGATGTCGAGCAGCGCGCGCAGGGTGTGCACGCTGCCGTCACCCGGGACCTGGAGGGTCAGCGCCTCGTCGTCCCGGATGCCGAGGCCCAACACGGCCTCCGCGCGGGCGAGTTCGGCGGGGTCGAGGAAGCGGAGCTGCACATGGCCGCCGGGGACCAGGCGCTTCAGCTCGTCCGCCGTGCCCTCGGCGACGATCCGGCCGCCGCTCAGCACCGCGATGCGGTCGGCGAGTTGGTCGGCCTCCTCCAGGTACTGCGTGGTGAGGAAGACGGTGACACCGCCGGCCACCAGATCGCGGATGATCTGCCACATGGTGTGGCGGGAGCGCGGGTCGAGACCGGTGGTCGGCTCGTCGAGGAAGATCACCTCGGGGGAGCCGACGAGCGTCATGGCGAGGTCGAGGCGCCGCCGCATACCGCCGGAGTAGGCGGAGGTGGGCTTCTTCGCCGCCTCGACGAGGTCGAAGCGCTCCAGGAGTTCGGCGGTGGCGCGTCGGCCCTCGTGGCGGTCCAGGTGGTGCAGGTCCGCCATCAGGGCCATGTTCTCCTCGCCGGTGATCAGGTTGTCCACGGCGGAGAACTGGCCCGTGACCCCGATCGCGGCGCGTACGGACTGGGGCGCGGTGCGGAGGTCGTGGCCGGCGACACGGGACTCGCCGCTGTCGGCGCCGATCAGTGTGGAGAGGATCTGGACCGTGGTCGTCTTGCCGGCCCCGTTCGGGCCGAGCAGAGCGAAGATCGTGCCGCGCGGCACGTGCAGGTCGATCCCGTCGAGGACGACCTTGTCGCCGTACGACTTACGCAGGGCGACCGCCTCGATGGCCGGCGGGGCCTGGTGTGCGTGCTGCCGTGGTGAGCTCATGCCGCAGAGCGTGCGTGGGGGCGGCATCAGCGCGGTTTCACCGTGGTTTCAGGGCACGCGAAGGGCGGGCCGCCGGCAGGGGAGTCCGGCGCCCCGCCCGGTCAGGGGGGTTGGTTGTCAGCGGTTGTCAGCTGGCGTCGGTGGTGTCGAGGCGGTAGAGGCCGGTGTAGTCGGTGACGGCGGTGCCGTTCTTCTTGACCCAGGTGGAGATTGCGGAGCTGGTG
>NZ_JOEY01000064.1 GCF_000718165.1 Streptomyces fulvoviolaceus | reverse complement strand
ATGCGGCGCCACAGGAGGAAGGTCGGGAGCGGGGAGAGCAGCCAGCGCGTCAGGCGTACGCCCTGTCTGGCGGAGCAGCGGGAACGGGATGCGGATCCACGTCAGAAGCAGGTCCAGGGCGAGCAGGACGCAGATGCCCGCGTCGATGCCGATCGGGAAGACGCAACTGAAGTTCCCGAAGCCCTTTTGGATGGCTAGTTCACGAACGGCCGCGTAGGAGCCGGCGAAGCCGATGCCGGCGATGACCACGGTCCCGGTGGTGATCACGATGGTGAGAGCACGGGTAAGTCGAGTTTGGCTGAGGGCTGAGGCGACGTCGTCGCGGGCGGGTTGGGCGGTGGTGCCGTCTGAGTGTGGGGTGGAACTGCTGGAGCCTGCTGTTGTCGGTGGTCTTGTGGTCGTGGGTGGCAGCGATGGCGTGGGCGGTTTGCGGGTCATGAGCTCTTGCGGGTGGTGTGGGTGGGGGTGAGGAGGTCGTGGATCAGTTGTTCGGTTTCTGGTTGGGGTGGGCAGTCGAGTTGGCGGTTGACTTCTTGGAGGCGGGTGATGGCGGTGTGCAGCCCGGAGCGGTTGTTGGCGGCGGCTTCGATGTGCATCCAGTCGCGGTAGAGGATTTCGGCGGTGTGGTCGGCGTCGAGGCCGGTGGCGATGGCCTGGCGTGCGCGGGTGAGGTCGTGGTGGGGGCCGGGTGGGGTGCGGTGGGCGGCGATGGTGTGGGCGACGTCGACGATGCGGGTGGTGATTTCTTGCTGGAAGGGTTCGGCCCAGGGCAGGGGGCGGCTGTCGAAGGGGCGGCCGCGCACCAGGGTGAGCGCCTGCTCCAGGCCGGACAGTGCGGCGGGGTCGTGCGGCAGGGCGTGCTGGGTGAGTTGGGTGAAGCGGGTCCAGTCGCAGCGGATGGCGGGGGAGAGGCGGTAGGGGTCTTCGCTGCCACGGCGGCGTGGCACATAGGGGTTGCCCAGGGAGTCGTTGCCCAGGGCGCGGCGCAATTCTTGGAGGCGGGCGTTGAGGGTGCTGGCGGTCCAGGGGGTGTGGGGGTCCATGTCGTGGCGTAGCGCGTCGGCGGTGCGGCCGGGGCGGAAGTACAGCAGCGCGGCGAGCTGGGCGACGCGCGGGCCGTGGCCGGTGGCCGGCACGCCGTCGACCTCGACCGGGCCCAGGACGCGGATTTCGGGCGCGCACGGCTCGCCTGCCTCGGTGCCGCCTGACTGCCCGCCGCTGCCGGCCGCCGGGCCGGAGGCCGGGGTGGGCCCTGTGCCGCTACGGGCCGGGTGTGGGCCGGGGAGAGCGCCGGGTTCGGCCTGGACTGGGCGGGCGGTGGCCGCCGGGCGCGAGGCGGCCCGCAGGGCCGGGAAGATCTCGTCCTGTTCTTGTTCCTGCTCATGCGCGGGCGCTGGTCCCGTTGACCAGTCACCGTCACTGTCACCGGTCGCGGGCGATTGATGCGGCGTCCCTGGAGCGCCGGCGTCGGGTGACTGCGAGGGGCCATCTCCGTTCGGTGCGGCGGGGCGCGGTTTCTGCGGTTCGGAGTCGGCCAGGGAGGTGGTGATGTGGCGGTAGGCGGTGCGATCCAGGCGCTGTAGGACGGCAGTGCAGCCGGTGGAGGGGATGGTCTGGGGTGCGGTGGTGGAGGCGTTGAGGACGTGCGCGCCGGGGAAGTGTAGGGCCGTGCCGCCGGCCGGGGCGACGAGGGCGACGGGCAGGCTCGGGGCCTGGGCGAGGAGGTCGGCGAACGGGTGGCAGGTGTCGGTGTCCAGGGGGCGGGCGGACAGCAGCAAGAAGGGCCGCGGGCGGGAGCGGGGTGTCTGGTGGGCCTCCAGCAGGCGTTCGGTCAGCTGCTGCAGTGCCTCTGCCGGGTGGCTCACGGGGGTGATCGGGCAGCTGGGTTTGAGCTGGGGCAGGTCCGCGGCGAAGCCGACGGTGACGATATCTGCGTCGTCGGTGAGCGGGCTCGTGCTGAGTTCCAGGGCGAGTGAGGTCAAGACCTCCACGACGTGGGCGGGGGTTCCCTCGAGCAGCAGCACGGGCAGCTGGGTCAGATTGAGCAGCAGGAGGTCTCCTGCCTGGCTGCTGCCGATGGTGACCAGCGCCGGGTAAGGGGCCGGGACGGGGCGGGCCGTCTCCTGGGGACGGAGCAGAGCCGGCGGCGGCAGTGTCCACCAGCCGTGTGGTCCCGCTGTGAACGGGGCGGGGGGCGTGCGGGGGCGCTCGGCGGGCAGGACCTCAATGCTGGCGGAGCCGATACGCGCAGCGCTGAGCGCCGGCAGGTGGGCGGCGCCCCCCTTTGCCGCGTCATCGGCCAGACTGCGCAGGGCTGCCGCGAGGCAGGTCAGGCCGTCGAGGCCGTCCGGTGCGCTGGCCGCCGCGGGCGCGGGGGAGGGCTGGGGTGTGCGCCTGACCGCGGAGCCGGGTGTGCGGCGACGCAGCAGGCGGCGCCAGGCGAGCGCCCCGGTGATGGCGGCACTCAGCAGCGCACCGGCCCCCAGGACAGTCGGCAGCACGGGCGGGCTGCCGGCCGGAGCACTCCCGCCGGTGTGCCCGTCCGCAGACGAGGACGTGGCCGACTTGGATGCGGAGGGCGGTGCGGGTGGCACGGCAGAGGCGCTGCCGCTGGGCCGCGGCGTTATCCCGGTGTCGCTGGCCGTGCCGGGGTGGCCCGGTATGGAGGATGCGGGCGCCGTGCCGGGACGGGTGGTGTGGCGGGGTGTGCTGCTGGAGTCTGCTTCGACCAGCTGGTCGATGGAGAGCAGGGCCGAGGTGAGGTCGAGGATTTTGGGCTGCGCGAGTGTCGTCCCGGCCGGCAGTGCCAGGTCTGGATCGCTGCTGTCGATGGTGACGGGCGTGCTGGCCGCAGAGCCGGCCGCGCGGGGAAGAGGCGTGGCCTCTGCGCGCGGGAGGGCGAGGGCGGCCGTGGCGGCGAGTGCCGCCGCAACGCCGGGCACGAGACGCGAGGCATGAGACCGCAACAAGGTGCGGGGCGGGGGATTGGTCCTCACGGGGAGATCCGGATGGTGGCGGTGTCAAACTGCGGCAGTTGGAAGTCGACCTCGGTGGTCGTGGCCGGCGGGGCGGGGAACTGCATGAACACGCGCACGCTCTCCCCGGCCTTTAGGTACTTGAGCCCCGTGGTGGTCAGCGGGCGCCCCTCCGCGTCGCGCAGCACGTAGTAGCGCTTGCGCTCGTGGAAGTCCACGAGCGTGGCGCCGCCCAGCGACTGGCCGTTGCGCAGGACCGTGCGCTCATTGCCGCGCAATTCGGCGGGCACCACGGCGGTTTCGGTTCCTTCGTTTGCCAACGCGCCGCGCACGGTCAGGAATCCGCCCGGGTCGCGGTCGGCCACGGTGATGGTCAAGGTCAGGTGGTGCTGGCCCGTCAGCCGTGCCAGAGGCTGTTTCTGCGCCTGCTGCGCGGGCGAGGAGGACATGCGGTCCTGCGCTGCGGTCGCCGAGGTGGGTTCCTGGTGCGGCCTGTCGCCGGCGCAGCCGACTGCGGCGAGCAGCACCGCGGCCGTCAGCGCGGCCATCCTGCGTCCGGTGGTGCGGCTGAACCACGCGCTCTGCGGGCCGCTGGCGCCCCGCGGTGAGTGTGCCGGTCGCGCAAGAGGCAAAGCACTTGCCTGGGGTGAGGGGGCAGCGAGGCCGTGGAGGCGTTGCCTGCAGGGATTATCGGCGGCCGGCGGCACGATGCTGCGCCCGGCCGTGCGGGCGGCCGCCGATGGCGCGGCCTTGACGCGCGGTATGCCCTGGCCGTTGGAGGCGGTCGAGTGCGGGGAACTCGGGGCGTTCATGGGTGTTCCCGGAGGCGCGGCCAGACGGTGATGACGTCGCCGTCGAGCGTGACGCGCCGATCAGGGAAGTGCCCGCGCACCACGTCCAGGTCGCTGCCGTCGAAGTCGACGCCGGCCTGGACCACCCAGGCGCCTGCGACATAGGAAACGGACTGCGCGGCGGCGGGCCACGCCTCCTCCAGGAATGGTTTATTTTTGCGAATCATTCGGGCTACGTAAGTCACCTGACATCCTCATCTGTTCGTATGGGCATGGAGGATTGACCAGTGAGGTCGATGGTGCGCAAGCAACGTAATACTTCACGGAAGCAAACATCAAGAGGGTTGCTTCGCCCCGGACTAAGTGGACGCAGGCCCTCCGTGTGTTGGTTGTTAGGTGCGGCCAACGCGTGGGCGCAGCACGGCCATGGGCGTGGGGAGGAGCGCCCCGTACACGTGGTCACAGCTGGGTCCATGGGCGGGGCGTGCCGCCGGTCAGCGGTGCCCACACGTCGGAGGTGGGGCCGTGCTCTTCGAGGTCGTCCAGGGCGACGGCGCCTGTGGGTACTTCGCGGGCCAGGTCGGCGACGAGGGGATGATGGGCGACCATGGCTTTGAGGTCGCTGATCCGGTTGTCCAGCGCCTGACGCCCGGCGCCGGTCAGCACGAAGAGGACTCGTGGAAATACCGGGTACCAGCGCAGCCAGCCGGGCCCGGTCTGCTGCCGGCGCCGACCGACCGGCTGTGGTTCGTACGACCACAGCCTCGCGTACTCGATCAGCTTGGCTGCCAGGCGCTCGCTGCTCATGGTGGCCCGGTCGACCTCGACGAACGCCCGGAGTTTGCGCCGCTGTTGGCCGTCGATATGGGTGTAGTGCAGGACCGCGTCCGCCACGACCCTCTCGCCCTCGCCGATCGCGTGGAACACCTCGGGCGTCCAGTCCAGGTGACCGTGCTCGTCGCCACGGCGGCGGGCATCGGTGACGAACTGCAGGTGTGTGCGCAGGACGGTGAGGGTGTGTGGGGTCTTCAGCGAGGCGGCTGTCGCGGAGGTGATCGGATACGGCGGGCGGCCCCGCAGCGCCGGCCAGTCCCGGGTCAGGCGGGCGCCCTTTGGCGTGAGGTACCAGACGCGGGTGCGGTGGGACTGGGGCAGCACGACGAAGTCGACCAGGCGCTCGCCGAGCAGCTGGTTCAGCCGCTCCGATATCGACTGGCGGGAGCGGTCGGGCCGCAGTAGGACGTGCAGTTGATGGGTGGAGGCCATGCGGTGCTGGGCAAGTGCGGCCAGCAGCTGATGGGCCAGAGGTTCGGTGGGGCTGGGCGTGAAGCCCGCCGTCGCACGGTCTTTCGGCGGTGCGGTGGTCATGAGTACTCCTTCGGCAGACGTACAGGAGCGTCGCCGGCGGGGGAGTGCGCGGCGAGGAACGCGGTGACGCGGCCGAGCTGTTGGGCGGCGCGGTCGGTGAGCTCATCCAGCGGGAGTGCACCGGCGTTGGCGCCGGCGGCGCGCTCCAGGTCGGAGACCTGCTGTGGGCGGGCCTGGGCGGCGAAGATGTCGTCGAGATGAGGGCCGCGCAGCTGGATGGGCCCGATGCGGCGCCCGTGCACGCTCAGGGAGACGTAGTGCTCGAACCGCTCCATGGTGGCGACCCGTTCGGGGCTGGGGTCGTCGCCCCACTCCGCGGTGATGGGCGCGATCGCCGTTTTCGAACCGGCGGTGGTGGCCAGCGTGGAGGCGTTCTGCACCAGGGACAGGCGTACCGGTGTGGGCAGGCGGGACAGCAGCTGGGTCATGCCGTGGACGTGGCACCGGTACTTGCGGAGATCCTCGAACATCGCGGCGATGGTTTCCGGGGCCGCGCCGGTCAGCGTGATCAGCTCGTCGAAGTACGGGCGGAACGCCACCCGTTTCTCCTCCGGGGTGTCGCGCCGGGAGCGAGCGGCCCGCAGCAGATCGCGGGCCAGCAGCGCGGTCAGGAGGCGGTGGGTGGGTCCGTTGCCGCCCGGACACACCCACACGATCATCTTGGAGTCCATCGCGGCGCGGATGTTGTAGACGCCGATGGGCTGGCCGAGGAAGGCGCGGGTGATGGGGTTGGCGGCCAGGCGGGCGATCGGGTTGAGGATCACGGCGAACGCGTCGGGTGGCAGGGTCGGGAACACCACCTGCCACCAGGAGCGGGTCTCCTCATCCAGCCGGCCCGCCACCGCGGTGAGCGCTGCCTTGCGGAACGCGGCGTCGGTGAGCAGGGCCCGTACGTGGAAGATCGTGGCCTGGTCCTCGGGCCGGCCGGCCTGGCAGGCCGTCTCGTTGATGGCGACCAGGAGAGTGAGCGCGGCGGTGAGGATGGTGAGCGCACGCGGGGCGGTCGCGTCGTCCCAGGCCAGCGTGGAGGCGTAGGCGTCGGCGATCGCCTCGACGACCTCGTGCGCCGCCTGGCCCTGGTGCATACCGAGCGGATTCCACGAACTGATCCGCGGGTGGGGACCGAGGCCGTTGAGATCGATCAGCGCGATCCGCGGCATCAGGGACTCGTGCGCGAGGAAGGTGGTGGCCCGCGGCCACGAGTCGCGGTGCGGGTCGACGAAGACCAGCCCTCCGCCGGCGTGTGCCCAGCCGATCGCCTGCGCCAGAGCGCGCTCCGTCTTGCCGCCGCCGGCCTTGCCGACCCCGACCTCGAAGAGGGTCTCGGCGGCGTGGGTGGCGACCAGACGCTTCCTGCCGTCCGGGCCCCGGTAGATGCCCTGCAGCAGCAACTCGGGCTCGCCGAAGGCGAAGGTCGGTAGGTCCCCGGGGAGCACCGGCAGGCGGCAGTGCACGGTGGGGGGTTTGAGCAGGCCGGTCAGTTCCTCCAGCCGGACCCAGTTTGCGCGCGGCGGCTGGCACTGCCCCAGATTCCAGCGGCGTTCGAAGCCGTGCCGGGTGGGCCAGTGGTCGGCGCCGATCCGCCACGGGCCCAGCCGCCATCCGCGCATGGCCCACCGGGAGCGGCCGCCGAACACGTCGAACGCGGCCTGGAGTTGGGCGAGCCGGGCCTGGGAGCGGCCCTCGGTGTTCGAGGCGCACATCACGAGCAGCTGCACCCGGACCAGGTGGTCGTCGTCGGCGAGCTTGCCCAGCGCTTCGGCCGGCTCGACCCGGCGGGGAACCGGCGGCATCACGAGCCGCCGTCCGGATCCCGCGCCGGGTTTGTCACTGAGGAGCTGCTGCAGCTGCCAGCCCATCGAGTCCTCGATGCCGCTGGCGTCCTGCCGCAGCCAGCGCGCGGATCGCTGGGCCTCCCGGCGTTCGGATCGGCGTGCGGCGCTCATCAGCTGCAGGCGGCGGGCCCGCAGCGCCCACTTCGGGGCGCGCTGGATGTCGAGCCGTATCTCGGCGAGGTCGCCGAGCTCGGCGCGTAGGTCGGCGATGGCGTCGACGAGCGGCTGGAGCGGGTCGGGGGTGAGCGGCACCTCGCGCAGCGGGGCAGTGGGCTTGCCGCGCAGGATGAATTCAGCCCGCACGGTGTGCGTCCGGGGCTCGTCGACGATCGGCCTCGCCCGGTTGACGGTGACGTCCGGCCCGAGCGGGGTGATGGACAGCAGCCGTTCACCGCCCGCGGGGCCTTCGATGCGGTAGCGCAGCGGGCTGGAGCCGTCGGCGCGCAGCCGGATCTGGACCGCTTTCGATCGGCGGGGCGCCCACCAGGGCATGGCCGTGGAGGCGCGGGCGAGTTGGACGCCGCGGCGGAAGATTTCCTCCAGGCTTGGGGCGAAGTGCCGGTTGGGGACGAGCTCGAGGGCCATCCGTTCGGCGGAGGCGCGTGCTGCGAGTCGGCGTACCACCATCTCGGCCACGCCCCAGCACGCAGCGATGGCTAGGGCGAGCAGGTACCAGTGGTCGTAGAGCCAATCGGCGGCGGTGACCAGGCTGGTGAGCAGGCTGAGGACCTGACCAGCCGCTGTCTCATCGGCCCGGTCGGTCAGGTACGGGGCTGCGGAGTCCACGTCGCTGCTCCCTTCTTGATCGTGCGGGTGAAGTACCAGTCGGTGATGCGGAGGTCGGTGAAGGTGCCGCCGCGGTCCATGCCGGCCCACACCAGATGGACCACGGCCCTGTTCGGGCTGCCCTCTTGGCGGGCGATCGCGGCCTGGATGCGGAAGCGAGCTGTGGCGAACGCCGGGGCCACCGCCCGGTCCGCGTCGGGGAAGACGGCTGGCCACTTGGCGCGGCCGGCTCCAGTGGCGTCCGCGCGCAGCAACGTGCGCCCGGCGGCTCGCAACTCCCGCTCGTCGTCGGAGGGAAGGTCGGCGGGCCACGCCGCCTCCAGTGAGCTCTGGACAGCCCGGTCGCCGGCCACGCCCTCGCCATGCGGCGGCACAGCGGACTCAAGGACCGAAGGTGTCGATGCCGCGGGTGTCGCGGAGGCGAGGTCGGCGGTCGGCTTGTCGGCGGGAGGCGCTGATGCCGCAGGCGACAGATCCGCGATCGCGGTCGACGACTCGGGGGCCGGTGGCTCCTGGCCGTGTGGCATGCCCAGCAAGGCGACACCGAAGATGGCGAACATGACGGTGCTTAGCAACAGTAGACGCGGGGAGCGCGCCGGGGTGGTGGTCACAGCAGCCGAGCTCCCCCCGCAAAGCCGGACATCGTGTTGACGGCGTCCAGGCGCACCACGGTCCCCGGGCGGGGGGCGTTGACCATCTGTCCGCTGCCGACGTAGATGCCGACGTGGTAGATCGTGGAATCGCGGCCGGGAGCGGTGGCGTAGAAGACGAGGTCGCCGGGCTTAAGCGCACGGGTGCCGAGGCTGGCGGGGATCCGCTGGCCGACTCCGGCCTGGGAGGCCGCGACGCGCGGCAGGCTGATACCGGCCTTCGCGTAGGCGTACACGGTCAGGCCCGAGCAGTCGAAGCCCTTGGTGTTCGTGCCGCTCGAACCGCCTGGCGAGCAGCAGATCCCATACGACTTGCCGCTGGCGTTGCCGCCGCCCCACGAGTACCGGACACCCCGCTGGGAGAGGGCCGCCTCGATGACGGTACGGACCTTCCCGGACACGTTCTTCAGATCGGGGTCCTTGGCAGCCGCCGTGTACTGGTCGATCCACCCGAGCACGTTGGCGACGTACTCACTGGACTGGTTGTACTGCCAGATCGCGGCCTTCAACTGGGTGCGCTCGGTCAGGTCACGGCCCTCGCCGCACAGGTAGATTGCGGCGCCGAGCGCTGCATCGTCGGCGTTGTGCGGGTCGGCGATCCTGTCGCCGTTCGCGTCCTTTCCGACGCCTTCCCACGTGGAGGGCAGGAACTGGAAGGGGCCGACGGCGCGCTCGCCCTGAGAGGTGCCGTCCCATGTGCCGTTGTCGGTGTCGGCGAAGGCGGTGGTGTTGCCGCCGGCGCCGGAGCCGTTGAGGAGCACTCCGTAGATCTTGGGGCGGATGTCTCCGCCTGCGGCGATGTTCCGGCCGATGGCGTGGTTGGACTCGGCCTTGGCGATCCCGGCGAGGATCGGCCAGCGCATGCCCTGGCACTTCGGGACATGCTTTCCGACCTGCTGGACGGCCTTCTTGTACGCGGTCAGCATCCGCGGCGGGATGTCCGCGGCACTGCCGCCCTCGGCGATCCCGCCGTCGTCCTGGGCGCCCGTCTTCAGCGCGACATAGGCGCTGATCGCGTTCCCTACCGGTGCGGCACAGCACACGGCGGCGAACAGCAACAGCACCACCACGCACCCCCACCGCCCGATACGGCGTCGGGACGGCCTCATCCGTCCTCACCGGCCTGGTCCTCGCTCTGCCAGCGCGCCCGCATCGCCCGCAACGCTTGGGCCTGCCGTATCTGCTCCGGCGTCTGCTCCGGCGCACCGCTGGCCGCAGGCCGGGCGGAACTCCCTCGCATGGCGCGCGCCAAGTCGGGGTCCACCCGCGCGACGTTCGCGAGGGTCTGTCGCCGGAGTTCGGCGGGATCGTTGAGCAGCCGCTGGAATGCGTCGGTTGAGCCCGAGGCGCGGGAAGCGCCAGAGGATGCAGGCGGGGTGCCGTCGGCGGCGCGAGCGGCCGTTGCTCTGGCTGCGGAACCGCTCGGCCGTGTCGCACTTGCGGTACGCGCGGTGCCGGGCGCTGCGGTGGAGGTGGGCAGACGACGGCTGGTGAAGGGGCCCGTCCCGCCGCTGTCGTCGGTGTGCTCCCGCAGGACACGGGACACATGACGGCCCGTGTCGCCCCAGGCCCGCCCGTCCTCGCGAACCGTGTTGCCCCACACCCGCACCTGCTGGCGGGCGTCCTGGGAGTAGCGAGATCCGCCCTGCCGGGCCCGGCGGACGTTGGCCGGAAAACCGGCCGTCGCCCCGTACGCGGTCCGGCCCCCGCGGTTCAGGATGCGGTAGCCGCGGAAACGCACCAGCCGGTTGTGGGCGCGCGTCGACAGCAGCGTGCGGTCGGTGTTCTGGTCGTGCAGCACCAGGCCGGTGTCACGGTCGACGACCTGCCCCTCTGCGTTGCGGTAGCGGTCGGGCGGGCCCCCGGGCTGGCGCGGTCCCGTGCCGCCTGAACCGTCGCCGCCGTCCCAGGGGCCGCCGGTGTCCGGGTCGCCTTCGGCGGTGGGCTTGCGCCACTTGGCCAGCTGCTCCTTGTCGGGGCGGCGGCCGATCAGCAGCCAGTGTGCGCCCTTCCCGCCGAGCCGGGCGCCCAGTCCGCTCACGGCCACGGCCGCGGTGAGCGGAGCGAGACCACGTCCGGCCTCGGCGGTGGCATCGGCGAACATCCTGCCGGTGTCCACCGGCATACCCGCGCCGTCGAATAGGGAGCCGAGCGCGCCCATCAGCCGCTGGCGGGTGCCCAGCATCCCGTACCTGCCGCCACCACCGCCCGTGAAGGCACGCAGGCCTGCGCCGTAACCTCCCATCGCGACAGGGGAGTTCATCGCGAGTGCGGCGCCGAGCTCGGAGGTGTCGCCGGGCATGTGGGTGCCACCGACCTTGGCGTATCGCATCCGCATGGCCATGCGATGGCCGAACGAGGTGATCCCGGTCAGCAGGCGGCGATGCCCGGCCGCGCCGGCGATGGCGAGGACGTCGATCAGCAGGATCCGTTCGACCATCAGCTCGGGGCCGTTGGCGATGGTGGCGTCCACGGCGATGCCGAAGAAGGGCACGAACGCGCAGACGCCGACCATGGCGAGCATCGCGATGCCCCAGATCGACAACCACTTCCACACCGACTGGCGAGCAGGGCCGGGCAGCATGCCCACGATGAAGGCGACCCCGCCTCCGGCCGCTGCCGCCGCGCAGATGCCCTGGGTGCCCAGCAGCACGATCGCGCTGGACAGCAGCATGCCGCAGATGAACAGGGCGGCGATCAGCAGCAGGACCGCGCCGCCGACCCGCCACCAGGTGGGTTCTTCCGCGTAGGCAGCGCAGGCCTTGCCGACGTCCCCGGCTTTCTTCATGTCGGCCAGGAAGGCGGCGAACTCCTGGTCCTCGTCGCTGACGATCGCGTTGGAGGCGTCCAGGAGCTCGCCCCCGGGCGTCAGCTCCGGCAGAGTGCCGGGGGCGTCGTCGGCGCTACTCTCGCAGTACTCTTTGGCCGGCCCGCGCAGCAGGCTGCAGGCGTCCTCCTTTTTGTTCTGCTCTTCGCAGTACTTCCGGGCCGGTTTGGCGAGTGCATCGCAGTTGGCGTCCCCGTCGCTGGTGACGGCTTTATATCCGCCGGAGACCCATTTCAGGTGGACGGCGTAGGCCTTGCGGTCGGAGGCCTTGGCGGGGTCGAGGATGCGCCCGTACTCCAGCAGCATGAAGGGCTTGACGATCAGCGCGTTGGTGATGGAGTCCTGCAGCGGGCGGGCCAGGTCGGTTGAGTCGACGGGGGCTTCGTCCTCCCGCTGAAGGCACTTGAGTTCGGCGTTGCCTGCCATTCCGGCGCACGGGTCCTGGCTGGCGAGTTTGCCGCCCCAGTCGTAGGAGTTGACGGACTGCTGGGCGACCTCGGCGGCTACCTGCTGGGTCTGCCCCAGCGGGCCGTCCTGGGCGAGGAGGTAGTCCGGGCGCACGAAGGTGGACGCGGCGAATGCGGCGATCAGCAGGGTGAGGAAGATTTCGCCCAGGCCACGGCCGAGACGGCCACGCACGATCATGAATCCGGCGAAGACGAACGCCCAGGCCAGCAGCAGCCCCTTCAGCCCGAGGGTGTCGACGACCACGTGGTTGTAGGAGTCGGCGACCTTCTGCGCGGGCTTGATGAGGATCTTCAGCAGGGGGAACCGGAAGGCGACCTCGACCCCCCAGCCTCCCAACCCGACCAGGATCCGGATGAGGGCGAACAGGCCGGACAGGGCGAACGCGAGGGACTGAGTCTTGAAGCTGACGATGGAGCCGCCCTCGGCGTTCAGCTCGTACCCATTGATCGGCACCCCCTCGGAGGAGGTGATGTTGAGCGGGGCAAGGAGGTCTCCGGTCTCGCTGCTGCTGCTCGCCGCGTACACGACCTGGCTGTTCACCAGGAGGAACACACCGGTGAGCAGCACGACGAAGCCGGCCGAGCGGAGGGTTGCGCGGTCTGGACGCACCATGTCAGCGCCGCCCTCGTCCAGGTGCGCTGCGGCGCCGCCACACCACGAGGGCGGCCAGGCCCGCACCTGCCGGCACCAGCCGCCACGCCGCACCGGCCACGCTCCGCTGCTCGGCGGAGGCAGTTGTCGTGGTGCCGTGCTCGCAGTAGTCCTTGGCCGGGCCCACGATCAGGCCGCACGCATCCGAGTCCGCGGGCCGGGCGTCAGCGGCGAAGGCCCACCCCGTGTGCGGCCACCAGGCTTCCGGGACACCGACGCCAACGGCCAGGACAAGTACGCCGATCACGACGGTGATCACTGTGAGGACGCTCGCGGCCGCGGCAAGGCGCCTGGTGCGGTCCCAGGAAGAGGAGGTCATCAGACGTGTTCCTTCGGACGGGTTCCCGCGGTCGCACCGGCGAGCGGCTCATGCCCTGAAGGCGAGGCAGCGCTCGGACGGCGTCCGGGCGTGGTGGTGATGGACGTTGTGATGCGCGTGATGCGGGGGATGGAGACCTTGAGGCGGCCGGTGTTCTGCCGCGGGCAGGTGAGTAGGAATTCGCCTTCCCGGCCTCTGCGGCCGACGGGGGACAGGCCGGTGGTGACCAGCCGCAGCAGGTCGGGATCGTTCGGGTCGAGTCCGACGAACTCCAGGCCGCGGCGGGCGCGTTCACGGTCCGCGGTGCGGGCGAGCGCGCGGTAGGCCATCAGGCCGCGGTCGGGGCCGAGTTCGGCGGCGTCGTGGGAGGCGGCGAGCAGGCCGGCGCCGTGTTTGCGGCCGTCGTGGAGGATCTCGTGGATCAGGGCGGTGCCCTCGGCCGACGAGGTGAGCCAGTACAGCTCGTCCGCGACGACCGCGGTGAACCGCTCGGGGTCCTCGAACGCGGTCTGCCGGGCGATCGCCGCGATCAGATACAGCACGGCGCGCCCGATCAGGGCCTCCAGCGGCTGCTGGTGCAGGACTTCCGGATTGTCGAACGCCGCCTTCGGCGGCAATTTCAGTCCCGCCGTGGTGATCACGATCATGTCGGAGGCGCTGGAGGCGTCCAGCTGCACCGGCGGCAGCGTGGGGTCGAACACCATCGCCGCCAGGGAGTTGGTGGCCACCACGCGCACCAGGCCGGCCAAGGTGGCGGCCGCGTCCTGCCGCTTGCCCACCTCGCTCCTGGCCATCTCCTCCAGGACTTGAAGCACGCGGTGCATGGACGGCTGTGCGTGGGCGGCGGCCTGCTCGACGGCGTGGTGTAGGACCTCGCCGTTGGTGCTCATCGGGCCGATACCGAGCTGCAGGGTGAGATAGGACAGGGCGTAGTGACGCCCTTCGGGGCCGTCGAACATGCGCAGCGGGTCGATGGACACCTCGGCCTTGGCGGCGTCGATGATCTGGACGCGGCCCTTGGCTGCGGTGCGGGCGAAGGTGGCCCACTCGCGTACGGGGGTGCGGTCGATGCAGATCGCGCAGCCGCCGCGCGCCCACACCGCCTCCGCGATCAGCTTCTGCAGGACGCTTTTGCCCGCCCCTAGATCCCCGACGATGCCCATGGAGGCGGACGCGTCGACCTTGGGCGCATCCGCCACGTTGATCATCACGGGGCGGGTGGTGCCGCTGTCCAGGTCGATGCCGAGGAACATGCCGTTCGGGTCGCCGACCTCCCCGATGGTGAAGGCCCCGCCCAGCGCCCAGTCCTCGCTGACCTGGTGCTGGGTGAACTCCCGCACCACACCCGGCCGTACGGTGCCGGGCAGACCCAGGGTGAACAGGGCCTCCTGCAGGCCGGCCGGGCGCACCGCCCGGTAGTCGGCGCCGGACAGCAGTGCGGCCAGGGCGCGGGCCCGGGCGTCGCAGACGGCGGCGGTCGGCCCCCACACCGTCAGCACGGTCACCGACTGCACCTCGACCTCCACCGAGGTGCGTGAGAGGCGGGCATCCAGCTCGCCCAGGTCGCGGGCGGCCTCGGTCAGCGAGGCCGGCATGCCGGTCGGGCGGGCGTCGTACTGGTCGGCCTGGTCGATCAGTTCGTTCTTCTTGCGCCGCACCTGATCCCGCGCTTTCTCCGCGGGCACCAGGGTGAGGTCGACGGTGTAGTCGACGGGGAAGTCGAGGGTTTCCAGCTGGGCGAACAGGTCGGCGGCCTCCTGGCTGACCGCGGGCGGGCACTCGGCCAGCGCCAACTGCGCCTGGTATCCCACCCCGGCGTCGGATTCGACCTGCAGCCAGCGCCGCCCCAGCGGCGAGCCGGTGTTCATCCGCCACCAGGCCGTGCGGCCCGACCGCGTGATCCGGCCCGCGCTCTTGAGCTCGTCGACGTCGTCGAGGTCGGGGTCGATGCCGCCTTCCTGCAGGCGGACTTGACCGAGGTCGGCGTAGCTGGGGGAGCGCAGCACACCGTCTCGGATCTGCCCGCCGCACACCTCGCTGGTTTCGGCTTCCGTCAGCAGCGGCTCGGCAAGGCCGCGGTGAAGGGCGTGCTGGATCATCCACACGGTCTCCGCCGGGCGGGCCGGGCGGAAGGCGATGCCGCCGGCGAGCGCGGCCTCCACCCGGGAGGCCTGCTCGCGGTAGGCGCTCACCTCGCGCCGGACCACCGGCGTCGGGCGCATGCCCAGCATGGGAGACAGCTCAGCCCACGCGGCGCCGAGGGACGCCGACACCTGCAGACCGGCTGTCTCGGTCTGCAGCGGCACCGCCAGCCACAGGCTTCGGCGATGCATTTCCTGACCGTCCAGCAGACCCAGGGTCGCCTCGACGTTCTCCACCCACGGGTGCGGACCTGTGCCCGGCATCTCGTCGGACGGCTCGATTCCCTCGATCATCCGCAGGGCGATCTCGCCCGGGTCGACCTGTGCGCACAGTCCGAACAGCCGCGGCGCCCCGGACAGCGACCTCACCAAATGTGTGATCCTGGCGAGCTGTTCGTCGCGAACCGCGGTGGGCACGTAGGTGCCCTGGACGGTCTCCTCGGACCGTCCCTGCGCGTCAGGGCCCGGGTGTAGTCGGTAGAGGGCCCACACGCTGCCGTGTGTCGACCAGACCAGGTGCCCGGCGATGTGGCGGATCGGTACCCTCACCGCGCACCCCCGCCCTGCCCGGCGAGCGTGAGCAGCTGCTGCACTCCCGACACCGGCCCCGCCGCTGCGGGAGCAGTCGGCTGCATGCGGTGGCGCGTGGACGAACGGGTTGCAGCCGGGCTCGGGCGCGGCACTCGGGCGGCACGCCGCCGAGCCGAACGGGACGGTGCGGGAGCCGTCACAGGCCTGGGCACGGGCGCGCCCTCGATGGTGAAGCCGCCGAGCAGTGGGTGGGGGGCGCGGTCGCGGGCGGCCCGCCCGCCGATCCGCCCGCCGCGGGGCTGCCAGGTAAGCAGCACCCAGCCCAGCGCCGCCTGCATCGGGGCGCGGCCCTTGATCTTCGGACGACGGACCGCCCAGATGGCCAGCAGCCAGGCCGCGATCGGGACCGGCCCCATCCACGACCACCAGCTGAGGGTTTTGACGAGAAGGAAGCCGCCGACGACGGCGACCGCGATCTGCGCGGGTGTGTACGGGCCGAGCGGGATCTTCCAGTCCGCGACCTTCCCCAGCACCCAGGGGTGGCGACGGGCGGCGGTGTAGAAGCGGCCCACCCGCCCAGCGGCGGCCGCGCTCACAGCCAGCCGCCTGCGCCGGCGGAGTGCTCCCGTACGACCGAGTCAGGACTGCGCACGATGCCGGGGATAGCGGGTGCACCTTTGGCAGGATTCTTGACCTCGTCCTCGAACATGGTCGCCAGGTCCTCGCGGGAGTTGTACAACCCCAGCGCGATGATCATCAGCAGTAGGGCGCCGATCCCGGCCTTGAGGCTGAACTTCTGGATCATGAGGACGACGACGAGGACAAGCAGACCGGCGCTCAGGCCCTTAGTCGCCCAGTCCTGGAACATGGTGATCCACGAGTCGCCGAGGTCGTCCAACTGCCCGGCGAGCATCAGGCTGTCCACGGTGTTCACCGGGCACCCCCGTTCTGAGCGGTGCCGGACTCAAGCGCGGAGACGTCCCACCGGCCGGAGCGGGCCGTGAGCGCGAGCTCGTACGCCAGCGGCCACCGCCCGCCGGCGTCCCGGGCTTCCACCTGTGCGAGGACGCGGACCTTGGTCCCGTCGGCCGGCACCTGCTCGGCGGCAGCCGCTTCCTCGACGGCGGACACCTGCTGCACGGAGACCGTCGTGTACGGGGCGGGGGAGACCGGCGACAGCGTCACGCTGGGCGCGAGGTAGCGGTCGACCTCACCGGCACCGGTCAGGTATGCGGCGAGGAACTCCCCAACCGCAGACGACAGATCACCCTCCGGGACATTCACGCCGTACGACGACGTCGGCACCTCGGCCCGGGCCGGGCCGGCCACCACGCCCGGTGCACCGGACACGGCGAACGAGGCGCCCGCGCGATCGGCGGCCACCGGCACGGCGTAGTACCGCAACCGTCCGTCGGTGTACTGCGCAGCCACCGTCACCGACCACACACCGTCCGCGCGCTGCGCACTGCGCACCGCCGTCACGGACTGAAGCGCCGACTGCGCATCCGCGGCCGGGTCGGGCAGTTCGACGTCCGGCGCCATCGAGTGCGCAAGCCGCGCCTGCGCACTCGTGGTGTCATCCGAACTACTGCGCAGCCACGTGCTGACGAACAGCTGCGTATAGCCGGCTGGGTCGGCGGCCACTGCCGTGGTGCGCACTGCGGTGGCGGGCTGGGCCTGGGTGGCCGCCGAGACGGTGGCCGGGGTGGAGGTGATGACGATGCCGAGGGCGATCGGGCCGGCCGCGATCGCGGTCCAAGCGGCCAGGCGTGAAAGACAGACGCGGCGCCGCATCGCCTCCAGCCGGGCGCCGGCCGCCATCGGAGCAGGGGCCTCGTTCTCTGCGGCCTGCTTGCCAGGGGACATGGTCAAACTCCCAGGTCAGAACGGATGTTGCTGACCTTGAGAAAAGCCGTCGGCCCCAACCCGACCACCGACCACGAGAGGCCGACCACGGTCACGATGGGGATACGAAGCTCGTGGTCGGGGTCATGGTCGGCCCGACCACAGGCCCGACCACGCGTCGGTGGGCCGTAGGTCGGTGGGAGCTCACCCTGGCAGCGACCAGCCCCCGGCCGACGACTGCAGCGACGCCTCGTGCCGCAGCGCGGACGGCCCCGAACGCCGGTGCGCAGACGGATACCGCCCGGCCCGCGGCCCGGGGCTGCGTATCGCGGCACCCGGCTCTGCACAAGAGGACATGGGCTGCCGTGGACCGCACTGCGCATCCACTTCCCACAACGCGACTGCGCACGATCCTCAGTCGGTTGCGCAGGACGATTGCGCACCGCCCGGACAGGGCTGCGCAATCGGCGTACGCCACCACTGCACGAGCTGCTGAGGTGCCGTGGTCGGCCCGACCACAGGCCCGACCACGACAGCTAGACGGCCGTGTTGCCGGATCGTGACTGATGGTCGGGGCTGGTGGCCGTCAGCCTGGTCGGGGTCGGCGGGTGGACTGACAGCATGGAACACACGCACGCCTCCGCACCCGTGCCCACCGGCGGCCACCACCTGGTGGGCACGGTGTGCTGCCGAGGCCACCGCACACGGCCTGCACCAGGGGCAGCGCGATGAGCGGCTTCGGAGCCGGGGTCCGCCGTGGGGTAATGGCAGGGGATCAGTTCACCCAGATCGCCAACGGGTTGTTCCGCGACAGCCAGATCTCCTACAGGGCGAAGGGGCTCTTCGGCTACATCAGCACCCACCGGGACGGCTGGCAGGTCACCGTCGCCAACCTGGCCCGACACGGCCGCGAACGCGTCGACGCGGTGACCACCGGCCTGGAGGAACTGGAGAAGCACGGATTCCTGCTGCGTGACCGCGACCGCAACGCCGACGGCACCCTCGGGCCGGCCCTGTACTTCATCACCGACCTGCCAGCCCTGCAAAACCCCAGCTCACAGGGCTTCGCCGGCTTCCTCCGCCAGGACCTCGACGCCGTGACCGCCGGCCTGACCCTGCAGTGGGGTTCCGGTGATGCCGAAGGACACGTGAACCGGGTGAAACACTCAAGCGAGCCATGTCTGGCCCAGGGCGGCGTCGTTCAGTGGTTCTGTCCCGTGAGCCTTGGCCCTGCGCCCTCGCGGGCTTGTTTCACACTCGCCGGCCTCGGCTCTGTGGCCAGGAGCGACAGTGGTCAGGTGATGACGAGCCGCTGTTTCCCGTCGATGAGTTCCCGGACGGCGTCGAGGTGCCCGGCGTGGGTCGCGGTCTCGGTGATGACGTGCAGGACGACTTCGCGGAGGTTGTCGTAGCGCCAGCCGTCGAAGAAGTCGGGCCACCAAGGCGTGGGCGCGTCCGGGTCGGCACCGGCGAGGATCGCGTCGGAGAGCTCGCTCTCCTTGCGGTACAAGGCGAAGATCTCCTGTGCCGACTTCTCCGGGGCAGGCTTCCAAGCGTCGTCGTCGGAGCCCAGGATCTCATCGATCGCGACCTGCTGGCCCGCCGCGACGGCGCGGAACCAGAACTTCTCGTCGTCCAGGGCGAGATGGTGCACGAGGCCCAGGCAGGTGCAGCCGGACGGAAGCACCGGGCGCCGAAGCGCTTCGTCTTCGAGGCCCTCGAGGATGCCCAGGACGTGCTTGCGCTTGCCGTTCAGGAAGCCCAACAGCGTCATCATCTCGGTGTTGGCCATTACTTGGCGATCTCCCAGACGTGGCCCGACGGGTCGGCGAAGGCGGCGGTCCGGATATCCCAGGGCCGGTCCTGGGGACCGTTGAGGAGCTTCACACCGCGTTCCGCGAGTTTCTCGCACACTGCGTCCACGTCTTCCACCTCGATCGTGATCTGGAAGCGCACGCCGGCCTCGAGCGCCGCGACCTTCGAGGGCTCAACCAGTTCACTGGCCTGGGAGGACTTCAGCAGGTTGACCAGGGTGTTGCCGAAGTTGAAAACGACCGAGTCCGCGTCCTCGAAGACCGCCGTCAGGCCGAAGATGTCCTCGTAGAACTTCTTCGTCTCCACCAGATCTTCGATGAACAACGTGACGGGGCCGATGCCCTTGAACCAGGGTTCCACGGCTTCGCCTCTCCCTTGTACAAGATTTCGAATGATGCGGACGCCACACCGTATACGGGGGAGGTGACAAGCTGGGTCCGCCGCGGGGACGGCTCCCGACATCGCCCAACCAGTGCTACGGCAGCCCTCCTTTCGTCTTCGACCGGGCCTTATCACCGACTCCACAGTCTGACCCCAGGATCGCGTCGCTCAGGGGGATGTCCGGTTTGATCATGTGATGCCTAGGGTGGCCAGAGGTCGGGTGGCGTCCCGCGCGTGGTGCCGGAGCCAGCGGTGATGCTGATATGTCCGGCGAGGCGGAGGGCTCCAAGGGCGAGGTTACGCAGGCCGGCCATGGGTGAGGTGCCGGTGCGTACGCGGGAGGCGTCCTCGGCCCACAAGGTGTCACGCACATGGTGGATCTTGTTCTCGACGCCCCAGTGCTCGCGGACGCGGTGCGCGATCTCGGGAGCGTCGGCCTGGTCGGCCGTCAGGTCGGTGACCGCGTAGACGCGTTCCAGAGCGACCTTGCCGGTGGTGACGATGCGGCGGCGCACGATCTGGACAGCTTGCACGGCGTGGGGGAAGGCGAGGCCGCGGGTGGCGGTGCAGGTCTTGACGCGGCGGATCTCGTCGCGGCTGTGGGCGGTGGCGCGGGTCCTCAGCAGCGGGACGTCCCGCCAGGGAAGCTTCTTCTGCTGCTGGTGCAGCAGCGGCTGGTTCGCCTTGATCACGGCGATGTAGTGGGCCTGCTTGTCCTCCACCAGGAAGCGGGCGTAGGCGACTTGGGAGTGCAGCGCGTCGAGGGTGACCACGGTGTCGGTCAGGTCGAGCGGGGCAAGGAGGGGCCGAAGGACGGTGATCTTGTTGGTCTTGCGGTCCACCTCGCGCTGGGCGGTGACCAGGCCTGCGCCGGTCATCGCGGCGAGCAGGTGGACCTGGGTGCCGTCCGCGCGGCGGGTGCTGCGCACGGTCTTGCCGTCCACTGCCAGCGAGCGGCGGGGCCGCTCGGGCTTGCTCGGCGCGACTGGCGGGCTGTCGGGGTCGCGGGCGGCGAGCCAGGTGCCGATCGCGGCGTCCAGGGCGTCGCCGTCGACGCGCTGCAGAACCCGGCGGACCGTGGTCTCGGCCGGCGCGGTGGGACCGGACGGCTCCCGGGGCGGGCCGCCGAGAGCCGCGAGCGCGGCGGGTGGTGCGTCGGCGGCCCACTCCGCGATCGCGGCAAGCGACTTCGCCCCCGCCAGGACCGCGCACGCGGCCAGCGCGAGGACGAACGCGAGGGGATGACGGCGGCCCTTGGCCCGTCGCGGATCGGGCACCGCTGCCAGACAGTCCAGCGGATCCGGGCGTTCCCCGGGCGCGGGAGACCGGGCAGCAGTGAGCCGGCCCAGGCCGACAGGCATGGGCGATGATGAGTGGGCAGGCACGGTCTTCCGACGTGGTGATCAGGGACTCGAAACCTCATGATCACCCGCTGGTCGTGCCTGTCACCGCCCTATCTCCCGACACGACTCACCAGCCCCACAAGATGCCTGAATCGGCATCAAGCCGGACGCAACCGCTCAACGACACCGCCCTGGGGTCGATCCTGCAAGTTGAGCAAGTGGTCGTGCAGTTTCACAGAGTGGGGGCGGAATCGTGACTGCGAGCCGTGAAATTCCACTGAACTCACGCGGTCCAGAAATTGAGGCGCCGCCCGTCCAGGCCTGAGAGTCAGATATTCTTAACTCGCCCTGAGCGCATGCGCTTGAGGCTCCGTCAATTTTGAGCAGGTTGAGGAGACGAAGATGCCGGAGAGGAATATCGAGTTCGGCAAATTCGGGGCTCGGGGCGTCAAGGGACACGAGGCCGTGGCCCGCCAGCTCGATACGCTCGCCGGCTTCATCGCCACCCCGATCACGGCACGGCGTGGCCTGCTCGCCCGTCTGTACTACCTCACTCGCACCGACCACGCCCGTCAGGCTGCCCGTGAGGCCGGCCTGACGGTCACCGACCGTACACTCAAGGCGTGGGTCGACGGTAAGCGCGGTCCGTCGAAGAGGAACCTGCAGAAGATCGAGACCGCGTACCGTACCGTGCGTCGGCACAACGTGGCCAAGTACTTGCTGGCCCGCCTCAATCGCGAAGGACGCGGGACCCGCGTGGAGTTCCACCCGCTCAATCAGAGCCAGGTCCCGAGGTCTCGGCAACGCGTGGTCGCGTACCGCACGCTCAACGTCCGCCACTGGGATCGCGTGGTGCAGGCCTGGGCCGCAGACGACAACGAAGCTCTCGACGAGGCCTGGATCAACGACGCGGTGATCGACTTGGGTTCCCAGTGGGGCGAGTATGAGTACGTGACGGCGGTCGGCTTCGCGGCCTGAAACTTGTTGGAGGTTCTCATACTCCGGGTCTTCTTCTCACCGGTAGTGTCATCTGAATGGCATGTCTGACACGTCCATGAGACAGTGCAGGGCAACGGATGTCCCGTTTCACGAGACCTTGCCTCTGTCTCACCTGACCTTCTTCAGTTCGCATTCCGGGGACAAGTTCAAGTGAGACTGTCCGGCCCTACTACGTACACGGGTCCAGCACGAAGACGGGGATCACGCGGTCGGTCTTCTCCTGGTATTCGGCGTACGGCGGATACGCGGCGACCGCGCGCTCCCACCACTCGGCCTTCTCGTCCCCGGTGATCTCACGGGCCGTCATGTCCCGGCGTATCGAGCCGTCCTGGAGCTCCACGCGCGGGTCGGACTTGACGTTGAAGTACCAGACCGGGTGACGCGGGAAGCCGGCCTTCGAGGCCACGGCCGCGTACTGCCCTTCGTGCTCCACGCGCATCAGCGGGATCTTGCGAACCTTGCCGCTCTTCGCGCCGCGCGTCGTGAGAATGACGACGGGCAGGCCCGTGTCCCAAAGCGTCGTCCCCTGCATGCCGCCCGAACTCTCATACAGCTCGACCTGTTCGCGCACCCACTGCGCCGGACTCGGCTCGTACTCGCCCTCAAGAGGCATCGCGGCCACCCCGCTCTCGCTTGCGGACTATGGTGCGCAGTTCAACACAAGCCCTGCGCGGAGGCGAGACCGCCGGTGTCGCTCTGCCGACAACTCGTTCGGCCGAACGAGACGGCGGGCTACGAAGAAGAAACGGGGCGCACGGATGTACCTCCGTTACTTCGCACCGCGGGATACGGATGGAGACCGGAGCTGGATCAGGGCGCTGCTGTCCGGCGGCCGGCAGCCCTGGGAATGTGCCTAACCGACAACTCACATGAGACGGCTAGTACTCCAGTGGGACTTCACCATTCCCGCTGGTCAGAGGCGGTCTTTCGAGCCTAAGGGCTGTCCCGTAAACGATCTTCGTGTCCTTCGTGACCAATAACCCTGTCCGTTGGTGGGGATGTGCGGCAGGCTGGGGCAACACACATAGGTCGAGTGGGAGGGCGTATAGAACACAACAGTGAACACATCAGTGAGTCGATGACGGCTTACAGTCCGCCGGTGCTGGACGCGCTTGGTGCTGCCGGGTGGACACCAGGTCGCAAGATCGCCATCACGGACTGGACACGGAAACTGACGGGTGCCGGGTTCGAACTCAACGACCTGGCGACAGCGGTCTGGGCCGAGTTCGGCGAGCTGACGATCATGAGCTCCCCGACCCGTGTCCCCGGTTCGTCACTGCACATGGACCCCGTTCACGCCTGCATCGACGCCGCCGAGGAAGCCTCCACGCTGAGGCGACATTACGGAGAGAACTACAGCCCTCTGGGCATGTGGTCGAGTCAGTTCCTTGCGTACATTGCGGCCAGCGGTCGCGTCATCGCCGTGGGGCCGAACTGCCTCTGGCCACTGGGTTCTACCTTCGTGGAGGCGTTGGCCTATGTGGTGGACGGCGATGGCGGCGGCAGTCGTGCGCAACAGGCGGACTGGCTCGCCAACTGCCTGCCCGGCAGGTGAGACGATCTTGCTGTGGCTGGTGTGATCACGGCGTCGGAGCCCTCGTGGATAGCCCCGTTCACCGGGCTGAGCCCAAGGCAGTTCGCCAAATTACTCACCACGCTGCGGCGCGAGGGCGCGGACCCGGTCCGCAAGGGCAGGCCCTGGAGCCTGCCGCTGGAGGACCGGGTGCTGCTGGTCACCGCGTGCTGGCGGTCAAACTCCCAGGTCAGAACGGATGTTGCTGACCTTGAGAGAACCCGTCGGCCCCGACCCGACCACCGACCACGAACCCCCGACCACGGTCACGATGGGGACACGAAGTCCGTGGTGGGGGTCATGGTTGGGCCGACCATGACCCCCACCACGGGACAGCCGCGAGCCGGCCAGCGCTCGTCCTGTTCGGTGTAGTTCTGCGGCCGACGACTCCTGCGAGGCCGTGTTGCCGCGAGGCCGCCGGACCCGCACATCGATGCGCAGCAGGAGTCCACCCAAAGGGGCGGCAGAGCCTGCGCAGTGCACGAGAACATCAGGAACCCCCGGGCGGATTGCGCAGCCGCTCAGCACAACCCGACTGCGCACGAACCTCGACCGGTTGCGCAGCCCGATTGCGCACCGCCCGTCCGAGGGTGCGCAATCGGGCTGCGTATCACCTGCTCGCCGGACTGACGGGCCGTGGTCGGCCCCATGAGCCCGACCACGGCAGCCAGAGAGCTGCGTTGCCGGATCGTGACCGATGGTCGCGGCTGGTGGCCATCAGCCTGGCCGGGGTCGGCGATTGAGCTGCGGCCTGGAAGACCCGCACGCCTTCACACCCAGCATCCAGTCCCGCAGTCGGCGCCACGCCGTCACCCCTGAGCAGCCCACGGTCTCCGTGGGGACGTCGCGCCATGCGACACCAGTCCGCAGCACGTACAAGACGCCAGCGAGGGTCACCCGGTCGGGAACACGCAGTCGCCCGGGATAGCGGTAACTGCGCTCGGGAGCACGCGGCAGCAGCGGCACCACCCGCTCCCACAGGTCGTCCGGAACAAGATCAGCACGCACCCGGACGCCCTGCCCACCGTGACCGCCAACGGCAAGACCCGCAGCCGGACTTTGTCTCGGAAGGTGTCTGGTGGTGAGTTGGCGGGGCACGAATCGGATCAGCTCAGTTGTGGTGGGACCCAGGCGTGGTGCCGAAGGATCATGTGCGTTGCGGCGCGGGAGGGTGTCAGCCGCATCGCCGTGTTCCGCAGGGCGACGGCCAGTGGGTGGGAGAGCTGCTGGCCCATCCGCCCGGCCTGCCGGGCGGCTCGCGTGACGGCCTGACTGCGCGGTCGGCGCTCGGCGTCGTAGCGAGCGAGCGCGGCCTCAACGGTGGGCCCGGTGGCGAGCGCGGCGGCCAGGGTGATCGCGTCCTCCAGCGCCTGGCAAGCGCCCTGTCCGAGGTTGGGCGTCATCGCGTGTGCCGCGTCGCTGAGCAGCGCCGTCCGGCCGAGCGTGTACGAGGGGAGCGGTGTGCGGAGTTCGTTCACGTCGTGGTGCAGCACGGCGTCGGGCCGGGTCGCGTCGAGCAGGGCGGGGATCGGCTCGTGCCAGGTGTGGAATCGTCTGCGCAGTTCGTCCAGTGGGTCGGCGAACCGCGTCCCGGCGGGCAGGTTGAGGACGGCGTGCCACTCGGCCCGCCCGTCGTGGAAGGCGATGTGCCCGAACTCGGCCCCGTGCCCCCAGGTCAGCTCGAAGTCGGTGCGCAGGTCGACCGCCTGCTCGGTGATGGCGCGCAGCACCGTCGAGCCGCTGTAGACCGGCCCGGGGTGGGCTGGGAAGAGATCGCTGCGCACTTTGCTGCCGATGCCGTCGGCCGCCACCACCAGATGGGCGTCCAGGACCGTGTCGCCGCAGCCGACTCGAACCGTCCCCGGGCCGATCTGCTCGAGCGAGCCCGCCTCCGAGCCGGTCAGCAGTGCCTCGGCGGGCAGGGAGTCGCGAAGCAGTCGGTGCAAGGTGAAGCGCGGGATGCCCATGATCGGTGTGCCCACCGCTTTCTCCAGCGTCGAGCCGTCCATCCTGGCCAGCCAACCGCCCTGTGGCGTGCGAGTGCCGCCGTTGTACTGGGCGCGCGAGGCATCCCGTACCGCCTCGCCGACGCCGAGTTCGTCGAGTGCCCGCAGGCCGTTGGCGGCCAGGGAGATGCCCGCCCCCGCGTCCTCAAGCATGGACGCGCGCTCGACGACCGTTACTTCCCATCCGATGCGGCGCAGTCCGACCGCGGCGGCCAGCCCGCCAATGCCCCCTCCGACCACTACTGCCGTGTTGCCCATGGCGATACCCCCATACCTTCTACATCTGTAGAAGGTAACCCTATCTGAGGCTCTACAGGTGTAGAAAGGAGTCATGGCTTCGGATCGGCGCACCCTCCTCGCGGACGCGGCTCTCGACGTACTCGCCGACGAAGGGATCCGCGGCCTGACCCACCGCGCAGTCGACCGCAAAGCGACCATGCCGCCCGGCACCACGTCGGCCTACTTCCGCACCCGAGCCGCGCTGCTCACCGGGCTGGTCACACGCCTGGTCCAACTCGACCAGGCGGAACTGCAAACGATGGCCGAAGAGCTTCCACCTCTGCGCACCATCGAGGAACTGGTGGACGGCATGGCACTGCTCACCCGACATCGACTCACCAGCCAGGGCCGCCGCCGCTCGCTCGCTCGCTATGCCTGCGCCGTCGAGAGCGTGCGTGACCGTGAGCTGCGTGAGATCCTCGTACCCCGCGAGAACGCCGGCCGCGAGGCCGTCCGGCTGTTCCTCACCGCCCACGGCGTGACGGACGTCGAGAATCGCACTCACATCCTGCTGACCTGCATCGACGGACTGGTCTTCGACCGGCTGGTGAGCGGGGGAGAAGTACCGCGCGAGGCCCTCGAAGGCCTGGTCGCCGCCGCCCTGCGTGAGGACCCGGGCAACAACGGTCCCGCTTGAACTGGCCTGCAGCCTCGTCTGTCTCCGCATCATCCGTGCCGTCCACGACGTTGCTGCCGGCGCATGGATCTTCAACCTGTCCGACACCGCCCGGATGCGCCCCTAGTTCGACCAACTGCGAGAAGCCCGGCGCGACACCGCCTTTCCCCAACTCACCGTCCGAGAAAGGGAAATCCTCAACATCATCGCCGCTCCCAGACAAACCACCGCCAGCGCCGCCGCACAACTCGGCATCAACCCCAAACGAGTCGAGAACGCTTTGACCGACATCAAAGCCAAACTCGGGGCAGTCAACCGCATGGATCTTGTCGCCATGGCGCGTGCCGCCGGACTCGGCACGGCGCCGTGACCTGCGAAGCCCGTGCCTGCGGTAGGGCATTCCCGTGACTGCGGGAGTCCTCAGGACACGCTGGTTCCAGTAAGCATCGACTGGACGGCCCGGGAGAGATGGATGCATGACAAGAAGCGGCCACGCCGCCGTACCCAACTCGAGAAGCGTTGCCAGGCTCGAAGTTGGGGCGCGACCGTACGCTTGTGGATGCCAGTCCCGGCGATCACGGTCACGACGGCTGCTGCCCTGTATGAGGCATGGCACGGATAGCTTGGCTGCGGCGGCTTTCCTTGGGGTCGACGGCCATGCCGTCGGACCAGCCGCGTTCTTCCAGGGCCAGGCGGAAGGAGACGCTGCGGTTGTAGCCGCAGTCGGCCACGATCACAGACATGGTTGGCAGCCAGCGGCCAGTCGGTCCAACACCCCCGAGGCCGGTGTCGACCCAGGCCCGTCCAACGCCGGCCTGGTCAGGCGGTGGACGGTCGACTATGTCGAGGCCCTGCACCTTCACTCAGCGGGCGGTGCCGACGTGAACATGATGATGGCCGAGGGGCAGGAACGCGTCCGGATCAAGGCGGGACCTCGACCCGGACAACGTCTTCCGGCTCAACCAGAGCATCCGCCCGGCTGTGGCTGTGGCTGCGGCTACGGGTGCTGCGTGAGGACGAAGTCCAGCGCGGCACTCACGTTGACCAGTCCGGGCCCGGTGGCCGTGTCGGGGCCGACCTGGGCGCTGTTGCCGAACCGCGGGTGATTGGTGCCGGTCGTGACGTCGGTGGCCGTCTTGACGAGCGCCTCGGCCACCTGGGCGGGAGTCAGCCTCGGCCGGGCTCCGAGGAGCACGGCCACCGCTCCCGCGATCTGCGGTGCCGCAGCCGACGTACCCGAGAACATCGCCCAGCCGTCCCTCGGGCTTGTGGTGTCGCCCGGGTCGCCGGTCGGGTCGCCCGAGTCCGGCAGGCTCTCGTCGACGTCGATCGCACAGCCGGGCGGCACCGGCAGCATCAGGTACTGGGCCCGGGGCAGCAGGCCGACCAGACCGCACACCGTCGGCACGCGGACGCCGTCGATCCAGGGGCTGACGTATCCGCTCGCGTAGTTCGACGCGCGCAGCCGGTCGCCCTGCGCCGCGAACACCCCGCCCGCGGCGATCACGCCAGGTACCTGCGGTTCGATGGCGAACTGGCCGTTGCCCGCGGAGAAGATGACGACGATGCCCTGCTCTACCGCGTCCAGGATCTCAAGCGCGAAGATCACGTCGGCCTGGCTCGGCGGTCCAAACGGGGGGAAGTCCCCGTCCCCGCCCCAGGAGTTGGTGAGGACTTGCGGGCGGTCTGCCTTGGCGCGCAGGAAACCGGCCGTGGCGGCGGTGAGGTCGCCCCGCCGGTTGCTCGCGCGGTAGGGGCGCAGCCGTGCGCCCGGAGCTATGGCGAAGATGTTCGCCGATTCACCGGTGCCGTGTCCGATCGGGTCCTCTGCCGGGCTGGTGCCGGGGACGAGTGCGATGGTCGGGGCGACGTCGTAGTTGTGGGCGGTGAAGTAGGCGTGCTCGGCTTGTCCCGTGTCCACCATGGCGACCTGCACACCGCGGCCCTCGTGTCCCGCCTCGTGCGCCGGGGTCGCGTTGAGCAGCCTGGCCACGTCGTCCGGGAGCGTGAGGTGGAACGCGGCGACCTCCGGCGGCTTGGCGGCGGCCGGGAGGAGACGCATGGGCGTGCGCGGACGCTCCAGGGCCACCGCCTCGATGGCGTCCTCGCCGGGGGCGGCGCCGACGCCGAGGGCGTCCGGTTGCCGGTCGCCGATGATGTCGAGGTGCGTGACGAAACGCTCTCGGTTCATCGACCCCAGTTGCTCCACCTCGTAGCTGGCGATTCGTCCGCTGGTGAGCTGTTCGTACGAGGCCGGTGTGCCGGCGACGGTGAAGCCCAGCCGGCTCTCGGCGGTCACGGTCAACCCCGCTGTCCGTGCGTATTCCTTGGCGCGCTCCAAGGCGTCGTCCTCGGCGCGGAACGGCCTGGCCGAGTCGAAGGCGGTCGCCTGGGTCATCGGCACCCCGCCCTGCGAGCGGGCGGAGACATAGCCGTACACGGTTTGCGGAACGTCCTGCCCGTACTGGGGCGTTGTGGGGTTCGTCATCTGTCCTCCAGAAGCGGAGGCCCGGACACACGCGGCGCGGCAGCCGGTCACGAACTCCGGTCGCGGGCTCCGGGCGTGGGAATCGGCAGCACGGTGACGGACCTCGCGGTGTTCGCGAGCGCCGGTGGCACGGGCAGCGTCTGGGGACGTGAACGGTTCGCGAGCTGCGCGACGCCGAACGCCTCGGCGAACTTCCCGCTCGATCCGGTGACGAGTGCCCCGGCGGTCATAGGCACCACGTCGATGCCATGACGGGAACACCACGGGACCAGGTCGTGCACCGTAGCCTCGGCCCGTAGCTCGACCAAAGCCTCGACGAACTCCTTCTCGGACGTGTCACCTTGCCCTGATGTCACCTGTTTCTCCTAGCGACTCACTCAGCACCTCGATCTTCGCATTTATTGCATTACTTCGCAAAAGATGATAATGGGTGACCGTGGGTTTGGGGTCGGCCCAGGTTCTCGGCTGGCTCGCCGCGCTGTTGGTCGGACCCGGTACGCAGGACCAACTCGGCGGCGCGCTCAGACCGGCCGGGACGAGCCGGTGAAACGGGCAGGCCCATGAAGGTGCCGGGAGGCTCCTGGACCAGTTCCTGGAAGTCGAGCTCGCCATGGAGACCGTCAAAACATGGATCCTCCTGTGCCTCCGCCCGGGCGCGCTCAGTGGGGAGGACGTAGCGCAGGCGGTGGATGGCATCGGCGTGGGAGGTGCGACCGTGGCGTACGAGGAATGCGGCCTGGGACGCGTTCTCGTATGCCACGCGCAGGACGAGGGACTCCTCCGGGGGACCTGCCGATGGGCCTTTCTTGCGCAGCAGCAGTAGTGCGGCGACGTGCTCCTGCGTTGCGGTCACGACCTGGTCCACCTGGGCCACGGACACGTTCAGCTGACCGTCGTCGTCTCGACGGAACTCTCGCCGTGTGCGACCGGGTAGGCGACGGCCGGGCCGACTATTCCGCCAAGCACCGTCGGCATGGGGTGAACGTGCAGCTGGTGACCGATCCGGACGGACGACTGCTGTGGATCTCGCCCACGCTGCCCGGCCGTGCGCACGACCTGACCGCGGCCCGCACCCACCGGATCACCCGGATCTGTGAACGCCAGGGCGTCCCTGTCCTCGCCGACCGCGCCTACATCGGAGCCGGCCCGTGGGTAACAACACCCATCAGACACCCGCCAGGCCGGAACCTTGCGCCAACCCGGCAGACCGTCAACCGCGCGCTGTCCGCGGCACGGGCACCCGTCGAACGCGGCGTCGCACGACTGAAGTCGTGGCGGATCTTCCGCAGGTCCCGATGCGGCCCGAATCGAATGTCGTCAATCACCGCGGCCATCCTCACCCTGGAGCGGCAACGCTGAAAAAGCTCGTTGTTCACGCTACCAAACAGAATCCGACGTAAGAATGCCGAGGAAGAGGCCAAGATTGCCGAGACGTAAGCGGCGACTACTGAGGCAGAACTTCGGCGCGCCGAAGCAGAAGCCAGGCGCGATGAGATCAGGGAAAGGCATGCTGGCTCTGGAATCGATTACGCGGACATTGGTAGCCGAAAGGTAGCATCCGACCTAGCAGCAGTCCTAGCAGACTCTCTTCTGCCTGAAATCGAGAATGTCGCACACAGGCTGCATGAAGTCTCTGGCGGCCTCGACGCTGCACCCTCACCTTCATCGGACAGCGCCAGCGACTAGGGCGCCTACTAGAATCACTGATCTGCCTGGATGACGGCTTCTTGTTACCCGGAATGGGCAGAAGTTTTGGGCCAGAGGTCAGTAGCGCCCTTGAAGTGTCTTGTGGACACCGTACGCTTCGATGAACCCCTGAATCGTCTGTAGGTCGTCCGCGAAGGATATGGACCGCCACTTTCCCTTCCGGCCGTCGCGGTAGTTGAGGTCCACCCATACGTCAAGATTCGCCAGCATACTTCCGGAGGAGGTACTTGCGGTCGCTTTCAGCGCTATTCCATCTAGATCGTAGAAATTGACGATCGTCAGCGGCTTGCGTTCGTCCTTGTACTCGATGACCTCGTCAGGGGTGATGACCAGCAGCGGATCCGGATCATCCGATGTCCCGCGCAGGAAGCCGGACAGTTTCCCCCGCTTCTTGGTGAAGACCCGCCAATTCCCCGGTACGGGACCTTGGCTTGCCTGCATCAGGACGGTTCGGGGATTCGTCACGCCACCTCCCGTTGCGACCGCGCCCAGCGAGAGTTACTGAAGGGCCAGGAAACCTGGGGCGGCTGAGATCCGCTCGCTGCACGCGAGGTGAACCGGATCGTCCAGGACTATGAAGAATTCTCCATTCCCTGGCCCGTGTACGCCACTTCGGCGCTCCAGGTACCGGTGAGGTTACGCAGGGTGATGTCGAGCATGGGTGATGGACGCCGTCACCTTCAGGTAGCAGTCGAGAACGGACACTTCGAAGTCGCATCCGCACCTCCAGACCCCACTTGCTACCACCCTGCTACCATATGCGATGTGACTTCCACGAAGAAGCAGACGCAGGTCCGGCTGGAAGAGGACGTCCTCGCAGCCGGCAAGGCCGCCGCGGCTGCCCGCCGCCTGGACTTCAACCGGTACGTCGAGCGGCTCATCATCGAGGACACGACCGGCGCCCGCGCTGCCGGGATGGCGGCTGCCCAGCGGCTCATCGATGAGCACGGCACCTTCCTCGACGACCTGGAGGAGCAGCTCGACGCCCCGTACGCCGAGCCGCAGCCGGGTGCCGCCGCGTGATCCTGCACGTCGACGAATCCTGGATCCTCGAAGTAGCCGAACGGGCCGGCCACCGCGACCCGGCCGCCGACGACTACGGCGTGCCCATCGCAGCAGTCGCCCGCCACCGCGGCGAACTCCTCGACACACCCGTCTACGACGGTGCCTACGCCCGCGCCGCCGCCCTGGTACACACCCTGGGCCGCTGCCGCTGGCTGGAGCGCTCCAACCTGACCGTGGCCTGCGCGGTCGCCGTCATGTATCTCGAGGCCAGCAACATCCCCGTCAACCCAACCCGCGAACAGCTCACCGCACTCGCCCACGAGCTGAACAACCCGCGCTGCACCGCCACCCGGATCGCCTCTTTCCTGCGCACCTGGAAACCCTGATCCCGAACCGGGTAGTCATCCCCTCAGATCACGCTGGTCGTCGAGGGCCGCGGCAACGTCCGCCAGGCCGCCGAGGCGTTGAAGAACTGGGGCTGATGTGCCCGACCATCCCAAGAAACACCACTTCGTTCCCCAGCTCCTGCTGCGACGGTTCGCCGATCCTGCCGAGCGGCTGATCGTCCACCGGGTCATGGCGCAGAAGCAGTACCAGGCCAGCGTGACCAACGTCGGACACCGCAACTTCGGGCACACGCTGTACCGGCCAGGGCGCGCACCGGACCATACGACGTTGGAAGCGGCCATGTCCCAGATCGAGGGCGACGCCATGGCGGCCATCCGGACACTGGACGCAGCCCGTTCACGCGCCCTCCGCGGTGACGCATGCGAGGCGCTGGCGTGGCTCCTGGCCCTGCAGTGGCAGCGCTCCCGCTTTCTGATGTACGTCGTCGCGCGGGAGGTCGACACTGAAAGTCAAGGGCAGCAGGCCTCCCAGGAAGAGATGCAGACCAGCCTCCTGGGACTGCTCGATTCGTACGTCATCAGCCCGTGGACCATGCGCCACGAAGATGTGTGTCCAAAGGAGCGGTGGAACTACCTGGTGAGCTTGCTCGCAAGCATGCACTGGTCCTGCTACAGGCCACGCGCAGGCGGGCTTCTCGTCGGCGACAACGTGGTGTGCTTCTCCGGCTATGTCGGAAGCGATCCTCCGTCCCTGCCCCCGGGGGTGTACGACCACGGCGTGGGGGCAGGCCTCCACGAGTGCAAGAGGATCACGGTGCCGCTCGGAGACAGCCTGGCCCTGCTCATCTGCCGAGACCCAGATGAGGCACGGCGCCTGGACACCGCCGTGCTGAACCGCTTCACGGTATTCAACAGCCGCGAATTCGTGGCGCACTCACCAGGATGGGCCGCGGCCCACCCCCGTTTGGCACATGAGCTGTCCACATGGCCCGAGATCCAGCACATGATCGCGCCAGCCTTCCTGCAGGACTACGGGATCAGCGGCGTGATGTAGGGGCGCCCGCACATGAACAGCCCGAGGGCGGCCGGCTCGGCTCGGGCGATACGCAACTCGCCCGAGCTCCTTTCGACGGCCGGTCGAGCTCGGCCGCAAAGAAAGCCGACGCCGCCTTGAGGATCTCGTTCGCCCGCCGCAACTCGGCGTTCTCGGCCTTCAGACGCTTGGTCTCGGCAGCCTCGTCGGAGGTCACGCCCGGGCGCTGGCCGGCATCGATCTCTGCCTTGCGGACCCAGGTCCGCACCGTTTCCGCCGCACCAATCTCCAGCTTCGCGGCGACTGCCTTCATCGCCGCCCATTCGGTTGGGTAGTTGGGGCGAATCTCGGCGACCATGCGCACCGCACGCTCACGGAGCTCGGCAGGGTAGGGGGATGGACGTGCCATAACTCCACCCAACTCGGGACAGTCCGGAGCCTCCATCAGATCCGGAGCGGTTCATCGGAACGATCTCCCACCAGGCGGCTGATAGAGCGAGGCCATCCCACCACATGCCACTGACATCACCGTCGGTGAGCCCTCCACAGAAAGTTGACCAGAGCCCGAGAACGGACAGCAGATGTACACCACTTCCGGAGGCACCCCGATCGGCGGCTGTTCGATGTTCACGAGAATGAGCAGCACGCTGTGTTCACTCGGCGGGCCGGTCGGCAAGCGTGCTTGCGTCCGGGGAGGGGAGCCGTCGCGCTCATCTCCCAACTGGAGGCGCGGGGGTGAACCGTCCCGAGGTAGGGCGGCGCAGCCCGATTGCGGTGACAGTCGTGGCGGTCCGTCAGGCGAGGCTCGGCCGACTCCCGCTCGTGCTGCGGAGCGGGGCTGCCCAGGGCCGAGAGCAGGTAGCTGGCCGCGTCGGCCGCCACCACCGCCACCGCCCTCGGGGCTGCTCCTCGAGGTGGCGCCCCAGCTCCCCCTGTCCATCGCTGGCGGTCAACCGCGCACGTGCAGCCCGAAACCCATGCGGCCCGCGGGCTCCAGTCCCTCCTTCAGGTGCAGCGAGGGGATCTCGTAGTCGCCGAAGTTCTGCCGCCGGAAGGCGATCGGCTCGGTCGACTCCAGGGTGAGCAGGCGCTGCTCCCAGGCCTTGGCGACGTCCGGGTAGTCCTCGCCGGTCATCCGGTCGGTGCCGTACAGCACGAACGGCGGCAGCACCTCGATGCCCGGGTAGTAGAGGATGCCGTGGTGGATCGGGAACAGCAGATCGTCGATGGGGCCGTTGATCCCGCGAGCGGCGTAATGTGACTCCGGGCCGCCGGCGGTCACCGACACCAGAGCCTTCCTGCCCGCGAGGGTGCCTTCGCCGAAGCGCTCGCCGTACCTGGTGTCGCTGTGCTCGCCGACGCCGTACGCGAAGCGGTAGGTGAACACCCGGTCCACCCAGCCTTTGAGGATCGCGGGCATCGTGTACCACCACAGCGGGAACTGGAAGATGATCGTGTCGGCCCACAGCAGCTTCTCCTGCTCGGCGAGGACGTCCGGGGTGAGTGTCCCGGCGTCGAAGGCCCGGCCCGAGTCCAGGGCGACCTTCAGCGGACTTGAGGCGTCGGGGCCGTAGTCCGCGGCGTCCACGACCGCCTTCCAGTTCATCGCGTAGAGATCGCTCACCCGTACCTCGTGCCCGGCGGTCTCCAATGTGGACACCGCGAGGTCCTTCAGCGAGCTGTTGAGCGACTTCGGCTCCGGGTGGGCGTAGACGATCAGCGTCTTCATGGGAGCTCCTTCGGATCGGGTGTCTTCGATCCTGGGGGCCGCGGCGCCCGGCGTTCAGGGGCTCCTCTTCCGTAGGACGGGACTTCCTGGTACCGGCAGGACCACCTTCACGGGCACCACCGAGGCCATACTGGGGGGCATGGACGATCTTGCGGGCTTCCTGCGGACCCGGCGTTCCCGGGTCGACCCGGCGGCCGTCGGCATCCCCACCGACAGCCGCCGCCGCGTCGAAGGGCTGCGCCGCGAAGAGGTCGCGCACCTGTCCGGAGTCAGCGTCGACTACTACGTACGCCTGGAGCAGGGCCGCGCGACCCAGCCCTCCGAGCAGGTCCTCGACGCGCTCGCCCGCGTCCTCAGCCTCGACGAGACCGAACGCGGGCACCTCTACCGGCTCGCCCGGCAGCGCCGCCGCCGTGCGAAGGCGCCGGGCGGGCGGGTCCGGCCGGAGCTGCTGCGCGTTCTCGATCTGGTCGCCGACGCACCCGCGCTGATCATGGACTACCGCCTGGACGTGCTCGCCGGGAACCGCCTCGCCGGGCTCCTCTACGGCAGGCCGATGCCGGGCCTGAACACCGCCCGGCACATCTTCCTTGAGGAGGCCGAGCGCGGCCTCTACGCGGACTGGGAGAACTGCACCCTCGACGTGGTCGGGCACCTGCGCCTGGCCGCCGGCAAATACCCCGAGGACCCCCGTCTGGCCTCGCTCATCGGCGAACTGGCGATGGGCAGCGAGCGCTTCCGCCGCCTCTGGGCCCGCGCAGACGTGCGCGCCCGCACACATGGACGCAAGGCGTACCGGCACCCGCTGATCGGACTGCTGGAACTGCACCAGGAGAACTTCGCACTACCGGATGAATCGGGCATGGAGCTGCTGGTGCTGTCCGCGGCCCCCGGCAGCCCCGCCGAGGACGGGCTGCGCCTGCTCGCAGGCCTAGACGCGGACAGCGGTGACGCGCATCCCACAGTGAAGGCTCAGGTCCGCGAGTAACTCGACGACGCCCATACGCCTCAGCGCTGACGGCTTTCCGGTCTCCGGACTACTTTGCGGCTGGTGACATGATCCTTACCAACACGTCGGCCGTGAGTTCAGCGTGACTGAGGTGCTTTCACTGAGAACCCACGGCGCCTTCGGCAGGCAGGCATGAAAGTGCGGTGGGTCCGTTGCCGCTGAATCGGCAGGCCCTTCACGGCCCCGGTCTCCTATCTCTGACCCACGGTGCAAAGTGACCATCGCCCTCTTTCCCGCCCCGTTGCTTCGTGCCCGGCCTGTGCGTTAGGCGGAAGGAGTAGTCGACGGAGGGGCGGGGCCGTTCATGCGCAGGGAGTGGTCGCCCGAGGACATGGTGGCGTGTTGGACGCCGGTGGGCAGTGACTGGGACCTGGTCGCGAACAAGTCCGGCCCGACGCGGCTCGGGTTCGTGCTGATGCTGAAGTCCTTCGAGCTGGAGGGCCGGTTCCCCCAGATCCTGGAAGAGGTCCCGCAGGCCGCTGTCGACTACCTGGCCGACGTGGTCAAGGTGCCGGCGGAGGACTTGGCGAAGTACGACCTGTCGTCCCGCTCGGCGAAGGGCCACCGTACGCAGATCCGGGAGGCCCTCGGGTTCCGTCCGTCGGCGCGCGCCGACGAGGAGCGGCTGACCGGCTGGCTCGCCGATGAGGTCTGCCCGGTGGAGCTGCTGGAGGACCGGTTGCGTGAGGCCCTGCTCGCGCAGTGCCGCAGCGACCGCATCGAGCCCCCGGGCCGTATCGAGCGGATAGTGTCCGCCGCGCGGGCGCGGGCGGAGCGAGTCTTCTGCGCGCAGACCGTCGCGCGCCTGGGCGACGTGTGCGCCCGGCGCCTGCTGGACTTGGTGGCGGAGGGCAATGAGGACGGCACCGCGCTGCTGGCCTCGCTGAAGCGGGACCCGGGCGCGGTGGGGCTGGACTCGCTGCTGACGGAGATCACCAAGCTGACCGCCGTAGGGCAACTTGGATTGCCGGAGGGACTGTTCGCGGACTGCTCGGAGAAACTGGTGGCCGCGTGGCGGGCGCGGGCGATCAAGATGTACCCCTCGGACTTGCGGGACGCGGGCGAGGACGTACGGACCCTGCTGGCCGCGCTGTGCGCGTCCCGCAAGGCGGAGATCACCGACGCCCTGGTGGAACTGCTCGTCGCCCTGGTCCACAAGATCAACGCCCGTGCCGAACGGCGGGTGGAACGGCAGCTGACGGCGGAGCTGAAGAAGGTGAGGGGCAAGGAGGGTATCCTCTTCCGCCTGGCAGATGCGGCGGTGGGTCGGCCGGAGGGGACCGTACGCGCGGTGCTGTACCCGGTGGTCGGGGAGAAGACGTTGCGCGACCTGGTCGCGGAGGCGAAGGCGAACGAGAAGGCGTTCAAGGCCAAGGTCCGCACCACGCTGCGCTCGTCGTACAGCTCGTACTACCGGCAGATGCTGCCGCCGCTGCTGAACACGCTGGGCTTCAAGTGCAATAACACCGTCTACCGGCCGCACGCCCAGAACACCCCCGGCACGCCCGCTGACCTGACCGCCACCGACCTCATGGAACTCGAGCGCGCCGACGCCTGGCTTGCCGCCGCGGCTGTCGGCGAACTGCGCCAGCGCAACACCCTGCACGGGCCCGCCGCCGACTCCGCCGAAGCCTCCCAGCGCTCCCGGCTCATCACATAGACACCGTTTCCTTTGGTGCTTGTCGGACGTCAGCGTTGCCTTGTCACTGCGGTGTGAGAGCCTCCGGGCATGAGTTACGACTTGGCCGTGTGGGAAGGACAGCAGCCAGCGGACGACAAAACCGCTGGCCGAGCCTTCACGGACCTCTTCGACCGCTACCTGGACACAGAGGTGGGCCATCCTCCGACCGAGCGCATCGCGGCTTACGTCGCCGCGCTTGTGGATCGGTGGGGTGACGTGACTGAAGATCTGGAGGACGCCTCACCCTGGGCCGCAGGACCGTTGATCGGCGGGGCCGGGGGTCCGCTCGTCTACTTCCCGATGAGTTGGAGCAGGGCTGAGGAGGTCTCTGCCTGGGCAGCGGCCCTCGCGGACTCAATGGGGCTGGTCTGCTTCGATCCTCAGCAGAATCGGCTCAGGTCCTGACGGTCCTGGTCAGGCGGCGATATCCGATCGCCCGGAGCAGTGCAAGCCTTCCCCGCCGCGCTTCCGGATGGAGAAGTCCGCGAACGCGGTGATGACCGGGGTCTGCGAGTTCTTGCGGTTCTGCTCGCGCAACGAGTGGGTGGACGCGGAGCTTGTGGGCCGGCTGTCGGAAACGAAGTACCTGAGCTGGCTTCCGCCGGGCAAGGATGCGGGCGAGGACGGCCAGTTCCGCACCGTGAGGACGAAGATCCTCAAGCTGCCGGAGCCGTCCGAAGAGGCCGTGGAGTATCTGCCCCCGGAGGAGGCTGACCAGCTGTTCCAGGTCGCCACGCGGGCCCGCGACCGGTTCCTGATCGCCCTGCTCGGCTGCACGGGAGAGCGGATCAGCGAGGCCCTGGGACTACGCCGTCAGGATATGCACCTGCTCAGCGACTCACGGATGCTCGGATGCCGGGTCGAAGGCCCACACATCCACGTCCGGCGGCGGGCGAACAACGCTAACGGAGCCCTGGCCAAGTCCCGCTTCGCCAGGGTCATCCCGGTCACCGAGGACCTCGCCGGGCTCTATGCGGACTACCAGCTCGAAAGGGACGAGGTTCCCGAGGCGGCCGGCTGCGACATGGTCTTCGTGAACCTCTTCCACGCCCCGCTCGGGCGACCGATGCGCTACGGCACGGCGAAGGAACTCTTCGACCGGCTGGCGAAGAAGACCCAGCTCACCGCACGTCCGCACATGCTGCGACACGGGGCAGCCACGGCCTGGGTCCGCGCCGGCGTCGACGAGGACGTGGTCCAGGACCTGATGGGGCACGTCTCCCGGTCCTCGCTGACGCCCTACCTGCACGCCAGTGACGCGGACAAGCGGGCGGCAGTCGAGCTGGTGGCAGCGGGGAGGCGCTCGTGACCAGTCCCGCCCCGATCACAGCGGAGCCGCTCTCCGACGTCGTTCCCCTCGACCTGGCGTCCTGGACGAGCTGGCTGCAAGACCAGGTTGATCCTCTCTGGCGGCCGGGCGAATGGTCCCAGCAGGCATGGTTCTTCGACGGCGACGTGGACAACCCGCGCACCTCGGCCTCGAAGTGCGCCACTACCTCGTGCTGGACCGTGATGCCCTCCCGCAACCTGCTCTGCCGACACTGCCTGGACGCTCACAGGGCCAGCAGGCTGAGCCGGGAAGAGTTCGTCGCCACCTACCGGCGGCCCCGACGGATCCGCACGAAATGGGGGGCCGAGCGCGAGCCATGTGCTCTGGAGGGTCCCTCCGGCAGATGCGAACGGCCGGCCTACAGCGCCAGGCTCTGCCGCACCCACTACTCGCGTTGGCGCCGGCGCCCGGATCCGGAGGCCACCGTCGAGGAATGGCTGGCTGTCACCACTGCGGAGCCGCTGGAAGCAAGGCCGACCTGCATCGTCCGGGGCTGCTTCAACCAGCGGGTGGTCGCCGGGCTCTGCGGCCCGCACGTTCAGCGGTGGGACCGTGAGAAGAGAGCGGGCGCGACCCGCGACCCCGAGCAATGGGCCCGGCAAGCGGCCACCCGTCTGCTCACCCACCAGTTCACCCTGCGGGACCTGGAGGAGCCTGTCCGCTGGGAGCTTCTCTACGCACTCCAGCAACGGGATGCCCGCGGCGGCATCATCGAGCCGATGGCCACCCGCCATCTGACTCGTCGGCTGGAGGGCGTCCCGACCCTGCTGACGGTGGATGTCGCGTCCTTCATCGAGGGGGTCGCCAAGCACCACAACCTCGTGGCCTTGATCCGGGAGACCGTTCGAGGTCTGCGCCGGGCCTCACTGTCGTTCCGCGGCCTGACGCCCACCGATGCCGACACCTGGGACCTGGGCTGGATGAATCTGCGGTCCCCGGCGCTGGGCGGGCGCCGCAACCGCCCGGGGGAGGTCGACGCTTCCGCCATCCGTCAGCCGTGGCTCCGGGAAGTGATCAAGACATGGGCCACCACGGTCAGCTTGGACAGTGGCAAGTTCAAACGGGTGTTCGCCGCTTGCGTCGTTGCTTCCGATGCACTGCATGCCCGGCCCGGCGGGGGCCAGGACTACACGAAACTGCGGTTCGCCGACATGCAGGCGGTCTTCACCGCGATGAGCCGCATCCGCCGCACCACCGATGACGAACTCGCCAGCCGGAGCCATCGCCAGCAGTCGTTCGGCAGCTTCATGGAGATCGTCGACTTCGGCCGCAAGACGGACATGCTGACCGGCATGCCCGGCAGCTTCGACCGGGACAAGACTCTGGTCCTGCCGCCCGAGGAGACGAGCGAGGATGCTGCCGGCCGGGCCGTCCCTGAGCCCGTCATCGCCCAGCTCGATGCCCACCTTGCCCTGATGGGAGCTGGCTTCCCCTACGGCGAGATGGAGCCGGCCGACGTCGAGCTGATGATGCAGACGGCCTACCTGGTCCTGCGTGATACCGGCCGCCGTCCCGTCGAGATCGCCAGCCTGCGGCTGAAGTGCTTGGAGACCCGCGGGGGCGAAGACACCCTCATCTGGGACAACGTCAAGAAGCGCCGCTACGGACGCAAGCTGCCGATCACCCGCGAGACCGCCGCGGTGATCAGGACCTGGCAGACCCGTCGACGCGAGCTGGAGGTTCCCTCCCGCAGCCGGAAGTACCTGTTCCCGTCGATCACCGACCGCAGCGGGATCGCGCACATGGGGTCCAGCCTGGCCAGCGCGATGCGGGACTGGGTCGCGGCCATCCCGGTGCTGCTGAGCGACGAACTGGACGACCAGGGCAACAGGCTCCCGTTCGACCGCACACTGATCTTCCCCTACGCCTTCCGGCATGCCTATGCCCAGCGTCACGCCGACGCCGGCGTCCCCGTTGACGTGCTCAAAGAACTCATGGACCACCGGTCGATCGTCACCACGATGTCGTACTACCAGGTGTCCCTGAAGCGGAAACGAGAAGCGATCACGACCATGCGGCAGCACACCATCGACCGTTCCGGACGGCCGGCACCGTTCACCAGCACCACCGACTACGAAGCGCAATCGGTCGCCGTCCCGTTCGGCAACTGCCGCGAGCCCAGCAACGTCAAAGCCGGCGGCAAAGCCTGCGCGATCCGCTTCCAGTGCGCCGGCTGCGGCTTCTATCGCCCCGACCCGTCCTACCTGCCCGCGATCGAGGAGCACGTCAACGACCTGCGGGCCGACCGCGAGACCGCCAAGGCCATGGACGCCGACGACTTCGTCGTCCGCAACCTCACCGACCAGATCACCGCCTTCACGACCGTCGCCGACACCATGCGCGACCGGCTCAGCAAGCTCCCCACGGACGAGCGCGAGGAGATCGAGGAGGCCAGCGCGGTCCTGCGGAAGGTCCGCGCGACCCGGGACCACAAGCTGCTGCCGCTGACCGTGATCCGCAAGGACGCTTCGGATGCCTGCTGAGACGTCCGAGAAGCCCTCAAGGACACGCGCAGAGATCCTCAAAGCCGCACGTCAACGGGACAGTGCCGACAAACGGGGACGCGTCCTCAAGGCCGTCCAGGACATGCTCCGCGACAACCGCCGGATCACCTTTGCAGCGGTCGCCCGCGAAGCTGACGTCTCCAGCTGGCTCGTCTATGCCCCTGGCCTGCGCGAACGCATCGATCAGGCCCGGGCCCGACAGGGCGCCCAAGGCCACCAGGACCAGCAGAGCGGGCGGAAGGTCTCCACTGCCAGCGAGCAGACCGACCTGCTTCTCGCCCGACAGGAGATCAAACAGCTCCGAACCGAGAACGGCCAGCTGCGGCAACAAGCCCGCATTCATCTGGGTCAGCAGGTCGAACAGCTCGGCAACCACGACCTGGTCGACCGCATCAACGAGCTCACCGAGGAGAACCTGCGACTCTCCACGGCGGAGCGGGAGGCGACCACAGAGAACACACAGCTCCGGCAGCGAGTCGCCGAGCTCGAGGACGACCTCGCCGCTGCCCGCACCAGCCTCCGCCGCATGATCCGCAACGAGAACCGTGCCTAGGGCCGGACGATCACGCGAGTGACGGCCACCGATCGGTAGCCCACTCCAACCAGCCTGACCACCCAGGAGGCGGACCTCCCACTCCATGGCCCTCGATTTCCGCAGCATCGGGCTCCTCGAACAGCGTCCTCCAGTGCACGAGGTCCGTCTCGCTCATCGCGAAGGTCTGATCAGGGGTGGTCAACTGGCGATGGGCGACCCGAGCACGTTGGGTCTCATGGTCCACCGGCACATACACAAGCTGAAAGGACGCGCCCACAGACATCACCAACCAGCGGATCGCGGATCTCTCGTCACGAGACCAGCATCCGAAATCCAGGACCACGTTGGTGCCCAACCTCAGCGCCTCCAGACCAAGCCAGAGCAGCCGTCCTTCCAGCACAGCGCGCTTACCCTCCGGCTGCGGATCGCCGAACAGCGGGCGCATCCACTCATCCGGCGTCAGCCGCAGAGCGCTGTGCTCCTCGGCCAGCTGCCGAGCTCTCGTCGTCTTTCCGGCCCCTGGCAGGCCGACCGTCAGGAACAACGTCGTCACACCCAGATCTTGTCACGAAGGCCAAAAGCACCGTGCCTAACGTCCCTCACACAGCTACACGGCGTTGACCTGCACTAACACCCTGGGAACCCCAGATAACCGGCTTCGTAGTCGCCTACATCGAGGTCTAAACCGTCGGCCATCCAGGCACGCCACCGGAGCCATTGGCTGCCCTAGGCCGCACCCCCGCCCGGATACCACGCAGTCGGCAGGCTCAGCCCAGAGGGCAGAGCCGTCTCGTCGGACGGAACTAGGCCAACCGGCGCTACACCCGTCGCGCTGCCGAAGCCGACGGGGCTGCCGACATGGAACGGACTGCCCAAGTCGGCCGGACTGTTGAAGTCGACCGTGCCGCCGGAGAACTGTGCTCTGCGGAAGTCGACCCTGCCGCCGGAAAACTGCGTCTCGTAGAAGTAGATCGTGCCGCCGGAGAACGTCGCCCCACGGAAGTCGACGCTGCCGCCGGAGAACTGCGTTCCGATGAAGTCGACCCTGCCGCCGGAGAACTGCGCCTCGCTGAAGTAGATACTCCGCCTCGCGGAAGTCGACGCTGCCGCCGGAGAACTGCGCCTCGCTGAAGTAGATCGTGCTGCCGGAGAACCGCGCCCTGCGGAAGTCGACCGTGCCCTCGGAGAACGTCGCCCCACGGAAGTCGACCGTGCCTTCGGAGAAGATTGCGTGTGAGAGGTCGCCGCCGTCGAAGACGACTTCTGTGAGGTCGAAGTCATGGCCCTGCCAGGAGTGAGCGTGGTCGGCCTCCAAGCGGAGGTGGTCACGGATGAGGCGGATGATCGTGTGCCGTACTTCCCGCAGGGCCAGGTAAGCGTGCCGGGCCGGAGCATCGTCGTCCGGTAGATCGGCCTTCGCGGTGTAGGGCAGACGGAGGTAGGCACACAGGACGTCGATACAGGTCTGGCGCAGGCCCCGGGTGGGGGCGTCGTCGGCGAGGCCGGCCAGAGCATGCACCCCACCCAAGCGGACCGCGGCGGAGTCATCACCGAGCTGGGTGACGGCGGCGGTGAAACGCTCGGTGTGCAGGCGTGTGGCCTCCCGCAGGGCACCGTCCTCGTCGAGCCGCTGACGACGGTAGGCCACCACCAGGGCGACCAGGGCACCGGCGCCGGCCACCACACCGAAAGACAGCTTCACCAGATCGAAGAGCGTCTGGGAGTCCAGGCGCCGCTCGGCCTTCAACCCCCGCGCGTCCAGCAGATCCCAACCCGTGTAGAACACCGCGGCCGCCACCACGACCGCCGCAGTGAAGGTCAGGGCCAAAACCGTGCCGACCGGCCACAGCCGCAGGCCACGCCGCTCCGCACGACGCCGGGGCAGATACGCGCTCATGCTCCCTCAAGACAATCCGGCCCCACCACTGGTTCCGGCTCCTCGCCGGGAAGCTGAAACACAGCCAAAGAAGGCGCCCTTGACCCGTCCCGACACCACCTCAGGAGCCGCACCTTGGCGCCTCCCCACCCCAAGTGCGAGTACGTCACCCAGGTCGGGCTCGCCGCCTGACGGCGTTTGAACCGCACCTCATTCCTCGGGCAGCAATCGCCCTTGACAGCGACGAACCGCATCATCAACCTCCGAGGTCAACAGCGTCGGCAGCAGCCGACGCAGAGCCTCCGCCTGCTGCCGCAACCGCTTCGCCGCTGTCTTGCCGTTGACGGCTGACGTGGGCACATCCTGAAGCGTCCCGCACTCGAAGGCCACCCAGAGGCAGTCAAGTGACGCTGAGCGCGTGGCGCCGCCGTCCCTCGACACACGAATCCTTGTGGTCACCTCCGGTTCACGCGGTCCCAGGTAAGAGATCGCGATCTGGAGCCCCGAACGGTGCTGGTAAACCAAGCCGGACTCAAGCACCTCGGGCCCCACGAAACCCCCATCCGAGATCAAGAACGCGAACAGATCGCTACCCTCACGCCGCACTATCTCCCGTGGATCAACACGCCGTCCCATCCTGCGAGCGTCCACCCCCGGCCCCTAACAACGCCAGACCCAAGGCCCCGCCGAACCAATGCGGTCACGGCACTAGCCGAAGGCGCCCGGATCGTGGCACTCGCCGCCGCGTACGCCGCGCCGCTCGGGATGGTCCTGGATTCTTCGTTCTTCGGCACAACAACGGCCGCCAAAGTGCAGGACGCGTCGGCATCAGGCGTCGACCTCCCTCACCCGCCTACACCCAACTCGCCGCCTGGTGCAGCAAGGCCTTCCCCGACATCGCCGCGCCGCCACCCGCCTCTGAAGCGGCGCCAACCTCATGCGACAGCACGCCTAAGAGCTCGTAACACGATCATGATCGGTGTTTCTTGAGCCGTCTCCAGCACCCATGAGGGCTGGGGTAGTCAAGGGGCATACCAATCCGCCCTGGCGTGGCAGAGCGCGCGCCAGGTTGTTGGAAGGACAGGGCCCAAGCCGTTCCCCGGTGTGTGGTCGTGCGGAGAGGACTCGCATGCACCCATTCGATCCCGTCCGGGGTGCGGCGGGATCATGACCTTGTTTCGGGGATCGGGCTGCTCATTCAGATGATCGAGTGCGGCGTGGCCGGCTCATGCTAGAGGGCGAGCTCGCCCGGGACTTGTTGTCCCGTCCTTCGGAGGTGGTCTTCACGCGGGGCCGCCGGCCTCCTTCGAAGCCTGCGCGGCTTGGGCCTCGCGCAGCAGGTAGTAGGCGTGGGTGAGGAGCTTGCGGGCGATCGCGACGGTGGCAATCTTCTTACCGCGACGGCATGCGACCTGCTGGTAGTGGGCCGCGAACTGCGGCGACCGTTTGGCGGTCTGGGCCGCCTGGTTCGTGATCCAGCGCAGCCACGGATCGCCCTGTTTGGAGATGTGGCCGTAGCGCACGGTGCGGTCAGAGCCGCGGACGGTGGGTGTAAGCCCGGCCCAGGAGGCGAGCTTGCGGGCCGAGGAGAACCGGGAGATGTCCCCGACCTCGGCCACGATCGTCATCGCGGTGAGTGGGCCGACACCCGGCAGTTGCGTGAGTGCCTTCACCCGGGGATCCGACGTCGCGCTCTCGGCCAGGAGAGCATCCGCCCGGTCGATGATGTGCTGGAGGGCATCGATGCTCTCCAGCAAGTCGGTCACGATATGCCGGGAGGCGCTCGGCAGCGGGAGCTCGCTCAGCCAGGCTCGGCCTGGTGCACTCCAGCAGCCCGACGGGCGGTCGCAGCCGTACTGTGCGAGCACCCCGTGGATCCGGTTGCGCAGCAGGGTGCGCAGACGCACCAGTTGGGCCCGGTGGCGAAGCGCGGCCCGCTGCTCGCGCACCGCTCGCGGAGCGATCCATGCCTCGGGCAGCAGATCCGAGCGCAGCAAGTGAGCCAGGGTGGCGGCGTCGATCTTGTCGTTCTTCAGCCGGGCCGAGGCAATCGCCTTGCACTGCAGGGGGTGTGCCATATGCGGCTCGAAGCCGTAGTCCTGGAGCAGCTCGAGCAGCCAGCCCCAGCCGAAGGCAGCCTCGAACGCCACCGGCGTGCCGGCCGGCAGGTCCCCGATCACGGCCAGCACATTCTCCCGGCCATTGAGCACGTTCCGATTCACCGCAGTCCGGCCGCCTTCGTCCATGACGGCAATCTGTGACCGGCGGCGGTGCACATCGATTCCCACGTAAGCCATTTCGGGCCTCCTCCCCGAGCTCCGGATAGTCCCGGAACGATGGTCCTCCGGACCCGCCTGATTGGGGCCCCGGCCCTCATAGCCTCAGATGAGGCTGCAGGCGAGGGAGACGAACGCGTCGTGGAGTTCTGTGCGGCATTCCCATCGCACGGCGAGTCGCTTGAACTGGTGGAGCAGGGCGAAGGTTTGCTCGACGACGTAACGGAGTTTGCCCAGGCCCTTGATGTTCGGGGGCGCCCTTGCGGGAGATGACCGGCAGGATCCGGCGCTTGCGCAGCTCGTCGCGGTGGGGATCGGAGTCGTAGCCCTTGTCCCCGAGCAGCGAGTCGGGGCGGCGGCGTGGCCGGCCGGGGCGGCCTGCGACATGCGGGATGCCGTCGACGAGGGCGAGGGTCTGGGTGACGTCGTTGACGTTGGCCGCGGTGGTGATGACCTTGAGAGGGGTGCCGCGTCCGTCGCAGATCAGACATCCGATGCGGTTGCGGCGTCGACCGGCGACGGACCGGTGTCGGCGCCCCGTTTTTCGCGCGGATGTGGGAGCCGTCCACCCACGCCCTGGACCAGTCGAGTTCGCCGGCCGCGTTGAGTTCCGCGAGCAGGATCCGGTGCACCTGGTCGAAGACACCGGCCTGCTGCCATCGCTCAAGCCTGCGCCAGCAGGTCTGCCCGGAGCCAAACCCCAGCTCCAGCGGCAGCAGTTGCCAGGCTATGTCGTTGTGGAACACGTACAGGATGCCCTGCAGACACAGCCGGTCCGCCACCGGCCGAGGCCCGGGTGACCGCTCCGGCCAGGGCGGCAACAGCGGTTCGATCAGGGCCCACAAGTCGTCGTCCACGATCCACGGTCGAGTACCCACACCTTCCCGAACGGCCGAATCACCCAACGGTCACGCCCGACCAGGGCACTTCAACAAGATCGTGTTACGAGCTCTATGCCTCGTGACGATAACGCTGCTCGGTGGTGAGTAATCGGCAGTGACAGGACCCGGTGCTGAAAGGCGCCAAGTGACTTCTGGGGAACTTTGCCCAGGAGGCGGACACCGCTGGTCCCGGGGTAGAGGGGGTGCCCACCCCAGCCGTTCCTTACTGGTCCGGAACGTGGAAACCCCGTCGGGGTCCAAGCCCAGGCTTGGTAGGCCGACCGCAAGGAGAGCTGAAGGGGGTTTGCTCCGGCATCGGGATGGTGCCCGCATAGTTGAACGGCCACCGGCTGATCTTCGAAGTGTCGAAGCCTCGAAGGAGATCAGCACGATGACCGCACCCGACAGTCTGCCCCTGCACGCCCTCGCCGAGGACAACCTCGCCGCGGCGAGTCCCGATCTGCTGCGCGCGATGGTCAAGACCTTCGCCGACGCGCTCATGTCCGCGGAGGCAGATGCCCTCTGCAACGCAGAATACGGGCAGGTCAGCGACGAACGCGTCAACTACCGCAACGGCTATCGCCCACGCGAGTGGGACACGAGGGCCGGCACCGTCGAGCTTGCCATTCCCAAGCTGCGCCAGGGCAGTTACTTCCCGCACTGGCTGCTGGAGCGACGCCGCAGGGCCGAACAGGCCCTCATCTCGGTGGTCGCCACCGCCTACCTGCTGGGTGTCTCCACCCGCAGAGTCGAGAAGCTCGCCGAGTCCCTGGGCGTCACCCAGCTGTCGAAGTCACAGGTCAGCGCGATGGCCAAGCATCTGGACGAGCAGGTCACCGCGTTCCGCAACCGGCCCCTGGACCAAGGGCCTTACGCCTTCGTCTGGGCCGACGCGCTCACCCAGAAGGTCCGCGAGGGCGGCCGCATCATCAACGTCCACGCGCTGATCGCGGTCGGCGTGAATGCCGACGGCCACCGTGAGATCCTCGGCATCGACGTCGCCTCCAGCGAGGACGGTGCCGGCTGGCTGGCCTTCCTGCGCTCCCTGGTCGCGCGCGGTCTGTCCGGCGTCCAACTGGTCGTCTCCGACGCGCACATGGGCCTGGTCAACGCGATCGGCGCCACCCTGCCCGGCGCGAGCTGGCAGCGCTGCCGCACGCACTACGCCCGCGCACTGCTGAGCCAGGTCCCCAAGTCGGCCCAGCCATGGGTCGCCACCCTGCTGCGGACCGTCTTCGAACAACCCGACACCGACGCCGTGAAAGCCCAGATGCGCCACGTGCTGGACGCCCTGGAGGCCAAGTTCCCCAAAGCGGCAGCCCACTTGGACGCCGCACAGGGCGACGTTCTGGCGTTCACTGCCTTCCCGCGTGAGATCTGGCGGCAGATCTGGTCGAACAACCCGCAGGAACGGCTCAACAAGGAGATCCGCCGCCGCACCGACGTGGTCGGCATCTTCCCCGACCGCACCGCCCTGATCCGCCTCGTCGGCGCGGTGCTGGCCGAGCAGAACGACGAATGGACCGAAGCCCGCCGCTACATGGGACTCGACCTCCTGGCCAAGGCCCGCCTCCACCCGATCGAGTCACAAACCGACGAGACCCTCGTCCCGACCGAACTCACCGCCTAGCCTCACAGAAGAGATCACCGAGTGGCCGTCAATACACCACTCCAGCGGACGTGACCAGACGGGACCTTCACCAGTCTCTCGCACAACTCGCTGGATACGGGCCCTGGTGGCCCGGCCCGAAAGGGTGCCCACGCACCAGACCTGGCTGAGGGATCCGGTGAGCGGTCAGTTCCTGTTCGATGTCTTTCGGGAGCCTCACGAGGGTGGGACATGGATCTGTCGGCGGGACGAGAGCCTGCGGCTGCCGTACGACGCGATCATCGAGCGGACTGCAGACGGCATCCCCTATCTGGTGCCGGAGTTGGTGCTGTTGTTCAAGGCGAAGGCGGCACGGGCCAAGGACCATGCGGACTTCGACGGGGTCCTGCCGCTGCTGAGCCAGGCGCGACGCGACGTTCTCCGTGAGTGGCTGACGCGCGTGCATCCCGGACATCCCTGGCTGGCGAAACTGGCAAGGCGGTGACGCGGGTTCTGCCTGTGGAACACCGCTGATCGAGTAGCCGATACGGCTCTCAGGGATCGCCAGTCTCCAAGAGGCAGCCTGTATCGGGCAGGTCCAGATACTTCACACTCCGTTCGTGATCACCGAGTTGACCTCTGCCCGGAAGCTGGCAGAAATTATCCCTGAGCTGCATAAACAAGGAACTTAGCTCGGTTACCAGCTCGACATCACCGGCTGGACGCAGGACTAGATCGACACCGGCGTTTCCCTCCAGACGGAGCTCGGGCAGTTCGGGCCCGGCGGCCGGGCGCTGTACGACCCGCTTCCCGGCTACCCAGCCCGCTGGGAGTGGTTCGGCGACAGCCCCTGACTGCCGGGCAGCAGGTGGGGGACAACTGTGCCGCGCCACGCCGCTCTCGCCCCGGCGGAGTAGCGGTCACTCGGACGTTGAACGGCGACAACGTCCTGGTGGTGATCTATTCCGGGCCGAGAGGGTTGCCGTCGGCGGCCGGCTCCTGCTGGAGGAAGGCCGTGAGCCACTTCTCGGTATGGGCCACGTGGGCCGAGGCCGCGCCCGCGGCGGCGACGGGGTCGCGGTTGGCGAGCGCCGTGGCGATCGCGCGGTGGTCCTCGTCGCTGGCGCGCTTGATATGCGGGCCCTCGGGCAGGGTGAACACCTGATAGGCGCGGGACCGGGCACGGAACACCCCGAGCAGCGAGCCGAGGGTGGGGTTGCCGCCGACGCGGGCGATCTCCGCGTGGAAGCTCTGATCAAGGGCGGAGACCCGCTCCGGGTCCTCGGTCGCCTCCATCGCCTCGATGTGCTCGAAGACCGACTTCAGCGTCTCGGGGGTCATACGGGCCGCCGCCTGCGCCGCCGCATGGGACTCCAGGATCCGCCGGATCTCGTACATCTCCAGCAGTCCGGCGAGCGGCAGGAGGTCGACGGTCAGCGACAGGCTGCCCACGATGTCCTCCGGCCGCAGCTGTGAGACATAGGTGCCCGAGCCGTGCCGGGGCTCTATGACCCGCAGGGCCGCGAGCATCCGTACGGCCTCACGCAAAGAGCCCCGGGAGACGCCCAGTTCCTCGCACAGCTCGCCCTCGGGCGGAATGCGCTGCCCCGCTACCAGGCGGCCGGTGGAGATCATGTGCCGTAGCCCGTGGAACGCCTGGTCAACTGCGGACATTCTTCCCCTCCTGAGGACTTGGCCACTTCGCTCGGCCTCCAGCAGCTTACAGAGTCATCTGATGAGTTACGGCATCTCCCCTCAAGTCATCCAATGACTTATTTCGAGGACGTAATCGACCGGTCACGACGCCATCAAATCGCGGACAGCCTCGAAGGCTGCGCCACGGGCCTCATCTCTTGGCGTATGTGCAGCTAAAAGCCCACTTTGTGGAGGGCTTACGGCAACAGGCCACCCCCTCTGAATCGCGTGACCGTCTGATGTCGGCGCCCTGGAACTCTTGCTCACCCCAGGGTGTCGTGCCACGATGCGCCGCAAGTCATCAGATCTATTTTGGTGGCCGTCCGATGTATGGGCCTGCTGTCATGGGCCAGGGAGATCGTGAGTCATACGTGAGCGAGCTCGATGTCAGCACTGTCACCACCGCGCCGAGCCCTCTGCTGCTCGCCGATGGCAGACCGGCGGCCGAGGCATGGTCGCTGGACCGCGCGCACAAGCACCTCAACCACGGGTCGTTCGGGGCGGTTCCGCTCGTCGTGCAGCAGGAGCAGAACCGGCTGCGCGCGGAGATGGACCGCTCGCCGGGCGTGTGGTTCCCGGGGCTGCCGGTCCGGGTCGCCGCCGCCCGGGGCGCGGTCGCCGCGTTCCTGAAGGTCGCCGCGGAGGATCTCGCCCTGGTGCCGAATGCCAGCGGCGGCGCGAGCATCGTCTACGCGAACGTGCCGGCCAGGCCGGGCGGGGAAGTCCTCGTGACGGACCACGGCTACGGCGCCGTGACCATGGGAGCGCAGCGCCTGGCCCGGCGCTGGGGCGGCACCGTCCGCACCGCGCGGGTCCCCCTCAACGCGGACGAGGACCGTGCGTACGAGGCCGTGCTCGCCGGGATCACCGACGCGACGGGCCTGATCGTCCTCGACCACATCACCTCGGCGACCGCCCGCTGGATGCCAGTTGAGCGGATCGGACGCGTGGCGCGTGAACGCGGCATCCCGCTGCTGGTGGACGGCGCACACGTTCCCGGCCTCGCAGAGGACCCGCTCGCGGGTCTTGACTGCGACGTGTGGATCGGCAACCTCCACAAGTTCGGCTGCGCACCCCGCGGTACGGCGGCCCTGGTCGCCCGCGGACCGCTCCGCGACGACCTCCACCCCCTGATCGACTCGTGGGGCGCCCCGGAGCAGTACCCCGCCCGCTTCGACACCCAGGGCACCGTCGACGTCACGAGCTACCTCGCCGCGCCCGCCTCCCTCGACTTCGTCGAGCACACCTGGGGCTGGGACACGGCACGCGCGTACATGCGGACGCTGGCCGACTACGCGGAACGGATCGTCGGCGACGCCTTCGCCGAACTCACCGGTGCGGACAGTGCAGTTGACGTCGGCATGCCGGTCAACGCGCTGCGCCTGGTCCGGCTTCCCGACGGCCTCGGCACCACCCATGCCGCCGCCGACGCCCTGCGCGACCGCATCGCCGCGGAACTGGGCGTCGAGGCCGCCTTCACCAGCTTCGGAGGCGTCGGTTACCTCCGGCTGTCGACGCACGTGTACAACACGGCCGCCGACTTCGAGTACTTCGCCGAGCACTGCGTTCCGGTGCTCGGCGCATGGGCCCGCACCCAGCACGTCGCACACCTCACATCGCAGTGATCCACCACAGAACCCCCGGACTTGGGAGAGCACAGTGTTGAGCAGGAGAAAGGCAGCGGTCGCCCTCGGGCTCGCCACCGCGTTGACAGTGTCGGGCTGTGCCGTCGGCGGCGGCTCCGGCGCGAGTGACGGAACCGTCACGCTTCACATGGTCGAGAGTCTCACCAACCCGGTCCGTACGGCCGTACTGAAGACCCTCATAGGCCAGTTCGAGAAGCAGAACCCCAAGATCAAGGTGGATCTGATCTCACCGCCCACCGAACAGGCGGACCAGAAGATCCAGCAGATGCTCCAGTCCGGCAGCGGCATCGACACCATGGAGGTCCGGGACATCACGGCCGGGCCGTGGTCGACCAACGGCTGGATCTACGACATGAGCAAGGACCTCAAGGGCTGGAGCGGCTGGGACGCGCTGACTGACAACGCTGTCAAGTATTCCAAGGACGCCAAGGGCCGGACGTACTACATCCCGTACGGCTTCTACGGCCTCAGCCTCTACTACCGCACCGACCTGGTCTCTGACGCCGGCTTCTCCGCCCCGCCCGCGAGCTGGGACGACCTGCTGAAGCAGGCCACCGCCATCCAGGACCCCGACAAGCGCCGATACGGCTACGCCTTCCGCGGTGGAACGAACGCCAACAGCAACGCGGTTGCGGTCATCGAGGCGTACGTCGCCGACAAGATCGACCGGGACAACGGCTTCAAGCTGACCGACGGCAAGACGATCTTCTCGGCGCCGGAGGCGCTCACCGCCCTGGAGACGTACTTCAAGCTCTTCAAGAAGGCGTCGCCGCCGTCGTCCGTCGCGTGGGGCTACCCGGAGATGGTCGAGGGCTTCTCCAACGGTTCGACGGCCTTCCTCCTCCAGGACCCCGAAGTGATCGCCACGGTCGGGGAGTCGAAGTCGATCACCAAGAAGCAGTGGACCACGGCCCCGCTGCTGACCGGCCCCAGCGGCAAGGCCGTTCAGCCGGTGGCGACCGCGGGCTGGGGCATCGCGTCCGCCAGCAAGCACAAGGCGGAGGCCGAAAAGCTGATCAAGTTCCTCTCCGAGGGCGACGCGGCCACCACCTTCGACAAGAAGAACAGCCTGGTGCCCATCCTCAAGAGCTCCGCGGACGACACGTTCTACAAGACGGGTGCCTGGGCGAGCTACGTGACGATGACCGAGAGCCCGGACACGTACATCACGGTCACCCAGCCGCGTAACTCCTCCTGGTGGACCGAGTGGATCCAGAAGTCCGACTCCGAGATCCAGAAGGTGCTGCTGGGCAAGATGACGCCCAAGGAGCTCCTGGCCGGCTGGAACACCTACTGGACCGAGAAGTGGAAGAGCCAGTAGGGCTGGCGGGAAGGCCGGACGTGAATCCCTCAACCACCGACGCGAAGGCCCGCCAAGCCGCGCCGCCGCCCACGGACAACCCGGGGCCGGCGGCGGCCCGGCCGGCCGCACCGCGCCCGCGCAGGCCGGTCTTCACCGGCCGCCGGGGCCTGAGCATCGCGGCGTTCATGGCCCCGGCCGCCCTGTTCGTCGCGATCTTCGTCTACTACCCGATGATCGCGGGCGGCCAGATGGCCTTCCGCAACTGGAACCTCAACGACCTCACGGACACCTCCTGGGTCGGCCTCAAGAACTTCAAGGGAATTCTGGACGACCCGGTCTTCTACACGGTCCTCGGCAACACCGCGGTCTGGGTAGTCGGTTCGATCGTGCCCCAGTTCGTCATCGGCTTCGCCATCGCCCTGTGGCTGCGCCGCCGTTTCCGCTTCCGCGGCCTCTACCAGGCGCTGATCTTTTTCCCGTGGGCGATCTCCGGGTTCCTCATCGGCATCCTGTTCCGCTGGATGTTCAACAGCGAGTTCGGAGTCGTCAACGACCTGCTGGAGAAGGCCCATCTGATCGACACACCGATCCCGTGGCTGGCCGACCCGAAGACCGCGATGACCGCCGTCGTCATCGCCAACATCTGGTACGGCGTCACCTTCTTCACCATCATGATCCTGGCCGCCCTGCAGTCGATCCCCGACGAAATCTACGAGGCCGCCGCGCTCGACGGCGCCGGGAAGGTCCGTACGCTCTTCCAGATCACCATCCCCTCCATCCGCGGGACGCTGGCGCTGACCGTCCTGCTCCGGGTCATCTGGATCTTCAACTTCCCCGACATCATCTTCGGCATGACCGGCGGCGGTCCGTCCAACGAGACGCACATCGTCACCACGTGGATGATCTCCATCACCCAGCAGGGCGACTACGGGAAGGCCTCGGCGGTCGGTCTGATCGTCGTCGCCATGCTGATGGTCTTCTCGGTCTTCTACCTCACGGCCACCCGGGAGCGGAACGGAAAGACATCATGATCAACAAGGAGTCCACCGCCGGACGCGCCGTACGCATCACGTTCCTGACGGGTTGGCTGATCGTCACCGTCTTCCCGCTCTACTGGATCACCATCACCTCGCTCAAGAGCCCCGGGACGATCTTCAGCCCCTCGATCGCCTACTGGCCCGAGCACTTCTCGCTCGCCAACTACACCGGCCTGTTCAGCAAGGCACAGTTCGGCGTCTACCTCACCAACAGCCTCGTCATCGCGACGGTCGCCGGCGCGGTGGCGACCGTCATCTCACTCCTGTCGGCGTACGTGCTGGCGCGCTTCGAGTTCCGGAGCAAGACAGCACTCCTGATGGCGGCCCTGGTCACCCAGATGATCCCGTCCTTCATCGCGCTCGGACCGCTGTACATGCTGATGACGGAACTCCAACTCGTCGACAACCGGCTCGGGTTGACCCTCGTCTACATCGCGGTCTGCATCCCCTTCTGCACGGTGATGCTCCGCGGGTTCTTCGAGAACGTGCCGGACGCACTGGAGGAGGCCGCCATGATCGACGGCTGCTCACGGCTCGGGGCGCTCTTCCGGGTGCTGCTGCCTGTCATGCAGCCCGGCATCATCGCCGCGTTCATCTTCAACTTCGTCAACTGCTGGAACGAACTGTTCCTGTCGGTCACCCTGATGAACAGCGACGCCAACAAGACCGTGCCCACCGCGCTGAACGGCTTCATCTCCAGCTTCAACATCGACTGGGGTTCGATGTCGGCGGCCGCGGTGCTCACGATCGCCCCGACCATGGTGCTGTTCGCCTTCGCCAGCCGGTACATCGTCCAGGGACTCACCTCTGGTGCGGTGAAGGGATGACCGGCACTCATCGATTGAGCGGCCAGTAGGGATCCAGGTACCTGCTGCTGCCCAGACCTCCCCACTCGACGGAGATCCGGTCGCCCTTCCACGGAACGTTGTGGAACGTCGCCCAGGAGACGAAGCTGCGCCACGGCCCCAGGGTGAAGTTGGTCCGGGGCTGCGTGCTGCACAGGGTCGCGTCGGCGCCGACGTACCCGATCTTCCGGCCGTCGCGCAGAAACCACTCCTTGGACAGCTTGGGGTCCTCCCAGCCCCTACAGGGGGTCTGTCAAACGAGCGGGTCTGGCCCGTAGTCGGTGGTGACGCCGAGTAGCCGTCCTTGATCATGATCTTGTGGTGGATATCGACTTTCTTATGGGGACGGTGTTTTCCGGTCTGTCGGCGCTGGTCGTCGAGGACGTGGTGGACGGCGGTGACGCGGTGGTGGTCACGGCTCGCACTCGGGATGCGGCGGTGCCGTGTCCGGTGTGCCGGACGCCGACGGCGAAGGTGCACGAGTATCACCGCCGGTCAGTGACCGACGTGCCGGTCGACGGCCGCCAGGTCGTCGTCCACCTGCGCGTACGGCGGCTGGTCTGTCCGGTCCTGGGCTGCCGACGGCAGACCTTCCGCGAGCAGATTCCCGGACTGGTGGAGCGCCATCAGCGCCGCACGGTGCGGCTTGCCTGGCAGATATCCCAGGTGGCGCGGGAGTTATGCGGCCGGGCGGCCGCACGCCTCGCCGGCCTGCTGGCCGTGCCCGTTTCCCGCAGTACCGCACTGCGCCATCTGCGACGCCTGCCGCTGCCGCAGCAGGCGGTCCCACGGGTGATCGGCGTGGACGATTTCGCCCTGCGCCGCCGCCACCGTTACGCCACGATCATCACGGATGCCGAAACCGGCCGACGCGTCGCGGTCCTGCCCGACCGCGAGAGGGCCACCCTGGAGTCCTGGCTGCGCGAACATCCTGGTGTCGAGGTCGTGTGCCGCGACGGCTCGGCCACCTGCGCCGAGGCCATCCGCCGCGCCCTGCCCGACGCGGTGCAGGTCAGCGACCGATGGCACCTCTGGAGAAACCTCTGCGACAAAGTCCAGCTCGAGGTCCGCGCGCACACCGGCTGCTGGGCCACCATCAACCCACCCCGCCCCGGCGGAGTACGCGAGCAGACCACCCGCGAACGCTGGAACAAGATCCACGACCTCCTCGGCCAGGGCGTCGGCCTGCTCGACTGCTCCCGCCGCCTGGCCTGGCCATGAGCACCGTCAAACGCTACGCCAGCATGCCCGAACCCCAGGCCCTGCGCATCGCCCCCGCCTACCGGCCCACCCTCGTCGACCCCTACCGCGGCCATCTGCGCGCCCGCCGCGCGGTCGGTCCAGCAGTTGCTGTCACCCAACTGCTGGGGGAAATCCGGGAGTTGGGCTACACCGGCAGCGCCAACCTGCTGGTCCGCTACCTCAACCAGGGCCGCGCTGAAGGCGACCGACCCGTCACCACCCCACGTCACGCCAGCCGCCTCCTGTTCACCGACCCCGGAAACCTGCGTCCGAAGGAAACGACCCTGCTGGAGAAGATCGCCGCGGCCTGCCCGGAGATGACCGCACTCGGCGATCTCGTAGGCGGCTTCGCCGCCCTGCTCAAACCGGCCGAGGGCAACGACGTGAAACTCACCGAGTGGATCACGGCCGCCCGCGCCGTCGACCTGCCCCACCTGCGCAGCCTCACCAACGGCCTCGAAATCGACCGGCCCGCCGTGGACGCCGGCCTCACCTTGCCCTACCACAACGGCCGCACCGAAGGCGTCAACACCCGCACCAAGAGGATCATGAGACAGATGCACGGACGCGCCGGATTCGACCTCCTCCGCCACCGCATCCTCCTGCCCTGACGGACACTCAGCGTCACCACCGACTACGGGCCAGACCCGAACGTCTTACAGTCCCTGACGGATCAGCCGTAGCGGTCACGGACGCATAGTTACAACCAACTAGCGCGCCCAGCCACACTGAACTCGCCTGTCGAGCCCGGAGCCGACGGGCGAATCATGGGCGGTTGTGAATCTGCTGCTGTTCGAGGACCTCGACGAGCTCGGCGAGCTGTCAGCGGGGGAAGTGCAGCAGGGCGGCCTCGTCGAGTCCGTCCGGTACGAGGGGGACGTCCATACGCCAGGAACCGGGGCGCCATCGGCGGCGGACCCGGTCGGCGAACGCTGGCTCTTCGGCGAGTATGGCGACGAGGCGCATGGCGTCGGTGATCGGGAGTTTGAGCAGGGCCCAACCGCGGTGATACGCGATGAAGCTGTCGGCGCCGTAGCCGAGGGGCTTGTCGTTTTGTGCTCGGACGCCGGCGGTCGCTTCTCCGACGTCTTGGCAGCAGGCGAGTGTGGTGAAGTTGAGGCGCCACAGTTCACGGATGGTGGGAACCATCTCTGCGTCGATCTCGACTTGTTCGCCGTCGCGGGTGGTGAGTGTCTCGTGGGGGTGAATGAGTGGGTCCGGCATGCGTGCCCCCTGGTTCACGACCGGCGATAGTTGGCCCATTGGGCGGCTGCGGCGGCGAGGTCTTGCATCCATGCGATGTCGGGAGCGTCGGTGGCGATGCCGGCCCAGAGTCGCTTTTGAGCGATCGCGAAGATGTCTAGGGCGCGCCGGGATGCCGTAGACCATGCGGGGACCTTTGCAGCCCACTGTTCCGCGTCGGCGGGGGTGTGGCCGGCGGAGATGAGCCAAACGACCCAATAGGCGGCGTCGATCCATGCGGCGCCGCGGGTTGGCCATGCCCAGTCGACGACGCGGGCGGCGTTGTCGACGATCAGGATGTTGTCGGGGTGCCAGTCGGTGTGCAGCAGGGTCTCGCCGCGCAGCAGTTCGGCGTCATCGGGGTTGTCGATGTAGTCGGCGAGGCGTCGCTCGATGTGCTTGAGGTCGAGGTCGATGGGGGCTCGGACGCTGGAAAGCGTGATGATTGCCTCGGCCACGAGTGGCAGGTCGTCGGACCGGGGGGAGTAGTCGACTGATGGGCCGTCGAGGTGCTCGTAACCGAGCAGGTCCCATGTGTCGTCGTTGACCCGCCAGAGCAGGCGGGGGGCGAGGGGGGCCACGTAAGGGTTGATCGTTGTCTCGCGGTTCTGTGTCCACGCGCGAGGGTGACCGGTGTTCATCCCTTTGACGAAGATGCGGCCGGCGCGGGTGTCGAGGGTGGCGGCGATCTCGCTGTTGAGCCCCTTGTCTGCGGTCGCTGCTGCGTAGATAGGGCCGGTACGGGCCTCGACGGCCTCGCGGGTGGCGGCGGGTAGGTCTTGCCATTGCAGTCTCATGGTCACCACGGCGGGAGTGTAGGGGCTCGGATGGGGTAGGCGAGACTGCCCGCGCGGGGCGGGCAGCCTCGGGTCGGAGGGGGTTAGTTGTACGGGTTGTCGTCTCCGCAGCCCCTCATGACGTCGCTGCCGGCGACCTCGTCGAGGTCGACGAACTCGACCTCGTCCTCGTCGGTCGGCCGTACGGTGATTTTCACAGCGGTGGCAGTCATGGGCGTACTTCCTCTCTCAAGCGTGCTGGCAGTAGCGGTTCAGAGGCGCGTCGGCTCGGCGGTGCATCTTCACGAGCGGCATGCACTTGGTGCACTTCTTCTGAAGGGCGCAGCCCGTGCATGCGTCCTGACGCTGAAGTGCTCGGTCTGCGATGGCGCCGAGCCGCGCCAATCCCGCGACACCTTCTTTGAGTAGTGGTATCGGGTTGTCACGGGAGACTTTGCAGACGCTCGCCAGGCCGAAGGGGTTCACGTTCAAGGACGTGTGGCCGGCGTCGCATCCGGTGAAGGGTGTTTCGTTGCGGAGGTACTCGGGGGCCTGTTCCGCGAGGGGGTCCGCGCCGCCGGCGAAGGTCGGGGACATCTGGGCGTACTCACGGACGCGTGAGGCGTAGCGGTGGGCGAGTGCCCGCATGGCCTCGGCCTCGTGGGCGTTCCTGCGGGTGATGATCACGCTTAGGGACAGCGGCAGTCCGGCCTCGTTGGCGGCGACGAGGCCGCGCATGAAGTTGTTGAAGGCGCCGCGGCGCTGTGTGAAGTCGTCGAAGGTCTCTGCTGTGGCGCCGTACACGCTGAGCGTTACCCGGTACGGGCGGCGAGTGGTGAGCAGGTCGAGCATGCTCGGGCGGTGCAGGGTGGACCCGTTGGTCAGGATCTCCACCATCATTCCGAGGTCGTACGCGAGCGCGTACGTCTCCGGGAAGTGGCTGTCGATCGTGCACTCGCCCCCGCCGAGTTCGATCCACACGATTCCCGCGTCGCGCAGGATGTGCAGCAGACGCTCGCGGGGTTCCCATGCGAGGCCCTCGTGCAGCTTGTCGCCGTAGACACAGTGGCCGCACGCCCAGTTGCACCCGTTGTTGACCTCGTAGGAGGCACGGCCGTGGCCGTATGGGGAGCAATCGCGGATCAACAGAGCGTCGGGCGCGGGGCTTTCGCCGAGGTCGAGAGACCAGCGGCGGCGAGCGGCGGTCAGCAACCATGTGGGAATGGTGCCCTTGGACGGGGAGTCACACAGTTCTGCGTATTGGAGTTGAGTGATCTTGATGCCGGCGGGGCTTCCAGGGCGTAAGACGTAGTGGCCCTCGAGGAACGGGGTGACGATGAGCTCTTGCATCCGATCTCCTGCGACTCAGTACGAGGCGGTGCGAACGATCCACAGAGCGGGCAGGCACCACAGGACGACGACCATGTGAGCGGCCCCGTGATACTTGGCCCGGCGTAGTTGCCGGCGGACGGCTCGGCCTAAGTTGGGGCAGGCTTGGCTAGGGGTGGGCATCGGAAACCACCTTGACGCCCACCACGGGGAACGCGGTTCGGATCATCTCGTCGAACTCCGCCCAGGGGTCGAGACCGAGCTCGGCGCGGCGAGCGTCGAGGTTCTCCGGGTCCTCGATCTCGTGGCACTTGAGGGTGCTGCCCTGGTAGCTGTACTGGGTGCCGTAGAGCTGTGGCATGCCGGCGCGAAGCAGGCAGCGGTCGGTCAGGTGGGCGAGCTGAACGGGGGTGGCCTCGCCCTTCGGTACGGCTTGTTGCAAGGCGGTGAGGGCCTGCTGCTGGAAGTCACGGTCACGGTCGGCGTGCTGAGCGATCCACCATGCGGCGTTCGCGGCGAGCTTGCCGACGAGGCTGTGCCCGGGCCATCCGTGCTGCTCGATGATTCCGCGCAGAACGAACGCGTTGTCGGCGGCGATGACGCCGAGCTTGAAGGGGTCGGCGTCGGGCCCGTGAGTCTGCTTACGGGCTTCCTGGTCGCGCTGCTTGCAGTCCAGAAGGGTGACGGCGAGGTCCGGCATTGCTGGCTTGGGGGAGTTCATGCGGGGGTCTCCCGAATGGGGGGTGTTGTAGGCGTGGGGAGCAGGCACCAGACGTACTTGGAGCCGTGACCGGTAGAGGCGATTCCCCAGCGGGCGGCGAGACAGTGGAGGAGTTCGAGGCCACGTCCGCGCTCGTCGTGCAGAGCTGCTGAACGGCGCCGGGGGAAGTGGGGCGATTCGTCTCCGACCGCGAGGAATAGAGCGGCATCCGACCGGCGGCGGACGGTCAGAGTGATATCGCCGTGGGAGTGCCGTACGGCGTTGGTTGCGAGCTCGCTCGTAAGCAGCTGTACGTCGTCGAGCTGCTCCAAGTAGCCGAGGGGCTTTGCAACTTCGACGGCTGTGTTACGGACCAGACGCACGACGTTGGGGAGTCGGCCGAAGGCGACATGCAGCACGAAGTCGCCCTCGTCGTCGAGTCTCTGTCGGCGCACACTGATCAAGCGGAGAGAGCCGCGGGTTAGAGGGGTGGGCGGCGGTGGAGCCAGACCCCCGGGGAACGGAACGGCCGCGGGGGACGCGGTGTTGTGGTGGTGAAACTGCATGCCACCAGCAAACTTCCGTAGCCCTTTTGGGTCGGGAGCCTGCGCGGGGGCCAAATAGGGGGCCAAGATGGGGGCCAGAGTCTCTAGCCGGGAGCCACGATGAGCGAGTTAGGCATCGGCGCACTGCTCGCTCGCCTGCGTCAGGACCTCGCTAAGTCGCAACAGGGAATCGCCGACCGGTACAACGAGGTCGAGGGCCGGGGCGCGATGACCGGCAAGGAGGTCGGCCGGTACGAGCGTGAGGTGCGCATTCCGTCCGACCACACGCGCAAGTACCTCGCGGAAGTCCTCGGCGTCGATCAGGTGCTCTTGGACCGTGCGGCGGCGGTCAGCAAAGTCCGTCGGCGTGAGGCCGCGCCAATCAGCGTGCACGCGGTTGTGCCGGCTGCTCCTCCGCCGTCGCGTCACACGTTGGCGGCCGACGCTGCGGCTTCAGCACGATTCGCTCGGTTCCTCGCGACCAGGAACGCGGACGAAACCGCCGTTGAGCAGATTGACGCCGACGTTGCCCGGCTCTCTCGACACTTCGTGAGTCGTCCGCTGGCCGAGCTGCACGCTGAGATTCGCGATCTTAGGGAAGAGACGTTCGAGACGCTGCGAGGCCGCCAACGGCCCAAGCAGACAACGGACTTGTTGACAGCGGCCGGCCGGCTTAGCGGTCTGTCCGCGCACGTTTGCCTTGACGTGGGCGACTACCACTCGGCCGCTACCCACGCCCGCACGGCATGGGTTTGCGCCGAGGCGGCCAGACACAACGGGCTACGGGCATGGGTGCGTGCCGTTGAGTCGCTCATCGCGTTTTGGGACGGCGACGCAGCGCGTGCCGCGGACCTTGCCCGGAGCGGCCAGCAGTACACGGCGCCGGGAACCATCGCGGCTCGCTTGGCGAGTCTGGAGGCCCGAGCGCTGGCGGTAGTCGGCGATGTGCGCGGTGCTGCCGAGGCGCTCGTGACTGCCGAGCGGGCACGCGAAGCCGTGAACGGAAGTGACGAGGTGCCCGGCATCTTCAGCTTCCCCCATGCCAAGCAGTTCACGTATGCCGGAACAACTCACCTTGCCCTAGGTGGAGTTCAAAACGTGCAGCGTGCCATCGACGCCGCCGAAACAGCGGTCGACTTGTACCAAGAGGCGGCAGACGATGACCGGTCTACTTTCGATCTGCTCGCCGCTCACCTAGACCTTGCCCAAGGTCATCTGCTTGCCGGCGACCTCGACGCCGCCGCAGAGTTGCTCGGCTCGGTCCTCAGCAGCCCGACAGGGCAGTTGTCGGCGAGCATCGTCACTCGGCTCGGAAGGTTCGCGAGCGAACTCGGTGCGGCCAAGTACCGTGGATCGCCCCAGGTTGCCGACCTGCGGGAACGCATCAGGGGCACGGCGAAACCCATCGCCTTGCCTGCTGCCGACCCTTCGGAGCCGCTGACGTGACTGACCCTTCCGCCACGCACGACGCCGCCGTGACCGACCGCGCGATCTTGACCGAGAGCGCGTACAAGACCGAGCAAGACCTCGCTGCGCGCCAGTCGCTCTACCAATGGCAGACACCGAGTTACGACCTGCCCGGGCTTGTGGCTGAGCACCTGCGCGACGTTCGAGGCACGGTTGTTGATGTGGGATGCGGGAACGGCATGTTCATCAAGCGACTCGTGCAGGAACGCCCCGACCTGCGCCTGCTCGGCCTCGATGTGTCCCTCGGCATTCTGGACGGAGTACCGAGGCCTGTTGCTGTCGCGGATGCGGCTCGCCTGCCGCTTGCGACGGGCAGCGTCGACGCGGCCCTCGCCCTGCACATGCTCTATCACGTTGAGGACATACCGGCGGCCGTCGCAGAACTCGATCGGGTTGTAACTGGCGGCCTGCTGATCGCCTCGACGAACAGCGAGCGAGACAAAGTCGAACTTGATCGACTGTGGGAGCGTGCGGCTGGCGACGTGCTTGGCGTCGACAAGGGGCCGTCGAGGATCTCACTGAGTGCACGGTTCTCGCTGGAGAAGGCGCCCGGATTGCTCGGAGCCGCATTCCCTAAGGTCGAGATCGTCGAGCTACCCGGCACGATCTCGGTAGCGACCACTGAGCCTGTGATCGCCCACATGAACTCGTATCGCGCATGGGCGGATCAGCACGAGGTGCCGTTCGAGGCGACGATCGACCGAGCGCGCGAGATTGTCACGGAGCACATCAGCAGGCAGGGCTCGTTCGAGATCACGTGCCTTGGTGGAATTCTGATCTGCCCTCGTTGAGGTGATCAACGACGAAATTGCCCCCGTTCCCCGGCACGAAGCTGGGGAACGGGGGCGCGCTTGAGTTAGTTCGGCGGTATCGCCTGTTGACTTGGGTCAACTTGGCCGACCTGTCCGCTAAGGGCTCGCAGAGAATCAACATGCGGGTTTGATCTTCTTCGGGGGGTGTGTTCCGTACCGGTCGAGGTGGACGGCCACATCAGTCGGGGTGCGGAATCTGGCAGTTGAGGGGTGGATCGCGTGATCGTGCTCGGCCAGTAGCGGGCGTGCTTCCTGGACGGCCCGTGTGAGAGTGCTTCCGGTGACGCCAAAGAGTCGGGCGAGCAGGTCGTGGGTGCCGATCTTGCGGAGGCAGAGCACGGTGGCGAGGATCCGGTCTGCGTCGGAGAGCTTGTCCTTGGCACCCGCACCTCGGCGCCGTCGGCGCTCGCCGCCCCGGCGCTCGTGGCGGATTTGCTCGCGTTGTTGCGTGAGCGCCGGGATCATCGCACTGACCAGACCGTCGAGTTGGGCAGTGGTCATGCCGGTCAACTCCGGGTCGCGGAGAGCTTGGGTGTCAACGCCGTCCGGGGGCGCGGCCGGGTGGGTGGTTGTGGCGGCTTCGGATTCCGTCTCATGGTGTGGGGCCGGGCGAGGACCAGCAGGGCGGAGCGTGTAGTTCCAGTCGCCGTGGAAGCGGTGCCGGCTCATTGCCAGTGCATCGATCTCGGCGTCGGTGACCTTCACCCCGGTGTCGTAGGTGCCGGTGTCGAGTTCAGCTTCGACTTTCAGACCGGTGCGGGTCGTGGTCGCCGCGATGCTGTCCACGATGACTTCATGGCTGGTCAGTGGTCTGCCGCGCCAGTTCATGGAGATGTGGGAGAACAGCCGGTGCTCGATCTTGTTCCACTTCGAGGTCCCGGGCGGTAGGTGACAGACAGTGATCTCGAGACCAGTTCCGGAGGCGAGAGCGGCCAGTTCACTCTTCCAGGCCCGGGTGCGGTAGCCATTGGAGCCGCCCGCGTCCGCTGTGATCAGAAGACGGGTGGCGTGCGGGTAGTCGTGACGGCCGCGGGCCTGCCACCAGCGGCGGATCGAGGCGACAGCGAATTCGGCGGTGTCGTGGTCGGTGCCGACACTGACCCAGCCGGTGTTCGCCGCAAGGTCGTAGATGCCGTATGGGATCGCCTTGCCCGGTCCCTGCCGGTCCAGGAAGTCATGCGTTTTGACCAGCACTGGTTCGCCCGGCGGCCGCCACTCACGCCCGGGATTCTTGTAGTCGCCGACCAACTCCTTCTTCTTGGTGTCCACGCTGATCACCGGGTCCCCGGCACCGATGTGTTCCTTGGCCCGGTCGTTGATATAGCGGAACTGGGCATCACGGTCCGGGTGCTGTGCGCCCTCGATGGTCTTCGCGTTGGCCTGCAGGCTGAAGCCCTCCTCCCGGAGCAGGTCCCCGACCGTGTCCGCGCTCACCTGGTGCCCCTGGCGGGTGAGTTCGGCGGCGAGTTTCCTCGTCGACTTGGTTGTCCAGCGCAGCGGCGATATCGGATCCCCGCGTATGTCCGGCTCGACCAGTGCGAGCAGGGCCGGCCGCAGCCCCGCGTCTACCTCGGCGGCCTTCTTGCGCCCGCCGCCAGGACGGCGAACCCGCCCCAGCGGTCCCTCGCCCGCCTCCAACTCGTCCACGCCCGTGCGAACCGTGGTCTCGCTGACCTGAGCCGCCTGCGCGACCACCCGGATACCGCCGTGTCCCAGGGCCCGGGCCTCGGCTCCCATCAGCAGCCGACGCTGCCGCTCGTCCAGATGCGGGAACAACACCCCAAACTTGACAGCCAGTTGGTCACGAGTCGCGTCAGGGATGCCCGTACCAGGTAAACGAGCCCCGATGCGGGAAGCAACACCTTGATTCTCTGCGAGCCCTTAGAGGAGTTCGTGGCTGTGGCAGCACGACACGGCATCACGGCGAACGACTTGGCCATGTCGACCAGCCTGCCGGACGTCTGTGTCGACGCTGTTCTTGCGGCCAATTTCAGGACGAAGCGGGCCTGAACTGAGCTCCCGGGGCGGCAAGCGGCGAGTGCGGGGTTGGCGCCACCGCCAATTGCGGCGCCGAAACCGGCAATAAATCTTGGAAATTCTTTTTGTCTCAGGTCAGGCGTGGGCCGGGGTGTCCGAGGAGGCGGGCGAACTCGCGATCGTGGGTGGCGCGTTCGTGGCGGGGCGCTCGGCGACCCGGCCACAGCAGTACCGGCGAGCGTCCACCGCGGGTTTTAGGTCGGCTTTGGAGCGGCTCGCAGGACGTCCTTCACACGGTTCAGCCACTCGCCCCGGTTTTCTAGGCCGCGTCCATGGGCTTCCTCGAACCGTACTCGGGCCGCGGCAAGGCCAAGTTCTTCGTTGAGGTGTTCCAGGAGCGCGGTGTGCATGGCGGTGATGTTGGCGAGCATGTTGTCGGCGAGGTCGTCGACGCCGTCGGGCCCGAGGAGCAGGACTCGCTCGCGCGGTGTCTTCACCCTTGCGGGTATGGCGGCGACGGCCTCGTAGATGTCTTCGCGGGCGGATTCGGGGTCGCCTTCCCAGTCGTCCATCAGGCTGTCCCACCTGTTCAAGGAGTCCAGCTTGTCGACGAGTTCTCCCAGGGCGCGGTCCCAGACCGCGAGAAACTCGACGTAGGCCTCCTGGCGTTGTCCCCGGAGCCATTGTTTGTGTTCGACGGTGGCCTGGTCCCTGGTTGTGGCGCGGCCTACGGCGATGCCGATGAAACCGGCCGCGGCGGGGATCACCGTGGCGATGACCGTTCCCCATCCATCTGTCATGGGAGGGATGGTCTCGCACGCTGGTGCCGGCCGGCAGAGTTCCGGGTGGACCGCGAGCGGGCACCGTGGTGCGCCGGTGCTGTTCTCGTTACGGTCGCCGGATGACGTTCAACGATGAGTTCGCGGCCGACTTACGGCAGAGCGTGGCACCAGCCGGGGTGATCACCAACGCGCTGCGGTGGGACATCCTGAATGACTGGGTCCGGTACCTGAATAGCGATCAGCTTCCGGACAAGACGGCAGAGATGTCATACCTGTGGGGCTTCATCAAGGTCGATTTCGGCTTCGATGCACTGCGGTGCCTGTGGAACAAGCACCAGAGCAGCTACCCCATGTTCGCCGAGGTCGTGTGGCTGCTGCACCGCGAGTTCAGCGAAGGCGTCGGCGCAGACCATCACCTCCTCTTCGCCGGTCTGCCGCCGATCCCCGCTGACGTCCTGTTCCGGAAGATCGCCAGTGCCTCCGCAGTGGCCTGGCGGGGGATGAGCGAGGAGCAGATGGTCGAGAGACTGAGCAAGGCGCCGCAGGACTATGTGGCCATGCGGTAACGCCGCACCCCGGTAGGGACCGGTTGGTAGCGGCCCCGGCCCGCCGAGAACAACCTCGACCTGACGGGTCATCGACTTCACGTCGGTCATCGTGTGGGCCCGTGGGGCGGCCGCCAGGGCGGATACGACCGTCCCGTCCGTCCCCGTCCCGTGTACGCGCCGGTGCGGGCGGTCCTGATGCAGTCCGGCAGGCCGGCCCGTTGACGGCTGAACCAGGCGCGGGACGACCTGGGCACTACGAGCAGCAGGATGATGGTCAGCCCGTACGCGATCAGGGCCAGGCCGTACACGCCGGGGGCGTTGCTGGCAGGGAAGGCCGCCACGCCGATCATGATTGCCACGACCCGGGCGCCGCGGTTGCCCTGCCACAGCCCGAAGGCCGCCGCCGCGGCATGCTGGTCTCTCAGTGCGGCAAATTGGTGTGGCCCTCAGCGGAGGAATTGCTGAGGGCCACTCTGCGGCAGGCGAGCTGGGCGGTCTACGAAGCCCAGCTGCCGGTGATCTTCCGGTCATAGGCGGCGGCCTTGCCGAAGTACAGCTTGTAGAGAACGTTGTCCGCGACGTCCGTGGCGATCACCTTCCACGCGCCAGGTGCGACCGACTTCTCCTCGCTCTGGCAGTAGTTGAGGTCGCCACCCGCGCGATAGAAGCAGACCTTCACGTTCTCCGTGTACGCGCTGCTGAGCTTGATGTTGATGTCCGCACAGCTGCTGCTCGTCGCGAGGAAGCGGTTTTCCTTGTATGGCGGGTGGTAATGGTTGTCTACGGCCTTGGTGAAGGAGTGTGCGCTGCCGAGGCAGGTGGCCGCGCTGGCGGTGGAAGCAGTCCCGATGAGGCCAGTCCCGGCGAGTGCGCCGGTAACGGCAAGGGTGACGAGCTGCTTGCGAATGTTCATGGATCCCCCGTTGTTGGCCGAGCAGGGCACGTGTCTCGGTGCCCCGCAGGAGTTTTGCCCAGACGAAATGTCACCGTAGCCAGACCTGCGCAGTCCGAGAACCTGCAACTTTCTAGTAGGCCCTTCGCGGGTATCTCCTCAAAGGGCCCAACAGGCAGGGCCGAGATGAGCGACCGTGCGTTGCCGCAGCCCCGGGTGGCTACCAGCGGTCTGTGATGGTCTTCGCGGCCTGTTCGACGCCGGGATCGAGCGAGGAGGCGGCGACCAGGACTGCCTGGTCGGTACGGCGGGCGTGCGTGGCCAGGTCGTGGTCGCCGACGTGGACGTGACCCAGGAGCGGGATTCCGGCGGCGGCCATGTTGGCTTCGACCGCGTGGACGAAGCCGGGTTCGAGCTCCGCGGCCGGCAGTTCGCGGTTTCCGGTGATCATTCCGAGGAACGCGGACGGACGGTGGTAGAGGAAGTTCAGGTACCGCTCGCGCAGCAGCGCGGCACTCTGCTCGGGGGTGAGCGGATGCTCTTGGCGCTCCTCCGGTACCGCGCCGTGGGTGAGGGTCTCGGTGACGGGGATGCCGTTGCTGGCGGCGAGCACGACGAAGTGGTCCACGAGCTCGCGGTGCGGCCAGGTCGGGCGACCCATCAGTACCACCGTGTCGAAGTAGCGGCGTCCCCACTGCAGTGCGTCGCGGAGCGGGTTGTCGTCACGTGTGAGGAGCCTGGGTTCGGCGGGCGGAGTCGACCATGGGGTGTGCTGCTCGACCAGCAGCCCGCCCTGGTCCCGGCCGGTGCCGGCCGTCCACAGCAGGGTGCTGCGGTGCCCGGGCCAGGCCTGCTGCCGCTGTTCGGCGGCCTTGCGTTCCCGGGCGCGGCGGGAGTACAGGGCCATGTTGATCCCGTACGGCTTGTACTCGTGCACCAGCAGCACCCGCAGTCCCTGCCGCGCCCATGCGGCCGCGATCTGCACCTCGAGCGTGCCGAGCTCGTACCGGTCCTCCAGCAGGAACTGCACCGTGCGCCCGTTGCGTGACGGCGAGCTCGTGCGGCGGACCTGGGTGTAGCGGACACCAGCCGCCTGCTGCGCCTTGCGGGCACGGGCCTTGGGGCCGCTCGCACCGGACTTGGTCATGAGGATCGATCTCCGCTCCAGGGCCCCCGCTGCCCCGCAGAGTCGATGACGCGCAGGCATGGGCGAAACGGTGCGGGACCGTCCCTGGAACCGAGTCAGTTCCGGTGTCCTTCGCCTGGTGCATGACCGGTGCGGGGTACCGGACGCAGGCTCGCGGCGTGCGCATCCTGCCGCAGCCCAGAACCATAGCGGCACAGCAGGGCAGCGAGACGGCACGACACCACACTGGTCATGCACCAAGTGCAGGACCCGCCCCCGTCCAGCCTGTACGTACGTGCGCTGCAGGCGGTGTGCACTCCCAACGAGTCCCTTCGCCGGTGGTATGCCCGCCACCTGCCCGTGAAGCCGCGCGGTCCTATGGATCAAGTGACGGTGCGGGTGAGGACGGGGTTTGGTCACCGGCGGGGCTGGGTGCCGGGGCGTAGTTCGATCCGGATGGTTTCGTCGTCGTCGATGACGTAGGTGGGGTCCGTGTTGTGGTTCCAGCCCAGTGGCAGCAGGTAGTAGCGGTGGTCTCGTTCGACCAGCAGTCGCAGGCCGCTGTAGCGGTACCGGTAGTGCAGGCCTTCACCGAGGTCTTCGATGACCAGTCCGGGGGGACCGGTGATGCTCAGTTGCTCGGTGCTGTGGACGAGGACGGCGACCCGCCGCACGAGCCGTTCGGCGTCGCGCTCCGCGTCCTGGCGGCCGAGCTGCCCGGCGGCCAGGGCCACCACCCACATCAGGAACAGCGCGGCGCCGGCCACGGGGAGTGCACGGTCCCACAGGCGCCGTCGTCTGGTCGCCACGGGCGCTGCGGCGCTGGTCTGGCCAAGGATCAAGCCGCACGCCACCAGGAGGGGAGCGGCCCAGGCGAAGGGCTGGATGTAGCGCCATAACAGCATCAGGACGATGCCGGCGGCGACGAAGGCGAGATAGGCCCGGGCCACCGCCCGTCCGGCGCGGCGCATGCGCCGGATGAGGTGGGAGGGGACACCGAGCGTCGGCAGCAGCTCGGGAAGGCGCGGCAGGACGATCGCCAGGGCCAGGGTGATGAGCACGGGGAACGTGGCCAGTCGCAGGCTGCGCAGTGCCAGTTCGACCGAGTCGAAGCCGATGGCGGAGCTCTCCAGGTGGAAGTAACCGTAGTAGACGCTGCTGTGGACGAAGCCGGCGAAGAGCATCAGCGCCACGATGAACGAGCCCGCGCCGAAAGCCGAGTTGGCCAGCTCAACCGGACTGCCACCCCACACGGTCGCCGGCCGCTGGGGACTTAGCCCGTCGCGCCTGCGTGCCGCACGACGCACTCTGCGTCGAACGGCAGCAGGCGGGGGCGCTGCCCGCCGCGCCGTCCTCTGTCGCACTGCGTGGCGTCGGCTGCGGGAGGACGGACGTGGAGAGCCGTCGGCGGGTGCCGGTGTCCCGGTGGAGGCCATCGGCTGCCTCAGGACTCATCCGGTTCAGGCGACGGTCCGGAGCCATCCGGTGAGGGCGAGAGACAGGACGGCGAGAGCGACGTAGTAGGCAGTTCGCTGCACGTCGGCGTCGGCGTCGGCGACGGTTGGTCGGTTGGGAGCGGAGGCTGTCCATCGCTCGGAAAGGTGTTCGTTGGTGGAGGAGGGGGCGGAGGCACCTCGCCTGTGCCGGTGGGGCCACTGGTTGGTGCTGTACCGGTGAGGGTGGGGGCCCCGACGTCCCCACTGGTCTCAGGCAGGGGGCCCGTATCCCCTCCCGGTGGATCTGTAGCGGCTCCGCACGCCACGGCACCCCAGCTCAGTACGGCCGCTGCAACGGCGACCCCGCACTTGGTCATTGCCCGTCGTCGGATCAACATAGATCCCCCACGCGCCATCGCAGGCGCTGCGCTCAGCATCCCACCAGACGGCGGCCCCGCCCACGCTTCCGACCGGGGCATATGAAGAGCCCACCGGCACTGTTCGGGAACGGTGGCCGACCCCGCCGCCCCGTCCATCACCCAACACTGCGCGGGGAGGTCTCGCCGCCGGCTGGGGCCCGCTGGCGTACGGCAGCGATGGCACGGCTCACGCCGACGACGCCATCATGCCGACGGTCGCGGGGCTTGACGACGCAGGCGGCCGCCGCGGCCTCGGTCTAGGTGCTTCCTTCGTCCTCAGCGTACGCAGCACCACCTGCTGCTTGGACGCATCCAGGCCGCGCAGCGCGGTGTTGAGCCGCTCATCCTCGAAGTCAACGTTTGATGCGTCCGCGGATGGCGAGGACGGTGAGGGCCAGGAGGGCGGGTTCGAACAGGCGGGAGGCCATCTCGATGTACGTGCCGGCGGTGGTGAGGTCCTGGCCGCTGGAGCGGAAGATGACCGAGTTCAAGGTGATGCTGAAGGACTTCTCGAACCGCTCGCTGGTGAACCAGTCGCCGCTGGGGTTCTGCGGGTCGTCCTGATCGAGCGTGAGCGTCACGCGGCCTCCGCCAGCCGGGACGATGCCGGTCGCTTCCTGCCGAGGGGAGTGCTGGGGGAGGCCGAGGCTCATCAGAAGCAGGATGGTGATCCCCATGGCGACGAGGAGCCAGCCGAAGGCTCGAAAGGCGCGTAGTCCGTATCCGGACAGAAGCCAGTAGCCGTGCAGTAGGAGTCGCTCGGAGCGTGATGTTGTGACGCGGTCGTGGCGGCGCATTTCCGACTCGCCGTAGTAGAAGTCCGCAGCTCCGGGTTCATTTTTGCCGTCCTCGAATGCCTTGCGTAGCTGCCGGTACACCGCGGTGACGTCGTCTGGATCCGGTGTGTGTACCGCATGACCGTGGTCCGGTCCGGTCCGCCACAGGCGTGGTGAGGCGCCGTCAGGATTGGGACCCTGCTTCGTGGCCTGGGCACGCCACTGGTGTTCTTCGGCCACGGTGCGTCGCTGGGACCAGTGAGTAGGCCAGACCCGGAAGCGTCTGTGGATGCCTGAAGGCACCTCGGCGAAGACGGTACGGCCCTCGAGCCGGATCTGGTCCAGGTGGAAGGCTCCCGTGAACCGGCAGGTACTGAGATCGGTGTCGGTGAGTACCAGGTGAGCAGCGTCCACGCCGCGTACCGAGACCACTTGGACTGCCTCATCCCGGCCGGTCAGCAGGCTTTCGTCCACTGCGCGTCCGCTGTGCGTCATGAAGGGCACAGGGTGAGCGGTCACGTCGAGAGGGGCAGACAACACGGCACCCGTGAGATCTACTCGGGCATATCTCACCTGGAGCGTCGCCGTGGACTCCCACTGCGTGCGCGCACATACCAGCTCCCCGGCCGCAATCTGCAGTGTCACGGGGAGCATGAAGACCGCGCCGGACAGGCCGAGCGTGCGCGCACACATGAGGGCCCCGATCTGGGAGGCGTCGTTGAACCGAACGTCGGCGAACGAGGCGTGGTCGGCGAATCGGGCCTGGTCGAACCGGGCCATGCCGTCGAACCGGGCTCCCTCGAAGCTGGCTGCGCCGCCAACGAGAATCTGATCAAAACCGGTCTCGCGATGGAAATGCCCGTGATCGAAGCGAGCCTCGCCGTGGAACTTCGCCTCTTCGAACAGGGCAGGCTCATGGAACTGGGTGTCTGGAAAGCGAACTTTCTGGTCAAACTCTGCTCTTTCGAACCAGACAGCAGCGCTGAAGTCCACCTTGTCGAACCACGTATCTCCGACGAAGTGAGCATCGGTGAAGGATGCTTCTGCGTCGAACTGGGCGTCCTCGAAGCGCGCCCCTTGATCGAAGCGCACCTGATCGAAGTGGGCCTTTCCGGCGAAATGGGCTCCGCGGAATCGGGCGGTTCCGTTGAATTTCGCAAATCTGAATCCTGCCGCGCCAGCGAATTTCGCCTTGCCGAACCATGCCTTTCCTGTGAACGCTGCCCCCGTGAAGGGCGCAGCCCCCCGAAAGTGTGCCTCCTCAAACAATGCGTTGCCCAGGACGGAATGACCCATTGAGTCAGACAGGGCGTCAAGGAGTTCACGCAAGAGCGAGCCCGTAAAAACCACGCCTCTGCAGTCGATGTCCGAGCCGGGAGACAAACTGTCCAGGTATTCAGTGCGCCGGGTGCTATCCAGATGAGCAAGGCATCTGCTGTACGAGGGGATGGCGGTGCCGTGGCAGGCGTCCGAGGCGGTAACCGAGGTGAAATCGCAGAGAATTCTTGGGCTGTTCGTCACTCGGGTGATTCTCCTCGGCCGGACCTGCGTGTGTCGGCGTAGACGATGGCCACGTCGGAAACTGCTGGCGGCCGACCCTGTAGACCAGTGCCTCGTCGAGGCATGGGGTGCTGACTACGCGACGGTTCTCGAACTCGCTCGGCTCCTCGACCGAGAACCTCGATGGACCGTTATGGGGGTGTGCTCGGTGCTGTCATGCTTCTACCGTGCCGAGGCTGCCGCTGCCCGCCGAGCGTTGAGATCGATTACCCCTGCAGATGGTAGGCGGAGCTGTCGGAGCAGGTACGTATGCAGCAAATCTGACTCCTCAGGGCGGGGTTGAGGAGTCGGGTTTCCGCGTCTGAGAAAGCGTGTGCGGTAACTGCCCTCAGCGAAGTACGCCATCCGCCGCAGCTGGGCGGTCGAGGCATCAGGGGTCATCTGCGCCTGGACATGGGCGGGGAGGGGCTCGTGAAGGCCAACGGCACGTGTGGTGGTGGAAACATGCGGTGTGCCATGGAAGCCAAGTACCGCTTTGACGGCTTCGCGCCGGGCCAGGTAGTGCAGGGGCGCTTTCGGGGAGTTCGGCGTAGAGCTCTTCCATGCTGCCTTCGGGGAGGTAGCGGCGGGGGAAGGCGATCCATTCGTCGTGCTCTACCTTCCTCTCTGGGATCGCCCCAGCCATTCGTAAGGTTGCGGCACCCAGGGAATCGGGTGTGGCTTTCGTCGTGCTGCCGACTGTGGCTCGAGATGCTTGGCCGCCCGGCTCCCCACGACGACTCGGCCGCCGATTGGGAAGTGCGAGAAAGTCGCTGTGTAGAGCAATGCCGGCGAGGTCGTCTGCGGTACGGACAGCACGAGTCTGCACGTCAGGAGCACGATGAGCCGGATATGGGCAGGGATCGACAGCGGCAAGGGCCACCACCACGGCCTGGCCCTGGACGCCGAGGGCAACACCCGATTGTCGCGCCGTGTCGTGAACGATGAACCAGAGCTGCTGCAGCTGATTGGTGACGTCTTGGGCATGGCCGCGGGAGACGAGGTGACCTGGGCGATCGACATGACCGGCGGCGAGCCGGCGCTTCTACTGGCCCTGCTCATTGCGCACGGCCAGAGAGTCCTCTATATACCCGGACGCCTTGTCAACCGCGCTTCCGACGGCTACCGCGGCGAAGGCAAGACCGACGCCCGCGACGCCTACGTCATCGCCGACCAGGCCCGCATGCGGCGCGACCTGCGCCCGATCAACTTCGGCGATGAGGCCGCGCTCGAACTCAAACTGCTGACCGGGCGCCGTACGGACCTGGTCGAGGACCGCACCCGGACAGTGAATCGGCTCCGCGGCTCCCTGCTGAGTCTCTTCCCTGCGCTCGAGCGGGACCTGGACATCACCTATGTCGGTCCTCTCAAGCTACTGACCGGTTACCAGACCCCGGCGGCTATCCGCCGGACCGGAATTACGCGGCTGACAAAGTGGCTGGCCAACCGCAAGGTCAAGAACTCAAGGTCTCTCGCGGAGCGGGCCGTTGAGGCAGCCAAGCGCCAGCAGATGTCCGTGCCAGCAGAGAAAACCATCGCCCAGCTGGTTCGCACCCTGGCCGAGGAGGTGATTGCCCTCAATGAGCGGATCGGCGAGATCGACGGGCTCATCGAGGAGCGGTTCCGAAGCCACGAACTGGCCGACATTGTCCAGAGCCTCCCCGGAATCGGGGCCGTGCTCGGGGCGGAATTTCTGGCCGCTGTCGGCGGCAACCTGGACGGCTTTGCTTCCCCGGACGCATTGGCCGCCTTCGCCGGGGTTGCTCCCGCGCCACGCGACTCCGGCAAGGTCAGCGGCAACCTGCACCGCCCCAGCCAGTACCACCGCCGACTCCAACGGGTCTTCTATACCTCCGCGTTGGTCAGCATCCGCTGCGACCCGAACTCCCGGCAGTTCTATGACCGCAAGCGCGCGGAGGGCAAGCGCCACGTCCAGGCCGTGCTCGCCCTGGCCCGGCGACGCGTGAACGTCCTGTGGGCCCTGATCCGTGACCGCCGGTCTCGAAGAGCACGGCGGTCACCAGCCGTTCCAGGGCAGGTGGGTTGGGGAAGACCTGGACGACGTCGGTGCGGCGTTTGATCTCCCGGTTGATCCTCTCCAGCGGGTTGGTGGACTGGATCTTCTTCCAGTGCCGGGGCGGGAAGTCCGCGAACGCGGTCAGGTCCTCCTTCGCCTCCAGCAGCATGGCTTTGACCTTGGGAAACTGGGTGCCGAGCATGTCGGCGACGGTGTCGAGCTGGGCGCGCACGAGGTCGGCGGTCGGCTGGGTGAAGATCGTGCGGATCGTCGCGGCGACCATCTCGCCGGAATCCCGGTCGATCACGTTGAAGACGTTGCGCAGGAAATGAACCCTGCACCGCTGCCAGGCGGCGCCGAGCATGACCTTGCGGACCGCGGCGACCAGTCCCAGGTGCTGGTCGGTGATGACCAGCCGGACGCCGGACAGGCCCCGTTCGCGCAGGGAACGCAGGAAATCCTTCCAGAACGCCTCGCTCTCGCTGTCTCCGACCATCAGGCCCAGGACCTCGCGGCCTCCGTCCTCGGTGATGCCGGTGGCGACCACGACGGCCTGCGACACGATCTGGTGGTTCACCCTCGCCTTGCAGTAGGTCGCGTCCAGGTAGACGTAGGGGAAGCGGACATGATCCAGCGGGCGGGTGCGGAACGCGGTCAGCGGCTCGTCGAGGGCCTCGCAGATCCGCGAGACCTCGGACTTGGAGATCCCGCTGTCTCCGCCCAACGCTTTGACCAGGTCATCCACGCTGCGCGTGGAGACGCCATGCACGTATGCCTCCATGATGACGGCGTAGAGGGCCTGATCGATGCGGCGCCGACGCTCCAGCAGCGACGGGAAGAAGCTGCCGGTGCGGACCTTGGGGATCTCCAGGTCGAGATCGCCGGCCAGCGTGGTCAGCACCCGGTCGCGGTGCCCGTTGCGGACGGTCGTCCGCGAGGGCGTGTGTTCGTTCCACTCGGCACCGATGTGCGCACTCGCCTCGGCCTCGATCAGCTCCTGCACCATCCGCTCGGCGATGACGCGGACGAGCTCGCTTCCGTCGGTCGAGCGTAGTGACTCAAGCAGGCGTAACAGGTCAGACTGAGACAGGGCCATCGTGCACTCCCACCGCTTGAACTGGCGTTTTAGCAGGGAGAGTTGCACGGTGGCCCGCCCCTTGGTCAGGGAGCGGCCGCCTGCATCAGGTGTGCGCCCCGGGCAAACGCCCGCGCACTCCCACACGTTGATCGCCTACACCATCACGCGGGACGCCATCC
>NZ_JOEY01000063.1 GCF_000718165.1 Streptomyces fulvoviolaceus | reverse complement strand
CTCGTACAGTGCCTGGATCAGTACGTTCGGCACACCGCTCAGCCCGAAGCCGCCCGCCGCGAGCGACGCGCCGTCCGGCACATCGGCCACGGCCTCCAGAGCCGTGGCGACCACCTTGTCCATCACCCGGCCGCCAGAACCGAGGGGTGCTGTGCCAGGGGTGTGACCTCGACGCTCATGTAGGGAAAGAGCGGGAGGTTCCACAGGAGCAGGTGCAGCGCCTCGTTGTCGGCGACATCGAAGACGCTGATGTTGGCGTACTGCCCGACGCACCGCCAGATGTGCGCCCACTCACCGGACTTCTGCAGTTCCTGGCAGTAGGCCTTCTCGCGGGCCACCAGGTCCGCGCGGACCTCGGGGTCAAGGTCGCGCGGAATGTCGACGTCCATGCGTACCGCGAACAGCATCGCTCATCACGCCTTGTCGAGAACGAAGTCGTACGTGACCTCACGACCGTCGCCATCCGCCGCCGGGCCGGGGTCGAGAATCAGCTCGGGCTTCACGGCGGAGGCGATGTCGTCGGCGACGTGGCTGCCGCCCTTGAAGTACAGCTGGGTGGTGATGAGTTGGTGACCCGGCGCCGACGCCTTCAGGTGGAGGTGGGCAGGCCGCCAGGCGTGCCAGCCCGCCGCGGCGATGAGCCGGCCGCAGGAGCCGTCGGTGGGGATCTGGTAGGGCGCGGGCTCGATGGTGTGGATCCCGAAGTTGCCCCGGTCGTCGGCGACGACGGTGCCGCGCAGGTTCCACTCGGGCAGGTTGGGTGCGAACTGGGAGTAGTAGCCGTCGTTGTCGGCGTGCCAGATCTCCACCGTGGCGCCGGACAGCGGCGTGCCGTCCACGCTCCTCACCTGGCCCTGGAAGAGCAGCGCCGTGCCCTCCTCGCCGTCCCGCATCGGAAGGGTCGCCTCGGCGGCCAGGATCGGGGCGTCGGGGATGTAGTACGGGCCCTCGATCGTGCCCTTACTGCCCTCGCGGTTCTCGTTGGCGACCTCCTCCACGACGTGCTCCAGCCAGACGTCGAGGAAGAGCGGCCACTCGCCGTCCTCGCCGACCTGGATCAGCCAGGACTTGAGCACGTCGTACTCGGCGTACGTCACCTTGTGGCGGCGGATGATGTCGTGGGCGGCGGCGAGGAGTTCGGAGACCAGCGTGTCGACGCGCTTGGTGTCCACGTCGGCCGCCTGAGTCCGCTGCTTGCTGCGGAACTGCTCGGTGGCGGCGGTTCCGGATGCGGCGGCGGTGGCCTGCTCGGTGATGATGTCGCTCATTGTCTTTCCGTCCCTTGAAAGTGGGTCGACTGAAAGCGGGTCAGTGGTCCCGGCGGTAGCGGGCGAGTTTGTCGGGGTCGATGTCGATACCGAGTCCGGCGCCCTCACGCAGGCGCAGGGTGCCGTCCTCGATGGTCAGCGGCTCGGTGAGGAGGTCGTCGGTCATGTCGAGGAAGTTGGACAGTTCGCCGGCGTGGCGGGAAGCCGACCGATGGGCCGCTCCGAAGGTCACGGAGCACAACGTGCCGATCTGGCCGTCGATCTGATTGCCCATCACCACCTCGACACCCAGGCCCTCGCACTCGTGCAGCACGCGCTGGGAGGCGGTGAAGCCGGTGCGAGCGGTCTTGATGCTGATGGCCGTCGCGGAGCCGCCGAGCAGTTCACGGGTCACCTCGGCGGCGCGGGTGGCGCTCTCGTCGGCGATGAACGGGACGGAGCTCTGCGCGACCAGCCAGCGGCGGCCCAACACGTCGTCGGCGGGGCAGAGTTCCTCGGCGAAGGTCAGCCCGAGGTCGGCCATCTCGCGCAGGGCGCGCGCCGACTGGGACGCAGTCCAGCCACGGTTGCCGTCGATGTACAGCTCCACGTCCGGGCCCAGCGACTCCCGCAGCGCCCGGCAGGCGGCGACGTCGTCGCCGTAGGGCTGCCGTCCGACCTTCACCTTGAAGGTGGTGACGCCGTACGTGTCCCGGATCCGCTCCGCCTCGGCGACCATCTCCTCCGCCGGTGCGAAGCCGACCATGTGGCTCACCCGCATCCGGTCGGTGTAGCCGCCGAGCAGTCCGGAGACCGGCATGCCGGCGGCCTGACCGAGGATGTCCCACAGGGCCATGTCGATCGCGGCCTTGGCGGTCGGGTTGCCGACCGTGCGGTCCAGACGGGCGTGGACCGCCTCCCGCTCCAGGGCCGTCAACCCCAGAATCTGCGGCGCGAAGATCTTGTCGATCACCGCGACGATCGACTCCTGGGTCTCACCGTAGGTATACGGGCGGGGCGGCGCCTCGGCGGTGCCGACCAGGCCCTCGTCGGTGTGCACGCGTACCAGCACGTGGTCGGCTGTGTGCACCTCGCCGCTGGCGAATTTCAGCGGCTTCCGGTAGGGGATCGCGAACGGGATGGCATCGACTGCGGTGATTTTCACGGCGTTCCCCCTGTGAGCTCATGGGTTTCCTGGGTTTCCCGCTCAGTGGCCGCCAGGAATACGTCGTTCTGGTCGAGAACGCCCAGCAGATGGTTCAACAGCGGTGAATCGTCGTCGGCACGCCAGGCCAGAACCAGCGGGACGGAGAGCGCGTCCTCGATGTCCTTGCACAGCACGCCCTCGCGGGGCGCGGAGCGGATCGAGTCCGGCAGGACGGCGACGCCGAGCCCGGCGGCGACCAGGGCCAGCGCGGCGGAGGTCTCGGTGACCTCGTACGCGCGGTGCGGGTAGTAGCCGGAGGCGAGGCAGCTGCGGACCACGGCGTCGTTGACGACGGAGCCGAGCGTGGCGCCGTACATGATGAAGTCCTCGTGCCGCAGCTGCTCCATGCGTACGGAGTCCGCCTCGCCGAGCCAGTGCTCCTCGGGGACGGCCACGATCAGGGGCTCGTCGGCGATGGGGCGGTGGGCGATTCCCTCCTGTCGCACCGGCGGGCGCAGGACGCCGACGTCGAGGCGGCGCTCGATCAGCCCCGCTTCCTGGGCAGGCGTGAGCATCTCGGTGTGCACCTCCAGCATCACTTGTGGCATCTCGCGTTTCACCAGCCTTGCCAGTGCGGGCAGTTGTCGGTACGAGGCGGATCCCGTCAGGCCGACCCTGAGCACCCCCTCCGCTCCCGAGGCGAAGCGCCCGACCCTGGCGACCGCGTCGTCGACGGCCTTGAGGATGCGCTCCACGTCGGTGCGGAACACCTCGCCGGCGCCGGTCAGGGCGACCTGCCGGGTGGTGCGGGTGAACAGCTCCACGCCCAGTTCCGTCTCCAGGCGGCGGATCGCCTGGGAGAGCGGGGGCTGGGCCATGTGCAGGTTTTCCGCGGCCTTTCCGAAATGACGCGTCTCGGCGACGGCTGCGAAATACCGAAGGTGCCTGAGTTCCATCGGGCTGCCCCTCTCCTGTTTCGGGGCCCTCGAATGCGCCTCAGCGTAGGGAGCGAACCCCATACCCCACAAATATCTGGTTGAAGGGTATTGAGATGCCTGCGATATCAATACCCCCCTGGGTCAACCCTGGGGAAATGTCTGGGGCCGAGTCTTCATCCCGCTGTCATGGTGCTGAAAAGCAATGGCAACGAGGCCTGCCGGCCAGGCGGCCTGGTCGAGGCGAAAGGGACGGGATCATGGCCGACGACTTCAGTCGTGCACGGACCATCCTCGAAGACGCCCTCGTGGAGGACGCGGACAGCGGTGTGTACCGGGTCCGGCGCAGCGTCTTCACCGACGAGGAACTCTTCGAACTGGAGATGAAGCACATCTTCGAGGGGAACTGGGTCTATCTCGCGCACGAGAGCCAGATCCCCGAGGTCGGGGACTACTTCACCACGTACATCGGCCGCCAGCCCGTCGTCATCTCCCGCGACAAGCAGGGCGAGCTGCACTGCCTGATCAACGCGTGCAGCCACCGCGGCGCGATGCTCTGCCGCCGGAAGACCGACAACCGCACCACCTTCACCTGCCCGTTCCACGGCTGGACGTTCAACAACAGCGGCAAGCTGCTGAAGGTCAAGGACCCGCGCGAGGCCGGCTATCCCGAGCAGTTCAACAAGGACGGCTCGCACAACCTGACCAAGGTCGCCCGCTTCGAGAACTACCGCGGCTTCCTCTTCGGCAGCCTCAACCCGGACGTCAAGCCCCTCACCGAGCACCTGGGCGACGCGGCCGTCGTCATCGACATGATCGTCGACCAGTCCCCGGAGGGCCTGGAGGTGCTGCGCGGCTCGTCGACGTACCACTTCGACGGCAACTGGAAGCTGCAGACGGAGAACGGTGCCGACGGCTACCACGTCTCCGCCACCCACTGGAACTACGCGGCCACCCAGGCCCGCCGTACGTCCGGCGAGTCGAAGAACGACACCAAGACCATGGACGCGGGCGGCTGGTCCAAGCAGCAGGGCGGCTTCTACTCCTTCGACCACGGTCACCTGCTGCTGTGGACCAAGTGGCTCGACCCCGCCAACCGGCCCCTTGCAGAGAAGCGCGACGAGCTCGTGGAGCAGTTCGGCGCGGAGAAGGCCGACTGGATGATCGGCGTCTCCCGCAATCTGTGTCTCTACCCCAACGTCTACCTGATGGACCAGTTCAGCTCGCAGATCCGGCACTTCAGGCCCATCTCCGTCGACAAGACCGAGGTGACCATCTACTGCATCGCCCCCAAGGGCGAGTCGGCCGAGGCGCGCGCCACCCGCATCCGGCAGTACGAGGACTTCTTCAACGCCACCGGCATGGCCACCCCGGACGACCTGGAGGAGTTCCGCTCCTGCCAGAAGACCTACCTGGCCGGCGCCGCCCCCTGGAACGACCTCAGCCGCGGCGCGGTGCACCAGATCGCCGGACCGGACGAGGACGCCAAGAAGATCGGCATCAACCCGATCGCGAGCGGGGTGCGCACCGAGGACGAGGGCCTCTTCCCCATCCAGCACGGCTACTGGCTGCAGACCATGTACAAGGCCGTGGAGGTGGCGAAGTGACGACAGCGACCGAGATCAGCCTGGAGTCGGTACGTCAGTTCCTCTACCGCGAGTCGCGCTACCTCGACGACCGCGAGTTCGAGAAGTGGCTGGAGTGCTACCACCCGGACGCCGAGTACTGGATGCCGGCCTGGGCCGACGACGACGGGCTCACCCGCGACCCGCAACGTGAGATCTCACTGATCTACTACCCCAGCCGGGCGGGCCTGGAGGACCGGATCTTCCGCATCCGCACCGACCGCTCCAGCGCGACGAGCCTCCCCGAGCCGCGCACCGGCCACAACATCACCAACGTCGAGATCACCGGCCAGGACGGCGACTCGGTGGACGTGCGCTTCAACTGGTTCACGCTCTACTACCGCTACCAGACGGTCGACACGTACTTCGGCACGTCCTTCTACCGGCTCGACGTCTCCGGGTCCGACCCGCTGATCACCAGCAAGAAAGTCGTCCTGAAGAACGACTACGTGCACCACGTGGTCGACATCTACCACGTCTGAAATGAGCACTCCCATGTCCTTCCAGGTCGCCCTGAACTTCGAGGACGGCATCACCCGGTTCGTCGAGTGCCGTCCGGACGAGACCGTCGCCGAGGCCTCGTACAAGGCCCGCATCAACATCCCCCTCGACTGCCGAGACGGTGCCTGCGGCACCTGCAAGTCGCTGTGCGAGTCCGGCCGTTACGACGGCGGCGACTACATCGACGAGGCGCTGACCGACGACGAGGCGGCGGACGGCTACTGCCTGCCCTGCCAGATGACCCCGCACAGCGACCTCGTCCTGCGCATCCCCTCCTCCTCGGCCGCCGCGAAGACCGCCGCGGCCACCCACACCGCCACCCTCGTCGACATCACGCGGCACTCCGCCAGCACTGTGGAGTTCGCACTCGACGTCGACGACCGGGACGCGCTGGACTTCCTGCCCGGCCAGTACGTCAACGTCACCGTCCCCGGCACGGACCAGAGCCGCTCGTACTCCTTCAGCTCCGGCCCCGCGCAGGGACAGGCGTCGTTCCTGGTGCGTCTCACCGAGGGCGGGGCGATGTCCGGCTATCTCGCCGAGCGCGCCCGGGTCGGCGACCGGGTCGAGTTCACCGGTCCGATGGGCAGTTTCTATCTGCGCGAACTCACCCGCCCCGCCCTGCTGTTGGCGGGCGGCACCGGCCTCGCGCCACTGCTGTCGATGCTGGAGCGGATGGCGCAGGAGCGGCTCACGCACCCGGTGCACCTGCTCTACGGCGTCACCACCGACCAGGACCTCGTGCACCTGGACACCCTGGGGGACTACGCCGAGGTCATTCCGGGATTCACCTTCGACCACTGCGTGGCCGCCCCTGACAGCACCGCCCGCAACAAGGGGTTCGTCACCGGACTGATCGACTCCTCGACGCTGTACGACGGCGACGTGGATGTCTATCTCTGCGGGCCGCCCGCCATGGTCGAGGGGGTGCGCAGCCACATCTCGTCCCTCGGGATCACCCCGACGAGCTTCCACTACGAGAAGTTCACGCCGGCCGCCGTACGACAGACGGCGGAGGCGGCATGAGCGCGAGCACCATCCACACCGACCGGTTCGCCGGCAAGACGGTCGTGGTCACCGGGGCAGCCCAGGGCATAGGCCTCGCCGTCGCCCGCCGCCTGGCCGCCGAATCCGCCCAGCTGACCCTCGTGGACCGGTCCGAGCTGGTCCACGAGGCGGCCTCCGAACTGGGCGCGCACTCCGTCACCGCCGACCTGGAGGCCTACGCCGGGGCGGAGGAGGCGATCGCCGCCGCGCTGGAGCACCACGGCCGGATCGACGTCCTGGTCAACAACGTGGGCGGAGCGATCAACTTCAAGCCGTTCACCGAGTTCTCCGCCCAGGAGATCGAGGCGGAGATCACCCGCTCGCTCCTGACGACGCTGTGGTCCTGCCGTGCGGCGCTGCCGACGATGACAGAGCAGGGACACGGCGTGATCGTCAACGTGTCCTCGTGCGCGACCCGCGGCGTCCACCGCATCCCGTACTCCGCGGCCAAGGGCGGCATCAACGCGCTCACCGCCTCGCTCGCCTTCGAATGCGCCGACGTCGGCATCCGTGTGGTCGCCACCGCGCCGGGCGGGACCGAGGCGCCCCCGCGCCGGATCTCCCGGGGCACGCCGTCGCCGCGGACCGCGCGGGAGAAGGACTGGTACCAGGCCCACATCGACCAGACCCTCTCCTCCAGCCTGCTGAAGCGGTACGGCACGCTCGACGAGCAGGCCGCCGCGATCTGCTTCCTCGCCTCCGACGAGGCCTCCTACATCACCGGCACGGTCCTGCCCGTCGCCGGCGGCGACCTCGGCTGACCGCTCAACTCCCGCTCTCCCCGCATCCCTTGATGCAGATCACCTCTTCATCCCCACATGCTGCTGCCCGGCTTCCTCCCCCCTTTGCGGCCGGGCAGCGGAGACAGGCCCATCCGCTCCCACGAACATGGGGTCACCACAATGAACACAGAGCAGCACAGAACCGCCGACCCACGGCACCGCGCCACCCTGCGCTGGATCGTCGCCATCGCCACCGCCGCCCTCGTCTTCGACGGCTACGACCTGGTCGTCTACGGCACTGTCGTCCCCGTCCTGCTGCGGGATCCGAGCCAGATCGGCACCCTCACCGTGGGCCAGGCCGGAGCCCTCGGGTCGTACGCGCTCGTCGGCGTCATGGTCGGTGCCCTGACCGCCGGCGCGGTCGGGGACCACATCGGGCGGCGCCGCGTCATGCTGACGGGCATCGTGTGGTTCTCGATCGCCATGGGGCTGAGCGCGTTCGCCACCGACATCACCGTCTTCGGCGCCCTGCGCTTCCTCACCGGGATCGGGGTGGGAGCGCTGGTGGCCACCGTCGGTGCCCTGATCGCCGAGTTCGCCCCGCCCCATCGCCGCAACGTGTACAACGCGATCGTCTACAGCGGTGTCCCCGCCGGTGGTGTCCTCGCGGCCCTGCTGGCGCTGCTCGCCTCCGACGGCGACGGCTGGCGCATGCTGTTCCTGTTCGGTGCCGCCCCCCTCGTCCTCCTCCTGCCGCTCGCCCTGTTGCGGCTGCCCGAGTCGCCCAAGTGGCTGCTCGCCCGCGGACACGCCGTGCGGGCCCGTGAGGTCTCCGAGCGCACGGGCGTTCCCCTGCCCGACACGACACCGAGTGAGGCGGAACCTCGTGCGGTGGAGGAGAAGACCAAGGTCGGCTTCGCCGCACTCGCCACCCGCCGCTACGCCCTGCCCACGCTCCTCCTCGGCCTGATGAGCAGCTCGGGCCTGCTGCTCACCTACGCCCTCAACACCTGGTTGCCCGAGATCATGGGACAGAGCGGCTTCGGCAAGTCGTACGCCCTGCTCTTCCTGCTCACCCTCAACGGCGGTGCCATCGTCGGCGGCCTCCTCGCCTCGCGGTCCGCCGACCGGCTCGGCCCGAAACGTGTGATCGCGACGACGTTCGTGCTGGCAGCCGCCGCCCTGAGCCTGCTCACTCTGGGGGTGCCGCTCGGGGTCCTGCTGGCCCTGGTCGCGGTCGCCGGTGTGGGCACCATCGGCACCCAGGTCCTGATCTACGGCTTCGTGTCCCACTACTACGACACCGTGGCCCGTGCGGCAGGCGTCGCCTGGTGCGCCGGTTTCGGCCGGCTCGGCGGGATCGGCGGCCCCCTCGTCGGCGGGGCGCTCATCAGCGCCGGGTTCTCCCCGCGCCACGCCTTCTACATCTTCGCCGGAGTGGCCGTCCTCGGCGCACTCGTGACCTGCTTCGTCCCGCGCCGGGCCACCGAGTCTGCCGCCGTCCCGGATGCGTCCGTACCCGGCCCGCTGACCAGCGGTGGTGCTAGCGTTCTGGCACATGATTGACCGTCCTGAGCTGCAGCGAAGCCTGATCGGGCGGGTCGGCGAGGTCGCCGCGCTGACCCGCACGGTCGATGCCGCCCGCTCCGGACACCCCGCGCTGCTGCTGGTCGAGGGTCCGGCGGGCATCGGCAAGACGGCGCTCGTCGAGCACGTCCTCCACGAGCACCCGGCACGTGTCGATCAGGTGCCGCCTCGCATCCTTCGGACCGCCGGGGTGTCCTGGGAGTCGGGCCTGCCGCTCGGGATCGCGCAACAGCTCGTACGAGCCCTGGGAACCGCCCCTGAGCTGCCCGATCCGGCATCGCCGCAGGCGGTACTGGACACCGGCCGTCTCCTCCACCGCCAGTGGGCGGCCCGGCAGGAGCGGGAACCCGTGGTCGTGGTCGTCGACGACGCCCACTGGGCCGACGTGGAGAGCCTGCGGGCCGTGCGGTCCGCGGTGCGCAGGATGTCGGACGAGAAGGTGCTCGTCGTCCTGATCGCGCGGGACGAGCCATACGAGCTGTACGAGGTGAGAAGCGCACACGAGGACCTGCCCCTGCCGGTCCTGCGGACCCTGGAGTTCCTCGACGGCTGCCAGGACGACGCCGTACGGCCGGGCCCACTGACTCCCCAGGACGTCAGGGTCCTCGCCCGTGAGGCCCACGGACTCACCCTGGACCTGCCGGCCGCCCGCCACCTGTGCCGCCACACACGGGGCAACCCCCGCCACCTCAGCCAGCTGCTGCGCGAGCTGCCCCGCGAGACCTGGCAGGACTGGCGCCCCGAACTGCCCGCGCCCGCCCGCTACACCTCGGCCATTCACCACCGGCTCACCCGGTGCGGTGAGAGTGCCCGGCACCTGGTGGAGGCCTGTTCCGTCCTCGGGGACGACACCTCACTCGCCGAAGCCGCCGAACTGGCCGGAGTCGACAACCCCCTGCCCGCCGTGGACGAGGCACGAGCGGCCGGCCTGCTGACCGCGACCATCGACCCCGGGCACGCCCAGCTGACCTTCACCCACCCCCTCGCCCGCGCCGCCGTCCTCACCGGCATCGATCTGACCCGGCGTGCCGGACTCCATCGGCGCGCGGCGGAGATCACCGAGGACCGCGGACGCCGGCTGACCCACCGGGTGGCCGCCACCACCACGACGGACGACACGCTCGCCGACGAACTCGACCGGTACGCCGCCGAGCGGGCCTTTGCGGGGGAGTGGTCCACCGTGGCCGACACCCTGGTGCGGGCCGGCCGGCTGAGCAGCGCACGCGCCCTGCGCGAGGACCGGTTGCTGCGTGCCGTCGACGCCATGGTCGGCGCCGGGGACGTGCCCCAGGCGGCGGCGTTCGCCGCGGAACTGGAGAGTTTCCCGGCCTCCACCCAGCGGGACGCGGTCCTCGGCTATCTGGCGATCACGCGCGGACGGCCCGCGGAGGCAGAGACCTTCCTGACCGACGCCTGGGAGCGATGCGACCCGGGGCGCCATCCCGACCTGATGGCGAGGATCTGCCAGCGGCGCGTGCTGCACGCCCTGGGCCGCTTCGACGGGCGCGACCTGGTCACCTGGGCCCGCCGGGCCGTCGAGCTGGCCGACCCCGACGACCCCTCGGCGATCGAGTCGGAGGCCGTGCTCGGCCTCGGCCTGGCCACCCTGGGCCGCCCCGAGGAGTCCCTGGCCGCGTACGAGGCGGCCGCCGCCAAACTGCCCGGCGGCGCCCAGCCGCAGCGCTTCCAGCTCGGCCGCGGCTGGGTCGACCTCGCCCTGGACGCCCCGGAAGCCGCCCGCCGTCGCCTCGAAGCGGCCGTCCCCACCGGCTACCGCATGGGCTCCACCCGCATCTCCCTGTGGGCGCAGGGCTGGCTGGCCCGCACTCAGTTCGCGCTGGGCGCGTGGGACGAGGCTCTGGAGACCGTGCAGCGCGCCGCCGCCCGCCTCGCCGAGTCCCGCATCGAGCTGTGCCGCCCGCTGGTGCACTGGACCGCGGCCCAGATCCACGCCCTGCGCGGCGACTGGGAGGCGGCCGACCGCCATGTGGGCGAGGCCGCCGCCGACCTCCACCACTACGAGGTCATGCTGATCCCGGCCTGTCTGGCCCGCGCTCAGGTCGCCGAAGCCCGCGGCGACTACGAGAGGGCCGTCGAGGCGCTGTCCCCGGTGGTCCAGCTCACCGTCCGGGCATCGATCGACGAACCCGGGTTCTGGCCGTGGCCGGACGTCTACGCCAACGCCCTGGTGATGACCGGCCGCCTCGAGGAGGCCGACAGCTTCCTCACCCCGCACGAGGAGCTGGCTGCCCGCCGCGGCCTCTGCTCCCCGATGGCCCGCCTCGGCCTGGCCCGCGGCCGACTCACCGCGGCACGCGGCGACATCGACACCGCCCGCAAGGAGTTCGAGCAGGCCCTCGCACACCTCGAACACCTGCCCCTGCCGTACGACCGCGCCCGGGTCAACTTCGCCTACGGCCAGACCCTGCGGCGCGCCGGCAAGCGCCGTGAGGCCGACACCGTCCTCAGGAACGCCCGCGACGCCTACCTCACCCTCGGCGCCCGCACCTACGTGGCGCGCTGCGACCGTGAACTCCAGGCAGGCGGCCTGCACACCAGCCGCACACCGCCGGGCCTGTCCAAGCTCACCCCGCAGGAGCAGGCCGTGGCCCGGCTGGTGGCCGCCGGGGCGACCAACCAGCAGGCGGCACTGGAACTGTTCATCTCCGTCAAGACCGTCCAGTACCACCTGACCCACGTCTACGCCAAGCTCGGCATCCGCTCCCGCAGCGAACTCGCCGCGCGGTTCAGGGAGATGCCGGATCCCGAGTGACCGGCCCGTCGGCGGCCCGGCCGACGACCGCCGGTTCCGGGGCGGCGGGCGGGTCGTCGAGGAAGTCGGCGGTGGGGACGTGGAACAGGGTGCCGGTGACCGCGGTGGAGAAGTCGAGCAGTCGGTCGTGGCTGCCCGGCGGATCGCCGATGAACATGTTCTCCAGCATGCGCTCGATGACCGACGGACTGCTGGTGTAGCCGATGAAGTAGGTGCCGAACTCGCCCCGCCCGGGCGCGCCGAAGGGCATGTTGTCGCGCAGGATCTGCCGCTCCGTGCCGTCCGGGTCGGTGATGTTGGTGAGCGCGACGTGCGAGTCGGCGGGCTTGAGGTCGTCGGGCAGTTCGATGTCGGAGAGCTTGCGGCGGCCGACCGCCCGTTCCTGGGCCTCGACCGGCAGGGCGTTCCAGGCGGGCAGGTCGTGCAGGTACTTCTGCACGACGACGTAGCTGCCGCCGGTGAAGGCCGGGTCCTGGTCCGGATCGGCGGCACCGATCACGACGGCGGCGTTCGAGGCGGATCCGGTGGGGTTCTCGGTCCCGTCGACGAAGCCGAGCAGGTCGCGTTCGTCGAAGTACTTGAAACCGGACACCTCGTCGTGGACGGTGACCGCTCCGCGCAGCCGGTCCATCAGCTGCGTGGCCAGCTCGAAGCACAGGTCCGGCTGCCCGGCCTTGATGTGGAAGAGCAGGTCGCCCGGGGTGGCGGGCGCGGTGTGCCGCGCGCCGGCCACTTCCCGGAAGGGATGCAGCTCGGCCGGCCTGGGCCCGGCGAACAGCCGGTCCCAGGCATCGGAGCCGATGCCGGTGACGCAGGTCAGCGCCCCTTCCGGGACCCGGAAACCGACCGCGCGCACCAGACCGGCGAGGTCGCTCAGCAGCTCCCGTACGACCTGCTCCCCGCCGCGATCGACGGTCACGACCAGGAAGACGGCGGAACTGGTGAGTGGGCTCAGTACCGCCTGCGGGACGGGCTGCGGCTCGGGCACGAACACTCCTGGTTCTTCGGCGAAATTCTTTGGCGAAGACGGGCGCCGGACTCGATCAGCCTCTCATCCGGAGCCCGCTTCGTCGGGGCGTCTTCGATGATCAGGGGGTCAGGCGGGGGTCTCCGCCGTGGCGGTCAGGACCGCGCGGCCGAGGATGTGGCGGGCCATGGTGAAGCCGAGGAACGCGGGGGTGCTGTCGGCCGGGATGCCGATGGTCTCGACGTCGAGGGCGTGCACCACGAAGACGTAGCGGTGCGGGCCGTGCCCGGCCGGCGGGGCCGCGCCGATGAAGCGCCCGGTGCGGGCGTCGTTGGGCACCTGGAAGGCGCCCTCGGGAAGGTTCGAGCCGGTGTCGTCGCCGATGCCCTCGGGCAGCTCGGTGACGGTGGCGGGGAGGTCGGCCACGGCCCAGTGCCAGAAGCCGGAGCCGGTCGGGGCGTCCGGGTCGTACATCGTCACGGCGTAGCTCCTGGTGCCCTCGGGGGCGCCGCTCCACGACAGTTGCGGGGAGACGTCCTTGCCGCCCGGGATGCCGAAGAGACCGGACATCTGCTCGCCGGGCAGGGGGGCGCCGTCGGTCAGTGTGGTGCTGGTGACGGTGAAGGTCGCCGCCTCGGGGAGACGGGCGAAGGGGTCGTTGGCGCTCATGGTGTTGTTCCTTTCACGGAGACGGGCGGAGACAGACGGACATTCCCGGAACGCCGGGATTCACGGACGCTCGTCACCGGAGTCCTCCTGCTCGACGGCGGCAGTGGCGGCAGTGGCGGCATCGCCGGTCGGGCCGACCTGCTGGACCGCATGGGTCGGGTTCGGGTTGAACGTGAGACTGAAGACGTCCGGGCGGGAGTAGTGGCCGGCCGGGTCGTAGGCGTTCTTGGCGATGGCGAGGAGGGCGAAGTCGAGGTCGGCGTAGAGGATGCCCTCCTCGGTCTCGGACAGGGGCTTGGCGAGTTCGCTGCCCTCGGGGCCGTAGATGCGGGTGAAGCCGCCGCCCTGCAGCAGGAGTTCCTTCTTGGCGTCGGTGTCGCAGAACAGGTCCTGGGCGGCCTGGCCGACCGTGGCGCAGGGCGCGAGGACGAAGGTCTGGCCCTCGACGGCGTACACGAGGCTGACGGCGGTGTTCACCTCGGGGCCGAGCGCCGTCGCCTTGCCCCGGTAGACGGAGAAGCTGGGCCAGGAGGCGACGTGGATCTGCTCGCCCTTGCTGTACATCGTGTACTTGGTCAGCGGCTGCATGTTCTCGGCACAGTTCAGCGCGCCCAGCCGGCCGAGTCTGGTCTCGTGGACCTGGATGTCGCTGCCGTCGCCCTCGCCGTAGACGGTGCGCTCGGCGTGGGTCGGCTTGAGTTTGCGGCGTACGGAGAGGATGCGGCCGGTGTCGTCGATGGTCGCCTGGGCCATGTAGAGGCTGCCGGTGATGGTGCGTTCGGCGAAGCCGAGGACGACGAAGACGTGGTGCTCGGCGGCGGCCGCGGCGATGCGGGCCAGGTGTTCTCCGTCGCGGGTCATGGAGTTCTCCGCGTACCGGGCGACGTACTGCATGCCGGCGAGGGGGGAGTCCAGCCAGATCCACCACGGGTAGCCGGGCAGGAACACCTCGGGGAACGCGACCAGTTCGGCCCCGCCGGCCGCGGCCTGGGCGATGAGGTCCACGGCGTGGGCCACTCCGGCGTCGAGGTCCAGCCACTTGGGTTCGGCCTGTACGGCCGCTACGCGCACTACGGAAGACACGTCTCGTACTCCATCTCAGTTCGATCAGGTGTGCATGTGGGAGCGGTGTCCTCCGGTGCGGGTGGGTGAGGATCCGGCTCAGAAACTCTCAGCAGCTGAAGTGCGCCACGGCCTCCTCGTCCCAAGCGATGCCGAGTCCGGGTCCCCGGGCGGTGACCGTGCCGTCCACCGGCTCCATGGACTCGGCCAGCAGGGGTCCGGCGAAGTCGAGGTGCTCCAGCCAGTGGGCCGTCGGGGTCACGGCCAGGGTGTGCGCGCTCGCCTCCATGAAGAGGTGGCTGGACAGGGGGAGGGAGGCCGCGTCCGCCTGGCCCATGGCCTGGATCCAGCCGGTCACGCCGCCGATCTTCATGATGTCCAGCATGCAGAGATCACTGGCCCGGGCGGCGATCGCGTTCGCCATGCCGCGCGGGAACCACCAGTTCTCACCCGTCTGTACGGGGACGGGCGAGGCACGGCGGACAGCGGCATGGCCGTGCAGGTCGTCGGCGGGCACCGGCTCCTCCACCCAGGTGAGGTCGTACACGGCGAGCTTGTTGATCCGCTTCAGCGCCTCGGGGGGAGTGAGCGACTGGTTGTAGTCGACCATCAGCGCCACGTCGGGGCCGATGGTCGCCCGGACCTCCCGTACGACCTTCACGTCGTCCTCGGCGGTCCGGCCCGCGAGTTTGATCTTGATGCCGCGGAAGCCGCGGGCGACCGCCTTCTCCAGGACCGGGGCGTCCTCGGCCGGGTCGACGACGCCGTAACTGTCGTAGGCGGGCAGGGGTTTGGGCTCGCCGCCGAGCAGGGTGACGACGGGCAGCCCGGTCGCCTGGCCGAGCACGTCCCACAGGGCCATGTCGAGGCCGCCCACCACCATCCCCACGAGGCCCTGCCACCCCAGGAGCTTGAAGCGCCGGTCGAAGTCACGCATGCGCTCCGCCGGAGCCACGGACTTCCCGACGAGCTCGGGCCCGATGTCGGAGATGAGGCGGACCAGGGCGCCCAGCGTCCGGTCCGTGTAACCGAAGAGGTACGACCGGCCGCGGATCCCCTCGTGGGTGTCGACGTCGATCAGGACGAGCGGCGCCGTGGGGACGTCACCGACGGCCGTCCGGACCGGCCGGGCCAGGGGGACGTCGACGGCGCGCGCTCGTACCGACCGCATCGTGAGGTGTGGGCTCTCCATCGAACGGCTCACTGCGCGTACGACGGATCGGTGCGGTCGAGCAGGCGGCGCAGGGCGGCCCAGTCGCGGCCGTGGATGAAGGCCTCGTTGGACGTGTCGAACTGCCGGGCGGTGTGCTCGGCGATCTCCTCGTCGCATTCGATGACCGCGCCGCCGGCCTGGGCTGCCACCTGGATCTGGCAGGCCAGTTCGAGGTAGTAGAGGTCCTCGAACGCCGAGCGGACGTCCTCGCCGGTGGTGAGCAGGCCGTGGTTGCGCAGGATCAGCGCCCGCTTGTCGCCGAGGTCGCCGACCAGCTTGTCCTGCATCGCCTCGTCCAGCACGATGCCGCCGAAGTCGTGGTAGGCGAGTCGGCCGTGGAACCGCATGGCGTGCTGGCTGATGTCGAGCAGTCCGCGCGGCTGGGCCGCCACGGCTGAACCGGCCTTGCTGTGGGTGTGCAGTACGCAGGCCACCTCGGGGCGGGCCTGGTGGATGGCGGAGTGGATGATGAAGCCGGCCGGATTCGCACCCGACTCGGGACCGTCCAGGACGTTGCCCGCCAGGTCGACCGTGACCAGGTTCGACGCACAGATCTCTTCGTAGAGCAGGCCGAACGCGTTGATCAGGAACCGGTCGTGGGTGCCGGGTACCCGGGCGGAGATGTGGTTGTAGATCATGTCGGTCCAGCCGAACCGGGCGATCAGCCGGTAGCAGGCGGCCAGATCGACTCGTACCGCCCACTCCTGCGCACTGACGCGCTCCCGGACCGTGGGGTCGGGCAGGGCGATGGTGCCCCAGGTGGGACTGGTCGGGTGAGGGGATGTGATCATGCGCGATCCTTCCCTGGCGATCGAAGGGCCGGGGGAGCGGCCGTCGCTTGAAAGGCTATGAGGCCGCGCCGACCAGGCGGAGGTGTGAACCCTCCACTAGGTCCACCTGTCCGGCGTATGATTCACACACCCTGCCAAGTGCTGGAGCGGACGTCTCATGGATCGCGCCGAGGATGACCACACCGAGGATTTCCAGGACCACTACCCCGCGGAGCACGTCCGGGAGCTGATCGAACGGCAGCGTCGCCGGGAGCGTGAGCTGTCCAGCCTGTACGCCACGGCACGTTCCGTGACCGTCCTGCGGGGACTGGACGAGGTGCTGGCCAGTGTCGTCGAGAACGCCCATGACCTGATCGGCACCGACATCGCCTACCTGACGGTGCTGGAGGAGAACGGGACGCATCTGCGGGTGCGTGCCACGGCCGGCACACTCACCTCGGGTTTCGACGAGCGGGTGCACGCGCCGGCCCACGTCGGCATCGCCGGGCGGGTGGCCGGCACGCGGGCTCCGTACTGGGAGAGCGACTACCTGGCGTCGACCGAGATCGTCCACGATCCGGTGGTCGACGCCGCCATCGAGGCGGAGGGCATCGTGTCGATGCTCGGGGTTCCGCTGGTCGCGGGCGACCGGTTCCTCGGCACGCTGATCGCGGCGAACCGGGAGGAGCGGCCGTTCGTCCGGGACGACGTCGCCCTGCTGAGCGCCTTCGGGGACCACGCCGCGGTGGCGCTGGAGAACGCCCGTCTCTACGACGAGAGCCGACGGGCGCTGCACGCCCTGGAAACGGCGTACGCCACCATCAAGGCCGCCGAAGCCGTCCACGAGGCGCTCACCCGTGTGGTGCTGGTCGGCGGTGACGTGGGCGCCGTCGCGGACCTCGTCGCGGACACCCTGGGCGGCGGTGTACTGGTCCTCGATCACGCCGAGCGTGTCCTCGTCTCGCGCGGGCAGCCCGCCGACGAGGACGAGGCGAAGGTGCGCGAGCGAGCCCTCCTCGCCGCCGCCCCGCGCATGGCCGCGGCGATCGTCCACGGCATCGAGGAGAGCCGGAGGTCGGGACGCTGCGTCACCGTCGACCGCGGCGCCATGCTGCGCCACACCGTGGCGGCGGTCATGGTCGGCGCGACTCACATGGGCGCCCTGGTCCTCTCACGCCACAGCGACCCGACGCCGGTCGAGGCGCGCACCCTGGAGCGCGCCGCACAGACCGCTGCCCTGCTGACCCTCACGCAGGACGCCGTCGTACGGGCCGAGGAACGCGTACGGGGCGAACTGCTCACCCAACTGCTCACCGCCCCACGCCCGTTCTCCTCCGAGCTCGCGCTGCGCGCACGCGCCAGGCACATCGAGCCCTCGCAGCTCGACACCGTCCTGGTGGTGGACGCGGCGGACGGCCGTCTGAGCGACACCACCCGTCTGTTGCACGGCATCGCGGAAGAGTACGACGGCCTGGCGGGCGAGCACCTCGGTGTCCCCGTCGCGCTGATCCGTACCCGGGGCGCCCAGGGCGCCGACCAGGCCGCGAGAAGCGTTCACCAGCGTCTCAGGCGAGGGCTCGGCGCCCCCGTTCTCGTCTGTGCCGCACCTGTCCCGCCCGTCGCGGAACCACTCGGCGGCGGCGTCACCCTGGCGAGCCGCTGCTGCCGACTGCTGCGCGGGATCGGAGTGCGTGACGGCGGCGCCGGCACGGAGCGCCTCGCGATGTACGCGATCCTGTTCGATCCTGACCGGGCCCAGGACCTGGAGTCGTTCCTCGAGGAGTCCGTCGGCCGGGTCGTCGCTCACGACGCCGAGCGGGGAGCCGACCTACTGGGCACCCTCACCGCGTACTTCGCCAACTCCCGCAACGTCGCCGGCACCGCCCGCGCCCTGCACATCCACACCAACACGCTCCTCAAGCGGATCGAGCGCATCGGCGGCCTGCTCGGGCAGGACTGGCAACAGCCCGACAACGCCCTGAGGCTTCAGCTTGCGGTCCACCTGCACGACCTGGCCCGACAGGTCGACCAGGCCGATGTCGCACCGGGCTGATCACGTCCCCTGCAGTGCCCGACCGGTCTCTTGAGCCCCGGCAAGTTGAATTCACACTGGCCGGGGCTCTTTTCGTGCCGCCGATTTGCCTCAGAGGCAATTCTGCGTACCTGAACCATGCTCGCGGTGAGAATTCGGTAACCCTGCTTTATTCCGGATGACCTCGTTCGGTAATTCCCACTGGCTGAAGTGGTCTTCATAAGCAGCGACGAGGTGTCAAGGCCTCGGCGCCTCGCATGGAGGATTTTCATGCCTGAGCTGTATTTCCATGTGCGCTGGCCCGACGGCGAGACCCAGCGTTGTTACTCACCTTCTACGGTAATCGAGGACTATCTCACCACCGGTGGCGTGTACGAACTCGGGGACTTCGTGGAACGGAGCCGGACGGCGCTCGGCATCGCGAGCGACCGGGTGCGCGAGAAGTACGGGTTCGCGTGCACCGGGGCGTCCGACCAGCTGGCGCAGATCGAGGAGACCGCGGCCGCGTACGCCTCCCTGCACGGGGCCGAGGTCACCGTCGAGGCCCTGAGCAACGCCGACGGGAGCGTGCGGTGAACGCGCGGCGGCTGGCGGGAGCCCACTACCCGGTGGCGGTCGTCGGCGGCGGTCAGGCCGGTCTGTCGGTCAGTTACTGCCTGCGCGAGCGCGGCATCGAGCACGTCGTCGTCGAGCGGAACCGGGTCGGCCACGAGTGGCGCGAGCGCCGCTGGGGATCGTTCTGTCTGGTGACCCCCAACTGGCAGTGCAAACTGCCTGGTTACCCCTACCAGGGGGACGACCCCGACGGCTTCATGGTCCGCGACGAGATCATCCGGTATCTGGAGGAGTACGTCGCCTTCTTCCAGCCCCCGCTCGTGGAGGGCGTGTCCGTCACCGGGCTGCGCCGAGGCGTCGGCGGGATCTTCGAACTGGCCACCACCGAGGGGAAGTTCACCGCCGACCAGGTGGTCGTGGCCACCGGCCCGTACCACACCCCGTCCGTTCCGCGCATGGCCGAGCGACTGCCCGTCGGCGTCGAGCAGATCCACTCCTCCCGCTACCGCAACCCGGAACAGGTGCCCGAGGGTGCCGTCCTGGTGGTCGGCACGGGACAGTCCGGCTGCCAGATCGCCGAGGATCTGCACCTGGCCGGCCGACAGGTCCACCTGGCCGTCGGCAGCGCGCCCCGCGTCGCCCGCTTCTACCGCGGCCGGGACTGCGTCGCCTGGCTGGACGACATGGGCTACTACAACAAGGGCATCGACGAGTTCGACGACGCGGGTGCCGTCCGGATGCGGGTCAACCACTACGTCACCGGGCGCGACGGAGGCCGTGACATCGACCTGCGCGCCTTCGCACGCGACGGAATGCGCCTGTACGGGCGGCTGACCGGCATCGACGGCGCGACACTCGACTTCGCCGACGACCTGAAGGTCAACCTCGACCGGGCGGACGCCGTCGCCGAAGGCATCAAGGACAGCATCGACGCGCACATCACCGCACAGGGGATCGAGGCTCCCGACGAGCCCCGGTACGTCCCCGTGTGGGAACCCTCCGAGCAGCCCGACGCGCTCGATCTGGCCGAGGCCGGTATCACCTCGGTCGTCTGGTCGACCGGATTCACCCGCGACCACCGGTGGGTCGAGATACCCGCCTTCGACGGGCGCGGCTACCCGATGCACTGGCGCGGCGCCACCAGCACGCCCGGCCTGTACTTCCTGGGTCTGCCCTGGCAGTACTCGTGGGGCTCCGGACGCTTCGAGGCGGTGGGCCGGGACGCGGAGTTCCTCGCGAACCACATCGACGCCTCGCGCCGTATGGCGGATGTCTGCGGCACCCTCACCGGCGCCCCCAGCGAACTCACCTCCGCGCTCCCGATCGGCTGAAGCTCATGGTCTTCGACGCACACCGCCACATCGGCGTCCTGCCCGCGTACCCCTTCTACGGCGGACCGCCCGTCAACCCCGACACCACCGCCCGCGCCACCGTCAAGCAGCTGATCGCCGACCTGGACGCGGAGGGCACCGAACGCGCCCTGGTCATCCCCAACTACGGGGTCCCCGACCCCGAGATCGCCTTCTCCTTCAACGAGCTGGCGATCGAGGCCGCCCAGAGCGACGACCGGATCCGGGCCGGGCTGTGGGTGTCCCCGCGCCCCGAGGACGAGCACCGCACCGCGCACGCCCTCGCCCTGGCCCGCGAACAAGGCGTGAAGGCGCTGAAACTCAGCTTTCTGCTGGGCGGGCGCCCGACGGACCCGGCTTGTCGCCCCCTCCTGGACCGCATCTTCCACGAGGCCGAACGCCTGGACCTCGTGGTGCACGTCCACACCTCACCGGGTGCGGCCTCCGACATCGACGAGGTCGGCCACCTCGTCGACTGGTACGCCGACCGGGTCCCCGTCCATCTCGTGCACTTCGGCGGCGGGATGAGCGGCCACATCAAGCTTGTCGGCTCGCGGTTCTTCGACTGGATCGAAGGCGGCAAGCGGGTCTACACCGACCTCTCCTGGGCCATCGGCTTCACGCCGCGTTGGCTGGCCCAGGAGATCGAGCGCCGCGGTATCGGCCACGACCGGGTGCTCTTCGCCAGTGACCAGCCGTGGGGCGACTTCACGGGCGAGTACGCCCGGCTCGCCGAAGCGACCGGTGGCGGCGAACTCGGCGAGCTGGTCTTCCGGGACACGTTCGCCTCGCTCTACGACTGACCGTCCCCACCCACCGACCCGTTCGCACCACTCGTACAAGGAGACAGACATGTCCGAAACCACCGTCGAGCTCAGCGAGATCGAGCAGAAGTCCCTCAACGAGATCCCTCACCCGTCCCTGCCCGAGGGCACCAGCATCTACGGCGACACCAAGGTCTTCCCCGACTACAAGGCCGAGGACGGCGAGACCTACTTCACCCTCGTCCACGGCATCGCCCACGAGTCCTCGGTGTCCTTCGTCGCCGTCCTCCAGGCGACCCGCGCCCTGCGCAAGGGCTTCGAGACGGCCATCTACTTCTACGGCCCGGGTTCGCTCAACTGCCTGGCCACGCGCGGCTTCCCGACGGTCGGCAACTCCGCCTTCCCCGGCGAGCACAACATCAACAACCAGCTCAAGACGTTCATCGCCGAGGGCGGCAAGGTCTTCTGCTGCCGCTTCGGGCTGTCCCTGCACGGCGCCCGCGAGGAGGACCTCATCGAGGGCGTCATCCCCACCCACCCCCTCGACGTCCAGGACGCGCTGATCCACTACGCGCGCAAGGGCGCCATCATCAACTCCACCTACCAGCTGTAGGGAGGACGACCGTGAGCGTTGGCACCGATACGACAAGTACGGCGGTGGATGTGCGGATCATGACCCGCGCCGAACTCGCCCTGCACGGAGTGGCGTTGGACGCGCCCGTGCGACGGCCCGACGGCGCGGGGCCCAGCGACGACGGGCACGTCCTCGTCGACGGTGCCAACGCCGCGCTGCCCACCAACCCCGACAGCCCCTACTCCGTACGCGACGGCAAGGTGTGGCTCGGCGACGAGGACACCGGCCTGACCCTGACCGCCGTACGCCGCCCGAAGTTCTACGACCTGACCACGGCCGACGGCACCCGCTACGAACAGATCGCCCGGCTGCACGGCTCGGACGTCCTCGCCACCACCGTCGTCCAGACCTGTATCCGCTACGCCGAGGCCGACCGCTGCCGCTTCTGCACCATTGAGGAGTCCCTGCGCTCCGGAGCGACGGTCGCCGCGAAGACCCCGGCCCAGCTCGCCGAAGTCGCCGAAGCGGCGGTGCGGTTGGACGGTGTCAAGCAGATGGTGATGACCACGGGCACGACGACCGGCGCGGACCGGGGCGCACGGAATCTCGTACGGTCCGTGCGTGCCGTTCTCGAGGCGGTGCCCGGACTGCCCATCCAGGTGCAGTGCGAACCGCCCGGGGACCTCTCCTGGATACGGGAACTGCACGAGGCCGGCGCCACCGCCATCGGCATCCATGTCGAATCCCTCGACGACGAGGTGCGGCGGCGCTGGATGCCCGGCAAGTCCACCGTCCCGATGTCCGAGTACGAGGCGGCGTGGGACGAGGCCGTCCGCGTCTTCGGGCCCAATCGGGTCTCCACCTATCTGCTCGTCGGCCTGGGCGAGGATGCCGACGAACTCATCGCGGGCGCGGGGGAGTTGATCGACCGGGGCGTGTACCCGTTCGTCGTGCCCTTCCGCCCGATGGGCGGCACGCTCGCTGCCCGCGACGGGGCCGGCGCCCCGGACGCGGACCTGCTGCGGTACGTCACCGAGGGCGTCGCCGCGAAACTGCGCGCCGCCGGGATGAGCGGCGCCGACCAGAAGGCCGGCTGCGCGGCGTGCGGGGCGTGCAGCGTGCTGAAGACGGCGGGTGGGTGATGTCCGGGTACCTCGACGGCTCCACGGCACTGCCCGTGGCGGACAGGCCGGTCGACATCCTGGCGCTTCTCGGAGACCGCAGCACTCTCGCTCGCCGACCTGCCTTCCATATCGAACAGGCCGCCGACAAAGATGAGTTGGCCGCCTACCGCCGACTGCGCCGGGACGCCTTCGTCCACGAGCAGGGCCTCTTCACGGGCCACGACCTGGATGACCGGGACGCCGATCCTCGTACGCTCGTGCTGGTCGCCAAGGACCACGTGGGAGCTGTCGTCGGCGGCGTACGGCTCGGTCCTGTCGCGGACGGCCTCGACATCGGCTGGTGGGCCGGCGGCCGACTCGTCGTCGCACCCGGCGCCCGCGGCCCGCAGGGCATCGGGGCCGCACTCGTCCGGGCGGCCTGCGCGCGGGCGGAGGCCGAGGGGGCGCTGCGCTTCGACGCGACGGTCCAGGCCCGCAATGAGGTCCTCTTCAAGCGGCTCGGCTGGCGCCGGGTGCGTGAGGCGACGGTCGCGGGTGCGCCACACGTGCTGATGCGGTGGCCGATCGCACGGATCGCGGCACAGGCGGCGGTCACGAAGGCCGTGCTGGGACCCCTGCTCGCCGCGCTGCCCGCTCCCGCGGGTTTCGCCGGTGACGACGGCGCGCCCGTCCCCGGTACGGACGTGATCGCCGCCTGCGACGCGATCGTGCCGTCCATGGTCGAGAGGGATCCCGAGTGGGCGGGCTGGTGCTCGGTCCTCGTGAACGTCAACGACCTTGCGGCAATGGGTGCTTCACCGCTCGGACTGCTCGACGCGGTGGGCGCGAAGGACGCGGTGCACGCCGCACGGATCCTCGCCGGACTGGCGCGCGCGGCCGACGCGTACGGCGTGCCGGTCCTCGGCGGGCACACCCAACTGGGCGTACCCGCAGCCCTGTCGGTCACCGCACTCGGACGCACGGACCATCCGGTGCCGGGCGGCGGCGGGCGTCCCGGACACACCGTACGGCTGACCGCCGACCTCGGCGGGAGCTGGCGCGCGGGTTACCGGGGCCGCCAGTGGGACTCGACCACCCACCGTCGTACGGGCGAACTGCGTGCCATGACCGGCGCGGTGGCCGCCACCAGGCCCGCCGCCGCGAAGGACGTGTCGATGGCCGGGATCGCCGGGACCCTCGGCATGCTCGCCGAGGCGAGCGGCTGCGGGGCCGTGCTCGACGTGGCCGCCGTACCCCGGCCGAGTGAGGCGTCCACGGGTGACTGGCTGACCTGCTTCCCCGGCTTCGCGATGCTCACCACCGATGCGCCCGGTGCCCCGCCGCTTGCCGCCGGGCCCGCGACGGGCGCCGTGTGCGGGGAGCTGACAGAAGGACACGGCGTCGGGCTGCGCTGGCCCGACGGAGAGATCACAGAAGCGGTCACCTCCACGGTGACCGGGATGGGGACAGCATGAGCACCCTGCGTATGGCGGCCGTGGCCGCCGAGTTCGGCCGCGACCTGGAAGAGGACTTCGCGATCGCCGAGCGGCTGATCAAGGAGGCCCGGGCCGCGGGCGTACGGCTGCTGGCCCTGCCGGAGGCCTGCCTGGGCGGCTATCTCCTCAGCCTGGACAATGATGTCGAACTCGACGCAGGGCCACCCGCGCTCGCCCTCGACGGTCCCGAGATCCGCCGCCTGGCCTCCCTGGCGGGTGAGATGACCGTCGTCGCGGGCTACTGCGAGGCGGGTGCGGACGGACACCGCTACAACAGCGTCGTCTGCGTCAACGGCGACGGCGTGCTCGGCAACCACCGCAAGGTCCACCAGCCGCTCAGCGAGGACGCCAGCTACGCCTCCGGTGACCGCTTCCACGCCTTCGACACCCCGGTCGGCAGGATCGGCATGATGATCTGCTACGACAAGGCCTTCCCCGAATCCGCCCGCGCCCTCGCGCTGGACGGCGCCGAGATCGGTGTGGTCGTCTCGGCCTGGCCCGGCGCGCGCACCAACGCCGCGACCGACCTCGTCAACGACCGCTGGAAGCGCCGCTTCGACCTCTTCGACCGGGCCCGCGCACTGGAGAACCAGATCGTATGGATCTCCGCGAACCAGGCGGGTACGTTCGGGTCGCTACGCTTCGTCGGGAGCGCCAAGGTCGTCGACCCGGGCGGCGAGATCATCGCCGACACCGGTGTCGAAGCCGGCCTGGCGATCGCCGAACTCGACGTCGCCCAGGCCCTGGAGACCGCCCGCCGCTCGATGGGGCACCTGCGCGACCGGCGCCCGGAAACCTACACCCACGCAGGAGCAGTCAGCACATGAGCACGATCCGGATCGCGGCCGCCGCCGCCCACTTCGGCCGCGACCTGGAGTTCGACCTGGCCCGCATCGCGAAACTCATCGACGACGCCCGGTCCTCGGGGGCCGGCCTGCTGGTCCTGCCCGACGCCGCGCTCGGGGGCTACCTCGCGGACCTGCGTCACCCCGACCCCGAGGCGCTGCCCCCGGCGCTCAAGCCGGACGACCCGCTGATCCTCCAAGTCGCCCGCCTGGCGGCCGAGATGGTGGTCTGCGTCGGCTACTGCGAGGACGGTGGTGACGAGCGCCACAACGCCGCCGTCTGCGTCAGCGGCGACGGGATTCTCGGCCGCCACCGCAAGGTCCACCTCCCGGCCGGCGAGGTCGCCGCCTACGCCCCGGGCGACCGCTTCGACGCCTTCGACACTCCGGTCGGCCGGATCGGCATGCTCATCGACTACGACAAGACGTTCCCGGAGTCCGCACGGTCGCTGGCGTTGGACGGCGCGGAAATCCTCGCCTGCCTGTCGGCCTGGCCCACCAGCATCACCAACCGCGCCCCGCGCATGGCCCAGGACCGCCAGGCCAAGCTCTTCGACCTCTACGACCAGGCCCGCGCCGCCGAGAACCAGGTCGTCCTCGCCTCCTCCAACCAGACCGGCGCCATGGGCGGCATGCGCTTCCTCGGCCAGGCCAAGGTCGTCGGCCCCGGCGGCGACATCCTCGCCCGCACCTGGGCCAAGGCGGGCCTGGCCGTGGCCGAGATCGACATCGCCGAGGAGATCGACCGCGCCCGCCGCGTCCTGCGCCACCTCGACGAGCGCAGGCCCGCCGCCTACCGGGAGAACCCTTCGTGACGACGATGAAGATCGCGCTGCTCAGCTATTCCACCAAGCCACGCGGCGGCGTCGTCCACACCCTCGCCCTCGCCGAGGCACTGGCCGCAGCCGGTGAGGACGTCACCGTCTGGTCGCTGGGGCGGGGTGGCGACTCCGGCTTCTTCCGAGAGGTCAGCCCGGACGTGCGGACACGGATCGTGCCGTTCCCCGACGGCCCGGAGGGCGAGACCGTCGGCGAGCGCATCCTGCGCTCCATCGCCACCCTCCGCGACGCCTTCGACCCCACCCTCTACGACATCGTCCACGCCCAGGACTGCATCAGCGCCAACGCGGCGGGCCGCTGCATCCGCACCGTCCACCACCTCGACCACTTCACCACGCCCGAACTGGCCGCCTGCCACGAACGGGCCATCGTCGAGCCCTACGCGCACATCTGTGTCTCACGGTCGGTCGCGGACGAACTCGCCGCGGGCTGGGACCTGAAGGCGGAGGTCATCGCGAACGGAGTGGCATACGAGCGGTTCGCGGCCACCGACATGGCGGCTCGGGCGGCCTGGCGCGCCCGCCTCGGCCACTACGTCCTCACCGTCGGCGGTATCGAACCCCGCAAGGGCTCCCTCGACCTGCTGGAGGCGTACGCGCTCCTGCGGACCGAACATCCCGGCGTACGGCTGGTGGTCGCGGGCGGTGAGACCCTCTTCGACTACCGGGACTACCGCGCCCGTTGGGAGTCCCGGGCGTCCGAACTCGGTGTCGAACCGGTCGTCCTCGGACCGGTCCCCGACGAGGAACTCCCGCCCCTGGTCGCCGCCGCCGACACCTTCGCCTTCCCGTCCCTCAAGGAGGGCTTCGGGCTCGCCGCGATGGAGGCGCTGGCCGCCGGGGTCCCGCTGGTCGTCCGCGACCTCCCCGTCCTGCGCGAGGTCTTCGGAGCCACCGCCCGCTTCGGCGCCACCCCGGAAGACCTGGCCGCCGAACTCGGCCAGGCCCTCACGCGACACGACCCGGCCAGGCGGGCCGCCGGCCGGGAACTGGCCGCCCGCCACACCTGGGACACCGCCGCGCGACGCCACCTGGACTTCTACCGCTCCCTGAACTGAACGCTCGGCGGTGGGGGCTGCCGTAGACGGCGTTCTTGGTCCCGAGGGCCGGGGGCAACGGCGTTCGAACACGGGGCGGTCCAGGCGCAACGACCTGCTACGTGGGACGATCGGCCCCGTGGGAGGTGGCGTCGGCATGCGAGGAGACCGCGTTGCGCGTTCTGGTCGTCGGTGATCGATTCATCCTTGCCGGGTACTGCGTCGACGCCCCGGCGGACGTGTGTGGTGCGCGCTTCGGGCCGGGCCGCAGCGTCGACCGGTCGGGGAGCGAGGCGCAGCAGCACGCGGCGCGGCAGACCATGGAGTGGTGCGGGGCCGGGGCCGCGGCAGTGCTCGGCGAGATCGTGGGCACGGTGGGCGAGGCCGAGGCGCCGGCTGTGCCGGACCAGGAGCCGCTTCCCGCGGACAGTCCCTGGCGCGGTCCGGCCGACGTCCCGTTCACCACGCACCAAGCCGGTGACACGACCGCCAGGACGCTGCGCCGCAGCGGTCAGTGCCCGCGACCTGGGGCGGGTGTGAACGTTGGCGCGTGAACTGGTGCTCGGTGTCGACGCGGGACACACCGTGACCAAGGCCGTGCTGTTCGACGGCGCCGGCCGACCGGTGGCGCGGGGCAGCGGCATGCTTCCGCTGAGCACCCCTCGTCCCCGCTGGGTCGAGCGGGACATGGACGCCGTGTGGCGGACGGCGCACCAGGCCATCGCCGCCTGTCTCGCCGAGGCGGGCCCGGACGCGGGGCGAGCCGTGGCCGCGGTGGGGCTGGCCGGGCACGGCGACGGACTGTACGCCGTCGACGACCGGGGCAGGCCGGTGCGGGCCGCTATCGTGGCCATGGACACGCGCGCCGAAGCGGTACTGGAGGAGTGGCGGGGCACCCCGGTCTGGTCCCGTGCCCTGGAGCTGTCGGGCACGGTGCCCTTCGCGGGGTCCCCGGCCGCTCTGCTGGCCTGGCTCGCCCGCCATGAGCCCGGCGTGCTTCAAGAGGCCCGTTGGCTGTTGTCCTGCAAGGACTGGCTGCGTCTGAGACTGACGGGTGCGGTGGCCACCGATCCCACGGACGCCAGCGCCTCCTTCACCGACATGAGGCGTGGCGGCTACTCGCCGGAGCTGCTCGACCTGTACGGCCTCGGAGCGCTCGCCGGCCTGCTGCCACCCGTCCTGGCCTGCGACGCCGTGAGCGGAACCGTCACCCCCGAGGCCGCCGCGCTCACCGGGCTCACCGCCGGCACCCCCGTCGTCACGGGCGCCCATGACGTCGACGCCGCCGCGCTCGGGCTCGGCGGCACGGTGCCGGGCGAACTGTGCCTGATCGCCGGGTCGTTCAGCATCAACCAGGTGGTCAGCGAGCGACCCGTCGTCGACCCGCGCTGGCAGGTCCGTCACTTCGTCCGCCCGGGGCAGTGGATGACCATGTCCACCTCACCGGCATCGGTGGCGAACCTGGAGTGGTTCCTGCGGGTGACGGGCGCGCCGGCCGAGCAACGGGACGGGGTCCACGAGGCGATCGGCCGCGAGGTCGAGGCACAACTGGACGGTCCGTCGGAGGTGTTGTTCCACCCGTTCGTCTACGGCTCCCCGTACCCGGGGGCGACGTCCGGGACGTTCCTCGGTCTGCGTGGTTGGCACGGCCGCGGCCATCTGCTGCGGGCCCTGATGGAAGGCGTCGTCCTCAATCACCGCTGGCACGTCGACGCGCTCTGCTCGAAGCTGCCGATCAGCGGGGCGGCCCGGCTGACCGGCGGCGCCGCGCACAGCGCGGTGTGGAGCCAGATGTTCGCCGACGCCCTACGGCGGCCGGTCGTGGTGACCGACGTGCAGGAGAGTGCCGCCCGGGGAGCGGCGCTGCTCGCCGCCACCGCCGTAGGACTGCTCGACGGCGTGACGGACCCGCGCGCCGGCGCGGCCGTGCTCAGGCGCCACGAGCCCCACCCCGACCGGGTCGCCGTACTCGACGAGGCGTACCAGGTGTACCGGGAGGCGCTGGAGGCTCTCGGACCGGTCTGGGCCCGCTTGGACGCGTCCAAGACCGCGGAGTGAGCACGCAACGTGTCCCCTGCGTTACGCATAACCAGGGTCACGGACGGACTACGACGGGACCGGTACGCCGTCGCGGCGGTGCGGCGGCTGGGCGCCCGCACGGGTGCAGGTGTCGGCCGCGATCTCCACGGCGTACGACACCAGCCGGGCGAGCTCCCCGGCGCCGAGGCCGTCGACGCCTTCGCGGGTGAGCCGGCCGATGTGGTGCAGATGGGCGAGCATTCCGGCGGTGAAGGCGTCGCCCGCTCCCACCGTGTCGACGACCTCGACCGCCGGGGTGGGCACATGCACGCTCGCAGCGCGGCCGACGGCCCAGGCACCCCGGGAGCCGAACGTGATCAGCACGAGCCCGGCCCCGGACGCGAGCCAGCGGTCGGCCACCGCCTCGTACGGCTCACCCGGGTGGAGCCAGGCCAGGTCCTCGTCGCTCGCCTTCACCACGTCGGCGAGCGCCACCCAGTCGGCGAACCGCCGGAGGTAGGCGGCGCGGTCGGTGACCAGGTCCGGCCGTACGTTCGGATCGAGGGACACCAGGCGCCGGCCCGCCTCCCGGCGCAGCAGTCCGTCGAGGGTCGAGGCCAGGGGTTCCAGCAGCAGTCCCAGTGAGCCGAGGTGCAGTGCCGTGCCCTCGGGCAGCGTGCCGCCGTCCGGGAGGGCGGCGAGGTGTTCGGGGCGCAGACCGCGGTCGGCGGCGCCGTTCGCGTGGAACGAGTAGGCGGCCGATCCGTCCTCGCGCAGGTGCACGGCGGCGAGGGTGGTGGGGTCGGACGTCGGCAGCACATGGGTGAGCCGGGTGCCGGACGCCGCGAGGTGCGCACGCAGCAGGTCGCCGAAGTGGTCGTCGGAGATGCGGGCGAGCAGTGCCGTGGGGACTCCGAGGCGGCCGAGCCCGGCGGCGACATTGAGGCAGGAGCCGCCCGGGAGTGGCTGGAAAGCCGCGGCGCCGTCGGCCGTGCGGGTGGGGGTGAGGTCCACCAGCGCGTCTCCGGCGACGACGACGGCGGGCTGATCTGCGGTTTCCGGTCTGGCGCTCATGCGGGTTCCTCGGGGACGGCGGCGGGGGCAGGGGGCCGTTTTGGTGTGCCCCGTGGCCCCTTGTGAGGCGGCCTAACGATAAGTCGGACGAAGTTTTCTCGCAAGATGTGTTAACAACGGCGCAGTCTCCTGCTAATAATTCGGCCATCGAAACGCGCCCGACTCCCCGCGGACGCATCCACACCCCTCCTCACCCCGCCGAGCCTCAGTCGAGGTCCCGACGAACCCGCACGAGAGGTCCCCCGTCACATGCGATCGACCAGATTCGCCCTCATCGCCGGCACCGCCGCCACCGCCCTGCTCGCCACCGCCTGTTCCGGAGCCGGAGCCGGCAACAGCGACAGCGGGGGCAAGAGCATCAACGTGCTGATGGTCGGCAACCCGCAGATGGAGGACATCGCGAAGCTGACCAAGAGCACGTTCACGAAGGACACCGGCATCAAGGTCAACTTCACGATCCTTCCCGAGAACGAGCTGCGCGACAAAGTCACGCAGGACATCGCCACCCAGGCCGGCCAGTACGACGTCGCCACCATCGGCGCGTACGAGGTGCCCATCTGGACCAAGAACGGCTGGCTGCACGAGCTCGGCTCCTACGCCGACAAGGACACGAGCTTCGACAAGAGCGACCTGCTCAAGCCGATGGTGCAGTCGATGTCCGGCTCCGACGGCAAGCTGTACGCCCTGCCGTTCTACGGCGAGTCCTCGATGCTCATGTACAACAAGGACGTCATGAAGGCGAAGGGCATCACGGTGCCCGAGCACCCGACCTGGCAGCAGATCGCCGACATCGCGGCCAAGGTCGACGGCGCCGAGCCCGGCATGAAGGGCATCTGCCTTCGCGGCCTTGCAGGCTGGGGCGAGCTCGGCGCGCCGCTGACCTCCGTGGTCAACACCTTCGGCGGCACCTGGTTCACCAAGGACTGGAAGGCGCAGGTCAACAGCGCGGCGTTCAAGAAGGCCACGAACTTCTACGTCAACCTGGTCAAGGAGCACGGTGAGGCGGGCGCCCCGCAGGCCGGCTTCACCGAGTGCCTCAACGCGATGAGCCAGAAGAAGGTCGCGATGTGGTACGACGCGACCAGCGCGGCCGGTTCGCTGGAGGACTCCAGCTCCAGCAAGATCGCCGGGCACGTCGGTTACGCCTACGCGCCGACCGTCGAGACCAAGAGCAGCGGCTGGCTGTGGGCCTGGTCGTGGGCCATGCCCAAGACCACGAAGAACGCCGACGCGGCCTCGCAGTTCATGCTGTGGGCGTCCAGCAAGAAGTACGAGAAGCTGGTCGGCGAGAAGCTCGGCTGGTCGCGTGTCCCGGCCGGCAAGCGGGCCAGCACGTACGAGATCCCGGAGTACCAGAAGGCCGCCGGGTCGTTCGGTGACATCACCCTGAAGTCCATCGAGCAGGCCGACCCGTCCAACCCGGGCGTCCAGCCGAGGCCGACCGTGGGCATCCAGTACGTGGCCATCCCCGAGTTCCAGGACCTGGGTACGAAGGTCACCCAGGAGATATCCGCCGCCATCGCCGGCAAGACCACCGTGGACAAGGCGCTGAACGACGGCCAGAAGCTCGCCGAGGAAGTCGCCAAGAACTACCAGAAGTGACCTTCAGCGCCCGGCCGGCCTCGGTGCCGGCCGGGCGTCGCTCCCCCGACCCCGGCCGTCACCGGCGGAGGAAAGTTTCATGACCACGCTCACCGCACCCCCCAAGACAGCCCCCCCACGCGCCCGCATCCGGAAGTCCTCGGGCATCAGCAAGTGGAAGCGCCGCATCCCGCTGCTGCCGGCGCTGATCTTCACCATCGTCGTCACGCAGCTGCCTTTCGTGGCCACGCTGATCATCTCCACGTTCCAGTGGAACATCCTCAAGCCGGGCGACCGGCACTTCGTCGGCCTGTCCAACTTCAAGTTCGTCTTCACCGACGAGCGGCTGCGCACGGCAGTGCTCAACACCGTCGTCCTCACCGCGTCGGTCGTGCTCATCAGCGTGATCCTCGGACTCGGCCTGGCGATGCTGCTCGACCGCCGGTTCGTCGGCCGCGGCCTGGCGCGCACGCTGCTCATCGCCCCGTTCCTGGTCATGCCGGTCGCGGCGGCGCTGCTGTGGAAGCACGCCATCTACAACCCCGACTACGGCCTGCTGAACGGCACCCTCAACGCCGTATACCGGTTCTTCGGAGCGGACAACGGCCCCACGGTCGACTGGATCTCCTCCTACCCCATGCCGGCCGTCGTCATCTCGCTGGTCTGGCAGTGGACGCCGTTCATGATGCTGATCCTCCTGGCCGGCCTGCAGGCACAGCCCGGTGACGTCCTGGAGGCGGCCCGCATGGACGGCGCCTCCGCCATGGCGACCTTCCGCTACGTCACGCTGCCGCACCTGCGCCAGTACATCGAACTGGGTGTCCTGCTCGGCACGATCTACGTCGTGCAGACCTTCGACGCGGTCTACACCATCACCCAGGGCGGCCCCGGCTCGCAGACGACCAACCTGCCCTACGAGATCTACCTGACCATGTTCCGCAAGTACGAGTACGGCGAGGCGGCCGCCGCCGGTGTCGTCGTCGTGCTCGGCTCGATCGTGATCGCGACCTTCGCGCTGCGCACCATCGCGTCGCTGTTCCGCGAGGAGGTATCCCGATGACCCACGCTGCAGTCGCCGCCGCCCCCGGGGCGAGGTTCAAGAAGCTCCTGCGCCGCAAGGACGACCACGGCGGTTCGCCCAAGCTGTCGCCCCTGTGGACGTTCGTCGCCTGGCTCGCCACCCTGGCGTTCTTCGCGCCCGTGGCATGGATGGTGCTCACCTCCTTCCATCAGGAAGCGGACGCGGCGACGAACCCGCCGACCCCCTTCGCCTCCGTCACCTTCGACCAGTACAAGCTGCTGTTCAGCCGGGACATCACCCCGTTCCTCCTCAACTCGGCCATGGCCAGCATCCTTTCGACGCTGCTCGTGCTCGCCCTGGCGGTACCGGCGGCCTACGCGCTGTCCATCAAGCCGGTCGAGAAGTGGACCGACGTGATGTTCTTCTTCCTGTCCACCAAGTTCCTCCCGGCCATCGCGGCCCTCCTGCCGGTGTACCTGATCGTCAAGGACGCCGGGATGCTGGACAACGTGTGGACGCTGGTCATCCTCTACACCGCCATGAACCTGCCGATCGCGGTCTGGATGATGCGCTCGTTCCTCGCCGAGGTGCCCAAGGAGATCCTGGAGGCGGCCGAGGTCGACGGCGCGGGCCTGATCACCGTGCTGTGGCGGGTCGTCGCGCCGGTCGCCATGCCCGGACTCGCCGCCACCTCGCTGATCTGCTTCATCTTCAGCTGGAACGAGTTCATGTTCGCCGTGAACCTCACCGCGACGCAGGCGTCGACCGCGCCGGTGTTCCTCGTCGGCTTCATCACCAACGAGGGCCTGTTCCTGGCCCGGCTGTGCGCGGCGGCCACGCTGGTCTCCCTGCCGGTCCTCATCGCCGGTTTCGCTGCCCAGGACAAGCTCGTTCGCGGTCTCTCCCTGGGAGCCGTCAAGTGAGGGCAGCCGTCATCACCCAGCCCGGCAGCGTCGAACTCGTCGCCGTCGACGACCCCGCCCCCGGCGCGCGCGAGGTCGTCGTCGAGGTCGCCGCCACCGGACTGTGCGGCACCGACCTGCACATCCTGCAGGGGGAGTTCGCCCCGAAGCTGCCCATCATCCCCGGCCACGAGTTCGCCGGGGAGGTCGTCGCGGTCGGCTCCGCCGTCACCGAACTCGCCGTCGGGGCGCGGGTCGCGGTCGATCCGTCGCTGTACTGCTTCGAGTGCCACTACTGCCGCACCGGCCACAACAACCTCTGCGAACGCTGGGCCGCGATCGGCGTCACCCACCCGGGCGCCGCCGCCGAGTTCGTGGCCGCTCCCGTCGCCAACTGCGCGGTCCTGCCCGACGGCGTGCGCACCGAGGACGCGGCTCTCATCGAGCCGCTGTCCTGCGCCGTGCGCGGCTACGACGTCCTGCGCAGTCGCCTCGCCTCCCGCGTGCTCATCTACGGCGCCGGGACGATGGGCCTGATGATGCTGCAGCTCGCCAAGGCCACCGGCGCCGCGAGCGTCGACCTCGTCGACCTGAACGCCGAACGCCTGGACACGGCACGGAAGTTGGGCTGCTCCGCGGCGGCCGCGTCCGCCGACGAGCTCGACCGGCCGAACTACGGCTGGGATCTGGTCGTCGACGCCACCGGCAACGCCCACGCCATCCAGGACGCCCTCGGCCGGGTCGGCAAGGGCGGCACGTACCTGCAGTTCGGGGTCGCCGACTACGCCACCCGGGCCACCATCGAGCCGTACAAGATCTACAACCAGGAGATCACGATCACCGGCTCGATGGCCGTCCTGCACAGCTTCGAACGCGCCGCGGACCTCTTCGCCACCGGCGTCATCGACCCGGACGTCTTCATCAGCGACCGCCTCCCCCTGGCGGCGTTCCCGGACGCGATCGCCCGCTTCCAGGCCGGCATCGGCCGCAAGATCCAGATCCAGCCCGGCCTCGCCACCTCGTGAACGCCCGAACCGAACGGACCCCCACCATGACCGAGCAGATTCGCCGCGTTCTAGTCCGCTCCCTCGACGACATCACCCTCGAGGAGGTGTCCGCCCCCGTGCCGGGGGACGACGAACTCCTCGTACGCACCACGGTCGTCGGCGTCTGCGGCTCCGACACCCACGCGGCGGCCGGCCACCATCCCTTCATCGACCTGCCCTATCGCCCTGGTCATGAGGCGGTCGGCGTCGTCGCCGGGGCAGGGAAGGGCGCCGAGGACTTCGCGCCCGGCGACCGGGTGATCATCGAGCCCAACCTGTACTGCGGACGGTGCCCCCAGTGCCGCTCCGGCCGCTACAACATCTGCCAGGAACTGAAGGTCTTCGGCTGCCAGACGCCCGGCGCCATGACCGACCTGTTCACCATCCCGGCCGACCGCGTCCACCGCGTCCCCGAGGGCATGACCGACATCGAGGCCGCCCTCGTCGAACCCCTGGCCACCCCGGTGCACGCCGTGGCGAAGGCCGGGGACCTCACCGGCCGCACGGTCGCCGTTCTCGGCGCCGGGCCCATCGGTCTGCTCGTCCTCGCCGCCGCCCGGCACGCGGGCGCCGCCAAGATCGCCGTCACCGACCTGCTGCCTGGCAAGCGGGACCGCGCCCTGCGCCTCGGAGCCGACGCGGCCCTGCCCGCCGACGCCACCGACCTGGTCGAGCAGGCCCACACGGCGCTCGGCGGTCCGGTCGACGTGGTCTTCGACTGCGTGGCCCGCGAGCAGTCCATGGCCCAGGCAACCGACCTGGTGGCGAAGGGCGGCACGATCATCGTCGTCGGCGTCGGAGCCGGCGGGACCACCCCCGTCCGCCTCGACCTGGTCCAGGACCGCGAGATCCGCATCGAGGGCACCCTGATGTACACCGGCGACGACTACCGCACCGCGATGTCCCTGATCGCCTCGGGCGCCGTCGACACCGCCGAGATCGTCACCGCCACCTACCCGCTGGAGGACGCCGCAAAGGCCTTCGCCGCGTCCGTCGACCCGGAGCAGGTCAAGGTACTGGTCACAGTGGACGCCCCGTAGGCCCGGCAGCCGGTCGAGCCCCCGCCTCGACCGGCCTGTGTGGGAAACTACGAGACCGGAGCGACCGGGAAGGAGGGGCGCCGTGACCGCCCGTGCGCGACTCTCACAGGCTGCCGTCGAGGATCGACGCCAGGCCGTGCTGCGCTACGTCGCCGAACACGGCGAGACCCGCATCGACGACCTGGCCCGGCACTTCGACGTCAGCCTGATGACGATGCACCGGGACCTCGACGACCTCGCCGGGCGACACCTGCTGCGCAAGGAGCGCGGGCGGGCCGTCGCCTTCCCCGCTCTCACCATGGAGACGGCCACCCGGTTCCGTGAGAACAGCGCCCTCGCGGCCAAGAACGCGCTGTGCGCGGCCGTCGCCGACCGGATCAGGCCGGGCAGCACGGTGCTCATGGAGGACTCGACCACGCTGTTCCCCCTGGTCCCCGTGCTGGCCAGGGTGGACCAGGTCCACGTGGTCACCAACTCCGTCGGCCTCGCGCAGCGCCTCGGGTCCGCGCCCGGGGTGAGCATCACCCTGCTGGGCGGCCACTACCGCGGCGACTTCAACTCCTGCACCGGTCCCACCGTCACCCGCGCCCTGTCCCAGATGCGGGCCGACCTCGCCCTGATGTCCGCCACGGCCGTCCTGGAGGGCCGGCTCTTCCACCCCGTGAACGACTACGTCGAGGTGAAGCTGGCCATGCTCGGCTCCGCCGAACAGGCGCTGCTCCTGGTGGACCACTCGAAGTTCGGCAAAACCGCCACGTACGCGTACGGCACCGTGGCCGACTACCACTCCGTCATCACCGACTCCGGCACTCCCGAGGCGGAACTCGCGGCCATCCGCGACCTCGGAGTGACCGTCGAGACGATCGAACCCGAAGAGCCCTCCCTGTGATCCACACCCTGTTCGAGACACCGAGTGCCTACCACCCCAGCGATGCCGAGATGGCCGCGCCCGTGCCCCCGGTCCAGGCCGTGCTGTTCGACTTCAGCAACACGATCTTCCAGATGATCGATCTGGAGCCGTGGCTGCGCCGGGTCGGCGCCGCCTGCGACCGCCTCGCTGTCCTGGACGAACCCGGCGCGGTGGCCGAGATCTCCGACGAGTTGCGTGCCGCCTTCCGGCTGCCCTCCGTCGTCGCCCTCCAGGAAGGCCGGGACCTCTCCCGCGAGCAGCACCGGCGTGCGATGTGGGGATGGTGGGAGCAGGTGGACTTCCTGCGCGGCGCGCAGGAGGCGGCCTACCGGGAACTCACCGCCCCGGACGCCTGGGTCCCCTACCCCGACACCGAACCGGTCCTGCGCGCCCTGTGCGAGCGCGGACTGCGCGTCGGCATCGTCAGCGACTTCGCCTGGGACCTGCGCACCCACCTCGCCCACCAGGGGCTGGACGCCCTGATCGACACCTGCGTCATCTCCTACGAGCAGGGCCGGGAGAAACCCGACCCGCAGCTGTTCCTCAAAGCCTGCGCCGACCTCGGCGCCGACCCCCGCGCCACCCTCATGGTCGGCGACAACCCCGTCCGCGACGGTGGCGCGACCGCCTGCGGCCTGCGCACCTACATCCTGCCGGCGGAACACCGCACCGGTGAGCGTGGCCTGGCGGAGGTGCTGCGGCTCGTGACCTGACAGCGGCGGGTCGCAGGCCCGGCACCTCGGTCAAGGAGCCGAGACCGCCGCCGAGGGCTCGGGGCGGGCGCTCGTGGCCGCCATCGGCCGGGATGCCGATGGTCGCGACGTCGAGGGGTCGGCTCAGCGGGACCGTGACCATGTTCTTGTGTTCGTGCTCCGGGTCGGGCACGCGCGGTCCGGAGCACGTCCGGGTCGGCAGCCGCAGGACGCCGGAGGAGTTCTCGCCCTCCGCGTCTGCGGCCTTGGTGGTGAAGGTGCTCCGGGCGATTTCGGGTGGACCGTCCGGAAGTTACGACCACGGCGTACCTGCCGCCTACTCGACGGCGACGAGGACTTCGACCGGGGCGCACTCCGGTGCCGAGGCGATCAGGTGGATCTTGCCGGGTCCGGTCGGGCGGAGGACGGCCAGGACACGGCCTTCGTAGGTACGGCGTTCGGTGGCGTCGAAGCGTTCCTCGGAGGCCGGATCGGCGCTGCCGAAGCCCAACAGGACGCCCGCGCCGGAGACTTCGAGGCGCACCGGTCGGTCGGCCGCGGTGTGGAGGGTGCCGTCCGGGTCCGTCAGGGTGAGGGAGACGTACGCGAGGTCGCCGCCGTTCGCCGTGACGACCGGGCGGTCGGCCTCGGCGCTCAGCCGCACCGGGCCGGTCGCGGAGCGCAGGGTGGTACGACCGGTTTCAGCGCCGTCCCGGTAGGCGACGGTGACGAGTTCGCCGGGCTCGTACGTCGTGTCGAACTCGGTGCGGAAGCGATGGTCCTCGCCCACCGGCTGCCGCCCCAACGAGCGTCCGTTGACGAGGAGTTCCACCTCGTCGGCGTCGCCGTAGACCTCGACGGTGACCGGCTCGCCCTCGAACCCGGGCCAGGTCCAGCCGGCGATCGAGTCGCTCCAGGCCCATGGCGTCCCGGCGTAGGTCTTGCCGTGGTGTTCGGGGCGGCGGACCGCGATGTACGGCTCGGCCCGCAGACCGAAGACGATCTCGCGGTAGTAGGAGGCAGGCCGGCGGTGGCCGGTGATGTCGATGTCCCCGCAGCCCGCGAGCAGGTACGGATAGGGCGCGGTGTGGGCCGGGCGGGGTGTGTCGGGGGTGAGGTACTGCGGGCGGCCGATGCCGACCTCGCCGAGGTAGTCCCAGCCGGTCCAGGTGAAGTCGCCGATGACGTGGCCGTGTTGCTTGATCAGGCGCCAGTTGCCGTCGATGCGGGTGGGGAAGGTTTCGGTGCCGATGATGATCCGGTTGGGGAACAGGTCGAGGTCCAGGGCGTAGCGGGCCTCGGCGTAGTTCATGCCGGCGACGTCGAGTACGGCGAAGGACTCGGCGGTCTTGTCCGTGACGAGGCCGGAGGCGCTGATCGCGTTCATCATGTCCCCGGCGTCGGCCATGAGGGTGTTGATGCCCTTGTCCTCGCCCTCGCCGGCCTTCTCCTGCGACTGCCCGCGCAGCTTGCCCAGTTCGGACATGACGGCGAGCATGCCGTTCACCGCGTTGGTGACGTAGCGCGTGTGGTCCAACGAGCGGACCTTCTCGGCGAGTTTGCGCCCCCACGCGGCACCGAAGGGCGAGCCGGTCTCAGGGATCTCGTTGCCGATCGAGTACATGATGACGCTGGGGTGGTTGAAGTCCTTGGCGACCATCGCCTCGATGTCGCGCTCCCACCACTCGGGGAAGTTCAGGCTGTAGTCGAACTCGCTCTTGCCGGACGTCCAGACGTCGAAGGCCTCGTCCATCACGAGCATGCCGAGGCGGTCGCACGCGTCAAGCATCGCCTTGCTCATGGGGTTGTGGGACATACGGATCGCGTTGAACCCGGCGTCCTTGAGGAGCTGGACCCGTCGTTCCTCGGCGCGGGCGAAGGTCGCCGCGCCCAGAACTCCGTTGTCGTGGTGGACACAGGCACCGCGCAGCTTGACCGTCTCGCCGTTGATCCGCAGGCCGTGCTCGGGGTCCAGAGCCAGCGAACGGATGCCGAACGTGACGGTCTCGGCGTCCAGGTCCTTCAGGGTGACGGTGGCGGCGTACAGGGTGGGCGCGTCCGGGCTCCACAGCAACGGGGCGCGGACGTACAGGCGTTGGCGTACGGTCGCGGGCTCGCCCGGCAGCACCGTGGCCTTCGAGACGTCGCTCGCGACGACATTCCCGTCGGCGTCGCGGATCTCGGTGACGACGTCGACCGTACGGACCGCGATCGAGTCGTTCTCGACCCTCGTCGCGACCTCGACCACCGCCCGCTCGACGTCGATGTCCGGGGTGGTGACGCGGACCCCGTCGGGCGCGATACGGACCACTTCGCCGACGAGCATCCAGGTGTCGCGGTATATGCCCGCGCCGGTGTACCAGCGCGAATCCTGATGGGCGCGGGCCTCGACGCGGATCTCGTTGTCCTCGCCGAAGCGCAGGAAGCGGTCGGCGTCGATGAAGAAGTGCGAGTACCCGAAGGGCCGTTGCCCGGCGTAGTCCCCGTTGATGAAGACGACGGCATCGCGGTAGACGCCCTCGAACTCGAAGAGGATCCGCTTGCCCCGGTGCTCCTCGGGAACGGAGAAGGTCTTGCGGTACTCGTACGTCCCGCCCGGGAAGTACGCGCCGGCGCCACCCTCCATCGTGACCTCGCCGCCGGGCGCGGAGCGCTCCCGTTCGATCATCGCGTCGTGCGGCAGCGTCACCGGCCGGAAGGGAACCTTCGTGCCGGACAGTTCGGCGAAGGGATTGACCTTGGGGCGGGTCTGCCAGCCGTCGTTGAAGGATGTGCGTGTCATGTGGTCTCCGTGGTGTGTGGGGTGGGCAACCGCCCGGGTGCCGGTGCTCCGCGAAGGCTTACGCCTCGCCGGGGACCGCCGGGGCCGATCCGGTCAGCCGCGCATCCAGCCAGGTACGGCTGCGCCCCAGCAGCTCCCGGGCGATGCGCGTGTCGGGAGCCCAGGCCTCAAAGCCGTGGGGGGCGCCGGGGACGAGGTCGAAAGTGCAGTCCACGCCCGCGTCGCGCAGGCGGTCGGCGTAGGTGCGGCACTCGTCGGTGAACAGGTCGATGTCGCCCACGCCGATCCAGGCCGGTGGCAGACCGCTCAGGTCGGCGCGCCGGGCCGCGACCGCGTGGTCGGGGGTTTGCGGACCGCCGGGCTCGGCGCCGAGGTAGGCACCCCAACCGGTCCGGTTCGCGGCGTTGTTCCACACCCGGTGCTGCGCCTGGTCGAGCTCGCGGCGAGCGGCGGTGCGGTCGTCGAGCATAGGGGAGAACAACCACTGCCCGACCGGCTGGGCCCCGCCGGCATCGTGCAGCCGCTGCACCAGGCAGGCGGCCAGACCCGCACCGGCGCTGGCACCCCCGACGGCGACGCGTTCCAGGTCGACGCCCAGGGATCCGGCCGACTTCTGCAACCACTCCCAAGCGGCGAAGGCGTCGTCGAGAGCGGCCGGAAAGGGGTGTTCGGGGGCGAGGCGGTAGTTCGCCGAGACGACGAGGATGCCGAGCTCCTGGGCCGTCGCGGAGCAGAAGGCGTCGTCCTGTACGGCATCGCCGATGATGTACCCGCCACCGTGCACCCACAGCAGTGCCGCCCCCGAACCACCACCGGCCGGGGTGTACACGCGTATGCCCTGGCCTTGGTCGATTCCCGTGATGTCGACGCCTTCGGCCGGTGAGCCCGGCCCGCGCCGGCGGACCAGGGCGCGCACGACGTGGCGCCCCCACTTCCCACGGATCGGCAGGCGCGGCATCCGCGCGACGCTGCGGCGCAGCTCTGGGTCGACCAGGTCGAGCTTCATGGGCGCCTCTCCTTGAATCCGGTCAGGTACGGGGCACGCGCCTCACCGGTGGTAAATCGTATTACCAACTGTCTGCGGTACGGTATCCAGCGCACCCCACACCGCACAAGCCCCAGATCAGACCGCACGCAGGAGAGCCGCCGTAGGCCTCCGTCCTTAGGAGCGAGTGAGTGAGCAAGTCCGCGCGCGCGACAGCCAAGGACGTCGCCCGGGCCAGTGGCGTCTCACAGACCACGGTGAGCTTCGTCCTCAACGGGGCGGCCGGGCACGTCTCCCAGGAGACGCGGGAACGGGTGCGGCAGGCCGCTCGAGAGCTCGGCTACGTCCCCAATGGCTCAGCGCAGGCGTTGCGCAAAGGGGCGTCCCGCATCGTCCTGCTCAACATCGAGGGAATCCCCACCGGCAGCAGCCTCGGCAGCTACATCCGAGGCCTCGACGCCGAGCTCGCGGCGCACGACCACGTACTCCTGGTGCTGCACGGACATCTCTCCTCGCAGGCACTTTCCGACGTGGCTCAGGCCGTCTCCGCACGGGCCGTGATCGACCTGGGCGACGCCGGCCATGCGGACGCCATCGTCGCCGACGCCGAACCGCCCCTCGACGCGTTTTCCGCGCAGGCCGGCGTCCCGATCCGGTACCTCATCGCGCGAGGCCACCGGCACATCGCCACCGCGATGCCGGACACCCCGGAACTCCAGGCTCTCGCCGGTCTGCGAGAGCGGCTCATCCGGCAGGCCACGCACGCCGCGGGCCTGCCCGACTGCCCGAAGCTGGTCCTTCCCGGCAGCCTCGGCGACGCCCAGGAGCTGCTACGGGCCTTCCGCGCCGCACACCCGGAAGTGACCGCCGTCCTCGCCTACAACGACGACCTCGCACTGCTGACACTCGCCGCGATGCGGCACATCGGATTGCGGGCGCCGGAAGACCTCGCCGTCATCGGGTTCGACGACACCCCGCACGGAGCACTGTTCTCACCTGCTCTGACCACCGTGCACCTCGACGCGGAGGCCATCGGCCGCATCGCCGCACGCGGCGCACTGGGCCTGCCGGTGGCCGACACCACCCCCGAACCGGCACGGGTGATCGTTCGAGAGTCCGCGTAGCCGGCTAGCTCTTCACCCGGACCGGCAGGATCACCGCGGACGGGTGCGCGGGGTCGTGGAACACCTCCTGATCCGCGGCGCGGAGGGTCGTGGCGGTCGTCCTCGGTTCGCCGGTGCCCGGATTGCGGTTGTAGCGCGGGAAGGCCCCGCTGGACACCTGGACCCGGATGCGGTGACCGCGCCGGAAGCGGTACGCCGTCGGCCACAGCCGCACCGTCGCGCAGGAGGTCCGGTCGGCGCCGGTCAGGCTGACCAGGCCGTCGCACACATTGGTCGAGCGGCCTTTGTCGTCCACGTCGCACAGCCGGACGAACACATCGGCGTACGGGAGGCTGGACTTGAACCAGATCTCGGCGGAGACCTCGCCGATCACCTCGGTGTCCGTGTCGAGCGTGCCGGTGGTGTAGGTCAGCACGTCCGGCCGGGCTTCGAGTCCGGTGTTGTCGACGCGGCCCGCCTTGACGCCGAGGGCCAGACGCACCCCGCCGACGGCCGGGGTCGGGTCGGCCGGGTCGTAGCGGTAGCCGTCCGGCGCGGACTCGCCCGCCGCGTCTGCGGCCAGGGTGCCGCCCGGGTGGAGATGGAAGCGCTGCGGTGCGTATCCGGGCGGCGGCCAGGAGGGGAAGTCGCGCCAGGTCTCCTCGCCCATGACGAACAGGCGGACCGGGGCGCGCTCGGGCGGCTGCTCGCCGCGGGCGTGGGCCAGCCCGAAGTCGAGGGCCTCGGTGGCTGCCGCGACCCCCACACCCCTGGAGGTGTGCGACCACGGGCCGACCGTGAGCCTGGCCTGCCGCCCGGCCGTCTGCAGGGCCTGGTGGTCGCGGATCTGGCCCGGCAGGAAGATGTCGTACCAGCCGCCGACCGAACTCACGGGTATGGCGATGTCGGTCACCCGGTGGCTGTGGTCGGCCTCCGCCCAGCGCGGCGCGTCGGCGTCGTGGGCGAGGACGTCCTGGATGTAGTCGGACCGACGGCCCATGGCGGCGACATCGGCCTGGCCGAGCGGCAGGGTGTCCATGGCCCGTCGCACCCGTTTCGCCTCCAACAGTTGGCGCGGCATCGCCCACCGGCGTTCCTGGCCGGCGACCATGACGCCCCAGCCGAACGGTGTCTCCAGGGAGAACCCGTCCCCGCGGAGGAACTCCAGGGTGAGGGCCGACTCCGACACCGCCGGGATCATCGCCTTGACCTGCGGCGGCAGTTGGTCTGCCACCGCCCACTGGACGAAGCCGAGGTAGCTCATGCCGTACAGCACCATCGACTCGCCGAACCAGGGCTGCTCGGTCACCCACTCCAGGGTGTCGAGCCCGTCCTCGCGCTCGCGCCGAAACGGGTCGAAGGCTCCGCCGGAGCCGAACGTCCCGCGCGTGCTCTGGATCAACACCTGGAATCCGCGCTCGGCCAACGGCCGGACCATCGGCCCGGCAGCCATGCCCGCCCTGCCATAGGGAATGCGGAGGAGAGCGGTCGGCAGGCCCTGGGCCCCGGATTTCGGGGCCCAACGGTCGGCCAGCAGGACGGCCCCGTCACGCATCGGCACCCGCAGATCACGTTCGACGACCAGGTCCCTGGTCAGGGGCGGGGGAAGGCGCAGCAGGCGTTGAGTGAGTCGGCTGCCCAGGTTCATCGATGTGTCCTCCGTCTGCTCGTACGTGGTGACTGCCGGCGCATACAGGTCCTAGGCCCGGTGGCGGGCCGCGGCCGGCTTGCGGCGGTTCGCGATGAGGCCGCCGGCCGCGCCGAGCGAGACCAGACCCATGCCGGCGGCGGTCGCGATCCCCTTCACACCGTCCATGGTCAGGTAGCAGAACGCGGCCACGCCGCCGTTGAACAGGAACAGGAACCAGAGGGTGGACGACTTCGACAGGAACGCCTTGATCTTCGGCTTCTTCGCGATGCGCGAGCCCGCCAGCATCGACACGGCGATGCCGGCGTAGGTGGCCACGTTC
>NZ_JOEY01000062.1 GCF_000718165.1 Streptomyces fulvoviolaceus | reverse complement strand
CGCCCACTGATCATGCGTGGCCTTGGTGATCGACCCGGCCCACCGGGACGACGACACCGACGTCAGGCCCCGCTTGCGGGTCGCCCACGTCTGCGCGGAATGCTCCAGACCCTGCGCGCACCGCACCTTCAGATCCCGGGAAGCCAGCGACCCGAGGTACGCACCGACCAGCGCGAGGACCTTCACATCGGCGGGCGTGAGCTGCTTCAACCGGGTACGGACCGCCACCCCCGAGGGGCCGGGCACGACACACGACGCCGCAAGCTCCCGCAACCCGCCCACCCCACCCCACCCGTACAGCCCCTCGAATAACCCGCTCATCACACCCAACGAACACCACGCGGAAAGGTCACACATTCGACGAACGAACACCGATTCCCCTCCTGGGACGACAGCACCCAGCCGTCGGCCGGGAGCCTCAGCACTCACTCACACACGCCAGAACGCACTCCTGCTCAGTCAAACCCCAGCAGTTCTCCACCCCACGCAGAAGGGCACGGCCGTGAGCGACGAACAGGAAGTACGAGGCGACGTGGTGACGTCGTACCGGAAGGCACCCACCCGCACCCTCACCGCCGGGGGAGTGACCTTCGCCTACCGCGACCTCGGCCCGAGGACCGGCGTCCCGGTGGTCTTCGTCACCCACCTCTCCGCCGTCCTGGACAACTGGGACCCCCGAGTCGTCGACGGCATCGCCGCCAGGCATCGCGTCATCACCTTCGACAACAGGGGCGTCGGCGCATCCAGCGGCTCGACACCGAAGACCATCGAAGAGATGGCGAAGGACGCCGTCACCTTCATCCGGGGACTCGGGCTCGACCATGTCGACATTCACGGCTTCTCGATGGGCGGCATGATCGCCCAGGTGATCGCGCAGGACGAACCGCAGCTCGTCCGCAGGCTGATCCTCACGGGCACCGGCCCCGCGGGCGGTGAGGGCATCAAGAAGGTGACCCGACTGTCCCATCTCGACACCGTCCGGGCCCTGCTCACCCTCCAGGACCCGAAGCAGTTCCTCTTCTTCACCCGCACCGCGGGCGGGCGGCGAGCCGGAAAGCAGTTCCTGGCCCGGCTCAAGGAGCGCACTCACGACCGCGATAAGGCGATCTCCCTCACGTCGTACTTCGCCCAGCTCAAGGCCATCCACCGCTGGGGGCTCGCGCAGCCCCAGGACCTCTCCGTCATCCATCAGCCCGTGTTCGTCGCCAACGGCGACAACGACAGGATGGTGCCGACGAAGAACTCGTTCGAACTGGCCAGGCGACTGCCGAACGCCGACCTGGTCGTCTACCCCGACGCAGGCCACGGAGGCATCTTCCAGTTCCACGAGCAGTTCGTGGCGGAAGCCCTCGACTTCCTTGAGCGGTAGTGGGTGTCAGGTGCGGGCGGGCGGCGCATTTGGCCGGGAGTGCTCATAGGCGGGACGCCCGGAAGCGTCCTCGCATCCGGGCTCGGCTCGATGCCTTCGCGCACCGCTCGCCGGAGGCCGACCTCGGACCGCGGCCCTCGTTGCGGCGCGGTAGTGCGTCTCAGTCGATGAACGTGCGAGCGTTCTCGACTCCCCGCTCGAGGACCTCGTCGGCGAACGCGCGGTCGGCTAGGGCGCGGGACAGCTGCAGCGTCCCCACCATCATGGTGAAGAGCCCGATGGCTCTGCCGCGAGCGGCCTGCGGATCCGCGGGCGCCAGGCGGGCGGCGATCTCTTCCATGATGGCCGTCGCGCCCTCGGTGTACGCCTGCTTGGTGCCGTCCGCGCTTCGGCCGATCTCGTCGAGCAGCGCGGCGGAGGGGCATCCGGTGTCGGGCCGGTCACGGTGCTCGGGTGACAGATAGCCGCGAACGAAGTCCTCGAGTCCCTCTCGGCCGGGCCTCGGCGTGTCGCACCGATCCGCCAGTGTGCGCAGTTCATGGGCGACGACGTGGGCGACGAGGTCGTCCTTGGAGGCGAAGTGGGCGTAGAGCGCTCCATTGGTGAGCCCGGCGTCCGGCATCGGTGTGGAGATGCCCGAGCCGTCGATGCCGTCCTGCTTGAATCGGTGGCCGGCCCTCTCGATGATCCGTTGCCGTGTCACCTGCTTGTGCTCCTTGGCGTAGCGCGCCACAGGCTTGCTCCCGTCGCAATGTAAGGCCGTTGCCGTACAGGCCGAGCCCCAGTCGATGGTCTGACGTCCGTAATATTACGTCCGTGAGGCAATGATTTGTTGTCGGTCGCTGAGTCTCTGAAAGTAAACTCAAACGGCTAGAATCGTTCTCATGGATGCGTGGACCGAACTTCTCCAAGACACCGGCATGGACCCCCGGCTCGACCGGGACACGTCGAACTGCTCGATCGCGCGGACCCTTGAGGTCGTCGGGGAGAAGTGGACGATCCTGATCTTGCGTGAGGTCTGGTACGGCTCGTCCCGCTTCAGTGAGTTCGAACGGGTCCTCGGCTGTCCTCGCAACCTGCTCGCGGCACGGCTTCGGATGCTGGTGGAGGAAGGGATCCTGGCCACCGAGACCTACAAGGAGCCGGGCTCGCGGAGTCGGCCGAAGTATGTGATCACGTCCAAGGGTATGGATCTGGTGCCGGCCGTGATGGGGCTGCTGCAGTGGGGTGACCGCTACCGTGCCGACCCGGAGGGGCCGGCGGTCCTGGCGCGGCATCGCGAGTGCGGTGCCCACGTCGACGTCCAGATCCGCTGCGAACAGGGCCATCCGGTGCAGGCGAAGGACATCGAGAGCGTCCCCGGCCCGGCCTTTCGCGTGAGGTCGCCCGAGTGAGCTGAGGACATCCCGGTCAGTTTTCCGCCATCGGACCGCTCTGTCGTGAACGCGCCTGATGGAGGCGGACCTTGGTGCGGTTTCCGCAGCGGGACATGGAACACCATCGGCGGTTGCGAGCTGGGGAGCGGTCCAGGAAACGCAGAGCGCACCGGTCGGCTCCACAGACGCGCACGCGCTGGATCTCGGCGGACAGAAGCAGGTCGACGGCGTCCTGGGCGATGAGTGCCAGGGCGAGTGCGGGGTCGGCGGCGAGGGTCGTGGGGCCGGCGGGCTCCAGGCGGTCGTCGGTGATGACGAGTTGCAGTGCGGGTCTGGGGGCCGCCGCTGCCGACCGGTTGAGCAGCGTCACGTCGCCGGACATGGGCAGTCGGCCGTCGGCGACCGCCAGTACGGCCCGGTCGACGCTCTCGCGCAGCCGCCGGGCGGACATAAGAACGGCCGCCGGGGCGGGCTCGGTGGTCCCCGGGGCGAGCAGAAGGGCCTCCCGGAGCCAGCCCGTCAGGTCGTCCGGTTCCCGGAGGGTCTCCACCGGAGTGGCTCTCCACCGGCTTCGGAGGGTGTTGGCGAAGTCCAGGCAGAGCCGTCCGCCGTCCCAGATCCACATGTCGTCCGTTGCCACGTCTTCATTCTGCACGCTAGCTTAACTGTCTAAGACGGTTAGCTCGTGTTGGCTCGTAGCTCACGTCAGGAAGGCGCACCTCATGGGACAGCCGACAGTCACGACCGGAGTGGCGCAGGTGGACGGGGTCCGTCTGCACTACGCCCGAGCCGGGGCAGGCCCGCTGCTCGTCCTGCTCCACGGCTGGCCGCAGACCTCTGACTGCTGGCGGCCGGTACTGGCGGATCTCGCCGCCGACCACACCGTCGTCGCGCCGGATCTGCGGGGATACGGCCTGAGTGACAAGCCCACCGCGGGATACGACAAGCGGCGGATGGCAGCCGACATGGCAGGCCTCGTCGAGGCGCTCGGCTTCGAGCGCGCCATGGTCGCGGGCCACGACCGCGGCGCCCGCGTGGGGCACCGCTGGGCGCTGGACCGCCCGGACCAGGTGGAGCGGCTGGCCGTGCTCGACATCGTTCCCACCCGGGAGATGTTCCGCCGCCTGGACTCCTCACTCGCCTCCGGGTACTGGCACTGGCTGTTCCACATGCAGCCCGATCTGCCCGAGCGCCTCGTGGGGCGCGACATCCGGGGGTACCTCGAGTACTTCTTCGAGCGGTGGACCTACAACCGTCACGGACTCACGTCGGACGCGGTCGACGGCTACGTCCGTGCGTTCTCCCGTCCGGGCGCCCTGCGTGCGAGCCTCGACGACTACCGCGCCATGGAGGAGGACATCGCGCTCGACGACATCGACGTCGCCGAAGGCCGCCGCCTCACCATGCCGGTGCTGGCGCTGTGGGGTTCCACGGGGCTGCCTGGCCGCCTGCCGACACTGGAGATCTGGCGTGACTACGCGGACGACGTCACCGGTGCCGAGATCCCGGAGTGCGGCCACTTCATCCCGGAGGAGCAGCCGGAGGCCCTGTTGGCGCATCTGCGGCCCTTCCTGGCCGGTGAGAGAAGGGGCTGAGGGGCGGCCCCGCAGTAACCGGCTGAGCCGCCCCTCGGTCCTGGGCTCAGGTCACGACCGTGACACCAGGCGGAGTATCTCCCACTGCAAAGTCGGCGGCAGGGCCGTCGGCCTTGCGCTGCCGGGGCATCAGCAACGCCACAGCCGCTGCCAGGGCGACCGCACCGGCCCCGACCCAGAGCGCCGGGATCAACCCGTCCACGAACAGTGAGGCGGATCCGTAGCCACCCTGGGCGGAGAAGACCGCGGCCAGTGATGCGACGCCGATGGCGCCGCCGACCTCGCGGATCGCGTTGTTGGCGCCGGAGGCGATGCCCTGCTCTTCCGGGCGGACCGTGCTCAGGACGAGGTTGGCGCTGGGGGCGAAGAACATGCCGAGGCCGATGCCGCAGACGATCAGTGCGGGCAGCATGTGGGTGTAGGCCTCGTGCGGCTCGACGGTGAGTGCCCAGAGCCCGAGGCCGACGGCGTTCAGGGCCATGCCCGCCGTGACGACGGGTGCCCCGCCGATGCGGTCGGACAGTGCCCCGGCCAGCGGTCCGGCGATCATGGGCATGGCGGTCCAGGGCAGCATCCGTATGCCGGCCTGCATGGGCGAGTAGCCGCCGACGGTCTGCAGGTACTGGCTGAGCAGGAAGATCGACCCGAACATGCCCAGCAACATCAGCAGGCTGGCGGCGTTGATGGCGCTGAAGGAACGGTGTCAGAAGAGGTGCATCGGCAGCATCGGGTGCTTGGCGCGCAGTTCGTAGAGGACGAACCCGACGAGCAGGGCGGCACCGGCGAAGAAGGCGCCCAGCACCGGGGTGCTGCTCCAGCCGTCGGCGTTGCCGCGCACCAGGGCGTAGACGATGCCGAACAGACCGCCGCTGGCCAGAACGGTGCCGACGAGGTCGAGGGTCGGGTTCGGGCCGCGGCTCTCGTTCAGCCGCAGCAGGGCGAAGGGGATCAGCGCCAGGCCGAGGGGCACGTTCACCCAGAAGATCCACTGCCAGGAGAGGTTTTCGGTGAGTGCGCCGCCGATGAGCGGTCCGGTGGCGACGGCAATGCCACTGGCCGCGCCCCAGACACCCAGGGCCGCGCCGCGTCGTGCGGCGGGGACGGCGGCCGACAGCAGGGTGAGCGTCAGCGGCGTCACGATCGCGGACCCGACGCCCTGCGCCGCCCGCGCGGCGATCAGCTCACCCATCCCCGGTGCGAGTGCGGCCGCGGCCGAGGCCGTGGTGAAGATCCCGAGCCCGATGGCGAACAGTCTCCGGCGGCCGAAGCGGTCACCGAGGGAAGCGCCGAACATGAGCAGGACGGCGAAGGTGAGGGTGTAGGCGCTGACCGTCCATTCGAGGTCCTCCAGACCGCCGCCGAGGTCCTCGCGGATGGAGGGCAGGGCGGTGGTGACGATCAGGTTGTCCAGCGCGGTGATGAATCCGGCCGCGCTGGTGATGACCACGGCCCAGACGGCGGAGCCGCCTCGAACCGGTTGCTTACTGTGCTGTTTCATGGCGTTCCCTGGGCAGACGTACTGGGCGATGGATCAATGACGTGAAGGCGGGCGGGCGACGGCACGGGGGAAGCGACAGCGAGCACCGGCATCCGCCGCACTGGGGGCGGATCGCTGGGCGGCTGCTCTCAGGGGAGCTGCGGGTAGAGCACGGAGACGCCTCCGGCCAGTGCGGCCTGCGCTTGGCGTGAGGCGTCGTCCGCGACGATCTCGTAGGCGCCGTTGGCGATGCCGTCGACGGCGATCCGGGCGATGTCGGTGGGGTCGGACTTGGGCGCGTCGACGGCTCGGACCATGTCGGTGTCCATGTAGCCGACGTGCAGGCCGGCCACGCGGATGCCCTGGTCGGCGAGCTGCAGGCGCAGGGCGTTGGTGAGCGACCACTCGGCGGACTTGGCGGCACAGTAGGCGCCGAAGTCCGGGAAGCTGACCCAGGACAGGCCGGACAGGACGTTCAGGATCGCCCCGCCGCCGTTGGCTGCGATCTGGGGTGCGAAGGCGCGGGTCACCGAGAGGGTGCCGAAGTAGTGGGTGTCCATCTCCAGGCGGACGGCGTCCAGGTCGGCGGTCAGCAGGTCGGCGCCGGTGGACGACCCCGCGTTGTTGACCAGGACCGTGACATTGCCGGTGGCCTCGGCGGCGGCCGCGACGGAGGCGGGGTCGGTGATGTCGAGCGCGATCGGCTTGGCGCCGGGCAGGTCGACCTGGTCGGGGTTGCGGGCGCCGGCGTAGACGGTGGCGCCGCGGCTGAGCAGTTCGGCGGCGAGGGCCCGGCCGAATCCCCGGTTGGCTCCGGTGACAAGGACGGTGCTGGTGGAGAGGTCCATGGAGGTTCCTGGTGAAGTGGTTATTAAATTACGATCATAATCTAAATGGAGAGGGGTGGTGATCGCAAGCGCTCTGCGCGGAGAGGGTGCGCCTCGCCCCTGGCGCGCGACCGGCCCGCACTCGACACGAAAGGGGCCCGCCCTATGCAGGCAGGCCCCTTTGCGGTCCGCCAAAGGCGGACTCAGAGCTTGACGATCTTGTTTCCGACGTTCTCGATCCCTGGAGCTTGCGCTCGGCGCGCCGGCCGCCGACCTCACGGACGAAGGCCGGCTGGAGGTCCAGCTCTTCGCTGGCCGTGAAGGCCAGGATGTCCGAACGTGTGACGGGCAGGTTCCACAGGGTCTTCGACGAGAGCGGCAGCGGTCTACTCGCTCCTGACCGGTGAAGTTCGGGACGCTGTGGGCCGCTCTGGAACCACGTTGATCAGGACCGGGCAGAGAGGGCTGCGTGGCCGGCACGCAACGAGGTCTTGTCGATCTTGCCGACCGCGTTCTTCGCGATGGCTTCCACCACGAAGAACGCGGTCGGGCGCTTGTAGCCGGTGAGGCTGCGCGCACAGAGGGCTTTCAGGGCCGACGGATCGACGGTCGCCCCCGGTCGCGGCTGGACGTAGGCGACGACCACCTCTCCCCACTTCTCGTCGGGTACGCCGATCACGGCGGCCTCGAGCACCGATGGGTCGCCCGCCAGCACGTCCTCGATCTCCTTGGGGTAGATGTTCTCCCCGCCCCGGATGATCATGTCTTTCGAGCGCCCGACCAGAGTCAGATAGCCCTCGGAGTCGAGGTGGCCCACATCGCCCGTGTGCAACCAGCCGTCGACGATGACGCGGGCCGTTTCGTCCGGACGGCCGAGATACCCACGCATCACGTTGGGGCCCCTGACGACGACTTCACCGTCCATGCCCGGCGCCATTTCGGTGCCGTCGGTGTCGAGGATCCGGATCTCCTGTCCGGGGAACGGGAGCCCCACGGTTCCGGCGCGTCGGGGGCCGGCGACGGGGTTGATGGTGGAACCGCAGGTCCCTTCGGACTGGCCGTATCCCTCGACGAGCGGGAACCCGTACCGGGCCTCGAACCGGGTCAGCAGCTCGGCGGAGGCGGGGGCGGCGCCGCAGACGCCGAACCGCAGCGACGATGTGTCGGGCCGGACGTGGTCCGGGAGTGCCGCGAGCATGCTGTAGATCGTCGGCACCGCGCTGAAGAAGCTGGGGCGCTCCTGCTCGACGAGATCGAAGAAGGTACGGGGATCGAACCGGCCCGCGATGACGACGCTCGCGCCCACGAGCAACGGCAGAAGGACGCTGACCACGATGCCGTTGACGTGGAAGAGCGGCAGGATCAGCAGGCACCGGTCGGCCGGCCCGACCTCCAACGCCTGGCGCCCCATCTCCACCATGGCGTCGATGTTGGCGTGGTCGAGCATCACGCCCTTGGGCACCCCGGTCGTACCGCTGGTGTAGATGAGCAGGGCCAGCGTGGCCGGGTTCAGAAGCGGTGCCTGATCCGGCTCTACCCCTCCTTCGTACAGTTCGCCGACGCCGAGTACGGCGATACCGGGCGCCACTACCGCCCCGTCGTCCTCGACCACCAGCAGGCGCGCACCGGAGTCCTTGAGCTGTCGGACCACTTCGACGTCGGTCATGCTCGGGTTGACCGGTGTGATGGTGGCGCCGAGCCGCCAGGCGGCGAAGAGCAGGACGACGAACTCGACGCGGTTCGTCAGCTTGAGGGCGACGACGTCACCGGGACCGATTCCGTGGTCCTGGAGCTGACGCGCTGCCATGCGGACCCGGCTCAGCAGCTGCGTGTTGGTGAGGGACTGGTGCCCGTCGGAGACCGCGGCCCCGTGGGGGTCGAGCTCGGCGCGGCGGTCGGGCAGAGAAGCGAAGTTCATGGCGAGGCGTACCTGTCTCGGTGTGATGCGATCCGGTCAGGGAGTCGATGCGGCTGGTGCCGGGTGCAGCTGGCGGGTGAGGAACTCGATCTGGTCGCGCACCAGTTGCTCGAAGGTCTCGCCGGTGTAGAAGTCGAAGTGGCCGGCGTCGTACCTCTTGATCTCTCCCCGGGGCGCGGTGCCCGCGTACCGGAGGGTCTGGGCGGGGGGTGTGACCGAGTCGGTGTTGCTGACGCAGAAGAGGATCGGCATGGTGACCTTCTTCGCCGCACGCCCGGGCCGGTAGGCGGCGATGGTCGGGATCACCCGTGCCGCCACCTCGTTGCGGAACGTTGTCCCGGGCGGCTGCAGCGCCTGGTATCCGGGCAGTGCGTCCGGGGCGTTCATGAGCGCCGGTGAACCGGGGGCGGCGGCGATGGGAACCATCGCGGGCGCCCTGCCTCGGACCCTCGTCGCCAGATCCCGGGCGAGCACGGGAGTCATCCTGAGTGAGGCGAGCGGGCCCAGTGCGAGCGCGGAGGCGAGACCGTCGGTGAACGGGCACTGGGCCACGGCCGCGCGCAGTTCGGGATGGCGTGAGGCGACGGTGATGGCGTGGCCGCCGCCGAAGGAGCTGCCCCAGACCGCGACACGGGAGCGGTCGACGTCATGGCGGGCCTGGACGTAGGCGAGGGCGGCATCCCAGTCGACGAGCTGACGCTTGATCGACAGAAGCTGGCGCGGGTGGCCGCCGCTGTCGCCGAAGTGCCGGTAGGTGAAGGCCACGGCGGCGATGCCGGCCTGCGCGAAACGCTCGGCGAAGGCGTCCAGGCGCATTTCACGGGTGGCGCCCAGGCCGTGCCCGAGGACGACGACGGGCGGGGAGGTGACGCCCGTGGGGAGGTAGAACCACCCGGCACAGGTGCTGTCGCCGGCGGGGAACGTGATGTCGTGACGGGTGAAGGAGTGCGCGGTGGTCATCGCCGGCTCACCGCCGCTTCGTCTTGGTCGAGCGGTGCCCGGGCACACTGCCCGAGGCGAGCGCCTGCGCGTAGGTGTCCGGCCGGTAGAGGGGGAGCTCACCGGTGGCGTCCGTCGTCTCCATGTAGTTGAGCATCAGTTCCTGCCCCTCCTTCGACATGACTCTGGTGAAGAACTCGGCGCGTTCGACGTGCAGGCCGTCCTCCAGCGGCATCGAGCCGCCGAAGTACACCGACCTCTTGGCAGCCGCCACCGAACCCTTCGGCCGCTTGCCGAAGCGTTCCGCGAGTTCGACCGCCTGCGCGAGCACCTTGTGCTGCGGGACGACCTGGTCGACCGCCCCGTTGGCGAGAGCCTCCGCGGGTGTGAACGGCTTGCCTTCGAGGATCGCGGCCAGGGACCGGTGGGTGCCGATCAGGCGGGTCAGCCGCTGGGTGCCGCCTCCGCCCGGGATGATGCCGAGGAGGATTTCCGGCTGGCCGATGAAGTAGTCCCCGTCGGCCATGACGCGCAGATCGCACGCCCAGGCGAACTCGGCGCCGAGGCCGAGAGCCGAACCGTTGAGGGCGGCGACGAAGAGGACACCGCTGGCGTTCATCCGGAGGAAGGTCGTGTGCAGACGCTCCAGTTGGAGGGCTCCCCGCATCGGGGTCCTGCGCATCACGGGCCCGAGGAGACGGGACCGGTCCACGTGCTTCGCCGCGCGTACGACGGCGGCGGCACCGCGTCGGCCGACCGTAGGGCTCGCGGCGCCCTCTTCCTGCAGCCACCGCAGCGCGGCATGGCTGACGAACCGCTCGGGGTGCGCCCCCGTGAAGACGACCGCACAGATGCCCGGATCGCGGTCGGCACGGGCTACCAGCTTGTCCAGCTGATGGGCGATGTCGAGGCCGAACTCCTGATGCCGGCCGCCGTCGACCCGGACGATCAGGACGGCTCCGCGATCTTCGATCTCCAGATGGCCCTTGTCTTTGTACGGCATGAATCTGCTCCCGTGCTGAGTTCATGGGGGTGGGAAGTGCGTGGGACAGCTGCGGATGCGTGTCGCGGCGATGGGGTCGGTTTTCGCCCCAACGGGCTGTGTCCGCACAGGCGGCACGAGACTGGAACAGCGCGTGATGACGCGTCCAAGGACGGACGCGTGTATCCGGGACGGCACGTCACGTGCGATGTGTACTATTGCCGTGAAGAATTACATAACCAAGTTATTTTGAGCGTGTCAATGCTGGAGGCGTGCGAGACATGGCAGGGCGGGCGAGGCTTGACGATGCACCGGAACGGCTTGTGCGGGCGGCCATCGGTCTGCTGGCCGAGCAGGGGCCGTCTGCCGTGAAGGCGCGCACGGTGGCTTCCGCGAGCGGACTGTCGACCATGGTGGTCTACAGCCACTTCGGCGGGATCCCCGAGCTGATGAGCGCTGTTGCCGACCACGGGTTCAAGGAACTCGGCAGGGCGTTCGCCCAGGTGCCGGTGACGGAGGACCCGATCGCGGATCTCTTCGCCATGGCCTTGACCTGTCGTCGGCTGGCCCGCGAGAACCCTCACCTCTACGACCTGATGTTCGGGCTGTCCACTCGGGCGACTTACCGGCCTCTGTCGGATGCGGACCTTCGCCTGAGCGGGCATTCCCCGGCCTTTCGCGAAGCCCACGCTCATGTCACTGCGGCCTGCGAACGGCTCGTGCACTCAGGCAGGGTCGAGCGGCAGGAACCCGAGGTCATGGCCGCCCAGTTGTGGAGTTTCGTGCACGGTTACATCACCCTTGAACTGGCCGAGCATTTCGTCGAGTTCGATGACGCCGTGATGCAGGTGCTCCTGCCGATGGGCGTTAACTTCTCTGTCGGGTTGGGTGACAAGCGAGAACGTGCCGAGGCCTCGCACGAGGCCGGCGCGCGCCTGTACGACTCCATCCTCCAAGGCGAGTGAGAAGCCGGGCGGTTGGGTGCAGTCCCGCGGGCGGCTAGGACGACCTGGTCCCCGCACCACGGGCATGGGTACCCGGCGTGAGCTGGTTATGCCTTCCCAGCGCCGCGACCTCCCGTTCGAGGGACGGAACCGCCCGGGCCGCGAAGCGTCGCGCCCAGGGCCAGGCCAGCGGCGAGTTCAGCGCTCCCTTCGCCCAGTTGGCCACGGCAACCGCGCGCGGGACGTACACGCGGCTGCGGCGGCGCACGAGCCCGTCGACGATCGCGGCGGCAGCCCGGTCGGCGCTCGTGGTGACGTTGCCCGGATAGGGCAGCCGTCGGCGCAGGCCCTGGAACGAGGGGAGGTCCGCCTCGGCGCCCCGGACGAGGTCCGTGTCGATCCAGGAGGGGTGCACCAGGCCGACCGTGACCCCGAGATGTGCCACCTCCTGGCGATAGGTCAGGGCGAGCAGCTCGGCCGCCGCCTTGCTCGCGCCGTACGAGGCCATCGCGGCCAGCGGCATGAACGACAGCGCGGACGCCACGACCAGCACGTGACCCCGGCTGCGCTCCAGATGGGGCGTCGCGTACTTGAGGGTGCGGAAGACGCCGTTCAGGTTGATGTCCATGACCCGTTCGAACGACGCCTCGTCCGTCTGGCGCACCGTCCCGTACGCCACGACCCCGGCGTTGGCGACGACGAGGTCGATGCCGCCCATGATCTCCGCGGCTTCATCGATCGCCGACCGTAGAGCCGCGCCGTCACGCACGTCGGCCTCGCGCCAGGCGGCGGCGGGGCCCAGGTCGGCGGCGAGGTCGCGCAACCGATCGGGTTCCAGTCCGATCACGGTCACACGAGCTCCTCGGGCGGCGGCCAGGCGGGCCACCTTCTCCCCGATGCCGCGTGCCCCTCCGGTGACAACCAGCTTTCTGCCCTGCAAGTCACGTTTCATGGCGGCAACATAACTTCGTTATTGATGGAACACAAGAGACCGCGCACCGGCCGCTGCTCGAGTTACCTGCTGGGTCTCACGACTGGACGAACCTATGCTGGCAGTCATGAGGCGGACATCCTTTGCGCAGTGGCCCTGCTCGATCGCGCGGACCATGGACCTGCTCGGGGACTGGTGGACGCCGTTGGTGCTGCGTGAGGCGTTCTACGGGATCCGGCGGTTCGACGCGTTCCAGGAGTCGCTGGGGATCGCCCGCAATACGCTCACGGACCGGCTGCGTCGTCTGGTGGAGGAGGGGCTGCTGGAGAAGCGGCCGTACCAGACGGAGCCGGTTCGGTACGACTACGTGCTCACCGAGAAGGGGCGCGACTTCTACGGCGTGCTTCTGGTGATGAATCGCTGGGGAGACCGCTGGCTGGCCGGTGAAGCGGGCCCGCCGGTGGTCATGCATCACGATGTGTGTGGGCATGAGACCCATGCCGAGGTGGTGTGCGCCGCCTGCGGTGAGCCGATGACCGCGGACAACACCCGCGCCCGGATGGGCCCCGGCTATCCACCGCAGCTGGCCGAGCGGCCGGATGTGCGGGAGCGTTTCGCGGGCTGACTCAGTAGTTCGGCGGTGCCCGCGCTCGCCCTTGACAAGTAAGTCTATCTACGCAACTTTACTGGTCAGTTGCTCGTATGTGGGTTTTCGGTAGGGGCAGGGAGGCCACCGGATCATGGAGTGGACGGGTGCGCGCTATGCGGACAAACCGACGGTCGAGGTCCACACCTGGATCGCCGCTCCACCGGCACAGGTGTGGACGGTGGTGTCCGACATCGAGCTGATGCCGCGTTTGAGTGCCGAGCTGCAGTCGGTCGAATGGCTGGACGGCAGGGGCGGCCCTGCCGTGGGAGCCCGATTCGTCGGCCGGAGCAGGCATGAGTCCTTGGGGGAGTGGGCCACCACGTCCCACATCGTCGAGTACGAGCCGTCGAGGAGGCTCGCCTGGGCGGTAGAGGACCCGCTGAACCCGACGGCGATCTGGCGGTTCACGTTGGAGCCGCAGGACGGCGGCACTCTGCTGCGGGAATGGATGCAGATGGGGCCCGCCCGCTCAGGTCTCTCCTTCGCCATCGACCGCATGCCGGAGAAGGAGCAGAAGATCGTCTTCGTCCGTATGCGGGAGTTCGAGACCAACATGATCGTCACCATCGAGGGGATCAAGAAGCTGGCCGAGAGTGCCGGGACTTTGGGCGAGGCGAGTCTCTGATGCGTACCTCCACCACGATCGAAGCCTCCGGGGCCGATTGGCGGGAGATCGTCGACTACGTCACCGAGGCGGAGAAGCTCGGTCTGGACATCTGCTGGGTGGCGGAGGCGTGGGGCTCCGAGGCGCCCTCGCCGCTGGGTTACCTCGCCGCGAAGACGGAGCGCATGCTTCTCGGATCGGGAATCATCCAGCTCGGCACCCGCACGCCGATGGCCATCGCCCGCGCCGCGATCACCCTGTCGCAGATTTCCCAGGGACGCTTCCTCCTCGGTCTGGGCCCCTCCGGACCACAGGTGATCGAAGGACTGCACGGTGTGCCCTTCGACCGGCCGCTGTCACGGATGCGCGAGACCGTCGCGATCGTGCGACAGGCCGCCTCGGGCGACAAGATCTCCTATACCGGGCGGGAGTTCCAGATCCCGCTGCCCGGCGAGGCGAAGCCCATGCGTCTGTCGATGCGCGCCGAGTACGACATCCCGGTCTACCTGGCGACCCTCTCGCCGAAGATGCTGCACCTGACCGGTGAGATCGCCGACGGCTGGCTGGGCACCAGTTTCGTACCCGAGGGCGCCAAGGGGGCGTACTTCGACCACCTGGACCGGGGCCTCGCTGCCGCCGGCCGCAGCCGCTCAGACCTGGACATCTGCCAGGGCGCTGAGGTCGCCTTCGCGGACGACGAGGACGCGCTGCGCACGATGGTGGCCGGTCGCAAGAAGGAGCTGGCCTTCAGCCTCGGCGGCATGGGCTCCGCGACCACCAACTTCTACAACAACGCCTACAGCCGCCAGGGATGGACCGAGGTGGCGGCCGAGGTCCGGACACGTTGGCAGGCCGGGGACCGCGACGGCGCGGCCGACCTGGTCACCGACGAGATGGTGCTGGCGACCACGCTGATCGGAACCGAGGACATGGTGCGCGAGCGGCTGCGCGTGTGGCGCGACGCCGGTGTCGACACCGTTCGTTTCTACCCCGCTGGCGAGACCCTCGACGCCCGGCTCGCGACCCTGGGCCGGGCCATCGACCTGGTCCGCGACGTCGAGGACGAGGCGGCACGGTAGCGACAGGCCATGCCGGCCGCGGAGGGCTGCTACGCGCCGACGCCGTCGACGGGGCCCCGGTTCAGGTCAACCGCGGGCGCTGATGCCGTCGGCCGCCAGGCCCGACATCAGGAGGGTGATCGCGCGGAACGTCCTGGTCAGGGCCTCCTCCCGATCCGTCGCGGCGGCGATGATCTGGTTGCCCTCGCACAGACCGGCCAACAGCAGCCGGGCGACAGTAGCGACGGGAACGTCCGGTTGCAGGTCGCCGCGTTCGGCCAGAACGGTCAGCAGCCGTTCGATCGGCGGCTGGGCGACGGTTTCGTTGATGCGCCGGTACTGCTCTCCCAGGACCGAGGGCGCCTGGGCCATCAGCTCACGGTGCAGCGGGCCGTCGATGGTCCGCCGTAGGAAGGCGTGCGTGAGGTTGGCCACCGCGGTCATGGCGGGCTCGTCCGGCGCGGCACGGATTGCCTCGGACGTTGTGTCGCCCAGGTCCCCGACCTTCTGAATCAGCTCCGTGTAGAGCTCGGCGAACATCGCCTTCTTGTCCGGGAAGTGGTGGTAGAAGGTGCCCTTGCTCACCAGTGCCGCCCCGGTGATGGCCTCGACCGACGTGTCCGCGAACCCGTTGTCGACGAACAGTTTGCGCGCGGCCGCCACCAGGTCCGCGCGAGTCTGCTCCGCATACATCTGTCGTCGGTTTGGCCCTCTCATGTGTGCCATCGTATATTCAATGACCTCAAGTCAATGAATGACTCAGGGTCAATCGATGGTCGTCATGATCTGCCCTCCGGAAGGCAGGCGGAGCCGTGGAAAAGCGCAGGATCGTGTTGCTGGGCGCGACGGGGTACACCGGGCAGCGAGTGCTCGGGAAACTGCTCGCGCGAGGTGAGAAGCCGACCTTGGTCGGGCGAAGTCGGACCAGGATGCTGGCCCTGGCCGACCGCTTCGAGGCGGAACTGGCGGTGGCCGAGGTCGATGTCACCTCGGCGGCCGACCTCACGCGTCTCCTGGAGCCCAGCGACGTGGTCCTCTCCACCGTCGGGCCGTTCATGCAGCTCGGTATGGCCACGGTCACGGCTGCCGCACGGGCAGGGGCCCACTACTTCGACTCCACGGGGGAGGGGCCCTTCGCCCGCCGCGTCCTCCATGAGCTGGACTCCGTCGCGGCCGCCCGGGGAGCGACCCTCGTGCCCGCGTTCGGCTACGACTACGTACCGGGCAACCTCGCCGGGGCGCTGGCTCTGGACAAGGCGGGCGAGCGCGCACGCCATGTCGAGATCGGCTACTTCATCACGCGCTCGGGACGCGGGGACGAACTGCTCTACCGGAGCACCCTGCGCGACTCCTACACCCTGACCACGGCAGGCACACGGCAGACGCTGGTCGCCGCGGCGGCCGAGGACGGGTTCGCGTACCGCCCTACACATCCCGGGGGTCCTTCCCGTCTGGTCGACGAACGTGCCGCCAAGCGTGTCCGCACTTTCCGCTACGCCGGTGTGAAACGTTCGGCCATGACCGTCCCGGGCACGGAGCATCTCGGACTGCCGGCGGTCTTCCCCCGGTTGGAGAGCGTCGAGGTGGGGCTGGGGTGGCTCGGGCGGTGGACCCGTCCGATACAGATCGCCGCCGCACTCCAGGCGCCCTTGCTGCGGTCGGCGAAGGTGCGGGCCGCGTTGGCACGGTGGTCCGAGCGGCTCCCTGGATCGCACCGTGAACCGGACCCCGACGGCCGTTCCCTGGTGATCGCCGTCGCCCGCGACGGCCACGGTCGCCCCCTGGCCAGGACGGTTCTCACCGGGCCGGATCCGTACGAGATGACGGGATCTCTGCTGGCCTGGGGCGCCGTCCACGCGGCGGCACCGGACGCCGTCCTCAAACCCGGCGTGCACGGACCCGTCGCCGCCTTCGGGCTCGAGCCCCTCGGGCACGGTGCCGCCGAGGCCGGAGTACACGAAGTCGCCGAGGTCTCGGCCCGCAGTCGATGATTACTGCGCGGGCATCGATCACGGCGACCGGGCGCTGAATCGGACGTCCTGGGGACTGCCTGCGGTTGCCCTGCGGCCGGCGGTGGCGGGAGTCACCGTTGTTGAGTTGATGAACAGATTGTTCGATCGGGAGCGAGCCGGCCCCTCGTGAGGAGCCGGCCGCCCCAGCGGAAAGGAACCGTCCATGGACGAGCAGGGTGAGCGTTTCGACGTCGTCGTACTCGGCGCGGGCCCCGGCGGATACGTCGCCGCCATCCGAGCCGCCCAACTGGGCAAGAGCGTCGCGGTGGTGGAGGAGAAGTACTGGGGCGGTGTCTGTCTGAACGTGGGCTGTATCCCCACCAAGGCCCTGCTGCGCAACGCCGAGCTGGCGCACATCTTCACGCGCGAGGCGAAGACCTTCGGCATCAAGGTCGAGGGTGAGGTCTCCTTCGACTACGGGGAGGCCTTCCGCCGCAGCCGGAAGGTCGCGGACGGCCGGGTCAAGGGCGTCCACTACCTGATGAAGAAGAACAAGATCACGGAGATCAGCGGCCGCGGCACGTTCCTCGACCCGCACACGCTTCAGGTCGCCGACTACGACGGCAACATCCGCACCATCGGCTTCGATGACTGCATCATCGCCACCGGCGCCACCCCGAGGCTGCTGCCGGGTACCCGCCGTACCTCCCGGGTGGTGACGTTCGAGGAGCAGATCCTGGCCGAGGACCTGCCGCAGTCCATCGTGATCGCGGGTGCCGGCGCGATCGGCATCGAGTTCGCCTACGTGCTGCACAACTATGGTGTGAAGGTCACCGTCGTCGAGTTCCTGGACCGGGTCGCGCCGCTGGAGGATGCCGAGGTCTCCGCCGAACTCGCCAAGCAGTACCGGAAGTTGGGCATCGACGTCCTCACCTCGACGCGTGTCGAGTCGATCGACGAGTCCGGTCCGCAGGTCCGTGTCACGGTCACCGGCAAGGACGGCGCTCAGCAGGTCCTGGAGGCCGACAAGGTCCTCCAGGCGATCGGGTTCGCGCCGAACGTCACCGGCTACGGCCTGGAGAACACCGGCGTGACCGTTACCGAGCGCGGCGCGATCGACGTGGACGGCCGCTGCCGCACCTCCGTCCCGCACATCTATGCCATCGGTGACGTCACCGCGAAGCTGATGCTCGCGCACGCCGCCGAGGCGATGGGCGTGATCGCCGCCGAGACGCTCGCGGACGCGGAGACGATGGAGCTGGACTACGCGATGATCCCGCGCGCCACCTACTGCCAGCCCCAGATCGCCAGCTTCGGCTACACCGAGGCGCAGGCGAGGGAGAAGGGGTACGACGTCCAGGTCGCCAAGTTCCCGTTCACCGCGAACGCCAAGGCCCACGGCCTCGGTGATGCGACCGGCTTCGTGAAGCTGATCAGCGACGCCAGGTACGGCGAGCTCCTCGGCGCCCACCTCATCGGCCCGGACGTCACCGAACTGCTCCCCGAGCTGACCCTGGCCCAGCAGTGGGACCTCACCGTCCACGAGGTCGCCCGCAACGTGCACGCCCACCCCACCCTGGGCGAGGCGGTCAAGGAAGCGGTCCACGGCCTGGCCGGGCACATGATCAACATGTAGCGGGGTGCTTGGCGCAGCGGCAACAGGGCCCGTTGTTGCTCGGATCGGGTTCGCGACCTCGAGCTGCCAGACTCTTGGCAGGAGCGCGCTAGCCGAATGGCTGAGTGGCCGGCCTTGCTGCACGCGCCCTTGACGGGTGCGACTGCCGGGAGGCCGCCTCGGCGTTGATCGCCGAGCGCGGGTCGAGGCGGCCTCCACTCGTGTTCAGTCCGCGGGCCCCGGTGTGGTGTTCTCGCTCTGCCCGGGCCCCTCAGCCGCTCAGGCAGCCGCCAGCTTCCGGATGCGTGGGTGGTTCTCCAACGCCCAGCGCACGGTCTTCGGCGGGCGTCCGAGCAGGGTTTCCAGCTGGTCGGTGGCACCGCGATATCCGCCGCCGCCCATCAGCCGGGTCAGGGTCTTCAGGTGCTCCGCGGTGTGCGGGAACGCGGCCAGGGCGGTGTCGACGTAGGTCTCGTTCCAGGTTTCGACGTCTTCAGGGACGTAGGTGACCGGGCGTCCCAGTACGGCCGCGTAGTCCTCGGCGAATCCGTGCATGTCCTTCAGCTCCGGGCCGTTGAGGTCGTAGGCCTTCGAGATGTGCGGCACCGGGCCGGTCAGGATCTTCGCGCACAGCTCCGCCACGTCGTACCCCGCGACGGGTGCTAGTCGGTGGTCGCCGAAGGGCAGGCGCAACTCACCCTTGCTCAGCGGCTCCAGTGCCAGCCAGGTCATCAGGGGGTTCTCGACGAACATGGCTCCGCGGATGTTGACGGTCGGGAGGCCGGACCAGTCCAGCACCTGCTCGGCGACCCAGTGGGCACGCTGCTGCGGCGACCAGTTGGCGATGAGTCCGCCGAGCCACGCGCGCCGTTCCTCCTCCGGCGCGGTCATCTTGTCGAACGTCATGAACGACTGCTCGTACTCGGAGATGTTGACGAACACCTCGATGTCGCCCTGGGCCCGCGCCGCCGCGGCCATCAGGCTGACGGCGTCGGTGTAGTACGGCGACAGGCTCATGCTGAAGTAGATGCGCCGGACGCCCTTCAGCGCGGCGGTCACGTCGGCGATGGTGAGCAGGTCACCGACGAAGACCTCGGCCCCTGCCTGGCGGAGCGAGTGCGCGCGTTCGTCGTCCTGGCGCACGAACGCGCGCACCGGGTGCCCTTGTTCGAGCAGCATGTCGACCATCGTCCGGCTCACACCACCGATCTCGCCGGCGGCACCGGTGATCAGGATGGGGTTGCGCTCTGGCATCGAGATGTCCTCTGTCTGGTGGGGGTGGGGCAGCTCTTCGGAGAGCCCAGGCAGGGCCTGCGCGTCAGCCGGCCAGCTGGTTCATCTTGCGGATCTGCCGGTCGAAGGCCCAGGCGGGAACGAAGCGGAGCAGGCGTGCGCGTCCAGCCGTGGGGCCGGCGGCGTAGCGCAGTTTCGGCTTCGCGTCGGTGGCTGCCGCGACGACCGCCCGGGCGACCACGGTGGGGTCGTCGCCGTCCCTGATCGCCTCTGCCATCACGCGGTCGACGGTCTGCCGCTGCTTCTCGTAGGCATGCAGGGGTGTGCCGGGCCGCGCGCTGTTGGTCTCGAATCCGGTGTTGGTGTAGGCGGGTTCGACGAGAAGCGCCCGGATGCCGTGGTCACGGACCTCGTGGTCCAGGGACTCGGTGTAGCCCTCGACCGCGTGCTTGGAGGCGGCGTAGACGGCCATGTAGGGCTGGGGCACGAATCCGACCACGGACGAGAGGTTGATGATGCGCCCGCGCCCCTGGCCGCGCATGTACGGCAGGACCTCGTTCACCATGCGCATGACCCCGAAGACGTTGGTGTCGAAGACGCCCTGGGCCTGCTCGAGGGAGGTTTCCTCGGCCGCACCCAGTGACCCGATTCCGGCGTTGTTGACCAGGACGTCGATCCGCCCGAACCGCTCGCTCACCTCCCGGACCGCTGCGGTGACCGAGGTGTCGCTGACCACATCGAGGTCGAGGAACGTCACACCGCTGAGCGGGGTGACGCGTGAGGTGTCGCGGCTGGTGCCGACCACGTTGAATCCGGCTGCGACCAGGGCGAGCGCGGTTTCCTTCCCGATGCCGGATGACGCACCCGTCACGAGGGCCACCGGCAGATCTGTCGTCATCATGGACTCCCGCACTCACTCGAAACCGATCGGTTTCCGCTACAGTAAACCGATCGGTTTCAGCGTGCAAGTTCAGGCCGGGAGAATGACGTCATGGGCAGGACCAGTGCGCTGGAGAGGCGGGAGAGCGTCATCCGCGCGGCCATCGCCGAGTTCGCGATCACCGGCTACCACGGCACCACCACCGCGGCAATCGCCAAGCGGGTCGGCGTCACGCAGCCGTATCTCTTCCGGCTGTTCCCGGACAAGAAGGCGATCTTCGTCGCCGCTTTGATGCGGAGCATGGAAGACACCCGCCTGGCTTTCGATGGGGCGGCCGACGGTGTGGAGGGCGGCGAGCGGGTTCTTCAGGCCATGACGAACGCTTACGCGCAGTTGATCTCGACGCGCCCCGAAACGCTCCTGATGCAGATGCAGGGATACGTCACCGTGGCGGCCGCCGTGGCGCAGGGCGACGATCTGATCGGGGAGGTCGTCCGGGCCGGCTGGATGAGGATCTGGGAAACCGTGCACCAGCCGCTGGGCGCTGATGCCGACAAGACCGCAAGCTTCTTCGCCTGCGGCATGCTCGGCAACACCCTTGCGGTCATCGGGCTTCCCTCGGGTGCCGGGTGGTGAGGGAGTGTTCTGGATGGGTGATGCGTCAGCGCACTCCTGCCACGTCGAGCAGGGTGGTCACCGTGGGTGCGACGAGTCCGGTCAGGTTGTCGGCCTGAATTCCCGCGCGGGCGCTTGCGCCGTCGAAGACCAGGATGAGCTGCCGGGCCAGCAGGTCGGGATCGCTCGCGCCACCCCGTTCGGCCTCGGCACGGAAAAAGGCCGTCAGGTTCGCTTTGATCTGGTGGGCCACCCGGCTCGCGGGGTGGGTCTGATCCTTGAGCTCGATCTGCACAGCCAGGTACCGGCAGCCTCGGAACTCGGGCGTACCCGCCTGCGACTCCACGCGCGCGAAGACGTGCATGATCCGCTCTCGGGGCGATCGGCCATCGTCCGCCGGGGGCAGGAGGCTCGCCGCGAAGGCAGCGGCACGCTCCTCCAGGCTCGCCGCCAGCAGTTCGTCCTTGCTCTCGAACAGCTGATACATGGAGCGCTTCGACACCCCCGCCGCCTTGCACAGCGCCTCGACGCCGATGCTGACGCCGTCTCGGTAGGTGAGCGTGGCCGCCGCCTCCAGCAGGCGCTCCCTGGGGCTTGGTTTCACTTCGGTGGTCATACCGCGAGGTTAACCCGAAGCGGACGAAATGAAAACCGATCGGTTTCCCTGGGGTTCCGTGCAGAGGCTCGGCGACGGCCTGGGGGAAGACCGTCGCCGAGCCATGATGGTGTGCGCGCCTGTCGTCCCCGGCAGGGCGACACACACCGGGGCCACTCCGAGTAGTGGACCGTCCTGGGTGACCTGCCGCTACGCCGGGACGGCGGTCTTCTCGGGCTTCGTCTCCGCCGGGATGCGGTGCAGTCCCTTGCGGTCGTACCACCCCAGTACACCGAAGCCGAACAGTCCGGCCGCCACGAGGCCTGCCGCCATCATGACCCAGCCCCGCGTCAGACCCGCGTCGGCCTGGGCGTCGTAGTAGAGGATCGAGCGAATACCGCCGGTGATCTGCCGCAGGGGCTCGAACTCCGAGAGGAAACGGTAGAAGCCGGGAAGCGCCTCGATGGGGGTGGTGGCGCCGGCCGTGGGTACCGCCATCCCGATGAAGACCAGCGTGACCACCAGCATGCCGGGCGTGCCGAAGACCGCGAGGAGGGTGAGCGCGCCGATCCCGGAGACCGCGACGGCGCACACCGAGTACAGCCACAGCAGCGGCAGATGGGAGGCGTCCATGCCCATGATGCCGACCGCGCCGACCATGACCAGGGTGCCCATCAGCAGGGACAGACCGGCCATGAGGGTGCCGCTGATGGTGAGGGTCTGTACCCGGGTCGCCCGGATCAGCGGGCGGTGCAGGCGCAGGGGGCCCATGTCGTTGTGGGTGTAGCCGAGGGCGTGGTCGACCTGGCCGCTGATGACGTTGGCGGAGAGCATGCCGACGACCACGAGGGTGAGCGCGTAGTAGAACGCCGTCATGCCCAGGCCGCTGTGTGAGTCGAGGGGGTGGCCGTCCTCGACCGTGACGGCGGCCGGGTCGGTGAGCAGGACGCGTGCCGCGGCGGGCAGCTTCGCCTGCGCGGTCCCGATCTGGGCGGTCAGCTCCTTGCCCACCTGGAGCGAGGCGTTCTCGGCCGCCTGGGTCGTCGCCGTTCGGGCCAGGCCGGAGCCGATGCTGCCGGCGGACTGGTTGGTCAGCACCGTCAGGGTCGGGCGGGCCGGGGTCCCGGTGGGTGCGGTGCGGGTCAGTGCGGTGGTGGAGGAGGTGAAGTCGGCGGGCACGACGAGCGCGCCGAACAGTTTGCCCTTGCCGAGCTCGTCCTTCATCTCCTTCTCGTCCATCACCTTCCAGTCGATCCTGTCGCCGCTCGCGGTCGACTTCTTGATCGACCCGGTGAGCTGCGCCCCGAGGTTGACCTGCTTGCCGCCGACAGCGGCTCCCTTGTCGGCGTTGACCAGGCCGACGGGCAGTCTGGTCAGGTGATCGGCCGGATCGATGTTCGCACCGACGTAGAACACGGCGAACAGCAGCGCGAGTACGCCTGTGATGACGCCGTTCGCGATCCACAGAGGCTTGGCGCGCAGGACGCGGAAGGGGTGAATGCCACTCATGACGTACGTGTCTCTCGGTCGGGGGACGCGGGGCGTTTCGCCGGAGGCTGCCAGCCGCCGGTGACTACCTTGACGGGCTTGTGGGGAAAGCGGCGTTGGGCGTACTCCTGGGCGTGTGAGCCCGGCAGGACGTAGAGGGTTTCCTTCTTGTCCTGGAGCGGTCGCAGGACGGTTTGAACTGCTCACCAAGGAGTACACACAAGGCCGAATTAGCTCGATCGTGTGATCGTCCGCTGGCGGGCTTGCGATCCCCTGGGCTGATCGGGCTAACGTGATCGTGCGACCTGGGACACCGGGTACGGCGTCAGCGTGCGGGGCCCCTGCTCCACCAGAGGATGGTTCAGGGCCTCCCCGTCGCCTCTGGCCGTACCCAACTGGCCAGGTCGTGAGGGAACTGGCCTCCCGGGCCCGGACCACGCACACGATGCGTGTCGCCACCCGGGGTCGAGTACGCCGGGGACCAGCTCGCCCAAGACCGTTCGGGGCGCGCGGCTGAACGGACTCACTCCCGCGCAGTCCACAGGAACGGTTGTAGTCCAGCGCCTGCCCGTACTCGCTCACCTCCGCGTCCACCAGGACGGTGGCCAGCAGAACGAAGCTGCCGAACTTCGGGTGGATGACGTTGCGGTGCAGGCCCATCACGCCGAGCCCGGCGGCCACCGCGACCGTCTTGTGCGCCACGACCCAGATCCGCCCGGGGAAGCGGTCCATCTCCTGGGGGAAGGCGACCGACGGATTGAGTGCGCGGTGGCCGGCGTCCTGCAGGGCCTGGGTGACGCTGCGGGCGGCGTGGTTGGCCTGCTCGTCGGTCTGGTGGAACTCCTGGTTGGCCACGCTACGGGCGGGGGAGCGGCAGTTGTCGCGGTTCATCCGGAACGCCAGCGCGATCAGGGTGCGGGTGCCGGGCAGCGCGGACCGTGCGTGCTCGCGCTCGTCGGCCAGGTCGGGGTGGTCCAGGCTGACCGCGGCGGCGTCGTCCGCACCGGCCGTCAGACACAGCTCGCGCAGCCAGGCCGCGTCGATCACCGCCGGTGGGCTCACCGCGTCACCGGCCTTGCGCCGGGCGAGTACGGCCTGGACCGACGGGTGGGCCGCCAGCTTCGCCGGAAGCCTGGGAGCCGGGGCGGGGACCGTCGGTTGCCCCTCGGCGTCGCGCGCGGCAGTCATCCGTACTCCTGGGGACTCGGGTTCGGGACTCGCCCTCACAGCGAGAAACCGATCAGTTTCGTCACTGTAAACTGATCGGTTTCCGCGCGCAAGCCCGAGCCGAGGGGTGCGACCTGGCCGGGATCACGTCACCTGCGCGAGCCCGGCGACCGGCTCCTCGCTGTCCCGCCACCCCGTCACCAACGCCCGCAGCGACCGCTCGAAGCAGTCGGCGACCGCGAGCTCCGGCGGCTCGTTCCCGGACAGCACCAGGGACACCAGGCCGTGGGCCATTCCCCAGACCGACAGTGCGATGACCTCGGGATCGGACGTGGGACCGAACTGCCCGGCGAGCTGTCCGCGGCGCACGGCGTCAACGAGGGGCCGGTACGTCTCGACGACCTCGCGCGGCCTGTCCGAGTCGGACGGGCACTGGGCGCTGCGGTCGGCGAAGAGGATCGCGTAGAGGTGCGGGTTGGCCACGGCGTATTCGCGATAGGCCAATCCGATCCGGATCACGTCGCCGGCCGGGTCGTCCGTCGGGCGGACGGTGGCCAGGCGCTGGGCGAAGAGGTGTGCGGCCTCCTGGTAAAGGCTGTTGAGCAGCCCGGCCTTGCTGCCGAACAGCGAGTAGACCGCCGTGGTCGAGGTCTTCGCGTCCGCCGCGAGCTGTCGCAGGCTCAGCGCGGTCGTACCCCGGTCGAAAACCGTGGCGGCGGCGCGGTGCAGGAGCCGGAGCCGGAGTGCTTCGTCATGTGTCTTGAGCCTGGCCATGGAGCCAGCATATTGCAACACCGTTATGAATGCCCCCGCGGGTGCGTTTTGGGGTGACTGGCTGTGCTGACGTCCAGGGTCAGGTGGCGCGTAGACGGGTTTGCGATGAGCAATAAAAACACTGTTATGATTCTCCGTGTGGACCCCGAGCGCGGCAGTTCCCACACCGGGTAGCGCTCGGCACTACCGACCCGCCGGCCTCAATGCCGAGCCGCGCCTGGGTGGTACCGACAGCCTTCGAAAGCCGTTCCTCACCGCTTTCGCCGCGCACGAGGACATCACGCGCGCCTTCGAGCAGGTCTTCCAGGAGCACATCCCGGGCGCGAAGGGGTGGAGCCATCCGACCGTCTCCGACACCGGTCACTTCCTGCGGGAGCAGCAGCTCGACCTGCTGTTCGAGACCGTCCTCGGCCTCGGCCGACAGCAACTTCCCACCCATCCAGCACCCAGCACCCATCCAGCACCCACCCAGGAGAATCCATGTTTGAGAGATTCGGGCGTCTGCTCCACCGCAGGCGAAAGCCCCTGCTGATACTGACCGCGCTGTTCGCCGTCCTGTCCGGGGCCTACGGTGCGGGAGTCTTCGGTTCTCTGACACCGCTCGGCTTCCAGGACCCCGGCTCGGACAGTGTGCGTGCGGCCCACATCGCCGAGAAGGCGTTCCCGCAGCGGACACCCGACGCGGTGATCGTCTACCGCGACAAGGACCGCACCGTCGACGACCCGTCCTTCCAGCGGGCGGTCGTCCGGCAGTTGGAGTCCCTGCCGAAGTCGGAGGTGACCGGCTACCTGGACTTCTGGACGACCAAGATGCCGGCGCAGGTGAGTCACGACCGGCACGCCACCTACGTCGCCCTGAACCTCCACGGCAGCAGTGAGAAGGCCAAGGAGGACGCGTACGAGGCGGTCAAGGACAAGATTCCGGCACCCGGCCTGGAGACCCTGCAGGGCGGCACGGTGCCCACCGGCCATCAGGCGAGTGAGAAGATCGAACGTGACCTGAGAACCGCGGAGATCATCTCGGCTCCCGTGCTCTTCCTGCTCCTGCTGGTCGTGTTCGGCGGTCTGACCGCGGCCTTCCTCCCGCTGCTCGTCGGCGTGCTCTCCATCCTCGGGTCGATGGCTGTCCTGCGGACCATCGCGAACATCACCGACGTGTCCGTGTTCGCCATGAGCCTGGTCACGATCCTGGGTCTCGCGGTCGCCATCGACTACGGCCTGCTGATCGTGAGCCGCTACCGCGAGGAACTGGAGGCCGGCTACACCGGCGAAGAGGCGATCGGGCGCACCCTCGCCACGGCCGGGCGCACCGTGATGGTCTCCGGCACCACGGTCGCGGCGGCGCTGGCCGGCCTGACCCTCTTCCCGTCGACGTTCCTGAAGTCGATGTCGTACGGCGGTGTGGCAGCGGTCCTGCTGGCGGTGCTCTTCTCGCTGGTCGCGCTCCTCGCGCTGCTCGCCGTCATGGGACCGAAGGTCAACGCCTTCCCGCTGCGCCGCAAGAAGGCAGGGCGGTCGGCGGCAGGCGAGGGCGCCTGGTATCGGTTCGGGCACGGCCTGATGCGGCGGCGGTGGGTCGTGGTGGTGGGCGCGGTGGGCCTGCTGCTGACACTCGCCCTGCCGTTCTCCAAGATCGAGTTCGGATCCATCAACGCGCAGCAGCTGCCGAGCAGTTCCGAGGGCCGCCAGGTCTTCAACGCCATGGAGCACGACTTCGACGGCGACGCGGTGAAGTTCATCGACTCGCTGCTCGTGCTGAAGTCCGACGGGACCTCGAAGGAGCAGGGCGCGGCGCTGAAGGCGTACGCCGAGCGGCTCGGCGCCACCGAGGGCGCCACGAGCGCCAGGATCACCGGCGTGGAGGGAACCACGGCCCGGGTGTCGGTCACGTTCGACGGCAATCCCGTCTCGACCCACGCGCGCGACCTGGTGAACCGGCTCAAGGAGGTCCCCGAACCGCCGGGCGCCCGGGCGTACTTCGGCGGCGAGTCGGCGGTGTACGACGACACCCTGGACGCACTGGGCGAGACCCTGCCGTGGATGCTGCTCTACATCGCGGTGATGACGTACCTCCTGCTGTTCCTCGCGTTCGGCTCGGTGCTGCTGCCACTGAAGGCCATCGCGATGAACATGCTGTCGCTGACCGCGACCTTCGGCGTCCTGGTCTGGATCTTCCAGGACGGCCATCTGCACAACCTGCTCGGCTTTGACCCGACCGGCAACATCGAGCCCAACATGCCGATCATGCTGTTCGCGCTGATCTTCGGACTCTCCATGGACTACGAGGTGTTCCTGGTGTCCCGGATGCGGGAGCAGTACGACAAGTCAGGCGACAGCACGGAGGCCGTGGCGACCGGGCTGCAGTCCATCGGCCGCCTGGTCGTGAGTGCGGCGCTGCTGATGTGCGTGCCGCTCGCGGCGATCGGGATGAGCGAGGTGCTGACCATCAAGCTCTTCGGCGTCGGCATGGTGTTCGCGGTCCTGACGGACGTGCTGGTGGTACGCATCCTGCTGGGAACGGCCGTCATGAGACTGCTGGGCAGAGCGGCCTGGTGGGCTCCGGCCCCGCTGGCCCGCTTCTACGACCGGTTCGGCATCAAGGAGACCGACATGCCGACGGAGACGGACAAGCGGGTCCCCGTCACCGCAGGCTGAACCCTGCGAGCGGGGTGCCTGCTATTCGTCGGCACCCCGCCGGGCACTCACTCCGTCGGCTGCTTCCCCCTGCGCGCACGCGCGGCGATGGTGGCGACGGTGGTTCGCGTCCTCCTGGGCCAGGCGCCGCAGCAGCCTGACGACCGGCTCGAACAGCACACTGAGGACCACCGCCCGCTCGGCGAGGGCGATCTGGTCCTCGATCCCTTCGAGCTGCGCGAAATCCAGGTCTGCGGTGGAGGTGGCGAGCCGTGCGTAGGGGATGAGGTCGTCGGCCGTGTAGTCGGTGCCGAGGCGACTCAGCGCCGCGAGACTTCCGGCGAGTGCCGGGCGGTGGGGTGACGCGTCGGAGATCTGCCAGCCCATGTTCTCGATGAGAGCCTCGACCCTCGCGGCGGCTCCGCCGGATGCTGCCTCGTCGGCGGCACCCGCGCGGTCCTCGCCTTCCTTCCCGCTCGTCTCCGCGGAAGGAACGGGCAGGGCGTGGTGGACGACCGCCAGGGTCTCGAACGCGTCCAGCGGACGCTCGACGGCTTCGAGCACTTCCCGGGTGCGGGCGACGGACAGCCCGCCGAGCTGGATGAGGGAACGGATCAGACGCAGCCGCTGGACGTGCTCCTCGTCGTACTCGACCGTGGTCGGGTTCAGCGCGCGTCCCTCGGGGAGCAGCCCCTCCCGTCGGTAGTACTTGATGGTCGCCGCCGGCACCCCGGACCGTCGGCTGAGCTCTGAAATCCTCATGCGCTCCCTCACGCTCAACTGTCCCTCCAGTATCGCGTTACCGGGGGTTGCCCCGACGTGGTCGATAGTGCCACTATCGGGTACTCGGTAGTAACACTATCGAGCGCTTCTTCGGTGTGCCCACTTCCTTCGTGCGCGTGGACTGCATGCGCCCGCGGAAGTTGCCTGCATCGCCACGGCCGCACCCAGCCGTAGTTCTTCCCCCGCCCCGGGCCAGTCAGTTCTGGGTCCGGTCGTCTCGTACGCCTCGACAACGGAGAACCACACCATGTCCCAGCGAATCGGCAAGACCCACTGGAAGCGTTTCGCCATCGGTGCGGTGCCGACGGTGGTCGCCACGGCGGCTGTCGCCGTCTCCATGGCCCAGGGCGCCCTGGCCGCTTCGTTCAGCATCTCCGGTTCCGACTTCCAGGTCTCGGCCGGCAAGTTGAGCGGCACCGGGTTCGGCAACTACGCCACGGTGGACGTCGCCAAGAACGGCAAGCACGTGCCCGTCTCCGTCTCGTCCATCAAGAACGCGACGGTCACCGACATGTGCCAGTCCGTCCCGGTGGACATCCCCGTGCTCGGGACCTACACGATGACGCTCAAGGCCGGCGGGTCGGGTACGCCGGTCAAGGCCAAGGGCCTGTACATCGACATGACCGACCTCAAGGCCAAGAAGGGCACCTTCACCAACGTCGACATCGGCGTCGCCACCGGTTCCATGACCAAGGGTCAGGTCAACCCGAAGGACAAGGTCGATCCCAACGGCTACGCCCAGCAGGCGGACAAGGTCGAGATCATCGATGCCCACCAGACGGTCTGGGCGACGACCGCGGGAACGTTCGAACTGTCGGGCCTGCACATGAACATCGCCGCCGGCCGCCACGACTGCTTCTGATCACGTCCCGACCTCCCCCGCCCGCTGACGATTTGGGAACCTCCACATGACGAGTGCCGGCGCACCCGCGCACCCCCGCAGTGGCAGCGGCTTCGCCCGCGTTCGCCGGGACTTCCGGGACTGGCGGCGCACCCGCCCCTTCTGGGCGGGCCTGCTGGTACTCCTGGCAGCCGCACCGATCATCTACTTCCCGTACTTCAACCTCTCCCTGGGCGCCCTGTCCGTGGCGATGTCCACCACCGCGGGGGCGGGGTCGCTGGTCATCGGTCTGACGTTGATCGTCCTTGGCGGACTTCTGTGGTTCCAGCCGGTCATCAGGTTCTTCGCCGGATGCGTGGCCGTCTTCCTCGGTGTGCTGTCGCTTCCCATCTCGAACTTCGGCGGATTCTTCGTCGGCACGCTGTGCGCGGCCACGGGTGGACTCCTGGCCCTGGCGTGGGGCCCGGTGAACACGTCCGACGACACCGAGGGGCCGTCGGGGAGGGCCGGGGAATGACCGACCAGTCGCCCGACCTCCGCAGCGAGGCCGAAGGACCCCACTACGCCCGGCCGAAGAGGGGCCGCCACGCCGTTCCTCGTACGTCCGCGCTGACCCGCCTGCGCCTGCCCCTCGGGAAGGCTCTCGTGCTGACCGCGCTGCCGACCGTCCTCGTCCTGGCAAGTCAGCGTCCGCCTGCAGCCGACGCGAGTGCCACCGCGGCTCATTCCGCTCCCGAAGGGGCGCCCGGCGGCGGTGTCGACTGCGCCCGTCCCGACGACACGGCACCCCCTGCCGTGGCACCCACTCCTTCCGTTGCTCCCAGCACGCCAAGTGCCCTCACGGGCGGCGAGTCGGTCAAGCCGTCGGAGCAGGTGGCTGACGAGGAAACGGGCCTTGCCCCGGTTCCGGCCGCCTCACCGAGCGCGACCGCCGGCACCACCGGCCTTGCGGACATCCTCGGTTCCCTCTTCCGGAGCGACACCGAGCAGCAGAGTCCGGCACCCGGCACGAGCCCCTCACCGAGCCCGGCCGCGCCGACGCCGACGACCACGGAAGCCGCCGACGCGCCACCGACCGCACCTCACGCGTCACCCACCCCCGGCCACCGGACCACTGAGCCGTCGCCCCAACCGGAGCCCACCACCGGGGCCTCCCGCATCTGTGACATCAGCGATCTCAAGGCCCCCGAGGGCAAGAGCGCCGGTCGATTCGCCGCCGAGTCCTGGAACATGAAGGGAAGCCGCCTCGAACTGCACGACCTCGTCTTCGGTGGCGTGGTGACCGTGGACACGGCCGCCGGGCCCAAGCGGGTGCTCAAGTTCTCCGCGGGGGCCGTCACGATCCGCGACCTGAAGATGGCCGTACCCGTCGGCCCGCAGATCCAGCACATCGACGGAGCGCCCGGCTCGACGTCCACGCTGCGGGGCGACCACATCACCATGTACGTCGAGAGCCTGACGGGCACCCTCTCCGGCGTCGAAGGCATTCCCCTGCCCCCGGCCCTCCGCCTCCACCTCACCCCCGACACCGTCCCGGAGTGGCTCTACGGCACGCTCGGGAAGCTGGGCCTCAAGCTGCAACTCGGCCTGGACGAAGCCGACATCGACCAGGCGGGACAGACAGGCGGAGAGCTCGTCATCCCAGGGATCCACGGGTACGGAACGTCCCGGTGAAGCCGGGGGCCCTGCCGGGCTTGCGCGTGGAAACCGATCGGTTTAGCTTGATAGAAACCGAACGGTTTCTCATTCTGTGGAGACAGTCATGACTGTTTTGAAGGACGCAAACGTCTTCGTCACCGGCGGCAGCCGAGGCATAGGCAAGGCGCTGGTGGAAGAGCTGTACGCGCGAGGCGCCGGCAAGGTCTATGCCACGGCCCGCGACCCGCGCAGTGTGACGCACCCCGACGCCGTCCCGGTGGCGCTGGAGGTCACCGACCCGGCATCCGTGGCGGCCGCCGCCGCGCAGGCGCAAGACGTGACCGTGCTGATCAACAACGCCGGTGCTTCGGTCGGCGCGTCCTTCCTCGACTCCCCGGTCGACGATGTGCGCCGGGAGTTCGAGACCAACTTCTACGGCCCGTTGCTTCTCACCCGCGCCTTCGTGCCGGTCATCGAGCGCAACGGCGGCGGCCACCTCCTCAACGTGCACTCCGTGCTCTCCTGGATCGCGCTCGGCGGCTCCTACAGCGCCTCCAAGGCCGCCCTGTGGTCGCAGACCAACTCCCTGCGCCTGGAGTTGCAGCCGCGCGGCATCGCCGTCACCGGACTGCACATGGGCTACGTGGACACGGACCTCGCGGCCGGAGTGGAGGCGCCCAAGTCCGACCCGCGTGACGTCGCCGCATTCGCCCTCGACGGCGTCGAGACGGGAGCGTACGAGGTGCTCGCCGACGACATCTCACGGCAGGTCAAGGCGGGCCTGGCCGGGGACCTGGCAGGGCTGTACGCCCAACTGCCCAAGTAGGACAGAGAGCTGGCGATGCCCAGCCACGAGTCACGTCCCGCGATGCACATTCCAGGGACCGCCAGCCACGCCCTCGCGTCCATGGGGGCGGTGCTCGCCCTGACCACCGCGGCTGACCTGCCGGAGCGGTGCCGGCGCGTCGTGGCGGTGAATACGTACGACTTCCGTGGCGGAATCGCGCGGTCCAAGTCTCCTGGCCCGTGTGGTGGTCAGCGGTGTCCTCGCGCCGGGAGCGGGGCCGGTGGTCGCCGGGGTGGAGCCCAAGGCCGCCCTACGCAAGATCCGACCGTCGCCGGGCCGTGTACCAGAACCTGCCCAGCCTCATCGCCGCCCGCTCGCGCTATCCCGAGGTCAAGGCCCCCCGTCCACCTCGGCCACGGCGAGAAGGACTGGTCCCGGCCCTCGGGCCGAGAGGCCAACGAGCAGCTGCTTCCGGCCGCCGAGTGGGATCCGGGCCCTCGTGATCAGGGCTGATCGCTGATGGCTCGGTAGGCCGCGATGTACAGGGTGTGGCACAGGTCGACCAGTTCATCGACGGTGGCGTTCTGGTGGCCGAGCGTCCAGTCCACGAGGAGTTCGTTGACTCCGCCGACCAGGCTCATCGCGGTCATGGTGAGCCGACTGGAGGGGGCTTCCGGGCCAGGGAGCGGTCCGACGACGGCGGCGACCATTGCGGCGAATTCGTGCAGGACCTCGCGGCGGCGCACTTCGAGGCGGGGGCTTGCGCCCACGACCTCGATGAGCACCAGGCGGGCCTTGCGGGCGTCGCCGGCGAGCGTGCGAATGAACACCTCCAGGCCGGCGCGCAGTTGGGCGTCGACATCGGGTGCGGCAGCGGCGGCGGCCTGCGCGGTTTCGGCGCTGATCGTAGCGATCAGCTCGTTGTAGACCCCGGTGAGTAGGTCTTCGCGGTCGCGGAACGACTCGTAGAAGTAGCGCTCGGTCAGTCCGGCCTGCGTGCAGACCTGCTTGACGGAGACCGAGGCGTATCCGGTCGTGCCGAACAGGTCGAGGCCCGCCTGGATGAGGCGGGTGCGGCGCTCCTGCTGTCGTTGCGCCGCATCGCGTCCGCCGTAGCGCCGCCCGGCGGTCTGTGTGCCGGTCATTTTTCCCCTTTGCAGAGGTGTTGACACCGGTGTGCTCTGAACTGACACTCTAGCTTGTCAGTTCATCTGACATGGAGGCGTGTCAGAAATGCGTGGGGACCGCCTGCCGCTCGGCGGTCCGCTCGTGCTCAGGGCAAGGAAGGGGCTCGGCCGTGGCAGCACCGCCCAAATACCCGTACACGTTCAGCCGGAGAGACCGCGACAGGCTCTCCCGCACACGACCGCTGACCGGCCGAGTGATCGCGGTCACCGGGGCGGGCCGCGGAATCGGGCGTGCCGTCGCGGCCCGGCTCGCCGGGGCCGGAGCCGCCGTGGCGATCGGCGATCTCGACGCGGAGCTTGCCGTGGAAACGGCTGGTGCCATCGGCGCGCATCCCGGTGGCCGACTGCTCGGGCTGTCTCTCGACGTCACCGACACACCTTCCTTCGAGGACTTCCTGCGCACCGTCGAGACCCGGCTGGGGCCGATCGACGTACTGATCAACAACGCCGGAATCATGTGGGTGGGCCCCTTCGAGGAGGAACCGGAGGAAGCCGCCCTGCGCCAGTTCGACGTCAACGTCCACGGCGTACTGCGCGGGATGAAACTCGTGATCCCGGGGATGCGGAAACGCGGTCGCGGCCACGTGGTGAACATCGCCTCCGCCGCCAGCAAGGTCGCCCCGGCCGGCGAGGCGACCTACGCGGCGACGAAGCACGCCCTCCATGGCTACAGCACAGCCGTCCGCGCCGAACTGCGCGGCACCGGTGTGCACGTGTCCCTGGTGATGCCCGGCGTCGTGGACACCGAGCTGGCCGTGGGCACCGCGACCGGCCCCACCCGGCGCCTGACGACGGATCAGGTGGCCGACGCGGTGCTCGACGTCGTGCTGCGCCCGCGGTTCGAGGTCTTCGTTCCCCGCCAGGTGGCCGCCCTGACCCGGTTGGCCGCGCTGCTGCCGGGCCGTGCCCGCGACGCCCTGCATCACCGCCTTGTCCCCGACCAGCTCGCCGCCCTGTCCGACCGGTCGGTCCGCGCGGCCTACGAGCAGCGCACCCGGACCGCCCGCCACCCCGAAAGGTGAGCCCGTGACCACCACGCCCAAGCCGGCGCCCAGCGCGACGAAGGCCCAGGACGCCGCCGCTCCGCGTCCCATCCCCGAATTCGAAGGCGTCCACGACGTATGGCCCCGCGGTGACCGGCTGCGCGCCGTGCGCAGCGCCGCGGCCTCCTACCGTGAGCGGTTCGTCCAGCAGGGCCGCATCCACGCCGTCCGCAGTTTCGACATCGCCGCCGCCCCGTATCCGACCCGGTTCGGCTTCCACGGCGCCGCGCTCGCCGTCAACCCGTTCGTGAGCATTGTCAACCGGATGCTCGTCGTGCAGTTCGACGGCTTCGACGGTGAGCCGAAAACACTGGTGTGGGAGCCGACCGTCGCCGCCGGAACGGCTCAAGCGCCGTTCTACGCCCAACTCAAGCGAATGGCGGGGGACTTTCTCACCGACCACGTCTTCGCCCGCTTCTACCAGGACCCGAACACAGTCCTGCCCTCCTGCGGTCTGCGCCCCGAGGACGTGGACTTCGTCAGCTTCGACCACCTGCACGTCCAGGACGTGCGCATGATCATGGGAAGTACCAGCATCATTCCCGGCGAACGGGCGCCCCGCGAAGCGCTGTTCCCGCGCGCCCGGCTGCTGGTGCACCGCAGGGAGCTGGGCACCTTCGAATCGACGCATCCGATGCAGTGGGCCTGGTACGTAGACGGGGGCATGGACGGGGTACCGCCCGAGCGCGTCACCGCCTTCGACGGCGATGTCGAACTCGGCGTCGGCGTCAGCCTGCTGTGGACCCCCGGCCACACGGACGGCAACCACTCCCTGGTGCTGAACACCCCCGACGGGGTGTGGGTCTCCTCCGAGAACGGCATCTCGGCCGACAACTGGCAGCCCGAGCTCTCCCGCATCCCCGGGGTGCGCCGCCACGCCGCGTTCTACGGCCATGAGGTGGTGCCCAACGCCAACACCCTGGAGGACTCCCTCGACCAGTACGACTCCATGGTCAAGGAGAAGACCCTCGCCGACCCCAGCCGGCGCGATCCGCGCTGGCTGCAGATCCTGCCCTCCTCGGAGCTGGCCCCCTTCAAGCGGCACTGGCCGGTGCGGCCCAGCTTCCTCCACGGCGGTCTGAACTACGGCGAGTTGACCACTACCGGTGGTGGCCGATGACCGGCCCGGCCGCCCGCCGGATCGCCGCGGACGGCGTGGAGTTGGCCGCCTACCAGTGGGGAGCGTCCACGGCTCCTCCGGTGGTGCTGGTCCACGGCTATCCGGACACCAGCGCCGTGTGGCGCCCGGTCGCCGAGCGCCTGGCCGACCGCTTCCACGTCACCGCCTTCGACGTGCGGGGAGCCGGTGCCTCCCACCGGCTCAGGGGTCTGCGCGCCTACCGGATGTCCCGCCTGGAAGCCGACCTGGAGGCGGTTCTCGACGCCGTGAGCCCCGACCGCCCGGTGCACCTGGTCGGACACGACTGGGGATCGATCCACTCCTGGGAGTCGGTCACCGGCACCCGCCTGGCCGGGCGGATCGCCTCGTTCACCTGCATCTCCGGACCCTGCCTGGACCACGTCGGCCACCTGATCCGGGCCCGCCTTCGGCCGCGGCATCCGGATCTGCCGAAGATGCTGGGGCAGGCCGCACGGTCCTGGTACATCGCCTACTTCCATCTTCCGCTCCTGCCCGCCCTGACCTGGAGAGCACTGGGACACCGCTGGCGCGCCTTCCTCACCGGCTCCCAAGGCGTGCCCGGGCACACCGCCTACCCCGCGCCGACGCTGACCCGCGACGCCGTGTCCGGCACCGCGCTGTACCGCGCCAACATGCTGCCCCGCCTGCTGCGTCCCCGGGAGCGGCCGACCACCGTCCCGGTTCAACTCATCATCCCCACCCGCGACTTCTGCGTCACCCCGGTGCTGTCGTACGGAGTGGAGCACTGGACGCGCCAGATACAACGGCGCCCGATCGACGCCGGGCACTGGGTGCAGCTCAGCCACCCCGAGGAGGTCGCGTCCCGGATCGCGGAATTCGCCGACCGCGTCGAAGACGGCTCCCGCCGCACTCACGCTCCGGACCACACCGCGCACCCGATCTGACGCACCGGCAGTACTGGACGACTGCCTGACCGTCTCTTCGCACACACCGATCGCTGACGGAGGAGGAACCTGTCATGTTCCGAGCCGCACATGCCCACCCGGAGCGTCCGTCCGAGCCCCTCGACCACCACGACCTGGTGCTGCAACCCCGGGACGTCACCTTCGACTGGAGCACCACCCCGCTGCACTGGCTGCCGGGTGAGCCCTTCGCGACCCACACCTTCGATGTGCTCCACCTCATGCTCCCCGAGCTCGAACGCTGGTTCGTGCGCACCTTCGAGCAGGCACTGCCACTGATCACCGACGACCGGCTGCGCGAGGACGTACGCGGCTTCATCGGCCAGGAAGCGATGCACGCCGAGGCGCACCAGGAGGTCCTGGAGCACCTGCTCGCCAAGGGGCTGGATCCGGCTCCGTACACCCTGCAGTCCGAATGGATCTTCCGAAGGGTGCTCGGAGACCGGCCGGAGCTGACGCGGGCCGCCACACACGCGCACCTCCTCCAACGGCTCGCCCTCATAGCGGCCTTCGAGCACTTCACCGCGTACATGGGTCACTGGATTCTCGGCAACCGGCACCTGGACCACACCGGCGCGGACCCCGCGATGCTCGATCTGTTCCGCTGGCACGGCGCGGAGGAGGTCGAACACCGTTCGGTCGCGTTCGACCTGCTGGTGCACCTCGATCCCCGCTACCGGCGCCGAGTGGTCGGCATGCTCGTCACCGCTCCGGTGCTGACCCGGCTGTGGATCCGCGGAGTCCGCTTCCTGATGAGCGCCGACCCCGAACTCGACGACCGGGTCGAGGTCCGCTTCCGCGACTACCTGGCCGCGGCCCGCAAGGACCTGTTGCCCCCGCCGGTCTCGTTCACCCGCTCGGTGCTGCGCTACTTCCGCCCCGGCTACCACCCGACCCAGGAGGGCTCGACCCAGCAGGCGGTCGCCTACCTGGCAACGTCCCCCGCCGCCCGAGCGGCTGCCCGATGACCCGGCAACCAGCGAGGCATCCCATGGACATCGACACACCCGCCACCCGGCCGCCGGACCTGTACGGCAGGCCGCGCGGCGACTCCTTCATGCAGAAGCTGGCGGCTTTCAGCGACCACGCGGTCACGCGCCTCGCGCGGCGCAGCACTCCTCCCAGGCGCCCGCGGGCCACCGAGATGCCCGTGATCCGGGAACTGGTGGTCGCCGCCAAGCACCAGGAGGCCGAGGATGTCGTCTCCCTGCGGCTGGCAGCACCCGACGGGGGAGTACTCCCGCTCTGGCAGCCCGGCGCCCACATCGAACTGCACCTGCCCTCCGGCCGCAAACGGCAGTACTCGCTGTGCGGCGACCCTGCCGACCGGCACGGGTACCGCATCGCGGTGCGCCGCATCGCCGACGGTGGGGGCGGTTCGGCCGAGGTACACGACGCCCTCGGAGACGGTGTGCGGGTCGCCATCACCGGGCGGCCCCGGAACGGCTTCCCCTTTGCCGCCGAGGCATCCGTCCTGCTCATCGCGGGCGGCATCGGAATCACCCCTATCCTGCCGATGGCCCGGGAGGCCGCCCGGCGCGGGCTGGACTGGAGGCTCGTGCACATCGGCCGCAGCCGCGGTTCGATGCCCTTTGCGGCAGAGCTGGCCGAACTCGCGGCCGCAGTCCCCGGCCGGGTCTCCATCCGTCCGGACGACGAGTTCGGCGTGCCCGCAGCAGCCGATCTGCTGAGCTCGATCCCGGCGGCGGGTGCGGTGTACTGCTGCGGGCTCGCGCCCATGATCGACGGCGTTCGGCGCGCGTTCGGTGACAGCTGCGCGTCCGCTCTGCATTTCGAGCGTTTCGCCCCGGCCCCGATCACGGACGGCCGTCCCTTCGAGCTTCAACTGGGCGGCACCGGACGGGTTCTGCCGGTGCCGTACGACCGCTCCGCCCTGGACGTTCTTCACGAGGCCCTGCCGGACCTACCGTTCTCCTGCCGCCAGGGGTTCTGCGGCACCTGCCGGGTACGGGTGGCCCATGGCCGTGTCGATCACCGTGACCGCCGGCTCACGGCCACCGAACGTGCGGCCGGCGCCATGCTGCCCTGCGTCTCGCGTGCACCGGAAGGAGAGCGGCTGGTGCTGGAGGTGTGAGCTGGCCGAGCGCCCGTCAATCCGGTGCTCGGCCCGGGCCCACAGCCGGTGACGGAGCTCCAACTCGGCGATCGGCCGGTCAGGGGTGTTGGTCGCGAAGCACGTCATCCGTATGCCCTTGAGTCGGCCGTCCAGGAGCTTGCCGGTGATCTCGGCGACCCAGGCCTCGTCACGGGCCTCACCGTCGGTCTCGACGACCGGGGTCCAGGCTGAGGCGGGGACCTTCAGCAGGTGTTCGTGGATCGTTTCGGTGATCACCATGCCGACCGAGTAGGACAGCCATCGTCCTCGCCTGGCGAGCCTTCTGGATCCACGTCTTGGAGGGGTGGTCAGCCAAGACCTCCCCTGACGCGCCATCAGCCGACTGCACCCCGGGAGATGCCTCCTGACCAGGCCGGATAGCAGAAACGCTGCTGGAGTACCAACTGGACCGCCGAGCCTCCAACGGCGTCCGCGGTTGCCGGAGGCGCCCTTCGCCGGCCAACGACTCGTCAGCTGGCTCATCCGGCTCCGTAGCGATGCGAGTTTTAAGGCTTGAGCACCGCCAGTACATCGTCGAGCGAAACGTCGGCGGGGTCACTCATATCGAGACCATCGAACGTCTGCCAGACATAGGATGCCGTCCCGGTCTCCCGCAGCGGATGCAAGTCGGCCAAGTCCGGATCGTCCCGGAAGCTGTTGAACGCCTCTTCGGACTCCCATTCAACGAGAAACAGAACCTGCCGCGACGCGAGGTCACCGGCTACGTTGTCCCGGAAACGGCCAAACGCCACCATTCGACCGCCATATTGCGGAGCCTCTTCGGGCAAACGACTGAAATACGTGAGGTACTTCTCCAGGTCGACCACGTCAAACATATTCAGGGCGTAAAACTTCTTCTTCTGTGAATTCGTGCTCATTGCTAATACCCTCTCCGGTCTCAGGGAACTGGTGTTTGCCGCTCTGGGCGGGCGCGGGGCACCGGCAGTAGGGCGCCGGCATTGTTGATGATGATGTCGACGTCGGTCGCGATTTGCGTCATCTCGGAGACTGGCCGTGAAGAACGCATTTCCAGTGCTCGGGCGAAGGCTGAGGTCGCGGGAATCTGAAGTACGCTTCCCGTGCCGTTGGGTACGCCTTTTTGGCCCCACGCGGGGAAAACCGATCGGTTCCCTCATCGTAAACCGATCGGTTTTCGCGCGCAAGTCCGGGCGGAGGGGCGCCGTTCGGCGGGCCCCGAAGTCAGTTTGCGGACGTGGTGGACTTGGAGCCCAGCCCGCCCCTCGCGCATCTCGCACCGCTCGGCAAGGAGCCGATGAATCAGCTCGTTGCGCCGGGTAGTAGCCATATCCGGCTGGCGGTCGGTAATGACGGCGATGCGTTGTCGCTTGAGCGGGATCCCGCCGAAGCAGGCGACCAGCGGTTTCTTCCCCTTGTCTCGCTGCACCGTGGCTTGGAAGCAGGTCCGTCGGCCGTCCGGTGTACCGCAGCCAGATGACGCGAGCCGGAGAGGTCAGACGAGCCTGACCGGCCCGGCGTCGATCGGCAGGCGGGTCAGGAGGTAGGGCTTGCGGCGCAGGTCCTTGCCTTCGTGGAAGGGCGACAGCCGGTTGAGCTGGTTGGCGATGGCGTAGAGATGCCGGTCCGAGGCGACGGACAGGGTGTCGACCCAGAGCAGGTCGTTCCCCTGGGCGAGGGTCCGGTAGGTGCCGTTCGGGCTCCTGCGCCAGAGGGAGTTGTGTTCCAGGTCGCCGCCGTAGAGCCGCCCCTTGTCGTCGCTCTCCAGGCCGTCGGCCATCGGCTTGAACCCGAGGTCCTCGACCGTCGCCGCCACTTCGGAGTCCGTGGCGTCCGGGTCGGCGAGGGCATCGGTGGACACGCTGTGCAGTCGGCGGCTGGACAGCGGGCAGTAGTAGAGGCGCGTGCCGTCGGCGCTGAGAGCGATGCCGTCGGAGCCGGTCTCGTAGTACGTGGGTTCGCCGCCCGCGGGGCGGACCATGAAGGGCTCGCCCTCGATGACCGGGAGGAACCGCTCGTCCGGGAGCGCCGAGGGATGCCCGGTCAGTCGCCGCCAGGAGCGGCCGGTGGCGAGGTCGACCACGATCACGCCGTTCGAGCCGCCCGAGTCGGTGATGAACGCCGTGCCCTCGGCGCCGCGCCGCAGGTCAAAGCGCACGTCGTTGGGGTAGCTGTTCGCCGGCACCACCTCGGGCGGGAAGAGGATCTTCCGTACGATGCGGTCGCTGCGCAGGTCGACCGCCACGAGCTTGGGGCCGCCGTAGGAGGACCCGGCGAACAGCGGGCTTCCGGTGTCGAGGATCCACAGCCGGTCGGCCGGGTCGACGACGACGCTCTGTACCGACTGGAAGTGCCCGGCCAGGTCGGAGGCGTCCTCGCGGTTCACCTCGGCGTCGGGATAGGCCACCGGCTTCCCGCAGCTCGGCGACGGTGAACGGGACGTCGTCGCCCCAGCGGGGAAAGTTGACGAAGACCCGGCCGCGGCGCGAGACGGTGACGCCCGTCGGCATCGCGTCCCAGAAGCGTGCAACAACCTCGTAGTTTCTGGCTGTTGAACCAGATGCGGAGGCGGAGGTCGGCCCGGCGAGTTGGGTGGCGGCCAGTGACGCGGTGGTCGCCGTAAGGAACGTACGTCGTCTCATGCGAGCGTCTCCTGCTGAGTCAAGTCGCCGGAGGGCGCGGCGAGTTGCGGTCACTTCGGCGCGTGGGGAATCGGCTGGACGCTGCCGTGACCGGTGGAGGACACCGCCTTCAGCAGCCAGTCTTGGGGAGTCGGCTTCGCCCGTGTCGTCATGGCGAGCCGAAGCCCACCTGGACGGCAAGTACTTCCTGCGTTCCTGGGTCCCGGAACTGTCGGCCGAGGGCATCGCCTGCGGCTACCGCCGACTCCTGGAAGGGAAACGGGGCCAAACGGCAGGTGGACCTGGTGCACTCAGATCCGCCGGGCTGCCGGCCGGGTCAGCGGGACCAAGCGGCGGTCCCCGAAGGTGACCATCGCGTGCACGGGCGCGGCGCTGGCGCGCATGAGCGCCGCGACACCACGGCGGCCCTGCCTTCGGGCGAGCTCCGACCCCGCGCTGATCATCAGGGCGGTGAGGGCCGGCATCGGACGCCCGAAGAGCGTGATCTCCTTGATGCGTGCCTCGCCGTCGAACCGCAGCAGCTGCGCTTCCTCGAACGGCTGGGATCCCACCCGCGCCCGGTAGAACAGCGAGTACGCGTCGCCCTCGCCGGTCTGGGTGTGGAAGCGGATGTCCTCGACCGCAGTGAACGCCGAGGTCAGGAAATCGCGCAGCTGGGCAGGTCCCTCGAAGCGAAACTGTTCGGTGAGCGGCGAGCTGAGCACGACGTCCTGGCTCAGGCACGCGATTGCGGCGTCGACGTCACCGCGTTCTGAGGCGGCGCGCCAGCTCGCGACGGTAGCGGCGGCGGAGCGCGGGGTCTCGGACATGGGTCTCTCCCGGTATCAACGGCGCGATGGAGTGCGTGGGGTGGCGGGGGTCAGCCGGCCAGCTTGTTCATCGTGCGGATCTGCTTGTCCAGGACCCAGGCGGGAACAAAGCGGAGCAGGCGCGCGCGTCCGGCCATGGGGCCGGCGGCATAGCGCAGTTTCGGCTTCGCGTCGGTCGCTGCCGCGACGATCGCCTTGGCGACCACGGCGGGGTCGTCGCCGCCCTTGATCGCCTCCGTCATCAGGCGGTCGAAGATGTGCCGCTGGTCCGCGTAGACCTGCAGGGGCGTGTCGGGCTTCGCGCTGTTGGCCTCGAATCCGGTCCTGGTGTAGGCGGGTTCGACGAGGAGCGACCGGACGCCGTACTGCCGCACCTCATGGTCCAGGGACTGGGAGTAGCCCTCGATCGCGTGCTTGGACGCGCCGTAGACGGCCATGTACGGAGCGGGGATGAACCCCTGCACTGATGAGAGGTTGATGATGCGCCCGCGTCCCTGGGCACGCATGTGCGGCAGAACCTCCTTCACCATGCGCAAGACCCCGAAGACGTTGATGTCGAAGACGCCCTGGGCCTGCGCGACGGAGGTTTCCTCGGCCGCGCCTATCGAGCCGATGCCGGCGTTGTTGACCAGGACGTCGATCCGCCCGAACCGGTCGATCACCTGCTGGACCACGGTGGTGACCGACTTGTCACTGACCACGTCGAGGTCGAAGAACGTCACACCTTGGAGCGGGGTGACGCGTGAGGTGTCCCGGCCTGTGCCGGCCACCTCGAAACCCGCCGCGACCAGCGCGAGCGCGGTTTCCTTCCCGATGCCGGATGACGCCCCCGTCACCAGGGCCACCGGCCGATTCGTCGTCATCATGCACTCCCGCACTCCCAGAGGAAACCGATCGGTTTCGCTTGCCCTCACTGTAAACTGATCGGTTTCCATGCACAAGCTCAAGCAGGGAACTGCTCCCGGCCGCGTCACCGGCTGCCTTCAGATTGAGCTGACCGGCGCCCGCCGGCATGGCGGCACTGGCCGGATGAGCAGGCAGGATGGACGTGAGGGCGCCGTCCCCGCGCTGCGATCGCCCAGCTCGCGCTCAAGGACACGGCTTCCAACGGGCCCTGATCGTCGCGGCACTGAAGGTCTTGGCCGACCGGAGGCGTCCCGTCGACGGGATGCGGACGCTGTGTCTGGCCATCGAGGAGCCCGAGCTGTTCCAGCATCCGCCTCAGGCGCGAGCCTTCGCAAAGGTGCTCCGCGAGCTGGTCGCCACCTCACCGCAGGGGCGTACGCAGGTCATATACGCGACCCACAACCCGTTCTTCGTCGACCCGAAGGGCTGCCGCCAGCTCGTCGGGGTACGAACGGCTCGTACGGGCCGGCTTCGATAGCCGCTTGGCAGACCTCTGAAACCGGCTCGGCTCAGGCGAAGGCCAGTGAGCGAAATGCGTTGCGGACGTGGGTGAGCGGCTCGCGGTCGCGGGTGTAGTAGAGCTTATTGGTGAGCAGAGCCGCCCAACGGTCCTTGCCAGGTGAGATCCAGATGCCTGTGCCGGTGAAGCCGTAGTGGACCCAGATGTCGTCGGTCTCCGGCTCCGTGCCTGGGGCCGGGTGCCAGAACAGCCCACGGGGCGGGGACAGCTCGCCGGTGTGGATCCGGTCGAGCGCCATCACCCCCGTACAGACCGCGGTGGCTCTGGCCGCCCTGTCCGTCGTGACCTCGCCGGAGGGCGCCCGGCGGCGGGCGGCGGTCGCGGCCGTCGCCACCCGGCTGCGCGAGGGGCTGACGGCGCGCGGTCTGGAGGTCATGGGCGACGTGGTCTGCCCGGTCGTGCCGGTCCTCATCGGTGACACCCCCGCCGGCCGTACGGCCTCCGGTCTCATCGCCCGGGCCGGTCTCGTCGCGCATCTCGTCGAGCAGCCCGCGGTCGCCTCCGACGCGGCCCGCTTCCGCCTGCAGGCCATGGCGGACCACAGCGACGACGACGTCGACACGGCCATCGACATCCTCGACACCTGCATCCGGGAGGCTCGGCAGGCCGCCTGCTGAGCCTCCCGGATGCCTGCCTCGTCGCCGACGTCGCTGGGCGGGCCGGTGCTTCACACCGGCCTGCCTGTAGGCGGACGTTAGTCGGCGGTGAGTTCTGCGAGCTGCTCGGCCGCGGTGGTGTTGCCCCGGTCAGCGAGGCGCCGTAGCTCGTCCAAGTTGTCCTGTTCGGTGGCGAGTTCGATCAGCTGGTCGGTGGCCGTGGCGTTGCCGCCGTCGGAAAGGCGTCGAAGTTCTGCGAGGTCGCCTTGATCTGCGGCGAGTTGGATGAGCTCGTCGGTTGCGTCGGTGTTGCCCGCGTCCGCAAGGCGGCGCAGCTCGTTCAGGTCGCCGAGTTCGGCGGCGAGCTCGATCAGCTCGTCGACCGCGCCGGGGGCGCCGTGCTCTGCCCGCTTCCGTAGGGCGGACAGGGCGGTCGGATCGTGCTCGGTCATCAGGGGCAACCTTTCTGTGTGGGGCTATGCGCGAGGGTCGGCCAGTTGTCCCGAGGCGCGCAGTTCGTCGCGGTGTGCTTCCCACTCGTCGACCAGCCGGGGCAGGCGCTCGGCGAGGAACTCGGCCAGCGCGACCATCTCCTCCAGCGGGGCGCGGCGCTCCGGTGGGGCGTCGGCGAGGAGTGCCAGGCCCTCCCGGAACAGTGCGGCATGTTCGTGGTGGAGGGCGGCGTCGAAGTTCTGCGGCTGGCGGCTGTCCGGGTTCAGGGTCACCCGGTCCATGCGCTCACCGGCGGTGCGGGTGCGCCGGGCCATCCCGTAGTTCTCGAGCAGTTTGACCGCGCCGGTGACGGCGCTGCGGCTCGCCAGCAGGGCTTCGCCCAGCTCGTCGATCGTCTGCTGTGGCGGATCGCAGACGAGGAGGTGGCCCAGCAGGCGTCCGGCCATGGGCGGGAAGCCGTACTGGCGGGCGTAGAAGCGGCCGACGTGGTCGGCGAAGAGTAGTTGGGCGTCGTTCGGCACGCTTTCGAAGGTATCACCTTCAACCGGGATGACAATTATTTGTGTCATCTCAGTCGGGCGTCAGGAAAGCCCGGACGCCCTCAGGACCGCTCGCGTGGTCTCGTCGTCGATCCGGTGGCCGAGCTGTGCCAGGACTTCCGCGCCTTGGCGGAGCGTGCCGCGTTCGACGGAGCGGTGGACTCCGGTGTCGAGCTCGTGCCAGATCAGGGGGTTGGCGGCGAGGACGCGGGGGTCGAGTTCCAGGCGCCCGCCGTGGGCGTCGCGCAGGACCAGGTGCGAGGAGACGCCGCCGTGCTGCCGTACGGCCACCAGCGCGTCCGTACGCACGATGTGTCTGCGCCAGGGCGTGTGTACCGTGAGCCAGCTGGGGCCCGCGGTCACCCGGGGTGGGAGCAGGACGGCGAAGACGGCGGCGGACAGGGTCAGCCACAGCAGAGCTCGCAGGAGCGTCAGGCTGCCCGCGTCCCAGTCCACGAGCAGGGAAAGGGCGCAGAACACCAGGGCGCAGGTCGCCGCCAGCCGGGCGCTGCCGCGCCAGTGGCGGTCGCCGACCGGGGCCCAAGGGGCCATCTGCGTCATGTCGCTGACGCTAGGCGGCTGTGCGGGCCCGGGGACTGTCGCTGACGGTCTCGGGTGACCGGGGCGACCTCGCCCTGGCCGAAGAGGAAGAAGCGGAGGAAGTTGGCGAAGGGGTTGCCCTCGGTCCACTCGAAGTAGATGTGCGGGATGCAACCCGTCTCGTCGCGGGCGTGGAGGAGCAGCGCGGCGAGGGCGTTGGGGATGGAGGCGGACTCCAGGGTCAGCACGCGGTAGCGGTTGTGCAGGACCTCGCCGCGTACCGTCAGGCCCGCCTCGAACTCGGAGGGATCCGTCAGCGTCACCTCGACGAAGACGAAGTCCTCCTGCTCCGGCATGTCGTTGTCGGCCCGGATCTGTTCGATCTTGTCGCGGTATTCGGCCTTGTCGCGCTGGTCGGGCTCGTTGGCGATGAACCGCATCTTCCGGCTGGCCATGTCCCGGACGAATCGTTCCGCCATGTCGTCCAGTGTCACGCTCGTGACGCGGAGCTCGAAGGCGCGGGCCAGGCGGGAGAGCAGGGAGACCAGGATGATGCCGGCGATGAAGCAGGCGCCGATCTTGACGCCGTCGGGGCGTTCGATGACGTTCGCGACGGTGACGTAGAGGAACACCGCCGAGATGACGGCGAAGCCGATCGTCCAGTTCCGCTGGCCGGCCTTGCGGGCGGCGATGGTCACCGCGATCGCCGCCGAGCTGATCAGAACCAGCACGCCGGTGGCGTAGGCGCCGCCCTGCGCGTCCACGTCCGCGTCGAAGATCCACGTGACGAGGAAGCCGATGAGCGTGAAGACGATGACCATCGGGCGGACGGCCCGTGCCCAGTGCGGGGCCATGCCGTAGCGGGGCAGGTAGCGCGGCATCAGGTTCAGCAGGCCGGCCATCGCGGAGGCGCCCGCGAACCACAGGATCGCGATCGTCGACACGTCGTAGACCGTGCCGAAGGTGCCACCCAGGTACTCGTGGGCGAGGAACGCGAGGGCGCGTCCGTTGGCCTGGCCGCCGGACTCGAACTCCTTCTCCGGGATGAGGAGGGTGGTGATGAAGCTGGTGGCGATCAGGAAGACGCTCATGATGAGAGCGGCGGCCGTCAGTAGTTTCTTGGTGTCGCGGATACGGCCCCGGGGGTGCTCCTCCGTGTCGCCGTCGTCGCCCTTCACGTGCGGCATGACCGCGACGCCGGTCTCGAAGCCGGACAGGCCGAGCGCCAGCTTGGGGAAGACCAGCAGCGCCACGCCGACCATGGCGAAGACGTTGCCGTGCTCGGCGGTCAGTGCGCTGGACCAGTCGGTGATCACGTGGCCGGCGGTGGCGACGTGCCACACGCCGACGATGACCACCACGACGTTCAGCGTGAGATAGACGCCCACCAGGACGACGGCGACGCCGATCGCCTCCAGGAAACCCTTGAGGAAGACCGCGCCGAGCAGCGCCACGAGGATCAGAGTGACGATCATCTGCTTGTCGTGCAGGGCGCTTTCCAGGTGCGGGTTCTCGACCAGGTGGGTCGAGGCGTCCGCCGCCGAGAGCGTGATGGTGATCAGGAAGTCGGTGGCGGCGAAGCCCAGCAGGGTCAGGACGAACAGCTTGCCCTTCCAGAAGGACAGCAGCCGCTCCAGCATCGCGATCGAGCCTTCGCCGTGCGGGCTCTCCTCGGCCACCCGTCGGTAGACCGGCAGGGCGCCGGCCAGGGTGACTATGACGAGCACGATGGTCGCGATCGGGGAGAGCAGGCCCGCCGCGAGGGCGGCGATACCCGGCTGGTAGCCGAGGGTGGAGAAGTAGTCGACGCCGGTCAGGCACATCACCCGGTACCAGCGCTGGCCCTTGTGCGGAGGCTCGGGCTCGGCGTGCGGGCCCGTGTGGCCGCCGCCCTTGCCCATGTCGGACAGGCCCTGAAGCATCCACGTCCGCAGACGGCTCGGCGGCGGGTGTTCGGTGACGGCCATCGGCGTGCTCTCCTGGGGTGCGGCTCAGCGTGGGGCTACGGCCATCACGCGGACGGCGGCATCAGCGTATGCAGAGCGTGACGTGAAGGCCGAGGGCTGGATCACACGTTCGCGTCAGGGTTGCGTTAAGACCGGCCGCGAGATCGCCGGTGGCACATCGAGGAGTGGGTGTTTCGGTGGTGCGGGTGAGGGTTGGGCCGTATGGAGGTCTCCAGCGGATGAGCCTCAACGCCGCGCGTGGCGGATCTTCAACCGTCAGCTCGATGTCGACCACCGGATGCTCGATGACCGCCCGGGACGGGTCCAGATGCACCCTTCCGTATGCGGACTCGACCCCGCCGTCAAAGTCCCGTCAAACCGACCTGGGAAGCCATCAGGAGAGCGTCAACGTCGGCCGTTGATGGCCGGATTCGGTCGCAGACTGATCGGCATCGGGGGTGGGTGACCGCCCGTGGCGTGATGTTGGGGGCACCGTGACGATCACGGCCGGTACAGCGGGGACATTCCAGCCGGGGGCGGGTGAAAGGCCGGATCGGCCACCGGCGGTCGTCCCGCAGGGAGGCGGCCCCGGACCACGGCGACCAAGCGGGCCTCGGACGGGCGATCCGGGTCCGGGACCCCGCCTCAGGCAGCGGGCCGTGGCCGCGCGGGCCGCTCTGCGCCGCCGTTTCTGGGCCACCGTGCCCGCACGGCTGCGCCTCCTGCGCGCGGCCACGGTCTCGCTCACCGCAGCCCTGGCCGTGCTGCTGCTCGTTGCCGGGCTCGCCGCGAACGGCGCCTGGGGCAGCGTGGCCGACCGGGACGCACTCCGCACGACCAGCGCCGCCGACCTCGACCTCGCCCTCAACGACATGGACGCGCAGGCCGCCAACATCCTGTTGTCCGGCGGGGACGCGGGGAAGGGGCGTCTACTGACGCCGTACGGGAAGGCGGTCGGCTTCTACGGCGATGCGCGGCGCGAGATCGGTCATGACCTGCGGACGCTGGCCGTCGCGGCGCAGGGGGACCGGGCCGACGAGAAGACGGTCGAGTCCCTCACCGACGACTTCGCCGAGTACCAGGAACTGATCGGCCGCGCCCTGGCGAACGACGACCGCAGCGGCGGCAAGGCATCGGCCCTGGTCGACTACCGCCAGGCGACGGACCTCCTGCAGAGCCGGCTCCTGCCCGCCTCGCGCACATTGGTGTCCTCCAACGACCGTGCCTTCGAAGCCGAGTACACGGCCGCCCGCTCCACGGTCTCTGACCAACTGACGGCGGCCCTTGCCCTCGGGGCCCTGCTGCTCGCCGTGCTCGGCGTCCTGCAGTGGTACCTGGCCCGCCGCTTCCGGCGGATCCTCAACCCGGGCGTGCTGGCCGCCACCGTCTGCACCCTGCTCGCGGTGATCCTTGGCGCGCAGATGCTGTCCGCCTCCGCCGAGCACCTGCGGGGCGCGCGCCGCGACGCCTTCGACTCCGTCGTCGCGCTCTCGAGCGCCAGGGCCATCTCCTACGACGCCAACGCCGACGAGAGCCGCTATCTCCTCGACCCGCAGCGCCGCGACCGGTACGCGGACTCGTTCCTGGCCAAGTCGCAGGAGCTGTACGGCATCCAGGGTGCGAACCTCGCCACGTACGACGCCGGACTCGCCACCACCTGGCAGGCGTACGAGTCCGACCACGAGGACCTGCGCTTCACCGGCGAGTTCCGGCGCGAGCTCGACAACATCACCTTCCCCGGTGAGCGGGCGGCGGCCGAGAGGACGGTGGAGACGTACGCCGTCTACCAGCGCGACGACCGGAAGATCCGGGCGCTGCTGGCGGCGGGGAAGGAGCGGGAGGCCGTGGAGTTCTGCATGGGCTGGGAGCCCGGCACGTCCAACGCGCACTTCGGGGCGTGGATGGCCGCGCTGGACAAGGTGACGGACATCAACCGGGCCCACTTCACGGCGTCCGTGCGGGCAGGCCGGTCGGCGGTGGGCGGGCTGCTGCCATGGGCGGGCGGGCTGCTGCTCGCCGCGATGCTGCTGACCGCACTCGGACTGCGGCCCCGGCTGGCCGAGTTCCGCTGAGCGCCGCTCAGACGTCCGCTAGCCGTGCCTCCTCAAGGTCCAGGGAGCGCTGGAGCCTTCGCCGCGTCGTGTCGCCGATGGCGTGGTCGTCGTAGAGGCGCTGCAGTTCCATCGATTCCACTGCGATCAGGTCGCGGCGCAGCTGGCGGTAGACGAGGTCGGCGGATTCGGCCGTGCTGTTGTCGTCGGCGAGGCGGTCGCGGGCATCGTCGAGGCGGGCGGTGAGGCCCCGGCGGAGGCGGTCGAGGACGACGTCCGGTACGGCTTCGAGCTCCGAGAGCTCCTCCAGACGGCGGATGCCCGCGTCGGCCAGGCGGCAACGGGCGGAGGCTTCCTCGCGCTCGGTGTGGTCGGGCTCCAGAGCGATGCCGGAGCGGCGCACGACGGGAGCGAGAGTGAAGCCCTGGACGACGAGGGTGACGACCACGACCGATGTGGTCAGGACGAGGACCAGGGGGCGGTCCGCCAGCGCTGCGCCCGCCTTCGTGGTCTCGGGGATGGACAGGGCCGCCGCCAGCGGCACGACCCCCCGGGTGCCGGCCCAGGTCAGCACCAGCGGGACCCGCCAGTTCATGCGCTGGATGCCGCCCTTGCGCTGGACCACGGCCGACAGCGGCGCCAGCCACATGAGCCGTGCGGCGATCAGCGTGACCGCCACGGCCAGCGCGTACAGCGGCCAGGCCCGGTCGCCGTCGTCCAGCGCCTGAACCTGCGCGGGCAGAGCCAGACCGATGAGGGAGAACACCACGCTCTCCAGCAGGAACACCACTGTGCCGTACACGGCGTGCAGTTGAAGGCGTATGCGCGCATTGGTGAGCCGGTCGCCGCGCCCGCCCAGGACGACCCCCGCGACCACGACCGAGGTGACGCCGGAGGCGTGCGCCGCCTCCGCGAGGACGTAGGCGGCGTATGGCGTGACCAGGGCGATCACGGTCTCCAGGACCGGGTCCTCGGTGCGGCGGCGGATCAGCGTGACCACTGCGGCCACGGCGGCGCCGATGAGCGTGCCGCCGCCGGCCAGCAGCAGGAACTCGCCGCCCACGGAGCCCCAGTTCGCCGCCGCGGCGGCCACGGCGACGCTCACCGCCACGCGGTACAGGACGAGCGAGGTCGCGTCGTTGAACAGGCTCTCCGCCTGCACCAGCATCTGGACCTTCGGCGGCAGCGCGAGCCGCCGGCCCAGGGCCGTGACCGCGACCGGGTCGGTGCTGGCGAGGATCGCGCCGAGCACGACAGCCATCTGCCATGACAGGGGAGTGACCAGCGAGGCCACCCAGCCGACGGCCGCCGCCGAGGCCAGTACCAGGCCGATCGCGAGGATCCCGACCGGCTTCCACACCGCACGCAGCTCACGCCAGGACAGTTCCTCGGCGCTGGCGTACAGCAGCGGAGGCAGCACGACCAAGCCGATGGTCTCCGGGCTGATCTCGATCTCCGGGGTGCCCGGCAGCAGTGCCACGACGAGGCCGGCGACGACGAGCAGGGAAGGCGCGGGAATGCGCCACCGGCGGGCGAAGGTCGCCACGAGGGTGGCCAGGACGACCAGTGCCAGAACCGTACCCACACTGCGCATGCCGACCGTCCCCGGGAAGCCTCGCGGAGAGCCACCGTGGCTCCCCGGCCGACCAGACTTCCCGGCACACCGCCATCACCCTATCCGGCCAAGGGATGTCAAGGCAGTGTCAAGTTCCCGGTGATCGGCGCCAAGGAAGCGCTAACAACCGCCCCGGGCGGTCACCGGAAGCGCTTCGGTAGAGAGAAATGACCCGCCTCCCGAGGGAGTTGAGCCAGTGAGCGGAGCGCGTCGGCGGAGATGAGTGGTGACGTACGGCCGGGACGGCTGAAGGTCTACCTCGGGGCGGCCCCGGGGGTGGGCAAGACCTACCGGATGCTCGACGAGGGGCGGCGCCGGGCTGCCCGTGGTGCGGAGGTCGTGGTCGGCTTCGCCGAGTGCCACGGCCGGCCGCGCACTGAGGCGATGCTGGACGGCCTGGAGGCCGTTCCCCGCGCCCGCTGCCGCTACCGCGGCGGGCGGTTCGAGGAGATGGACCTCGCCGCGGTATTGGCCCGCCGCCCGCAGGTGGCGATCGTCGACGAGTTCGCCCACAGCAACGTCCCCGGTGACGGCCGCAACGCCAAGCGCTGGCAGGACATCGAGGTGCTGCTCGCCGCCGGAATCGACGTCGTCACGGCGCTGAACATCCAGCACCTGGCCTCCCTCAACGACGTGGTGGAGAAGATCACCGGGGTGCCGCAGCATGAGACGGTGCCCGACGACGTCGTCCGGCGGGCCCATCAGGTCGAGCTGGTGGACATGCCCCCGGAGGGCCTGCGGCGCCGCATGGCCCACGGCAACGTCTACGCGCCCGAGAAGGTCGACGCGGCCCTCGCGAACTACTTCCGGCCCGGCAATCTGACCGCGCTGCGGCAACTGGCCCTGCTGTGGGTGGCGGACCGGGTCGACGAAGCGCTCCAGACCTACCGCGCGGAGCACTCCATCGGCGGCGTGTGGGAGACCCGGGAGCGGGTGGTCGTCGCGCTGACGGGCGGGCCGGAGGGGGACACGCTCGTCCGGCGGGCCGCCCGCATCGCCGCCCGGTCGGCCGGGGGCGACCTGCTCGCCGTGCACGTGGCCAGCAGCGACGGCCTGGCCGCCGGTGTCTCGCACGCCTCGCTGGCCCGGCAGCGGCGGCTGGTGGAGGACCTCGGGGGCAGCTACCACTCCGTCGTCGGGGACGGCGTCGCCACCACGCTGGTGGAGTTCGCCCGCGCCGAGAACGCCACCCAGCTGGTGCTGGGCACCAGCCGCCGGGGCCGGCTCGAGCGGTTCCTGACCGGACCCGGCACGGGGGAGACCGTGACCGAGCTGTCCGGGGACATCGACGTCCACCGGGTCACCCACGAGCGCGCCGGGCGCGGCACCCTGCTGCCGTCCCGCCGTCGCACCCTGTCCACCGCCCGGCTGATCGCGGGGCCGGTGGCAGGGCTGGTGCTGCCGGTGCTGCTGACGGTCGTCCTCGCACAGGTGCGGGGCACGGTGAACCTGACGAGCGAGGCGCTGCTGTTCCTTCTCGCGGTGGTGGGGGTGGCCTGCATAGGCGGGTCGTGTCGGCGCTGATCGCGTCGGTGACGGCGTCCCTGCTGCTGAACTACTGGTTCATCCCGCCCATCGGCGCGTTCACGCTCGAGGACCCCAACGCGCTTCTCGCGCTCGGGGTGTTCGCGGTGGTGGCCGTCACGGTGGCCGCCGTCGTCGACCGCTCGCTGCGGCTGTCCCGCCGCTCGGCCCGGGCCACCGCAGAGGCCGAGACCATGTCGTCGCTGGCCGGCAGCATCGTGCGCGGCGGCGCGACCATTCCGGCTCTGCTGGAACGTACCCGCGAGACCTTCGGCATGGACTCGGCGGAACTCGTCGACGAACCACCCGACGCCGAGGGCGCCGAGGGCGCCACCGCTGTGCCCGCCGGTCCCGGCGCGTATCTGCTGCTGCAAGGGCGCACGCTGTCCTCCTCCGAGCGCCGGGTGCTCGCCGCGTTCGCCGCGCACGTGGGGTCCGCCGTCGAGCGGGCCCGGCTGGCCGAGGCGGCGGCCGAGGTGGAGCCCGTGAAGGCCGCCGACCGGATGCGTACGGCGCTGCTGCGGGCCGTCGGACACGACCTGCGCACCCCGCTCGCCGCCGGCTGGGCGGCTGTCACGTCGCTGCGCAGCCGGGACGTGGAGTTCACCCCGGAGGACCGCGACGAACTCCTCGCCACCGCCGACGAGTCCATGGCCAAGCTCAGCCGCTTGGTCGAGAACCTCCTCGACCTCAGCCGCTTGGAAGCCGGCGTCCTCACGTTGAACCTGCGGGCCACGACCCTGGAGGAGGTGCTCCCGACGGCGCTCGCGGACGTGCCGGTGGCCGAGGCGCGGGATGTGGAACAGGTCCCGGCGGTGCTGGCCGATCCGCCGTTGCTGGAGCGCGTCGTCGCCAACCTGGTCGGCAACGCGGCCCGGCACACGCCGCCCGGGCAGAGGGTGCTGGTCACCGCCAGCGCCCTGGCGGGACGCGTGGAGCTGCGGGTCGTCGATCGGGGGCCCGGCCTTCCCGCCGACGGCCGGGAGCGGCTCTTCGAGCCGTTCCAGCGGCTCGGGGACACCGACAACACCACCGGTCTCGGCCTCGGGCTCGCCCTCGCCCGGGGCCTGACCGAGGCGATGAACGGCACCCTCACCCCCGAGGACACCCCGGGCGGCGGCCTGACGATGGTCGTGTCGCTGCCCTGCGCGGAACAGGCCGGGATGACGCAACCGGCGCAGAGCCCGCACCCTGTGGTGCGCAGAGCGTAGGAGATGCCTGATGAGTATCGGAACCGGCACATGGCGGATGCCGCACCGCACGGGCGGCACCCGCGTCGCCAGGCGCGTCCGGCCGCTGACGGACCAACTCGCCCTGACGGCGGGCCTGCTCGTCCCCTTCCTGGTGGCGCTCGCGCTCGTTCCGTTCCGCACGGACGTGTCACACACGAACGGGGCGCTGATCCTCGTGGTCGTGGTCGTCGCAATCGCCGCGCTGGGCAGCCGTACGGCGGGCGTAGTTGCGGCGCTCTCGGCGGCGGCCTGGTTCGACTTCTTCCTCACCCGGCCGTATGAGACGTTCGACATCACCGCGTCTGCGGACATCGAGACGGCGGTGCTACTGCTGGTCGTCGGTGTGATCGTCTCCCAACTCGCCGCCCGTGCCCGCCGTCTGGAGGTCGTCACGGTGACCGATGCGGACCATCTGGCCCGGATCCACCGGACGGCTGACCTCGCCCGATCCGCCAACTCGGCGGACACCGTTGTCGACCACGTCCGGGGCGAACTCGTCGAGGTGCTGGGGCTGCACGCCTGCCGCTTCGAGTACGGCACGCTGCTGGGACGGCCGTCGCGCCTGCTCAAGGACGGGAGCGTGACCGGTGGGCGCGGCTGGGCGCAGGACGAGGTCGAGTTGCGGGCGTACGGCAACGGCCACTACCTCGGCCGGTTCATGCTCACCCCGGGCCCGGGACCCGTGCCGCCGCTCCAGGCCCGGCTGGTCGCGGTGACCCTGGCGGATCAGACGGGCGCGGCCCTGGACACTGCGGGGCCGGCCGGGAAGGGATGAATTCCCAGCTGACTCCGGGGGCGTCATTCCAGTCCGGAGACTTTGAAGACGGCGTGGGCGGTCTCGTGGTCGATGCGCCGGGAGAGGAGGCGCAGCACGGTCGCCCCGCACAGCAGCGTGCCGTCGGCCGCAGCCTTCTGGGCGCCCGCCTCCAGACGGAACCACAACGGCGGGTTCCGCACCAGCACTTCGGGGTCGATCTCCACCCGGCCACCGAACGCGTCCCGCAGCACGAGCCGTTGGGAGACGCCGTCGAGGCAGCGGACGGACACCAGCAGATCCGTACGGACACGTCGCTCGCGCAGCAACCGACGCGTGGACAGCCAGTCCTCGCCAGCCCGAACGCGGGCGGGACACAGCGCGAGGAAGAGGAGCATCGCCAAGGTGACCCACAGGGCGCCGCGCCAGAGCGTGAGCCGGCCCGTGCCCCGGTCGAGCAGGAGCAGCAGGACCAGCAGCACGCCGGCGCAGCGCACCGAGTCCCGCACGTCCCGCGCCCAGCGGAGGTCGTACGCCACGTCAGCGGGGCCGCGCGCGCCGTTGCGGGGTGCCATGACGGTGACCGTAGGGATCCGGAAGGCTGGATCGCCTCCTTTTTGACGCCACTCTGACGGCTCTGTCACCTGGATCACATCACCGTCAAGGTCCCGTCAAAGTCGGCCGCTTCGGTGCGAAGAAACCGCCAAGGACGGTCGGCCTCGGCCGGAAACGGACCCACCCTGAGTGCACCGCGCGCACCTCAGCTCTCGTGCGCGGCCCTGGAAGAAGGAGCACGCACCGATGTCCGTCCTGACCCTTGAGCCGGGCGCGACCCCCGCCGACGAAGAGCCGCCCGATACCAGCGAACGCCACCGGCTCACCGCCGTCACCGGCCTGGCCGCCCTCTCGCTCGACGCGATGGCGTCGGTGGCCTACGGCCCGGAGGCGATCGTCCTCGTCCTCGCCGCGGCCGGCGGGCACGGCCTCGGTTTCACGCTGCCGGTGACGCTGGCCATCGCGGGTCTGCTGGCGGTGCTGGTCGCCTCGTACCGGCAGGTGATCGCGGCCTTCCCGGACGGCGGCGGGTCGTACGCCGTCGCCAAGACCCACCTGGGCGCGCGCACCAGCCTGGTGGCGGCCGCCTCACTGGTCCTCGACTACGTCCTGAACGTCGCTGTCGCCGTCACGGCCGGTGTGGCCGCCCTGACCTCCGCCTTCCCGGCCCTCTACGCCGACCGGTTGTGGCTGTGTCTGGCGGTGCTGGTGCTGATCACGGCGGTGAACCTCCGGGGCATCGTGGAGTCGGCGAAGGCATCCATCGGGCCGACCGTCGTCTTCGTCGGCTCGATCTTCGTGCTGATCGTCGTGGGTCTGTTCCGGTCCGAGCCGGTGAGTACGACGACTGCGGCGGGCCACGCCTCGGTGCTGGCCGGCAACGCCACCAGCGTGGGCGCGCTGCTCCTGCTGAAAGCTTTCGCCTCGGGGTGTTCCGCTCTCACCGGCGTCGAGGCCCTCGCGAACGCCGTCCCCTCCTTCCGCGTCCCGCGCGTCAAGCGCGCCCAGCGTGCGGAGGTCGCCCTCGGTGCTGTCCTCGGCGTGATGCTGATCGGCCTGTCGGTGCTGATCTCCCGCTTCCACCTCCAGTGGCTATGTGCGTGAGTAGCGACAGCGGCTGTCGGTCAGTGACGACAGCACCCGGTCTTGTCGGGGAGCGGTATCGCTGAGTTTTGACACCACCTGGGTGCTTGCGGTGGGAGCATCGAAGTGCTCTGCGTGGTGAGGGGGCGTGGATGCCGCCGAAGTCCAAAGTCGATCTGTACGCGGCGATCCGCCGTGATTCCCGGGCGGGGCTGTCGAACCGGGCTCTGCAGAACAAGTACGGGGTGGGCTTCCGCACGGTGCAGAAGGCGCTGACCTCGGTCTGGCCGGAGCCGCGCAAGAAGCTCCCGCCGCGCAAGACGCGCCTGGACCCCTATAAGGGGCTGGTTGATCAGATGCTGCGGGCGGATCTCACCGCGCCGCGAAAACAGCAGCACACCGCCAAGCGGATCTTTGACCGGCTGGTTGCGGAGTACGGTGCGGTCGACATTACATACGGGATCGTCCGTGCCTATGTTGCCGAGCGTCGCCAGGAGATCCGGATCGCGGCGGGCCGGGGCATCGCGAAGGCGTTCGTGCCGCAGTCCCACCGGCCGGGTGCCGAAGCGGAGGTCGACTTCGGGGACGTGACGATCCGTCTGGCCGGCCAGCAGGTCAAGTGCTGTCTGTTCTCCTTCCGCCTGTCGTACTCCGGCAAGGCGGTGCACCGGGTCTCGGCCTCCGGCGGCCAGGAGGCGTTCTTCGAGGGGCACGTCCACGCTCTCAGCGTGCTCGGCGGGGTGCCGACCGGCAAGGTCCGTTACGACAACCTCAACTCGGCCGTCGCCCAGGTGCTGGGCTTCAACCGGGCCCGGGTGGAGACCGAACGGTGGACCGCGTTCCGCTCGCACTTCGGCATCGAGGTCTTCTACTGCCGTCCGGGCATCGAGGGGGCTCACGAGAAGGGCGGGGTGGAGGGGCAGATCGGCTACTTCCGCCGCAACCACTTCGTGCCCGTTCCCGAGGTCGGCTCGCTGGCCGAGCTGAACGCGATGGTCGACCGCTGGGACGAGGAGGACGATGCCCGGCGGATCCGTTCCCGGCCGCGGACGGTCGGCGAGTACTTCGCCGCGGAACGGCCGTTGCTGAAGCCGTTGCCGGTCGAGCCGTTCGAGACGGGCCGGCTGTTCGCGCTGCGGGTGGACCGCTACAGCCAGATCAGCGTCCGCACGAACCACTACTCGGTGCCGGTGCGGCTGATCGGAAGACGGGTGCGGGTGATACTGCACGCTTCCGAGCTGGTGGTCTACGACGACGGCGTCGAAGTCGCCCGGCACGAACGGCTGATGACCAAGGCCGGGTCCCGACTGGTACTCGATCACTATCTGGAGGCGCTGGTGCGCAAGCCGGGAGCCCTGCCCGGATCGACCGCGCTGGAACAGGCCCGTTCCGCAGGGAAGTTCACCCCGGTCCACGACGCCTGGTGGGCCGCTGCCTGCAAGGCCCACGGCGACCGGGACGGCACGAGAGCACTGATCGAGGTCCTGCTGCTGAGCCGGCACATGCCCCACGAGCATCTGGTCGCCGGGCTCGCCGCGGCCCTGCGGGCTGGAGCGATGACCTCGGACGCGGTCGCGCTGGAGGCCCGCAAGGCGGCAGAGGCGGACGACGCCTTGACCCTGGTGCTGTCCGAACCCGCGGAACCGGACCGGTTCCGGCAGCCGAAGGTCACCTCGCTGACCGAGCGGAGGCTGACGCACCTGCCCCCGGACACCCGGCCGCTGCCCTCGGTGACCGTCTACGACCAGTTACTGCGACGACGCCGGCCGGGCGGCCGGCCCGACCCCGAGGAAGAAGAGCCGTGAATGCCAAACGCCACCGCGGACTGACCGAGCAGGCCGCCGACGCGGCCATCGAAGCATCCTGCAAGGCCCTGCGACTGCCCACGATCCGCAGCCAGTTCACCGACATCGCCGAGGAGGCCGCGAAGGGCCAGATGACCTACCGCGGATTCCTCGCGGAACTGCTGCTGGCCGAGTGCGACGACCGGGCCCGCCGACGCTCCGAGCGCCGGATCAAGGCCGCCTCATTCCCCCGGGAAAAGTCCCTTCGGCAATTCGATTTCGAAGCCAACCCGAACATCGATCCGGCCGTGATCCACACCCTCGCGTCCTGCGAAAGGGTGAAGAAGGGACTTCCGCTCTGCCTCATAGGAGACTCCGGAACAGGAAAGTCCCACCTGCTGATCGCGCTCGGCACCGAAGCCGCGATGGCCGGCTACCGGGTGAAGTACGTCCTGGCCACCAAGCTGGTCAACGAGCTGGTCGAGGCCGCCGACGAGAAGCAGCTGACCAAGACGATCGCCCGCTACGGACGCGTCGATCTCCTCGCGATCGACGAGTTGGGATATATGGAACTCGACAAACGCGGCGCCGAGTTGCTGTTCCAGGTTTTAACCGAACGGGAGGAAAAGAACAGCGTCGCCATTGCCTCCAACGAAAGTTTTGGAGGCTGGACAAAGACCTTCACGGATCCGCGGCTCTGCGCGGCCATCGTCGACCGTCTCACCTTCGGCGGGAACATCATCGAGACCGGCACCGACTCCTACCGCCTCGCCCAGACCCGGGCTCGAGCGGAACAGAATCCCGCGAGCTGACACCAGCACAACAGATGAGGCACCGTTCCCACGCATCGACGGAGGGCTGATGAGCGCTCTTTCCCGTTCCAACGCCGATCAGAACAGCGGGCTGGAGATCACCATCGCCCTCACTCCATTGGAGACCGAGGCGATCGGCGAGGACGCCACTTTGATGGCCGAGATTCTCGACAACTGTCTGTGGGCCATGGGCATGCTTCGCACCGGGATCAACTCCCGCGACCGGGGCGCACCTGCACCAACTCCCGGCGACTGGGCCTCGGCTCTCCGCGGCCTCGACCGGCTACCACCACGCGTCCAGGGCATCTGCGAAGCACTGATCCGAGCCCATGCCGCCGCGAACGGAAAGCTCGAGCATCTGGCCAGCGCCACAAACGTCAGCACGACGGCCGCACAGGACCGCCGCGCGACGGTCACCCATGAGCCCCCCGGAACCTGGGAACAGTGGGCGGCGACTGTCCGCACGCCACGCCCGACCGACAACGATGCAGGCGCCCACGCCTGACCGCTCCTACACGCATCAGTACGCCGAGGACGCTGCCACGAGCACAGTGGTGTCAAAACTCATCGACACGATCCGCCTCAGCGATCGAGAACTGCTGTCAGAACTCATCGACAAACGCTGTTACTCGTCACCGACAAAGCCACTCCAGCCGGTCGAGGGCGTGACCGTCCTCGCCCAGCTAGCGGACGCCTCACTGGGACACAACTGGGCTTTCTACGTCATCCAGTTCGCCACGATGATCCTGCTGGCGTTGTCGGCGAACACGTCCTTCGGCGGGCTGCCGGTGCTGCTGAAGCTCCTTGCCCGCGACAACTATCTCCCGCACGTCTTCGCCCTGAAGGCTGACCGTCAGGTGCACCGGCACGGAGTGCTGGCCCTGGCCGTGGTCTCGGCGGCGCTGCTGGTGTTCTCCGGCGGCGACACCAACACCCTTGTACCCCTGTTCGCGATCGGAGTCTTCGTCGGCTTCACCATCGCGCAGGTGGGCATGGTCCGGCACTGGTGGCTCGAACGCAGGGCAGGGTGGCAGGGCAAGGCGCTGCTCAACGGCTTCGGCGCACTGCTGACCGGTGTGGCGACCATTGTCGTGACGGCGAGCAAGTTCGAGGAGGGCGCCTGGCTGGTCGTGGTCGCGCTCCCGCTGCTGGTGGCGGCCTTCGTCGCTGTGCACCGCGCCTACGCCCGCATCGGGGAGAGTCTGGGCCTGGGGCGGATCCCTGAGCCCCCGCACCGCGAGCGTTCCCTGGTGATCGTGCCGGTGTCGTCCCTCTCCCGCCTGACGTCCGAGGCACTGACCGCGGCCGCCTCCCTGGGCGACGAGGTGCGCGCGGTCACCGTCTGCTACCCCGACCCCGAGGACCGGGGCGCGCTGCATGCGCTGGAGCGCTCCTGGGCGGAGTGGGATCCCGGGGTACCGCTGGTCCGGCTGTCCTGCGAGCACCGCAGCCTGGGCCGCCCCATCGCCGCGTACGTCCGCGAGGTCACGGCGGCGGAGCCGGCCACCCAGGTCACCGTCCTGATCCCGGAGTCGGAGCCGGAGCGGCTGTGGCAGCGGCTGCTGCAGAACCAGCGGGGCGCGGTCGTCGCCCACGCCGTGCGGCGGGAGACGGACGCGGTCATCTGCCGACTGCGCTTCCGCCTGCTGTAAGAGCCCGTCGTAAGCGTCGCCGTAAGAGTCCCGTCAAAGGTGCGGGCACTGCCGTAAGGGAGTCGTCAACGGCCGACCGAATCCGGCCAGGTGCGGGGTTTCCTCTATCTGTCCGCTTCTCTTCCGAACCTCTTCTAGCTCTAGGAGTTCGCGATGGCCGATCTGGCCTTCGTTGTCACCACGATCGCGGTGTTCGCGCTGGTGGCCCTCGTCGCCAAGGGGGTGACGAAGCTGTGACCGCCGAGAACATCGTCGGCCTGGTCGTGGCCGTCGCCCTGCTGGGCTATCTCGTCCTCGCCCTGATCTTCCCGGAGAGGTTCTGAGTCACGACATGGGTCCCGTACTGGCCGGCGTCCTCCAGCTGCTCGCGCTCATCGGCGCGCTGGCCCTCGCCTACATCCCCCTGGGCAACTACATGGCCAAGGTCTACTCCTCCGACAAGCACCTACGCGTCGAGAAGTGGATCTACAAGGGCATCGGCGCCAACCCGAACACCGAGATGCGCTGGACCGCGTACCTGCGGGGTGTGCTCGCCTTCTCGGTCGTGAGCGTCCTGTTCCTCTACCTGCTCCAGCGGCTCCAAGGCCACCTGCCCGGCTCGCTCGGCTTCAAGGCCATCGACCCGGACCAGGCGTTCAACACCGCCGTCTCCTTCGTCACGAACACCAACTGGCAGTCGTACTACGGCGAGCAGGCCATGGGCCACGTCGTGCAGACCGCCGGTCTGGCCGTGCAGAACTTCGTCTCCGCGGCCGTCGGCATCGCGGTGGCGGTGGCTCTCGTACGAGGATTCGCGCGCTCCCGCACTGGTGAACTCGGCAACTTCTGGTCGGACCTGGTGCGTGGTGTCGTACGCATCCTGCTGCCGCTCTCCGTCGTCGCCGCGATCGTCCTGGTCGCCTGCGGTGCGATCCAGAACTTCTCCGGCATCCACGAGGTCGGGCAGTTCATGGGCGGCTCGCAGCAGTGGAACGGCGGCGCGGTCGCCTCGCAGGAGGCCATCAAGGAGATCGGCACGAACGGCGGCGGCTACTTCAACGCCAACTCCGCCCACCCCTTCGAGAACCCGACCCCGTTCACGAACCTCTTCGAGATCTTCCTGCTGCTGGTCATCCCGTTCGCCCTGACCCGCACCTTCGGCATCATGGTCGGCTCCATCAAGCAGGGTTACGCGATCCTCGCCACCATGGGCACCATCTGGCTCGGCTTCATCGCGTTGATGATGTGGACCGAGTTCGCCCACCACGGCCCGGCGCTCCAGATCGCGGGCGGGGCGATGGAGGGCAAGGAGACCCGTATCGGGGTCGGCGCCTCGTCGATCTTCGCGGTGTCGACCACCCTGACCTCGACCGGCGCGGTGGACTCCTTCCACTCGTCCTACACCGGTCTCGGTGGCGGCATCACCATGCTGGGCATGCAGCTCGGTGAGATCGCGCCGGGCGGTACCGGTTCCGGCCTCTACGGCATGCTGGTCATGGCGGTCATCGCGGTGTTCATCGCCGGGCTGATGGTCGGCCGTACGCCCGAGTACCTGGGCAAGAAGATCGGCACCCGTGAGATCAAGTTCGCGGCCTGTTACATCCTGATCACGCCGGCGCTGGTGCTGATCCTCGCCGCCGCCGCGATGGCCTTGCCGACCCCGGGCAACTCGATGACGAACTCGGGGGCGCACGGCTTCTCCGAGATCCTGTACGCCTACACCTCGGCCGCGAACAACAACGGTTCGGCCTTCGCCGGTCTGAACGCGGACACCCAGTGGTTCAACAGCACGCTGGGGCTGGCCATGGTGCTGGGCCGTTTCCTGCCGATGGTGTTCGTGTTGGCGTTGGCCGGATCGCTCGGTGGGGCCGCTGGCCGAGGGGCTGGCGTCATGACCACTCGTACGGAAAGCGAAGAGATGTCCACAGGCACTCCGACCCGGGCGCCGCACAGCGATGTACCGACTGGGCACAAGCCCGCCGAGGGCCGCGTGGGAGCGGGCCTCTTCGACCCCAAGCAGCTGCTCAAGTCGCTGCCGGACGCCTTCCGCAAGCTCGACCCGCGGGTGCTGGTCAAGTCGCCCGTGATGTTCGTGGTGTGGATCGGCTCCGTGCTGACCACCGTCTTCTCCTTCAAGGACCCGGGCGACTGGTTCGGCTGGACGATCAGTGCCTGGCTGTGGCTGACCGTGCTCTTCGCCAACCTGGCGGAGGCGGTCGCCGAGGGCCGGGGCAAGGCGCAGGCGGACACGCTGCGCAAGGCCAAGACCGACACCGTGGCGCGGCGGCTCGTGGGGGACCGGGAGGAGCAGGTGCCGGGCACCGAGCTGAAGATCGGTGACCTGGTCGTCTGCGAGGCCGGCGACATCATCCCCGGCGACGGTGACGTCGTCGAGGGCGTCGCCTCGGTCGACGAGTCCGCCATCACCGGCGAGTCGGCACCGGTCATCCGGGAGTCCGGCGGCGACCGCAGCGCCGTCACCGGCGGCACGAAGGTGCTGTCCGACCGCATCGTCATCAAGATCACGACGAAGCCGGGCGAGACCTTCATCGACCGGATGATCAACCTGGTCGAGGGCGCGGCCCGGCAGAAGACGCCGAACGAGATCGCGCTGAACATCCTCCTGGCGTCCCTCACCATCGTCTTCCTGCTCGCGGTGGCGACCCTGCCCCCGTTCGCCGACTACGCGGGCACCCACCTCACGATGGTCGTGCTGGTCGCCCTGCTGGTCTGCCTCATCCCGACCACGATCGGCGCGCTGCTCTCCGCGATCGGCATCGCGGGCATGGACCGGCTGGTGCAGCGCAACGTGCTGGCCATGTCGGGCCGTGCGGTCGAGGCCGCCGGTGACGTGTCGACCCTGCTGCTCGACAAGACCGGCACCATCACCCTCGGCAACCGCCAGGCCTCGGAGTTCGTGCCGGTGCGCGGTACGACCGAGGCCGAGTTGGCGGATGCCGCGCAGTTGTCGTCGCTGGCCGACGAGACGCCCGAGGGCCGCTCCATCGTCGTACTGGCGAAGGAGAAGTACGGCCTGCGCGAGCGCCACCAGGGCGAGTTGGCCGGTGCCGAGTGGATCGCGTTCACCGCCCAGACCCGGATGTCGGGCGTGGACGTCGACGGGCGCAAGATCCGCAAGGGCGCGGCCGGATCGGTTGTCGCCTGGGTGACGGAGCAGAGCGGCGAGGTGTCCGAGGACGCCGGCGCGCTCACCGACCGGATCTCCGAGGCGGGCGGCACGCCGCTGCTGGTCGCCGTCGAAGACGCGGAAGGCGCACGGGTGTTGGGCGTCATCCACCTTAAGGACGTCGTCAAGGAGGGCATGCGGGAGCGGTTCGACGAGCTGCGCCGCATGGGCATCAAGACCGTCATGATCACGGGCGACAACCCGCTGACCGCCAAGGCGATCGCCGAGGAGGCGGGCGTCGACGACTTCCTCGCGGAGGCCACCCCCGAGGACAAGATGGCCCTCATCAAGCGGGAGCAGGCGGGCGGCAAGCTCGTCGCGATGACCGGAGACGGCACCAATGACGCCCCCGCCCTCGCGCAGGCCGATGTCGGCGTGGCGATGAACACCGGTACATCGGCCGCCAAGGAGGCCGGCAACATGGTCGACCTCGACTCCAACCCGACCAAGCTCATCGAGATCGTCGAGATCGGCAAGCAACTCCTCATCACCCGGGGCGCGTTGACCACGTTCTCCATCGCCAACGACGTCGCGAAGTACTTCGCGATCATCCCGGCGCTGTTCGCGGCGGTCTACCCCGGCCTGGACAAGCTCAACATCATGAACCTGTCCTCGCCGGACTCCGCGATCCTGTCCGCGGTCATCTTCAACGCGCTGATCATCATCGCGCTGGTACCACTGTCGCTGAAGGGTGTGCAGTACCGCCCGGTCAGCGCGGACAAGATGCTCCGGCGCAACCTCACGATCTACGGCATCGGCGGCCTGATCGCCCCCTTCGTCGGCATCAAGCTCATCGACCTGCTCATCTCCCTCATCCCCGGGATCGGCTGAAGGCCATGAACAACTCCGTAACCAACACCGTCCGGTTGCTCGGGGCGGGCCTGCGCGCCCTCCTCGTGCTGACCCTGGTGACCGGGGTCATCTACCCGCTGGTCGTCACCGGCATCGCCCAGGGGCTGTTCAGCGACCAGGCGAACGGCTCCGAGATCAAGGCGGACGGCAAGGTCGTCGGCTCGTCCCTGATCGGGCAGTCGTACAACCTGCCGTTGAAGAAGGGACAGGAGACCCCGGAGCCGGACCTGAAGTGGTTCCAGGGGCGCCCGCAGAACGGCCTGGGCACCAACAGCGTCAACACCCAGTACAAGCTGATCCTGTCCGGCGCCACCAACCGGTCCGCCGACAACAAGAACCTGATCGACTGGGTGACGGCCGCCAAGGCCGCCGTCGTCAAGGACAACTCGGTGACCGGTTACACGGTGAAGCCGTCCGAGGTGCCCGCCGACGCGGTGACCTCCTCCGGATCCGGCCTGGACCCGGACATCTCCCCGCAGTACGCGGACATCCAGGTCCACCGGATCGCCGAGAAGAACGGCCTGTCCGTCGCCCAGGTCCAGAAGCTGGTCGAGGACCACACCGAGAGCCGCACCCTGGGCTTCATCGGGGAGCCCCGGGTGAACGTCCTGGAACTCAACATCGCGCTCAAGGAACTCCTGGCGAAGAGCTGATGGCGTTACACGACCCACAGGGGAGTTGGCGGTCCGGGAGCGATCCGGGTCCGCCGACTCCCGCAGTCATGAAGCCGGTACGGCCCGACGACGTACGACAGGAAGGCGCACGCCCATGACACGGGTGCTGGTGGTGGAGGACGACCCGCAGCTCGTACGGGCCCTCATCATCAATCTCCAGGCACGCCAGTACGGGGTCGACGCGGCCCCCGACGGCGCCACCGCGCTCCGGCTCGCGGCCGCCCGTCAGCCCGACGTGGTGATGCTCGACCTCGGGCTGCCCGACATGGACGGCGTCGACGTCATCAAGGGCCTGCGCGGCTGGACCCGCGTACCCATCCTGGTGCTGTCCGCCCGACAGGGGTCCGACGAGAAGGTCGCCGCCCTCGACGCGGGCGCCGACGACTACATCACCAAGCCGTTCAGCATGGACGAGCTGCTCGCCCGGCTGCGGGCCGCCGTCCGCCGCACCGAGGAGGTACCGCTCGCCCCCGGGACGACGCTCGTCGAGACGGCCGACTTCACCATCGACCTGTTGGCCAAGAAGGTGCACAGGGGCGGTGGCGACATCCGGCTCACGCCCACCGAGTGGCATCTGCTGGAGATCCTGGTCACCAACCCGGGACGGCTGATCTCCCAGAAACAGCTGCTCCAGGAGGTCTGGGGCGTCTCCCAGAGCACCAAGACCAACTACCTGCGGGTCTACATGGCCCAGCTGCGGCGCAAACTGGAAACGGATCCAGCCCACCCCCGCTATCTCATCACCGAGCCCGGCATGGGCTACCGCTTCGAAGGATGAACATGGCACGCGGCAAGCTCCGGATCTACCTCGGCGCGGCACCGGGCGTCGGCAAGACCTACGCCATGCTGTCCGAGGCGCACCGCCGTGTGGAGCGGGGCACCGACTGCGTGGTCGCCTTCGTGGAGCACCACCACCGGCCGCGCACCGAGGTGATGCTGCACGGTCTGGAGCAGATCCCGCGTCGGGAGTTGGAGTACCGGGACGGCGTCTTCACGGAGATGGACGTGGACGCGGTCCTGGCGCGCCGCCCCGATGTGGCGCTCGTGGACGAGCTCGCCCACACCAACGTGCCCGGCTCACGCAACGAGAAGCGCTGGCAGGACGTGGAGGAGCTGCTGGCCGCCGGGATCAACGTCGTCTCCACGGTGAACATCCAGCATCTGGAGTCGCTCGGCGACGTCGTGGAGTCGATCACGGGCGTACGGCAGCGGGAGACCGTGCCGGACGAGGTCGTACGCCGGGCCGACCAGATCGAGCTGGTCGACATGTCCCCGCAGGCGCTGCGCCGCCGTATGGCGCACGGCAACATCTACAAGCCGGACAAGGTCGACGCGGCCCTGTCGAACTACTTCCGGCCCGGCAACCTCACCGCACTGCGCGAGCTGGCGCTGCTGTGGGTGGCCGACCGGGTCGACGCCTATCTGACCGAGTACCGCAGTGAGCACAGCGTCTCCACCATCTGGGGCTCGCGGGAGCGGATCGTCGTCGGGCTCACTGGGGGCCCCGAGGGACGGACGCTGATACGGCGCGCGGCCCGGCTGGCGGAGAAGGGCGCGGGCGGCGAGGTGCTCGCCGTCTACATCTCCCGCAGCGACGGCCTGACCGCGGCCTCTCCGAAGGAACTGGCCGTCCAGCGCACCCTCGTCGAGGACCTCGGCGGTACCTTTCACCACGTCGTCGGCGATGACATATCCGTCGCGCTGCTCGACTTCTCGCGTGGGGTGAACGCCACCCAGATCGTGCTGGGCGTCTCCCGCCGCAAGGGCTGGCAGTACGCCTTCGGCCCGGGTGTCGGCGCCACGGTCGCCCGTGACTCCGGACCCGACCTCGACGTTCATCTGATCACCCACGACGAGGCCGGAAAGGGGCGCGGACTCCCGGTCAACCGGGGCGCACGCCTCGGCCGGTCCCGTCTGATCTGGGGCTGGCTGGTCGGCCTCGGCGGCCCCGTCCTGCTGACCTGGCTGCTGAGTAGCGTGTCCCCGGACGTGGGGCTCGCCAACGACATGCTGCTGTTCCTGACGATGACGGTGGCGGCGGCCCTGCTGGGCGGGCTCTTTCCCGCGCTGGCCTCGGCTGCGGCCGGTTCCCTGATCCTGAACTGGTACTTCACCCCGCCCGTCCACACCTTCACGATCGCCGACCCGAAGAACATCGTCGCCATCGTGATCTTCGTCGGCGTCGCCGTCTCCGTGGCTTCCGTCGTCGACCTGGCCGCCCACCGCACCCACCAGGCCGCTCGCCTGAGGGCGGAGTCGGAGATCCTCTCCTTCCTGGCCGGCAACGTCCTGCGCGGCGAGACCAGCCTGGAAGCGCTGCTCGACCGGGTCCGCGAGACCTTCGGCATGGAGTCGGCGGCCCTGCTGGAAAGGGAGAGCGAGCTGGCGCCCTGGACCTGCGCGGGCAGCGTCGGCCCGCGGCCCTGCGCCACCCCCGACGAGGCGGACGTCGACGTGTCGGTCGGCGACCACATGGCACTGGCGCTGACCGGACGGGTCCTGCCCGCCGAGGACCGGCGGGTGCTCGCCGCCTTCGCCGCCCAGGCCGCCGTTGTCCTGGACCGCCGGCGCCTTCGGCAGGAGGCCGACCAGGCCAAGGAACTGGCCGAGGGCAACCGCATCCGCACCGCCCTGCTCGCCGCCGTCAGCCACGACCTGCGCACCCCGCTCGCCGGGATCAAGGCCGCGGTCACCTCCCTGCGCTCGGACGACGTCGAGTGGTCCGAGGAGGACCAGGCGGAGTTTCTGGAGGCCATCGAGGAGGGCGCCGACCGCCTCGACCACCTCGTCGGCAACCTCCTCGACATGTCCCGGCTGCAGACCGGCACGGTCACCCCGATCATCCGCGAGACCGACCTCGACGAGGTCGTGCCCATGGCGCTCGGCGGGGTGCCCGAGGACAGCGTGGAACTCGACATCCCGGAGACGCTGCCCATGGTCGACGTCGACAAGGGGCTCCTGGAACGGTCCGTCGCCAACATCGTCGAGAACGCGGTGAAATACAGTCCGGCGGACACCCCGGTGCTGGTGTCGGCGAGCGTCATCGCGGACCGGGTGGAGGTGCGCGTCGTGGACCGCGGTCCGGGCGTCCCCGACGAGGCCAAGGGCCGCATCTTCGAACCCTTCCAGCGCTACGGTGACTCGCCGCGCGGCACCGGCGTCGGCCTAGGTCTGGCGGTCGCCCGCGGCTTCGCCGAGGCAATCGGCGGCACCCTCGACGCCGAGGACACACCTGGTGGGGGCCTCACCATGGTGCTGAGCCTGCCGCGGGCGGCGAGCCTCCCCTTCGACACCGGAATCGGACCTGCCGGCCGCGGCCACGTCCTGAGGGCAGAAGCGTGAAGAGGGGCCCTTCGAGTCACTTGGGGTCCCCTTCCCATGGGAGTGGTGCGGACCGAGGCAGGACGTAGTTGCCTATCGGCAGGTGCGGCTCGATCAACGCCTATTGCTCATCGGCGAGTCGCCTGCGCGCCACAACACATGCCATGGCTGGGCGGGGCGGGGC
>NZ_JOEY01000061.1 GCF_000718165.1 Streptomyces fulvoviolaceus | reverse complement strand
GTGGGCGAGCTGGCCACGCCGGGCGAGCGCCCACTGATCATGCGTGGCCTTGGTGATCGAACCCGCCCACCGGGACGACGACACACACGTCAGGCCCCGCTTACGCGCCGCCCACGTCTGCGCGGAATGCTCCAGACCCTCCGCGCACCGCACCTTCAAGTCCCGGGAAGCCAGCGACCCGAGGTACGCACCGACCAGCGCGAGCACCTCCTCATCGGCGGGCGTGAACTGCTTGAGGCGAGTCCGGACTGCCACGCCCGAGGGGCCGGGCACGACGAACGACGCCGCACGCTCCCGCAACCCACCCACCCCACCCCACCCGTACAGCCCCTCGAATAACCCGCTCATCACGGGACGACAGCACTCAGCCGTCGGCCGGGAGCCTCAGCACTCACTCACACACGCCAGAACGCACTCCTGCTCAGTCAAACCCCAGCAGTTCTCCACCCCTGCTTGTCGAACTCGGCCTGCATCAGCGCCACCGAGACATCGCGGTCTTCCTGCGTCAGCAGGTCCCCCAGCTGCTCCCGGATCTCGCGAGGGTGGCGTGAACCTTGCCCAGAGCGAGGGACTTGTCGTGCTCGCTGAGCTGCACCGCACGGTCGAAGGCGGCCCTGCTCGCCGACGGCACAGTTGAGGACAACCTCATCGCGGTCACGGAGCATGCTCCCTCGAAAAGAGCCGCACCCAACGCCGATTAGGCTGCGCTGACAGATTGAGACAACCGACGGGGGAGCACGTGGATGTCACTGAGCGCGAGTTGACCGACCCTTGGGAGGGCGTTCTGGCCGCTCCCGCGCGCGGCAGTGACATCGGTGTCCTGGTCCTGGCGGGATCCAGCGGGCGCGTCGAACGGGAGAGGGCACGCATCCTTGCCCAACAGGGCATGACGGCCGTGTCGATCCGCTGGTTCGGAGGGCCGGGGCAGTCCCCGGGGATCTGCGAAATCCCCTTGGAGACCTTCACCGCCGCCGTCGACTTCCTCCGGTCGAACGGGGCGGAGCGGATCGGCATCCTGGGCACTTCCAAAGGGGCTGAGGCAGCTCTGCTCACGGCAGTGCACGATCCGCGCGTGGACGTCGTCGTCGCGATGTCGCCCACGTCCCGGGTCTGGTGCAACGTCGGACCCGGGCTGGATGGAGCACGACACCCGTATCGATCGTCCTGGACCTGGCGAGACCAGGCGGTGCCGTTCGTCCCGCTGGACGATTCCTGGACTCCCGCGGAGACGGACGGTGGGCCGGTCGCCATCCGCGGGTGGTACGAACTGAGCGAGCGGTCGTTTGCTGACCTGCTCCCTCCGGCGGAGATCCCCGCGGAGAAGGCGCGGGCCGATCTGCTCCTGGTCGCAGGCGGCGACGATGCGATGTGGCCGTCTCTTCCCTTCGCCGAACACCTGGCACAACGCCGGCGCTCCGTCGGGGCCACGGCGCGTCTGATCACCCGCCACGACGCCGGCCACCGCCCACGCTTTCCTGGCGAGAGCCCGGCGTCGGCCTCGCCACGCTTCCAGTACGGAGGCACGCCCGAAACCGACGCGCTCTTGGGGACGGCCGCCTGGCCCCAGGTCCTCGACGCGCTTCGCAGCCGGAGCTGACCCTCCCTGCCATTGATCGCGTACGAAGCTCGGAGAGGGCTTCTTACTGCGTCCCGTCGGTCTTGTCCGCCCTGGTGAGAGCCCGGCGGGATGCAGGGTCCCTGACTGTTGGGTTGCCACGGCCATAAGGGGGACGGGCAGGGCAGTACCCGGGGCGGTAGGGGAGACTGATGGTGCCGTGCACGCGAGACACGAAATCCCGGGGGATTGCCCGAAGCATCATGAACGCGATCCGGACGACCGACGAGACGGAGCCGGACGGCTCCGGCACAGAGGTGGGGGTGGCGCGGGCCTTGGCCCGGCTGGCTCTGTTCTGTGTGGCGGGCGCCGTCGCGGCGGTGGTGGCCGGAGCAGGCCAGTGGCTGATCCTGCTGCTGGGCCTGGCGGGCCTCGGCCTGGCCGGCGCGGGCATCTGGTGGGCCCTGGCACACCGGGGAGTAGCACGGCTGTTTGGCGCCCTGCTGGCTCTGGCCGCGCCGATCGGCGTCCTGGTCCTGTACGCGGTTTCGGGCCTGTGGCTGGTCGCGGTGGCGGCGCTCGGGTCGTGGGCGGCGGCGCTGGCCTGCGCCAGGAGCGCGCTGCGCCGTCTGCGTAAACCTCACGGCATGCACTCCCGCTCGACCAGGCCGCCCCGCAGGCCGGTGCTGATCATGAATCCGCGGTCGGGAGGCGGCAAGGTCGGGAGACACGGATTGGTGGAGCGGGCCGAGGTGTTGGGTGCCCGGGTGATTCTGCTGGACCTGGACAGCAACCCGGATCCGGCGGAACTGGCCCGTCAGGCTGTCGCGGAGGGCGCGGATCTTCTCGGCGTGGCCGGCGGTGACGGCACTCAGGCCCTGGTGGCGGGGGTGGCCGCCGAACACGGTGTGCCGTTCATGGTCCTGGCCGCCGGGACGCGCAACCATTTCGCCATGGACCTGGGCCTGGACCGTGACGACCCGGAGAGCGGCCTGCACGCCCTCTCGGACGGCGTGGAACTCCGCGTCGACCTGGGCGACGTGGCCGGGCGGCCCTTCGTCAACACGGTTTCGTTCGGGGCGTACGCGGAGCTCGTGCAGAACCCCGACTACCGCGACGCCAAGGCTGTCACCGCGCTCGACCAGCTGCCGGGCCTGCTGGCCGGCGAGGCCGGCGTGAAGCTGGCGGCCCGGGTGGACGACGAACCGTTACAAGCCCCGCAGGCGCTTCTGGTGAGCAACAACCCCTACGCCCGTGCCGATCCACTGGGCGGCGGACGCAGACCACGCCTCGACAGAGGCGAACTCGGCGTGATCGCCGTCCGGATCGAGGGCGCGGCCCAGGCCGCCGAGCTGGCACTGCTGGGCGAACGGGCCAGCGGCATCACCTCGCTGACCTCGCGTCGTGTGGCTGTCGAGGCCGACGAGGAGCTCATCCCGGTGGCCGTCGACGGTGAGGCGCTCACGCTGCCCCAGCCCGTCGTGTGCACCGTACGGCCGGGTGCGCTCAGGGTGCGGGTGCCCAGACACCGCCCCGGTGCGCCGTACACCGCTCCGTCCGTGGACTGGCGCCGCGTAGTGCGCCTCGCCCTCGATCGAACTCCCCGCACGACCGCAAAGAACCAGGAGCACAGCGATGCTTGACCGCCCGCAGCGGGACCAACTCGCACCGCGCGAGCTGTTGCGCGATCTCGCCGCCCTCGACCAGGCGCTGTACGAGGCCGTGAGGATTACCAGGACACCGACCCTGGACTACGCCCTACGGCGGTTGTCCGCGGCGGCGGACCACTCCAAGATCTCGTTCGTGGTCGCCGGACTACTGGCGTTGCGCCCCGGCCGACCTCGGCGTGCCGCCGCTCTGGGGGTCGCTGCCGTCGGCGTCGCCTCGGCGAGCGCGAACCTCCTCGGCAAGCGCCTGGTCCGCCGGCCGCGTCCGCACCGGGCCGAGGACTCGCCGTTTCCCGGACGGCACGTGCCCATGCCGAAGTCCGCGTCCTTCCCTTCGGGCCACACCGCGTCGGCGGTCGCCTTCGCCGCGGCCGTGGGGCCCGCGTTCCCCGTCGCCACGGTTCCGCTGGGACTGTTGGCCTGCGCGGTGGGTTATTCACGGATCCATACCGGGGTGCACTATCCGGGCGATGTCGTGGCTGGTGCGGTTCTGGGTACCGGCGCGGCGGCTGTGGTTCTTGCTGTGGTGGGTTGGGATGCTGCGGCTGGGCGTGGTGCGTGTCCCGTGCGGCCGTAGGCCCGTTGGCCGGATGGGTGTTGTCGCTGTGCGCGGGGCGCTCTGGGGTTCACGGCCATTTTTCGTGGTTGGTGGTGAACTGGTGCGCTAATTTTGGGTGGAGGCCATAGGTCTTCGGGCGCCTGTGGTGTGGCTGGGGGAGGTTTTGGGTGACCCCGGCGCAGTTGCGGGCCTTTGCGGCGACGGTCCGTTGTGGTTCGGTGAAAGCCGCCGCGGCCGATCTCGCGGTCAGTGAAGCAGCGGTCTCGATGCATATCGGGCATCTGCGTAGGGAGTTGGGCGACCGGTTGTTCACGCGCACCGGCAGTGGGCTGGCGTTCACTCCGGGTGGGCTGCGGCTGGCCACTCGCGCGGCGGAGTTGCTGGGGTTGCAGGAGCGGACCGTTCTCGAGGTGCGCCAGGCGGGTGCGGGTCGCCGGCTGCTGCGGGTGGCCGTGTCGAGTCTGTTCGCGGAGCATGCCGCGCCCGGTCTGATCGAGGTGTTCGCGGGGCGCGCCGACGACCTGGATGTGGAGCTGAGCGTGCACGATCCCGGGGACTTCGCACCGTTGCTGCGGACGCGGGCCGTGGATGCGGCCGTCGGCCCCCGGCCCGCCGCCCTGGACGATGGGGTGACCTGTACACATTTCCTCAATTACCAGATGGTTGCGGTCGTCGGTCCCGATCACCCGCTCGCGTCCGGTGGCGCCGTCGGTGCGGGCGAACTGCGCGAACAGACCTGGCTGTTGGGGCCCTCGGCAATCGGCAAGGTCGGCATGGTGCCGTCGGTGCTCAGACGCCTGAGCGTCCCCGAACACAACCAGCGCATCTTCCAGAGCCACTCCGCATCCGTCGACGAGGCCAAACACGGGAAGGGCGTGGCCCTCGCGGTGGCCTTCGCCATCGCGAAAGATCTCGCGTCCGGAGGCCTGCACACGCTCAACGGCTCGGTGCCGCCGCTGCGCGGCTCCTGGAACCTGCTGACCCTCCGAGGCCGTGAGGCGTCGCCGGTTGCCGCGGAGCTGCGCCGTTTTGTCACGACGCCCCGTGCCCTGCAGGCGATGCTGCGGGGCGCGGGGGTGACGGCGGGCCGTTTCCGGCCGGCCATTCACGTGACCCTGTGGAGCTGAGAGCCCCGCTGGAAAGGCTGTTGGCGGAACGCGGACTGTCTGTGGAACGTCGTCGACAGGAACCTCGCCGACACCACGCCGACAGTCGGATCGGCGTTGCCCGGAGGCTCGAGGGCATCGAGGGCGTCGGCGGGCCTCTTCCGGCGGGTACCGGGAATGGGAACTCCAGGGCAGGTAGTGATCTCTCTGTACGTTAGGCAGGTCCGGCCGCTTGGGTGAGGCGCCCCGCCGAGCCCCGTGCGCCCGAGCGTCTACGCCATGTCCGGCGGGTGCGATCGCCGTGAGCCCGGCGGAAGCAAGCAGATCGAGCGCGACGTCGAGAACAGTGGTCCGCTTTTCCTGTGACCCGGCCGCGACGTCCTCCGAGGCGATCACCGTCGCGTACAGCATCAGCACCGCGGCGGTGCAGCGGAGCTGGGCGGGAAGACTTGTTTCGGGAACTGTGAAGAGCGCGACCGCACACACGGTGCGGCTCAACGGCTACGCCGACGCCGCCGATGTCCGGGCCCTGCGCCCGGACGTCGTGATCCTCGCCGCCGGTGGGCTGCCCGCCACGCCGACGCTCGACGCCGGAGAGGGCCGCGTCGTGTCGACCTGGGACATCCTCGGCGGCGACGCGGCACCAGGGCGGCGGGTCCTCGTCTTCGACGACCACGGCAACCACCAGGCCCTGTCCACCGCCGAGCGGCTCATCGCGGCCGGCTCGGAGGTGGAGATCGCCACCCCCGACCGAGAGGTTGGCCACGAGGTGAACGGCACCCTGTACCCGGCGTACCTCGAGTCCTTCTACCGCGCCGGCGTACGGCTCACCCCGGACCACCGGCTTCGCGAGGTCCGCCGCGGCGGCGACGGGCTCGTGGCCGTGCTCCGCAACGAATACATCGGTCAGTGCGTGGAGCGCGTCGTGGACCAGGTGGTGGTCGAGCACGGCACGTTGCCCAACGACGACGTCTTTCTGGAACTCAAGGACGCGTCCACGAACCTCGGTGAGGTCGACCTCGACGCACTCGTCACCGTCGCGCCGCAGCAGCTGGTGAGCAATCCCGATGGTGGCTATCGGCTGTACCGCATCGGTGACGCGGTGGCCGGCCGCGACATCCACGCAGCGATGTACGACGCGCGCCGACTGGCCCTTTCCATCTGACCGACCACCAACCGAAGCCGGCGACGCAACGACACCCGTATGAAAGGCGCTCTCCCGCATGAGCTTGAGGATCGTTGTGACTGTGAAGTCATGACGGTGGGCGTCGTCAGCACGACGCCCACCGTTCGGTACTCGGACTCAGCTGCACTTACGTCCGGTGTTGATGCACTGGACCGCCTTGTTCATCAGCTTCGCGTCGAAGACGTTGATGAAGTCACCGTGGTCGGTGACCGGCTTGTGCTCCTGTTCGGGGAATCCGTCCAGCGCGAAGAACGGACCGGTCTTGCCGTTGTCCTTCACGCTGGGCGCGTCCACGTCGTACACCAGACGCTGCACCAGCTGCGGAATGGCCTTGAAGCCGGTCGGGCAGTTGCCGCGTGCGTCAGCGAAGGCCACGTGTGTACGGTGGTTGGCGCTGTCGATGTTCGTGCCGTCCCAGCAGCTCTGGAACTTGAAGGTGCGCACCACGTCGCTGCCTGACGGGCAGAGGGGGTACTTGTCCTTCAACTGCACCTTGTTCTCGAAGCCGGTGCAGCTCCAGGAGGCGTTGGCGTTGGCCGTGCCGTTGACGAACGCCTTGGCGTCACCGGTGATGATGCGCAGGAACTTGGGCATCGCCACCACCTTGCCGCGGGGGCTGCCCACGAAGTCCAAGGTGGCCTTCTTGGCCGTCAGGATCCGGCCCGTGTTGCCCTCGGCGCCGCCGCCCTGCTTGTCGGCGTCGAACTCCTTGGTGCCGTCCTGCAGTCGCAGCACCGGCCAATAGTAGGACGACTTGTCGCCCTTGTTCTGGCAGCTGGTCCCGGCCTTGGCGAAGTCCTGGTCGCTCGAGAAGGCGTCGTTGTCCTGGTTGCCGATGTAATCGTGCACGTGGTGTGCGCCGTTGGTGACACCGGGCGCGACGATGACGTTGTCGCTGTTGTACAGCTTGTTGGCGTTCACCCCGCACTTGCTGACGAACACACCCTTTGAAGCCTTCGCCGACTTGGCCGGCGTGCGCACATTGGACTTCACCTTGGTGATGTCCAGGAAGTCGGCAGCGACGGGGCCGTTGCCGGTTGCTCCGGCATTGGTGTTGTTGCCGTTCTGACCGGCGGCGGGCTGGTTGCCGGTGGCACGCAGCGTGCAGGCCGCCAAAGCGTCAAGGCCCTGCGGTTTGGCCGCCACACGGCCGATGGCGGTGGCGATCCGGTCGATCGTCGCCTTCCGCTTGTCCTTCAGCGGACCCACGATCGCGTTCTGGGCGAAGTTGGGGTCCTGCGCAATCGCCTTCTGGGAGGTGGAAAGGCGCTGGTATGCCTCGGATATCTGCTTGTCGAGGAGTGCCAGTTCCTTGTCGACCTGGGCCTTCGCCTGGGCGGGCACTGATGTCAACTGCTGGCCGACGTCCGGGCAGTCAATGGTGGAGGTTCCAGCCGCGAGCGCCTGGTTCTGGGCAGAGCCCTTCGACGCGCTGGTTTCGTCGGCCGAGGCGTAGATGTTGACCGCCACCAGCCCACCGGCCCCTACGGCCAGTGCGGCCGCCGCGCCTACCGCCCGGCGGGCAGTCTTCGATCTTTTTCGCGTGTTGCGTCTCATCAGGCCTCTCAAGGACATCTCCGGAGCCGGCAGGACTTCCGGCGTGGGTGAAGCGCGTCCTCAGATACGAATGTGAGCGCCGAATACTCAGCGAATTCTCAGATTCGTAGGTTCCTCCATCCATAAACAGGGCATGAGCGCCCAATCCGGGCCGGGTCAGCTTCCAGTAATTGCGGTGACCAGTTCACCGAGCTCTTCCGCCTTGGCCCGCTTGGAGCCAGCGCCTTCTCCTGCAACGACCAGGGTGGTCCTCCTGGAGATGCTGGAGGGCCAGCGGCCGCCGGCCCGTTCGATGAGCTCGTTCATCTGGTTACGCCTGAGCTTCTCCAGCACGCCGGCCCTCGCACGGGTGACGACCACTGCCATCCCAGCCGGCGGCCCGCCTACCTGTTCCGCACTCCCCGTGCTGCTGTCGACGTCTCCGCCCGCGGGGGTGGGCGCGCGCGGGGGGTGGCGCCTGGTCCGGTCATGTTCACCCCGGCCGCGGCGCGCGCACAGCACCCGCGACAGCGGCTGCCCCTTGGCCGTCTCGATGGCGGTGAGGAGGTTGTCGGTGCTGGTGGCGCCCATCCGCTCCAGGCCCAGCAGCTGCTCGGGGGTGAGGGTGAACAGGTCGGCGAGGTCGGCGACCAGGCCGGCGTCGATGAGCTGGACGACGCGGGTGTGGCCGAGGCCTTCGATGTCGAGCTGGTCGCGGCCGGCGGCGTAGGAGAGGGCGGCGGCCAGGTGGCAGTTGCTGCCGTTCTCAGAGGGCGGTATGTGAGTTGGTAGGTGTTTTGTCGTCACCTGAACGTATGCGACTGCGGCATCCCAGCAGGTCGGCGGGCTCGGGTGTGCTGGGCTGAACACCGTGAGCGAGCGCAAGCCCTACAAGAGCGGCCGTCGCAGGTAGTCTGGCCCCGCCGATGACACCGGGAGGCAGCGTGAGGCTTCTTCTTACTTCCGCCGGCATCAAGAACACGAGCATCCACAACGCGCTGGTCGACCTACTGGGCAAACCGATCGCCGACTCCAACGCCCTCTGTATCCCCACTGCGGGGTACGGGCACCCCCAGGGCAGTCCTGCTGGGGCATGGCGTTTCATCACCGGTCAGTCCTCCACACCCATGTGTGAGCTGGGTTGGAAGTCCATGGGAGTGCTGGAGCTCACTGCGCTGCCCAGCATCGACGAAGAACGCTGGGTCCCCTGGGTCCGAGAGACAGACGTCCTGCTGGTGAATGGCGGCGACGCCCTGTACCTGTGCCACTGGATGCGGCAGTCCAGGCTGGCGGATCTCCTGCCGTCGCTGCGCGAGACCGTCTGGGTGGGGCTGAGCGCCGGGAGCATGGTGATGACCCCCCGTATCGGGGAGGACTTCGTCGAGTGGAAGCCGCCCACCGGTGGCGACAGCACGCTGGGCATCGTCGACTTCTCGATCTTCCCGCACCTGGATCACGAGCTCCTGCCGGAGAACACCATGGCAGACGCCGAGAGATGGGCGGCCGATATCCAGGGTCCGGCGTACGCGATCGACGACGAGACCGCCATCACAGTGACCGACGGCACCGTCGACGTCGTCTCCGAGGGGCACTGGAAGCTGTTCTCCTCCTAGGACTTGTCCGGCCGATCATGCTGCTGGTCAGGGTGCGATCCTGTCGAAGACGAGCGTGAGCAACGAGACCTGCAGCATGCCCTGCCTGTGGGTCGAGCCGTGGGGAACTGATCACTGGATGCGTCCGGGTGAGAAGTTCACCGTGGCGACCGAGGCTGAGCCGGAGGAGTCGCCGTTCAACGTGGTCGTGCATGATCAGGGCATCACGGTGTGGGTGAACTCGGGGAACGACGCCGAAGTCTTCGACAAGCACGGCATTTTGGTGCTGTGTGGACATCAGCGGCCGCCGAGGAGAGTACCTGAGGCCGTCAGCTCCGGATCCAGATGACCACGGCTGCCGCTGTCGCGGTTCCGAGGTAGACGTAGCCGCGTTTGTCGTAGCGCGTAGCGACATCCCGGCACTGCTTCAAGCGGTTGATCAACCTGCGCTACCTGACCGGGCAACTGGCCGCGCGACGGCGCGAGATCGGCTCTTGGTGGCGACGCCCGGCAGCAGGGCGCCAGGCCCTGCTCGTCCTGGCCCATCTGCGGTGCGGTGACACCTACGCCCAGCTCGCCGCCGCGTTCGGGATCGGCAACGCGACGGTCTACCGCTACATACGCGAGGCGGTCGACGTCCTGGCCTCCCTCGCCCCGGACTTGGACCAGGAGATGAAGACGGCCCGGAAGAAGGCATTCGTGATCCTGGACGGCACCCTCCTGCCGATCGACCGGATCGCCGCCGACACCCCGTACTACTCCGGGAGACATAAACGCCACGGCATGAACGTCCAGGTCCTGACCGATCCGTTGGGCCGTCTGCTGTGGGCTTCGCCCGCGCTGCCCGGCTCGACTCATGACCTGACGGCCGCCCGCGCCCACCGAATCATCGACGCGCTCGCGGCCGATAGGCAAGGCCTGCTGGGCGGTCGATCGGTAAATGTGTCGTGTGTTGCTGAGGGTGTCGGGATACTGCCTCGGTGACCCTTGCTGCACTGCCTCAACTGCTGCGACCTCGTGCCCTGAGGCCCGGAGATCTCGTCGTTATCGCATCGCTGTCCGGGCCGCTCCATGCCGTTTACGAGCCCGACCTCGAGCAGGCGGTAGTCGTGCTCGAGCGGATGGGATTCCGCGTACGTCGGGCACCGCTCCTCGAAGCAGGGCGGCACCATTGGTGGAGCGCGGCTACGCCGGCGGAGACCGCCAGGGAATTCAATGCTCTTCTGCGTGATCCTGAGGTGCGCGCGATCATCGCGCATGACGGCGGCCAGACGGTGCTCGGTTACCTCGACCTGATCGACGTCGAGGCGATCACTGCCGACCCCAAGCCGATCCTCGGCTACAGCGACATCTCGCTGCTGCATCTGGTGCTCTACGCGCGCACGGGTCTGGTCGGGTTCCATGCCGACGTGGCCACCCCCGGACTCGGCGGGCACTGGCAGGCCGCGCCCGCAGTACGCCGATCGGAACTTGAAAAGCTCTACTCGACGTTGCTGACCGGTACGGAGGCGATCGGTGCGCTGCCTGCCAGCCCGACGTGGGAGTGCTGGCGTGCCGGTCGCACCGAAGGCCGGCTGATCGGCGGGGTCATCAATCGCATAGTGCTGGCGCAGGCGACGCCTTACGCGCTGCCGCTCGAATGGTTCGACGGCGCGGTGCTGTTCTGGGAGGAGTTGGGCGGCCAGGCATCGTATGTGTGGAGCTATCTACAGGTACTGCGGCACGCCGGCATCCTCGATCGGATCGCCGGCATGGTCGTGGGCATCCCGACCGCGATCGACGGACTCGACTCACCCGACGCGTCCCCGACCCTGCAAGAGATAGTCCTCGACGTCCTCGGCGACCGTGACATCCCGGTCCTCGGCAACGTCGAGGTCGGACACGCCGGCCCGAATCTGCCGATGCCGGTCGGCATCCGCGTCGCCCTAGACGCGCAGCAGCGCAGTTTGTCGCTGCTCGAACCGGCGGTACGCCCGCTCACGGCGACTGGCCCGGGCGGCTGAGCAACGCGGATCAGTGAGCTCTTTCAGCGTTGACGCTCCAGGGTGAGGACGGCCAGGGCGATTGACGACATTCGATTCGGGCTGCACCGGGCTCTGCGGAAGATGCGCCAGAACTTCAGACGGACCACGCCCCGCTCCACCGGTGCCCGTGCCACCGAGAGTGCGCGGTTGACCGTGTGCAGGGTCGGTGGCAACCCGAAGCCGGGTGGGCATCTGACGGGCGTCGTCACCCACGGCCCTGCCCCCAGCCAGGCGCGGTCGGCGAGCACCGGGATGCCCTGGCATTCGCAGATCCGGATGATCCGGTGGGTACGGGCAGCTTGAGCGGCGTGGACAGCTTCGAACCGTCCGTCCGTACGGCGCAGCCGGAGGTGCGGCCAGCTGTCCGAGATGGTCGGCTGGGCCTGACTCTGCAAACGTGCGCGCAAGGGAGCCCAGCGTGGCAATCATCGCGATCTTCGACCAACCCGGCATGACCCAGGCCCAGTACGAACAGGTCTCCAACAAGGTGAACGGCGACCGCGGCCTGGTCAAGCAGCCCGCGGACTGGCCCGTACCCGGCCTCATCTCGCACACCTCCGCCCCCACTCCCGATGGCTGGTACGTCGCCGACGTCTGGGAGTCCGAGGAGGCGTTCCGCCGGTTCAGTGAAGTCGTCCTGCCGCTTTTGCGGGAGGCCGGTGCTCCGGAGGTGGAGCCGAAGATCTACCCGGTCTTCAACCTGGTGACCCCGTAGCCGTAGGTCTTCTGGTACAGGACGAGCTGAGGCATGCCCCACAGCCCCGGCTGAGGGGGTGCCACGGCGCCCCCTCAGCCCTCGTCCTCAGGGAATGCTGCGACTTGATAAGGGGGATCGCCACTGGAGCGATCCACAGAACCACAGGTCAACGCAATTTCGTCGGTTGCCCTCACCCGACCAGTGACCACGCTGGAAGAGCTCACGGACAGCTGGTTGTAGACCATCTGTGATCAGCGGGCGGGCACACCCGGTCGATGGGGAGAAGGCGATAGACATCGTCATGGCTTCCCCTGGGGCCCAATCAGGTAGGTGTGAGCCGACCAATCCGGTGTGGCTGCGGCTGCCTGGCTTCCGGTTACGTTCGCGGGGGCTATAGGGAGGTGTGATGACTGATCACCCGAACATCACTGTGTTTCAACGGGCCATGGCCGCCTTCACGGCTGGCGACCTGGAGACGCTGGCGGAGGTATTCCACCCCGATGTGGTGTGGCATAACCCCGGCCAGGGCCCACTGGCGGGTGACTTCCGTGGTCGTGAGGCCGCGTTCGCTCTGTTTCAACAGGAATTCCAGATGTCCGGGGGCACGTACCGTCCGCAACTCCACGATGTGCTCGCCAACGACAAGCACACGGTCGCCCTGCTCCACGCCACAGCCTCGCGTGAAGGCAAGGAGCTCGACATGGACTACGCGATCGTCTTCCACATCCGAGACGGCAGGATCACTGAGGGCTGGGACCTGTGGTCCGATCAAGAGGCCTATGACGAGTTCTGGTCGTAGCGAGGTAAGTCGTCACTCAACCTCTGGGCAGTGCCGATGCTGCGGCCCCGTCAGATCTCCACGGGGCCGGCGTCGAGAACCCGCGCCGGATCAACGTCGGCGTGAACGGATCACTGGGGACTTGAAGACGATAACTACCCATGAATTCGCTCATGCAACTCAAGGAGGAGCCGCGCCGCACCCTCGTCTGTGATCACCGAGTTGGCCAGTCCGCCGCGCAGCACACTGTGGATGGCCCGTGCCTTGGACTCGCCGCCGGCCACCGCGATGACCTCCGGGATCCGACGCAGCTGCTCGGCGTCAATACCGATCGTCAGCCGCCTGACGCCCCCTGCCGTGGGCGTGCCGTCCTCCGCGAGCAGGATCGAGCAGACCTCCGCCGCGATGTCCGTGGTGGACAGGGAGGCGAGCATCGGGGGTGGCATCGCTCCGTAGAACTGCGACCCGTCCGGATCCCAACTGCCGATCGCCACGGCCGCCTTGGTGATGGACGGGAAACGTGAGGTGGCGGCGGCGATGCCTGGCTGCTGGTACAGCGCCTTGGCCATAGCGGCGTCGGACACCACGAGCGGTGCATAGATGGGATAGGCGGGTCCGTGCGAGACGGCGGCCAACTGGCGTACGAGATCGACGGTGTTGGCGCCGACGGCCCCGGTGACACCGGTCATCTGTACGATGCTGCACGGCGCCAGGCTGCTCAGCGCCCCTGCCATGGTGTCGAGCGTGCGTCCCCAGCTCACACCGAGGATGTCGTCCTCGGTCACGATCTCGGTGAGCAGTTCGGCAGCGGCGGTGCCCAGCTCCCGGCGCAGTGTCACCACGTCCGGAGCCGTCACCTTGACCACCAGCGCGTGCTGGAGCCCGAACGCGACGCGCAACTGCTCGGACAGTTCGCTGTCCACTGCGGTGGGCACGCCGATCTCGATGCGGACGATGCCCTCCTCCCGGCACTGGTCGAGGATGCGCGCGACCTTGTAGCGCGAGATGCCGAGTTCGTCGGCGATCTCCTTCTTGGCCTTGTCCTCCAGGTAGTACCGGCGCGCGACCGTCGTGGCGCGCTGTAGTTCGGCTGGACCCATGGGATTCCCCTCTGCGAACACTTTGGCGGAGTCCGCCCGGCCTGACCGCCGCCCATATGGGCAGCCTACTTGACGTCTGGGCGGCCCGGGAGTCTGATACTCCCACCCCACGCCATACAGCCGTAACGCGGTATTTACGGCGTGATCATGTACGTGCCGTCATCAGCAGCGGGAGAGGGCCGATGGAGTTCCCCGACCGAGCGTTCGCGCCGCGTAGCCCGATCGCTCATCGCCACCCTTGGGGTGGATTGTCATGAATGAGACTGTCAAGACGGCCACCCTGGCCCCTGTGGTGGAGGCGAGGGGTATCCGCAAGTCCTTCGGCCATGTCCAGGCCCTGAGGGGCGTCGAGTTCGAGGCGCGAGCCGGTGAGGTCACCGCGCTGATCGGCGACAACGGCGCCGGAAAGAGCTCCTTGGTCAAAGTGCTGTCCGGCGTCTACACCGCGGACGAAGGGGAGCTGCTGATCGACGGGAAGCCTGTTCATCCGGGATCACCGCAGGATGTCCGGGCGTACGGGATCGAGACCGTCTACCAGGACCTGGCGCTGGCCGGAGACCTGACCCCGTATGAGAACGTCTTCATGGGCCGCGAACTCCGCCGCTCCGGGGCCCTGGGCAAGCTCGGCGTCGTGGACCGCGGCCGGATGCGCGAGCGGACGGCGGAGGTCTTCGACGATCTGAACGTGCGGATCAAGGACCACAAAGGGCGCGTCGCGGCCCTGTCCGGCGGCCAGCAGCAAAGTGTCGCCATCGCCCGCGCGGCCATGTGGGCATCCCACCTGGTGATGATGGACGAGCCGACCGCCGCGCTGGGCGTCGCCCAGACCAAGAGCGTGCTCGAACTGATCCGCAAGGTCGCCGACAGCGGTATCGGAGTCATCCTCATCAGTCACAACATGACGGACGTACTGGAAGTCGCCGACTCCATCCAGGTCCTGCGCCTCGGCGCCCGCGTCGCGACGTTCCGCCGTGGCGAGGCCACGATCGCCGACCTGGTCAAGGAAATGACGAGCGGCCAGTCCACCGAGGTGACCTCATGACCCTGATCCGCAACGACCGATCGGTGGGCGACACCATAGCCAAGGGCACTGGGGCAGCGGGCGTCGGTGCCCCGCGCGTCCTGCGTGCCGTGCTGGGACGGCCCAGCACGGGCATGCTCGTGATCCTGCTGCTCATCCTCGTCCTCTTCTCCGCACTGCGGCCCGACACCTTCCTCGGTACGTACAACTTCCGCTCCATCGCATTGGCGGCCGCCGTGATCGGTGTCGCCGCCATCGGCCAGACGTTCGTTCTGACGACGGGCGGAATCGACCTCTCCGTCGGGTCGGTCCTGGTCTTCGGCACGGTGGTGTCCGCGAAGGTGATGGGCGCCATGGGTGGCGCGAGCGCGGGATGGGGCGCCGTCGGCGCCGGTGTGGCGGTGTGCATCGTGGCCAGTGCCTTCTGGGGACTGGTCAACGGGCTCATCATCACCTACCTGCGGGTGCCCGCACTGATCGCGACGCTGGGCACACTCGGTATGGCCATCGGAGCGGCCCAGATCATCAGCGACGGCCTCGACATCCGTTCGGTGCCCTCGGTGATGACCAACAAGATCGGCTACCAGAACATCGCGGGCGTCCCGGTGCTCGTGCTCATCGCCCTGGTGGTCGCGGCCGTTGCGGGGCTGGTGCTCTGGCAGACCGTCTACGGGATCCGCACCAAGGCCATCGGTTCCAACCCGGAGGGCGCGCTCAGGTCGGGCGTTCCGGTACGCCGCCACCTGATCTCCATCTATGTCGTGAGCGGTGCGCTGGCCGGAGTCGCGGGGGCGATGAGCCTGGCGCAGTTCTCCACGACCACCATCGCGGGCCACACCGGTGACAATCTCACCACGATCGCGGGCGCCGTCCTCGGCGGTACCAGCCTTTTCGGAGGAGTGGCCACGATCTTCGGCACCATGATCGGGATCCTCGTCCCGGTGACCCTGCAGAGCGGGTTCGTCATCCTCGGCGTCGAACCGTTCTGGCAGACCTTCGCCGTCGGCGCCGTACTGGTCGCCGCCGTCTTCATGGACCAGGTCCGCAGGGGGACCCAGAACCGCAGGTGACCGGGCCGCCCTCCCGTGCAACCGCCTGCCGGCCTCCGGTACTCCCGCCCCACTCCCCAGTCCCTTACTCCCCACTCCGCTTCCGCACAGGAGAGTCGCATGTCCAAGCCATTCGCGCTGCTCAGGGGCGCCACTCGTACGCAGAGGACAGTCATTGCGGTCGGCGCCCTCGGCCTGATCGTGACAGCCACCGGATGCAGCAGTTCGAGCCCTGCCGCCGCCTCGGGATCATCGAAGGCCGAGGTCAAGAGTGTCGCTTTCGTCGGCGGGGTGAAGGACAGCCCGTTCTACTCGGCGATCGACTGCGGCGCCAAGACCGAGGCGAAGAAGCTCGGCGTGAAGTACACCTATGCCGCGCCCAACACCTTCGACCCCGCCGCCCAGCAGCCGGTGCTCAGCTCCGTCATCGCCCAGCAGCCGCAGGCCATCCTCATCGCGCCGACGGACAAGACCGCGATGTTCCAGCCGATGCACCAGGCCAAGGCCGCCGGCAGCAACCTCATCACCGTCGACACCAAGCTCAGCGACGCCTCCGATCTGTCCAGCCAGATCAACAGCGACAACGTCGCGGGCGGTGCGCTCGGTGCGGACACCCTGGCCAAGCTCATCGGCGGCAAGGGCAAGGTCGTGGCGCTGAGCGAGCCTCCGGGCACCAGCACCGACGACGAGCGGGTGAAGGGCTTCGTCGATCGGATGAAGTCCAAGTACCCCGACATCAAGGTGCTGGCCACGCAGTACGCCGACCACTCGGCACAGACCGCCGCCGCCAAGGTCAGCTCCGTCCTCGCGGCCAACCCGGACCTGAAGGGCGTCTTCGCGGTGGACAACTTCACCGGTGACGGCGCGCCCATCGGTGTCCGTAACGCCAACGCGCGCTCGAAGGTGAAGATCGTCGCCTTCGACGCCCAGCCCAGCCAGGTGCAGGCCCTGCGCGGCGGGGACATCGACGCGATCATCTCGCAGGACCCGTACGACATGGGGGTCCTGGGTGTGCAGTACGCCGTCGCCCTCGGCAAGGGTGAGACGGTGGCCAAGTCCAAGATCACTGGCCTGGCCGCCATCACCAAGGAGAACATCGACGACGCCAAGGTCGCGCCGTACATCTACAAGTCCTGCTGACCTGCGGGGCCCGGCGAGTCCCGCCGGGCCCCGGACACACTGACGTCACCGCGTGCCGCCACACGCGCGGCCCGCGATCGCCCTTCGCCTAGGAGACCCCCCATGCCCGTCGTCGCTGGAGTTGACTCCTCGACCCAGTCCTGCAAGGTCGAGATCCGCGACCTTCACGACGGCTCGCTGCTCGGCTCCGGGAGCGCACCACATCCACCCGCTTTCCCGCCGAGGAGCGAACAGGACCCCGCCGCCTGGTGGGCAGCGCTCAAAGCCGCGCTGGCGGCCGCCAGGAAGGACGCCGGTGTGTCCAGGGGAGACATCGCCGCGCTCGCGGTCGACGGCCAGTGCCACGGACTGGTCGCCCTGGACGCCGCCGACCAGGTCATACGGCCGGCGAAGCTGTGGAACGACACCACCTCCGCACCCCAGCTCGAACGGCTCAAGCGGCTGATCGGGGCACCGGAGTGGATCCGCGCCGTCGGATCCCTGCCGACCGCCGCCTTCACCCTCAGCAAGATCGCCTGGCTCGCCGAGAACGAACCTGACCACTACCGGCGGCTGAGCCACGTCCTGCTGCCGCACGACTGGCTGACCTGGAAGCTGTCGGGCCGCCATGTCACCGACCGCTCCGAGGCATCGGGGACCGGCTACTACAGCGCTGCGGAATCCCGCTATCTGCCCGAGTTCCTGGCCCATGTCGACGCGCAACGCGACTGGGCGGACGCCCTGCCGGAGGTCGTCGACGCCTCGACGCCCGCCGGTACGGTCAGCGCCGCGGCGAGTGCCGAACTGGACCTGTCGCCCGGCACCCTGGTGGGGCCGGGCGGCGGGGACCAGCACGCGGCGGCCGTCGGTCTCGGGATCGTCCCCGGCGACGTGGTGTACACGTTCGGCACCTCGGGCGTCGTCTTCACCACCAAGGACACCCCGGTCTTCGACCTCAGCGGCATGGTGGACTGCGTCGCCGACATGACCGACGGCTACCTCCCCCTCGTCTCGACGCTGAACGCCGCACGCGTCACCGACACCTTCGCCCGCATCCTCGGCGTCGACCATGACACGCTCGCCGAACTGGCCCTCAGGGCCGGCGACTCAGGACCGGTTCTCGCGGCCTTTCTCGACGGCGAGCGCAAACCGAACCGCCCCGGCGCCCGGGGCGTCCTCGCCGGACTGACCTCCGCGACCGGTCCCGAGGACATCGCGAGGGCCGCCTTCGAAGGGGTGATTCTCGGACTGGTCTCCGGCGAACAGCACCTCAACGCCGCCGGGGTCGCCACCGGCGGGCGCCTCATCGCCACCGGGGGAGGCGCGCGTTCCGCCGCGTACACCCAGCTCCTGGCCGACCTGACCGGCCGTGAGGTGCTGGTCGCGGACGCCCCGGAGGCATCGGCTCGCGGCGCCTGCGTCCAGGCCGCCGCCATCGCCTCGGACCGCCCGGTACGGGAGGTCCTGCGGGCCTGGGCTCCGGCTACCCGGTCGGCTGCCACCCCGCGTCCCGGCTCGGGAACCGCACGCCGAGCGGCCGCCGACCGTTACGCGGTCCTGGCGGGCTGGGACGCTCTCGACACCTCCGCCACGGACGACATGGACGCCACGGACGCCACGGGTTCCTCCGGGACGACGGCGTGACGGAACCGCAGCTGAACCCCGCCATCCTCGCGGAGATCGCCCGGCACCCCGGGGTCACCCTCGCGGGCAGTATCTACGCTGTCGCCGAGGCGGACCGGCCGGTCACCGCCGAGCACCTCGGCCGCGCGGGACTGTGGATCCACGCCGACGTGATCATGAACGATCTCGCCCACCGGGGCGTCGACCTCTCCCTTGTACGGAGTCTGTCCGAGCGCGGCATCGGACCGCTCGACGTCCATGTCATCGCACCCGAACTCGACGTACTGATCGACGAGATCTGTGCCCAGAAGGTGGACCGCGTCACCTTCCCGTTCGAGTCCTGCCCGAGCCTCGACGCCGTGGCGGACACCGCCGAGCGGATCCGTTCCTCGGGAGCCGCGGCCTGGCTCGCGGTGGCGCCCGGCACCGAACTCGCCGAGATCCGGCCGTGCTTCGAGACGATCGACGGCCTGCTGGTCATGCTGATCGAACCCGGCAGCACCGGCGCCGCCGACCCCACGCTGGCCGCCAGGGCCGGGCAGACCGGACCTGACCTGCCGGCCGGGGTCGACGGCGGGGTGGACGCAGCCAACCTCGGCGCCTGCCTCGACGCGGGCGCGAGCTATGTCGTCTCCGGCCGCGCCCTGTTCTCGTCCTCGTCGCCCCCCCCCGACGCCGACACACCCGGCCGCGCTTGCTCCGCCCCACCGGTCGCACCGAAAGGAACATGACGATGTCCCATACCTCAGGGGTTCCCGAGACGATGCGGGCGAGCGTGCTCACCGGCATCGGTGAGATCGCCGTCGAGGAGCGGCCCGTCCCCGCGGTCCGGCCGGACGAAGTACTGGTCCGCGTCGCCGCCGTCGGAGTCTGCGGTTCCGATGTCCACTACTACCGCGAGGGCCGGATCGGCGACTTCGTGATCGACGGGCCGCTCGTCCTCGGCCACGAGGTCTCGGGCCGGATCGTCGCCGTCGGCGCCGACGTAGACACCGGGCGGATCGGCGAACGCGTCGCCATCGAGCCCCAGCGGCCCTGCCGGATGTGCGGCCAGTGCAAGGCGGGCCGCTACAACCTCTGTCCGCACATGGAGTTCTACGCCACGCCGCCCGTCGACGGCGCCTTCTGCGAATACGTCACCATCCAGGCCGACTTCGCCCACCCGGTGCCCGACGCCCTCTCGGACGAGGCCGCAGCTCTCCTCGAACCGCTCTCCGTCGGCATCTGGGCGGCGCGCAAGGCCCGTATCGTGCCGGGCTCCCGGGTGCTGATCGCCGGAGCCGGACCGATCGGTGTCATCGCGGCCCAGGCGGCGAAGGCGTTCGGCGCCACCGAGATCATCGTGTCCGACCCGGTGGCCGACCGCCGGGCCCTCGTGGAACGCTTCGGCGCCACCCGCACGATCGACCCCGTAGTGGAGAGCGTGCGCGATCTGGGCGTGGACGCCTTCATCGACGCGTCCGGCGCGACTCCCGCCGTGGTGAGCGGTATCGGGGCCGTACGCGGCAACGGTGTCGTCGTACTCGTGGGCATGGGGGCGGACGAGATCCCGCTGCCCATCCCGGTGATCCAGAGCAGGGAACTCGTCATCACCGGAGTGTTCCGCTACACCGACACCTGGCCCGTCGCGGCCCAGCTCGTGGCCTCCGGGCAGGTGGACCTCGACAGCCTCGTCACCGCACGCTTCTCCCTGGAAGACGCCGAGAAGGCGCTCAACGCGGACAAGACTCCCGGCAGCCTCAAGACGATCGTGGTGCTCTGATGACCGTTCTCGACACATTCAAGCTCAACGGCCGCAAGGCCCTGGTGACCGGCGGAAACCGGGGCCTCGGCCTCGCCTTCGCCACCGCCCTCGCCCAGGCCGGCGCCCAGGTGGCCATCGCGGGCCGGGACGCGAAACGCAACGCGCTCGTCGTCGAGCAGGCGGCCGAGCAGGGACTCACCTTCGTCCCGATCACCGCCGACATCACCGACGACGACGATGTCACCCGGATGACCGCCGAGGCGATCACCGCACTCGGTGGACTCGACATCCTCGTCAACAACGCGGGCACCTGCTTCCACAACGACTCCTGGCACGCCACCGACGACGAGTGGTCACAGGTCTTCGACCTCAACGTCCGCGCGCTGTGGAAGTGCAGCCTCGCCGCGGGCCGCCACATGACGGACGCGGGCGGCGGCTCCATCGTCAACATCGGCTCCATGTCCGGGCTCATCATCAACCGGCCCCAGTGGCAGCACGCATACAACGCGTCAAAGGCCGCCGTACACCATCTGACGAAGTCCCTCGCGGCGGAGTGGGCACCTGCCGGTATCCGGGTCAACGCGGTCGCCCCCGGTTACGTGAAGACGGAGATGGCCCCCGTGGACCGGCCCGACCTGCGGCGCTTCTGGATCGAGGACGCGCCTCAGCAGCGCTACGCGTCCCCCGAGGAGATCGCGCCGACCGTCGTCTTCCTCGCCAGTGACGCGGCGTCGTTCATCACCGGCTCGGTCGTGGTCGCCGACGGCGGATACACCGTCTATTAGGCCTGGCCGGACTCGCGGGACAACCGACGGCACCAGGAGAGAGAAGAGAGAAATGACGCGACTCATCAGCCGCGTGGTCGTGGCAGGCGTGGACGATGTGACGCTGGAACAGGTCCCGGCCCCTGTCGCCGGCCCCGGCGAAGTGCTCATACGGAGCACGGTCGTCGGAGTGTGCGGCTCGGACATGCACGCGGCCCTCGGCAAGCACCCGTTCATCGACCTGCCCTACCGCCCCGGCCACGAAGTCGTGGGAGTCGTCACCGCCACCGGCGACGGTGTCGCATCGGTGACCGTGGGGGACCGGATCGTCGTGGAGCCCAATCTGTACTGCGGCGAGTGCGCCCAGTGCCGGGCGGGCCGCTACAACATCTGCCAGAAGCTGGAGGTGTTCGGCTGCCAGACGCCCGGCGGCCTCGCGGAGCTGTTCACCATCCCCGCGAGCCGTGTCCATGTCCTGCCCGACACGATGACGGACACCGAGGCGGCGCTGATCGAACCGCTCGCCACCCCGCTCGGCGCCCTGGCCAAGGCCGGTGACCTGCGCGGGCGTACGGTGGCCGTCCTCGGCGCCGGCCCCATCGGGCTCCTCCTGCTGGTGGCCGCCAAGCACCGGGGCGCGTCAAGGGTCGTCGTGACCGATCTGCTGGAGAGCAAGCGCGCCCGCGCCCTGCGGCTCGGGGCGGACGCGGTGGTCCCGGCTGATTCCACCGACCTCGTGGAGCGGTCCGGCCAGACACTCGGCGGCCCCGCCGACGTGGTCTTCGACTGCGTGTCCCGAGGGCCCTCGCTGGCGCAGGCCGTCGATCTGGTGGCCAAGGGCGGCACGGTCGTGGTCGTCGGCGTGGGCGCCGCCGGCTCCACACCGGTACGTGTAGACCTGATCCAGGACCGGGAGATCCGGCTGGTGGGCAGCCTCATGTACGTCGCCGACGACTTTGGCGAGGCGATCTCCCTGATCGGCGCCGGCGTGGTGGACATTGCGGAGTTCGTGACGGCCACCTTCCCACTCCACGACGCGGACAAGGCGTTCGCCGCCTCGTGCGACCCCGAACAGGTCAAGGTGCTCGTCACCGTGTCCGGGGGCTGAGGGAGAACCGATGGACATGGACACGGACAAGACCTGGCTGGCGGTCGGCCGAGAAGTGGGTGACCTGCTCGGGGACGTCGACGAGACCTCGTTCGACGCCGTCGTGACGGAACTCCTCACTCCGGGACGGCGCTGGTTCGCGACGGGACAGGGCAGATCGGGCCTTGTGGCGTCGATGACGGCGATGCGGCTCATGCACCTCGGCCAGAACGTACATGTCCTGGGTGAGGCAACGGCGCCCTCCGTGGAATCGGGAGACGGACTGATCGTCATATCGGGCTCGGGCGAGACACCCGTGTCCGTGCACTACGCCCGCCGGGCGAGGGCCCACGGAGCTCGCATACTCGCGGTGACCGCCCGACCGTCGAGCACCCTCGTGGAACTCGCCGACGTCGTGCTGCGTGTACCGAGCCGGGACACCGCACAATTCAGCGGCAGCCTCTTCGAGCAGGGAGCACTGCTCGTACTCGACGCCGTGGTCATGGCACTCACCGCGGGCCGCGAAGGTGAGCACGCACGCATGCAGGCCCGGCACACCAATATGCAGTGAGCCGCCCTGAAGATCGCGAACAGCCACGAACAACGGAGTCAATGAGCGGGTGGCATGAGCGGTCCTCGACAAGTCGCGCCTGCACGCGGACATCGTCAAGGAGTTCGGAGTCACCGAAAGCTCGGTGAGCCGATGGGCCCCGCAACACCGGAAGTGGTCGACCCCGCACTCCACGCGATCATGATCGAGGAATCCGCCCATCCTTCCTGTCGCTGCGGGCTGTTGCTGGACCGGTTGAACCGGCGTAGGTGCAGCCCCTGGTGGCGATAGCTGACGCCCACGGCATGTTGTCACCGACCGAGTAGCAGCCGTGGAGGGACCGAACCGCCCACCGGCCGCATGCCGACACCGAGTTGTCGGCGCCGGCTGAGCGCCTTCAGCGGCCTGAACCTACGTGCAACGATGACTTCGGGAGCCGTTTGTTCGTGAGTAGCCCTGGACTCTCGGTGGCCGGAGCAGCGCAAGCCGCAGTGGCGCCATCATCCAGACCGGAACGGAGTCCTACCGCCTCGCCCACACCAAGGCTGCCCAGGCCGAACACGCGGGCGGCGGCAGACGGCACGAATGACTGCGCCTCCTTGTCGGTGGTGAACTCGGCTCAGGAGTTGAGGCGCCGAGGTGCATGCCGGCATGAGCAGGCCACGGAGGCCTGGGGTCGGGGCACTGCTGGTCGCACTGCAGCCGACCGTGCCGCTTCTTGAGGGGGCCATCGGTGTGGTCCGGAAGGCGGTGGGCTCGGTTTCGAAGTGCGCTCGGCATTGGGTCTCGCTGGAGGCCCTCGTGCCGGTCGTCGGGGAAATGGTGCGTCAGACAGGACCCGCCCCACGGGTACGCCCCGCTCGTCCTTCCTGGCTGGTGGTCAGAGGGCGAATGCTTCGGTCAGGCGCACGCTGTAGCCGTCTTCTTCCATCAGGATGACGGTGACGCCGAAGGGGGAGGGATGGTCGAGTTCGAGCGGGATAAAGGAGTAGTCGACCGCGGCCTGGACCGGCGGGACCAGTTCGCCGCCCGGCTGGGGCTGGGGTGCGGGGAGCCACTGCGGTTCGACCGTGGCCAGGCCCTCGGGGGAGCGGGCGAGCGACTGCTGGGTGTAGGGGAACTGGTGCAGTGTGTGGCCGTCCTTCGTGGCGTGCACCAGGTTCAGGCACGGCGCCGGGCCGATGACCGGCAATTCGCAGGCGGTGGCGATGTCATGGGTCTCCCAGGCGAGGACGATTTCGTCGGCGCCGGCCGCCGCGGCGATGTTCGAGAGCTGGGCGATTCCCGTGAGCGCGTCCTTGCCGGTCTCGACGGGACGTAGCCAGATCAGGCCGACCAGTTCACCGCGGACCAGTGGCATGATGACCGGCCGGGGCACCGCCCCCTCGCCCAGGCCTGCGGTGTACGCGTTTTTCATCGATGCGGCCAGTGCGTCCCAGGTCTGTGTGTCCACGAACTTCCTCTCACCCACAGCATGTTCACGATCGAGCCGACCCTGCTACGGCAGCCGCGCCGCCGCTGGCGATTGAGACCAGCCCGGTGGGCCAGCGTATGCGGCGATGTCAGTGCTCCGGCACACGGCTGGAGGGGAGAGGCATCAGCGGCAGAAGCGGGTGGTCCGGAACTTCTATGCCAGCGCGTCCTCGTCGCTTGGCCCCCTCTACCCAGCGTCACAGCTTCACACAACGAGGGACAGATCCCACGACGAGTGACACAGCCAGGCGATCTTTTCCGAGTCGCGGGCACCTCCGCCCGGCTTCGGGTTGTGGTGCAGGAAGCGGCCCGCGTACGGCTCGCACAGCTCCGCGTACTCCTTCGTGTGCAGGACGAGCGCGTGCATGCCGAGGTCAAGGAGGGCTGTCTGCGGGCGGCGCGGGCCCCGTCCTTCAAGACGGGGAGAGTCACCGCTCGTCTGTCATGCCCGGAGCGGGTAGGCGGCCCGGACTCGGGCCTTCTACCTTGCTCGCGGCATCAGTCGCCTGGGGTAGGCCGCAACCGCAGCGTCAGGATCTGGAACGGACGCAGCGTCACTTCCACGCCGTCGTCGGCGCGTCGGTGGCTCGTCGGATCGTCGAGGGGGCGTTCGAGCAGGTCCGTCGCGGTCACCGAGGCCAGCGGGAACACGGTGGTGAGGGTGGCGCGGGCGCGTGTGCCACGGGACTCGTAGAGGCGTACGACGATGTCGCCCGAGCGGTCGTCGGCGAGCTTGACAGCCTCGACGACCACGCCCTCGTGGCTGACCGTGACCAAGGGGGCGACCGTCGAACCGCCCGGCACCGCGCGTTCCGGGAGGTTGAAGTGGTAGCCCTCACGAGTCGCGTCGGAGACCTCCGCGCCGATCAGGAACGCGTAGCCGAGCCGGTGCGTTCCCTGGTCCTGGTCCGGGTCGGGGAAGCGGGCCGCCCTGAGGAGGGAGAGCCGGACCGTGGTGGTTGTACCCCCGTCGGGGCGGATGTCACGGGTGACGTCGTGTCCGTAGGAGGAGTCGTTGAGCAGGGCGGCGCCCCAGTCGGGTTCGCCGACGTGGAGGAATCGGTGCGCGCAGACCTCGAACTTGGCGGCGTCCCAGCTGGTGTTGGTGTGGGTGGGCCGCTCGACGTGGCCGAAGGGGATCTCGGCGGTCGAGTGCGCGGCTCGCACGTCCAGGGGGAACGCGGCTTTGAGCAGCTTCTCCCGCTCGTGCCAGTCCACCACCGTGTCGATCACCAGACGCCGGGAGCCGGCCGGCAGTGAGAGGCTCTGTTCGATCCGTGAGTCCCCGAAGACCCGGACCACCCGGACGCCGTCGCTGGTCGGCGTCACCGACTGTGCCTCCGTGAGGTCGCGGACGGTGTTGCGGTAGAACACGTCGATGTCCCAGGCGTCCCACTGATTGGGGAAGTCCTGGTGCAGTTGGAGCAGATTGCCGACCGCACCGGGCGCCAGGGCTTCCCGGCCGGCTGCGTGGTCGTACGCCGAAGTGATGAGCCCGCGGCTGTCCACCACGACCCGTATCACGCCGTTGTCGAGGACGAATCCGTCCCCGTCCGGCACCGGCGCCACCGGAGCCTCCGGCGACTCGGAACGCGGAGCGGCGCCGAACGCCGCGACACCGCCGCGTGTGTGGGGTGCCGCGTTGAAGACCACGGACCCGTTTCCCGGCCCGGCCAGCGCCCGTTGCGCTACTTCGATCAGTCCTTCCAGCTCACGGGCGACAGCCGCGTAGGTCTCCTCCGCCTCGCGGTGCACCCAGGCGATCGACGTCCCGGGCAGGATGTCGTGGAACTGGTGCAGCAGTACGGTCTTCCACAGCCGGTCCAGTGCCTCGTACGGGTAGGGCTGCCCGTGGCGTACGGTCGCCGTCGCGGCCCACAACTCGGCCTCGCGCAGGAGGTGTTCGCTGCGCCGGTTGCCCTGCTTGGTGGCGAGCTGGCTGGTGAGGGTGCCGCGGTGGAACTCCAGGTACAGCTCGCCGGACCAGACTGGGGCGCCGCCGTTTTCTTCGTACTCGGCGTGGGCGCGCTCGAAGAAGTCGGTGGGCCGCTCGATCTCGATCCGGGCCGAGCCCTCCAGATCTCTCAGACGTGCGGCGCGGGAGAGCATCTCGCGGGTGGGTCCGCCGCCTCCGTCGCCGTAGCCGAACGGGATCAGGGAGTGGTTGGCGGGGCCCTTGTCCTGGAAGTTGCGCACGGTGTGGGCGACTTCGGCGCCGGACAGCTCGCCGTTGTAGCTGTCGACGGGCGGGAAGTGGCTGAAGATGCGGGTCCCGTCGATGCCCTCCCACCAGAACGTGTGGTGCGGGAACTTGTTGGTGGTGTTCCAGGAGATCTTCTGGGTCAGGAACCAGCGCACCCCGGCCAGCTTCATCAGCTGCGGCAGGGCCGCGTTGTAGCCGAAGGTGTCCGGCAGCCACATCTCCTCGGTCTCGACCCCGAACTCCTCCAGATAGAAACGCTTGCCGTGGACGAACTGACGTACCAGCGCCTCGCCGCCACTGATGTTGGTGTCGGGTTCCACCCACAGGCTGCCGGTCGGCAGGAACTGTCCGGTCTTCGCCTTCTCCTGGGCCCGCGCGTACACCTCCGGCCGGTGTTCCTTCAGCCAGGCCAGCTGCTGTGCCTGGGACATCACGAACTTGAACTCCGGGTGGTCGTCCATGAGTTGTGTGACGTTGGAGACCGTCCGGGCGACCTTGCGGACCGTCTCGCGCAGTGGCCACAGCCAGGCGGTGTCGATGTGCGCGTGCCCGACTGCCGAGATGCGGTGCGCGCTGGCATGCGCGGGTGCTGCCAGGGCGGGGGAGAGGAGGGCTCGTGCCGCTTCCGCGCTGCCGCCGACGTCCTGGAGGTCGATCGCGTCCAGAGCCCGGCCGACTGCTTGGAGTATCTGCCAGCGGCGCGGGGAGTCGCCGGACAGTTCGTGCATCAACTGCTCCAGGACGTCGAGGTCCTGGACGAGTTCATGGACGTTGCGGTCCAGGACGGCGAGGTCCAGACGCCGCAGCCGGTACAGGGGTTCGCCCGGAGCGTCGCCGCCATCGCCCAGCCAGGGTGCGCGTCCGCCCACCGGGGTGGGGCCGAAGGTCAGCTCGTCGGGTGCGGTGTGCATGACGACCGGATTCGCCGCGGCTTCGATGAAGGCAGTGAACTCCTCGCCGCCGTCCGCCCGTTCGGTGACGGGAACCCAGGTGTTGCGCGGGTTGAGCGCCTTCACCGCGGTGCCGTCGGCGCGGTAGACCAGCCCCTCCGCGGAGAAACCGGGGGAGTGGGTGGAGAAACCGAGGTCCAGTACGGCCTCGACCGTCTCGCCGGCCCATTCCGCGGGGATCGTCCCGCTGACCTTGAACCAGCTCGTCGACCAGGCCGGTCCCCAGCGGTCGCCCACCCGGGCCGGACGGTAGGGGGCGGCCAGGCCCTCGCGCACCGCCACCGGTTCGCCGGACACGTTCCAGATCTGCACGTCGAGGCAGACGGACCGGGCATGGACGGCGGGCCGGATCCGCTCGTTCAGAACGCGGGTCAGCCGCTGTTCGATGACGTCACGGTCGTTGTGCATGGGTGTCTTTCTCCGTACGGGTGGGGGAGTCAGCCCTTGAGTGCGCCGCCGAGGGCGAAGCCGCCGCCGAGCTTGCGGGACAGCAGCAGATAGAGCAGGACCACGGGCAGTGAGTACAGGAGGGAGAAGGCCGACAACTGCCCGTACTGCGTCTGGTCGTGGGCGCTGAGGAAGGTGAACACGCTGACGGAGGCCGGGAGTTTCTCCGGCGACAGCAGCAGGATGAAGGGGACGAAGAAGTTTCCCCACATGCCGATGAACGTGAAGATGGTGACCACGACGACGCCGGGGCGCATCAGCGGCAGCACCACCCGCCACAGCACCTGCATGGTGTTCGCGCCGTCGATCCGGGCGGCCTCTTCCAGGACGACGGGTACGCCGTCCATGAAGTTCTTCATCAGCCAGATACCGAACGGCAGTGCCGAGGCGGCCAGGAACAGGGCCGTGGCGGGCATCGAGTCGATCAGGTTGACCTGCACGAACATGCTGTACACCGGGATCATCACGGCGGTGATGGGCAGGCCGGTGGAGAACAGGATCGTGTAGAGGAAGGGCCGCCGCACCCGGGAGCGGTAGCGCGAGAGCGGGTAGGCGGCGAGCACGGACACCACGACGGTCACCGCGGTCCCGAAGCCGCACAGCAGCAGGCTGTTGAGCATCGGCCGGTAGGTGGTGTCGATGTTGAGGACCGCGTCGAAGTTGTCGAGCGTCAGCGACGAGGGCATGGTCAGCCGGAAGGAGTTGGTGTTGCTCACCGAGGCGAGCAGCATCCACACCAGCGGCAGCACGTACAGCGCCGAAACCGCCAGCAGCACGGCGTTGATCACGACGCGGCTCGGCCTGAAGCGACGGCTGCGGCGAGGGGTGACGGTCTTCGGGGCAGCGTGTCCGGCGGACGTGGCGGGGGGCGTGGCGACGGCGGCCATCAGTCGTCCTCCAGTTTCAGCAGCCGGATGTACACGACGGAGAAGAGGGCGCCCACCACGAGCAGCACCAGGGCGATGGCGGTGCCGTAGCCGATCAGGCTGTTCTGGAAGGCCTGCTGGTACATGAAGATCGGCAGCGTCTCGCTCTTGTTGCCCGGCCCGCCGCGGGTCATGGTGTAGATCAGGCCGAAGACGGAGAGCGTCTGGAGCGTGATCAGCATCAGGTTGGTCAGGATCGAGGGCCTGATGACCGGCAGGACGACCCGCCACAGCCGCTGCCAGGGGTTCGCACCGTCCATCTCGGCGGCCTCCGTCAACTCCTGGGGCACGTCGTTGATGGCGGCGGTGAAGACCATCATCGAGAAGGCGGTGCCGCGCCAGACGTTGGCCAGGCACACCGCCAGGATCGGCATCGTGTACAGCCAGTTCTGCGCCGGCAGATGCAGCGCGTCCAGGAGCGAGTTGAGCGAGCCCTGGTCGTAGAAGAAGGCGTACATGAGGTAGCCGGCGACCACCTCGGGCAACACCCAGGCGGCGATGACCACGCCGTTGACGAGTGCCCGCACCGGCTTGGTGGCCTTCTGCATCAGGATGGCCAGCGCCAGCCCGAACGTGTTCTGGCCGATGACCGCGGAGCCGACCACGAACACCAGGGTGAGCTTGACCGCGTTGAGGAAGTCGCTGTCCCGGAAGGCCCGGGTGAAGTTGTCCAGGCCGATGAAGCGGGCTCCGGAGGCGCCGGTGAGCTGCATGTCGGTGAACGCGTAGTACACGCAGTACGCGATCGGCCCGGCCAGGAAGACGGCCAGCAGAACCACGGCCGGCAGCGTCGGCAGCCCGCGCAGCAGCGTGCGGACGGCGCGGGCGGGCGCCTCACGGGACGGGCGGCGAGTGCCGGTCCCGCGAGGCGCCGAGGCGAGGGCGGTCACGAGCTGCCCTCGGCGGTCTTGTCGTCGCCCACGGCCGCCTTGACATCGTTATCGAAGGTTGAGGCGGCCTTGTCGACGGAGGCCTGACCGGTGGTCACGGACTCCATCGCCTTCTGGATCGCGGTGGAGACCTGGTTGTACGCGGGCAGCCCGGGCCGGTAGTGGGTGTCGGTGACCAGTTCGGTGAAGAACTTGTTGGTGGGCACCGAGGTCAGATACGAGGCGTCGGCGGCGACGTCCTTGCGTACCGCGATCGTGGCGTTGACGGTGTTCCACTTCGCGGAGTTGGTCTTGGTCTGGAGCGTGCCCGAAAGGAACTTCCAGGCCAGGTCGGCGTTCTTGGCCTTGGCCGGGATGGACCAGGCCCAGCCGCCGGACATGCTGGTGCTGCCGGGTGCCTGTCCGTTCTGGGTGGGCATGGCGGCGGTGCCCATCACCTTCTGCCAGTCGCTCCACGGCTTCGCGGCGGAGTCGCTCCAGTTGTTGGGCATCCAGGAGCCGTCGATGTCCATCGCGAGCTTGCCCGCCGGGATGAGTTCGGTGCCCACAGTGGTGCCGAAGTTGGCGCCCAGCGCCTGCTCCTTGGCCGGGCCGAGCCCCTCGCTGTATACGCTGTGTACGAAGTTCAGGGCGTCCTTGAAGCCCTGGCTGCCCACGACCCACTTCTTCTGGGATGCGTCGTAGAGCGACTTGTCGCCGGCCGGGGTCCCGTACAGGAGCATCTCGAAGCCCTGCATGGAGGACGCCTCGCCGCCGGCCTGGCCGGTGTAGAGGTTCAGCGGGGTGACACCGGGCAGCTTCGCCTTGATCTTCTTGGCGGCGCTGAGTACGTCGTCCCAGGTCTTCGGCTGCCAGGGGACGGAGATCCCGGCCTTCGCGAAGAGCTCCTTGTTGTACCAGATCCCGCGGGTGTCCGTGTTGTCCGGTACGGCGTAGACCTTGCCGTCGGAGGACCCGGTCACCGCGCTCTTGGCGGCGTCGGCGTACTGCGACCAGTCGCTCCACTTCGCCGTGTAGGCGTCGAGGGGCTTGAGATAGCCGCCCGCGATGTCGGAGTTGATCAGCGCGGTGTCCTCGTAGACCAGGTCGGGCGCCGTCGCGGGGGAGCGCATCATCAGCTGGATCTTCGTGTAGTAGTCGTTCTCGGAGGCGGTCACGGGCACGAGGGTGACCTTGGTGCCCGGGTTGGCCTTGGTGAACTCCTTCACCATCGAGGCGAGGAAGGTGGCCTGGAGCTTGTTCGTGCTGTCCAGGTTCTGCCAGTAGACGACTTTGATCGACTTGGCCGAGCTGCCTGACGAGCCCGAACCACAGCCGGTGACGGCCAGGGCGGTGGCGGCGGTGAGGGCCGCAGCGGTGACGATTCTCGAGCGCACAGTGGTTCCTCCGGAATGCGAAACCTGAGGGAAAACCGAGAGTTTGACCGGACGGGAGGGCAGGCCGACGGTGCCCCACGCTCGGCGCCGCCCTGCGCTGCCTGGCCTCGATGGCCGGATTTGGTGGGCGTCAGCTAAATCCATTTGATGGATGAAGTCAATGCTTCGAGTGTGTAAACTTCCGCCACTGGCGGACCCGCGGTATGCCACCCGAACGGCCCCGCGGCCGGGCCGAGGGGGAGTGGGGCTGACGTGAGGGGCTCAGGTGACTGACAGGTGACGATGCTCAGCGGGACGAACCTGCCGCGGGTCGGCGGCTACAACCAGGCCGTCGTGCTGGACGCCATCCGGACCACGGCACAGGTGAGCCGGGTCGAGCTGGCCGAGCTCACCGGCCTGACCAACCAGACCGTCTCCAACGTCGTCCGCAAACTGCTCGACGCCGGCCTGGTGGCCGAATCCGGCCAGGCCCCCTCCAGCGGCGGCAAGCGCCGCACCCTCCTGTCCATCCGGGCCGACGGAGCCTGCGCTGTCGGCGTCCACCTCGACCCCGAGGCCGCGGTGATCGTCGTGGTCGACCTGGCCGGCGGCGTGATCGGCGGACGCCGGCTCCGGCTCACCCACGCCGGGGACCCCGCCGACGTCGTGGACCGGGTCGCGCGCGCCGCCGGGCGGCTCGTCGACCGCACCGGCGTCGACCGCGCCCGCCTGCTCGGGCTCGGCATCGCCGCCCCCGGACCGCTCGACGGCACCACCGGCGCAGTCGTCTCCCCGCCGAACTTCCCGGGCTGGGGCCGGGTCCCCCTCGCGGACATGTTCGGCGAGGCCACCGGCCTGCCTGTCGCCCTCGACAACGACGCCACCGCCGCGGCGATAGGCGAACGCTGGATCGGCGGTGCCGAGCGGGCGGGCAGCTTCCTGTTCATCTACTTCGGCACCGGCATCGGCGCCGGCATCGTCCTCAACAACACCGTGCTGCACGGCGATTCGGGCAACGCCGGCGAGTTCGGCCACATGGCGGTGGAACCCGGAGACCGCGTCTGCCACTGCGGCGCCCTCGACTGCCTGGGCCCGTACGTCAGCCCGCCCGCGATCATCGACGACCTGCTGTCGCTGCACGGCCGGGACGCCGCCGACCGCATCGGTCTGACCGGCACGCCCGACTCCGTCCACCACGACTGGAAGGCCCTGCGTCGCGCCGCCCGCGGGGGCGACCCGGACGCCTGTGACGTCGTACGCCGTGCCGCGCGCCGGATCGGTGAAGCCGCACGCGGCGCCGCCAGCCTCCTCGACGTCAGCCGGGTCGTCCTGGGCGGCGAGGCGCTGCGCGGCATCGAGCCGATCATGCGGGAGGAGATCGAGACCGCCGTCAACCGCACCTCCGTCGCCCGTACGATCCGCTCGGTCGCCGTCGAGCAGAGCGTCATCGGGGACACAGTGGGTGCGGTGGGGGCGGCGTCGCTGGTGCTGCACGGCAACTACGCACCGGGATGGCGGATGCTGACGGACACCTCAGGGTGACATATGGGCGCCGGCCGTCCTTCGGCGGTCGCACGCAGCATGGGTAATCCGTGGACCTGAGGGGCGAGCGGCGACGACCGGGAGGATGGCGGGCATGGACTTGGCCCGGCGGAGCTTCTGCTTGTCCTCCAGCACGGCTGGCACCTGGCCCTCCGCGTCCGTCAGGCGGGGCCCGGCTCGCTACCGGAATTCATGCGCAATGCATCGGCCTTCAGGCCGGTGGTGAAACGAATCTGATGGTGGCGACGCGGAACCTCGCGGATTCCTGTCCGGCGGAGCCGCATATTGCATGGTCACCGCCCATGGCGCGGAGCGCCGTGACGGCCTGGTCCCGGCGAAGCCGGGACGGTGCTCACACCGGCCGGTTCTGCTGTTCGATGTACTGCTTGACCACGGAGAGCGGGGCTCCGCCCACACTCCCGGCGAAGTAGGACCCCGACTACAGCTTGTTGGCCCGCCAGTAGTGCCGCACCAGATCGGGGAACTCCTGACGCAGGCGGCGGGAGGAGACGCCCTTGAGGGAGATCCGCTGCCGCGGCGAACGCGCCGTCGCCACCCTCAAGACCTGGAAAGTCCTGACCACGCCGCGCTGCAGTCCCTCCCGGACGAACGCACTGGTGCAGGCCATCCTCGTTCTCCACCACGTCGAAAACCCGACCTACCAAGGATGCGAAACGCTCCGCCATGCCGACCGACCCGAGTGATGAGTTTTCGCGCCCGCACCCGTCACACCTACGACGGGACACGACGAGGCGGAAGGATGACGTGATGAGTGCGGACACGCGGCTGGACGAGCTGGGCGTGAGCGGGCTGGGCGAGGTCGACGAGCCGGCGTTCTCGGGGCTGGCGGAGCGGCACCGGCGGGAGCTGCACGTGCACTGCTACCGGATGCTCGGGTCGTTCGAGGACGCCGAGGACACCGTGCAGGAAACGTTCCTCCGTGCCTGGCGGCGGCGGGAGACCTTCGAGGGGCGGTCGACGTTCCGGGCCTGGCTGTACCGGATCGCCACCAACGCCTGCCTGGACCTGCTCGCCAAGTGCCGCCCGGAGCCTGCGACCGGCGGCGAGGTGCTGTGGCTGCAGCCCTACCCGGACCGGCTGCTCGACGAGCTGCCCGCGGGCGACGCGGACGAGCCGGAGACCGTCGCCGTCGCGCGGGAGACGATCGAGCTGGCCTACCTGGTCGCAGTCCAGCACCTCGCGCCGCGCCCGCGGGCCGTGCTGATCCTGCGGGACGTGCTCGGCTGGCCGGCGAAGGACGTCGCGGAGCTCCTCGGGGACTCCGTCAACTCCGTGAACAGCGCGCTGCAGCGGGCTCGCGCCGGCATGCGGGAGCACCTGCCCGCCGAGCGGCAGGACTGGACCGGCGGCGAACAGGACGCCGGGACGCGCGAGCTGGTGCGCCGCTTCACCGAAGCCAGCGTCGCGACCGACGTCGACGGGATCGCGGCCATGCTGCGGGACGACGTCCGGTGCTCGATGCCGCCCACGCCGGGCCTGTACATCGGCCGCGACGCGGTGGTGAACGACTGGGTCGAGAGCGGCTTCGAGGGCATGAAGGGCCTGCGCGCCGTCCCCACCTCCGTGAACCGGCAGCCCGCCGTCGCCTTCTACCTCTGGCAGAAGCCGGAGGGCGCGTACCTGCCGCTGACGATCGACGTCCTGCGGATCACCGGCGGGGCGATCGCCGAGATCGTCACGTTCCACGACGACCAGTTCCCGCGGCTCGGGCTGCCGGAGCGCCTGCCGGCGGACGGCACGGAGTAGTCCCGGTGCGGATGCTCGCGCTGCGCGGTGGCGCGCGTGTCGCGGTGGTCGCGGCGGAGTGGCGCGACGCGTTCGGCGTCGTCACCCGCGGGCGGGTGCAGCTGGAGCTGCGCGACGGCGAGCCCGGGCCGGTCCTCGGACGCGACGCCGGGTTCTGGCTCCGCGGCACCGGCGTCCGCGCCCTGCGGAACCCCGGCCGTCGCACGGCGAGGGTGCGCATCGTCACCCCCAGGGCCAGGACCGTCACATGCCAGTCGACACCCCGTACGCCAGTTGCCGAATGATGGAGGAACGACATGAACAGAGCGTCTGGAACGCGGCCGGTACGGAGTGAGTGTGAGGCTTTCCGTCCCGGGCGCGGTTCAAGATCCGAGGGGTTCTTGGGCGCCTGAAATTCAATCCTCTGCTGCATCGTTGAGCGTTACGTTCACGGACCATGACCCTGGCACGGCCGCCCTTCTGCGTTCGGATGGACCACAACGAGCCTGCCCGCTACGACGGTGTCCCCCCGCCATCTTGGCGGGGCCTTGCAGAGGTTGGGTGGCACAGCACTTCTCGCGTGACGACGATAGTGCGGTGGAGGTCTGCCTCCGGCTGCGAATGGTGCTGCTTCCCGGGAGACGGCCTATGACGCACTGGTCGGCGCAGATGGCATGCATCAGCTCGACGTTGTCGATGCTCTCCTCGGATGGCCGGAGCCCGAGGATGGCGAGTACACGCGTATCGGAGGCGATCCTGAGGGGGACCTCGCCCGAATCCTGGACGCCGCGGGATCGGCCCACCGAGTCAACGACGCCGAGAACGGGTTGGAAGAACGCATCGTCCCCACCGTCCGTGAGGCGGTGGGCCAAACGATCGACGATGCGTCGACCGCCACGGCCCCAGGGTCCGCAGCCGATCACCTGACGCTCTCCTGGCAGGCCGCGTATGGGCTGCACCCGGACCCTGTACGGGCGTACGGCGAGGCGATCAAGGCAGTCGAGTCTGCCGCACCCGCCGTCGTGGAACCAAACAACAGTAAGGCGACGCTCGGCACCATGATTCGCGTGATCCGCGACTGGTCCTGGCGCGGACTCACCGCGTACGCGATCGGCTTCGCCGCGGAGATCCCGTTCATGGTCCTCGCCGACCCGGGCGGCTGGCAGTACACCGGCCCGGGAGCCCGCCAACTGGCCGGCATCGACATCGCCTGGGTCGTCGGCCTGGTCGTCACGTCGCTGACGTACCTCATCGTCACGCGTTCGCTGAGACCGAGCTCGGCGACGGGCAGAGCGGAACTGACCGAGGAGGACCAGCAGGAGGCGACGGGCATCGTCGTGCAGACCAAGCAGGAGGGTGTCGGAGGGACCTCCCACCCTGCCCTCGGCCCGCACGCAGAGTTACCGGGCACCCGTTGTCGCCTCGTCGACCAGGCGGCGGAGCCAGAGGTGAGCGGGGTCGTCGGTCGCCGTGGCGTGCCAGATCGAGCTGACGGTGTACTGGGGCATCGGCAGGGGCGGCGCGGCGGCCGTCAGGCCCAGGGCGTCGGCGTACACGGTGGCCGCGTGGGTGGGGAGGGTCACCAGGGCGGGCACGGTTCCGAGATGGAGCGCGGCTCCGGCGAAATGCGTCGTGGAGGCGACTACCCGGCGGTCGAGTCCGCGTGCTTCCAGGAGGTCGTCGACGATGCCGCGCCGGCCGTCGTAGGAGATCAACAGGTGCGGGTGAGCCAGGTAGTCGTCCAGGCCGATCGGGGTCCGAAGCGACAGCAGGCGCGGGTTGAACAGGCAGGTGTAGCCGGAGGTGAACAGGTCCCGGGTGCGGTGGTCGGTGCCGTGTGCGGGGGCGGCGGCCACGCCGAGGTCGACCTCGCCGCGGTCGAGCAGGTCGGCGACGGTGTTCCGGTTGGCCTGCCGTACGGCGAGCCGGATGCCCGGCAGGCCGACCGTGGCGGCCAGCAGACGGGGCAGGAGCGCCGCCTCCAGGTCGTCGGACATTCCCAGGGTGAAGGTGCGCCGAGCGGTGGCCGCATCGAATTGGTCCCGGTCGGTCACGGCGCCGTGGATCAGCCCGAGCGCCGGGCCGATGCGGCGGGCCAGTTCGACGGCGCGCGGTGTGGGCTCAACACCACTACGGGTCCGGGTGAACAACTCGTCGTCAAAGAGCCTGCGCAGCCGGCCGAGGGCGGCGCTGGCCGCGCCCTGGCTCAGGTGCAGGGCGGCGGCGGCCCGGGTGACGCTGCGCTCGCGCATCAGGGCGGCGAAGACCACCAGGAGATTCAGGTCCGCCTTCCTGAATTCGGTTTCATAAATGTCGATCATCGTAATGATTAGTTTGCCATATAGCTGGGCGGGTGTGCATCGCTGAGGGGAGCGGCTGACTCGTTCCGTGTCGGTTCGCGTTCCGCAGCTGAAAGGAAGAAGGCGTAATGACTGTTTCCACAGACAGGTTCGACCATGGTCTGGCGTGGGAGGAGCTACAACGACACCCAGGCGTTCCGCGTCGGGAACGAGATCTACGTCTCCGGCCAGCTCGCCCACGACGCGCAGGGCCAACTGATCGGTGAGGGTGACTTCGCGGCACAGGCGAAGGCGACGTTCGCGAACCAGGGCAAGGCGCTGGAGGGACTCGGCGCGACGCGTGACCAGGTGGTGGAGACGACGGTCCTGGTCGTCGGGCTCCGCGAGAAGTTCAACGCGGTCTCCGAAGCGCACCGCGGATACTTCGGCTCGCACCGCCCCGCCAGCACGTTGTCCGGCGTTGTCGAGCTGGCGCTTCCCGGCCAACTGTTCGAGGTCACCGTGAAGGTCCGGCTCGACCTGCCGGCATGACCCGAAGGCGGGGACGACCCAGGCCGCCCCGCTTCGACGTGCCGCGGGTGCCCGCCACCTGCAGGTTGAGGGCCTCTCTAGTGCCGTGACCGGATAGGTCGACCGTGTTGTGATCCCCCTGACATGGCACCAGAGCAGACTTGCCTGACCACGATGCGAGTCGCGTCGCTCCGGGCGCTGCCCGTGTCAGTGGCACCCACTACATTCCCGGAATGGTCGAACTGGACTCCCTCCCCGCCACCCGCGACGCCTACGACGCCGTCGCAACGCGCTACGCACAGCACTTCGCCGACACTCTGCGCGACCGGCCGCTGGAGCGTGCGCTGTTCGCCGCGTTCGCCGAGTCGGTGCGCGCTGGTGGTGAAGGCGAGGTCGCGGATCTGGGCTGCGGACCCGGGCATATCACCGCTCATCTACGGCGGTTGGGACTGCGTGCCTTCGGTGTCGACGCGTCGCCCGCGATGATCGGGCTGGCCCAGGAGGCCAATCCGGAGCTGCGGTTCGAGGTGGGCTCGATGGCGGCGCTCGACATCGCGGACGGCGCGCTGGGCGGGGTGCTTTCGCGATCCTCGATCATCCACATCCCACCGCAGGACCTCCCGACCGTGGTCGCGGAGTTCGCCCGGGTCCTGGCCCCTGGCGGTCACCTGCTGATCAGCTGCTTCGCCACCGACGACTCCGCGATCCCCACGCAGTCCTTCGACCACTCGGTGATGACGGCCTATCGCTGGTCGCCCGACCGCCTGGCGGGGCTGCTGCGTGATGTCGGCGTGAGCGAGATCGCCCGGGTGCTGTGCGAGCCGAAGCCCACCGACAAGCGGCAATTCCAGGAGCTGCAATTGCTGGCGGCCAAGAACTAAGCGGCTCGGGCGAAGTTGGCTGCTGGTTGGGTAGGGCTCCTGTGGGAGGGACGCCGTGTCGAACATCCTCCGCATCGAGTTGACTGCCGATCAGCGTCGCGAGTTGCGCGAACTGCTGGTTCGGCGGGATCTGACCCGCTACACCCGGCAGCGGGCGTAGTGCATCCGCCTGCTCGACCGCGGCAAGACCGCCCCCGAGGTCGCCGACCTGCTGGAGTGCAACGTGGTCACGGCCCGCGCGGCGGCCCACCGCCTCCACGCCGGCGGGGTCAAGGCACTGCCGGACGCCCCACGCCCGGGGCATCCGGCCAGGGTGCTCGGCGACGACGACCGCGCCGCGCCGGCACGGCTGCTGGACGTCTCCGCCGCGGAAGGGATCACCTGGACCGTCCCGGCACTGTGCGACTGGCTGCGCGAACAGCGCGGAGTAGAGATCTCCGCTGACTGGCTGTGGGAGCTGCTGCGCCGTGACGGCTTCCGCTGGAAACGCACCCGCGTCACGGTGCGGCACCATGCCGACCCCGTCCTCCAGCAAGCGGCCCGGGCCCGGTTGGAGGACTTGCGGACTTATGGATGGAGGCGCACGCGGGCGAGCGCGACCTGATCTTCCTGGACGAGTCCGGCTTCGCCCCGACCATGCCCACCGGCTACACCTACTCGCGCATCGGGCAGCGGGCGGCGGTGCCCCGCGAGGACACCAAGAACCGCCGGGTCAACGTGCTCGGCGCCCAGATCGTGGGCACCACGCCGGACCCTCTCTGGCAGCCCACCTGCGGGAAGATCGACGCCGGGATGCTGCTGGAGTTCGTCTGCGCGGACCTGGCCGGCCTGCCCGGTGGGGCCGCAGCCCTGGAGCTGGCCGCCGACGGCCTCGATGGACAGCTGCCCGTCTGGGCACGCTCGCGGCCGTGCACCGTGGTGCTGGACAACGCCTCAGCGCACACGGCCGAGGCATTCAAGGGCCGCCGCAAGCAGCTGACCAGGATCGGGGTGGAGCTGTTCTACCTGCCACCGCGCAGCCCGGAGTTGAACGACATCGAGTTGGTCTGGCGCCAGGCGAAGTACCAGGATTACCCGCAACGCGCCCAGACCAGCACCGACGCCATCGGCAAGGCCGTCGACCAGGCCATGAACCATCAACGCGACCGGATCCGGCAGTCAGCAACGAACCGCATCCAAGCCGCTTAGAGCCCGCACAGATAGGCGAGGGGTACCCGGGCAGCGAGGCGAGAACAGCTCTCCGTGATCATGGAGTTGCGACACTCTGTGATCACTGGGGGACCCGTGCCTGTGCTTCCATCATGGCTGACCGACCCGCTCTGGGACCAATTCACGGTGCTGCTGCCCGAACGCCCGACGATCGATCCGTCTCACCCGCTGGGTTGCCACCGGCCCCGCATTAGTGACCGGATCGTGTTCGACAAACTGCTGCAGTTACTGCGCTTCGGCTGCTCCTACCAGGCGATCGGCGACACGACCTGCTCGGCGACCACCATCCGCAACCGCCGCGACGAGTGGATCCGGCTCGGCCTCTTCGCCCGCCTCAAGCAGATCGCGCTGGAATCGTACGACCGGATCATCGGGCTCATGCTCGACCAGATCGCCATCGACGGCTCCATCATCAAAGCGCCCGGCGGCGGCGAGGCCGCCGGGCGCTCACCGGTCGATCGCGGCAAACGAGGGATGAAACGCTCGGGTATGACGGATGGTTACGGAATCCCGCTCGGCCGGGTCCTGGCCGGAGCGCACCGCCACGACTCCCCACTGCTCGCGCCGACCCTGAACCTGCTCGACGACCTCGGACCGCTGCCCGACGACATCACGGTGCACCTCGACGCCGGTTACGACTCGGACAAGACCCGCGCCGAACTCACTGCCCGCAACCTGCACGGTCGCATTGCGCTCAAGGGCGAGAAGGCGCCGATCCAGGCCAGTCAGCGGTGGCACGTCGAACGCGCCCACGCCTGGCAGAACGCCTTCCACCGCCTTGCCTGCTGCTACGAGTGCCGCGCGACCGTCATCAACGCCTTCTTCGACCTTGCAGACACGATCATCACCGTCCGAAGCCTGCTGCGCCGAGCCTGGACCACCCACCGCTGGGGCGCCCGTCCCCGACGCCGCCCATGACTGATCACCAGGGCACGGGCGCTCCGTCCCAGGAGAAGAAGCCACCGGTGGGGCCGTCATCCGGCAGCAGGGCCAGGCGGAGAGCACCCTGCGCGGCCTCGGCCGGGTCACCGCCGGCAGCGGCGGCCCGGGGATTGAGATCAGTGGACCGCAGGCCGGGGGCGAGCGCGTTGACCTTGAAGCCCTCCCCGGCCAGCGTCTGAGCGTAGAAGACGGTGAGCGCGTTGAGGGCGGCCTTGGACGACCGGTACGCGGCAGCGCCACCGCTTCCAGGGGTGAACTGGGGGTTGGGGTTGGTGCTCCAGGTCAGCGACGCGGTGCCGCTGGAGACGTTGACGATGCGCGGGCGCGGGGACCGGCGCAGGGTGGGCAGGAAGGCATTGGTCACCGCCAACACCCCGAACACGTTGGTCTCGTATGTGCGCCGGAACTCCTCGACGTCGGTGTCGGCCGGCGGAGCGAGTGATGGTGAAATGCCGGCGTTGTTGACCAGCACGTCCAGGCGGTCCACCTGAGCTGCGGCCTGTGCGATGCCGCCAGGATCCGTCACGTCGAGGACCAGCAGGCGGGCCCCGGCGCCGATCTCCTCGACGGCCCGCTGCCCGCGCCCGCGGTCGCGGGAGCCCACGTACACGGTGAGACCCTCGGCGGCGAGCAGCCGGGCGATATCCTTGCCGATGCCCTTGTTGGCACCGGTGACCAAAGCTGTGCGTTCGTTCATGGCGACCACACTTCCCTGGTCGTGGCTGCCCTGCCAGGGACAGCCTGTACCAGGCAGTGGGAGGAGGCGACATGGCGCGGCAGGAGCTGGCCCGCTTCCTGCGGGAGCGCCGGGCGGGCCTGAGTCCGCACGAGGTCGGCCTGGCGGTGACGGGCACCGCCCGCCGCACACCAGGTCTGCGCCGCGAAGAGGTGGCGGAGCTCGCCCACATGTCGGTCGACTACTACACGCGGCTGGAGCAGGCCCGGGGGCCGCGGCCGTCGGTTCGGATCCTGGACGCGCTGGCCCGGGCGCTGCGGCTCATGCCCGCCGAGCGCAGCCATCTGTTCCGCCTGGCGGGTTCGAGCGCGCCGCCTGGCATCGGCGCCGTGCGGCGGGTGCGCCCGCACGTGGCCCGGATGCTAGAGCGGCTGCCGGAGACCGGTGCCATCGTCACTGATGCGGCGTACGGCGTCGTCGCCTGGAACCCCCTGGCCCAGGCACTGCTCGGGCGCGATCTCGGAGGCGGGACGACGAACCTGGCCCGGCGCCGCTTCCTGGGCCAGGGGCGGATGTACGAGAGTTCCAGCGCCGAGGAGTTCGGGCACATCGTGGTGGCGCGGCTGCGCCGGGCCGCGGACCGCTACCCGCATGACCCGCAGCTGGCCGCCCTGCTGGCCGAACTGCACGCCGGCAGTGAGGAGTTCCGGCAGATCTGGCAGGCACGTCCGGTCCACGCTCCCGGGCACCGCACCAAGACCCTGGACCATCCAGAGGCCGGTGCGCTGCGGTTGAACTGTGACGTCCTGCTCGTGCCCGAGGATGACCAGGAGGTCGTCCTGATGACGGCCGACCCCGGATCACCTGCCGCGCGGACCCTGCACAGGCTGGCCAGGCAGGCGATCTGAAACTAAGGATGCACACAGGTCTCTCCAGCGGTCACAGAGCGTCGCAACTACACATTCACTGGAGCCAGTGCCCACCTCGATGCTGAGGCTTTCCACGCCGCCTATCCGCGCGGGCTCTTAGTCGCGCTTGGGCCAGATCGGGCCCTGGTCGGTCCAGATGACGCCCTTGTTGCGGCACAGGCAGAAGGGGTGGCCGATCGGGTCGGTGTAGATCTGCCAGCCGTATCCGTTTGGGCCGATGAAGTCCTGCCTCAGCGTCGCGCCGAGGTCGAGGACGCGGCGCTGCTCGGACTCGATCTCGTCCACTTCGAAGTCGAGGTGGAACTGCTTGGGGTGCTCGCTGTCGGGCCACTGCGGAGCGCGGTAGTCGTCCACCCGGATGAATGCCAGCTCGATCTCGCCGAACTGGATGCCAGCCCAGTCCTCGGAGCTGCCTTCCTTGATCGGACGGCCCGTCACCTCGGAGTAGAAAGCCGCCAGCTTCATCGTGTCCGGGCAGTCGATAATGAAATCGGTGAGTCGCAGCATCCCGCGATCTTGTCACGAGCTCACACCCGACTTCGAGACAGGCCCTGAGCAGCTCCGCTGAGGGGCGGGAACAATAAATTCCTGGGGGCTTCACCCCCAGACCCCGACCTACGCGTCCTGGGCCAACCCGATCGAGGCCCACTTCGGGCCGCTGCGGCAATTCACCGTTGCCAACTCCAACCACCGCAACCACACTGCTCAGACTCGGGCCCCGCACGCCTACCTTCGCCGGCGAAACGCCAACGCCCGCCACCACGCCGTCCTGGCCGCCGAGCGCAGGGAACGTGCCCGCATCCGCAGCGAAAAGGGCATCCGCTGGGGCGGACGCCCCCTCGCCGCCGCAGCCTGAGTGACCCGGCGAACCTACACGGTCAGGGCACTAGATTGGCTTCATGAATGTTGATCACTCAAAAGATTAGTTTGCCGGATGAGCGTCGTGGTTCCTACCGTCGAAGCATGACTTCTGCCTCTCCTGACTCCCGCCGCACTGTGACCGTCGCCGTCGCCCAAGCGGCGGCCCCGTTGTTCGACACCCCGACCGCAGTGACCCGGGCCGAAGAACTCATCCGCGAGGCCGCAGTGACCCACGGTGCCGAGGTCGTCGTGCTCCCCGAGGCGTTCCTCGGCGGCTATCCCAAAGGGCTGGACTTCGGCATGACGGTCGGCAGCCGCACCCCGGCCGGCCGCGACCTGTTCCGCCGCTACCACGCCTCCGCCATCGAGATCCCCGGCCCGGAGGTCGCGGCCCTGGCCACCGTCACCCGGGAGCTCGGATGCCACGCCGTGGTCGGCGCGGTCGAACGCCAGGGCGGCACCCTGTACTGCGTCGTGCTCTTCTTCGGCCCCGACGGCTACCTGGGCCTGCACCGCAAGCTGATGCCCACCGCCGCCGAGCGCTACCTGTGGGGCCAGGGCGACGGCTCCACCCTCCCCGTCATCGACACCGGCAGCGCCCGCATCGGCGCGGCCATCTGCTGGGAGAACTACATGCCGCTCTTCCGTACGGCGATGTACGCCAAGGGCGTCGACCTGTGGTGCGCGCCGACGGTGGACGACCGCGACGCCTGGCAGGCCACCATGCGGCACATCGCGCTGGAGGGCCGCTGCTTCGTCCTCAGCGCCAACCAGTACCTGCGTCGCGACGCCCTCCCGGCCGACCTCCACCCCGTCCAGGGCGACGAGCCCGACACGGTCCTGATCGGCGGCGGCTCCGTCATCGTCTCCCCGCTCGGCGAGGTCCTGGCCGGGCCGCTGCGCGACGGCGAGGGCATCCTGACCGCCGACCTCGACCTCGACGACCTCACCCGCGCCCGCTTCGACCTCGACACCACCGGCCACTACGCCCGCCCCGACGTCTTCACCCTCCACGTCGACGAGTCACCCAAGACCACCGTCACCAGCAGCTGACCCGCCACTTCTCTGTCAAGTTCTGCGTGTTGAGCTGAGGTGCCTCTCTTCAGCAGCCGGCCATTCGACAGTGCGCTGGACGTGTTGAAGGATGTTGACGGAGCCTGCGAGCGACGGCATGATGACCGACTGCGTGGCCTACGCCGAACCTCCCGCGACCGTCCCCAGCACGGTCTCCCATCGGAGGCAAAGGGACCAGCGTCTCAGGTCGTTGTTGCAGCCCGATCGCCTCGGGCGAGGTTGCCGGGGAGCCGTCGCTCAAGGCGTGGAAGGCCGCGATGACAGCCCGTAGGAACTTCAAGCACCAGGTGCGTGCCCGCGCCGCCAAGACCGGTGAGTCCTACACGTCCGCCCTCCGGCACTTCCGTCCGACTCCATCAGGAGACGTCATGTCGGAAGCAAGGAATCCCAACAGCGTGCGGCTCGCCGTAGCGCAGACCCCCGTACGCGATGACCCCCGAGACGTTGAAGCGCTGCGCGAAAGCGGGCGTGAGGTCCGTGCTCTGATGCGCGAGGCCAGCGCTCAGGGAGCGAGGATCGTGCACTTTCCGGAAGGCGCGATCTGCTTTCCCAGCAAGCTTGTCATGTCCGTCGACGGCCCGGACACGGTCGGCCCGGCGGACTGGGATCGGTGCCAGTGGCCGGTGCTCCAATCGGAGTTGGCTGCGATCGCCGAGCTGGCCCGCGAGTTGCGGTTGTGGACGGTGATCGCATCGGTGCACCGCTTGACGGGCCCGAACCGTCCACACAACAGCCTCTACGTCATCACCGATCGCGGCGGGGTCGTCACGCGTTATGACGAGCGCCTGCTGTCGAAGACGAAGGTCTCGTACATGTACTCGCCGGGCGTCTCACCGGTGACCTTCGAGGTCGACGGTGTGCGCTTCGGCTGCCTGCTCGGCATGGAGATCCACTACCCGGAGTTGTTCGCAGAATACGAGAAGCTGGATGTCGACTGCGTCCTGTTCTCCACCAGCGGCACCCCGGGTAACACCGCCGCCCAAGCCCAAGGCCACGCCGCGGTCAACAGCTACTGGGTCAGCTTGTCAGGGCCGGCACAGGACAGCGCCACCGCACCGTCCGGAATCGCCGCTCCCAACGGCGACTGGCTTGCGCGGTGCCCCGCGGACGACTCGCCATCGGTAGCCGTCGTGAACCTCGACAACAGTTCCGAGGCCGCCGCCGGAGCAGTGACCTACGGGCGTCCCTGGCGTCGTGAGGCGCGCGCGGGCATCTACACCGAGCACCAAGTGACCGACCCGCGCAGCGAAGACCGGACAGCGGCCTTCTAGCTCAGAAGCAGAATCCGAGGGTTTCGCGCGTACGGGATGGCTCCGGGCACCGCGAACACCTCGGATTCAGTCCGTTCCGCACCTGGTGAAACGGCTGACGTACCGGCTGACGGGTCACCCTCGACCCCATGGCGAGCACCGGATGAACCACCGGGATGAAACCCAGCGGGCACGGACCCGCTGGGCGCACCATCGTGCCCACCTGTGGATATTTGTGCGTCAGAGTCGAGCTCAGCGAGGCACCGGATCTTCGGAGGCGCGCAGCGGTTCTGCGGTCCTCGGGACCAGCGCGCGGATGGAGGGGGTGGCGACCATGGCGAGGGTGGCGAGGAGGATGAGCGCGGCGGCCGCGTAGAGGGTGGCATGGAGGCCGAGGAGGAGTACGGCGGGTCCGGCGGCGAACTGGGCGAGCGGGAGCGCGAGGTAGGAGCCGAGGTCGTCGTAGGCGTAGACGCGGGCAAGGCGGTCCTCGGGGATCTGCTCATTGAGGGTCGAGTACCAGGCGACGCCGGCCTGCTCGATACCCACGCCTGCCACGAAGTTGGCCACGACCAGCACCCAGGTGTACGGGGCGAGCGCGAGCAGCAGCGGGATCATCGCCGTCAGGCCCATCAGCGCGCAGCCGACCAGGATCGCGCGCCGGGGCCGCCATCTCAGCGACAGTACGCCGCCGGCGACCGCGCCGAGCGAGCCCGCGGCGACGGCCAGGCCCCAGCCGGTGCGGCCGATCCCGGTGGTGTCGGCGACGGCCGGGCCGAGGACGGTGAACGAGGCGGTGACGCCGGCGTTGAGGAAGCAGAAGGCCATCACGATCACCCACACCCAGCTGCGGGAGGTGAACTCCTGCCATCCGACGCGCAGTTCATGCACCAGGCCGGGGCTGGGCGCGGGCGGGGCGACCTGGACGCGGACCAGCGCGAAGGACGCGGCGGCAAGCGCGAAGCTGAGCGCGTCGACGGCCAGGCCCCAGCCGGGGCCGACCGCGGCGACCAGGACACCGCCCAGCGAGGCACCCACGATCGTCGCGCTGCTGCCCGCGATCCGGGAGAGCGCGAGGGCGGCACGGCGGGACTCGGCCGGCACGGTCTGGGGCAGCAGGGCCTGGGCGGCGGGCTGGTAGCAGGAACCTGACGCCCCGTTGACCGCGGCGAGCACCATGAGCAGGGGGATGGCGGCGCTGTGGGTGAGAACCAGGGCAGCGATCACCGCCTGGCTCGCGGCGCTGACCACGCTGCTGCCGACCAACAGCGGGCCGCGCGGCAGCCGGTCCGCCAACACCCCGCCGTACAGCAGGAAGAGGATGCCGGTGAGGGAGTGGGCGCCGACCACCAACCCGAGCGAGCCGACCGAGCCAGTGGCGTCGAGCACGGCAAAGGCCAGGGCGATCGGCGCCACCCCGTTGCCGAGCAGGTTTGCCGTCGTACCGATGAAGAGGTGACGGAACGGGCGGTGACGCAGAGGCGCCAGGGCGGCAGACATGCGCCTGATCGTTGCGGCTGGGCGGTGGGCCCATCAACGGGTTTTCACACCTGGCCGCTACTGAGGGAAAGGCGTCTGCGCCGGGAGTGTGCGGACTACCGAAGCACGATCCGCCGGTTGATGGCGCAGGCGACCGTTCTCCACCCTGAGTAAGCGAGCCGCTGACGTACTGGCCTACTTCGACCGGCCCGGCACCAGCAACGGTCCAACCGAAGCGATCAACGGCCGCCTGGAGCACCTGCGCGGCTCCGCCCTCGGCTTCCGCGACCTCACCAACTACATCGCCCGATCCCTACTCGAGACAGGCGGATTCAGACCCCGACTACACCCTGCATTGTGAGAGCCGCTCTTCCTGGGGGTCGGCCAAGATACGACGGAAACCGGCAACCAGTGATCTTGAGTTGAACTTGCCGCAGGTGAGGTGCTGGGGCGTCGGCGTCGGCTGCCCGACCAGGGACAGCGATGCGCAAACGCAGCCGGAGGTCCGATCTTGTGTCACCGTTCGCAGTGGACTTCTTCGCGTACCCGCTCAGATCGGTCAACGGCGCACCCGATAGCGCAGGTGAAGCACCCGGTTGCTCTGAATCACCACGTCAGGATCCTCCAGCAGGTGCTGCGCGTGGACCGACCCGAAGTAGCGCTTGCCGGACCCGAACACGACGGGTACGACGTCCATGCGCACCTCGTCGACCAGGCCCGCGGCAAGCACCTGGCCGCCGACGTCGCCAGCGGCGACCTCGACCATGCGCTCACCCGCAAGCTCCTGCGCCTTGGCCACGGCTGCCTCGACGCCGTCGACGAAGTGAAACGGCGCCTCGGGGTCCCAGCCCTCGGGCTGCGGCCGGTGCGTCACGACGACCACGTGGTCGATCCCGCTCGGAGGCTTCCCGTCCCAGCCGTCCGTCAGGTCGAAGACGTGGCGGCCGCAGATTGTCACCCCGATCTGGTCCCAGTACGGCCGGATGTAGTCGTAGGACGTCTGCGACACCTTTACCTCGCCGCTCTCGTCCAACGGGACGTCACCGCTGGACAACCAGTCAAACAGCGGTCCGGGCTGGTCACTCTCGTCCGCGACAAAGCCGTCCACCGACACCGAGGCGTACATGACCACCTTGCCCACGGGGCGCTCCTTTGCTTTGGGGTGCCTCCAAATTAGCGTGTCGTTGAGCTGTCGCTCTTGTAAGAAATCAATCGGCCGGCAGCGGCCAGTTGTCCAGCACGTGGCCGGGATGTTCGCGCAGGAACTGCCGCCGGACTTCGACGTACCGGGTCGGCGTGAGCCCGGTGAACTCCCGGAACTCGTGACCGAAGTGGGCCTGGTCGAAGTAGCCTGCACTACTGGCGAGGTCGGCCCAGTCGATCGGTTCGGCGGGGTTGATCGAGAGCACGGTGGTGGCGAAGCGGTAGGTGCGGGCCAGCCGCTTCGGCGTGACGCCGATGAGCTCCTTGAACCGCTGTGCCAGATGAGTGCTGCTGACACCGGCTGCCACGCTCAGGTCGCCGATCGCCACCGCCCCGCTGGTCGCCGCGATGACACTGCTCGTATGGCGGACCAGCCCCAGGCCGGCGGTCTCGCACAGCCGTCGCATCAGCTCCTCCTCGAGCAGCGTCAGCATCTCGTGCGGTCCGTCCGCCGTGGCCAGCCGGTCTCGAAGCTCAGCAATGGCGGGCCGGCCCCAAACCTGCTCTATCGTCACCGGCCGGTCACACAGCTCGGCCGCGGGCATTGGCAGGAACGGTGCCGGCCCCCACGGCTTGAAGTGCACGCCGACGGGCCGGGTTCGGAGTGGGTAGCCGAACTCCAACGCGCGGGTGGGCATGGTGACCACGCAGCCGTCGGCGTACTCGGCCGTCTCGATGTCGGTTCCGGCGCGGATGAGGAACGGCGAACCGAGCCTGACGATGAGCAGCGCCGCCGGGCTCGGCGGCAGCGTCAGCCGGGCGTACGGCGGCGCACCCTCCAGGTAGTAGAGGTCGTCGATCAGCCCGTCCAGCGGCGGTCGCGGCACTCTGGACACGTACTCCACGCCCACAGCATCGCCGATGCCCCGCCGGCATCGCGCGCCGGGATGGTCCAGCCGCGCTGCCGCCAGCATCGAGCCGGCGCCGATCCCGGACGAGCGCCCGGCCGCGGACATTTGCGTGGGTTGCGCGTGCTGCGTGAGCGATGGAGGATTCTCGGCCCTCCAGTGTCGCCCTGCATGGGGGAGGCGCTAAACCACCCTCTGCTGCGTTACCGTGCCCTGCTACGCGGCCGCGGGCTGTTCGCCGCCAAAGTCGACCTCGTTCAGCGCGGGGTCGAACACGTCCGGCGGGATGTGGAGTTCGTCGGTTGCGTAGGCGCGCCGAACCGGAGGATGTGGGAGGTCAGGTAGGGCGAGAGCTGGGCCAGATCCTCAGCGGTCACCCGCCACCCCTCGGCAACCAGCTGCCGGATGACCTCCATCATGTCGATCGCGGTGTGAACACGATCAGATTGCACAGCAGCGAGTTCCATTTGACCGACTTTTCCTGCTCGGCCGGGCCGTTCTCGGCGATCACGCCCTGGTTGCCGAACCGGGGTCCAGGCGGAGAACCCGTTGTAGGCATCGGCCTTGTTGGTGGCCGCGGTCACCCGTGCCCGCAGCCCCGAGTCGGCGAGGAACCGCAGCAGTGCCACGGTCCGCATCACGCGCCCGACCTCCCGGAACGCCTTGTAGATCTGGTTTTTGCGCGAGTTCGACGACAATCGGCGCATCAGCGTCACCGAAGACACTTTGCATTGTGAAGAGCCCCTTTGCCGTGACCTCCGGGTACCGCTCGAACAGGTCGCAGAGCCCTCGGTCTTCACAGCCGTCTGGTCGTGTATGCGACCGGGCCGGAACGCCCCGGCCCACAAGGTGCGGCCCTTCTCGTCGGTGACGACGGTGGTCTTCTTGGTGTTCTGCCGCATCTTCCCCGAGACCGAACGCGCGTCGGCCGGGCTTGCTCGCCCGCGGACGGCGCACCCGGACTCCGTACCATCCAGCCGCAGCTCGACGCCCTCAGCCGCGGCATGGGCGAAGACATTCGCCAGCGTGCGAAGCCGCACGTCGGGACGGCCTGGCACGGCGAAGCCACGGGCAGCCAGGAGCGGGCGGATCTCGTGGACGGCCCGGGTGATCGTGCAGCGGTCCACGCCGTAGAGCACGGCCAGCGCCGCGTGTGGCAGTTGGAAGCGCAGGATGACCAAAGCAGCGATGACACGGTCGGTGAACACCAACTGGTGACGGGGGCCTGCTCCAGCCGCCGCATGCGGTCGTGGCCCCGGCGGCCGTGCAGTCGCCCCTCTTCCGAGGTCGTCCACGCGTCGGCCAACTCGCCGAGCAGCGCGCCGAGTCGACGGCGCCGGAGACCAGTGAAAATACGATGGGACAAGGCCGCGCGGACCAGGTATTGCGTCACAAACAACACCAACTCGCGCGGACTTCTCCACATCCCCGACCGTTGGAACCGGCATTGCCGATGCTCGTCAGCCTTGCCGCCGACGCCGCCGCAGAACACCAACGGTGCCGCTAAGGGCCACAAACAGAGAGCCGCCCACCAGCCACGGCAGGTTCCAGGTGACAGACGCCGCAGGGTGGTGCTCGAAGACCATCCGTGACATTGCTTCCCCGAACAGCCCGCCGGCCAGCGTGAGCCCCCAGAACATCAGAAGGATCGTCCAACCGTTCCGGGCACGCATCCAGTTATTCACGCGGTCATCATGCGCGCAGCGTCCCATCGGTCACAAGCCAGCCCGCTGAAAGGCAATGACCGACGGTACCAAGATCACGACGCCCCACCCACAATCGAGCACCACCTCGTAAGGGCCCGTAAAGAATCAACTCGCTGGTTTGGTCTCTGTCGTGAGGGTCGCGCCGTGTGCGGTGGCGTGGACGAGGAGTCCTGCCAGGGTGTTGAGGTGTGCTGCTGGGACCGGGGTGTGTGTGCGTGTTGGTCCATCAGCCGTCGGATCTCTCCTCGCACCGCCTCCGCCCGCCGGGTGGTCCCGCCGCGGGGCACTGGCCCGACCCGCCAGGATGGGCAGCGAGATCCTGAACTGCGGGGGCATTGCGCTCACTGTCTGGCCTGGGCGAACGACCGCCGCGTGCCGTGCACCAACTGGTGCTTTGAGATGCGCAAGCGCGGTGGTAGGGAAGCCGAGTGCGGCCGCTGTAACCGAACGCTGATGCTCAGCGGCGGGATGTGCCGCATGTGCCGGATCATCGTCGCCGAAACTGAAGCCGACACCGCCCAGGTCGCGATGAAGAACGGCGACCAACTGTGGTTCGCCCGTCCCCATCCAGCCGGGCTGGCAACCGGGCGCCAGCTGCCCGGCACGGCGCCGCTCCAAGGCCGCTTCGCCCTCAAACGCCGCCGCGCCCGCGCCCGGTCAGAGTCCGCACGCCAACTGTCCGAGCATCTCCTCGACCAGGCTCAGTTGGAGCTCTTCGCGGCCCCGCCTCGGGATTGGACCCGTCTGGACAACACCAGGCCGCCGCCCTCACCGCACAGGCTTCCAGGCTGCTCGCCGACTTCACCGCCTACATGCGCAGTCGCGGATGGAACCCGACTCGTTCAGTGGCAGCATCCGCACCCTGCGCATCGTGACGGGGCACCTCGGCACTGGCGTCCCCATCCGCGAGACGGACATCCGGGCCTTGGCCTCAATGCGCGCCAGCCTCCAGGGCGCCCGTGTCATCAACTACCTCCGCCTGCGCGGCCTTCTCGAAGCCCAACCGCCCAGCGACCCGTGCATCGCCCGCGCTCGACACCACGCCTCCATCATCAGCCACCCGGCCTTCTCCGGCGCGGTGCACACGTTCATCGACGTGCTCCTGGGCCAGGGCAGCGCCCCCAGCCGGTTCCGCAGCCCCAAGACCGTCGAAAACTACGTGGTCGCCGTCCTGCCCACCCTCCAAGCGTGGTGCGTCGCTGGGCTAACCGATCCCCGCGAGATCACCAAGAAGCACATCGAGGACGCCCTGGGCTCGCTCCGCGGCGATCAGGCCCGCCGTCTACACACCTCACTACGCTCCCTGATCAGGGCCCTCAAACCCGAACGCCTAGTCTTTCGCGATCCCGCCCGCAGCGTCTCTCTCGCCAGCAGCCGATCTCTGCCCGCCTCGCTGCCCTCCGACGGCATTGCCGGTCTTCTCGACCGCCTCCACGACCCCCGCGACGGCATCATGGTCGCCGTCGTCACCATCCACGCTCTCCTGCGCGGACAGCTCGTCAACCTCCTGCAGACCGACCTCGACCGCCGGTTACCGGAAAGTCATATTCGGCGCGGTACGGCTCCGTCCTGCCAGCGGTAGAGGTCGCGCAGCAGGGAAATCTCGGCGCCGTGATGGATCAGCTCCCTGTTGACGTGCAGGACCCTGTTCTCCATGGGAAACCGCTCGGGACCCACCGTGGGCGGATTCTCCAGGTCAGCGTCCGAGAGTTCGCGGACCCCCGCGTTCCATCTCCCATACATCTCATCGAGCTGCTTTAGCGCCTCGTCAGCGGTCCCCGCGTAGGCGAATGTCTCGGAGTCGACGTCCTGGCCGCCGAAGTACCATCCGACCCGATAGCCCAGGCAGGAGACGATGATGTGCGCCAGCCGCCAGGCAATCGTGGTCACCGGCGCCGGCACCGGGTCAGGGGACGCGGAGTCCATCGTCCATTCCCCCGAACCTGCCGACATCGGTGCGGCCGACGTGCCACGTGGGCGGATGCTCCAGCAGCCACGCACCGGCTCCCAGAAGTACTCCTCATCGGCAAGACCGTGCAGCCGCGGCCGCAGGTTCTTGTGCCAGTACCAGTCCAGTTGGTCCGCGAGCCGCTCGCTTCTCGTCATTTCCGCACACTACATACAACGTAGACCTGGCTGCGGCCCTCGCGGACGGCGTCGCCGGCCGTGGGCCGCGAGAGCGAGCGAGCGCCACGCCAGAGCCTCCGACCTGCATGTTCGAAGATGGCGAAGACTCCCTCATCAAGTTCAAGGGCGCTAGCTCCACCAAGGCACTGAAGACCTGGGGGAGGAGTCGAACTTCGACGTCCCGGAATGCCAGCACGGCACGCTCGCCCGATAGCGGCGTTCGACCCGTGACGGGCAGGCAACGCGAAGCCCCGGCTGGACGGGGGAGACCAGCCGGGGCCATGAGGCGGTGGCGCGCGGAGGGCGGTCGCCTCTCGGCGGAAGGCTCCATGGGGCTTCAGCCGGACGATCGTCCCCATGGGCTGTAGGTGAGGCCCGGGGACACTGTCCCCTCCGCGGCCACATACAGATGAACGGTCAACTGCCGCTGGATGTTCCGCTGTTGGCAACACCTGCCGTGTGAGCTGGGGCACCCCGAGGTGCCACGAACGCGGTCGGCGTGCTTGAGCCCGGCCGCGGGCCGGTGATGTCATTGGGCGTGGTGCAGCCAGCGCTGGAGGGTGTTGTTGACGTCTGCCGGAAGGGTGCTGAGCTGGTCGATGACGGCACGGTCTTCGGGCATCGGGGGGATGCCGGCGACGGTGAGTGCCGCATGCAGGGCGAGGCGTTGCTGGTCGTGGGGGGTGAGAGTGAAGCTGAGGCGGTCAGCGGGGTTGGGCGGCGGCAGGAAGTAGTCGAGGTCATCGTAGGACTGGGCGGGAGTCGGCCAGGCATTGTCACTGGGATGTGCGGCGTAGGGGTCGACGAAGGCGCACGAACTGAGGCTCTCGTTGCTCCAGGGGGTCATTTCTGTCTCCTCGCCGGCGAATTGCGGGTCACAGGTCCAGAGCCCCGCAAGGGCCGCTGCGGTTGCGGCCGCGACGGTACGTCACGCCGACGGCGTCATCGGCTGTTGATCACCTGGTGTGACCAGTAGATGGCAGTGGCACCGCGCCCTGGCGGTGTCCGGCGTGGACCCGGTGACGGAGCGTCACCTGAGACCGTGGTGCGACCGCGTGCTGGCCGGCGTGGCACTGCTCTTTCGCTCCGGGGTACGTTCCCCGATGTTGGCGACACCGTGGCTTCATCAGTGAGTGGTGGCCCCGCCCAATGAGTTCTGGCCCTACTTGCTGCCGTCGTCCGCCGGCGGGTGAGAACTCTCCGCGCAGGTTTGGAGGATGCCGGAGCCAGGAACCGCTATGTCACCGGCGGGCGGGCTTGTACCGAAACCCCCTGATCAGCCGTGATGCTTCTGCCGGGTGTCCCGCCCTCGCGGCCTCGGGCCAACCTTCGGGAGAGCAGCTGTGGTTGATCTCGGTTTCGTGGGCCCTAGCCGGCCCGCCAACGAGTACCGGTTCTTGAGCGTCACCGACGGCGACACTCCTAACATCGCCATGGCCATCCGCATGGTGTCCATCGACACCCCGGAAAGCCATTTTGGTGGCGCCCCGGCCGCCGCCCAGGCTGCTCTGGAGCGCGCCAAGACCCGGCTGGTGGATGGCACGTACGACGCGCTGCCGCAGGATCTGCGCGACTATCTCGTCTCCCGGATCACCCCCGACGCCGCGCAGCGCCATCAGGACGCGGGCCAGGCGGCGGCCGAGGCGCATACGGCCATGGTGGCTACCCGTCTGGCCCGTCCCGACGGCTCCCAGCGCAAGATGGCCGTGATCGCCACCGGTGAGCTCGTCGAGGGCAACGGACGCCTGCTGGCCTACACCGCGCCCTGGTTCACCGGCAGCGCCTCCGATCCGCTGCCGCCACGCGACGACCCCCGTCGGCGCACGTTCAACCTGGACATGGTGGCGCTCGGCTGGGCGGCCACCTTCCTCATCTACCCCTCCATCCCGCCCGCCAAGGACTTGAACCTGCTGTTGGACGAGGCGGAGGCGGCCTGGACACAGCAACTCGGCGCCTGGGCCCAGGTCGGGCAGGACCTGCTGCTGGGATATGAGTACCGGGCTTGCATCAAGCTCGGCGTCAGGGAACTGACCGATCCGGCCCACGCGATCGGCCAGGCCTACCAGCGGGTGTGCGTGGACCTGCGGACGCTGACCGAGGTCGGCCTCTACGGCTACCACCAGGTGCCGCCCCAGCACCGGTTGTGGATTTGGGCGACCGACCTGGAGCAGGCACGGAGGGACCTACCGATCAGCTCCTGAACCGGTCACGCCCACAGGGCTTGTGAGGTGGGGCACCCCCTCAAGAGGGTGGAGTTAGACGATGTCTTGATTGGTGCCGGCTCGTTGTTCTGGCATGGGCATAGTTGAACGGCTGGTGCCGGACGGGCTGTGGGAGATCTTTGAGGAGGTGGCGCCGGAGCCACCGGTTCGCGAACAAGGAGGAGGTCGGCGGCGCTGTGATGACCGTGCGGTGCTGGCGGCGATCATCTTCGTGGCCACATCCGGCTGCACGTGGCGGCAGTTGCCGCCGATCTTTAGCGCCTCCTGGCAGACCGTGCGCCGACGCTTCACGGACTGGCCCAAGGCTCGGGTGTGGGCCAAACTGCACCGGGTGGTACTGGACCGGCTCGGCGCGAACGGTGAGCTGGACTGGTCGCGGTGCGCAATCGACTCGGTCAGCGTGAGGGCGGTCAAAGGGGGTCCCTGACGGGACCGAATCCGACCGATCGCGGCAAGTTAGGGTCGAAGATTCACGTGATCTGCGACCGGAACGGGGTTACCGATCTCGGTGGGCATCTCCGGCGCCAACCTGCTCGACAGCCAGGCGCTGGTGCCGCTGATGCGTGGCATACCGCCGATCCGCTCCCGCTACGGGCCTCGCCGTCGGCGCCCAGCCAAGCTGCACGCCGACAAGGGCTACGACTTTGACCACCTACGCAGCTGGCTGCGCCGCCGGCAGATCGCGCCGCGCATCGCCCGCCGCGGCATCGAGCCGACTGAGCGCCTGGGCCGGCATCGTTGGGTGATCGAGCGGACGATGTCCTGGCTGAATGGCTGTCGTCGGCTGCACCGCCGCTACGAGCGCAAGGCCGAGCACTTCCTCGCCTTCGTCGGCATCGCCAGCACTCTGATCTGCTATCGCCGCAGCACGGACAGCCGAACCACCGTCACAGCGTAGGGAGAACCTCGGCGAAGAAGGAGCGATCCCCCGCGAACGTCGGCTGCAACTGGCCGAACTCCTCGGCGGTGACCCAGCGAGCCTCGCTGACCTCTCCTGGATCGAGCGTGAGCTCTCCGCCCGTGACCTCGGCGGTCCACCAATGCAGTACGAAGGTGCCGTCCCCGGTCGTGCTCTCCCAGACCTTGCCGAGGGGAGTCACGCGTAGCCCGATCTCCTCGTGCACTTCGCGAACCAGCGTGTCCTGCTGCTGCTCGCCCGGCTCGATCGTGCCACTGAGCGGGGCCCAGTAGCCGGGTTGCCGTGCTTGCGGACCCCGCAAGATCACCAGGACCTGACCGTCCTTCTGCAGGACAGCCACCACAGCTTCTCGCTTGACCGCGATCTCCTCCATGGCATGGACACTATCGATCCCGACGCGGGCGGTGCCCTAGTTGCGGAAGTGACTTGAGCCGCCAATCGAGACAACGTCTTAGTCGATGAAGTCGGCGATGAGGGTGGCGAATTCGTCCGGGGCGGCCAGGCGGATGCCGAGGTCTTCGGCCTTGGCCCGCTTGGATCCGGCGCCTTCTCCGGCGACGACCAGGCTGGTCTTTCTGGAGACGCTGGAGGAGGAGCGTCCACCGGCGCGTTCGATGAGCTCGTTCATCTGATTACGGCTGAGCTTCTCCAGGGCGCCGGTCATCGCACCGGTGACGACCACCGTCATTCCGGCCAGCGGCCCGCCCACCTGCTCCGTGCTCCCCGCGCTGCTGTCGGCGATGCCGGGGGCGGGTGGGGTAGCGCCTGGTTCGGTCATGTTCACCCCGGCCGCGGCGAGTTTGTCGATGAGCGGGGCCAATTCGGCGAGCTCGGCGACGATGGATGGGGCCTTCTCGGTGCCGATGCCCTCGACCTGCTGCATCGCTTCGGCGCGCACAGCACCCGCGACAGCGGCTGCCCCTTGGCCGTCTCGATGGCGGTGAGGAGGTTGTCGGTGCTGGTGGCGCCCATCCGCTCCAGGCCCAGCAGTTGCTCGCGGGTGAGGGTGAACAGGTCGGCGAGGTCGGCGACCAGGCCGGCGTCGACGAGCTGGACAACGCGGGTGTGGCCGAGGCCTTCGATGTCGAGCTGGTCGCGGCCGGCGGCGTAGGAGAGGGCGGCGACCAGGTGACAGTTGCGGCCCATCTCGCAGCGCCAGCGCTGCTCGCTGGTGTCGATGCCGGCCCCGCAGCGCGGGCACACCTCGGGGAAGACGATCGGTTGTTCGTCGCCGGTGCGCAGGTGCGCGACGGGAGCTTCGATCCGGGGGATGACGTCGCCGGCCCGGTGGACCATGACGCGGTCGCCCAGACGCAGGTCGCGGCGGGTGATGTCGGCCGGGTTGTGCAGGGTGGCGTAGGTGATGGTGGAGCCCTCGATGGTGACCGGCTCCAACACGGCGCGCGGGGCGATGATGCCGGTGCGGCCCACGTTCCACTCCACATCGAGCAGCCGGGTGATCTTCTCGACGGCGGGCAGCTTGTAGGCGATCGCCCAGCGGGGGGCGCGGGTCCCGGATCCGGCCGTGTGCTGGTCGGCGGCCAGATCGGCCTTGATGACGACCCCGTCGATCCCGAACGGCAGCGTCGCCCGCAGCGCGGCGATCTCCTGCACCCGGGCCAGGACCTGCTCCACCGTGGTGGCGGTGATGCCGGGCACGGCGGTCGCGGCGGTGGTGTTCACCCCGTACACGGCGGCCTGCGCCATCAGCGCGCTGTGGGCGAGCTCGCCCAGCCGCGCGGCGAGCGCCGCCTCGGTGTCGGGCAGCGGCAGCAGCCCGTAGCCGAAGAACGTCATCGGCACCGTGTAGGCGCGCTCCTTGGCGCGCAGCGTGCCCGCCGAGGCGCCGCGCGGGTTGGCGAAGGGCTGCCCGCCGTGCGCGACGCGCACCTCGTTGGCGTGCTCGAACTGGGCGGTGGTCATCAGGACTTCGCCGCGCACCTCCACGGTCACCGGCTCGGCCAGCTCGAGGGGCAGGCCTTCGAGGGTGCCGATCGCGTGGCTGACGTCCTCCCCGGCCGTGCCGTCGCCGCGGGTGATCAGCCGAGTGAGGCGGCCGTCGGTGTAGCGGGCGGCGATCGCGAGCCCGTCCAGCTTCGGCTCGGCGCTGAACACGGTGACGTCGTGGCCGATGCGCCGGGCCAGCGAGGCGGTCCAGGCGGTGAACTCCTCCGGGGAGAACACGTTGTCCAGGCTCAGCATCGCCACCGTGTGTGGGACATCGCCCTCTGCGGCGCCGCCGGCGACCTTCCCTGTCGGCGAGTCGGGCAGCACCTGCTCGGGATGGCCGGTCTCCCACGCCGCGATGCCGCGCACCAACTGGTCGTAGGCGTCGTCGTCCAGCGGCGAGGTGCCGCCCGCGTAGTAGGCGGCCGCGGCCTTCACCGTGTCCTCGACCGCCTGTGCGTAGGCGGCGGCATCCACGATCACAGCAGCAGGTGTTGTCATGCCCGTCATCCTGCCTGCCAGCACTGACAACGCCACGGCACGGCTGCATGGGTGCCCGCCGGCCGGCACCTCGACTGCCTCGCGATCAAGCCCGAATTGTGCGTGGCCGGTTCGCTCCTCTTGCGGCGCGTCATGTGCATACCAGCGGGACGCCATCGGGCAGGAAACCCCTCCGGAGCAAATGCCGCGAAGGGAGCCGGATGTCTTGGGACTGGGCTACGACCGTGACCACCGTCGGAGGGGTGGCGGCTGCGCTGGTCGGCGTCCTGGCTGGCTCACTGCTCACCAGCCGGGCCGAGCGTATGCACTGGTCCCGGGACAAGCAGATCGAAGCGTGCGCCGCGATCGTGGCCGAGTCCACCCGCATCCAGCTCGCCCTGCGGCGGGCGTGGTGTGAGGGCGAATCGGTGGACTGGGTGCCGTGGAATGTGGCGCTAGGAACGATCTGGCTGGTCGGCAGTCCGGCTGTCGTTGCGGCTGCGGCAACCATGGACGAGGTGTTCTGGGATCACAGCGACCAGTTCGTCCAGCAGACCGCAACGGGTGAGGAGGTGTGGCGAGTTGCCCGGGACCGCATGGAAGGCGCCCGGCTGAACTTCATCAATGCCGCCCGGCTGCATGTCGATCCTCGGCATACCCGACTGGCGCAGGTGCCGGTCAGCCGTCCTCCGCTGCCTCACGGGACGGGGTCTGGCACAGGCCGGCGGCCTGATGGGCACCCGGCACCCGGCACATCCAGCGCCTGACGCCGACCTGCCCGCGCGGAAGGGCCGCCAGCTGCCGGGCGTTCGAACGCTGGATCAGGGCCGCGATGACCGGCCGGCAGCCGGCTGCCTGGGCTTCCCGAAGGCCGCGCCCCGGCGGCACGCTCAGGCAGCTGTCCAGGTCTCGAGGTGCTGAGCGACGTCCCGCAGGTCTGCTTCCTGGGCGCGCACTGCTCCGGCGAGCGCGAAGAGGTCGTCGTCCTTGGCCTGGACCGGCTGGCCGGAGACGCTCATGTACTGGTGGGTGCAGCCCCAGCCGATGACGAGGTTGTAGTCGGCGAAGGGGCGCAGCAGCAGGGCGGTGTGCAGGAAGGTGGCCGCGCGGGCCGACGCCTGCTCGTAGTAGAGCTCGCCGCGTTCGCGTTCGAACTTGTGGCGGTCGGCCATGAAGGCGAGGGCGCCCCAGTCGGCGATGGGGATGTTGAGGGGAGTGAGTGCCGACTGGATCTGCAGGACCCAGCCGACGTCGACACGGATGATGGGACTCACCGCAGGCCGGCGGGGAAGCGGTCGGTGACGCCGGGCAGGATGCGTTCGGCCTCGGCGACGGCGCCCTCGACGAAGGCGATTCGGTCGGCTTCCTGGACAGTGACATCGTGCACGTGCTGCTTGAGGCTCTTGCCGGCGAGGGTGGCCCGCTCGCGCAGCCGTGCCATCTCGTCCGGGCTGAATTCCACGTTGAGTGCGGGCATAACCCCACGGTACCCGTACAGGTACCGGCTTGGGTACCTGATGGTGCGGGCGTCCTCGGGCTCCTGGCGGGCCGGCCGGTGCCCGCGCAGAGCCGGGCCCCGGGTCTGGCTGCGAATGAGTGCCGCGGAGGACGGTCGTGCGGTCTGCCCGGTCAGATGCCCTTGGCCCAGATGTGGCCTGTGTTGTCCACCCACACCTGGATGCGGCGTGGGGTCAGAGGGGAGCCGGCCATGGCGGCTCCGGCGAGGGCGCCGAGTGGGCCGAGCAGCAGAAAACCGCCGGCCACGCTGGAGCCGAGGTGTCGTTTCACGTCGTAGCCGAGGACGGCGGCGTCCTGCATGCTGTGTTCGACCCGCCAGCCGTACAGCACCTGTCGGCTGAGAAAGCCCTCAAAGCGTTCCTCGAGCTGTTGCGGCCGTGAGGGCTGGTCGAGGCCGGGGGCGACCAGGACGGGCGGCGCATCGGGTCCCCAGACGGGCTGTGTGCGTCGCTGATTCTCGGCATGCCGTCGGTCGGCTCCGGCTGCTTTCTAGGCGGCTGTCCTCTTCTTCCAGGCCATGGCCGCCTCCGTGGTGCGGGGTGGTGCGGTGATTTGAGGATGCTGCCGGCAGGAGTGCCGGGCACACCGGGTGCGTTGCGGTATGTCGCGCAGGCGCTCGGCGTCACCCTGCCGCGGACCGCCGGCTCGCCGTGTGCCGGACCACGAGGTGGGCTTCGGCGCCGCGGGCGACGGTCGAACGGCGAAGTGTCACAGCCGCAGGAAGACGTACAGCGCGGCCCACGCGGCCAGGCCAAGGGACAGGGCGGGAATGAGCGCGGGCGCTTGGACGGCGACGAGGACCACCGGGTCGGAGCCGAAGAAGGCGACGGCCAGGGCGGTGCGGTTGGCGGGGGCGGGGGACACGGACGGCCTCTTCCCTGCCGCTCTGCATGGTCGCGAGATCGACAAGGCACTCCTCGACGGAATCATCATCGGCCGTGAGAATCCCGCCCACGGGATCGGCCAAGCCCCGGACGACACCGGTGAATCGGAAACCCCCAAGCCGACGACCAGCCGGACGAGGCCCCTCAAGGCCGGTAGGAACACCGTCTTCGACGACCACGGCCCGCAGCACTCCGACGAAGCCGCGAGTTGAATCCACCATGATGTCCCCGATCGAACCGCTGCCCAGGAGCCTGATCCCACGTCCCGGTGAGAGCCTGCACGGGCTGATCCTGCGGCTGTCTCATCGTCTGAACCAAGCACCAGGCCACATCCTCTGGCGCCACGGGGCGTGCTCAGCGCACGTCGCGAGCGGCTCCACAGCCCTCCTGGGCAGGGGGTTCGAACGCCGAGGAGCCGTTGGGTCTGCCAATGCCCGTGGCGGTCACCGCGGTGTTGGCCCAGTCCTCGGGGGGAGGCGTTCAGGAGGGCCGCGACGGTCGGAGGCGGGGGTGGGGTGCCGAAGTCGTCCGGGGTGCTGAGAGCCGCTGCGGCGGCGAGGTGACCGAGGCGGAGGCGGGGGGGGGTGCCTCTATGTCTTTCGTCAAGCGAGGCGTGGGGTTCGGGGTTCGTAGAAGGTGCCGTCGCGGAGCATCGCGAACAGCACGTTGATCCGC
>NZ_JOEY01000060.1 GCF_000718165.1 Streptomyces fulvoviolaceus | reverse complement strand
CGCCGTGGACGCCGGCTGGTACCCGCACACCAACCAGGTCGGCCAGACCGGCAAGTCCGTCTCCCCGCAGCTGTACATCGCCTCCGGCATCTCCGGCGCGATCCAGCACCGGGCCGGCATGCAGACCTCGAAGACGATCGTGGCGATCAACAAGGACGCCGAGGCCCCGATCTTCGACCTGGTCGACTACGGCGTGGTCGGCGACCTCTTCGACGTCGTCCCCGCCCTCACCGAGGAGATCAACACCCGCAAGGGCTGATCCCACTCCGGGTGTACGAGGCCCCCGTGACCGCTGAGGCGGTGGCGGGGGCCTCCGCTCATCCCAGGGTCAGGGACGTCTGCACCGGCAGGTGGTCGCTCGGGAACTGCCCGTTCATCGCAAAGGTGTTGATCGAGGCCCGGTGGACCGTGGTGCGAGGCGTGGCGAGGATCCAGTCGATGCGGTCGCCGTCCGGCGTCAGCGGTCTGTAGCCGTGGAAGGTCCCGTACAGCGGGCCGCGCTCGGCCGCGGCGTCCCACGTGTCGACGAGCCCTGCCGCCAGGAGGACGTCGTAGACCTGGTTGTTGTGGGCGGCCGCGTTGAAGTCGCCGGTCACGACGAACGGCAAGGACCGGTCTAGTTCCGTGATCCGTTCGACGATGAGGGACGCGGCGCGTTCGCGGGCGTACTGGTTCGCGTGGTCGAGGTGGGTGTTGAGGACGTGGAACTCCCGCCCGACGCGGTGCAGATCGCGGAAGCGGACCCAGGTGGCGATGCGCGGGAGCGAGCCGCCCCAGGTGTTCGAGCCGATCACCCTGGGGGTGTCGGAGAGCCAGAAGGTGTCGTGCTCGACCGGGGCCAGGCGCCGGGTGTCGTAGAAGATCGCCACGGACTCGTCGTGGCTGCCGCCCTCGCGGCCGGTGCCGATCCAGTCGTAGTGCGGTCCGAGGTCGGAGTGGATGTCGCGCAGCTGCTGGTAGAGGCCTTCCTGGGTGCCGATGATGTGGGGTGCCTCGCTGCGTAACAGCTCGCGCATCACCGGACGGCGGGCCGGCCAGCTGTTGGGTTCGGTGGTGCTCGCAAAGCGCAGATTGAAGGTCATGACGTCCAGGCGGCGGGTTCTCGCTTTGGCGGCCGAGGCCGGGACCGTGCCGAGTAACGGGACGGCGAGCGCGGCGGCCACCGCGGTTCTCAGGCCCATGCGACGCGTCATTCTGGTCGTGTTCACCATGTGATGCCCTCCCCAGAGGTCAGGATGAAGGTGCGAGCCGAAGTGTGAAAGGGGGCGTAGGGGTTCTCGGCGGCGGGAGTGAACGCCGTGGGTCAGGCTGTGGACAGGGTGTTGACCAGCGGGAAGCTTCACGGATAACTTCGCTCTACGGATTGTTGATTCCGTCAGGCGGAAAATAGGAGGATGCGGGATGGGCCAGCAGGAGCAGGTGGCGACGAGCCTCGCGGGCGCCGTGAGCGAGGAGATCAGCGCCTCCCTCGCGCCGGTCGACGCCGAACTGGAGCGCCGCTACCCCGGAGACCCCGGCAGCCGCCAGCCCGTCCACACCGTCTACGTCCCCGGCGACGTCTTCGCCGCCGACACCCTCCGCTCCTGGGGCGACCAGGCCCTCGCCGCCCTCGACGAGCACGCTCCCGACGCCGCCTCCTTCGCCGCCGTCCTCGGTCTGAGCGACGAACTGGCCGCGCCCGTCTACGACCGTGTGCGCGCCAAGCTGGAACGCGAGCCCATCGAGGACCTGCGTGTCGACTTCGAGGACGGCTACGGCCCCCGCCCGGACGCCGAGGAGGACGAGACGGCGGCCCGCGCGGCGCGGCTGATCGCGGAGGCGTACAAGAACGGCACGGCGGCGCCGTACATGGGCATCCGCATGAAGTGCATGGAGGCGGCCGTCCGCGACCGTGGCATCCGCACCCTCGACATCTTCCTCACCGGCCTGATGGAGGCCGGCGGGCTGCCCGACGGGCTGGTTCTGACGCTGCCCAAGGTGACGTACGCCGAGCAGGTCACCGCCATGGTCCGCCTTCTCGAGGCCTTCGAGAAGGCGCGCGGCCTCGAGCCCGGCCGGATCGGCTTCGAGATCCAGATCGAGACCAGCCAGTCCATCCTCGCCACCGACGGCACCGCGACGGTCGCCCGCATGATCCAGGCCGCCGAGGGCCGTGCCACCGGGCTGCACTACGGCACCTTCGACTACAGCGCCTGCCTCGGCGTCTCCGCCGCCTACCAGGCCAGCGACCACCCGGCCGCCGACCACGCCAAGGCGATCATGCAGGTCGCGGCCGCCGGCACCGGCGTACGCGTGTCGGACGGCTCGACGAACGTCCTGCCGGTCGGCCCGACCGAGAAGGTCCACGACGCCTGGCGGCTGCACTACGGCCTCACCCGCCGCGCCCTGGCCCGCGCCTACTACCAGGGCTGGGACATGCACCCCGGCCACATCCCCACGCGGTACGCGGCCGTCTTCGCCTTCTACCGCGAGGGCTTCGAGCAGGCCGCCGCCCGCCTCGCCCGCTACGCGAACCGCGCCGGCGGCGACGTCATGGACGAGCCCGCCACCGCCAAGGCCCTCAGCGGCTACCTGCTGCGCGGCCTGGACTGCGGCGCCCTCGACATCGCCGAGGTCGCCCGGCTGACCGGTCTGACCCGCACCGACCTGGAAGGCTACGCGGCGCCCCGGCGGGGCGACCTGACCGCCTCCGCGCAGCAGAAGTAGCGGCCCTGTCACAGCCGTAACCATCGTCTGGCGCCGTCACCCCTGCCCCGTAGTCTGTACGCACGCATTGACGTGTCACAGGAACGGGGCAGCGGTGTCTTCGGGGGAGACCTCCAACGGAAACGGCCAGGCGGACGGGACCGGTCGGCTGCTGGCGGGGCGCTATCGCGTCGTGGGCCAGCTCGGCCGTGGCGGCATGGGCGTCGTCTGGAGAGCCGTCGACGAGGTCCTCGGCCGCGAGGTCGCGGTCAAGGAGCTGCGCACCTACACCGACTCCGACGGGCCCGAACTCGCCGACCTGCGGCTGCGGATGCAGCGGGAGGCGCGGGCGGCGGCCCGGGTGCGCCACCCCGGAGTCGTGGCCGTGCACGACGTGGCCGAGGTCGACGGACGCCCGCTGATCGTCATGGAGCTGGTCGACGGCCCCTCCCTGGACGAGGTACTGCGCGAGCGCGGCCCCCTCGACCCGCGCGAGGCGGCCGGAATCGGCGCCAAGGTCATGGACGCGCTGGCCGCCGCCCACCGGGCCGGTGTCCTGCACCGCGACGTGAAGCCCGGCAACATCCTGCTCGAGGAGTCCGGCCGCGTCGTACTGACGGACTTCGGCATCGCGGCCATGGACGATCCGGGCGACGGAGCGGCCACCCAACTGACCCGCACCGGCCATCTCGTCGGCTCCCTGGACTACATGGCCCCCGAGCGGGCCCAGGGCGCCGACCCCGGCCCGGCCTCGGACGTCTGGGCCCTGGGCGCCACGCTGTACGCCGCGGTCGAGGGCGCCGCGCCCTTCCGCCGTACGTCGACCTTCTCCACGCTCACCGCGATCGTCACCGAGCCGCTCCCGGAGTCCCATCGTGCCGGGCCCCTCGGGCCCGTCCTCCAGCGGCTGCTGGAGAAGCAGCCCGAGTCCCGGCCGGAGGCGGAGGAGGCGCGTCAGCTGCTGCAGGCGGTGGCGGACACGGTCGTCCCGGACGCTCCGACGACGATGTTGCGGGGTACGGCGGCGCGGGCGGAGACGGAGCGCGGTGTCCCGGCGGTACTGCCGGGGTTCGGGCCGGCAGAGCCGGTGGCGCCCACGCCTCAGGGTTTCGCTCCGCCCGAGCCGGTGGGACCGGAGGTTCCGTCCTCGGCCGCCACGGGAGCCATGGCCACGAGCGCCCCGTCCCGCCGCAAGGGCCGCGCCCTGCTCGCCGCCGCGGCCGTCACCGTCGTCCTCGCAGCGGCCGGCGGCACCGTCGCCCTGCTGAACGGCTCGGGGGACGCCGAGGCCGGTGCGCGGCCCACGTCGTCCGCCACCTCCGCCGGCGCCTCCGCCTCGGCGTCCGGCAGTACCGACGCCGACCGTTCGGACGAGGCCAAGCCCACCGAGCAGGGCGACAAGAAGACCCCGACCGCGACCGAGGCGCCGGGCGGCGGGACCGAGGCCACGCCCACCGGCCGGGCCACCACGGCGTCCCCGACCAAGACTTCAGGCAGCGGCGGCGGGAACTCCGGCGGCAGCGGCACGACAGGCGGAGGCGGCGAGACCACCCCGGCCGCGGCCTGCTCCTCCGTCGGCGGCGGCAAGTACAACTGCGAGGTCTGGACGACCGCCAAGTCCTACACGGCCGACGGCACCGAGGTCGGTGTGCTCAACCAGGGCACCAACTACTTCTACTGCCAGCAGAATCTGGGCCGCCGCGAGACGTACGGCGAGTGGACCAACGTCTGGTGGGCGAAGACGGACGACGACAGCGGCAACACGAACGTCTACATCAGCGACGTCTACATCACGGGCGGGAACAACGACGAGCCGGTGCCCGGACTCCCGGTCTGCTGAACCGTCACGTACCTCTCCAGACCGGACGCCGTCACCAGCTTCTCCTGCGCGAACAGGCGCGTGCCCTTGTCGCACAGCCGCCGGTCGGCGCGGGCCCGGGCGCAGAACTCCTCGGGCGTGGCCCCGAACAGCTCCCTCAACCGTGCGTGCTCCACGAGCAGTTCGGTGAGCAGCTCCCGCTGGCCCGGGTGGGTGCGCGGCGCGCCGGTGCCGTTGTGCAGGACCCCGTGGCGGTTGACGTAGGAGTACACACCCGGGAGTGTCGCTCCGTCCGCCAGGTCGATCCGCACCTCGGGAGCGGGCAGCCAGGCGCGGCCGTAGTTGCCGTTCGCCCGAGGTACGCCTTCGCTCGCGTCGACCACAGTGAGCTGCTCGGCGTCGAGCCAGATGACGAACAACTCCCGTACGGCGTCGGGGCAGTTGAACGGGGACGCGGACACATACCCCATGCGGCTCACATGGGCGGAGACGCCCACGTCCACGCCCGTCACCCGGGCCTTCGCCATCGGGATCGGCGAGGTGATCCCGAACTCGGCCATCTTGTGCCGGAGTTGGGCCGGGCTGGCGTTGGAGCCGACCGCGAGGACGGGGGTGCGGTCCTCGTGCACCAGCCGGTCGAGGGGCAGCAGCCGGTCTCCGTCCAGGAGCCCCGACTCCCGTGGCCACGCTCCCGGGTAGAGCAGTGGATGGTCGCGTGGCGCCTCGGTGAGGCCGAGCGCTTCGAGAGTGAGGTCGTCCACGGGCCGCTCAGTCCGCCGGCGGCAGCTCGCCCGAGCCGCGGGTGATCAGCCGGGTCGGCAGCTCGATGCGCTCCGGGGTGAGCAGTGTGCCGTCCAGCTGGCGGAACAGGCGCTCGGCGGCCGTGCGGCCCAGGGTCGCCGCGTCCTGGGCGACGACGGTGACGCCCGGCTGCAGCAGGTCGGCCAGCTCGATGTCGTCGAAACCGACGAGGGCGACCGGGCGGGTCTGCTCGGCGAGGACGCGGATCACGGTGACCGTCACCCGGTTGTTGCCCGTGAAGATCGCCGTGACGGGAGAGGGACCCGACAGCATCTCCTCCGCGGCCCGGCGCACCCGCTCCGGATCGGTGACGCCCAGGGACGTCCAGGCAGCCTCCACCGGTATGCCCGCGTCCTCCATCGCGGCCCGGTAGCCGCGCAGCCGCTCGGCGGCCGTGTGGATGCGGGGCATGTCGCCGATGAAGCCGACTCTGCGGTGCCCGTGGGCGATGAGGTGGGCCACGCCGTCGCGGGCGCCGCCGAAGTTGTCGGAGAGGACGACGTCGGCGTCGATCTGCCCGGCCGGACGGTCCACGAACACCGTGGCGACGCCCGCCTTCAACTCCGGCTCCAGGTAACGGTGGTCGTCACCGGCCGGAATGACCACGAGCCCGTCCACCCGCCGTGCGCACAGCGCCAGCACCAGCTCCTGCTCGCGCTCCGGGTCCTCCGCGCTGGAGCCGTTGATGAGCAGGGCGCCGTTGGCGCGGGCCACCTCCTCCACCGAGCGGCTGAGCGGGCCGTAGAACGGGTCGGCGAGGTCTTCGAGGACCAGACCGATGCTGGCGGTGCGGCCCTTGCGCAGCACTCGCGCGCTGTCGTTGCGGCGGAAGCCGAGGGCGTCGATGGCCTCCTGGACGCGGCGCTCGGTCTCCGGGGTGACGCCCGGCTCGCCGTTGACCACGCGCGAGACCGTCTTGAGTCCGACTCCGGCGCGCGCGGCCACGTCCTTCATCGTGGGACGGTTGCCGTAGCGATTCGCGGAGAGGCGGGCAGCGAAGCGGTCTGCGCGGCTGTGGGTCTCGGGCACGATGCGGCGTCCTGTCCTGTCGTCCACGGGGAGGTGCGCACGGGAGGGGTGGGCACGGAGGGGGTGTGGCGTTCCATGATTTTGTATGAAGATGTGGCGTCGAGCATAGAGCCTGGACAACGTTGTCAGATGCGGGAGACACTGTCCACCGCAATCTCCGGCCTGCGCCCCCACCGCGAGACCGGCCTGCCCATTTCTCACGGTTGACGGGGAGAACTGACACTGATGCACACCGACCTAGTGGCTGCGCTCGACATCGGCGGCACCAAGATCGCCGGAGCGCTGGTGGACGGCCACGGCCGGATCCTGGCCCGCGCACAGCGCGCCACGCCCGCGCAGGAGGACGGCGAGACCGTCATGCGGGCCGTGGAGGAGACGCTCGGCGAACTCACCGCATCGCCGCTGTGGGGGCGCGCCACGGCCCTCGGTATCGGCAGCGCGGGCCCGGTGGACGCCTCCACCGGCACGGTCAGCCCGGTGAACGTGCCCGGCTGGCGCGACTACCCGCTCGTCCGGCGTGTCCGGGCCGCGGCGGGGGGCCTGCCCGTCGAACTGATCGGTGACGGCGTCGCGATCACGGCCGCCGAGCACTGGCAGGGCGCCGCGCGCGGCCACGACAACGCGCTCTGCATGGTCGTCTCGACGGGTGTCGGGGGCGGTCTGGTGCTGGGCGGCCAGTTGCATGCCGGCCCCACCGGCAACGCGGGCCACATCGGCCACATCAGCGTCGACATCGACGGCGACCCGTGTCCGTGCGGCTCGCGCGGCTGCGTGGAGCGCATCGCCAGCGGCCCGAACATCGCCCGTCGGGCACTCGAGAACGGCTGGCGGCCCGGCCCGGACGGTGACACCTCCGCCGCCGCGGTGGCCGACGCGGCCCGGGCCGGCGACCCGGTCGCCGTGGCTTCCTTCGAGCGGGCCGCGCAGGCGCTGGCGGCCGGGATCGCGGCCACCGCGACCCTCGTCGAGATCGACATCGCGGTGATCGGTGGAGGCGTGGGCAAGGCGGGCGACGTGCTGTTCGAGCCGCTCCGCAAGGCGCTGACCGACTACGCGACCCTCTCCTTCGTGCAGCGCCTCACGGTGGTGCCGGCGCAGATGGGCACGGACGCGGGGCTGGTGGGGGCGGCCGCGGCGGCGCTCGCGAAGAGGCCGGACGCGGCAGGCGTCTGAGAACGGGCCGAGCAGGAACGTTCACTCGCCGGGGCGAGACGGTCGAGGCCGCGCTCGCCCCGGCGGTGGGAACCGGGCCCGGGCTCCTCGGGATCCGACCGGTGGCTCCTCGTCGCTCAGCAGCTCAACAGCGCCTCTGCCCAGTCCGCATGATCCGAATCGATGCCGTCGCCGCCGTCGGTGACCACGAGCCGGACCACTTGGGCGCCGGTCACGTCCGCGGTGAGCGGCTGGGCGGGCAGGGCGTTGGTGAGGACGTCCGTCGAGGCGACCTTGCTGCCGTCCGCCCAGACCTCGAAGGCGACGGTCCCGTTCGCGCCCTTCTCGTCGTCGACACCGACGTCCGCGGTGACCGTCTCGCACGCGCTCCCGGTGTAGTACTCGACGGCACTCTCCGCATGGACACCGAGTCCCTTGCCGTACACCACCCCACCGATGGTGAGGGGGTGCCCGTCGCCCGCGGCGCTCTCCCCGTTGCTGGTGTTGCGCTCGACGGGCCCGTAGCCGTTGGCGGCCGACAACCATGGAAGGTCACCGAGCTCGGACATGCCCGAGGGCGGCGGCACCACCACGGACATCGTCAGCGGCAGCATGCTGTCGACGCGGATACCGGTCGGTGAGCGGTAACTCGCCTTGAGCGTCAGGTCGTACGACCCTGTCGGTGTCCCCGGTGGAACGGTGACCGACCATGTGGTGCGCAACGAACGGCCCGTCGGTACGACGCCCGAGCTCGTCGGTGAGGTCGCCTTCACCGTCCACGCCTCGGGTCCGCTCAGCGCCACCGAGACCTGCTTGGCGGGCGTACGGCCCAGGTCCGTCACTGTCGTCGCCAGCTTCGCCGTCCTGCCGGCCTCGATCAACGGGCTGCCGGCCAGGCCGAGTTCGACGGCGGGCGGGTGCTTGGCCCACGTGGGATCGGCCGAGACGCGTACGAGCACGGTGCCGTGCGCCGGGACGGTCGCCGAGATGGTGCCCGCGGTGTTGTAGCTGCGGTGCTGCCACAGGTCGCGCAGGGTGTAGGCGTCGGCGTCGGGCAGGCCGACGGCCTCGGCGCTGGTGGCGATCCGCTGCGGGCTGCCGGTCTCGTTGAACAGTGCCACCGCGCGGCTGCCGTCCCGCATCTCCTTGGCCACCACCCAGCGTCCGCCCTCGGAGGAGAGCACAGTGCCCTGCTTGCCCAGCGGGTCCTGGTCGACCGCGATCACCTCCTTGTTGCCAAGGATCTCGAAGGTCGCGTCGGAGGCCGTACGGAGGTCGGAGCCGATGAGGAGGGGCGCGGACATGATCGACCACATCGAGAAGTGCGAGCGGTACTCGGTGTCCGTCATGCCGCCGTTGCCGACTTCCAGCATGTCGGGGTCGTTCCAGTGTCCGGGACCGGCGTACGGCGCGAGCGGCAGATTCTCCTTGAGGATCGACAGCATCGACCCCCAGGTGTCGCTGATGTCACCGGTGGTGCGCCACAGGTGTCCGACATCGGCCGCCCATTCCCAGGGATTGTTCTGACCCCATTCGCAAATGCTGTAGACAATGGGCCGACCGGTCGCCTTGAGGGCGTCGCGCATAGTCGTGTAACGCAGCTTGGCGTCCACACCCTGGTTATTGCAGTTGTCGTACTTGAGGTAGTCCACGCCCCAGTCCGCGAACTGCTGGGCGTCGCTGTACTCGTGGCCCAGCGCACCGGGGAAACCGGCGCTGTTGCACGTCTTCGTGCCCGCGCTGGTGTAGATGCCGAGCTTGAGCCCCTTGGAGTGCACGTAGTCGGCGACGTCCTTGATTCCGTTCGGGAAGCGGACCGGGTCCGGCACCAGCTTGCCGTTCGCGTCCCGCTCGGGCAGCGCCCAGCAGTCGTCGAGGTTGACGTATTGGTATCCGGCGTCCTTGAGGCCCTTCTCGACGAAGATGTCCGCGATTCCCCTGACCATCTCGTCGTTGAACTCGGCCCGGCAGTGCGTGGAGTTCCAGTTGTTGAAGCCCATGGGCGGGGTGAGGGCGAGGCCGTCGGCCAGAGCGGGCCGGATGGTGTCCTGGACGGGGGCGGCCACGGCCGGCGCGGCGAGTCCCGCCGCGCACAGCAGGCCCGCGGTGAGTGCTCCGACCACTCTTCTGCGGGTTGTGCGGGTGCGAGGGTGACGCATCGTTACGTTCCTCCGAACCTGCGAAAGGTGGGATCATTTCATGTACGTGTCATGTGCGCGTTCACGGTAGGAGCTGTCGGACTCTGATGGAAGAGGTGCGGTAACGGTTGCTCGGTACCCCGTCAGGACCCCTTCGGGTGTGACGGGACATCGGATGTTCCGGCGAACTCCCGGTCTTATTTTGAACGCGTTCAAATGCGCGCTAGGCTTCTTCTCGAACAGAGGGGGAGTCTCATGAGATTCGTGCTGCCGGGAGGGACCGGCCAGATCGGAACGATCCTCGAGCGCGCGCTGACGGCCGCCGGCCACGACGTCCTGATCCTGACCAGGCGGCCGACGCGCGAGGGCGAGGTCTGCTGGGACGGTGCCACCCTGGGCCGCTGGGCCGAGCTGATCGACGGCAGCGACGTCGTGGTCAATCTCGCGGGCCGCAGTGTCAGTTGTCGCTACACCCCGGCCAACCTCAAGACCATGATGGACTCCAGGGTGGACTCCACCCGGGTCGTGGGCGAGGCCATCGCGGCCGCCGCACGGCCGCCCCGGGTCTGGCTTCAGATGAGCACCGCCACGGTCTACTCCCACCGCTTCGACGCCGCGAACGACGAGGCCACCGGGATCGCCGGCGGCACCGAACCAGGCGTCCCGGACTACTGGTCCTACAGCGTCGAGATCGCCGAGAACTGGGAGCGCGCGCAGGAGCGGGCCGACACCCCGCACACCCGCAAGGTCGCGCTGCGCTCGGCGATGGTGATGAGCCCCGACCGCGGCGGCGTCTTCGACGTCCTGTCGCGGCTGACCCGGCTCGGCCTCGGCGGACCGGTCGCGGGCGGCGCCCAGTACGTGTCCTGGATCCACGACCAGGACTTCGTCCGCGCGGTCGAGTTCCTGGTCGACCGGGACGACCTCGCCGGACCCGTGAACCTCACCGCCCCCGCACCGCTGCCGCAGCGCGCGTTCATGCGCGGGCTGCGCTCCGCCTGGGGCGTCCCGGCCGGGCTGCCCGCGACCAGGTGGATGGCGGAGCTCGGCGCGTTCGCGCTGCGCTCGGACACCGAACTGCTGTTGAAGAGCCGCAGGGTCGTCCCCGGGCGGCTGCGGGACGCGGGCTTCGCCTTCCGGTACGCCGAGTGGCCGCAGGCCGCCGACGACCTGGTGCAGCGTGCCCGGATCACTCGAAGGCCGGGCGTGACTCCTGTGCCGCTCGCCAGTTGAACCCGGCATGAAGAAGCGCAGCATGCTCGCCATCGCCTCCCTCGCCACCGGCTTCGTCGTCGCGGCGATCACCCCGTCCCATGCCCTGGGCGACGACCTCGGTGACATCGACGTCGACAAGACCCTCAGCACCCTCGACCACGCCATCGCCAGCGAAAGCCTGGACGGCGTCAACGAGGGCGCCCTCGGGCAGAACGGCTGACGAGGCCCGCAGGACCGTGGCGCCGGCGCCCTCTGGACGAGGGCCTGTCCGGCGGATGTGCGCGCCAGACCCCGCGTCTGCGACAGGATCCGCCGGAGAGGCCCTGGGGGGCGCCGGCGCCACTTTGTGCGCCCTCAGCTGCGGCTGGTTTCCGTGGCAGGGTGGAGCGGGCAAGCCTGAGGGGGTCAGCAGAAGAGGGGGAAACGTGATCGTCTGGATCAACGGCGCGTTCGGTGCGGGGAAGACCACCACCGCACGGGAACTGATCGAACTGATCCCGAACAGCACGCTCTTCGACCCCGAGGCCATCGGCGGAGCACTCGCACACCTGCTGCCGCCCAAGCGCCTCGCCGAGGTCGGCGACTTCCAGGACCTGCCGATCTGGCGACGTCTGGTGATCGACACGGCGGCAGCCATGCTCGCCGAGCTGGGGGGGACCCTCGTGGTCCCCATGACCCTGCTGCGCCAGGAGTACCGCGACGAGATCTTCGGCGGCCTCGCCGCCCGCCGGATCACGGTCCGGCATGTCCTTCTCGCCCCGGCTGAAACGATCCTGCGCGAGCGAATAGCCAACAGGGAGGTCCCACCGGACCTCCCCGACGGTGAGATGCGCATCCGGCAGTGGGCGTACGACCACATCGAGCCGTACCGCGCCGCCCTCGCCTCCTGGCTCACCGCCGACGCCCATCCGATCGACACCGGCGCCCTCACCCCGTACGAGACGGCCGTCCGGATCGCCGAGGCCGTCAGCTCCGGCTCCGCACCCGTCTGCGACATCGTGCAGACCCCCGAGCCGACCTCCGAGACGATCGCCGCCGGAGTGCTCCTCTTCGACGAGCAGGACCGGGTGCTGCTCGTCGACCCCACCTACAAGGCCGGCTGGGAGTTCCCCGGCGGCGTCGTCGAACCCGGCGAGGCGCCCGCGCGCGCCGGCATGCGTGAGGTCACCGAGGAGACCGGCATCCGCCTCGACGACGTACCCCGGTTGCTCGTCGTCGACTGGGAACGGCCCGTGCCTCCGGGCTACGGCGGACTGCGCCTCCTCTTCGACGGCGGACGCCTCGACTCCGCGGAGGCGGGACGACTCCTGCTGCCCGGACCCGAGTTGCGCGACTGGCGCTTCGTCACCGAGGAGGAGGCCGCCGACCTCTTGCCGCCGGTGCGCTACGAGCGGCTTCGGTGGGCCCTGCGGGCCCGGGAGCGCGGCGCGGCGCTGTATCTGGAGGCCGGTGTACCGGTCGGCTGAGATCCCCGGACTTGCCTTTTCCTTCCGGTAGTTGGAGGGGACTTTGCCATTCCGGAGACATGCCTTTCCGGGTTTGCCCGACCGGGGAAATTCCGAGGACAAAGCGAGGGTGAACTGTCGCCGTCCCGGTATGAAATGAAATCCGAATTACGCGTGTAAGCGTTCTACCGTCGGTGCGCAGCCCAGTTCTCCCGCGGCCGTCGGCCGCCTCTCACAGGCCGGATCCACCGCCGGTCGAAGGAGGGACATGCGCGCTCACCCATCGGCCCTCGCCCGGGGTCTCACGCTCGCCGCCGGGCTGGTTCTCGCCCTCGCCGCCTGCAGCAGCGGCGGCGGGGGCGGCGGCTCCGGCAGCGGTACCTCGGCGGGACTCACGTCCTGCACGACCAAGGGCAAGGCGGACACCTGCAACTCCGGTGCCACGAAAGCCGGCGGCACCTTCACCTACGTGCTGGAGAAGAACATCCAGCAGTGGAACGTCCAGGACGCCAACGGCAACACCTTCGAGAACGGCGAGGCCCTCGGCGTCGTCCTGCCCCAGGTCTTCGTCCCCCAGCCCGATCTGACCGTCGCCCTCAACACCGATCTGGTCACCTCGGCGACCCAGACGGGCACCGGCCCCCAGACCATCGTCTACAAGATCAACCCGAAGGCATCGTGGAACGACGGAACCCCGATCACCGCCGACGACTTCGTCTACTACTGGCGCACCAACGACGGCAAGGACTGTCCGCCGCCTCCCGCCAGTGACGCCACCCAGACCAAGGGCTGCCTGCCGCAGAGCACGGCCGGCTACGACCGCGTCAAGTCGGTCACCGGCTCCGACGGCGGCAAGACCGTCACCGTCGTGATGGCCAAGCCGTTCTCCGACTGGAAGTCCCTGTTCGGCGCGGGCTATCCGCTGTACCCGGCGCACGTCGCCGAGAAGCTCTCCGGCGCGAAGACCGGCGACGCCGCCCATATGACGGCGGCTCAGATGACCGAGGGCTGGCAGTACTTCCAGAAGACCCCGCCCACCAAGTACGCGACGGCGGGGCCGTACAAGATGCAGCAGTGGGTGGACAACGACCACGCCACCTACGTCCCCGACCCCAAGTGGTGGGGCGCGCACAAGCCGAGCCTGCAGCGGCTGATCTTCAAGGTCATCACGGATGCCACGCAGGAGCCGATCGCCCTGCAGAACAACGAGGTCCAGGGCATCTACCCGCAGCCCGAGGTCGACCTGGTCAAACAGGTCAAGGACATTCCCAACGTCACCTACACCATCGGCAACGGCCTGAACTGGGAGCACTTCGACCTCAACCTGCACAACCCGGTGATCGGCAAGTACAAGGCCCTGCGCCAGGCGATGTTCACGGCGATCAGCATCAAGGACATCGTGTCCAAGACGGTCGGCCAGTTCGACCCGAAGGTGAACCACCTCGGCAACCACAACTTCGTGCCCGGTCAGGCGGGTTACCAGGACGTGGTGACCGCCACCGGACAGGGATCGGGTGACCTGGCCAAGGCGAAGAAGTACCTGACCGACGCCCGGTTCACCGGTGTGGGCACGGCTCTGAAGACCCCGGACGGAAAGACCGTCGGCCCCTTCAACTGCCGCTACACCACCGGCAACCAGATCCGGCAGAGCGAGTGCCAGATCCTGCAGAGCAACCTGGCGAGCCTCGGCATCAAGGTCACCATCAAGCCGATCGGCGCCGCCGACCTCGGCACGGTCCTGGTGGGGCACCAGTACGACATCATCGTCTTCGCCTGGGTCGCCTCGCCGTTCCCCTCCAGCAACGCCCAGCAGAACTGGGTCACCGGAGGCGGCGGCAACTACGGCGGCTACAGCGACAAGACGGTCGACAAGCTGGTCGCCCAGGCCGTCGGCGAGACCGACCAGACCAAGGCGGCCGCGCTGCTCAACCAGGCCGACAAGATCATGACGGACGACGCCTACGTCCTGCCGCTGTACCAGAAGCCGACGTTCCTGGCGGTGCAGACGCGGTTCGTGAACGTGCGGGACAACGCCACGAACGTGGGGCCGCCGTACAACACCGCCGAGTGGGGGCTGAAGAAGTAGGCCAGTGAGCGGTTCTGTCGAGCCCGGCCCGGGCGACCCCCGGGCCGGGACCCCGCTCACACGTCCGAGAGAAGAACCGCATGCTCGCCTACACCGTGCGCCGCATCCTCGTCTCCGTCCCCGTCCTGATCGCCTCGACGTTCATCGTGTTCCTGGTCGTCGTCAACTCCGGCGACCCCGTGGCGAACTTCGCCACCTCACGGCAGCCCGCCCCCAGCAAGGCCGCCGTGCAGGCCTTCGCCCGGCACATCCATGCCGACCAGCCCGTCCTGGAGCGCTACTGGAACTGGATCACCGGAGTGCTGCACGGCGACTTCGGCCCGTCCGTGCAGACGAACCTGAACATAGGGCACGACCTGTTCACACGCTTCCGGGTGACCGTCACCCTGGTCGCCGCCGCCATGCTGATCGCCCTGATCCTGTCCGTGCTGTTCGGGGCGTTCAGCGCGATCCGCCAGTACACCGCCGCCGACTACTCGATCACCTTCGTCGGGTTCCTGTTCCTCGCGATGCCGGTGTTCTGGTTCGCCGTCCTGCTCAAGCAGGCGGGAATCTGGATCAACGAGAAGACCGGCAGCCAGTTCCTCGGCACGATCGGCGAGAAGTCGCCGTATCTGAACGTCGACACCCCCTGGAACGAGTTCGTCGACCGCATCGGCCACCTCGCCCTGCCCACCATCACCCTCGCCCTGGTCTCCTTCGCCTCCTGGACCCGCTACACCCGCGCCTCCATGCTCGAAGTCCTCAACAGCGACTACGTACGACTGGCCCGCGCCAAGGGACTCCGACGGGGCAGGGTCATCACCCGGCACGCCCTGCGCACCGCCCTCATCCCGCTCGCCACCGTCACCGCGCTCGACGTCGCGAGCATCCTGGGCGGGGCGGTGGTCACGGAGACGATCTTCCAGTGGCACGGGATGGGAGAAATGCTCGTGCAGGCGGCCTCGACCGTCGACGTCTACCGGCTCATGGCCTGGCTGCTGCTGTCCGCGGTGGTCGTCATCGTCTTCAACCTGCTCGCCGACCTCCTCTACGCCGTCCTCGACCCGAGGATCCGCTATGACTGACATCGAAGCGCCCGGGGCCGCGGGCACTCAAGTTCCGTTCACCGACGGCGAGTTCACGGTAGGGCAGCGCAGTCAGACCCAGCTGGTCCTGCGCCGCTTCCTGCGCCACCGGGCCGCCGTGATCAGCCTGGTCGTCTTCCTGCTGATCGCGCTGTGGGCGTTCGTGGGGCCGTACTTCTGGCACTACTCGTACCGGAAGTTCACCCCCGACAACTCCCAGTCCCCGTCCTGGAAGCACCCGTTCGGGACGGACTCCTCCGGGTACGACGCCTACGCCCAGGTCATGCGCGGCACCCAGACCTCGCTGAAGATCGCCGTCATGATCGCGCTCGGCTCCACCCTGGTCGGCGCGGTCTGGGGAGCGATGGCCGGCTTCTACCGGGGTGTCGTCGACGCGGTCATGATGCGGATCGCCGATCTCGTCCTGACCCTGCCGCTGCTGGCCATCGCCCTGGTCATCTCCTCCCGCAGCGGCGGCTCCTGGTACTGGATCGCTCTCGTCATCGCGGGGCTGACCTGGGCGTACGTGGCCCGGGTCGTGCGCTCCAGCGTGCTGTCGCTGCGCGAGAAGGAGTTCGTGGAGGCGGCGCGGGCACTGGGCTCCTCGGACGCGCGGATCATCTTCCGGCACCTGCTGCCGAACGCGCTCGGCCCGATCATCGTCAACGCGACCGTCCTGGTGGCCACCGGCATCCTCACCGAGACCGCCCTGTCCTTCCTCGGCTTCGGCGTCCAACCGCCCGACACCTCACTGGGGTTGCTGGTCGCCCAGGCCCAGACGGCCGTCGACACCCGGCCCTGGCTCTTCTATATCCCCGGCGCCTTCATCATCGCCATCGCCCTGACCGTCAACTTCATCGGCGACGGCCTGCGCGACGCCTTCGACCCCCGGCAGCAAAGGGTGCGACAGTGACGGAATCCGTGCTCGAAGTGGACGGCCTCACCGTGGAGTTCCCCACGGAGGACGGGACCGTACGGGCCGTGCGCGGCGTCGGCTACCGCCTCGAACGGGGCGAGGCCCTGGGGATCGTCGGTGAGTCGGGATCGGGGAAGTCCGTGACCGCGCTCGCCGTGATGGGGCTCCTCCCGGCCACCGCGCGGGTGCGCGGCTCGGTGCGGTTCGAGGGGGAGGAGCTGCTCGGCCTGTCCGACGCGCGGCTGTCGGACGTACGCGGCAAGGGCATCGCGATGATCTTCCAGGACCCGATGACCTCCCTCAACCCGGTCCACCCGGTCGGCTACCAGATCGCCGAGACCCTGCTCAGGCACAACCCCGACCTCAAGGCCCGCGGCGCCCGTGCGCGGGCGGTCGACCTGCTCGGCACGGTCGGCATCCCGAGCCCCGAGCGGCGCGTGGACGCCTATCCGCACGAGATGTCCGGCGGTATGCGCCAGCGCGTCGTCATCGCCATTGCCATGGCGAACGACCCGGACGTGATCATCGCCGACGAGCCCACCACCGCGCTCGACGTCACCGTGCAGGCCCAGGTCCTCGACGCGCTGGAGACCGCCCGCGCAGAGACCGGAGCGGCCCTCGTCCTCATCACCCACGACCTGGGGGTGGTGGCGGGCCACACGGACCGGGTGGCCGTCATGTACGCGGGACGGATGGTGGAGACCGGCTCGGTCGAGGACATCTTCTACACCCCGCGCATGCCCTACACCCTCGGCCTGCTGGGCTCCCTGCCCCGCCTCGACCGTGAGGAGGCCCGCCTCACCCCGATCACCGGCTCCCCGCCCTCACTGCTCCACCTGCCGCCCGGCTGTCCCTTCGCGCCCCGCTGTCCCCTGCGCCGGGACGCTTGCGACGGCGCGGAGCCGCCGCTGCGTCCGGCGGGCGGCGACGGCCACCTCAGCGCTTGCCACTTCTCCGAGGAACTCGTCGGCACCGGCGCCGGGGAGGTCTTCGAGGCGGCCGGCGCGGACTCGGCGGCTCTGGCCCGGTTCGCCGAGGCGGCACCCGTGAACACCCCCGAGGAGGACGCCGTATGAGCGCGCCTGCGCAGGTTGCCGACGCCTTGTCCCCGCTGCCCGGTCACGGCGGCACCGGAGAGCCCGTGCTTCAAGTCCGCGATCTCGTCAAGCACTTCCCCGTGATGTCCCACGGTGTCGTACGCCGCCGGGTGGGTGACGTGCACGCCGTGTGCGGGGTCTCCTTCGACCTGCACGAGAACGAGACCCTGGGCCTGGTGGGGGAGTCCGGCTCGGGCAAGACGACGATCTCGCGCACCGTGCTGGGCCTGGAGTCCGCGACCTCCGGACAGGTCCGTTACCGGGGCCGTGAGCTCACCGAGCTGAGCCGGCGCCGGATGCGGCCGCTGCGGCGCGAGCTGCAGATCGTCTTCCAGGATCCGTACGCCTCCCTCGACCCGCGGATATCGGTGCACGAGATCGTCGCCGAACCCCTGCGGATCCACGGCCGTTACGGGCCCGGCGCCGACGACGAGGTGCGTGAGCTGCTGCGGCTCGTCGGGCTCAACCCCGAGCACGGCAACCGCTACGCGCACGAGTTCTCCGGCGGCCAGCGTCAACGCATCGGCATCGCACGGGCATTGGCGCTGCGTCCCCGCGTGGTCGTGCTGGACGAACCGGTCTCGGCGCTGGACGTGTCGATCCAGGCCGGGATTCTGAACCTGCTGATGGATCTACAGAGCGAACTCGGCCTGTCCTTCCTCTTCGTGGCGCACGACCTGTCGGTGATGCGGCACGTGGCCGACCGGGTGGCCGTCATGTACCTGGGCCGGCTGGTCGAGATCGCGCCAGCCCGGCAGCTGTTCGCCCGCCCCGCGCACCCGTACACCCAGGCCCTGGTCTCGGCCATCCCCCTGCCCGACCCGCGCAAGGAACGCGCCCGCACGCGCATCACGGTGCAGGGGGACGTCCCGAGCCCGGTCCGTCCGCCGAGCGGCTGCCGGTTCCGTACCCGGTGCCCCAAGTTCGCGGGCCAGTTGACCGTGAGCGAGCGGGCGGCCTGCGTCGAGGAGGTGCCCGCGCTGGTGGACCGGGGTGGGGGCAACCCGGTGGCCTGCCACTATGCGGAGAGCGTGGAGCTGTTGTAGGCGAACCCCAGTACCTCGGCGGACGGGTACGAGGTCAGCCTGCTCTCCTGCTCCAGGCGGCGGTTGAAGTCGCCCACTGTCGCGGCGAGTTGCGCGTACCGGGAGATGATTCCGGAGGCGACCTGGGGGATGCCCTCGGGGTGCGTCTCGCCGTCGGCGCACGCGCGGATGAAGTCCTCGCGCTCGTCCCTGCTGTAGCCGTACTGGTCGACGACCAACCAGTGCACCAGGTAGGAGAAGGCGTAAGCGCGGTCGTAGTGACGGTGACGGTCGAAGAAGTCGCGCTCCTGCGCGGCGAGTTGGAAGCGCGGAGAGAGGGCGAGCCCGTAGTCGGCGAGGTAGAGCTGCCGACCGTCGGTGAGGATGTTGCCGAAGTGGGCGTCGAAGTGCAGGAGCCGCTGCTCGTGGAGGAAGTCGGTGGCGGCCTTGAGGCCCGTTTCCACCAGGGCGCAGGCGGAGTCGGCTTCGTCCGTGCGCAGTTGGGCCCCGAGCCAGTCATGGAGGGTGTGCGGGAGGTACTCCAGGAACAGCGTCAGGCTCGCGGACGCCGTACGCATGGCCTCGATGTGGTCGCGCAGGTGCGGCGAGCCGCCCCAGTAGGCCACGGCCCGTTCCGCGTCGGCCAGTTCCTCGGGGAGTGGCTGCTCTGCGTCGGGGAGCACCCGCCAGTGATGCATCAGTGGGAAGCCCGGGAACCGGTCGGACAGTACCCAGTTGGTCGTCATCTCGTGCACGGCCAGCTCACGCCAGGCGCCGAAGCCCGGACTGGGGATGCCGCCGATGCCGTAGTGGCAGAAGGCCGGCATCCCGAACACGTTGGCCGTGGACCGTACGTTCTCCGGCCGCCGCTCGATGTCGGTGAGCGGCATCCGCTTCACGAAGACCTTCCTGCCGTCGACCTCGATCAGCGCCGAACGCCCGCCGATCCCGGTCCCGAGGGGCGCACCGGCCTCGACCAGCTCGGCGAGTTCGTGGTCGGAGAGCAGGGCGAGGGCGGTGGCGATGTCGGTGTGGGTGGTGAGGCGCTCGGTGTAGGGCATGGCCCCATGATCCGGGGGATGCCCTACACGGCAAGGCTCAACTCCCCGCGTAGTTGCGCAGGAAGAGCGCCTCCGTCACCGAGAGGCGCTCCAGTTCATCGGGGGACACGCTCTCGTTGACCGCGTGGATCTGGGCCTCCGGCTCGCTCAGGCCGATGAGGAGGATCTCCGCGCTCGGGTAGAGGGCCGCGAGGGTGTTGCAGAGCGGGATGGAGCCGCCCTGGCCGGCGTACTGCATCTCCTGGCCGGGGTAGGCGACCGACATCGCCTCGGCCATCGCCGCGTACGCCGGGCTGGTCGTGTCCGCGCTGAACGCCTGCCCCTGGCCGATCTGCTCGGTGCGCACCCGGGCGCCCCACGGCGTGTGCGCCTCCAGGTGGGCCTGGAGCAGCTTGGTCGCATGGGCGGCGTCGACGCCCGGCGGCACGCGCAGGCTGACCAGCGCGCGGGCGCCCGCCTGCACGGACGGGGTGGCGCCGACGACCGGCGGGCAGTCGATGCCGAGGACGGTGACGGCCGGGCGCGCCCAGATGCGGTCGGCGACCGTGCCGTCGCCGATCAGCTGGACGCCGTCCAGGACCTTGGCGTCCTTGCGGAACTGCTCCTCGTCGTACTGCAGGCCGTCCCAGCCGGTTTCCGGGGCCAGCCCGTCGACCGTCGTCGAACCGTCCTCCGCGCGCAGCGAGTCCAGGACGCGGATCAGCGCGCCGAGCGCGTCGGGGGCGGCGCCGCCGAACTGGCCCGAGTGCAGGTTGCCTTCGAGGGTGTCGATCTGCACGCGGACGAGGGTCATGCCGCGCAGGGTGGAGGTGACTGTCGGCAGCCCGACGCGGAAGTTGCCCGCGTCGCCGATGACGATGGTGTCCGCTTCGAGGAGGTCGGGGTGGGCCTCGGCGTACCGCTCCAGGCCGCCCGTGCCCATCTCCTCAGAGCCCTCGGCGATGAACTTGACGTGGACCGGTATGCCGCCGTTCGCCTTGAGCGCGCGCAGCGCGAGCAGGTGCATGATCACGCCGCCCTTGCAGTCGGCGGCACCGCGCCCGTACCAGCGGCCGTCGCGCTCGGTCAGTTCGAAGGGCGGGGTCGTCCAGGCGGACACGTCCAGCGGCGGCTGCACGTCGTAGTGCGCGTAGAGGAGGACCGTCTTCGCGCCCTCGGGGCCGGGCAGGTAGCCGTAGACCGACTGCGTGCCGTCCGGGGTGTCGAGCGCGGCGACGTCCTGGAAACCCTCGGCGGTGAGCGCGTCCGCGACCCAGCGCGCGGCGCCCTCGCTCTCGCTCTTGGGGAACTGGTCGAAGTCCGCCACCGACTGGAATGCCACCAGTTCGGTGAGCTCCGCCTTCGCCCTGGGCATCAGCGAGGCGACGGTCTCGGCGACCGGATTCGACGACATGGGCACGCTCCTTGTGGGTGCGACGTTGTACCTGTGAATGATGCCGATCCTCCCACAGCGGCCTGCGGCGACGTCCGCCGTAGGATGCGGGAGGCAGGTATGGCGGACGGCTTGATCGGGAGCAGCAGACCATCGTGAGCAGCGAGAACTCTTCGGCGGACGACGTGCGGCAGGTGTGGGACGTCGTCGTGGTGGGCGCGGGACCCGCGGGGGCCTCGGCCGCCTACGCGGCGGCGGTCGCGGGACGGCGCGTGCTGTTGCTGGAGAAGGCCGAGCTGCCCCGGTACAAGACGTGCGGCGGCGGCATCATCGGTCCCTCGCGCGACTCCCTGCCGCCCGGCTTCGAGCTGCCGCTCCGCGACCGGGTGCACGCGGTCACGTTCTCGCACAACGGCCGCTTCACCCGTACCCGGCGCTCCAAGCAGATGCTGTTCGGGCTGATCAACCGGCCCGAGTTCGACCAGCAGCTCGTCGAGCACGCGCAGAAGGCGGGCGCCGAGCTGCGCACGGGCGTCACCGTCCAGCGGGTCGAGCAGCACGGTTCGGCCGTGCCGGACCGGCGGTCGGTGGCCGTGGTCCTGCAGGGCGGCGAGACGCTGCTCGCGCGGGCGGTCGTCGGGGCCGACGGCAGTGCCAGCCGCATAGGAGCACATGTCGGGGTGAAGCTCGACCAGGTGGATCTCGGCCTGGAGGCGGAGATCCCGGTGCCCGAGACGGTCGCCGAGGACTGGAAGGGGCGGGTGCTCCTCGACTGGGGCCCGATGCCCGGCAGTTACGGCTGGGTCTTTCCCAAGGGCGACACCCTGACGGTCGGGGTGATCTCGGCGCGCGGCGAGGGCTCGGCCACGAAGCGGTATCTGGAGGACTTCGTCGCCCGGCTCGGCCTCGCCGGGTTCGAACCGAGCATCTCCTCCGGCCACTTGACCCGCTGCCGCGCCGACGACTCGCCGCTCTCACGCGGGCGGGTGCTCGTGTGCGGAGACGCGGCGGGCCTTCTGGAGCCGTGGACGCGCGAGGGCATCTCGTTCGCGCTGCGGTCGGGCCGGCTCGCGGGGGAGTGGGCGGTGCGGATCGCGGAGGCGCACGACGCCGTGGACACCCGGCGGCAGGCGCTGAACTACGCGTTCGCGATCAAGGCGGGGCTCGGTGTCGAGATGAGCATCGGCAAGCGACTGCTGACCCTGTTCGAACGCCGTCCCGGGCTGTTCCACGCGGCCCTGACCGGCTTCCGGCCCGCCTGGAACGCGTTCAAGGAGATCACCCGGGGTTCGACCTCGCTGGCCGAGATCATCCGCGGCCGTCCGATGGCCCAGCGCGCGCTGGCCGCGCTGGACCGGCGTGCGGTGGAGGCGGAGGGCGGCGAGGTCACTTCCTGACCGTGATCCTGAAGACGGGGTGGTCGGGTGCGGCCGCGATGATCTCCTCGTCGGAGGACTTGGCCGTGACCCCCTGGAAGTACTGGTTGACCTCCCAGCCCCACTTCTCCAGGTAGGTCCGCACGACCGGGAGCTTCTCCGCGTCGGGAAGCTCCACGGCGGCGAACTCGCGGACCTTGCGGCCGACGCGCAGCTCGCCGCCGCCGGCCGCGCGCATGTTGCGCACCCACTGGGAGTGGCCGCGCGCCGAGACCAGGTACTGCTCTCCCTCGTACGTGTGCGGGTTGACCGGGATCCGCTGCATCTTGCCGCTCTTGCGGCCGCGCACGGACATCTCCGCGGTGCCGGCGAGGCTGAAGCCGTGCCGGGCCAGCCAGCCGATGATGCCGTTCAGCCGGACGTTGAGCGGGCTGCCCTTGAGGTAGTACGACGAAGACATGGTGACCCCCACGGATACGGAGAGCGGTGCTCTCGTTCGAGTGCGGTGCTCTCGCTTGGAATGAGTGTGCACGAGATCGGTGATCCAAAGCAAGAGCAGTGCTCTCTTTTTAGATTGCTGCTCTCGTTTGTGTGCACTGCTCTGGATTCATGGGACACTGCCCTGCATGAGCAGCACCCCACAAGGCGCCCGTGCCCGAGCCCGCATCGAAGTCACCGCGGCCATCAAGGACGAGGCCCGCAGACAGCTCGCGGCCGAAGGCGCCGCCAAGCTCTCGCTGCGGGCCGTGGCCCGCGAGCTCGGCATGGTGTCCTCCGCGCTCTACCGCTACTTCCCCAGCCGCGACGAACTGCTGACCGCGCTCATCATCGACGCCTACAACTCCCTCGGTGAGGCGGCGGAGGCGGCGCATGACGCGGTCGCCGACGCCGGGCACGTCCGGCGCTGGATCGCGGTGTGCGAAGCCGTACGGGCCTGGGCGCTCGGGCATCCGCACGAGTACGCGCTGATCTACGGCTCGCCGGTCCCCGGCTACACGGCCCCGCAGACGACCGTTCCCGCCGCCGCCCGCGTGGGCCTCCTCCTCATCGCCATCGTCCGCGACGCCCACCAGGGCCCCGGCCTGACCAACTCCCCACTCCCCGCCGACCTGCACCCCGAGGCCGACCGCATGACCGCCGACCTCGCCCCCGACCTCCCGCCCGAGGCGGTCACCGCACTCGTCGCCTCCTGGGCCCAGCTGTACGGCCTCGTCGGCTTCGAGCTGTTCGGCCAGTTCAACCGGGTGGTGGAGGACCGCGAGCCGTTCTTCCGGCATGCGGTGGAGCGGCTCGCGCACGGGGTGGGCCTCAAGTAACAGATGTCCGACGTACTTCGCGGGGAGTACCCGTGATCACCACGCTCGGGTGACGCCCTGCCGGCCTCGTGGCGTCTAGCGTGGCGCTCATGGATGAGCAGCACGTACGAGGCGGCGGCCCGCCGTGGTGGAACCGCTGGGGTGAGGACGTCCAAGGGGCGCGGTGGCCCTGGCGGTCCACCGTGCTGATCACCGTCTTCGTGCTGGTCGGGTCGCACTTCGCGGCCCATCAGCAGGTGGGTGAGCGAGCCGACCTCGACTTCTTCGCGCGGGTGCTGCTGTTCGTCGGCTCGGCGCTGCTGCTGTGGCGTAGGCGGTATCCGGTGCTCGTCGTGTTCGGTACGGCGGCGGCCGCGATGCTGTATCTGGGCGCCGGGTACCCGTACGGGCCGGTCTTCGTGACCGTCGCCCTGGCCTGCTTCAGCGCCATCGTCGCGGGGCACCGTAGAGCCGCCTGGGCGGCGCTGGGGATGCTCTGGGCCGGGCACGTACTGCTTGCGCACTGGCTGTACCGGTGGCTGCCGCCGTCCGGTGACTCCGCCGCCTCCTGGGGACAGGAGGGCGTGGTCGCCGCCTGGATGATCACGATCGTCGCCGTGTCGGAACTGGTCCGGACCCGCCGCGAGCAGTGGGCCCGTGACCGGGCCGAGCGCGCCCAGGCCGCGCGTCGGCGCGCCGACGAGGAACGGCTGCGGATCGCCCGCGAACTGCACGACGTGCTCGCGCACAGCATCTCGGTCATCAACGTGCAGGCGGGCGTCGGCCTCGCGCTCCTCGACACCGACCCCGAGCAGGCGCGCACGGCGCTCACCACCATCAAGGCCGCGAGCAAGGAGGCGCTCGGCGAGGTGCGCCAGGTGCTCGACACGCTGCGCACGCCGGGTGACGCGCCGCGCGCTCCGGCGCCCGGCCTCGACCGGCTGCCCGAGCTGGCGGCCCAGGCGGCGAGCGCGGGCCTCACGGTCGAGGTGGAGGGAGTGCCGCCGCACCTCGCGCCCGGCACGGATCTCGCGGCGTTCCGCATCGTCCAGGAGGCCCTCACCAACGTCGTACGGCACTCGGGCTCGCGGCACGCGCGCGTGCGGCTCGATCACGACGGGGGCGCGCTACGACTCCGTATCGACGACGACGGACCCGCGACCGGAGCCGACGCGGGCGGCAGCGGGAACGGTCTGGCCGGAATGCGGGAGCGGGCCGCCGCCCTGGGTGGCACGATCGAGGCGGGACCGCGCCCCGACGGAGGGTTCCGGGTGCTCGCCGTACTGCCCGCGAAGGCGAAGGCCAAGGCCAAGGAGGACGACCGGTGATCCGCGTACTGCTCGCCGACGACCAGTCACTCGTGCGGGCCGGCTTCCGGGCGCTGCTCGACGCGCAGCCCGACATCGAGGTGGCCGGGGAGGCCTCCGACGGCGAGGAGGCACTGCGCAAGGTGCGCGAACTGCGGCCCGACGTCGTCCTGATGGACATCCGGATGCCGACGCTGGACGGGCTGGCCGCGACCCGGCGCATCACCGAGGACGTGGCCCTTCATGAGGTCAAGGTGGTCATGCTCACCACCTTCGAACTCGACGAGTACGTCTTCGAGGCGATCCGTTCGGGCGCCTCCGGGTTCCTGGTCAAGGACACCGAGCCGGAGGAACTCCTGCGCGCCGTACGGTCGGTGGTCGGGGGCGACGCCCTGCTGTCGCCCGGTGTGACCCGCCGTCTGATCGCCGAGTTCGCGGCTCGGTCAAAGGAGCCCGCGACCGGCGACGCCCTCGCCGAACTCACCGAGCGGGAACGGGAGGTGATGGCCCTGGTCGGCATCGGCCTGTCCAACGAGGAGATCGCCCGCCGCCTGGTCGTCAGCCCGCTCACCGCGAAGACCCACGTCAGCCGCACCATGGTCAAGCTGGGCGCTCGGGACCGGGCCCAACTCGTCGTGCTGGCCTACGAGTCGGGATTGGTGCGGCCGGGCTGGCTGGGCTGAGACCGGCCGTCCCGGAAGCGGACCAGCACACTGATCACCCGGGCGACGAAGAGCACGGGCGCGAGCACGAGGCCGGTACGCACCAGCAACAGCTCCAGGGTGTACGGCAGATCGAACAGCAGCGCCGGACCGGCCACCGCCCCGAACAGCACCGCCGCCGCGAACGCCGCGCTGACCAACGCGTACCCGATCTCGACGGTCATCGCATCCCGCTCGGCCTGGCCGCGCCGTCCCCCGTAACCACTCATCCCCGAAGTCTCACAGCCGTGCGCCCGGCGGAGCAAGCAGGCTCCGCCGGGCGCACGTGTCGGAGGCGTCCCCCTGGGCGCGTACTAGTCGCTCACGGATACGCGCTCCGCCTCCTGCACAGTGGACTTGGCGACCACCACGGGCGGCTGTGCACGCCGGGTGCGCAGTCCCGTGAGGGTGATCAGCAGCCCGACCACGGCGATGCCCGTCACCACGACGAACCCGGGCCGGTAGCTGTCGAGGACGGCCTGCGGGCCGGCGTTCTCCGAGGCGCCCGCGGTCACCACCGCCGTCACGATCGCCAGGAAGATCGCACCGCCCACCTGGACCGAGGTGTTGAGCAGCCCGGAGACCATGCCCTGTTCGTGGTCCTCGACGCCGTTGGTGGCCTGGATGTTGAGCGAGGGGAAGACCAGGGCGCAGGCCGCGCCGATGAGCAGCATCGAGGGCAGGATGACGGCGGCGTACACGGGGTCGAGGTCGACCCGCAGGAACAGTGCGTACCCGACGACCATCAGTGCGAAGCCGGCCGCGATCAGCCGCTGGGTGCCGAACCGGTCGACGATCGCGCCCATCTTCGTCGAGGACGCCGCCACCAGCGCGCCCGCGGGCAGGAAGGCGAGCGCGGTGTGCAGCGCCGACCAGCCGAGCAGCGACTGCATGTACAGGGTGACCAGGAACTGGAAGCCGACGTACGACCCGAAGAAGGCCATCGCGCCGAGCTGGGCCCGGATCTGGGTGCCGGAGCGCAGTACGCCGAGCCGGATCAGCGGACCCGCCGAGCGCCGCTCGACCAGGACGAAGACGGTGAGCAGCAAGGCGACGGCGAGGAAGGACAGCAGGGTGCGTGCCGACGCCCAGCCGGCTTCCGGCGCCTGGACGACGGTGAAGACGAGCAGCAGCATCGACGCGGTGCCGAGGACGGCGCCGGGGATGTCGTAGCCGTTGTGGTCCTTCTCGCGTTCGCTGCGCGGCAGCAGCTTCAGGCCGGCGAACAGTGCGATGAGGGCGATCGGCGCGGGCAGCAGCATGGTCAGGCGCCAACTGGCCTCGGTGAGCAGGCCGGAGAGCACCAGGCCCATCGAGAAACCGGTGGCCGCGCAGGTGGTGTAGATGGAGAGGGCGCGGTTGCGCAGCGGGCCCTCCGGGAAGGTCGTGGTGATGATCGACAGACCGGCGGGCGCCGTGAACGCCGCGCTCAGGCCCTTGATGAAGCGGCTGGCGATCAGCAGCGGGCCCGAGTCGACGAGCCCGCCGAGCAGCGAGGCGAGCGCGAAGACGCCGAGGGCCACCAGGAATACCTGACGCCGGCCGAGCAGGTCGGCGGTCCGTCCGCCGAGGAGCAGCAGTCCGCCGTAGCCGAGGATGTAGCCGCTGACGATCCATTGCAGCGTCGAGGTCGACAGGCCGAGGTCGGAGCCGATGGACGGCAGTGCGACGCCGACCATCGACACGTCCAGCGCGTCCAGGAACATCGCGGCGCACAGCACCAGCAGGGTGCCCCACAGCCGGGGTGTCCAATGTCCCTCAGATGCGGGGGTGGTGAGCGGAGAGGTCATGCCGGAGACACTACATGCGCATGCATCGAATGCAAATGCATTTAATTCCGATGCAATAAACTCGCTCCTCTGCTACGGTGCGCCCATGGCGGCGAAGAAGGTCGAACAGGCACTCGCGGAACAGTGGCGGGACATCCTGGCGCTGCATGCCCGCACACAGTGCGAACTCGACCGCGCGCTGCACCAACACGGCCTGTGCGCCAGCGACTTCGAGGTACTGGACGTGCTGTCCGGCGACTCCTGTGCCTACCGCGTGCAGGAGATCTCCGAGCGGGTCCATCTCAGCCAGAGCGCGCTGTCGCGGCTGATCGCCCGGCTGGAGAAGGACGGGCTCGTCGAACGCGCCATGTGTGCGGAGGACCGCCGGGGCGTCCGTGTGGCGCTCACCGAGCGGGGGCGCGCGCTGCACGGCGACGTACTCCCGGTGCAGCGCGCGGTGTTGACCCGGATGCTGGCCACGGACTGAGCCGGGCTCGCGGATCACACGGCGGACTTCTCCCGCCACAGCTCGGCGACCGACGCGTCCCCGGTGAGGCTCGGGAACGGCAGCCGGTTCCACAGCGAGAGATACAACCGCGCGGCGGGTCCGGCCAGTTCGCAGTCGGCGTCCCCGACGTCGTTCCGAACGGCCGCGGGCGGTTCCTGCGTCAGTCGTACGGTCCACACGGCGCCGTCCGCGTCCGTCGCCCGTACCCGCAGTACCCGGGGCACCTCGCTGCGGACCCTGCTCCTGGAGCGGGCGTGGAAGCCGAGCAACAACTCGTCGATGCCGTCGGCCGCGAAGTCCCGGGCGAGTTCGTCGGGGGTGCCACCGCGCGCGGCCTCTGCGTCGAACCGGTGCACGGCCGTCTCGTGCGCCTGCCGCCGCGCCCAGAACGCGAGCGGCGACGGAGCGGGCAGGAATTGCCAGCACTGCACGTCGGGTCGGGCTGCGGAGAGGGTGTCGACGAGATGCCGGTGCCCCGTCCGGAACCAGGCCAGCAGCTCGGCGCCGTCGAGGTCGGGGAGGCCACCGAAGGGGCGGGGGGAGGTGGCCTGCTCGGCGACGAACGACGCCGCCCAGCGGTGCACCGCCCCGGTGTGCCGCACCAGGTCCTTCACCTGCCACTCCGGGCAGGTCGGCACCTTGGCGTCGGTGCCGGCCTCCTCGGCGGCCGCGGCCAGCAACAGGCCATCCTGCTCCAGGGTTTGGATGAACTCGAGTGTCTCCATGGGGGCGAGTGTGCCGGATGGAGTGCGGTCGAAGGGGCGCAATATTTCCGGACTCCCGGACTCCCGGACTCCCGGACTCTCAGCACCTCGCCGTCGACGTGGAGCACTTCCAGGTCCCGCTCCGGGCGGTCCGAACCGGGGAACGTGAGGGCGAGCCTGCCGCCGTCCGAGGCCGCCAGTGCCCAGTGGCCGGTGCGTGTCCCGGGCGCGTCGCCGCGGCCGAGGGGGTGCTCGGTGAACGCGCCGTCCGCGGCGGAGGCGGTGAAGGCGCCCAGGACCGCCCGCCGGGAGGTGAGCTCTGTGGTGCGGCACATGACGGGGCGGCTCCTCGTGCGGGGGAGGTGACGTGGGCGGGAATGCTGCCCGCCGCCGCGCACGAGGGGAGACCACGTCACGCAGGCCAAGCCGGCCTCACGCCGGTGCCGGCTCCGCCGCCCGCTCCAGGCGGACGATCACGCTCTTCGACGTAGGGGTGTTGCTGATGTCCGCGACGCTGTCGAGCGGTACCAGGACATTGGTCTCGGGGTAGTAGGCGGCGGCCGAACCCGGGGGAGTGGGATAGGCGACCACGCGGAAGCTGTCCGCGCGGCGTTCCGAGCCGTCGGACCAGACGCTGATCAGGTCGACGAGGCTGCCGTCCGCGAGGCCGAGGTCGGTGAGGTCGGCCGCGTTCACGAGGACGACGCGCCGACCGCCCTTGATGCCCCGGTAGCGGTCGTCCATCGCGTAGGGAATGGTGTTCCACTGGTCGTGCGACCGAAGGGTCTGCAGGACCAGATGGCCCTTGGGCGCCTGGAGCATCGTGAAGTCGTTGACCGTGAACACGGCCTTCCCGCTGGGCGTGCGGAACACCTTGTCGTTGACCGGATTGGGCAGCCGGAAACCGCCGGGGTGCCGGACCCGCTCGTTGAAGTCCTCGAACCCGTCGACGACTTGGGCGATGCGGTCGCGGACGACGTCGTAGTCGGCCTCGAAGTCCGTCCAGGGGATGTCCGGTTCGGACCCCAGGACCTTGCGGGCGAGACGGCTGATGATGGACACCTCGCTCAGGAGGTGTGCGGACGCGGGAGCGAGCTTGCCGCGGGTGGCGTGGACCTTGCTCATGGAGTCCTCGACCGTCATGAACTGCTCCCCGCCCGCCTGGACGTCCCGGTCGCTGCGGCCGAGCGTGGGCAGGATCAGCGCGGTCCGTCCGCACACCGCGTGGGACCGGTTGAGCTTGGTCGAAATGTGCGCGGTCAGACGGCAGTTGCGCATGGCGCGCTCGGTGACGTCGCTGTCGGGCGTGGCCCGCACGAAGTTGCCCGCGACGCCGAGGAAGACCTTGGCCCGTCCGTCGAGCATGGCCCGGATGGAGTCGACGGAGTCCAGGCCGTGCGCCGTCGGCGCGGTGAACCGGAACTCCTCGCCCAGCCGGTCCAGGAACAACTGGGGCATGCGTTCCCAGATGCCCATGGTGCGGTCGCCCTGCACGTTGCTGTGCCCGCGGACCGGGCACACACCCGCGCCCGGCCGGCCGATGTTGCCGCGCAGCAGAAGGAAGTTGACGACCTCCCTGATGGTGGGCACGCCGTGCTTGTGCTGGGTCAGACCCATGGCCCAGCAGACGATGACGCTGCGGCTCTTCAGGACGCGTTGATGCACCTGCTCGATCTCGTCGCGGCTCAGGCCGGTCGCCTGCAGGACCGCGTCCCATGACGTCGTGTCGCGGATGTGGTCGGCGAACGCGTCGTAGCCGGTGGTGTGCGCCTCGATGAACTCCCGGTCCAGGACGGTGCCCGGCTCCTTGTCCTCCGCCTCGACCAGCATCAGGTTCAGCGCCTGGAACAGGGCGAGGTCGCCGCCGGGCCGGATCTGCAGGAACTGGTCGGCGATGTCGGTGCCGCGGCCGATGACGCCGCGCGCCTTCTGCGGATGCTTGAAACGCAGCAGTCCCGCCTCGGGCAGCGGATTGACGGCGACGACACTGCCACCGCGGAGCTTGGTCTCCTCCAGCGCGGACAGCATGCGCGGGTGGTTGGTGCCGGGGTTCTGTCCTACGACGAAGACGAGGTCGGCGTTGTAGAGGTCGTCGAGGCTGACACTGCCCTTGCCGATGCCCAGGGTCTCGGTCAGCGCCGAACCGCTGGACTCGTGGCACATGTTGGAGCAGTCCGGCAGGTTGTTGGTGCCGAAGGCCCGCGCGAACAGCTGGAGCAGGAAGGCCGGTTCGTTGGCCAGCCGCCCGGAGGTGTAGAAGAGCGCCTCGTCCGGGTGGTCCAGGGCGCGCAGTTCGCGGGCGAGGAGGTCCAACGCCTCGTCCCAGCCGATCGGTTCGTAGTGGTCCGCGCCCTCGCGCAGCACCATCGGCTCGGTCAGCCGGCCCTGCTGGTTGAGCCAGTAGTCGGACTTACGGCTCAGTTCGTCCACCGAGTACCGCTGGAAGAACTCGGCGGTCACCCGGCGCGAGGTGGCCTCGTCGGCGATGTGCTTGGCGCCGTTCTCGCAGTACTCGTTGCGGTGCCGCCGGCCCGGCGCGGGCTCGGGCCAGGCACAGCCCGGGCAGTCGAAACCCTTCGCCTGGTTGATGTTGAGGAGGGTCAGCGCGGTGCGCTTCGGCGAGGTCTGGCTCAGCGCGTACCGCAACGCGTGCACGACCGCGGGCGCGCCGGTGGCCCAGGTCTTGGGAGCCGTCACGGACAGCTCGTTCTGGTCCGGTTCGTCGATGTCAGGCATCGAGCGTCACGCCCTCTCCGTCCCACGCGGGCGGGACGTGTCTCGCCGGCCGTTCGCCTCTCACTCTTCGTCAGCACATCGGGCGAGGTCAAAGCGGAAGTTGTTATCACGTGATAGGCCGCACCGATCACGCCGGCGCGGCCACCGGTCCCGGGCAGCCGGCGCGGTGGATCATTGGGGAGTGCTGCTCCGTCAACTCGAGTACCTCGTCGCGCTCGCCCGCGCCCGCCACTTCGCCAAGGCGGCGCAGGCCTGCTACGTCTCCCAGCCGGCCCTGTCCGAGGGCATCCGGAAGCTGGAGGAAGAGCTCGGCATCCCCTTGGTCCAGCGGGGGCGCAGGTTCGACGGACTCACACCGGAGGGCGAGCGGGTCGTCCTGTGGGCCCAGCGCATCCTCGCCGACCGTGACGCGATGGAGGGCGAGATCCAGGCGCTGCGCGCGGGGTTGAGCGGCCGGCTGCGCATCGGGACCGTCCCGACGGCGGCCACGGCGGTCGCGCTGCTGACCCAGCCGTTCTGCACGGCCAACCCGTTGGCGACCGTCCAGGTCTTCGCCGACCTGCGGGCCGAGGACATCGTGAACAGACTCCGGACGTACGAACTCGACGCCGCCGTGACCTACCACAGCTCCGTCGCGGCGCACGACTTCAAGTTCGTCCCGCTGTACCGGGAGCGCTATGTACTCCTGACCCAGCGGCCCACCACGGCTACCGCCCCCGCCGACATCTCCTGGGAGGAGGCGGCCCGGTACCCCCTGTGCCTGCTGCACCCGATGATGCAGGGGCGCCAGGTCCTCGACGCGGTGTTCGAGGAGGTGGGCGTCTCCGTGACCCCGCGCGTGGAGACCGACTCGATCGCCTCCCTGTTCGCACAGGTCAGGGCCGGTCAGTGGGCGAGCATCGTGCCGCACGCCTGGCTGCACGTCTTCGGCGTCCCCGCGGGCATGCACGCCGTCGCCCTGGTCAGCCCGGTCCGCACCGAGCGGATCGGCCTGGTCCTCCCGGCGCGCGAGCCCGTCTCCGTGATCGGCCAGGCACTCATCGACGTCGTCGGCAGGGCCGGCGTCGCCGCCGCGCTGGAACGGGTGCCCGACTAGCGAGAACGCCCACAGGGCTGGTCGGCCGGGGAGAGCTCGTCGGCAAGCCCCTGACGCACCTGCTGCTGCGGCGCGGGGCGACAGTGTCGGTGGCCCACGAGTTCCCCACCGACCTCGCCGCGGTCACCCGGCCCGCCGACATCGTCGTGGTCACCACCGGTGTCCGCGGGCTCATCGGCCCCCAACACGCCAGGCCCGGCGCCGTCGTCATCGATAAAGGCATCCGTCGGACGCCCTCGGGCCTGGCCGGCGACGTCCGTTCCGAAGAACTCGACGGCATCGGGCGGTCGCGTCACGCCCGTCCCCGGCGGGGTGGGCCCCACGACCATCGCCATGTTGCTGGTCGACACGCTGCGAACCGCCCAGCGGAGTCCCGGACCGGAGGGACGTGCGATCAGTGCGCTGCCGCACGTCGCGTGGTGAACGCGATGGCCACGGCCGCCGCAGCCAGTGCCGCCACGCTGGTGAGGGCGGTGGGAAGGGAGAACCAGTCCGCCATGAACCCGATGGCGGGTGGCCCCAGGAGCATGCCGCCGTAGCCGAGCGTGGACGCGATCGCGACTCCGTCGGGGCCGGCCAGGGCGCCGGCGCGTTCGACGGCGACGGGGAACAGGTTGGCGAGACCGAGCCCGGTGATGACGAAGCCGAGGAGGGCGACCCACAGGGCGGGCGCGAGCGCGGCGAGCAGCATGCCGAGCGCGGCGGTCGTGCCGCCGACCACCAACGTGCGGGTCTGGCCCAGGCGTTCGAGCAGCTGGGTGCCGGTCAGTCGGCCGATGGTCATGGCGAGCGCGAAACAGGAGTAGCCGACGGCCGCGACGCCCGGTGTGGCGTGCAGGTCCTGTTCCAGGTGCAGCGCGCCCCAGTCGGCCAGAGCTCCCTCGCCGTAGGCGGTGCACAGGGCGATCAGCCCGAAGGTGATCACGAGACCGCGGGTACGGGGGCTCAGCCGGTGCTGTGCGGGCTTGTCCCGAGGTGCGCTCTCCGGCGGAGCCGGAGGCTGGAGGCGCAGCAGGCTACGGCACGCGAGGGCGGTGACGAGCAGGCCGATCCCGGCGAGGCCGAGCAGGTGTTGCGTGGGAGACAGCGTCCCGGCGACAAGGCCGCCGAGCCCGGCGCCCAGGGCGATGCTGAGGGAGAGGAGGACGGCGCAGGCGACGGTGACCTGGTGGTTGCCGTAGCGGCGGCAGAGGCGGCCGGTGAGCATCATCGTGATGACAGCGCCGGCGGAGACGCCGAGGAGGGCGAGGCCCAGGGTGGTGGCGGAGGCGCCTGTCTGTTCCTTGATGGCGGGGATGCGGACGACCCAGTCGGCGAAGATGAAGCCGTCGAGGGCGAAGAAGGTGGTCAGCGCGATGCGGAGTTGGGTGAGGGTGTTGCCCGGCACGGCGTTGTGCGTTCGGGTTTTGTTTATTGGCGGCACAAAGTCAGGCTAGGTGCGTGCGACGGAGAGGGCAAGGAGTTGGCCGAACCGTGGGTCGCGGCCGATGCGGCGCTGTGCCTGAGTGCGATCGCCTACGTCCTTCGGCTTCACGTGCCAGGGCCTGGGTCGCTCACGGCGACCACCTGCGGTGGGTGGACTCCGGCGCTGTGGGCACGGGCGCGGATCCCCTCGTTCGAGCAGTAGCCGTTTCCGTCTCGCTTCAGGCAGAGCAGCCCCAGTAGTCGACCGAAATCATCGACCACCGCCAACCGGCGTCGCGCCTTATTTTTCATCGCTGATGTCGCGGCATCGAGCGGGTACGACGCCGGCACCGTTCTGCCGACGAGAGTCCCGAACTCTGTGACTGCCGCGGAATGCGAGGCGGCTTCGTGGATGTCGGGTCGCTCGATTGTCGTGATGAGCCGTCCGTCGGCGGCGACGACAAGGGCCATGTGGACGTGGTCGTCGTCGAAAAGGGATCGGAGGTCTTCCACCCTTGAGTCCGGCTCCAAGGTTTTGGGGCAAGTGACCATTACCTCTGCAACGCGATTCTGAACGGTGGTTTCACAGGTCGGGGTGCCCATGGCGCTGCTCACTGCAGGTACCTGTCCTCGTTTCGGGAGACGCGGCGCTGATCATCCGCCGCTGATCGGTGGCAGCACGGCGATCTCGTCGTCTGCCTCGCACGGTGCGCCGCGCATGTCGTCGTACAACATCTCTCCGTTGAGCCACACCCGGGAGTTCGCCAGCACTTGGGCGAACTCGGCGCCGTAGCGCCGTAGTGCCTCGTCGAGCACCTCGCCGAGTGTGCTGCCGGGGATCATGTCGCACGCTCGGCCTGCCGCATCCCGCGCGGTCGCGAACAGAAGCATGGTGGGCATGAGCCGATCCACCTTTCGGTCCAGGTCATCCGCCGATGTAGGACATCTCCACCCGATCGCTGCTCGATCGTGTGCGGCGCCCGCGCAACTCCGAATAGCGGTCCTCCCGGGCGCCCCAGAGTGCGCGGACGGCCGAGTGCAGTTCCTCGTCGGAGGCGCCTGCTCGCAGCAATGCCCGCAGGTCGGTCCCGCCGGAGGAGAACAGGCACGTGTGCACCTTTCCGTCGGCTGACAACCGGGCTCGCGTGCAGTCCCCGCAGAACGGCCGCGTCACCGAGCCGATGACACCGATCTCCCCGGCGCCGTCCCTGTAGCGGTAGCGGGTGGCCACCTCGCCGGCGGCGGTCGCGCCGAGCGGTTCGAGCGGGTGACGGTCGTCGATCAGGCGCACGATCTCGGCGGCGGGCAGCACCTCACCGAGCTGCCATTCGTTTGTGGCCCCCACGTCCATGTACTCGATGAAGCGGACGATGTGGCCGCTGCCCCGGAACCGCTCGACCATCGGCAGCACGCACCCGTCGTTGACTCCCCGCTTCACCACCATGTTCACCTTGACGGGAGTCAGGCCGGCGCGTGCCGCTGCGTCGATCCCGTCGAGGACCCGGCGCACCGGAACCGCCGTGTCGGCGATGGCCCGGAACACGGTGTCGTCGAGCGAGTCCAGGCTCACCGTCACCCGGCGCAGCCCGGCCTCAGCGAGTCCTTCCGCCATAGCCGGCAGCAGCAGACCGTTGGTCGTCATCGCGAGATCGAGCCCGGGTATCGCGGCGAGCTGCGTCACGAGGTCCGCGACGCCGCGCCGCAGCAGCGGCTCGCCCCCGGTGAGCCGGATCTTGCGCACGCCGAGGGAGGCGAACACCCGAGCCAGGCGCGCGATTTCGTCGAAGGTCAGCAGGACGGCGGGCTCCAGGTAGGGGTGTCCCGGGCCGAAGTGCTCGCGCGGCATGCAGTACCGGCAGCGGAGGTTGCACCGGTCGGTGACGGAGATCCGCAGGTCGCGCAGGTGACGGTACCGGCGGTCGACGAGAGGCTGGATCATCACGCCCCACTTTCCGGGGTCCGGGTGAGGTCCCAGCGGTGCGCCGCGGCGGTGACGTCGTCGATCTGGTTCCCGGTCGCCACCCAGCCGTTCATGCCGTCCCCGCTGTGTTCACGCTTCCACACCGGAACGGACGTCTTGAGCACGTCGATGCAGAAGCGGGCGGCCGTGAACGCCTCGCTGCGGTGGGGTGCGGACACCACGACCAGGACGCTCGCCTCGGTGACCGGCACCGGCCCGATGCGGTGGAACAACGCCACGCGCCCGAGGGCGGGCCACCGGTCGTGGGCGGCGCGGGCGATCTGGCGAAGTCGCGGTTCGACGTGCCGGTCGTACGCCTCGTAGTCGATCCCGATGATCCCGGTACGGCGACCCGCCAAGTCGTCGTTGCTGTCGCGCACCATGCCGGTGAACGTGACAACCGCGCCGCAGTACGGCACGGTCACCCACTCGATCGCCTCGGCAACCGGGACGCGGTCGCGGGTGAGGCCCACTCGGACGTCCTCGCCCCGTTCCTCCGGTTCTTCCGGACAGCGGATCTGATCATTCACGGTGGCAATCACGATGCGTTCCCTCGGATTCTGGATCTTCGGCACTGGCATTCATCCTCACGGGCCTGGGCCCGCGACCACAGGGGCCTTCGCGACAGGCATTTGACCGGCGGCGACGGAATGCACCGCGGAATCGGAGTTTTCCGGCTTTTTACATGGCGACAACGATCCGCCTATGGAGATGGCCCAAGAATGCGCGAACGAGCACTCCTCCAACGCCGGGTGGGCACGGGATTCGAGCGAGGTACGGTCATGACAGGGGCGGGGTTGAGCGAGACGATCACCAGTCGGCGGGAGAGCTGGCGGGACCTCCTTCGGGACCATTTCGTCAGCCTCGACGTGGACGTCGAACGGGACTGCGGCATGTTCGACGGTGCCGTGCGCAGCGGCTTCCTCGGCCACCTGAGGGTGTCGGGAGTCCGCTCCGTGGACCAGGACGTCATCCGCACGCAGCAACTGCTGCGGCGCGACGGCGAGCGCTACTTCCAGGTCTGCCTGGTCCGCCGGGGTGAGGCACGCGCCGCGCAGGACGGGCACGAAGCGACCCTTCGCCCCGGCGACTTCGTCGTTTACGAGACAGATCGCCCCTTTCACTGGTGGCTGCGTTCGGATGCCGCCTCTCCCCACTGGGACCTCGCCGTCTTCACCTGGCCCCGCGACACGATCAAGCTCAGCGACAGCGAGTCGGCCTCGCTCACCTGCCGGACCCTGGACGGCGCCAGCGGCATCACCGGCGTGCTGAGCAGGATGCTGACGGACCTGCTCGTCGAGAAGCCGGCCGTCAGTGAGGGCGGCGCCACCCGGATCGCAGACGAGATCGGCGATCTGGTGGCGACCATCGCGACAGAGGCGCACGGCCTCGGTGCCGACACTGATCGCCACGCGGGCCTGTTGCGGCAGATCGACACCTACATCGACGAGCATCTCGGTGATCCGGACCTGTCCCCGGAACGCGTCGCGCAGGCGCACTTCGTGTCGACGCGCCAGCTCCAGCGCATGTTCGCCCGCCGGGGACAGACGGTGTCCCAAGTGATCCGGCGTCAGCGGCTGGAGCGGTGCCGACGTGACCTGCTGACGCTCCGGGGAGGCGACGCCACCCTCACCGAGATCTGCGTCCGCTGGGGGTTCACCGACCTCGCCGTGTTCAGCCGCGCGTTCCGCGAGGCCTACGGCACCTCGCCCACCGTCTACCGCTCGCGGGCCCGGGCGTAGGACCCTGCGTCACAGGCCGTCGCTGGAGTGTCCCGGCACCGCGCCCAGCGTGGGGTCGACCAGGGGGGCGAGATTGTTCACCGCGAGTGCGGCCTCGCCGAAACCGACCGCGATCAGCGCGACCTTGCCGTCGTAGTCGGCGATGTCGCCCGCTGCGTACACGCCCGGCCGGCTCGTGCGCATCCTGCGGTCGACCACGATGTGCCGGCCCCGCATGTCGAGCCCCCACGTCGCGAGCGGGCCGAGGTTCGCGACGAAGCCGAGCGCGGCCACCACGGCGTCCGCCCGCAGACTCTCGGTCGCCCCGGTCTCCAGGCTCCTCAACTCCACCTGTTCGACGCGGGGTTCGCCGCTGATGCCATGCACCTCGTGCGGGGTGTACAGCCGCACGGACGAGGCGCGCAGCAGCGCCACACTGTGTTCGTGCGCGCGGAAGCGGGGCCGGCGGTGGACGAGCGAGACGGTGCGGGCGAGGGGTTCGAGCGCCAGCGCCCAGTCCACCGCGGAGTCCCCGCCGCCTACGATCACCACGTCGGCGCCGGTGAGTTCGGCCGGCTTCGGCACGAAGTAGCGCAGGCCGCGGTCCTCGTACTCGGAGCCCGCAGGCAGCGGGCGCGGCGTGAAACTGCCGATTCCGCCGGTGACCAGCACGGCCTTCGCCGTGACCACCGTGCCCCGGTGGGTGGTGACGGCGATGCCGTGCGCGGTGTCCTCAAGGGTCTGCGCGGTGTGGCCGAGCAGGTACCTGGGCTTTGCCTGCGATGCCTGCTCGACCAGGGCGTCGACGAGGTCCTGCGCCTTCACGGCGGGGAATCCGGCGACGTCGTAGACCTTCTTCTCCGGATACAGCGCCGCCAACTGGCCACCGGGCTGGTCGAGGGCGTCGATCAGCGTGACCGACATGCCGCGGAACCCGGCGTAGTAGGCCGCGTAGAGACCGACCGGCCCGGCGCCGACGATCAGCAGGTCGCTGTCGTACGCACCCTCGGTCTCAGCCCTCACCACTGCCGCGCCTTTCCCCCAGCAGGGGATGGTCGACACCGACCGGTCCGCGCGCGGCCGCACCACCGGCCGCGTCCTCGTGCGTCTCGAAGAACTCGACGGCGGCTGTGGTGAACGGGGCCAGTTCCACCGGGATTTTGTGTTCCCAGTGGATCGCGTCGCTCGGGCAGACGGTCATGCATTTCCCGCAGTCGACGCATTCGTCGGGGTGGATGTACATCATCCGGTCCCCTTGGTAGATGCAGTCCACCGGGCATTCCTCGACACAGGACTGGTCGAGGATGTCCGCGCAGGCATCGGTGACGACGTACGTCATGTGTCAGGCCTTCTCTATCTGGACGAGGGTGTCGGAGAAAGTGGGTGCGTTGCCCAGGTCGGCGAAGACGGTGGGGTTCAGGGCCGCCATCGTGGACAGCGACTTCGTGTGCATGCGCCAGCCGCCGTACGCCGACACGGCGACGCCCGCCAGGACGGACTTGTCCACCTTCGCCTTGACCACGAACGAGCCGCGGTCGTTGAACACCCGCACGTCGTCGCCGGTCGCGATGGAGCGCTCGGCGGCGTCGTCGGGGTGGACGAGGACGGTGGGCTCCCCCTGCACGCGCCGGTGCATCGGAAGGTTGGCGCTGCTGGAGTTCAGGTAGGCGTGCGGCTTCGGGGTGATGAGGCTGAGCGGGTGCCGTGCGGCCAGCTCGGGGTTGGTGCGCGCGGACTCGCGGGGCTGGACGTAGTGCGGCAGCGGATCGACCGGGGTGCCGGGCTGGTGGTCGTTGGAGCCCTGCCGGAACAGCGGAACGACGAAGTTCCCGACGGTCTCGGCGATGGAGGACTTGAGCTCGACCTTGCCGGACGGGGTGGGGAAGTTGCCCTGCGCGTACGGGGCGTACTGGTCCGGGGGCGGCACGGTCAGCCGCTGCCAGCCCTTCTCCTTCAGCGAGTCGAGGGTGATGCCCTGCATGGCGGGCGCCGACCAGTCGAACGCCTCCGCGATCATCTCCTCGTCCGTGCGCCGGAACACCGGCTCAGTGAAGCCCATCCGTGCCGCCAGCCGCCGGAACATCTCCGTGTTGGGGACGGCCTCACCGAGCGGTGTGATCGAGCGGTGGTTGTAGGTGACGTAGAGGTGGCCCCAGGAGAACATGATGTCGTCCTGCTCCAGCTGGGTGGTGGCGGGCAGCACGATGTCGGCGAACTGGGCGGTGTCGGTCATGAACTGCTCACTGACCACAGTGAACAGGTCCTCCCGCTTCAGCCCCTCGATCAGCTTGTCCTGATCGGGGCAGACGACCACGGGGTTGGAGTTGTACACGACCAGCGCCTTGATGGGCGGATCGAGGTCGAGGCCGCCGGTGAGGGCTTGTCCCAGGAGGTACTGGTTCACGACCCGCTTGCCGGGCTGCAGCATCTCCGGATGCATCATCGCGCCCCAGTTGACCGGGAACGCCCACAGCGGCAACTGCAGAATCCCGCCACCGGGGTTGCGCCACGCGCCGACCAGCGCGGGCAGACAGGCCAGCGCCCGGACGGCCTGGCCACCGCCGGCGTGCCGCTCCACCGCCACCCCGATACGGATCACCGACGGCTGCGCGGCGGCGTAGCCGCGGGCGAGCCGGCGGATGTCCTCGGCGGGGACACCGGTCTCCTCGGCGGCCCATTCGGGGGTGTACTGCCGTACGCGTTCGACGAGTTCGTCGTAGCCGACCGTGTATTCGGCGATGTAGTCGTCGTCGGTGAGTCCCTCTTCGATGATCACGTTCATCATCGCCAGCGCGAGAGCTCCATCGGTGCCCGGCCGGATCGGGATGTGCCAGTCTGCGGCCCGCGCGGTACGGGTCTTCACCGGGTCCACCACGACCACTGTGGCGCCCCGCTTGCGGGCTTCGGCGATGAACGGCCACAGGTGAAGGTTGGTGCTCATGACATTGCAGGCCCAGATCAGGATGAACTTCGAGTGGACCAGGCTTTCAGGGTCCACACCCGCGCAGTCGCCGATCGTCATCGTGTACGCCGTGCACGAACCGGAGTCGCAGTAGGTGCGCTCGGCGATGGTGGCGCCGAGCCTGGCGAAGAACGGGTCGCCGACGTTGAGCCCGTTGAGGATTCCCTGGGTACCCAAGTAGCTGCACGGCATGACGGCTTCGGGTCCGAACTCCGCGGAGATCGCACGGAACCGGTCCGCGATCTCGTCCAGCGCCTGATCCCAGGTGATCCGCTCGAACCGCCCACTGCCCTTCGGCCCGGTGCGCCGCATCGGGTACAGCACACGGTCCGGGCTGTACACCCGGTCCAGGTAGTTGTCGACCTTCACACACAGGCCACCGTTGGTGTACGGATGCTCCCGGTCGCCTGTCACGCTGACGGCCTTTCCGTCCGTGACGGTGATTCTCATCGCGCAGGTATCGGGGCAGTCGTGCGGACACGCACCCTGCACCACGACAGTGCCGGTCGCCGCTGTTGCGCTCATCTGTCTTCCCCTCGGATCGTTCCTGCCTCGATCGTCGAAGGTCCGACAGCCAACTGGTGGGCAACAGGCGACAGGCTCTTGACCATCTGCGACAGACCCGGGTCACGTGTCTGCGCGCCGGTCTGTCTGCGGCCGCAGGGCGATGCTGAGGGAGAGGAGGACGGCGCAGGCGACGGTGACCTGGTGGTTGCCGTAGCGGCGGCAGAGGCGGCCGGTGAGCATCATCGTGATGACGGCGCCGGCGGAGACGCCGAGGAGGGCCAGGCCGAGGGTGCTGGCGGAGGCGTTGGTCTGCTCTTTGATCGCGGGGATGCGTACGACCCAGCCTGCGAATGGGAAGCCGTCCAGGGCGAAGAAGACGGTGAGGACGACGCGGAGTCGGGTGAGGGTGTTGCCCGGCACGGCGTTGTACGTTCGGGCTTTGTTTATTAGCGGCACAGAGTCGGGCTAGAAGGCGGACCAGTGTGAAGCAAGGGTGCGCATTGGTATGGACCTGTCCATGATCAACGGCTAGGCTCTGCTGCGCCACAACACTGAGAGCGCTCTCAGAGAACTCTGCTGTTCCACCCACCCAGTTGGAACGACGAAGGGCAATCTCTCCATGAGACGCACCAGATTCACACGCGCGGGCTTGGCCGTGCTGCTCGTGCTCGGCGCCGGCGTCACCGCGGGCACCCTGCCCGCAACCGCCGCCGACGAGGCATCCGCTACCGCCGCACCCGCCTCCGCCGGGCTCCTCTCGGCGATGCAGCGGGACCTCCATCTGTCCAAGGAGGACGCCGAGGCAAGGCTCGCCGCCGAGCAGCGGGCCACGGCCCTGGAGCCCAAGGCGCGCCGGTCCGCCGGGGCTTCCTTCGGCGGTTCCTGGTTCGACGCCTCCAGCGGCACGCTGACCGTAGGCGTCACCCCGGACACGTCCGCCGCCACCCTCCAGGAGATACGGGCCACGGGCGCGACCGTTCGAACCGTCGGGCACAGCGCCCGCGAACTCGCCGCCACCCAGGCGCGACTCGACGAGCTCACGGCCCCGGACGGCGTCAGCAGCTGGCACGTCGACCCCAAGGCCAGCACGGTGGTCGTGAACATCGTCGGTGGCAAGCAGAGCGACAACGATGTCCAACGCTTCGTCGCCCGCGCCCGTGAGACGGGCCCCGTCACCGTGAAACAGGCGGCCGGAGCACCGACGACCCTCGCCGCCGGAACCGTCGGCGGCGACCCCTACTACACCGGCAACGTCCGCTGCTCGATCGGCTTCTCCGTGTACGGCGGCTTCGTCACCGCCGGGCACTGCGGACAGGCCGGCGCCGGTGTCAGCGGCTGGGACGGAAGCTACATCGGCAACTTCCAGGGCTCATCGTTCCCGGACAACGACTACGCCTGGGTCAACGTGGGCAGCGGCTGGTGGACGGTTCCGGTCGTGCTCGGCTGGGGCACCGTCTCCGACCAACTCGTGCGCGGCTCGAACGTCGCTCCCGTCGGCGCGTCCATCTGCCGTTCGGGATCGACCACCCACTGGCACTGCGGCACGGTCCTCGCCATGAACGAGACCGTCAACTACAGCCAGGGCGCGGTCCGTCAGATGACCAAGACGAGTGTCTGCGCCGAACCCGGTGACTCCGGCGGCTCGTTCATCAGCGGCGACCAGGCCCAGGGGGTCACCTCCGGCGGCTGGGGCAACTGCAGCAGCGGCGGCGAGACCTGGTTCCAGCCCATAAACGAGATCCTGGGCCGCTACGGCCTGACACTCCACACCGCCTGAACACCGGTGTGGGCCCGGTCGACCGGCCGGGCCCACACCCCTGTCACTTCGGCAGACCGGCCGGGTCGGTCGCCCACGCGGTGTTCGGCTGCTCGGCGAGCCGGAAGGTCAGGGTGCCTCCCGAACGGATCAGACCGGCGTCCGTCCAGGACCTCTGATACGCCCGCCCGTCGAGCCGTACGGCGTCCACGTAGACGTGCGTGTCGTCGGCGTCGGGCGCGCTGATCGTGATGTCCCTCCGGCCGGGCCTGTCCACCACCGCAGTGGGGAAGACCGGCGCTCCCAGCAGCAGGTTCGCGCTGCCCGGGGTCTGCGGATACAGGCCCAGGGCGGAGAAGACGTACCAGGCGGACATGGTGCCCAGGTCGTCGTTGCCGGGCAGGCCCGAAGGACCGGTGCCGTACACGGTGTCGAGGATCTGGCGCACGGTCGCCTGGGTCTTCCAGGGCTGTCCGAGGGCGTTGTAGAGCCAAGGGGCGTGGATGCCGGGCTCGTTGGTCGGGTCGTAGCGGAGCGCGTCGCCGCCGCGGACCGACCAGGAGCCGTCCGCCTTGTGGAAGAAGCCGTCCAGCCGGGCGGCGGCCACGTCCCGGCCGCCCATCGCCTCCGCCAGGCCCTGTACGTCCTGCGGGACCATCCAGGTGTAGGTGGCGCTGGTGCCCTGGGCGAAGCCGACGTCACTGGCGGGGTTGAAGGGAGTGACCCAGGAGCCGTCGAGCTTGCGGGCCTGGATGTAGCCGGTGTCGGGGTTGAAGACATTGCGCCAGTACGCGGCGCGCTCGGTGAAGACCTCGGCCTCCGTCGCCCGGCCCAGCAGCTCCGCCCACTTGGCGAGCGCGGAGTCGGCCACGGCGTCCTCCAGCGTCTCGGTGGCACCGCCCCAGCAGTGGCACACGTCCTGGGCGGCGTAGTGCGAGCTCAAGTACTGGGCCAGATTGGGGCGTTGGCCCACGCACTGGCCGGGGCAGCCGGCGTCCGAGAGACCGTCGGGATGGGGCACGGTGGCCTGCCGGACGAGCGAGTCGAAGGCACCCTCGTAGTCGAAGTTGCGTACGCCCATGGCGTAGAACGTGGCCAGCGTCGCCGCGGACGGGTCGCCGGTCATGACATGGGTGGCACCGCTGATGTGCACCCAGCGGTCCCACACCCCGCCGTTCTGCTGCGCGAAGTTGTACAGCGACTGCGCGAAGTCGCCCGCCACGGTGGGCTTCAGCAGGGCGAGCAGCTGGATCTGGGCCCGGTACTGGTCCCAGCCGGAGAAGTTGCTGTACTGCGCCCGCTGCCCGCTCGCCAGTCGATGGACGGCTTGGTCCATCCCCCAGTAGCGGCCGTCGGTGTCGCTGATCAGGTTCGGCTGCATGAGGGAGTGGTAGAGCGCGGTGTAGAAGGTCCGGCGACGGGCGGGGCTGCCGCCCTCGACCCGGACCGTGCTCAGTTCACGGTCCCAGGCCCGCGCTCCGGCCGCGGCCACGTCGGCCACGCTCGCCTCCGGTGCGATCTCGTGCCGCAGGTTGGCCTCGGCGCCGTCGAGACCGACGTACGAGATGCCGATGCGCATGCGGACATCGTTGTCGTCACTCGTGTCGAAGCCGACCCAGCCGCCGGAGCCGCGACCCGCGCGGTCCGCGCCCGTCGCGTAGCCCTCTCCTCCGGAGGCGCTGGTCGAGCCGGGGGAGAGCGTGCCGTCCTTCCACGTGCCCACCGAGGAGAAGGCGCGGTCGAAGGAGGCGCTGAAGTACAGCTTGTAGTAGCTCTTGCGGTTGTTGACCCCGCCGTTGGCGCGGCGGCCGCAGAAGGCGCCGGTGAGCACCCACCCGGTCACCTTGCGATGGGCGGCGTCGATGTCGACGTGCGCGTCCTCGCTGCCGTTGAGGGAGTTGGAGACGCGGAAGAGGAGGTTGGCCGGCCGGTCGCTCGGGAACGTGAAGTCCGCGACGCCCGCTCGCCTGCTCACCGCCAGGTCGGCGGCGGCACCGGACTTGAGGCCGAGCGTGTAGCGGCCCGGTACGGCCTTCTCGTCGGCGTGCGAGAAGTCGGCGGCGTAGACGGCGTCCTTGGTGTCCGCGGAGGGGGAGGACGTGACGTCCCCGACGAACGGCATGATCGGTACGTCACCCGCCGCGCCGGGATTGCAGCCGGCGCCGTTGACATGGGTCAGGCTCAGCCCGCGGACGCGCGTGGTGTCGTACTGGTAGCCGTTGGCCGCACCCGTGCTGGTCTGGTCGCCCGTGGTGCTCGTCGGGGACCAGGCGATCATCCCTTGCGGGAGGGTGGCACCGGGAAAGGTGTTGCCGCCGTTCGCGGAACCGATCAGCGGGTCCACTAGGGCGGAGGGGCGCTCGGTGGGTGGGGCGGCCGCCGTGGCCGGGAAGGGGGTGGCCACGGCGAGCGCGGTGGCGACCAGAGCGGTCGCGGATCTCGTGCCGAAGCGTCTTGCGGTGCACGGCCGTTGAGGGCGCATGTCGGCAATTGCCTTTCGCTGAGGGGCATATGGAGGACGGAAGGCGCAGCCCGGGAGCCGACGATGTGCCACGGCCACCGGTCGGGGCCGAGGCTAGGAGGCTGCGCGGAGGGAGGACAGTGGCTTGCGCGTCCTGGTGGTGAAGGTGGGGTGAACGGTGCGGGGCGGCCCACCGTCCCGCGGAGCGGAGTCAGGTGAGGGCGTTGTCCGTTGTCCGGCACCGCGTTGTGCGTTGGGGCGAGCGGAGTGTCGCGTCGGCGGCCGATGAGTTCTGTGGGGTTGCTCGGTCTACCTCCATGAAAGGCATACCGATCCCGAACGCCGAACAGGAGAACGCCCCATGAGCGTGACCGTGTCCCAGACTCAGACCGCCGCCCAGTCCGTCTCCACGCCTCACTCCACCCGCTCGCTCGCCACGCGCCCTGTATGGCTGGTCGGTGTCCTGGCGACCCTCGCCGGTGCCGTTGTGACCGAAGCATTCGCGCTCGTCGCCAGGGCGGCCGGCGTCCCGATGGACGTGGCCGGCCCTGGGCAAGCGGAGGCCGCGGAGATCCAGGTGGGCGGCTTCGCCGGTGGCGTGCTGTTCTGGTCGATCGCGGGGATCGTCCTTGCGGTGGCCCTCGCCCGGTGGGCCGAGCGGCCCGCCCGCACTTTCACGGTGATCACTGTCGTACTCACCGCGCTGTCCCTGGTGGGCCCGGCCCTCGCCCCGCACACGGCCACCTCCACTCAGATCGTCCTGGCGGTGTCGCATGTCGTGGCCGCCGCTGTGATCATTCCCGCGCTGGCGCTGCGGCTGTCCCACCGGCGCGGGTGACCCCCGCCGGGGTTCCGCCCGCTCTCAAGGCCTACGGCCCCGCCCTCGGCATCTGCCGAGGGCGGGGCCGCGTATGCGCCACGCAGAGTCGACTACGGCTTGATGCCCACCGCGGTCCAGAGGCTGACCTCGATGTCCGTGGGCTCCGTCGTCCCCTGCTCCCGTGGGTCGGGACGCCAGCGGTGGCCCACCTCGACGCCCGGTTCCAGCAGATCGAGGCCCTCGAAGAAGCGGCCGACCTCCTCCCGGGAACGGACCTGGACGCGCGTGCCGGCGGCGATGTAGATGTCGCAGAGCGTCTGCCAGGTGACCGGGTCGAAGTCCGGCGTGCAGTGGCTCAGGGCGAGCGCGCTGCCCGAGGGGAGCGCGTCCAGGAGACGGGCCACGATGCCGTACGGGTCCAGGTCGTCCGGCACGAAGTGCAGCAGCGCGTTCAGGGACAGCGCCACCGGCTGCGTCAGGTCGAGTGCCTCGTGCAGTTCGGGGGCGCCCAGGATCGCCTCGGGTTCGGTGAAGTCGGCCTGGATGTACGTCGTCCGGCCCTCGGGCGTGCTGCGCATGAGGCGTTCGGCGTACTTGAGCACGAGCGGGTCGTTGTCGGCGTAGACCACCCGGGCCTCGGGGACCACGGCCTGGGCCACCTGGTGCAGGTTCGGCTCGGTGGGGATACCGGTACCGATGTCGAGCCACTGCCGTATGCCGTGCTCCCGGGCCAGGATGCGGGTGGCCCGGTGCATGAACGCGCGGTTCTCCCCGGCGCACACGAAGATGGCCGGAAACACGTCCGCGACCTTCCCGGCGGCCTGCTGGTCCACCTCGAAGTGGTCCTTGCCGCCGAGGTAGTAGTCGTACATGCGGGCGGAGTGCGGCCTGCTGGTGTCGATGTCCCGCGCGGCGTGCGAGTCGGTCATCCTGTCCCTTTCGGAGCTGGGGGTGGGGGTGGGAGGTGTCGGGCAGGCTCGTGGCCGGAGCCGGATCAAGTCCCCTGCTGGGTCAGCCAGTTGCCAGGTGGTCGGCGAGACCGCGCTTGACCCCCGCGACGAACGCGGCGATCTCCTGAGGGGTGTAGATCAGCGCGGGACCGGCGGGATCGGTCGACTGCCGCAGGGCCACGCGGCCGTCGGCGAGTTGCTTCGTCTGCACGCACTGGCCCCCGTTGGGACCGCTCCACGGCGACTCCCAGCCCTGCTCGCCGAGGTCGGAGGCGGGCATCCCGTTGTAGACGTCGCAGACACTGCCGTCGATGGTGGTCATGAGTACTCCTTGCGCATGCGGTTCAGGAGTGCCCTGTTGTCCGCGTCCGAGGTCAGCAGGGACATGCGGTTGTGGGCCTCGAGATGCGCCGCGACGTCGGAGCGCTGGTCCAGGTACATGGAGCCGGAGAGGATCTCGCTGTAGACGATGTCCGGCAACTCCCGTTCCTCGAAACGGAAGTAGGTGAACGGGGCGCACGCGCCGACGTGAGCACCGGCGGTGAACGGCACCACGTCGACGCTGACGTGCGCCAGCTCCGAGACCTCCAGGAGCCGCTCGATCTGCTCCCGCATGACCTCGGGGCCGCCGACCATCCGGTGCAGTACGGCTTCCTCCATCACCACCCACAGCGTGGGCGCGTCGGGCCTCTCCAGCAGGCTCTGGCGGCGCAGCCGCAGATCGACGCGCTTCTCCAGATCCTCGTCGCTGACGTTGGGGAAGCCGCCGCGCAGGACTCCGCGCGCGTACCGGTGGGTCTGCAGCAGCCCCGTGACGTAGTGGGGCTCGTAGGTGCGCAGGGTCTTGGCCCCGGTCTCCAGGCTCACATAGGCGCTGAACCAGTTCGGCAGCACATCCCGGTACGCGTGCCACCAGCCGGGTTCGTTGGCCCGCTCGGCGAGGTCGACGAACTCGTCGATCTCCTGCCGGTCGGCCCCGTAGGTCTCCAGCAGCTTGTCGACGTACACGGGCTTGAGGCCGACCTCCGCCTTCTCCAGGCGGCGGATGGTCAAGGTGGTCACCCGCAGGGCTCTGGCCGCGGCCTCCAGGGACACCCCCGCACCCTGGCGTCGTTCCTGCAAACGCCGGCCGAGAATCATGCGGAGCACGGTGGGCGCACTGGTGCTGCCCGTGCCCGAACGGCCTTCGCTCACGCCCCACCTCCTGAGGGACCGTCACCAAGACGAGTCTCACGGTGACTTGGTGAAGTCACCGGACGGATATCGGCTTGCTGAAACTATCAGGGAGTCTGTTGCAGCTTGAACTTCGTTGAGAGCATAGTTACTCGTGTGAATCGCTTCGACGATCACATGGAACACCCTCTACCCGCTGGCCCGTTGCTCACCCTCCCCTTTCTCCTGGTTCGCCTGGCTGCCCGCCCCCCACGGAAGGCACCCGCCGTGTCCCCCCACACGACTTCCTCACTCCAACTGTTAGACGTCTCGAGCCCGGACCGAACGCACTGGCTCGAACTCCCCGCACACCGCTCCAGCGTCCCGATCGCCCGCCGCTCCGTGAACGCTCGGCTGGCCGGCTGGCGCCTGCCGGGCGAGCTGTGCGCGGACGCCGTGCTGCTCGTGTCCGAACTGGCCACCAACGCCGTACGCCACACGCTCAGCGCGCGCTTCCTGTGCGGCATCGGGCTGGTCGCCGCCGGATGCGTCCGTCTCGAGGTGCACGACCACGACCGCACCGGCCGCGGCCTGCCCCGCTGCGAGCCGGGCCCCGACGACGAGGGCGGCCGCGGACTGCTCCTTGTGGAACAGCTCGCGGATTCCTGGGGAGTCGACCGGTCGCGACTCACCGGCGGCAACGCCGTGTGGGCGACCCTGACGACCTGAGGCGGCGATTCCCCCACCACTCAGCGGGACTTGGCTTTGGGGGCCGGTCCGCGGCGGTGTCACGCTCCGAGGCGAACGGGTCCTCCCACGGGAGCAGCGGCCCAGTCCCCGGGTCGGTTCCTTCCGTCGGAGAGGCGTTCAGAGCAAGGCGATCACTCCCCAACGCCTATCCGAGAGAGACAGAGATGTCAGCATCTCCAGAAACCGGTACCGGTGTCCGCCGCCCCTCCCGTCCCCTCCCGCTCCTTATCGGGCTCCTGGTCTTCGCGGGCGCCGTCAGTGGCTTCGCGGCGACCGCGATGGTCGGCGCGCTTCCCGTGCTGATCAGCCGCTTCCGTTCCACCCTCGACCACGCCGGCTGGACGGTGACGGCGTTCATCCTGGTCGCCGCCGCCTCCGCGGTGCTCTGCGGCCGACTGGGAGACCGCCACGGGCGCCGCAGGGTGCTCGTAGCCGTGCTGCTGGTCTCCGCACTCGGCTCGCTCATCAGCACCTTCTCCACGGACATGCTGGCCGGGGTCATCACCGGGCAGGCGATCCTGGGCGTGTCCGGCGGCGTCCTTCCCCTCTGCTTCGGTCTCGCCCGTGAGACCGTCCCGGGCCGGCAACTGCCCGTGGCGGCCGCGATGATCGCAGGAGCCGCGACGCTCGGGGGAGCGACGGGAGCCGTCGTCGCCGGCCCGCTGATCGATTCCGCGGGCTGGCGTTGCATCCCCGTCGCCACCGGCGCCGTCGCCCTGCTCGCCGCCATCGGCTGCACGCTGCTCCCTCGCCCGAACGCGGTCGCCGCAGCGCAACGCGTCAACTGGCTCGCGAGCCTGCTGTTGATTCCGGCGATCACCTTGGTGCTGTTCGGCGTTCAGAACACCATGACCCGGTCCTGGTCGGACAGCCGTACGATCGCCTCGATGACCGTCGGTGTCGTACTGCTGGCGATCTGGGGGACGTGGGAGCTGCGCGCCGAGCACCCCATGATCGACGTGCGCCTGCTCGCCGGGCGGAATTCCGTCCTGACGATGCTCGCGACCGCCGTGCTCGCGGCAGGCATCGTGGGCGCCGCAGGCCCCCTTCTCCAAGCCCTCATGCAGACCCCGGAGTTGGCACCTGTAGGCCTCGGTCTGAGCGCGACCGAGGCGGCATGGGTCCTGTTCGGCGCGGCGGCCCTCGGCTTCCTGCTCTCCCCGGTCAGCGGCTGGACGGCCGCGCGTGCGGGCGCCCGGCAGACACTGGTCGTCGGCAGCGTCTTCGGCCTGATCAGCGCCCTCGCCCTCGCGCTGCTCCACGGGACCCTCGCGGGAGTGGCCGTCTCGGTGGTGTTCCTCGCCGTGGCGACGTCGTTCGCACTGGCCGCGATCCCGATCCTGATCATGGAGGACACGCCGGAGGAGAACACCGGTGAGGCCACGGGAGTGAACGTGGTCGTGCGGATGGTCTTCGGCATCGTGGGTACGTCGGTCGCGACGGTGGTCCTGAGCAACTCCCTTGTGCCCAGTACGCCGTTCAGCACCAGCGATGCGTATGTGCAGGGCTTCGCCCTCATCGGTACCTGCTCTGTCGTGGGGCTCGTCCTCGCCCTGTTCATCCGTCCGGGAGCGCGCGCGGGCGTTGAGGTGCCCTCGGCGGTTCTGGCGACGAAGGTGTGAGCTGTCGGGGTCCCGTACCCGGACGTGATTCACGTGGGTACGGGATCCCGCGGGCTGCGAGCGGGTTCACCCGCCCAACTCCGTCGCGACGTCCCGACGCAGCACCTTCCCCGTAGCCGTTCGAGGTATCTCGTTCCATACGACGATGCGGTCGGGCGTCTTCGAACCGCGCAGCCGCCGCCGGACCTCCGCACGCAGCTCCTCGGGGTCGAGCGAAGCCCCCCGGGCAGGGACCACGACGGCCTCGATGCGCTGGCCCCACTGCTCGTCGGGGACGCCGACCACCACGGCGTCCGCCACCTCCGGTCGGCGCAACAGGACGTCCTCGATCTCGGCCGGTGCGATGTTCTCGGCGCCGCGGATGATGGTGTCGTCCTCGCGGCCCCTGATGAACAGGAAGCCCTCGCGGTCGAGTTGACCGAGGTCGCGGGTGTCGAACCAGCCGTCGCCCGCCCCAGGGGCTCCGGCGTACTCCCCGGACACCTGCGCGCCGCGGACCCGGACCCGCCCGGGCACGCCGTACGGCACGGGTGTGCCGTCGGTGCCGCGGATCTCGATCTCGACGCCGGGGATCGGGCGTCCGGCGGAGTGCAGGCGTGCCCGCACCTCGGGGTCCTCGGAGGCGGCCGCCTCACGGTGGTCGTCGGGGCCGAGGACGGCGATGGTCGAGCTGGTCTCCGTCAGGCCGTACGCGCCGACGAACCCGACGTCCGGCCATGCGCGCAACGCCTGTTCGATCACCCGAGGGGGCATCGCCGCACCGCCGTAGGCGAGGGTCCGCAGCGTCGGCACCGAGCGCCGGCTCTCGGGCTCCTCCATCAGCCGGGCCAGCATCGTCGGCACCACCATGGCGTTCGTGACGCCCTCGGCGCGCACCAGCTCCAACCAGCGCGTCGGCGAGAAGGCGTCGAGCACGACCAGTCGCCGTCCCGCGTAGAGGTTCGTCAGGACGTTCGACACGGCGGCTATGTGATACGGCGGTACGCACATCAGCGCCGCCTCGTCCGGCCCCGCGCTCCCGAACTCGACGCCGCCGACGACGTACGAGACGAGGTTGTGGTGGCGCAGGAGGACGCCCTTGGGGGCGGATGTCGTTCCGCTGGTGTAGATGATGACGGCGGGGTCGGAGGCGCGTGGGACCCGGTCCGAGGGAGCCCGCGTGAGGGTTGTGTCGAGCCACGACCGCGGTGTGTGGCTGTGCGGGACCAGGGGACCGTGACGCTCGTCGGCGATGATCCACGCGCCGGGGTGATGGGTGAGCAGCGTACGCAACTGATCTGTGCCCAGGCGGTAGTTGAGGGGCACGAAGGGCACTCCCGCCGACGCGGCCGCGAACAGGGCCACCGGGAAGGCGGGGCCGTTCGCCGCGAGATGCACGACGGAGGTGGCGCCCGACTCCGCGAGGAGACCGGCGCCCGCACGTGCCGCGTCGCGCAGTTGCCGGGTCGTGAGCCCGTCCACCAGGGTGCGGTCGGCGAACCCCTCGGCCGCCATGTCGAGGAGCACCGTGAGGTCCATGCGCGTCAGTCCGACGCCGGCAGCGGCTTGGCGCTCTTCACGGCCAGCGGCACGCCGCCGACCGCGAGGGTGCCCTTTCCGGGTTTGGTGCACAGCAGCTCGACCGTGCCGTCATCGGTGGCATAGCGCTTGCCGAGGAGGGTGCCGGCCGACTGGTCCGGATCGAGGGGCTGTTGGGGCCCGGTGCCGCCCTTCGCGGCGTCGACCATCGGCGTGCCTCCGCAGGTCACCTGCTGGTCACCGGCTGCCCAGCGGACGACCACCACGCTGGTGCTGTCCACCGTGCTCGTGAGCATCATCCCGATCCGCGGTGTCGTCATCGCGACTCGTTCCTTCCTTTCGTCCTAGCGGGTCGGCGCACGGCCGATGATCCCGTCGGCCTCCAGGGCGGCGATCTCCGCTTCCGTCAGGCCGAGTTCGGTCAGCAGCTGGTGGTTGTGCTCGCCGAGCAACGGGGCAGGGCGCGCGGGGTCGGAGGAGAGCCGTACCGGCCAAGTGCTGTAGCGGGCCGGGCCGTTGACGGGGTGGTCGATCTCCTCGAAGAAGCCGCGGAACCGCAACTGCTCCAACTCTGCCTGGCGATGCGGCTGCAGGACCTTCCCCACCGGGACTCCGGCGGGCCACAGCCGGTCGACGATCTCGTCCGCGCCGCGCTCACGGCACCAGGCGGTGAGACGCTCGTCGATGTCGTCGTGGTGCGTGCGCCGCCCGTCGGCGGTGGACAGGTCCGGGTCCATCGCCCAGTCGGGGCGGCCGAGGGCGTCGCGCAGCGCCTCCCACTGCCCGTCCGTGGCCACGGCGATCGCCACCCAGGAGTCCTTGCCGCCGAACTCGTCGGTGTCCGCGGTCGGATACAGATTCTGCGGGGCCGCGGCCGGGCCCCGGTTCCCGGCCCGCTCCAGCAGTGCGCCGTAGGCCGAGTACTCGATGACCTGCTCGGCGGCCACATTGAGCGCGGCGTCGACCATGGCCGCCTCCACCAGCGCTCCTTCGCCGGTGCGGCGCCGGTGTTCCAGGGCCAGCAGGAGACCGCCCAGCGCGTGCACGCCGGCGTTGGGGTCGCCGATCGAGTAGGGCTCGACCGGGTTCTGGTCCGGGTGGCCGGTGAGCCAGGTCAGCCCCGACGCGTCCTCGATGACGAAGGCGAAGGCGGCGTTGTCGCGCCACGGTCCGTCGAGGCCGAAGCCGGGCATGCGGACCATGACGGCGTCGGGGCGGATGGCCCGTACCGCCTCGTAGTCCAGGCCGAGTTGGTCCAGAACCCGCGGGGTGTAGTTCTCGACGATCACGTCGCAGGTCGCGATCAGCCTGCGCAGCAGTTCTCGTCCCCGCTCGGTCCCGAAGTCGAGCGTCAGGCTCTTCTTGCCGGTGTTGAGGCCCGAGAAGATCGGCGACCTCTCCCACCACCGGTCCACGGTCGGCGGCACGCCCGCGATCAGCCGGGTCCCGTCGGGCCGTGAAGCGGACTCCAGATGGATCACCTCGGCGCCGAGCAGGGAGAGGGCGTGCGTGCACGACGGTCCGGCCCAGAAGGCCGTCATGTCCAGGACCCGCAGTCTGCTGAACGACAGGGGATCCGGGGTGGCCTCCCGCCGTGTGCGACGGCGGCCGCCGGTGTGTTCGCCGAGGCGCGGCGGCGGGCCGGGCGGCCGGAGGCGTGCCGGCTCCAGACGGTAGGGGGGAGCGGGCTGGAGGAAGCCGTCGCGGGGGTTGGGCCGGAAGCTCCGCCGCTGCTCGAAGTGGTCCAGGGAGGGGGCGTTCGCGCCGTCGGTCACCACGGAGTTGGGGATCCGGAACGCCGTGGCCAGCTCGCGGATCTCGGCCACCGTCCGGCCCGCGATCCACTCCTGGATCACCGGCGCGACCTCGGTGGCACGCTGGATGATCGAGAACGGGTTCTTCTCGTCGATCCACTCGGGGTGGCCGACCATCGCGCAGAAGTCGAAGAACTGCTGGGCAGTCGCGCAACCGAGCGCGATCAGGCCGTCCTTGGCCGTGGCCACGCCCGGCATGTTCAGCCTGCGGGTCGTCTGCCACGGCCGGTCGAGCATGTCGTGGAACGTGACCGGGTGGTACGTCAGCGACAGGATGTGCGCTTCCAGCATCGAGAGGTCGACGAGCTCGCCCGGCCCGCGCAGCCGCGAGGCCATGGTCGCGGCGGCGGCGTACGCCCCCGACACCCAGTCCCCGACCTGGCCCCCGACGAAGACCGGCGCCCGGTCCGGTGCGCCCCGGCCGAGGCCGACGATGCCGCCGGACCACGCCTGCAGGGTGAACTCGGTGGCCGCACGGTCCCGCCACGGACCTTCCAATCCGAACGGCGTGATCGACGTGACGACCAGGTGGGGATGGGAGCGGTGGATCTCCTGTGGGGACAGCTCCGGATGCCCGGCGACGGGCGGGCCCGGGGACCACACCATCACGTCCGCCGTTTCGAGGAGCTCATGTACGGAGCGGGGGTCGCCTATGACGCTCTTCTTCGAGCAGGCCAGGAAGCTGAACAGGGCCCCGTCGCCGCCGGGTTCGATCGTGGCGCCGGACGCCGACCAGCGCCGTAGCGGATCACCCTCCGGCGCCTCGACCTTGACGACGTCCGCACCGCCGTCGGCCAGCAGCTTCGTGCAGTAGGCGCCGGGGATGCCCGTGGACAGGTCTACAACGACAAGACCGTCGAGGGGAGTTGGGCTCATGACTCCCGATCTCCTTGCCTGCGGCCCGACTTGCTCAGCCGGAAGTCCGGCGGGAACTGGTCGTCGTTGCCCCTGACCGCGTTGGCGATCCCCCCGTCGACCGTCTCCTCGTCGAGCATCAGGTCGTCGCCGTCGGCCCGGGCGATGCCGCCGATCGACTCGAAGAGGCCGGTGAGCAAGGAGCCCATGTACTCGCCCTGGTGCTGTTTGAAGATCTCGAAGAAGACCTTCTGCATGAACACCGTGTCGGTCGGCCGGGTGCGTGCGCAGGCCAGCGCGTACTTCTCCACCTCCGCTTCCAACTCGCCCCGCGGGACGACGCTGTTGAGGAAGTTGCACTCGTACATCTCCTGCGCGGTGAACGGCCTGCCGGTGAAGACCATCTCCTGGAACTTCCGAAGCCCCATCGTCTGCGCCCAGGTCCACATCCGGGGCGCCCAGCCGATGTACCGGAAGGAGGGATGGCCGAAGAGGGCGTCGTCGGAGGAGATCACCAGGTCGGCGTCGGCCGCCTGGTAGAAGTGCCAGCCGTAGCAGTAGCCCTTGACCTCCAGGATGCTGATCTTCTTGAACTCCTGGAGGCTGCGGCAGCCGCCCGGGGGAGTGGCGTACCACTGGGAGGGGGTCCCGCCGTAGCGGTAGGAGCCCTTGGGGGGATAGCGGACGCCGTCCTCCTCGCCGAGCCCGAGCTCGGCCAACAGCGGTCCGGAGGTCGGCGCGGCATGCATCTCCATGGTCTCCGCGATGTCGGCGCCCGAGCCGAGATCGTCGCCGACGCCCCGGATCACCAGGACTTTCACCTCGTCGTCGACGTTGGCACGGTGCAGGAGCTCCGCGAAGCGCAACCGGGCTGCCGCGGTGGGGGCGTTGAGGGCGTCGGGGCGGTCCAGGGTGAGCGTGGCGATCTTCGTCTTGGGGTCCTTCTCGTAGCGGATGATCTCCTCCGCCGAGGGACGCGTGCTGTCAGCCATGTGCTGGGGTTCCTTTCCCCTGCTGGGAGGCAGCGGGCCGGGGCCGTGGGGGGCGTGCGGTCCCGGCCCGCCGGTCTACGGCGTCCAGATGGGACTCGACGTGAGCAGCTCGGCTCCGTCTTCGGTGATGAGCACGGCCTGTCGGCCCAGGACGGCACCCACGCCCTCCTGCCAGACGTAGCCGGTCACGGCCAGCGCCATGCCGGGTTCGAGCCGTTCCTCGGCCGCGGTGGTCGGCAGTCCGGAGGCGACCACGGGCGGGTCGAAGCCCAGGCCCAGGCCGCGGGCCACGGGCATCGGGGGCAGGGGCTCGCCGGCCGAGTCGTACGCGGTGAGCAGGTCGCCGGCCGGTGCGCCGGGCCGGCAGGCGTCGAGGAGCCGGGCCCACAGTTGGTCCCACCGCTCGTACAGCGGACCCGGGTCCCCGCCCTCGACCGGCCAGGTACGCGCCACCTCGCCGATGTATCCGCCGGCGACCACGCCCGAGGTGAAGGCCACGAGGTCGCCCGGGCCCACCCGCCGGTCACCGTTCACCTTCCGCCACGGGTGTTCCCGGGAGGTCACCCAGGCCACCTCCTGGGTCGCCGGTGTGCTCACGCCTCCGGCCGCGGCTGCCTCCAGCAGTACGCCGGAGAGGTGCTGCTCGGTGACGCCCGGCCGGAGTTCGGCCACCGCCTTGGCCAGGCTGGTCTCGGCGACCCCGATCGCCTCCCGGAGGGCCACCACCTCCTCGGCCGTCTTGACGCGGCGGGCGGCGCGCATGGCCGGTTCGCCGTCGACCAGTTCGGCCACGGGGAAGGCGTAGGGCAGGAGCTGGGCGAAGGTCGGGGAGATGGTGTCCGTGCCCACCCGTCGGGCCGTGGCCGTACCCTCGATGCCCTGCAGTGTCGTCACCCAGTTGATCGGGTTCCAGGTCAGGCCGTAGAGGTGCTCCCGGGGGATGTCGTCGGGCACCCCCTCGTCCCAGGTCATGAGGGCGTGGACGGCCCCGGTGGCGCGGACCACCACCGCGCCGGGCGCGAAGGGGTGGGTTCCCGCGGTCCACAGTCCCGGGGAGCCGGTGACGTAACGGACGTTGGCCATGCGTCCGAGGACGAGGACGTCGAGGTCGTGGGCTTCCATGTGTGCCAGCACGCGCTCCCGCCGCCCGACGCGGAGAGCACGGTCGTCCGGCAGGACCTCAGTCGCCATAGGGGGCGTAGGTGTAGTCGGTCAGGGCCGTCCAGCCCTCTTCCTCGATCACGAGGACCTCCTCGGAGCGGTAGCCGCCGGTCCCGTCCTCCCAGACGACGGGTTCGAGGACGAGCACCATGCCGGCTTCGAGGACCAGCTGCTCGTCGAACTCCTCGCCCAGGTCGGTGCCGACGAAGGGCATCTCGGCGGGGTCGGTGCCCATGCCGTGGGCCAGGTAGAAGTGGGGGAGCCAGGGCTTGCTGCCGCCGTTCGCGGCGATGGCGGCCCTGGTCAGGTCGGCGGCGGTGGCGCCCGCCCGCAGCACGTCCTTCACCGCGGAGTGGATCTCCCACCACTTCCCGAACTGCGCCTGCTGGCGCGGGGCCGGATCCTGCCCGACGATCCACGTCCGGCCGAAGTCCGAGCAGTACCCGGCGTAGCTGATGCTCACGTCGGTCCACAGCACGTCGCCCTTGGCCAGCTCCCGCTCGGTCGTCAGCAGCGGGAGGGCCAGATCGCCGTGGGTGGTCCACACCCCGGCTTCCCTGGACGCCGGCATCACCTGCCAGATGGGGTCGAGTACGTTGGCCAGGGCGCCGTGCTCGTATGCCTGGCGCACGAAGCCGGCCGACAGGTCGATCTGGCGCATCCCCGGCGCCAAGGACCCCGCGATGTCGGCCATGGCCTGCTCGGTGATCCGCAGAGCCGTGCGGATGCAGGCCAGTTCGTCGGGGGTCTTGATCAGCTTCGCGGCGGCCAGGACGAGTGCGGCATCGCTCGGAGACCCGCCCGGGAAGAGCGACTTCCCCGCTCTGCGCATCGCCCCGGTCAGCTCGTCGGCCGCCACCGTCGCTCCGGCGGGTACGAGATCGGCGAGGACGGCGGCGAAGTTCCGCACCCCTTCGTCGTACTCCAGGTAGACCGGCGGGTGGAGATGGTCGGCGGGCAGCGGCTCCTGAGCGGAGGTGCCCGCACGGAACGGCATGAACAGATGGGCCGACGGGTCGTCCGCCACCACCACGGCGACGGGACGGTCGGCGTGGGCCAGGCCGGAGTCGCCGAGCGGCCAGCTCACCCCGGTCGCATAGCTCACCGCGGTGTTGCCGAGCAGGATCAGGGCGTCGACGCCCTGCTGGGCCATGGCGGCCCGCAGTTTCGCGCCGCGTGCACGGCCCATGCGGGTCAGGTCGGGCACGGCCGGAATGTCGATGACGGTCATTCCCGCCTCCCTACAGGCCGAGGTATTCCCTGATGTTGCCGCTGACGATGCGAGCGGCCTTCTCGGGGCCCACGGCGTCCGTGACCAGCGAGACCGACTTCTCCGAGTAGCCGAACGTGCTCTCGTTGTGCGGGTAGTCGGCGGACCACATGACCCGGTCCACCCCGATGTCCTCCAGCAGCTTGAGCCCGAGCGGGTCGACCATGAACGACGCGTACATGTGGTGGTCCCAGTAGTGCCGGATGTCGTGCTCCAGCGGGCGGTCCAGCATGTGCCGGTAGGAGGCGAGGATGTGCTCGGCGTCCTGGAGGGCGGAGGGGACCCAGTTCGCTCCTCCTTCGAACCAGCCGACGCGCAGGCCCGGGTGGCGGTCGAGGATGCCGCTGAAGAGGTACTTCGCCCAAACCTCCCTGAACGGCGAGACGTTGACCACCATGCCGACGGCGATCGCGTTGGACTCGCAGGGGGCCTTGAGCGTGCTCTCGCCGATGTGGTGCGAGACCGGCAGCCCCGACTCCTCGATCGCCTCCCAGACGGGACGCATGGAGGTGCTCGCGTAGTCGACGGGATTGCCCTCCAGGTCGTTCCCCGCCGACAGCGGCATCAGGAAGGTCCTGATCCCGAGGCTCTTGAGCTCCTCCAGGGTCCGGCGGGCGCCCTTGCCGTCCCACCAGTTGATGAGCCCGACGCCGTAGAAGCGGCCGTGGGAGCGTTCCTGCAGTCCCGCGATGTACTCGTTGTAGATCCGGAAGGTGAGCTCGCGCACCTCGTGGTCCGGGTAGAAGAACATCGCCAACAGTGCGTTGGGGAAGGCGAGTTCCCTGTCGATGCCGTCCGAGGAGAGTTCCTCCAGGCGGCCTTCGAGGTTGTCCGAACCCGAGCCCGTGAGCGGGTCGTACTGCATGAGGACGCTGCTGAACTCCTTGGGCAGGAACGACTGGCCGCCCATGCCCAGTTCGTAGGCGCCGTCCTCGTACCAGATGCGCGGTGCCTGGTCCTTGAGCCGCTCGGGGAACTTCTCGACGAAGATGTCCTCCGCCAGCGAGATGTGGTTGTCGGCGGAGAAGATCTCGGTGCCCTGCGGGAGATTCAGGGCGCTGCCCTTGTGGCCGTGCCGGTCCTTCGGCGCGCCCAGTCCTTCGGGCGGGTAGAGCGTGTCTGCCTGGCTGGACATCATTGTCCTCCATTGACGGGTCTTACGACGGGGCTGAGATCGTGGGTCCTACGAGGCTGAGGCGGGCCGCATCGGCTTCAGGCCCGCCGTCGTCCCGCCGTCGACCGTCAGCACGGTCCCGGTGACGTGCAGCGACCGGTCACCGCCCAGGTAGGCGACGGCTTCCGCGACGTCCCTGGCGGTGCCCTGCCGTTTCAGTGGCTGGACGGCGGCCATATGGGCGCGGATTCTCCGGGTGACCTCTTCGGCCGCGGTCGCGGAGGCCAGCAGTCCCGTCGGAATGCCGCCCGGTGCGACGCAGTTGACGCGGATGCCGTACTCGGCCAGATCGAGGGCGACGCACTTGGTGAAGTGGATGACCGCGGACTTCGAGGCGCGGTAGGACAACACCCCGGGTCCGGCCTGAACACCGCCTATGGAACTGATGTTGACGATGGAGCCGCCACCGTTCACGGCCATGTGCCGGGCGGCCGTCTGAGTGCCCGTCATCACGCCGAACAGATTCACCGAGAGAATGCGCTGGAAATCGGCGAAGTCCTCGTCCAGGAGGGTCTGGTGCATGGCCCCCGAGATACCGGCGTTGTTGACCATGAGGTGCAGTCCGCCGAATTCCTTCACCGCGAAGCCGACGAGGTCCTGGACCTGTTCCGCGACCGCGACGTCCGTCTGCCGGAAACGGACGTCCGGGCCGTAGTCGGTGGCCAGGGACTCGCCCGACTCCCGGTCGAGATCGGCGATGACGACTCGGGCCCCGTCCTCCAGCAGCCGCTCGACGGTCGCGCGCCCGAGGCCCGCCGCACCGCCGGTGACCACGGCGACTCTTCCCGACAGTTCTTCGGCCATGACGGTCACCCCCAGGTGACGGGCAGCGAGTAGACCCCGTAGGCGAGCCGGTCGTGCTTGAACACGATCTCGTCCAGCGACTTGGCCAGGCGCAGCGTGGGGATACGGCGGAACAGCGTGCCGTAGACGACCTGGAGCTCCACCCGGGCGAATTGCTGTCCGACGCACTGGTGGATGCCGAAGCCGAACGCGTTGTGGTGACGGGCGTTGGCGCGGTGCAGATCCAGCAGGTCGGGCTCGGGGAAGACGTCCGCGTCGCGGTTGGCGCTGAATAGTTCCACGACGATGCCCTCGCCGGCCCGGATCAGCTCACCGCCGATCTCGATGTCCTCCTTGGCGATGCGCCGCTGGCCGCCGTGGATGATGCCCAGGTAGCGCAGCAGCTCCTCCACCGCGCCCGCGACGACCTTCGGATCGTCGGTGTCGCGGAGGACCGCCAGTTGGTCGGGGTGCTCGAGAAGTGCGACCGTGGCGAGACCGATCATGTTGGCGCTGGTCTCGTGCCCCGCGATGAGCAGCCCTGTGCCCATCATGGCCGCCTCGGGCACGGTGAGGTCCCCGGCGGTCACGCGGGCCGCGATGTCGGACAGCGCGTCGTCCGCGGGCTCGGCGGCCTTCTGCTCGACGAGCCGCACCAGATACTCGTTGAGCGCCATGAAGTTCCGCCCGCTCTCCTCGGCGGACACGTTGTGGGCGATCCCGCGGGAGGCGTACTCCTGGAAGAACTCGTGGTCCTCGTAAGGCACTCCGAGCAGCTCGCTGATCATCAGCGTGGGCAGCGGGAGCGCCAGCGCCTCGACGAGGTCGGCCGGATTCGGGCCGGCCAGCATCTTGTCGATGAGGTCGTCGGTGATCTTCTGGATGGTCGGGCGCAGCGCCTCCACCCGTTTGAAGGTGAACGGGCCGGTCATGATCCGCCGGTACCGGGAGTGTTCCGGGGCGTCCGAGTTGAAGACGGAGCGCGGGCGGTACGCCAACCCGGCTGCCATGCCTTCGTTCCAGTGCGGGAAACCGGGCAGCCGCTCGTCGACGCTGACCCGGGGATCACTGAGCAGCGCCCGCTGTGCTGCGTGGCCGGTGACGATCCAGTGGGCGCTGCCGTCCCAGATCCGCACTTTCGCGAGCGGCTTCTCGGCGGTGAGTTCCCGCAGGCCCGGGGGTGGATCGAACGGGCAGCCCGCCGCCCGGGGCATCGGCCACTCGGGGACCTGGGCTTCGGGTGCGGCGCCGGTCGGGGCGTGGGACATGTCCCTCCTCAAGGTGTCGGCCGGGTTGTCATTCCTCGATGTGGATCGCCAGCGCGGGACAGACGGCGGCCGCGTGCCGGGCGTCGTCGGCCCGTTCGGCGGCCGGGTCGTCGGTCAGGAGGACGACGACACCGTCCTCGTCACGCTGGTCGAAGACATCCGGTGCGGTGGCCGCGCACTGGCCGGCCGCGACGCACCTGTCCTGCTCGACGGTTACTTTCACGGGCTGCTCCTCATCGCCGAAGGGAAGAGCGGTGTGGTCCGTCGACCGCGCCCCTGAGTGAACTCCCGCTCAGTTCCTAAGTCAATCGATTGATTCAAAATATCTTGAGAGGGCGCGATGGATCTTTCGCGGGGGTCTGGTGATGGGCGGAGCCGTCTGTGACGGACCGTCAAGAACCTTCTGTGACAGGGGCCGTCCACACTCCGACGATCGCGTCGACCAGGCCGGTGGCGGCGCCGCGCCAGCTCGCCCTCGGCGTGGGAGCGCCGACGGCCAGCGCGCGCTCACGCTCGGCGCACATGTGCAGGATCAAGTGCCGGGTCATGGCGGTGCGTTCCGCGCGCACCTCGGCCGGCAGGTCGGGCAGGCACCGGTGGAGGCCGTCGAGGATCTGCCGCCACACCGGCGCGTCGAGCGTCTCGTCGACCAGGATCTCGTGGAGAGCCGGGTCGGCCATCACCTGGGCGCAGAACCGCGCGAACCAGGTGGGGCTGCCCAGCTCCGCCAGGTACTCCGTGGTCGGCCGCACCAAGCACGCCACCCAGTCCCGGAGTTCGGTGGAATCACCCGTCTCGGCCAGCAGCCGCTCGCTCACGAGGGCGAGCTGCTCGGTGTGATGGCGGGCGATCGCTCGCACCAGGTCCGCCTTGGTGCCGAAGTGGTAGCCGACCACGGCGGTGTTGCCCTGCCCCGCGGCCTCGCTGATCTGACGATTCGACACGGCGTAGACCCCGCGCTCGGCGAACAGCCGCTCCGCCGTGTTCCGGATGAGCTCCCGGGTCGCTCGGACCTGCTCGGCCCGGACACTTCTGCCCGCCATGCCGCCACCGTACCGGGGGCAATGCCTGTGGTCCCCTGGACGGAAATCAATTAAGTGATTTAAGTTTTGGGCTCGTTGGTCCACGGGGCAGGTTGTCGCGGGGGCGGGATGTCCCGGAACGGTGGTGGTGATGGCAGGCAGGACCAGACGGGACGAGCAGGTCAGGGCGACCCGGGAAGCGCTACTGGACGCTGCGGAGCGGCTGTTCGCCGAGCACGGGGTGTACGCGGTCGCCAACCGCCAGATCAGCGAGGCGGCCGGCCAGGGCAACAACACCGCGGTCAGCTACCACTTCGGCGCCAAGGCCGAGCTGGTGCGGGCGATCGTCCGAAGGCACGCCGAGCAGATCGAGGTCATTCGCGTACCCATGCTGGACGCCATCGGCGACTCCTCCGACCTGCGGGACTGGGTGGACTGCTCGGTCCGGCCCGTCACCGAGCACCTGGAGGCGCTGGGCTGTCCCAGCTGGTACGCCCGGTTCATCGCGCAGGTCTCGGCGGATCCCGCCCTCTACGCGATCACGGAGGACGAGTTCTACGGAGCCTCCCCGTCGCTGGGGAAATTGGAGGAGGGTCTCACGCGTTGTGTGCCCGGACTGCCCGCAGAGGTGCGCGCCGAACGCGCCGTCATGACACGGCACTTGATCGTGCAGATGTCCGTCGAGCGGGAACGGGCCCTCGCCGACCACACCCCCGCCCCCCGGTCGACGTGGCACGACGCCGCCACCGGTCTCGTCGACGCGATCGTCGCGCTGTGGCAGGCACCGGTGACGGGGGAGGAGTGGTGAACCGGATCGTGGTCGTGGGGGCCTCGGCCGCCGGTCTCGCGACCGTCGAGACCCTGCGCCGGGAGGGCTATGACGGCACGCTCACCCTCATCGGCGACGAACCGCACCCGCCCTACGACCGTCCGCCCCTGTCCAAGCAACTCCTCACCGGCCAGTGGCCCGCCGGCCGGCTCACCCTGCGCTCCGCGGCCGACATCGACGCACTCCGCCTCGACCTGCGCCCGCACACCTCCGCCACCGGCCTGGACCCGGCCGACCGCGCGGTGCGCCTGGCCGACGGCACGCGGGTGCCGTACGACGGTCTGGTCATCGCCACCGGAGTGCGCCCCCGTCGCCTCCCCGGCAACGGCGCCCATGTCCTGCGTACCCTCGACGACGCCCTCACCCTGCGCGAGCGGCTGCTGCCGGGCCGCCGTCTCATCGTGGTCGGCGCCGGATTCCTCGGCGCGGAGGCCGCAGCGGTCGCCCGGTCCCGGGGCTGTGAAGTGGTCCTCCTCGAACCGGCGCCGGTTCCCCTGGCGCACGCGGTCGGAGAGCAGGTCGGGAAGGTGCTGGCGCAGGCCCACCTGGACCACGGTGTGACGCTGCGCTGCGGGGTCACGGTCAGCGAAGTGGCCGCGGACGGGGTGAAGTTGGCGGACGGCGAAGTGGTGGAGGGCGACGAGGTGCTCGTCGCGGTCGGCTCCGTGCCGAACACCGAATGGCTGGCGGACAGCGGTCTGGCCGTGGGCGACGGTGTGGTGTGCGACGAGTACTGCCGGGCCGCGCCGGGGGTGTACGCGGCCGGCGACGTCGCACGCTGGCACAACCCGCTGTTCGGCGTCTCGATGAGGATCGAGCACCGGACCAACGCCGCCGAGCAGGCCATGGCGGCCGCGCGCAACCTGCTCCGCCCGGAGAGCTCCAAACCGTTCGCACCGGTGCCCTACTTCTGGTCCGACCAGTACGACGTCAGAGTCCAGGCGTATGGCTATCTGCGCGGTCACGACGAAGTGGCCGTCATGGAGGGGGACTTGGCGGAACGCCGGTTCGTTGCCGCGTACCGAAGCGGCGACCGGCTCGTCGGCGCCCTCGCGGTCGGGATGCCGCCGAAGGCGATCCACCGGTGGCGGCAGGCCATCGCGGCGCGAGCGGCGTGGCGGGAGTTCGTGACGACGTAGGCCGTGACGACGTAGGCCGTGACGACGTAGGCCGTGACGACGTAGGCCGTGACGACGTGGGTCGTGCGGCGATTCCCCTCAATTCCACTCAGTGGGAGCGCGAAGGAGCCGCCCGATCTTTCGTACCTACGGTTGAACTCACCTGTCGGCACCCGGAATCGGGCTGCCACGCCGAGCAACGGAGGAGGCAGGTCCCCTTGACCGACTGGGATCACGCGACCGACTTCTTGGTGGTGGGGAGCGGCGCGGGCGTCGTGGGAGCGGTCCGGGCACGCGCGCTCGGCAAGGACGTTCTCGTCGTGGAGAAGACCGACCGGTTCGGCGGGTCGACCTGTATGTCGGGCGGCGTGATGTGGCTTCCCCGCAACCCGCTCATGCGACGCGAGGGTGTTCCCGACTCGACCGATGCCGCGCTCCGTTACTTCGAGACCGTTGTCGGTGACGCGGGGCCCGCGTCGTCGCCCGCCCGCAGGCTGGCCTACATCAACTCCGGTGTCGAGATGGTCGACTTCCTCGAGTCCGAGGGCCTGGAGTTCCGGCGCTGCGAGGGATACAGCGACTACTACTCCGGCGTCCGGGGCTGCGAGGGCGGGTCGGCGCGCGGCAGGTCGATCGAGGCGAGGGCCTTCGACAAGAAGCTGCTCGGGCCCTGGCAGGACAGGATCCGCCCCGGCTTCTCGGGCGGCCTCACCGTCTACACCGGTGAGGCGGGACCGATGATGCTGATGCGGACACGGATCGGGCTGACGGTCCTGGCCAGGGTGGGTCTGCGTACGGGGCTGGGGCGGATCCGCGGGCAGCGGCTCGTGACGAACGGGGTGGCACTGACCGCCCGGCTGCTCCAGGTGCTGCTGCGGCAGGGCGTCGACGTGTGGCTCGAGTCCGCGCTGAAGGACCTCGTCGTCCGGGACGGCCGGGTCGTCGGCGCCGTCCTCCAGCAGGGGGGACGTGACGTACGCGTCCGAGTGCGCGAGGGTGTGCTGCTCGCCGCGGGCGGATTCGCCCACAACAAGGAGATGCGCGAACAGCACTCCGGTGGGCGACCCACCAGCGACCGGTGGACCTCGGCCAACCCGGGCGACACGGGAGAGACGATCCGGATCGCCATGGAACACGGAGCCGCGACGGACCTGCTGGACGAGGCCTGGTGGATGCCCTCGTGGATCATGCCCGACGGCACCCCCAACATGTGCCTCTCCGAGCGCAGCAAGCCGGGAGCGATCGTCGTCGACGCGGAGGGCCGCAGGTACTTCAACGAGGCGGTCGCCTACCAGGAGGCCGGCCAGCAGATGTACGCACACGAGCGGGAGTTCGGGGGCGCCCTTCCCTCCTGGCTCGTCGTCGACTCCCGGCACCGAAGCCACTACCCGTTCGGGATGTCACCGCCCGGCCGGACGCCGCGGGAGTGGATCACCGGCGGCGCGATGAAGCGCGCCGACAGCCTGGAGGATCTCGCCCGCCAGTGCGGCATCGACGCCGGTGGACTCCTCAAGACGGTCGAGCGGTTCAACCGGTTCGCCGCGGAGGGCGTCGACGAGGACTTCCACCGGGGAGAGGGCGACCACGAGAAGTACTACGGCGACATCACCCATGGGCCCAACCCCTGCCTGGGGCCCGTCTCGCAGGCGCCGTTCTACGCGGTCGCCCTGTATCCCGGTGACATCGGCACCAGCGGGGGACTTCTCTGCGACGAGTTCGCCCGGGTACTCGACACCGAGGGAAACCCGGTCGACGGGCTCTACGCCACGGGCAACTGCACCGCGTCCGTGATGGGCCGCAAGTACCTGGGCGCGGGAGCCAGCATCGCCGCCTCGGCGGTGTTCGGATACGTGGCGGCCGATCACGCGTCCTCGGTACGGCGGAGCTGACGGATTTCCGCGCTGCTAACGTGGGGACGGGACGATCAGGCAACCCCCTTGGACAACGCGCTGCTTGGGGGCGATGTGGGGAGAGGCACCGAGCCGCGGCAGCCGGCCGCCCCGGTCTCGGGGCGGCAGGTCGCCCGCCGTATCCGCATCCTTCGCGCGGCCTCCGAACTCGCCGCCCGTGACGGGCTCGCCGGCATCCAGATGCAGGACGTCGCCAAGGAGGCGAGCGTCGCCCTCGGCACGCTGTACCGCTACTTCCCCTCCAAGCCCTATCTGTTCGCCGCCGTGTTCGAGTGGCACATCGAGACGATCCTCGAAGGCCACGGCGCGGACACGGTCGTCGACGCGACGGCGGACCGGGCGGCCGAGGTGGCGGACACGCTCATCGCGCTCAGCGTGAAGCTGCTGGACAGCCCGCTGCTGGCCTCGGCGACGGCGCTGTCCGCGTTCAGCGAGTACGCGGCGGTGACTCCGACCCGGTTCGAGATCGTCGAGAGCTGCCTCGGACAGACGCTGCTGCGTGTGCTGGGCGTCGACGAGGTCCGGGAACAGGACCGCAGCGTGGTGCGCCTGCTCATCTACAGCTGGTGGGGGCTGTTCGTCGCGATGCTCACCGAGGAACTCACCGCCCGGCAGGCCGAGTCGGACCTGCGGCTGGCGGCGAGGCTCATCCTCGCGCCGTACGACCAAGGCTGAGCCGGCGTCACACCGCGGCAGGTCCTGCGAACCTGCCGATTTCCCGGTGCACGCCCCTTGGGCCGTGCACTGCCGCGTTGGTACTTTGGCGTCGGCACCAAACTGGAATAGATTCTAGTTTCAGCAGAGAGGCGCCGACGATGACGTCTGCCCTTCGCTTCGACCCGCGTCTCGAGCCCGAACGGCCCGTACTGCCTCCGTCGATGATGGAGCGCGTGACGTTGATCATGGACCTCTTCGAGCACCCCCGGACCCGCCTGACGCTCGAGACGGTCTCCCGGCGGACGCTGCTGCCACGCTCGACCGCCCACCGGATCCTCGACCAACTGGTCCGGCTGGACTGGCTCCACCACACGGAGTCCGGATACACACTGGGGCCACGGGCGCTCGGCCTGGGCGGACGGGAGATCGGGCACAGCACCCTGCGCGCCGCCGCGGCACCCCAACTGCTGGAACTGGCCATGCGGACCAAGATGGTCGTGCATCTCGCCGTGCTCGACGGGCTGGAGATCTACTACCTCGACAAGATCGGGGGCCGCGCGGCCGTGGACGTCCCCTCGCGGGTCGGCGGCAGGGCCGTCGCGCACTGCACCGGCCTCGGCAAGGCGATGCTCGCATGGCTGAACCCGGAGGAGGTCGACACGCGGTACGCACAGGCGATGGAGCGGCGCACCGACCACAGCATCGACCGGCTCGACGCCCTGCACCGGGAACTCGGTGCGATACGCCGTCGAGGCGGTCTGGCCGTCGACCAAGGGGAGTGTTTCGCGGAGATCGCGTGCCTCGGACTCGCGATCCGCGGGCCCGAAGGACCGGTCGGGGCGATCTCGGTGGTCGGCGAGGCGCGCTCCGCGGTGGAACGCGTCGCACCGCTGGTCGTGAACGCGGTCCGGGCGGTTTCCGACGAGTTCTTCGGCGGTCGGCGTTCCTGCCCCTCGGACGTGCCGGCTCGGCGGGGACGGGGTCCGATCCACCTGGAAAAGTGAGGGTTGTGCAAAACGTTTTGGATGCCTAGCTTTTGCGCCATGAGCGAGACAGTGCCCGCGACGTCGGGCCGCCTTGTGGTGACCGGGTGCGATCTGCTGCGCGTTCCGGCGCAGGGCGAGTGCGAGGTCCTCCGGGCGCAGGACATCGTCGTGGCGGACGGCCGCATCCAGGACGTACGGCCGACCGGCGCCACCGGTCCCGGGAATGCCGCCGAGGTCATCGACGGCCGGGGCCTGCTGGCCGTACCGGGCCTGGTCAACGCGCACACGCACAGCCCGATGGTGCTGATGCGCGGCGCGGCCGAGGACGTGAGCGTCGAGGGCTGGTTCAACGACCGCGTCTGGCCGATGGAGAGCAACCTCACCCCCGCCGACGTACGCGTCGGCGCCCTGCTGGCCTGCGCCGAGATGATCCGCTCCGGGGTCACCACCTTCGCCGACCACTACTTCTTCCCCGAGCGGATCGCCGAGGCGGTGGCCGAGACCGGGCTGCGCGCCGACATCGCGCCCACCTACTTCAGCAGCGGCGGCCCGGAGGCACTCGAAGGCACGGTGAAGTTCGCGGAGGCCTGGCACGGTGGAGCCGAGGGCCGGGTCACCGTCTCGCTCGGACCGCACGCCCCGTACACGGTCGACGACGGCGACCTGCGGACCCTGTCGGGGCACGCCCGGCGGCTCGGTCTGCGCCTGCACATCCACGCCGCCGAACACCTGGAGCAGACCGAGTCGAGCCTCGCGCGGCGCGGCATCACGCCCATCCGGGTGCTGCACGAGACCGGGGTACTGGACGCGGGCGCCCTCATCGCCCACGGCTGCGGCATCGTCGCCGACGACCTGCCGCTGCTGGCCGAGCACGCCGACCGGACCGCCGTGGCCTGCTGCCCCAAGGTGTACCTCAAGCACGCCCTGTCCCCGCTCACCCCGGTCCGGGAGCTGCTCGACGCCGGAGTGACGGTCGCGGTCGGCACGGACGGCGCCGCCGGACACAACACGCTCGACGTCTGGGAGGCCTTGCGGCTGGTCGCCCTGACCCAGAAGCAGGCGGAGCGGGACGCCACGTGGATGACGGTGTCCGACACCCTCCGGCTGGCGACGCGCGGCGGGGCCCGCGCCCTCGGCCTGGAGAACCGGATCGGGGCGCTGGAGCCGGGCATGCGGGCCGACATCGTCCTGACCGACCTGTCCGGACTCCACTGCCGCCCGCTGCACGACCCGCGCGCCGCCCTGGTCTACAGCGCTCGCGCCAGCGACGTCCGTACGGTGATCGTCGACGGCCGCGTCCTGATGCGCGACGGCGAGCTGCTGACCGTGGACGAGCACGCCCTGGTCACGGAGGCGGACGCCCGCGTGGCCCGGATCCTCGACACCTCCCACGGCAGGGCGGTGCAGCACTATGACCCGTGAGCCCTACCGAGCGGAACGTCAGTCGGTCGTTCGCAAGCCCGCCTCCATCAAGGACGTGGCCGCCGTGGCCGGGGTCAGCCCCACCACCGTCTCCCACGTCCTCAGCGGCAACAGGCCGGTCAACGAGCAGACCGCCGCCCGCGTCCGCAGCGTCGTCAACCGGCTCGGGTACGTCCCGGCCTCGCTGGCCCGCAGCCTGCAGGCCGGCTCCACCTCCGTCATCGGCCTGCTCATCCCCGACATCAGCAACACGTTCTTCGCCGAGCTCGCCAAGGGAGCCGAGGACGCCGCCCACGACCTGGGCTACGGGCTGATCCTGTGCAACACCGAGTTCGACACCGACCGCGAGGACCGCTACCTCGGCATGATCCGCAGCCGGTTCATCGACGGCATGGTGTACGCCTCCGGGTCGCCGCCCTCGCGCAGGCGGCTGGAGGCCCTGATGGGCAAGTTCCCCATCGCGCTCGCCGACGAGGAGGTCGAGGGGCTCGAAGGCGCCCTGATCGCCACCGCCGACCATGAATCGGGCGGCCGCCTGGTCGGCGAGCACCTGCGCGAGCTCGGCCACCGCCGGGTGCTGATGCTGACCGGACCGCGGGCCCTGAAGAGCAGCGCCGCCCGGGCGGCCGGCTTCGTACGGGCCTTCCGCGGCGAAGTCGTCGAACGCGTCGGCGACTTCAAGGAGGCCTCCGGCCACCGCCTGGTCGCGGGGCTCCTCGGGGAGGGCGGCCTGGACTGCACGGCCGTCTTCGCGGCCAACGACCTGATGGCCTTCGGCGCCCTCACCGCCCTCAGGGAAGCCGGACTCTCCGTCCCGCGGGACGTCTCCGTGGTCGGCTTCGACGACATCCGGGCCGCCTCCCTGTCCCACCCGCCCCTGACCACCGTCCACCAGCCCGCCTACGACGTGGGCCGCACCGCCACCGCGCAGCTCCTCCAGTACGTCTGCCGGGGCGAGGTACCGCCCGCATCCCGGCACACCCTCCCCGTCGAACTCAAGGTGCGCGGCAGCACGGCGCCGCCCGCCCGCTGACCTCCTGATCCACCAGGCGCGGTGTCGCGCTGTCCCTGTGCCCAAATTCCCTTCCTGGAAAGGCGATTCGCCATGCCCAGAGTCCTCGTCGTCGGCGAGTCCTGGTTCACGTACACGGTCCACCAGAAGGGCTTCGACGCCTTCCACACCGCGGAGTACACCGAGGGCGGCGGCGTCTTCCTCGACGCGCTGCGCTCGCGCGGCCACGAGGTGACGTACGTCCCCGCGCACGAGATCCCCACCAGGGTCCCGGACTCCGCCGACGGCTTCGACGCGTACGACGTCGTGGTCATCAGCGATGTCGGCGCCAACAGCTTCCAGCTGCCGCCGCAGACCTTCGGCGCGTCCGTCCCCTCTCCCGACCGCTCCGAGCTGGTGCGGGCCTTCGTCGAGCGGGGCGGCGGGGTGCTGATGATCGGCGGCTATCTGACCTTCAGCGGCATCGACGCCCGCGCACGCTGGGGGCGTACACCGCTGGCTCCCGCATTGCCGGTGGTCATGCTCGACCGGGACGACCGGGTGGAACTCCCGGCAGGTGCCGTGCCCGAAGTGGTGGCCGACCACGCGGTCGTACGAGGTCTGGAGCGGCGCTGGCCCGCGCTGCTCGGCCTCAACGAGGTCGCCGTACGGCCGGAGGCGTCCTTGCTGGCCGAGTGCGGCGGGCATCCGCTGCTCGTCGTCGGCGGCCACGGCGCGGGCCGCTCGGCCGCGTTCACCTCCGACGTGGCACCGCACTGGGCGCCGCCGCCGTTCCTGGGCTGGGACGGCTACGCCGAACTGTGGGACCGGCTGGTGCGCTGGCTCGCGGGGGCGGAGCGGGGACACCTGGTTGCCGATGTCTGAATTTCTCCCTGCGGAAATCCAACAGAAACCGGGCGCCGTAGCCAAAACGTTTTGGACTTCTTACTGTCAACGCAGCCACACACCAGATACCCGCCGATGCACATGATCAGGAGACGGAAGATGAGGAACGGAATAGGCGCCGCGGCCGCGATGGTGGCGGGGATGCTCGCACTCGCCGCCTGCGGAGGATCCGACGGGGATTCCGGGACGTCGGGAGCCTCCGGCAAGACCCGCATCAAATTGGTGGTCAATGGCGGACTCGGCGACAAGTCGTTCTTCGACTCCGCCTACGCGGGGCTGAAGCGGGCCGAGAAAGATCTCGGTTACGAACTCAAGGTGGTCGAACTCGGCTCCGACCGCACCAAGTGGGAGCCCGGCTTCGAGGACGCCGCAGCCGCCGACGACTACGACATCCTCGCCGCCGGCACCTTCGAGGTCACCGACTACATCGGCGAACTCGCCCCCCAGTATCCGGACAAGAAGTTCTGGGTCTTCGACGCCCCGGTGGACTACACGGGCAAGAACGGCACGTGTTCCGACAAGTGCAAGAACGTCTACTCCGTGACCTTCAAGCAGAACGAGGGCGGATATCTCGCCGGATTCCTCGCCGAGAAGCTGGTCGCGGACAAAGCACTGAAGGGCGCCGAATCCCTGAAGAAGGTCGGTGTCATGGGCGGGGTGAAGACCCCGCTCATCGAGGACTTCGTCGTGGGATTCAAGGCCGGATTCACGGCGGCCGGCGGCGCGAAATCCGACGTTCTCGTGCAGTACGTCGGCGGCGACAAGCCCTTCGGCGACCCGGCCAAGGGCAAGGAGATCTCCACCGCCCTGTACGGCCAGGGTGCCGCGCTGGTGTGGCCGGTGGCCGGGCTCTCCGGGCTCGGCACCTTCGAATCCGCGGTCAGCACCAAGCGGTACACCTTCGGCGTCGACTCCGACCAGTACCAGACCCTCACCGACCAGGCGCAGAAGAACACCGTCGTCACCTCCATCCTCAAGAACGTCGGCAACGCCCTCTACAAGGCCGCGCAGGACGACCAGAAGGACTCCCTGAAGTACGGCGCGGTGGAAACCGTCGGTCTCTCCGAGGACGCCGTGGGCTACGTGAACGACGAGCACTTCGAGCAGCTGGTTCCGGAGCGGATCCGCAGCGAACTCCAGGCGGCCGCGGACCAGGTGAAGTCCGGCTCCGCCAAGGTCCCCAGCGCCCTGTAGCCGACGAAAGCCAACGAAAGCCGATGAAACGGTCCCGACGATGAACGAGTCATGGCACACCGCAGGTCCAGCCGTCGCCGCCCGCGCGGTGACCAAGACCTACGGCAACGGGGTGCGCGCGGTCCGCGGCGTGGACCTGGAGGTCCCGCCCGGTGAGATCCGGGCGGTGGTGGGCGAGAACGGCGCCGGCAAGTCCACGCTGATGAAGCTGTTCTACGGCCTGGAGCAGCCCTCGTCCGGCGAGATCCTGATCGGCGGACGGCCCCGCGTCCTGCGTGGCCCCTCCTCGGCGATCGCGCTCGGTGTGGGCATGGTGCACCAGAACCTCATGCTGGTGCCCTCCTTCACGGTCGCCCAGAACGTCGTCCTCGGCGTCGAGCCCGGCCGCCGCGGCCTCGTCGACCCCAGGGCGGCCGTCGAGACCACCGCCCGGCTCGCCGAGGAGTCCGGCCTCGCCGTCGACCCCAGGGCGCGCGTCGACGAGGTCTCGGTCGGCATGCGCCAGCGCACCGAGATCCTCAAGGCGCTCCACCGGCAGGCCAAGGTGCTGATCCTCGACGAGCCGACCGCCGTCCTCACCCCGCAGGAGACCGAGGACCTCTTCGCCGCCGTACGACGGCTGCGCGACGGCGGGATGACCGTGCTGTTCATCTCCCACAAGCTGCGCGAGGTACGCGAGATCAGCGACACCGTCAGCGTGATGCGCGCCGGAGCACTGGTCGGGACCGTCGCCACCGCCGACGCCACCGAGCACTCCCTCGCAGCGATGATGGTCGGCCGCGATCTGATCCTGGACGTGGACCGCACCCCCGCCCAGACCTCGGAAGTCACCCTGAGCGTAAGGGACTTGGCCTACACGGCCCCGGTCGGCCAGTCCCTGCACGGCCTCGACTTCGACGTCGCCGCCGGAGAGATCGTCGGCGTGGCCGGCATCGAGGGCAACGGCCAGAGCGAACTGGCCGAGATCCTCGCCGGGTTGCGCCGCCCCACCGCGGGCACGATCCGCGTCGGCGGCACCGACACGGCCGGCCTCGACGTCGCGGGCCACCGCCGGGCCGGCATCGGCTACGTACCGGAGGACCGGCTGCACAACGGCGCCGCGCTCGACGAGTCGATCGCCGACAACCTCGTCGTCGACCGCCACGACCGCCCGCCCCTCGCCCGCCGCGGCATCCTGCACCCCAAAGCGGTACGCGCGCACGCCGAACGGCTCATCTCCGACTACGCGATCCGCACCCCCGACCCCTCGGTCCCGGTACGCGCCCTGTCCGGCGGCAACCTGCAGAAGGTCGTCGTCGCCCGCGAACTCTCCGCCGGGCCAAGGCTGTTGATCGCCTCCCAGATCACCCGCGGAGTGGACATCGGCGCCATGCGGTTCATGTACGAGCGACTGGTCGCCGCCCGGGACGCGGGCGCCGCCGTCCTGCTGATCTCCGCTGACCTCACCGAACTGCTCGCCCTCTCCGACCGGTTGCTCGTCCTCAGGGACGGCCGCCTGGTCGCCCGCTTCGACGACACCACCGGCCTCACCGAGAAACGGGTCGGCCTCTATATGCTCGGCGTCGAACAGCACGACCGGGAGCACCTCACAACGGGCCTCGGGGAGATCTCTTGACCGCCACCCTCATCGAGAGCGAGGACCGTCGGGAGTACCGCACGACCCGGCGCCGCGACCTCGCCGTCGACCTCAGCATGACCCTGGCCACCATCCTGGCCGCCCTCGCCATCGGCTTCCTCGTCATGCTCGCCACCGGCAAGGACCCGATCGCGGCCTACGAAGCCCTGCTCACCGGACCGATGGAGCGCTCCTTCCGCGTCGGCCGCTGGCTGGAGGACGCCACCACCCTCACCCTGCTCGGCCTGTCGGTGGCCATCCCCTTCCGCGCCCGCCAGATCAGCCTGGGCGCCGAAAGCCAGGTCTACGCCGGGGCGTTGGCGGCCGCGGTCGTCGCGATCCTCCTGCCGCTGCCGCCGGTCGTCGCCGTCATCGTCCCCCTGGTCGCCGCGGCCGCGGCGGGAGCCGGCATGGGCTTCGTCCCCGGGGCCATGAAGGCACGCCTCGGCGCCAACGAGATCGTGGCCACGCTGATGCTCAACGCCATCGTCGTCCGCGTCTACGACTACCTGGTCAACGGCCCCCTGAGACAGACCGGCAGCAGCGCGGTGCACTCCGAGCGCATCCACCCGGACTCCGCACTCACCCCGCTGACCGACTGGTTCGGCATCCCGCTGGGCCGGTCCAACATCGGCCTCGGCCTGATGCTGCTCACCGCCGTCGCGCTGTGGCTGCTCATCACCCGCACCCCGCTCGGCTACCGCATCCGGATGACCGGCTCCAACCCCGACTTCGCCGAGTACGGCGGTATCCGCGTGCCCCGCGCCATCGAGTGGAGCTTCGTCATCGGCGGCGCCGTCGCGGGCCTCGCCGGAGCCCACCTCGTCCTGGGCGTCTACGGCCGCCTCGAACCAGGAATGGCCGGAAGCCTCGCCTTCGAGGGGATCGTGGTGGCGCTGCTGGCCAGGAACAACCCGCTGGTCGTCGTGGTCGCCGGGCTCTTCTACTCCTACCTGCGCGCCGGGGGCGACATCATGGAACAGCAGACCGACGTCGGCACCGAGATCGTCGTCGTCATCCAGGCGGTCATCGTGCTGCTGGTCACCGCCCAGGCCCTCCCGGACCTGCTGAAGAGACGCCTCGCACGCAAGCAGGTGGGCGCCCGATGAGTTCCGTGCTCGACGTCGTCCTCAGCAGCGCCTTCCTCGCGGCCGTGCTGCGGGTCGCCACCCCGTACCTGCTCGCCGCCCTCGGCGGACTGGTCGCCGAACGCGCCGGCATCAGCAACATCGCCCTCGAGGGCCAGATGCTCGCCGCCGCCTGCACGGGCGCGCTGGTCGCCGGATACAGCCACTCCGTGGCCCTGGGCGCGCTGAGCGGGATCACCGTGGCCATGCTCCTCGGCCTGCTGCTCGCCGCGCTGCGCCTGGAGTTGGGCGCGGACGCGATCATCGCGGGCATCGGCCTCAACCTGCTCGCCTCCGGCGCCACCGCCTACGCGGTCTACACCCTCCTCGACGACAAGGGCGGCACCACCGGCCTCAGGAGCGGCACCCTGCCCACCGTCACCCTGCCCGGCATCGAGAGCATCCCCGTGCTCGGCGACGTGCTCAGCGGTCAGAACATGATCACTTGGCTGGCTTTCCTGGCCGCCCCCTTCGTCGCCTGGCTGTTCTTCCGCACCCGCTTCGGCTTCCATCTGCGGGCCGTCGGGGAGATGCCGGACGCGGCCGCGTCGGTCGGCATCGCGGCACGGCGCGTCCAGTACGCCGGTCTCGCCCTCAGCGGCGCGCTCGCCGGCCTCGCCGGGGTCTTCCTCAGCATGGGCTATGTCTCCTTCTTCGTACGGGACATGACGGCCGGCCGCGGTTTCATCGCCCTGGCCGCGGTGTTCCTCGGCGGACTGCGCCCCTGGGGCGTCTTCCTCGCCGCCCTCGGCTTCGGCGCGGCGGAGGCCCTGGCCGTACAGCTCGGCACGCTCGACGTGCCGCCGCAGCTGGTGTCGACGATCCCGTACGCCATGACCCTGGTCGCCCTCGCGCTGTACGCGTGGCGCCGTAAGCGCCGGGGCGCGGGAGAGGTCGCCGCCGTCTCCCTCTGAGCCGACCTGCCACGCGAAACCCACACCCGAATCGCCCTTCGGAAGGACAGCCATGCCCCGACACAGACCCCGAGCAGTGCTCGCCCTGACCACCACCGTCGCCGCCGTCCTCGGCAGCCACGCGCTCACGCCCGCGTATGCGACCGGACCGGCCCCGGAAGCCGCCGGGACCCAGAGGACACAGCACGGCGTGACACTCCTCGACACCCTCACCGTCCCCGCCGGAACCACGGAGTTCGGCATGCCCTTCGGCGGGCTGTCCGGCATCGACTACGACCCGAGGACCGGCGAGTACGCCGCCATCAGCGACGACCGCTCGGAGAACGGCAAGGCCCGCTTCTACACCCTTCGCCTGCCGCTGGACTGGGCCCGCTTCGCTGGTGACAAGCCCGTCCTCGACGGCCTCACCGTCCTGGCCGACACCACCGGTGAACCGTTCACCGCCAAGTCCGTCGATCCGGAGGCGATCCGCTGGACTGCGGGCGGCGACAGCCTGCTGTGGACGAGTGAGGGCGCCTCGAACTCCGGACAGCCCGCCTTCGTCCGGGAGGCGTCCGCCTCGGGCGCGTACCTGCGAGAACTGCCCCTGCCCACGGCGTACGCCCCGGTGAGGTCGGCCTCGGGCACGCTCACCTCGGGCGTCCGCAACAACCAGGCCCTGGAAGGCCTCACCCTCTCCCCGGACGGCACTAAGGCCGTCACGATCACCGAGAACGCCCTGGTCCAGGACGGCCCCGCGGCCACCCTGACGACCAGGAGCCCCTCCCGGCTGCTGGTGACGGACCTGCGTACGGGCCGGCCGGAAGCCGAGTACGTCTACGAGGTCGATCCGGTCTCGGACGCGCCCACGGCACCGCTGCCCCCGCCCGTCAACACCTACTCCGCGGACCGGGGCGTCTCCGAGATCCTGGCGATCGACGAGACCGATTACCTCACCGTCGAGCGGTCCTTCGCCTCCGGTGTCGGCTTCGCCATTCGCCTGTACTGGACCAGCACCCTCGGCGCCACCGACGTGGGCGGCGAAGACGCCCTGTCCGGCACCGAGACGCCCATGCGGAAGAAACTGCTGTACGACTTCACGCTCTCCGGCACCGACGCCGACAACGTCGAGGGCATCACCTGGGGACCCACCCTGCCCGACGGCTCCCGCTCCCTCGTCCTCGTCTCCGACGACAACTTCGGCTTCAATGGCGGCGTCACCAAGTTCCACCTGCTGTCCGTTCCGGCCGCCGGGAGGACCGGACGGGAGCTCGTGGACCTCGGGGGTCAGCCGTCCAGCAAGGAGCGGCCGAGCCAGTCGGAGCGGTCGCGTACGCCGGGGAGGGCGAAGAAGTAGCCACCTCCGGTGGGGGTGATGTAGTCCACCAGCGGCTCGTCGATCAGCCGTACCTGCGTGGCCTCGAACTGGCGGACCACGTCCTGCTGGTAGCAGCAGAACACCAGGCCCATGTCGAGGTCGCCGACTCCGTCGACGCCGCGGTCGTAGTTGTAGCCGCGGCGCAGGATGCGCGAGGAATCCGCCTTGGCGGTACGCGGGTTGGCGAGGCGGATGTGGGCGTCGAGGGGGATCGCCCGGCCGTGCGGATCCTTGGAGTAACGGGGTGTGTCGGTCTCCTGGGCGCCGTCGAGCGGGGCTCCGGTGTCCCGTCGTCGGCCGATCATCTGCTCCTGCTCGGTGAGCGAGACCCGGTCCCAGAACTCCACGCGCATGCGGATGATCCGGATGACCTGGTAGCTGCCGCCGACCGCCCAGGACGGTTCGCCGTCGGCTGCGGTGGCCCACACGAGCCGATCCATCTCACGGGCGGAGGAGGTGTCGGGGTTGGCGATGCCGTCCTTGAAGCCGAGGAGGTTGCGCTGCGCCCCGGTCGGGCGGGAGGGGTTCTGGAAGCCGTCGACGCGCCACTTGACCTGCATGGCTCCTCTGGTGTGCCGGGCGATGTCACGCAGCGCGTGCAGCACGGTGTCGGAGTGACCCGCGCAGATCTGCAGGGACAGGTCTCCGTGGCACTCGGCCGCGTCGAGGTCGTCGTTGGGGAAGGTGCGCATCGCTGTGAGACGCCGTGGCCTGGCGGCGGCGAGGCCGTAGCGGTCGTCGAAGAGGGAGGCGCCCAGGCCCACGGTGACGGTGAGGCTGTCGGCGGGGGTGTCGGGGCCGAGGATGCCGCTGTCGGACGGCGGGGCGCCCACACCCAGGTCCTCGGGGGTGCCGCCGGCGGTCAGGAACCGGGCCCGCGTGGTCAACGTACGCAACAGGTCGGTGAGTTCGGCGCGGTTCTCGGCGACGACGTCGAAGGAGACGAAGGCGGCGGCCGGTGGCTGCGGGGTGACGATCCCGGCCTGGTGGACGCCGTGGAAGGGCACCGTGTCGCCCTCCGCTGCGTGGGCGCGCCCGCCGGTGAGTTCCGCCCCGGCGAATCCGGCTCCGGCCAGCGCCGCGCCGGCCGCACCGACACCGAGGGCGGTCCGGACGAACGTACGACGGTCCGCTGGGCGGGAACCCTCGTGCGCTGCCGCGGGACCCGGTTGCTGGGTCGTCATCTCGGTGGTCCTTTCCTGGCGTTACGGCGGTGCGAGCGATGGCGGGGCGCGGGGGAGTTCAGGCCGCCTTGCGGATCTCCAACAGGTCGGGGATCGGGGCGAGTTCCTCGAGCAGTTGGCTCATGGCGCCGTCCAGCTTCTGGTGCGTGGACACGGGAAGCCTGTCGACCGGCGTCCAGTTCCCGTCCTTGTGACGGGCGGAGAGCACCAGCTGCTCGGTGCGCCGCATCCAACTGTCCACCGCTGTGGGGACCTTGGGGTCGCGCTTGTCGATCAGCGGGCGCAGCAGGCCGAGGAGCTCCCGGGTGCCCTTGATATTGGCGTCGGCGGTGGCCAGGGTCGTGCCGCTGCCGTAGTCGGTGGCGCCGGTCAGCTCATGCTGGAGGGTGCCCTCCAGGATTTCGTGGGTGCGCAGCGGCAGGTCGCCCGGGTCGAAGTCCTGGCGGGGAAAGTCCTTCTGCAAGGCGGCGACGTCGGTGGTGAGCCGTCGGGCGGCCTTGGTGAGGGAGGCGGCCGACTCGCCGTGCCACAGGCCGTACTCGACGCGGTGGAATCCGGTGAAGCCGGCGTCCTGCACCCCGTGGGGCAGCCCGGCCGTCGTTCCGTTGATCTTCGCGTCGAAGTCACCGAACGTGCCGTAGGCGGCGCCGAGCGAGGCGTACTCCACGTGCGCGGGCAGCCAGTCCTCGCGGGCTCGGCCGAGCCGGTCGGCCTTGATGTCGTGCTGCAGGGTCCGGGTGCCGGCCAGCAGAACGGCCAGTCCCCTTTGCACGTAGGCGCGGTAGGAGGCCAGCGGCGCGGCGAGATCCTTCTCGGTCACGGGCAGTACGGCCGTGTCCGTGCCGTGGCCGGAGACCCGTACCGCGGCTGAGGTGACGGCCCTGCCGTCGGCCGGCACGCAACGCCAGGCGTAGCTGCCGCCGCCGATCGTGGCGATCAGCGCGCGGGTGGTGCCGGGCGCGATGCCCTCGGCCTCGCCGTAGACGGCCGCCGTGGCCGGGTCGATCAGGTACGCCTCGACCGTGGTCCTTCCGGTGTTGCGCACCTGGAAGTACCGGCGTCCCGGCTCGGGTGCGGTGAAGCCCTTGCCGCAGTCCGCGGGGGAGACCGTGATCGTGGCGGCGGAGGCGGGCTCGGCGTCATCGAGCGACACCAGCACACCCGCCAGCAGGGAGGGAACGGCGAGGGCGGCGACCGGGACCACCCAGCGGGGAACGCGCGGACCTGCGGCGGGTTCGGGGGCGGGGGTCGGCGGAGTCGTCACCGCGGCGGGCGCGTCCGCACCGCGCACACCGCGGACGAACAGCGCCATCACCACGGCGAGATACGCGCCGTAGGCCAAGACCTGAAGCCACGTCATCTGCGGCGTCAGGTTGAGCGTGCCGCTGAGCAAGGTGGTGTACCAGGAGCCGGAGTCGATGCTCCCCGACAGGTCGAAGGCGTACGTCGTCGAGCCCGGCAGGACGCCGCCCTCCTGCAGGTCGCGCAGCCCGTAGCCGAGCACCCCGGCCGCGATCACGATGAGCGCGGCACCGGTGACGGTGAAGAACCGGGTCAGGTTGAGGTGCAGCACCCGTCGGTACAGGGCCCAGCACACGACGGCGGCCAGCAGCAGCCCCGCCCCCGCACCGACGAGCGGCCCGGCGGACTCCCCGGCCGCCTGCCCCGTGGTCCACAGGAACAGCGCGGTCTCCAGCCCCTCGCGTCCGACGGCGAGGAACGAGGTGAGGATCAACACGCCCGCACCGGTGCCCAGGGCGGCGGTGACCTTGTCCTTGATCTCGCCGGAGAAACTCCGCGCCGACCGGCGCATCCAGAACACCATCGCGGTGACGAAGGCGACCGCGACCACGCTGAGCACACCGCCGAACGCCTCCTGCGCCTGCCCGGACAGGCCGGCCGAGGTGAACGTCAGCACCGCCCCGAACCCCATCGACACGCCCACCGCGGCGAGCACCCCGGTCCAGACGTGGGGCAGCCGGGAGCGGTGACCGGAGCGGACGAGGGTGGCCACCAGAACCGAAACGATCAGACCGGCTTCCAGGCCCTCACGCAGGCCGATCAGGAAGCTCGGGAGCGCGTTGTCCCACACCGGGGAACTCCTCTCGGGCACGCCCGGCACGGTCGCCTTCCGGCCCGGGCTGGCTGAGTGTAGGCAAACCTAAGTTGTTGTGACGACGGTGCACCGAGGGGATTTCGCGGCACCCGGGGCGAGGTGGTCTGCCAAATGAGCTGCTCGGGAGGGGAGTTGGGGGACGGGTAAGAGTCCGGTGGGAAGCTGGCATGTACCGCCCGTACTCATGCATTTCGGGCGCTGCTCGTCGTCTTCGGGTCATGGGCCTGTCCCAGGAGGTCCTGGGGCCGCTCGCGTAACCGCGTCACCCACGCTCGGGCACTCGGACGGTCGATCCAGCTGTACTGTCGACGCCGCAGCGCGCACAGCTGATCCTCAGGGGACTATTACCGTCAAAGTGTCGACAGAGTACGGGAGATGATGAACCATCAGCGATGCGCAGGGACACGCGACGCCATCACCCTCAGGAGCCGTCATGACCGCGACTGCCCCCGGCACCAGCAGAAGAACCCTCCTTACCCTCCTCGCCCTCACAGGTGCGACCGGTCTCCTACGACCGACCCGCGCCGCCGCCACAGCCACCGTCTTGGTCGCAGGCCAGGAGCTGGCCGCGATCGCCGCCAATCCGTCCTTCGTCTTCGCCACCGACCTCGCCGGCACGGCGGGCTCCGGCGAGGCCTCGCCCATCGACACCGCCTACTGGCTCGGTGTCCACGAGGTCACCAACGCCCAGTACCTGGAGTTCATCACCGACTCCGGCCAGGCCGCCCCCTCCTACTGGGACAGCGGCACCTACCCCGAGGGCAAGGCCGACCACCCCGTACTGATCGTCTCCCTCGACGCCGCCACCGCCTACTGTGCCTGGCTCAACGCGCAGGCGGACGCCGACGGCTGGACCTTCCGTCTGCCCACAGAAGCCGAATGGGAGAACGCGGCCTCCGGGCCGGACGCCCTCACCTACCCCTGGGGCGACGAGGCCGGGACCACCTACTCGGACCTCGTCCTGACCAGCAATTACAACTACATGGCGGTCTGCGCCGTCTACGAACTCGCCGAACACGGCGACGAGTCGGCCACCTACACCGCCACCGGCTCCGACCTGTACGGGCAGAGTTTCCCGATCTCCGAGATCCTCTCCATCGGCGGCACCGGAACGGTGGCCGGCTGGAACGTCACCGCGAGCCGCACCGGCTTCATCTACACCGACGTCTACGACGCCCTGACCGCCACCGGCGGCGACACCACCCCCGTCACCACCTACCCCGGCGGGGTCAGCGCCGACGGCGTCCGGGACCTGTGCGGCAACTGCTGGGAGTGGACCACCTCCGTCATCACCGCCACCCACGGCGGCGAGATGGGCCAACAGGTCAACGCCATCCGCGGCGGCTCCTGGTACGCCAACCTCAACAGCTGCACCGCCGTCTACCGCGGTGAGGGCCGGAACCCCTCGGGTGGCTACCCGACCGTCGGCTTCCGCGTCGCCGCCACGGCGGTGTGACGACCTGACCGACCGACTGACGGCTTCGTATCCGCCTACCAAAGTCGGACGGACAGCGACGATCGACCGACGCGCGCACCGCTCCTCCCGCTCGACGATGAAGACCCGACGAGCGGGAGGAACAGGCGCATGGCGGAGGTACGGGCTGGTGCGGAACGCGGGTGGCGGCGGTGGACCAGGGCCGGGCTGATCGTCTCGACGGTGCTGGCGGCGGCCTGGGCGGTGCCACCCACCGCCTCGGCGGCCGGTGACCGTCAGGAGCTGTACGTGGCGCCCTGGGGGAACGACACCTGGCCGGGCACGATCGAGCGCCCCTTCGCGACCCCGGCCCGCGCCCAGCAGGCGGTGCGGGACAGGACGGCCGGGATGACCTCGGACATCGTGGTGAACCTGCGCGGCGGCACGTACCGGCTGGCCGCCCCGCTGCGGATGGCGGGCGGTGACTCCGGCCGGGGCGGCCATCGCGTGGTCTACCAGGCGTACGGCTTCGGGACGTCGTACGAGGAACAAGTGACGCTCAGCGGCGGCCGGCCGGTCACCGGATGGCGGCCCGATCCGGGCCGTGACGGGGTCTGGCGGGCGGACGTCGGTGATCTCGACACGCGTCAGCTCTACGTGGACGGCAGGCGGGCCGCGCGGGCGAGCCTGGGCTCGGGACTGCCCGGAAAGGTGAAGGCGACCGCCGGCGGTTACACCACCACCAGCAGGATTCCTCTGTCGTGGGACAACCCTTCCGATCTCGAACTCCTCTACCGCTTCGACTACGTCGAGGGCCGCTGCGGTGTCGCGGGAGTCTCCCGCGGCCCGGGGAACCGGACCACGATCACGATGGACCAGCCCTGCTGGAAACTGGCCCGCGACCTGTACGGCAAGGAGTCGCTGGGCGCGCCGACCGAGGTCGAGAACTCCCCGGACTTCCTGCAACGGCCCGGGAGTTGGTATCTCGACCGTTCCCGGGCCGGTCACCATGAGCTGCTCTACCGGCCCACGCCCGGTCAGGACATGCGCCGTACGCCGGTGGTGGCGCCCGAGCTGGAGACCTTGCTCGGCGGGACCGGTGTGCACGACATCGCCTTCCGGGGGCTGACGTTCGCCGACGCGACCTGGCTCGCGCCGAACGAGCCCGCCGGGTTCGTCGCCGCCTGGAGCATGTACATGCGGCGGGGGAAGGGCGGCGAGATGACAGCGCTCACGGTGCCCGGGAACGTCGCCTTCCGGACCGCCGAGCGCATCACCTTCCAGGGCAACCGGTTCACCCGTCTCGGAGCCCAGGGACTGGAGTTCTCCGCGAACAGCTCGCACAACACGGTCGACGGCAACGTCTTCACCGACATCTCGGACGGTGGCGTCGTCCTGGGGGTCCTGCCGCCCGACGCGTCGGGGACCAACCGCGGCAACCGGATCACCGACAACTGGATCCACCACATCGCGGCCGAGTACCACGCGGCCTCCGGCATCTGGGACGCCGGATCCCAGGACACGCTGATCGGGCACAACCAGGTCGACCACGTGCCCTACACCGGCATCCTCTCCGGCCCCAGCGAGGACCTGCGCGGCCTCATGCACCGCAACCGCATCGTCGGCAACAGGGTCTTCGCGACGAACCGGCTGCTGGTCGACGGCGGCGGGATCTACCTCCGCGGCGAGCAGGGCACGTCGTACGCGGATGGTGCGGTCGTCAGCGGCAACGCGGTCACCGACAGCCGGTACGGGATCTGGAACGTCGGCATCTACACCGACGACGGCAGCAAGTGGATCACCGTGCGCCGCAACGTCGTCCACAACTACCGTGCCTCGATCGGCGGTTGCAGCGAGGAATGGGGCAACCGTCCTGTGCGGAACGTCCGTTACCACGGCAACTTCTGGGACGACGCGGTGCCCGACTGGCTGGCGCGACGGGACTACCCCGGAGCCTGGCCGCCGGCCCCGGACTGCGGCAACCCGCACGACCTCGAGTTCAAGGCCAACACACTCCTGCCCCCTGCCCACCCCGCCGCAGCCTGCGCTGCCCGCTCCACCTGTGCCGGGATCCTGGACCGGGCCGGCCCGAGGGCGGCCCGGTGGGGCAGCGCCATGGCGCGGTGACCGTGGTCACCGCGCCACAGGTGCGGTTCCTGTCGCCGTTATCCGGGAGCCACGGCGCGGCCGGTCTGCGGGGAGATCATCCCGGCACACAGGCCGCGACCGGCCAACCCCTGCGCGATACGCGGGATCGCGGCGAGGGAGTTGGCGGACCAGTCGTGCATGAGGATGATCTGGCCGCCGGTGAGCCGGGCAGCGGCCGCCACGATCGCGTCGGTGCTCGCGCCGTTCCAGTCCTGCGAGTCGACGTCCCAGATGATCTGGGTCAGACCGTACTTGGCCGCGACGGCCTGCACCGTCGAGTTGGTCTCGCCGTACGGCGGCCGGAACAGCTTCGGAGTGCCGCCGCCCGCGCCCGCGACGGCCTGCTGGGTCCGGGAGATCTCCGAGTCGATCACCGACTGGCTCTGCTGGGTCAGGTGCGGGTGGGTGTAGCTGTGGTTGCCGACCCACATGCCGGCGTCGACCTGGGCCTTGACCTGGGCCGGGTAGGCGGCGGCGTACTGGCCCTGGTTGAACATCGTGGCCCGCAGCCCGTTCTGCTTGAGCGCGTTGAGCAGGGCCGGTGTGTTGCCGGAGGGGCCGTCGTCGAAGGTGAGCCCGACGTACCCGTTGCAGGCGGCGGCCTGCGCGGGGGCGGCGGCGTCGACGACGGTGAGGGTGCCCGCGGCCGCCATCGAGACGACGGCCAGTCTTGCGATCCGGGAGCGTAAGTTCATCGTCAGCCCACCGTGATGTTGGAGTTGCCGCTGCTCTGGTAGCCCTCGGTCGCGAGGATCATGTAGTAGCTGAAGCTGCCGAGGGGCATCCCGGCGCGGGCCCAGGCGTCGAAGTGGTTGCCGGAGGTGATGGTTCCCCCCGTGCGCTTCGACTGGCGGACGCTCCAGTACTGGTTGAAGGTCCTCGTGCCTTCGACGGACGGGGCGTTGTACCGCGTCGTCTGGTAGATGTCGTACGTACCGCCGTCGCTGGTGACCGTGCCCTTGTAGGTTCCCGTGGGCCGGTAGGTGCCCCAGTTGTCGACGACGTAGTACTCGACGAGTGGGTTCGACGTCCATCCGTAGAGCGTCAGGTAGGCGTTGCCGGACGGGTTGAAGGTGCCCGAGTAGGTCACGGTCCTGCGGCTGCCGTTGCTCCAGCCCTTGCCGGCGACGAAGTTGCCGGTGTTGCTCCATGAGGTGCGGTAGTTGCCACCGGAGCTCAGGGTCATGGAGACCGTTCCGGGCGCGTCGGTCCAGAACGAGTAGTAGTAGCCGTTGTCGGTGCCGGTCTGGTTCGTGGTGATGACCGTGTCCGCGTGGGCGGTGCCGGGCAGGGCCATCGTGGCCGCGGCGGCCAGCGCGGTGGTGCCGACACCGCTGACGAAGGTCCTGCGGCTCATGAAGTGTGCGGGTGCGGGTGCGTCGTTCATGTGCGTGCTTCCTCCTTCTTGAGGCGACGGCGAACAGTTTTGGGATGGCCCTGTCAACTGTCAACTGTTTCGACAATGATCCCGAAACATTCGAAATGTTGCGAGCTTGCCTGGCGGGCATTTTGCCAGGTCATCGGTCACTTATGGTCAGGCGGAACAGTGGTGATCGTTAATGCTGGCCGTCGTGAGATCAATAAGTTGATCTGAAATCTCGAATGTTTCGAAGAGTTTCCGTTTTGAATGGGCGGAGCGTCGCCCGAGTTGCCGGTCGATCGGGGGCGTGCCGTCATGGAGGGGCGTGTCCGTGCGCGGAGTCCGGGAGTGTGTTCATGGTCAGTGTGTCGACGCCCACCGACAACAGAGCGACCCCCGACGGCGGTGACCGGCCGACGGCCGCGGCCTGGCGCAACCTGGTGATGGCCACGCTCGGCTTCACGCTCACGTTCTGGGCGTGGAGTCTGGTCGCGCCGCTGGCCGCCGACTTCGACGACAAGCTGCACATGAGCTCGTTCGCCCAGTCCCTCCTGGTCGCCGTCCCGGTGCTGGTCGGCTCCCTGGGTCGGGTACCGGTCGGCGCGCTCACCGACCGCTACGGTGCGCGGCTGATGTTCCCGCTGATCACCGCCCTGACGATCGTGCCGGTGCTGCTGCTGATCCCGGCCCACTCCTCCTACGTGGCGCTGATCGTCGTGGGCTTCGTCCTCGGTCTCGGCGGCACGACCTTCGCCATCGGTGTCCCGCTGGTCAACGCCTGGTTCCCACCCGCCCACCGAGGTGCCGCGCTCGGCGTCTTCGGTATGGGTATGGGCGGGGTCGCCCTGTCGGGCTACTTCACTCCCCGGCTGTACCGGCACAGCGAGAGCCTGCCCTTCCTCGTCCTGGCCGTCGCCCTCGCCGTCTACGTGGTGCTCGCGGCCCTGCTCATCAACGACCGGCCGGGGCGGCCCGTCCCGGCCACCCCGCTCACCACCCGGCTCGCCCAGGCCGGACGGCTGCGGGTGACCTGGGAGCTGTCCGCCCTGTACGCGATCGGGTTCGGCGGCATCGTCGCGTTCGGCGTCTACCTGCCCACGTATCTGAAGACCTGGTACGAGCTCGACGCCACCGACGCGGGCACCAGGGCGGCCGGATTCGCCGTGGTCACCGTGGTGTTCCGGCCGATCGGTGGCTGGCTGTCGGACCGCGTCCACCCGGCCGTGGTCACCTCCTGGGCCCTGGGTGCGGTGGCCGTCCTGGGCGTCGTCCAGGCCTTCGATCCGGCCTTGATGCCGGGCGCCACGATCTGCCTGCTGGTCATGGCGGCCGCCCTCGGCGCCACCAGCGGCGCGGTGTTCGCCCTGGTCGCTCGCGTCACCCCGCAGCCACAGGTCGGCAGCGTGACCGGCATCGTCGGCGCGATGGGCGGGCTCGGCGGATTCGTGCCCCCGCTGGTCATGGGCGCCGTCTACAGCGCCAAGGACTCCTATTCCATCGGCTTCATGCTCCTGTCGAACCTCGCGCTGGCCGGCTGCGTCTATGCCTACGGTCGTATGCGCAGCACCGAACGGCCACCGTCGAACCGCTGACCCAGGGGCGACCTGCCCACGTCTCCGCTGCGCGATCCGTTGGTCGTGGCGCTCCCCGTCGACCATCCGTCGGCCACTGGGTCGGCCGCCGCCACCGGGCTGCGCCGGAAGCAGTTGCGTGACGACTCATGGGTGACGATCGTGGCCGCCACGGCGCCCGGTGCCAGTCGGCCGGGCCGCGAGGGAAGCCGGATTCAACCCCCCCGGGGTGCGCTTCGAGTCGGAGTCCTGATACATCGTGAGTGAGGCTGAGCCCCACCTCTTCACAGCACCCGCACAGAGTCCGCCATATGCTTTAAGTTTCAAATGCTACGGTCCACTCGTTCCCCCCCCACACCAGGCACAGGAGACCCGTTGTGCAAGACGGCAACGTAGTGGTGATCGGCGGCGGCTACGCGGGTGTTCGTCTCGCGAAGCGGCTGGACGCGACGGCGCGCGTCACGCTGGTGGACCGCAAGGAGGTCTTCTTCCATCGCATCGCCTCCCTGCGCGCCGGTGTGCGCCCGGACTGGTCGGTGACACCCGTCATCCCTTACGACCGGCTGCTGCGCAACGGCCGGGTGGCCGTGGGCAAGGTGGTCCGCGTCGACACCGCCGAGCGGCAGGTCGTCCTGGCCACGGGCGAGCGGCTCCCGTACGACGTGGTGGTGATCGCCACCGGCGCCGACTACCCCGAACCGGCCCGCTTCTCCGGCACCACCGCCGAGGAGGCCGTCAAGTCGTTCTCCGCGCACCAGCGGAAGATCGCCACCGCCGGTCACGTCCTGGTCGTCGGCGGCGGCCCGTCCGGCGTCGAGCTCAGCGCCGAGATCCGCCTGGCCCGGCCGGACGCCAGGGTCACACTCGCCCACTCCGGACCGGCGCTGCTCCACTCCACCGGGAGCGCGCGAGCCGGGCGCAAGGCGCGTGCCTGGCTGGAGTCCCACGACGTGGAGGTACGACTCGACGCGTTCATGTCTCCCGGGAACGACTTCGGCACCTACCGCGACGCCCACGGCCGCATGGTCGACGCCGACCTCTCCTTCTGGGCGACGGGCACCACGCCCAACACGCTCTGGCTGCGGCTGGGCGGGCACGGCGACTGGCTGAACCCGGCCGGGCACGTCAAGGTCGACCGGACGCTCCGGGTCGGGGGACACCCGGACGTGTTCGCGGTCGGCGACGTCAACGACGCGACCGAACTGAAGATCACCCCTGCCGCACTCGCCCAGGCGGACCTCGCGGCCTGGAACATCCGTGGCTACCTGCAGAACTCCGGCAGACACCGCAAGGAGCCCCGCTTCTACCGGCCGATCCACCGCACCCCGCTCATCGTGCCGTTCGGCCCGGCCGACGGCGTGACCATGGTGCCCGTGCCGGGCGGCGAGACCGCGGTCCTCGGCGGCCGCACCACCACCCTCGCCAAGGCGAAGACCCTCATGACGCCCTACATGAGGCGCCAGCTCGGGTACACGGCGGCCTGACGCCGACCGCACCGCTCAGGGAACGTCGGCCACCGAGAAGATCCCCGGCCCGCTGACCCCGTACAGCACGCCGCCCGCCAGCAGCGGCGGCACCGAGCTCGGTGTCAGTTCCTCGAAGGAGCGGCCCTGCGTGTCGAAGGACGGGGAGGTACGGCCGATCTCCTTGCCGGTGCCCGGATCGAGAGCCAGGATGCTGGTGTCCGGCATCGTGACGTACAACCGGCCCTCGTGGAAGGCCGGTTCGCTGAAGACGCGCAGCTCGCGGGAGCTGGTCCACAGCGGCTTCCCGCGTTCGACGTCGAGGGCGAGCAGGGTCTCGTTGCCGTAGTCGAAGATGTACATGGTGTCGCCGTGCACCAGCGGCGGCGCCTCCGGCTCGACGCTCCAGGGGAAGTCGATGCGGCGGGTCTTCCCACTGCCGAGGTCCTGGACGAAGAAGGCCGCGGAGACCCCGGTGTCGTCCTCCCAGCGCGCGTAGTACGCCGTGCCGTCGTGGACCGTGGCCAGCCACAGGTCACCCTTCGGCGCCTCGACACTGCCCAGCGTCCGGCCGGTGCGTGCGTCGAGGCGGGCGATTCCGCCGGAGCCGCCGCGCAGATCGGCGTAGAGGGTCCCCTCGGGCCCTTCGTAGAAGGGGCTCGATGAGGTGGCGGTCAGCTCGCGCCGCCACAACTCCTCACCCGTGCGCGGCTCGTACGCCGCATAGCGCGCGGTGTCGGAAGTCCCGAGCTCGTCCAGCCGTACGACCAGCACCCCGCCGAGGTGGTCGAACTCGCCCAGTGGACCCCGCAGGCGCCACAGCCGCTTCCCGGTCCTGCCGTCGAAGGCGTCCACTCCCTCGGAGCGGTCCGCGCTGTTGACGAACACCAACCCCTCGTGGACGACGGGCTCGCGCAGCGAGAAACTGCTGACCTGCTTCCGGCTCATGGACTTCGTCCAGTCCACATTGCCCGTCGCGGGGTTCAGCCGCATCAGGGCGACCTGCTCGGAGGAGCAGAAGACGCCGAGCGCGTCCGGTGTGCACGCCGGGCCGAAGGACATCGCCTCGTCCTCGTCCGGCTCCAGCGCATTGTGCCACGGCTTCCAGCCGGCCGGCGTCGCGCCACGGGGCGTGGCCTGCGATCCGGCTTGGTCGGCCTGGTCGACCGTGCTCGCCGGGTCGTCGTTCACCACGGTGACCGAGGCCGCCCCGGCCACGACGAGGAGGGTCGCGCCGGCGAGGGCGGCCCACAGTCTGCTTGTGCTTCTACGGCGCTTCGGTTCGGACGGCGGCGTCGCCGGTTCCGACAGCACGGTCACCGGGACCCGGGACGGCTGTTCGGTGTTGGTGCGCTCCTCGTCGGGCAGTTCCTCCGGCAGTCCCGCCAGTCTCTCCAGCACCTCGCCCGACGTCGGACGGTCCGCCGGTTCCTTCGCGAGGCAGGACGACACCAACGGCCGTAGCGGCTCGGGCAGTCCGCCCAGCACGGGCTCACCGTGCACGGTGTTGTACGCGGCGAGATAGGCGTTCTCCGCCTCGAAGGGGCTGTGCCCGGTGGCCGCGTACACGAGGACCGCGCCCAGTGAGAAGACGTCCACGGCGGGGCCGACCTCGTGGGGGCGGCTGAACTGTTCCGGTGCCATGAACGGCGGCGAGCCCATCACCATGCCGGTCTGGGTGCGGACGTCACTGTCGGCCGCGCGGGAGATGCCGAAGTCGATGACGCGGACCGCCCCGTCGTCGCCCTCCAGCAGAAGTACGTTGCTCGGCTTGAGGTCGCGGTGCACGACCTCCGCGCGGTGGATCTCGCGCAGCGCCTCGGCGAGTTCGGTGCCGAGACGGCGCAGTGCGTGCCAGTCCAGGGGGCCGGCCTCGTCGACCCGCTCGGCGAGGGTGCGGCCCGGGACGAACGCGGTTGCCATCCACGGCCGTTCCGCTTCCGGGTCGGCGTCCACGACCGGTGCGGTGAAGGCACCGCTGACCCGGCGCGCGGCCACGATCTCCTGCCGGAACCTGGCCCGGAACTCGGCGTTGTCCGCATACCTCGTGTGGACGACCTTGACGGCGACGACCCGTCCCGAGGCCGACCTGCCGAGGTAGACGACGCCCATGCCGCCGGTACCGATCCGCGATTCGATCCGATAGCCGCCGACGGACCGCGGATCGTTCTCGCGCAGGGTCACCGTGTCTCCTTCACCAGTTCTGGCCTGGACGGTTCCGGGCCGGACACTTTTGGCAGGGACCGCTCACTCTAGTGTCCGGTCGCCCGGGTCCGTGGGGGTTGGGAACTGCTGGGGTGTGGCTGGGTGGGAGTGTGTTCTGGCATGTGTGGGTGAGCGTGGAGGGTCCCGGCGGGCGGCTGGGTGCTGTCGTCCCGGGAGGT
>NZ_JOEY01000059.1 GCF_000718165.1 Streptomyces fulvoviolaceus | reverse complement strand
CCCGAGCGTCCGGGCAACCGCCGGGAGGCCGGGGAGACCGAGCTCGGCTACTTGTTCCTGCCGGAGGCGTGGGGACGCGGGTACGCCACCGAGGCGTGCGCAGCGGCACTCGACTGGTTCGCCGGCGCGCTTCCCGGTGAGCCGGTGGTGCTCTACACCCAGACCGCCAACGTCCGCTCGATGCGCCTCGCGGCGAAGCTCGGGGTCACCGAGCTGGAGCGATTCGAGGCGTACGGAGCCGAGCAGTGGTTCGGCGTGTGGTCCTCGATCACGCCGTCCGGTTGAGTCAGGTCGTTTCTCTCGGATCAGGTAGCTGACCAGATGAAGATGCCGAGGCGGATCGGGGAAACCCACCGATGGAGACGTCGGCATGACACCCCGAGTCGACCTCGCCCACCGCGCGGTGCCGCTAACGTGACTGTCATGTCGGATGACCTGCCCGACCTACGGGCGTCGCACGAGGATCGCGACCGAGTCGTGGATGTGCTGCGGGTCGCCGCCGGTGACGGCCGGCTCAATGCCGAGGAACTCGACATGCGGCTGGAGAGCGCGCTTACGGCCCGGACGCTCGGCGAGTTGGCCGAGCTCACCGCCGACCTGCCGATCGCGCCCGCGGCCAAAGGCAAAGATGTACTCGTGGTCGAGCAACACGGCGGCAAGTACGTACGGGAGGGGCGCTGGTCGGTACCCGCGCGCATCGAACTTCGCACGCAACTGTGCCGAATCACCTTCGACTTCACCCACGCGGTGATCACCTCGGACGTCCTGCGAATCGAGACGGACATGGTGCACGGCAAGCTGTTCTTCGTCGGCTCGCCGGACATCGTGATCGACACCGACGGGCTCAACCTCACCTACTCCAAACTCAAGCTCCACCCCAAGAACTCCGCTGCCGATCCCCGTCTCCGCATCGAGCTCGTCGGAAACCTCCTGCACGCGAAGGTCATCGAGCGGCGGCGGTAACGCCGTTCTGTGAGCCGGTGGGCTCGTGGCCGTTGACGCTCGTTCGTTGGGCGCTTCCCGCCTTACGGTGGCGCCACGAGCGATCGCTCGGGAGCTCCTGTCGCGCCCGTCGAGGCCTATGAACCCCCCTACTACGTGGCTGTCTTCACTACGGTGCGAACCCAGAACCAGAACGACTACAGCGAGACCAACGCACGCATGGAAGACCTGGTGAAGGACGTCCCCGGGTTTCTGGGGATGGACCACGCGCAGACTCCTGGCGGGCTGGGCATCACCGTCGGGTACTTCCGCGACGCCGACGCCCTCGCGGAGTGGCGGACCAACGTCGAGCACCGCGCGGCGCAAAAGCGCGGGCAAGTCGAGTGGTACCAGAGCTACACGCTGCATGTGGCGAAAGTGGAGCGGAGCCACGGGTTCATGCGAGCGGAGGTCCCGCAGAGCCCGACAGCAGGCTGACCGAAGTCGCCTCAGCGACACCTAGTGCTCTGACCGCATAGATTCACCGGGTTGAGAGTCATGCCGCGTTGGCAACGGGTGTCCTCCTCAACGCAGGCCTGACAGGGCGCAGTGCAGCAGCCCTACCAGTCGGTCAGATCTACGAGGAGATCGCAGTGGGGGTCGTCCGGCGCCGGATGTTGGTACTGCTCTTCCTCGATGAGGGTGGCAAGGGAGGCGATCAGCGCGGTGGACGTATCGGTCAGGCGGATGTCGGCGCCGATGATGCCAGGGCGGTCGGGGCGCTGCACGTACAAGCGCATCAGGCCGTCGCGCATCAAAAAGCCGATCAAGAAGGGGTTCTCATCGTCGCCGGGGTCGGACAGTGCGCGCAGGACGGTGAGCGCCCGCCCCTCTTCGGGCTCCGGGTCCGGGGTGATCTCCTCGGGGCGGAGACGGATGACGGTCATCCCCATGTCGTCGCTGATGTCGTCGCTGCTGTAGTACTGAGTTCCGGCAAGGACGGTGCGCATGATGCCGGGGATGAAGGCGGGGGCCACCCTGTCATTGGGGATTTCGTAAAGGAAAGTCATGCCCGTCGCGTCGTCTCCGGCGTGGACGGCGATCCGTACGCCACCGGGAGCCGGCAGAACTCCTCGAAGGCGGCAGCCCTCGGCGATGGGCGCGTTCAGGTAGTACAGCAGCAGGCGGCTGACGGCCGCCTGCTGCTCTCGGTCCTCGGGGTCCGTCACTGATTCATCCATGCGGGGCACTTGTTGTTCGGCTGGTTGCGGCAGAAGGCGTTGATGACGCCGATCTTCTTTCCCCTGCCCGCGTCGTATTTCCCGTCCTTGGTCTTGCGTGAGTACTGGACGATGACGACGTACTTGACGTGCGCAGGATTGGGGCCGGCCCTGATGGCGTCACCGAAGTATTCCAGGCGCCCGTGATTGTCGTCGCGGTCGGGGTTGCCGCTGAGGGCTTCGTTGACGATCCGACACTTTTTGATGTTGTGGCGGTGGGTGAAGTGGTTCCAGCCGAACTCGGAGTTGCCGTACCGGGTGGGAATCCTGCGTCCGTCGGCGTCGGTCTCATTGCATTTGACCCGGTGGTCCCAGGGGTGCGGCTGGGCCGGACTTGGGGCCGCCTCCGCGGTGGACGCAGTGCCGGACAGGTGTCCCATATCGGCCAATCCGAGGATCAGTATCGAACTACACCAAAACCATCTAGCTAGCCCGGCGTGACCAGCCGCGCCTCGTACGCGAACACCGCCGCCTGCGTCCGGTCCCTCAGCCCCAGCTTCACCAGGATCCGGCTGACGTGGGTCTTGATCGTCGACTCGGCGACCACCAGCCGCTCGGCGATCTCCGCGTTGGACAGGCCCTGCGCGATCAGTACCAGTACCTCCGTCTCCCGGTCGGTCAGGTCGCCGTACGCCGCCTGCGCGGAGGGCGCGAGACGCGGCGCCTCGGACAGCTTCGAGAACTCGGTGATCAGCCGTCTGGTGACGGAGGGGGCGAGGAGCGCCTCGCCGGACGCCACCACCCTTACCCCGTCGGCGAGTTGGCGGGCGGAGGCGTCCTTGAGCAGGAAGCCCGAGGCTCCCGCCCGCAGCGCCTGGTACACGTACTCGTCGAGATCGAAGGTGGTGAGCACCAGCACCTTCGCCGCACCGTCCGCGGCGACGATCTCCCGGGTCGCCTCGATGCCGTTCAGCTCGGGCATCCGGATGTCCATCAGGACGACGTCGGGGGCGAGTTCACGGACCCGGTCCACCGCCTCCCGCCCGTTGACGGCCTCGCCGACGACCTCGATGTCCGGCATCGCGTTCAGCAGCACCGAGAAGCCCTCGCGCACCATCATCTGGTCGTCCGCGATCAGGACACGGATGGTCATGCGTCACCCTCGTCCATGGCCGGCACCGGCAGGAACACCGCCACCTCGTAACCCCCGTCGTCCGTCGCGCCGGCCGTCATCTCGCCGTTGAGCATGGAGACCCGCTCCCGCATCCCGGTGATGCCATGTCCCGCACCGGGCGAGGGCTTCACCAGCGACGGCTGGGGCAGCGGGCCGTTGACTATCCGCAGGCCCAGGCCGCCGAGGACGTACGACACCTCGACCCGCGCGCTCGCGCCGGGTGCGTGCCGCAGCGTGTTGCTGAGCGCCTCCTGCACGATGCGGTACGCCGACAGCTCGACGCCCTGGGGCAGTTCGCGCACCGCTCCGGTCAGCGCCTTGTCGACGCTCAGGCCGGCGTCCCGCACGTTGGCCAGCAGCGCGTCCAGGTCGGCGAGGGTGGGCTGCGGGGCGTCCGGGGCCTCGTAGTCCTCGGCGCGGACGACGCCCAGGACGCGGCGCAGTTCGGTGAGGGCAGCGACCGCGTTCTCCCGGATGGTGACGAAGGCGCGCTCCAGCTCCGGCGGCGGGTTCTCCACCCGGTAGGGGGCGGCCTCGGCCTGGATGGCGACGACCGACATGTGGTGGGCCACCACGTCGTGCAGCTCGCGGGCGATGGTCGTGCGCTCCTCGAGGAGCGTGCGCCGGGAGCGCTCGTGGGCGGTCACGGTCTGCTGGGCGGTCACCTCCTGCACGGCCGCCCGGCGGGTCTGCCAGACGGTGACGGCGAGCAGGGCCAGGGCGGAGACGAAGAGCAGTTGCATGGTGTTGGAGCTGAAGTAGTGCCCGCCGCGGAGGACACTCTCCGACAGCAGGCCGTATACGGCGGTCAGCAGCCACATCCACGCCGCTGTGCGCGGCCGGGTGCGTATGGCCACGACCGTGAGCACCACGAGATGACAGGCGAAGCTGCCGGCCGGCCACGGCCACTCGGTGTCCTGGCTGTTCGCCAGCACGTAGGCGACCGGGGTCGCGGCCATCGACAGCCAGAAGGCGGCGGTCGGCCGCACCATGGTCAACAGGACCGGGGCCAGCGAGAGCACGCCGACGAAGAGGTTGATGGCCGCGCCTCGGTCGCCGTTGTCCGAGGCGATGAGCATCGAGAACAGGCCGGCCACGGCGATCAGGGCGTGCGGTGTCCAGGTCGCGTACTCCCGTATGCGACCGCGCAGCCGGCGGGAGATCCGGCCGTCGACACCCATGCGGGGCAGCGGGCGGTAGGCGAAGGCGTCGTGGAACAGGTCCTGCCGCAGTCCGCGCAGGGCGTCCGCGGCCAGCCGGAACTCCGGACTGCGCGGCTTGGCCCCGCCCACCGGCGGCAGCTTCTGGGTCGTCTCGGTCACATACAGAACCGTAGGGGGAGGGCGGGGTCGCGGTCGTCACCAGTGAGAGGGGTCCTTGGGCCTCCACCTCAAGTACTACGGGTACGTACCGCAGGTCAGTACCCCGACGGCCGCACCAGCCCCGACTCGTACGCGAACACCGCCGCCTGCGTCCGGTCCCTGAGCCCCAGCTTCACCAGGATGCGGCCCACGTGGGTCTTCACCGTCTGCTCGGCGACGACGAGCCGCTCGGCGATCTCCGCGTTCGACAGACCCTGCGCGATCAGGGCGAGGACCTCCGTCTCGCGCTCGGTCAGGTCGCCGACGCGGTCCTTGAGCGGGGCCCGCGGCCGGTCGTCCAGGCGGGAGAACTCGGCGATCAGCCGCCGGGTGATGCCGGGCGCGAGCAGCGCGTCGCCGGCCGCCACCACTCGTACCGCCTCGGCGAGTTGGTCCGCCGAGGCGTCCTTCAGCAGGAAGCCGGACGCGCCGGCCCGCAGCGCCTCGTACACGTACTCGTCGAGGTCGAAGGTGGTCAGCACCAGCACCCTGATGTCCGGGCGCTCGCCGGTGATGCGACGCGTGGCCTCGATGCCGCCCAGCTCGGGCATGCGGATGTCCATCAGCACGACGTCCGGGTCGAGTTCGGCGACCTTGGCCACGGCGTCCAGGCCGTCGACCGCCTGGCCGACCACCTCGATGCCGGGCTTGGTGTTGAGCAGCACGGTGAAGCCCTGCCGGACCATCTGCTGGTCGTCGGCGATGAGTACGCGGATGGGGCTGCTCGTCATGCGGAGTCGTCCTTCGGGTCGGTGGCCTGGTCGGGGTCTCCCGGGGGCGCCGTCGGAAGATATGCGGCCACCTCGTAGCCGCCGTCGGGCAGGGGGCCGGCGCGCAGGGTGCCGCCGAGCATCGCGGCCCTCTCCCGCATACCGAGCAGTCCGTGCCCCGCGCCCGGGGAGGGCTGCACGCTGCGGGTGGGCCATGAGTTGACGACCCGCACGTCCACCCCGTGCAGGTAGTGGACGAGCCTGACGGACGCGGTCGCGCCGGGCGCGTGCCGCAGTACGTTGCTCAGCGCCTCCTGCACGATCCGGTACGCCGACAACTCCACACCGGACGGCAGGGGCCGCCGCGTGCCCTGCACGTCGACCTGCACGGTCAGTCCGGCCGCCCGGGTGTTCTCCACCAGCGCGTCGATCCGGTCCAGGGTGGGCTGCGGGGCGTGCGGGGCGGTGCCGGTGGCGGGTTCGTCGAGCGACTGCGGTACGTCGGGCTGCTCGGCACGCAGCACGCCCAGGACGCGGCGCAGCTCGGTCAGCGCCTCCAGCGCGTTCTGCCGGATGCCGTCGAGGTTCTCCTGGAGCTCCTCGGACGGGTTCTCGACGAGGTGCGGGGCGACCTGGGCCTGGATCGAGATGACGGACATGTGGTGGGCCACCACGTCGTGCAGCTCGCGCGCGATACGGCTGCGCTCCTCCAGCAGGGTGCGCCGGGCCCGCTCCTCGGCGGTGAGCGTGGTCTGCCGGCCGAGCTCCGCACGGGCCTCGCGGCGGCCGCGCAGCGCCATGCCGAGCACCACGGCCACCGCGAACAGGGAGACCGCGAGCACGCCCGTGGACTGGTAGTTCGAGGCGCCCCACACGCCTTGGAGGAGATAGGTGACCAGCGCGGTGACGGCCAGCGCCTCGGCGGACACGCGGGTGCGCACCCGCAGGGCGAGCAGCAGCAGGACGAGCAGGTGCGCGATGATCCCGGTCGCGGTCCAGGGCCAGGTGAACGTCCCGCTGTCCATGCCCAGCTTGCCGTGCATCCCGACGGCCCCCACCACCGTGGCCACCGTCGACAGCCACCACGCCGGGATGGGCCGCCACAGCGCGAGCACCGCGGCGCCGCCCTGCGCGGCGGCGATCGGGAAGGCGGTCCCGTTGCTCAGATGCCCCATGTCCTGGAGCTGCGCCCCACCGCCCAGCGTGATGCCCAGCGCCGCCAGGCACACCACACCGTGCGGCAGCCAGCGCAGCCATACGGAAGGGGGCAGCGGGTCGACCCTGACGGTGCACAAGTCGTCGCGCAGCACCCGCAGCCAGCGCAGCACGCGGCTCACGACCACGTGCTGGATCCCCGTTTCCGTCACTCGGCCCAGCCTAAGCGGGTCGCGAAGTCCGGTACGGTTCGGCCGCGCCCCAACAGGCGCGGGGCTGTCTCGATCTGCGGCTCCGCCGCGTGGGCGCGACCAGCCACGACGGACCCCCGGTCGACGCACCCGACCTCCAGCGGAGCGCCTAGGCACGGTGGACCTCCTTCGCCGACGCCGGATCCGCTCGACGGTGGACGCGGATCACTCGTGACGGGCGGCGGCCGGACCGGCGCCCGCCCTGTTCGTAGGAGCGGAAGGCCGCCCAGCAGACCGTCAGGACGAGAGCGAAGGCCGGGAGCCAGGCCAGCCGGGCCGCCACCCAGCCCAGGTCGTCCGGGAGGGTGTGGAGACCCGCGAGCCGGCCCGCCGTCAGACCGGTGGCCGTGGTGGCCATCATCGCCGTCTGGTGCCAGAGGAAGATCGTCATCGCGGAGAGGTTCACCAGGGCCACCGCGGCCCAGACCAGCGGGCGTCGCATCGTGCGGCGCAGCCGGTCGCGCAGCAGCAGGGCCAGGCCGCACTGGGCCAGGCCGAAGGTGACGGCGGCCAGCGTCGGCGGGTTCAGGTTGGAGACCGCGGCGCCCGGGACGCCGACCATCGACGCCGGGTAACCCGCGAACGCGACGAGCACCGCGGTCACCGCCGCACCGCCCGCCAGCAGGAGCCAGCCGGCCCGGCGGCGCTCCAACTCGCCCCGCGTCCAGGCCGCGCCCAGGGTGTACGGCACCAGCCAGCCCGCCGCCACGTTGATCCAGCCGAGCCAGGACGGGCCGCCGAGGCCGAAGCGCACGAGGTCCACGTGGAGCACGACGGCCAGCGGCCACAGCGGGTTGAGCCGGAGCAGGAGCGGGGTGGCGGCCGTGAGGGCGGCGAAGACCACGAGGAACCACAGGGGCGACAGGGCGAGTTTGACCAGGGTGCGAACCGTCTCGAACTCGGCGCCCGTCAGGAGCAGAGCGGTCGCGGTCACCGTCCACAGGACGAGGACGGCGGCCACCGGTTTGAACAGCCTGGACAGCCGGGCCGTCAGCCACTGTCCGTACGTCGTCCCGCGGGCGCGCGCCGAGGTGTAGCTGCGCGTCGCCACATGACCGCCCACCAGGAAGAACACGGCCAGCGTCTGGAAGGCCCAGGAGATCGGGGCCAGCCAGGGCATGTGCTGGAGAGGACTGGAGGCGTGCAGCGCGCCGCCGTCCGCGACCAGGGCCGTCACCAGCCAGTGGCCGAGGACGACACCGAGGATCGCGAAGGCGCGCAGGGCGTCGACGGCCCGGTCCCGCTCGGTGGGGGTGGCCGCGTCGACGCGCTCGGCGCCCTGCCGTATGCCGTGTCGGATGCGTATGCCGGTCTCACGCACGGGTCACCTCCGAGGTGTCTCCGAGGACGATCCGAGCCAGGTTGGTCAGCGAGACCGAGCCCGGGGTGAAGTAGTCGCTGTGTCCGCCGTCGCCGGCGGCGAAGACGCGGGCACCGAAGGCCGGGGACACGGGGTCGGTGCCGAAGCCGACGGTGGTGCCGAACAGGTCGGCCTTCACGTGCGGGACCTCCGCGATCCAGTCGTCGGTGCCGCGGGCCGCCCAGACGCGGGCGCGGGTGTGCAGGCCCGCGGCGTCTTCGGCGCCGGTGCCGGGGCTGCCGACCAGGACGAGGTCGTCGACGTCCAGGCCGTCGGCGGCACGCCCGCAGACGACCGAGCCGTACGAGTGGCAGAGCAGGGAGAGTCGCGCCTCGGGGCCGACGACGCCGTGCAGTTCGCGTATGAACTCCCGCAGCTGCGGGGCGGCTTGCTCGGCGCGGCCGGCCGTGGCGACGGTCGTGCTGACCGTGCCGGGCGTCTCGTAGCCGAGCCAGGCGACGACCGCGGTGCGGGCGTCGGTACGGGTCAGCTGCCTCTGCAGAGCCGCCGCACCCGCACGGAAACGGTCGTACGTGTCGAGTGAGGTGTCGGAGCCGGGGACCAGAACCGCTATCCGGGTGGCGTGGGCAAGGTCGCCGAAGACCTCTGTCGCCCGGCCGGAGCCGCGGCCGTCGAAGGTGAGGAAGTGACGGGACGGGTCGGCCATGGAGCGGTCCGCCGCCGCGCGGGCGTGGTCGCCGTGGGCCGCGGCCATGCGGGATGCCTCCGCGGCGTTGGCCCGGTTGGCGGCGTAGGCCTTGTCGAGCGTGACTGCGGTGAGCGACACGAGCCTGGCCGGGGGCGGGGCGGGAATCTCGGGGCGGGCGGCTGCGGAGAGGGGGGCGACGACTGCGCCGGTGACGAGGGCGGCGAGCAGAGCGCGGCGCCCTCGGTGAAAGCGACGCCGCTTCTTCGTGCGCCCCGTGGTCTCCTCGGCGGCTACGGCCACCCCCGTCTCAAGCCCCATGGCCGTCTTCCCTCCCAGTCCGCCCGTCCATCGGGCTTGTCTGGTTGGGAAGTTACGGATCCGGACTCGTCGTCCGCGTCACGCCAGGGAGCTCTCCTGCGCCGTAGCTCTCAGGTATTACGGGTATGACCGGGACGGCGCCCAGCCACGACAGCGAGGCCGCTCACACCCCGCTCACACCCCGCAGACGCCCCCCGGAGACGCCTCACCACCCCCGCAGACGCCTCACCACGCCAACTGCGCGATCTCCTCCGCCACCACCGCACACGCGTCCGCCGCCGGATCGATCAACGGGAAGTGCCCGACCTCCTCCAACAGCGTCAGCCCCACCACCTCGCCCGCCTTCGCCGCCGCGTCCGCGTAGGCCTCGGCGACCGCCTGCGGTACGACGTCGTCCGTGCGGCCCTGGACAAGTGTGGTCGCGATGCCGGTCGGGAGCAGCAGGGAAGGATCGGCATACGGCTGACGCGCGGCGAACTCCTCCTCCCCGCCCAGGAGTTGACGGCAGGCCCCGCCGCACACGTCCAGTTTCTCGGCGACCGCGAAGTCCGCGATCGGGGCGAGGGCGACGACGCCGCGCAGCGGAGCGGGGCGGTCGAGGTACCAGGAGGAGTCGGCGGGCAGGCAATGACGGGCCGCGGCCCACAGCGCGAGGTGGCCGCCCGCCGAGTGCCCGGTGACCACCATGCGGCGCGGGTCGGCCTGCGGCAGGGCCTCCCGTACGAGCGCGGGAAGCGCGTCCATCGCGGCGGCCACGTCGTCGAAGGTGTCAGGCCAACGCCCGGCGACCGGTCCGGCACCCGCCGCACCCGTCGAGCCCGGCGCACCCGGCGCACTCGCCGAGCCCTCCCCACCCCCCTGCGCAGGAATCGCGGCCCCACCCCGCCGATACTCCACACTCGCCACCCCGAACCCCCGCCGGGCCAGGTAGTCCGCGAACGGCGAGATGTGTGCCCGGTCGTACGGCGCCCGCCAGGCACCGCCGTGCAGCACCACCACCAGAGGCACGCGCCCGGACTCCCCGTGCGGTGCGAAGAAGTCGATCACCTGGTCGGGATGGTCGCCGTACGCGGCGGTGGCGTCGGGGTCGACCGCCGGGTGCGAGAAGGCCGACTCCTCTTCGGCGGCGGCACGGGCTGCGGCGTCGTCCGGCATGCTCCAACCTCTCAGCGGTGAAACGGATTTGACGGACCTGGAAAGAGTTCCCCGAGGGGGAATCCAGTCGTGTGCGGGGACGCTACCAGGCCGATGACGTGCACGGACACACGGATGTCACGCTCGGTGAGGGTTAAACGGTTCTGCTGTTTCGTTACGCTGACAGGCACCCGGCACCACCGCCCCGCGCGCCCGGCACAACCGACCCAAGGAGGCCGTTATGTCCGCCGAACCCGGCACCGTACGTCCCGGAGGGCGTACCGCCCGTGTCCGTGCGGCCGTACTCGAGGCGGCCGGAGACGTCCTGGCGGAGCAGGGATTCGCCCACCTCGACCTCGCGGACGTCGCACGCCGGGCGGAGGTCGGCAAGACGACCGTGTACCGGCGCTGGGGCTCGGTGACCGGACTGGTCGCCGATCTGCTCGCGGACATGGCCGAACAGTCGCTGCCCCGCGAGGAGACCGGGTCGGCGCCGGGCGATCTGAGAGCGAACGCCCTCCTCGTCCAGCGCACCCTCGCCGACCCCCGCCAGGGCGCCCTGTTCCGCGCGGTCATCGCGGCCGCGACCTGCGACGAACGCACGGCGGAGGCACTACGACGGTTCTACGACGTCCGGGTCGCCGAGTGGGCCCCGTGCGTCGAACAGGCCGTACAACGCGGGGAGTTGCCGCCAGGCACCGACGCGAAGGAAGTCGTACGAGCGGTCTCGGCACCCCTCTACTACGCGCTGCTGACCACCGGGACGATCCCCGACACCCCCGCCGCGGAGCGCGCGGCACAAGCGGCATACGCTGCCGCCGCGGCAGGGGTCTACATCAGCTAGAGCACTTCATCGACTAGAGCACGTCGGCCAACACCCGCGCCGCCCGCTCCACATCACCGAACCCGACGTACAACGGCGTGAACCCGAACCGCAGCACATCAGGCCGCCGGAAGTCCCCGACCACACCCCGCTCGATCAGCCGCTTCATCACGTCACCGGCGTCGTCGCAGCGCAGCGCGATCTGACTCCCGCGCTCCCCATGGGCCACCGGAGTCACCGACTCCACCCGCCCCGAGGGCACATACGCCGCCACGCACTCCAGGAAGAAGTCCGTCAGCGCGAGGGACTTGGCGCGGACCGCCTCGATCGACACCCCGTCCCACACCTCCAACGCGGCCTCCAGGGCGAGCATGGAGAGGATGTCGGGCGTCCCGACCCGCCCCCGCAGCGCACCCGTCGCCGGTTCGTAGTCGCTGCGCATGCCGAAGGGTTCCGCGTGGGAGTTCCAGCCGGGCAGCGGCGAGTCGAAGTGGTCCTGCAGGTCCGCGCGCACATAGAGGTACGCCGGTGAACCCGGGCCCCCGTTCAGGTACTTGTAGGTGCAGCCGACCGCGAGGTCCACCCCGTGCTCGTCCAGCCCGACCGGCAGGGCGCCCGCGCTGTGGCACAGGTCCCACACCGCGACCGCGCCCGCCGCGTGCACGGCGGCGGTCAGCCCGGGCAGGTCGTGCAGCCGGCCCGAGCGGTAGTCCACGTGGTTCAGCAGCACGGCCGCCGTACGCTCGCCCAGCACCCCCGGCACCTCCGCCGGCGTCACCGGACGCAGTGTGCAGCCGGTCAGCCGGGCGGCGGACTCGGCCATGTACCCGTCCGTGGGGAAGGTCGTCGCGTCGACGACGATCTCGTCCCGACCGGAAGCGACGGACGCGGTGGACGCGGCAGACGCGGCAGACGCGACGGGCTCGCCGAGCCTCGCCAACCGCACCGCCCCCACAAGTGCCTTGAAAACATTGACACTTGTCGAGTCCCCGACCACGATCTGCCCGGCCGCCGCCCCGACCAGCGGAGCGATGAGGTCCCCGATCCGCTCGGGCGCGGTCCACCACCCGCTCTCGTCCCAGGACCGGATGCGCAGCTCACCCCACTGCCGCCGTACGACGTCCTCGACCCGCCCCGGAACAGCGGCCGGAAGCGCGCCCAGCGAGTTCCCGTCCAGGTACACCACGTCATCCAGCACGAACCGCGAACGCACGCCCGCCAGTCCGTCACCGGCATCCAACTTCGCGGCCCGCACGGCAAGTTCAGAAGACTCAGACATGAGACCGCGCCGTCCACAGCTCGGGAAACACGTTCTTCTGCGCCCGCTTCTCCAGCCAGGCCACCCCGGCGGAGCCGCCCGTGCCGGTCTTCGCACCCATCGCGCGCCGGGTAGCGACCAGATGGTCGTTGCGCCATCGCCACACCAGCTCGGCGACGTCGGTCAACGCCTCGCCGAGACGGGCGAGTTCGTCGCCCTCGTCACCCGAGTAGAGAGCCGTCCACACGGCCTCCACCTCGGCCGACGGCTCGTACCGCCGCGAGACATCGCGATCCACCACAGCCGCGGGAACCGCGTGCCCGCGCCGGGCCAGCAGCCGCAGCACCTCGTCGTACAGGCTCGGCTCGTGCAGCGCCTTCTCCAGTTCGGCGTGCACACGGGGCGCGCCCCGGTGCGGCACGAGCATGGACGCGGACTTCTCGCCGAGCAGGAACTCCATGCGGCGGTACATCGCGGACTGGAAGCCGGAGCCCTCGCCGAGGGCGCTGCGGTACGAGTTGAACTGGGCCGGGGTCAGCTGCCCGAGCGGCCTCCAGGAGGCGTTCAGCGCCTCCAGCTCCCGTACGGAACGCTTCAGCGCGGCGATCGCGACCGGCACGTCGTCGGAGCGCACCGCGTGCGTCGCGGTCTCCCACTCATGGACGATGACCGTGAACCACAGCTCCATCACCTGGGTCGTGACCAGGAAGACCATCTCTCCGGGGTCGTCGGAGAGGGTGTGCTGGAGGTGGGTGAGCACGTCCGCCTGGACGTAGTCCTCGTACGGCGTCGTACCTTGGAAGTCGAGATGCGGGGTCTCGGGCTCCTGGGATTCATGAGCCTCGTGGGACATCGCTGTCTCCTGTTGTTACTCCGGGTAGCGGTCCGCCCCTGCCGTTATCGACAGGGCGCCCCGGTCCCCGCCGGGCATCCTCTTCGATAGTCCGCCGAAAAAGCAAGGCCCGCCTGATCGGATCAGACGGACCTCACATCACACACAGCTGCGGATCAGCCCAGTGTCTGCGCCGCCACCGGCGAGGAGTCCTTCAGGAACTGCGAGCAGCGCTCGTACTCCTCCTGCTCGCCGATCGAACCGGCGGCGCGGGCGAGGGCGTGCAGGGCGCGCAGGAAGCCGCGGTTCGGCTCGTGCTCCCAGGGCACCGGGCCGTGGCCCTTCCAGCCGTTGCGGCGCAGGGAGTCCAGGCCGCGGTGGTAGCCCGTACGGGCGTAGGCGTACGACTCCACGACGCTGCCCCGCTCGTACGCGTCGTCGGCCAGCTGGGCCCAGGCCAGCGAGGACGTCGGGTACTTGGCCGCGACATCCGCGGGCGCGGTGCCGCCCGCCAGGAGCTCGCGCGGCTCCGGGTCGTCGGGGAGGTGGGTCGGGGGCGGTCCCCCGAGGAGGTTCTCGTGAATCGACATGGGTCAAGTCTCCTCCATCCGCGTTCCTCCCTCCACGCACGTGACCGGGGGCTGTCATGCGAGCCGCCCCCGCGCCCGCTCCCCCTCCAGCGGCGGCGCCGTGATGGACCCGTGCGTCCGGCATTCCGGCCGTCGGCAGTCCGGCGGAAGCTTCCGTACGGTCGCGAAGGCGACCCCCGCCCCCACCACGAGCAGCCCCGCGCACACCACCATCGCCCGCCCGAACGCCTCGTCGAAGGCGTCCGGCGACCGGTACGCCTCCTCCCCCATCCCGGTGACCAGCGGCAGCGCCGCCACCGCGATGAGCCCCGCTGCCCGGGCCGCCGCGTTGTTGATGCCGCTGGCCAGCCCCGCCCGCGCGACGTTCACCGAGCCCAGCACGGTCGCCGTCAGCGGGGCGACCAGCGTGACCAGGCCGAGACCCAGCACCAGCAGCGCGGGCAGGACGTCGGCGACGTACGACGCCCCCGGCCCGACCCGCAGCATCAGCAGCATCCCGGCCGCGCAGAGCAGGGGCCCGACGGTGAGCGGGATGCGCGGACCGATCCGCTCCCCCAGCTCACCGGAGCGGGCGGACAGGAGCAGCATCATGGCGGTCGTCGGCAGCAGGGAGACACCGGCGCCGAGGGCGGAGTAGCCGACGGCGACCTGGAGTTGGAGCGCGGCGAGGAAGAAGAAGCCGCCGAGGGCCGCGTACACGCACAGCGTGACCAGGTTGACCGCGGTGAACTGACGGGAGGCGAAGATGTCGAGCGGCATCATCGGATCGGGCTGCCGCTTCTCGACGTACACGAAGGCGACGGCGGCCATCAGACCGGCGACGGCCGTGACCGTCACGGCCAGGGAGCCCGCCCGGGCCTCGATCAGCGCATACGTGATCAGTGCGAGGGCCACCGCGCCGAGGACCGCGCCGAGCACGTCGAAGCGCGCGGTGTGCGTACGGCCGTCCCCCGACTCGGGAACGTGCCGTACGGCGATCGGCGCGCACAGCAGGGCCACCGGCACGTTGATCAGGAACACCCAGCGCCAGCCCGGCCCGTCCACCAGCCAGCCGCCCACGAACGGCCCGACCGCCGCCCCGACCCCGCCGAACCCGGACCACAGGCCGACGGCCCGCCCCCGGTCGTCGGGATGGAAGGAGGCCTGGATGATCGCGAGCGAGCCGGGCGTGAGCAGCGCCCCACCGACACCCTGGAGGGCCCGCGCGGCGATCAGGACCTCGGCGTTCGGGGCGATCCCGCACAGCAGCGAGGCCGCGGCGAACCAGATCACACCCACCACGAAGATCTTGCGGCGACCATGGCGGTCGCCCAGGGAGCCGCCGAGCAGGATCAGCCCGGCCAGGGTCAGCGTGTACGCGTTGACGGTCCACTGGAGGGCGGCGAGGTCGGCGTCCAGGTCGCGGCCGATGCGGGGCAGGGCGACGTTGACGACGGTCGAGTCCAGCATGGCCATGCTGGAGCCGAGCACGGTGGTCAGCAGGATCCACTTGCCTTGCGGCGAGGCCAGCCGGACATCGGGCATGACCCCAGATATACAGCGAGCCCGGTGCCGTAGCACCGGGCTCGCCGCAAACCGTTCGAAACGGCCTTACTTGATCTTCGTGCCAGTGGAGCGGAGGTTGGCGCAGGCCTCCGTCACGCGGGCGGCCATGCTCGCCTCGGCGAGCTTGCCCCAGGTGCGCGGGTCGTAGGTCTTCTTCGAGCCGACCTCGCCGTCGACCTTCAGGACGCCGTCGTAGTTGCGGAACATGTGGTCCGCGACGGGACGCGTGAACGCGTACTGGGTGTCGGTGTCGAGGTTCATCTTCACGACGCCGTTGTCCAGCGCGGTGGCGATCTCCTCCTCCGTGGAGCCGGAGCCGCCGTGGAAGACGAAGTCGAAGGGGGAGGCCTTGCCGTACTTGGCGGCCACGCCCTCGTTCAGCTCCTTGAGCAGGTCGGGGCGGAGCACGACGTTGCCCGGCTTGTACACGCCGTGGACGTTGCCGAAGGACGCGGCCAGCAGGTAGCGGCCCTTCTCGCCGAGGCCCAGCGCCTCGACCGTACGGATCGCGTCGTCGACCGTGGTGTACAGCGAGTCGTTGATCTCGTGGGAGACGCCGTCCTCCTCGCCGCCGGTCGGGGTGATCTCGACCTCAAGGATGATCTTGGCAGCAGCGGCGCGGGCGAGCAGCTCCTGCGCGATGGAGAGGTTGTCGGCGAGGGTCTCGGCCGAACCGTCCCACATGTGGGACTGGAACAGCGGGTTCCGGCCGGCCTTGACGCGCTCCTCGGAGACCGCGATCAGCGGACGTACATACCCGTCGAGCTTGTCCTTCGGGCAGTGGTCCGTGTGCAGCGCGACCGTCACCGGGTACTTCTCGGCGACGATGTGCGCGAACTCGGCGAGGGCCACGGAACCCGTGACCATCTCCTTGCTGTACTGACCGCCCAGGAACTCGGCACCACCGGTCGAGATCTGGATGATGCCGTCGCTCTCGGCCTCCGCGAAGCCGCGCAGCGCAGCGTGCAGGGTCTGGGTCGAGGTCACGTTGATGGCCGGGTAGGCGAACTTGCCTGCCTTCGCCCGGTCGAACATTTCGCCGTAGACCTCGGGAGTTGCGATCGGCATTTGTCCGCTCCTTGGTTGTGCGGGTTGGCGTACTGCGTGCTTACGGCCCTGACCTAGACCTGGTGTGGGGGTGCGACGTCATCGTCGTCCCCATCTTTCCAGACTTGGCCGGATGCTTCGCCCAGGGTGTCCGACCTGTGGATGACGGCCTGTGGACAACTCAGTCCAGGCCCAGCTCATCCTTCGAGAACGCGAAGCGGTACGGCACTCCCGCACCCTCCTGGATCTTCTCCGCGGCACCCGTCGCCCGGTCCACGATCGTGGCCACGGCGACGACCTCGGCGCCGGCCGCGCGCACGGCCTCGACCGCGGTGAGCGGGGAGCCGCCGGTGGTGGAGGTGTCCTCGACGACCAGCACCCGGCGGCCGGCGATCTCCGGCCCCTCGACCTGCCGCTGCAGGCCGTGCGCCTTGGCCGCCTTGCGGACGACGAAGGCGTCCAGCTTCTTCCCGCGCGCGGCGGCCGCGTGCAGCATGGCGCCGGCCACCGGGTCGGCGCCCATGGTCAGCCCGCCCACCGCGTCGAAGTCGAGGTCCGCGGTCAGGTCCAGGAGCACCTGCCCGACCAGCGGAGCGGCCTCGCCGTCGAGGGTGATGCGGCGCAGGTCGACGTAGTAGTCGGCCTCCAGACCCGAGGAGAGGGTCACCTTGCCGTGCACCACGGCCTTGTCCTTGATCTGCTGCAGCAGCTCGCCGCGTACGTCGTCCGTCATGGCTGCCAGCTTAGAGGCGCCGCCAGCTCCAGGTCGTCGAGGCCTCCAGCGGCTCCAGGAGTGTGACCAGGCGCGGCAGTGTGTTCAGGCCATTGGGCGGCCCGGTCTGCGGTTCCACGCAGACGGCGGCCTCCTGCTCGTCGTAGACGACGGCCCACTCCTCGCGGCTGGCCACCTTCAGCTCCAGCTGCCCCGGCCAGGTGAGCGTGACGTCGACTCCGCCGGGCATGCCGAAGCAGTCGTCCCAGGGGCCGGGCTTCGGGTCGAGACGGTTGCCGGTGGGGAGGTGGTCGTCGCCGCGCTCCTCCTGCCAGGCCGGGGTGAAGGCCAGCTGTACGTCCTCGCCACCGAGATTCCGGTTGAACCACGGGTGCCAGCCGATCTGGGCCGGGAAGGAGGTCTCGTACGTCTCCACGGACATCGTCAGCGTCACGGCGTCCTCGGTGAGGGCGACGACCTGCGTGATCCGGCCGGTGTAGGGCCACGGCTCGACCAGGTCGTACGTGATGACCGCCTCGTCGGCTTTCACGCGCGCGACGCGCCAGGCGCCGTCGCGTGCGGTGCCGTGGATGGCGTGCGGCGGGGAGTTGAGCGGCAGCTGGTGGACGGTCCCCCCGTCCCGGAACCGGCCGTCCCTGATCCGGCCGCACCAGGGAACCATCGGGAAGCAGCCGAAGCGCTCGCCCTGCCGGAGCAGTTCGACGCCGCCGACCTTTAGTCCGCCCACCCGTCCGCCGTTGGCCGGCTGTACGGTCACCTCCGCGTCGCCCGCGGTCAGCGTGATGTCTTCGTCACTCACGTGATGACACTAGCCTCCGGCGGTTGACCGAAGTACCGCGCGGGCGAGTTGGGCGCACCGTCCCTGGGGGCTGCCGCCCCCAGACCCCCGCTTCGGCCCTGAAGGGGCCTCGTCCTCAAACGCCGGACGGGCTGGGATATGCCGGCCGGCGCTCATCAATCCCGCGCCCTGTCCGCGCCCCATCCGCTCAGTGGCGCTTGCGCAGGGCCCTGCCCACCACGATCGCCGATGCCAGGACGACTGCCGCCGCGGGGGCCGCCCAGCGGAGCGCGGCGTTGGGGGCGACCGTCTGGGGTGCGGGAACGGGGGCGTAGCGGCCGCGGGGCGGGGCGTGGTCCACCTCCTCCGCGCTGCGGCCGATCATCGTGCGGCGCGCGTGCGCGGCTTCCGCGGGGGGTTCGGTGGGTTCCGTGAGGTCCTCGACGAGGGCCGGCGGGGGGACCTCGGTGTCGAGGACGGGAGGCGGCGCGACGGGCTCCGGCGCCTCCGGCTCCTCCGGGATCTCCGCTTCCTCCGGCTCCTCCGCGCCCAGGTTCTCCGCGAAACGGTTCAGCAGCCGGGTCACGGCCGAGGTGACCGTGTCCGGCGACAGTTCCGTGACGCGTCCATCCGCGGAGGCCGTTCCGTCGAAGGTGAGGGTGGTGCCGCCGTCCGTGTCCCGGAGGCGGAGCGTGAGCGCGAGCTTCACCGAGCCGGTGCCGCGGGCCTCGGTGGCGTCGCCCTCGACGGCGTACGAACCGTCGTCCTGCCCGGACACGCGCACGGAGCCCCGGTAGGTGATGGAGGTACTGCCGACGCGCACCTTCAGGCGCCCCGCGACGGGTTCGGCGCCGGCGTCCTGCTGGAACCCGGGAACCGCCCGGGCAACCCGGGCCGGGTCGGCCAGTGCCTCCCGCAGCAGCTCGACCGGAACCGGAACGAACACCTCATGCTCCATGTCAGCGGAGCCTACCCAGTGGGCGTCGCCGTGCACCCCGGTTGCTCGAAACTGACCGCGCGTTGGTGCCCACCCTCCCCCGTCCCGACTGGGTCAGTCGGAAGTGGCCGCCCGAAAACCTCAGTACCGCGGATGCACCAACGTGGAAGCCGCCAGCCCCCCGACCCTCGCCCCCTCCGCCGCCCGCGCGTCCGCCTGCAGGGTCCCCTCCGTCAGCGTCCGCGACCTCGGCCCCCGCGGGTCCAGCCCCAGCGGCGGGCGCTCCCCCGGGGCCGCGAGCACGAACCCCCAGTCGTGCGGCGCCCGGGACGCGCCGAACGTGCGGTCGGGGCCGGCCGCGAAGCCCGAGTCGCGGCCGCCGACGCAGTAGGGGGTGGTGCGGAAGCCCGCCGCCCGCAGGGTCGTGTCCACCGTCCAGAAGACACGGGGGCGGGAGGCGACCGGGCCGGCGTGCACGACGAGGCGGCCGTCGGGGGCCAGGACGCGGCGGGCCAGGCCGTAGAACTCCTGCGAGTACAGCTTCGTGCTCGCCGTGATGCCGGGGTCGGGGAGGTCGGCGATCACCACGTCGTACGACGACGTCGGCCCCGCCCCGCGCAGCCAGCGGAAGGCGTCCGCCGTGGTGACGTGGACACGCGGGTCGCCGTACACATGGCCGTTGAGGTCGGACAGCGCCGGGTCCTGGCGGGCCAGCCGCAGCACCTCGGCGTCGAGTTCGACGACGTCGACCCGCCGCACACCCGGGTGCCGCAGCACCTCGCGGGCGGCGAGGCCGTCGCCGCCGCCGAGGATGAGCACGCGCGCGTGCGGGCCGTACATCGCGGGGTGGACGAGTGCCTCGTGGTACCGGTGCTCGTCGCGGCCGCTGACCCGCAGCCGGCCGTCGAGGAAGAGGTCGAGGGGCCGCCCCTCGGTGCCGCCGGTCAGGACGATCTCCTGGACGTCGGTCTGCAGCGCCACGCGCACATCGTGGCCGTAGACCGCGTGCCGTGCGGCCCGCTCGAAGTCGTCGACGAGTACCGCGGCGGTGGCGAGGACGCCGAGTACGGCGAGGTTGGCGACCAGCAGCAGCCAGCGGGCCCGGCGGGTCAGGTCGCCGCGGAACAGGCCGAGGACGAGCGCGCCGCCCGCGACCGCGTTGACCGTGCCGGTGAGCAGCGCGCCCGTCAACTGGCCGAACAGGGGGAGCAGAAGGAACGGGAAGGCGAGGCCGCCGACCAGCGCGCCGACATAGTCCGCCGCGAACAGGTCGGCGACCGCGCCGCCCGCGTCCTGGCGGCGGATGCGCTGGATCAGCTCCATCAGCAACGGGACCTCGGCGCCGATCAGCAGGCCGATCGCGAGGGAGAAGGCGACCAGCAGGTAGCGGGAGCCGTTGGCCCACAGCCCGCCCCAGTCGCCGGTCCAGGCGAAGACGGCGTACAACGCCATCGCGCTGCAGCCGCCGACGAGGGCGAGGAGCGCCTCGATCGCGCCGAAGCCGGCCGCCGCGCGCCAGCGCAGCCGCTTCGCGGCGAGCGAGCCGATGCCCATCGCGAAGACCATGACGGACAGCACGACGGAGGCCTGGGTGACCGAGTCGCCGATCAAGTACGAGGCGAGGGCGACGAGTTCGAGTTCGTACACCAGTCCGCAGGCCGCGCAGACGAAGACACAGGCGAGGACGAGGAACCGGCCCGTGTCGGGGCGCACCGGCAGCCGCGCGGGTCCGGCCCACGGCGGCGGGGTGCCGGGCGGGGCGGGCGCGTGCGGTTCGATCACGTTGCGACGTTACGTCACTGCGAGGGCACGCTTCGTCACCCACACGTGTGGAACTCCCGGTCAGTTGTGCGTCCCGCGTTTAACCGCCCGTCGCCTCGCGTTCAACGCCTCAGACACCCGAGGGGCTGAACTGCACCTGACGCGGCTCGAGTCGGTCCGCCGGAAAGCGCACGCCGACCTTCGTCCGCGTCGCCACCAACTGCCCGTCCTGCGGGTAGGCATGCCAGGTCCGCCAGTGCACCTGCCCTTCGTGGCGCTGGGCCAGCAGCGCCGTGAAGGCGTGCGGGCTGCCGGGGAAGACGCCGACGAGGCCGTTCGGGTGGTCGGAGACCAGGGCGAGCAACTCCTGGGCACGGCCCGCGAACTGACCCGGCGAGAGGACCTCGACGCGGGCCGCGAACTCGTACTCCCAGTCCCCCACCCGCTTGGCCACACCCAGCGGAAGGGGCGTACTGCTGCCCGGGATGCACGCCACCGTCTCCGAACAGGTGCCCCGCTCCTCCTCCAGGAGTACCTGGTGGGAGGCGCCGAGGAGTCTCAACTGGAGCTTGGCCCCGGCCAGTTCGAGGTCGAGCACGGCCAGGGCGGGAAGCGGCTCGCGCCCCAGGGCCCAGGCGAGGTCGGCCGCGCGCGTGTCGGTGTACGAGGTGTTCAGGGTCGTGAGCATGGATCGGCTCCGCTAGCACGCAAAAGAAAGGGGAGGTGTGGTTCCGGCGCGCCCGGGGCGACACCGGGGAATCGGCCCGGTCAGCCCAGTCGGTAAGTCAGGAAAGGTGTCCGCTGTACGTCCGAGGGGCCGCTTTGGTGATTTAGAGGGAATCATGAACTGTGGCGCCGCCACAGCGTTTTTACCCAACTTCGTGGGGTTTCCATCCCTCAGAGGGCTCCACAGCTCAACTGTTCAACTACGGCGCGCTCCGGGCGCCCGGAGCGTGCGCCGGAGCAACGGGAGCCGAGGGGCCCACCCCCGTGAGGCCCCTCGGCTCCCGCATGCCGGATGCGGTTCCCCCGCATTTCCCCCTGGTGGAGCTCAGCTGCCCCGTGTCAGCTGCCTCCTCCGCATCCGCCGCCGCCCCCGCAGGACGACCCGCCTCCGCAGGACGAGCCGCCACCACAGGAGTGGCCGCCGTGGTGACCGCCGCCCGACGAGCCGCAGGACGACCCGCCGACGCTTCCTCCGCCGCCGGCCCACCAGCTGCCGCTGTCACCGCGCCGCCTGCCACGCACATTCGCCCCGACCGTCCTGCGGCCGCTCCGGCCGGCGGCCGCGAGGCCCCCCACCACGACTGCCAGGACAACGACCAGAGCCAGGATGATGCCGATGATCATGGCGTCACCCTCCTTCCGTTTCCCCCGAAGCGACCCCCCGTGGGCGCCTCGCGTGTTGCGTGAACGGGAGATGCCCCTTCGTCTCACCAGCCAAAGCAGAGTTGAGGAACTCCAGAGCTTGGGCGCAGGATGACCGGCATGACCTCCAGCGCACGCCCCCTCCTCAACCGCCGGCTCGCCGAGTTCGGGACGACGATCTTCGCCGAGATGTCGGCCCTGGCCCTGCGGACCGGCTCGATCAACCTGGGCCAGGGCTTCCCCGACACGGACGGCCCCGAGGAGATCAGGGAGGCGGCGGTGCGCGCGCTGCGCGACGGGCGCGGCAACCAGTACCCGCCGGGCCCGGGCGTCCCGGAACTGCGCACCGCGATCGCCGCGCACCAGGAGCGCCGCTACGGCCTCTCCTACGACCCCGACACCGAGGTCCTGGTCACCGCCGGCGCGACGGAGGCCATCGCGGCGACCCTGCTCGCCCTGGTCGAGCCCGGCGACGAGGTCGTCGCCCTCGAGCCGTACTACGACTCCTACGCGGCCTGCATCGCGATGGCGGGCGGCAAGCGGGTGCCGGTGACGCTTCGCCCGCACGAGGGAAGCTTCCGACTGGACCTCGACGAGCTGCGCGCGGCCGTGACGGACCGCACCCGGCTCCTCCTGATCAACACCCCGCACAACCCGACCGGCACGGTCCTCACCCGCGAGGAGCTCACCGCGATCGCCGAGCTGGCGGTCGAGCGGGACCTGCTGGTGGTCACGGACGAGGTGTACGAGCACCTGGTCTTCGACGACGCCGAGCACCTGCCGCTGGCGACCCTCCCCGGGATGCGGGAGCGCACGGTCTCCATCGGCTCGGCCGGCAAGACCTTCTCCTTCACCGGCTGGAAGGTCGGCTGGGTGACGGCGGCCCCCGGCCTGGTCACGGCCGTCCGCTCGGCGAAGCAGTTCCTGACGTACGTGTCCTCAGGGCCGTTCCAGTACGCCGTCGCGGAGGCCCTCGCCCTCCCGGACACGTACTTCACCGCCTTCCGCGAGGACATGCGGGCCAAGCGGGACCTGCTGGCCACGGGCCTCGCGGACGCCGGCTTCGAGGTCTTCAAGCCCGCCGGCACGTACTTCGTCACCACCGACATCCGCCCCCTCGGCGAGACCGACGGCTTCGCCTTCTGCCGGGCGCTCCCCGAGCGCGCCGGGGTGGTCGCCATCCCGAACGCCGTCTTCTACGACCACCGGGACGCGGGCGCGCCCTTCGTACGGTTCGCGTTCTGCAAGCAGACGTCGGTGCTGGAGGAGGCGGTGAAGAGGCTGAAGGCGTTGGCGGGCTGAGGCCGGATTCCGGCTCACGTCACGCCGCCACGCCGCACGCCGCGCATCCACACCCACCCGGGCGCGCAATGCTCGCGTGCACCCGTTTCACCCTGCATTGTGCCCGTTGTGACCCAAGCCAGTACCCTCGCACCGCCCTCCGTCACGCGCTCCGGCAGCGGGCTCCGCGCCCACCCCCGCGCGGCAGCGCTCGGCACCGCGCTCGGCCTCTTCGCCGCCGCCAGGCTCACCGGCCTGGCGGTGCTCGCGGCGACCGCCTGGGCCACCGGCCACCACCCGCTCACCCTGCTCGGCCGGTCCTGGGACTCCCGCTGGTATCTGGGGATCGCCGCGCACGGATACACCCGCACCCTGCACCTCAAGCCGGACGTCGTCTTCAGCGACCTGGCGTTCTTCCCGCTGTACCCGGCCCTGATCCGCGCCGTCACGACACTGACCCCGCTGAGCGGCAGCGCCGCGGGCCTCCTCGTGTCCTGGACGGCAGCCGCCGTGGCCGCCTGCGGCATCTACGCCCTCGCCGCCCGCCTGCACGGCCGTGCCGTCGCCACCGCCCTCGTCCTCCTCTGGGCCCTGCTGCCGCACTCGGTCGTGCTGTCGATGGCGTACACGGAACCGGTGCTCACCGCCTTCGCCGCCTGGTCGCTGTACGCCGTGCTCACCGGCCGCTGGCTGTGGGCGGGCACGCTGGCCGCGCTGGCGGGACTCGCCCGGCCCAACGGGTTCGCAGTCGCGGCGGCGGTGCTCGCGGCGGCGGCGTACGAGATCTGGAGGCTCCTCAAACAACACCGCAAGGTTTCCCACAGCCTGTGGACGGGCGCCGCGCTCGCCCCGCTCGGCTGGGCCGCGTACGTCCTGTGGGTCGGCCACCGCAGGGGCGACCTGCTCGGCGGCTACTTCGAGGTGCAGCGCCAGTGGGGCTCACGCTTCGACTTCGGCCGCGGATCACTCCGCTTCGCCCGCCACCTGCTCCTCCAGGGGGACCGCTTCGTCTTCCCCATGGCGCTGGTGATCGTGGCGGCCGCGGTCCTCCTCTACGCCCTCCTCCTCGCCGACCGCGCCCCGCTCCCGCTCCTCGTGTACACCGGCGTACTCCTCCTCGTCGCCCTCGGCGGCTCGGGCTTCTTCGAGTCGAAGCCCCGCTTCCTGCTCCCCGCCTTCCCCCTCCTGCTGCCGCTCGCCCGGGCGCTCGTGCGAACGGCGAGAGCCCGGCCCTGGCACGCGACCGTGGTGGTCGGCGCCCTGGCCGGGCTCTCGTTCGCCTACGGCGCGTATCTCGTCGTAGTCGCGAACACGCCGCTGTGACTGTCGCGGGACCTACTCCTCGCCGTCCTCGGGCTTCTCCGCCTCCTCGACGTCCTGCTCGAGGCCGAGCTGCTCGACGAGCCACTTGTCGAACTCGATGGCGGCCCGCACCCAGCTGACCGTGGAGGAGACGAAGTGCTCCAGGCTGACACCGGTCCCGATCAGCATCTGCGCCTCGCCGATCAGGCGGACGGTGCCGTCGTCATGGGTGTGGCTGTAGACCTTGGGCCACAGGGTCCGCCGGTTCCAGTCGTCGATGGACTCCAGCAGCAGCGGCTTCTCGTCGATCTGGTGGGGCCGGTCGTAGAACGTCCGCACGGAGAAGACCTGCTGGTCCCCTTCCCCACGGAACATGAAGTACGTACGGAACTGCTCCCACGGCGCCGCGAGGTCACCCTCGTCGTCGACGACGTACTTCAGCTCCATCTGTTCGAGGAGCTGCTTCACGAGGTCCTGATCCGGAACGACGGGGCCCGCCGGACCGCCGGGCTGCGGCTCGGGCTGGCCCCCGAAGTTCGGAATCGAGGACGGGTCGATAGACATCGGTGGGTACTCCTGAGGATTGCACGTGGTTACCTGACTTCGACCCTAGCCGTGATCGGCGCCCCATACTCCTGCGGCCTCGGAAGAATCCTCACCCCGCGCCACCGCCGACAGGCGGTGAACCGCCCGCCGACCTGCGAGGCTGCCGGACGAGGCCGTGCGGACCGGGGCTTTCACGCCATTCGACGGTTCCTCTTCCGGCGAGGTGCGCAGCACCGCACTCCCGTCCGACGGGACGTCTCAGCCGTCAGCTGACAGGATCTGACCGGTAGGAGACGGCCGGTGTGCGAAGGGGTGGGGCCAATGACCGTGACAAGGGGCGGAACAACGGGGTACGAGGAGGCGCAGGCCCCCGCCGGGCGGACCCGGTGGTGGGTGGTCGGGCTCATTCTGGGGCTGCCGGTGCTGATGGTGATCGGCTTTCTCGCCATCGTCGTGGTGTGGGTGCTGGCCGTGTGACACGGCCGGCACCCCCGGTCAGAGCGTCTTGCCGGTGGCCGGTCCCACGATCAGTCCGTCCCCGAAGGCGTCCACCCGGACCGTGTCGCCGTCCTTGACCTCGCCGGAGAGGATCTCCTTGGCGAGACGGTCGCCGATGGCGGTCTGGACGAGGCGGCGCAGGGGGCGGGCGCCGTACGCGGGGTCGTTGCCCTCCTCGGCGAGCCAGGCCAGGGCCTCCTCGGTGACCTCCAGGGTGAGGCGCCGCTCGGCCAGCCGCTTGGCGAGCCGTCCGATCTGGAGGCGCGCGATGTGGCTCAGCTCGTCCTTGTTCAGCGCCGAGAAGACGACCAGGTCGTCGAGCCGGTTGAGGAACTCCGGCTTGAAGGAGGCCCGGACCAGGTCCAGCACCTGCTGCTTCTTGTCGGCCTCGCTGGTGACCGGGTCGACCAGGAACTGGCTGCCCAGGTTGGACGTCAGGACCAGGATCGTGTTGCGGAAGTCGACCGTACGGCCCTGGCCGTCCGTCAACCGTCCGTCGTCCAGCACCTGGAGCAGGATGTCGAAGACCTCGGGATGCGCCTTCTCCACCTCGTCGAGCAGGACCACGGAGTACGGGCGCCTGCGCACCGCCTCCGTCAACTGGCCGCCCTCCTCGTAGCCGATGTAGCCGGGAGGTGCGCCGACGAGCCGGGCGACGCTGTGCTTCTCGCCGTACTCGCTCATGTCGATGCGGATCATCGCCCGCTCGTCGTCGAAGAGGAAGTCGGCGAGGGCCTTGGCGAGTTCGGTCTTGCCGACGCCGGTGGGCCCGAGGAAGAGGAAGGAGCCGGTCGGGCGGTCCGGGTCGGCGATCCCCGCACGGGTCCGCCGTACGGCGTCGGACACGGCCTGCACGGCCTCGCTCTGTCCGATGAGCCGCTTGCCCAACTCCTCCTCCATGCGCAGGAGTTTCTGTGTCTCGCCCTCCAGGAGGCGGCCCGCCGGGATGCCGGTCCAGGCGCCGACGACGTCCGCGATGTCGTCGGAGCCGACCTCGTCCTTGACCATGGTGCCCCTGGAGACCTCCTCCTCGGCCTCGGAGGCTTCCTCCAGGTCCCTTTCGAGGGTGGGGATCTCGCCGTAGAGCAGCTTGGAGGCGGTGTCGAAGTCGCCGTCGCGCTGGGCGCGTTCGGCCTGGCCGCGCAGTTCGTCGAGCTTCTCCTTCAGCTCGCCGACGCGGTTGAGGGACTGCTTCTCCTTCTCCCAGCGGGCGGTGAGGCCGCGCAGCTCCTCCTCCTTGTCGGCGAGGTCGCGGCGCAGCCGCTCCAGCCGCTCGCGCGAGGCGGGGTCGGTCTCCTTCTCGAGGGCCAGCTCCTCCATCTTCAACCGGTCGACGACGCGCTGGAGTTCGTCGATCTCGACGGGCGAGGAGTCGATCTCCATCCGCAGCCGGGAGGCGGCCTCGTCGACGAGGTCGATGGCCTTGTCGGGCAGGAAGCGGGAGGTGATGTACCGGTCGGAGAGGGTCGCGGCGGCGACGAGCGCGCTGTCCGCGATCTGCACCTTGTGGTGGGCCTCGTAACGGCCCTTGAGCCCGCGCAGGATCGCGATGGTGTCCTCGACGGACGGTTCGGCGACGAGGACCTGCTGGAAGCGGCGCTCCAGCGCCGGATCCTTCTCGATCCGCTCGCGGTACTCGTCGAGGGTCGTGGCGCCCACCATGCGCAGCTCACCGCGGGCGAGCATGGGCTTGAGCATGTTGCCGGCGTCCATGGCGGAGTCGCCGCCGGCGCCCGCGCCCACCACGGTGTGCAGTTCGTCGATGAAGGTGACGATCTGCCCGTCGGAGTCCTTGATCTCGGCGAGGACGGTCTTCAGCCGCTCCTCGAACTCACCGCGGTACTTCGCCCCGGCGACCATGGCCCCGAGGTCGAGCGCGACGAGCCGCTTGTCCTTGAGGGACTCGGGCACGTCCCCCTTCACGATCCGCTGGGCGAGCCCCTCGACGACGGCGGTCTTGCCGACGCCGGGTTCACCGATGAGGACGGGGTTGTTCTTGGTCCTCCTGCTGAGCACCTGCACGACCCGCCGGATCTCCTGGTCCCGCCCGATGACGGGGTCGAGCTTGCCCTCCCGGGCGGCGGCGGTGAAGTCGGTCCCGAACTTCTCCAGGGCCTTGTACTGCCCCTCGGGGTCGGCTGTGGTCACCCGGCGCCCTCCTCTGGACTTCTGGAAGGCGTCCAGCAGCTTCCTGGCGGTGGCCCCCTGCTGAGTGAGCACGTCGCCCGCCTGGCCGCCCTTGGCCGCGATGCCGATGAGCAGGTGCTCGGTGGAGAGGTACTCGTCGCCGAGGTCCTTGGCGCGGGCCTGCGCGTCCGCGATGACGGCGAGCAGCTCGCGGCTGGGCTGCGGGGGCGCGACGGTGGATCCGGTCACGCTGGGGAGGCCGGCGAGGACCTTCTCCGCACCCGCCCGCACGGCCGCCTGGTCCGCCTCCACGGCGGCGAGCAGATCGACGATGTTCTCGTTGCCCTGGGGGCCTCGCCCTTCGAGCAGGGCGAGGAGCAGGTGGGCGGGGGTGAGGTCGGGGTGCCCCCCGGTCACGGCACGGTTGCCGGCCGCGTTGATCGCTTCCCGGCTCCGGTTGGTCAGCTCGGCGTCCACGTCGGTGCTCTCCTCCTTGCGTCAGTCGTATCCCGCGTATCCCGGTACTGACTCAATCAGCGTACACAAAGTTGAGTCTATTCCACTCAAGGGGGGACGGGGGAAGGCCTGAGAGCTAGGTTCCGGTCCATGACCGAGTACGCCCAGGACCCCGGCACCCCCGACCCGTCGTACCTCACCTTCTGGCGGGAGCGGCACCTGTGCACCCTGACGACACCCCGCCCGGACGGCAGCCCGCACGTCGTCCCCGTCGGGGTTACATACGATCCCGAGGCGCGCCTGGCTCGCGTGATCGCGAGCAAGTCGAGCAGGAAGGTGCGGAACGTGCTCGCGGCCGGTCCGGAGGGGGCGCGGGTGGCCGTCTGCCAGATGGCCGGGCGGCGGTGGGCGACGCTGGAGGGGCGGGCGTACGTCCGCACCGAACCCGCGCGGATCACGGAGGCGGAACGGCGGTACGCCGAGCGCTACGAGCGGACGCCGTCGCCGAACCCGTCCCGGGTGGTGATCGAGATCGAGCTGACGGGGGCGATGGGGCGGGGATGAGGCGGCGAGGGAACAGGACGGGACCAGTGGGGCCACCGGGGCGGGATCGGCGACTTTCGGCCACCCCTGATTGCCCCGATACCCGGAAATGTCCCGCAAAACTGCAGCGGCGTCACCGTGTTCAGGTCACGGTGACGCCGCTGCGGGGGGAAGCACCTGAGCGATCTGTTACGACGGGGGAATCGCGTCAGGCACTGCGGGGGGTGGCTGAGATGGTCCGTGGAGTGGGGGACTCGGGCTCCACCAGCCGGTGGTCTCGTTGGTCGAGATTCACAAAGATCATTCCGTACCGGATGGCACACCGCACGGGCTGCGGCGCCCCCCGAGGCCGCCGCAGACACCGGTACGCCCGCACGTCCTCGTCCTCGTCCCGCGTCACGACGACCGGCTCACCGAAGACGGTCACCATCAACGAGTCACCGGAGTGGGGGATCGCGGTGACCAGGTCGATGAAGTGCCAGCCGGAGCGGTAGGCAGTGGCCATTTCTCTGCGGAAGGAGCGGTCGTCGGGAGGCGTGGTCATGCGCCGGCCTCCTCCGACTCGCCCGTCTGCCCACTATCGGTGGTGGTCGCCGGCTCCAGGGTCCAGCCGGTGTCCGCCTGCACCGAGGTCCAGCCCGTGTCCAGCGGAGAGGCCTTCACAGGCCCTTCACCCAGCGCACTGACGACCACAACGGCGGAGAAGACCGTGGCAAGCACTGAGCCAAGCAATCTCGCTCGCATAGTCGGCTTCGTCCTCACTTGATGGATTCCTCTCCCCCGCGAAACAAGACGATGGCTCATTCAGGCACGTCAATGCCACAGGAGCGATGCATCATGTTCCTGCATGTTCAGGACCCTGGGGGGTGGAGAATTGCCAACAAACAACTCACAACAGACACATCCCCATGCGATTACCGACTTGTGTGACGAAGGAGCGCGGCTTTATGCCACGGCCCTGCGCTCCGGACGTATCAATCGCATGGATGTGGACACCACGGCACCATGCCTCTTGGAGTTCGCGCTTCTGCACCCGGATCCGGACGATGCTAACTGGCTGCGCCCAGTGGCACCCTCCGTCGCCCTGGCGCAGCGGCTCCAGCCCCTGGAGCGTGAGATTCAGGAACGCAGGATCCAGACCATCGAGCTGACGGACTCCTTCGATCCCTTCATCGCGATCAGCACCCAGAGCCAGGGAAGCATCCACGCGATCACCGTGCTGGAGGGGTTCGACCGGATCAACGCGGCACTGAACTCGGCCACCGCCGAGTGCCAGACCGAGGTGCTGACCATCCAGCCCGGCGGCGGCCGCCCCGTGGACGCGCTCACTCAGGCCCTGAAGCGGGACAGGCCCCTGACCGACCGCGGTGTCATTTTCCGTACGCTCTACCAGCACACCGCCAGACACAGCCAGGGGACCCTCGCGTACGTGGAGCACATGCCCCGCGACCATGTGCAGGTCCGTACCCTCGAAGAACTCGTAGAGCGCCTGATCATCTTCGACGAGGACGTCGCGTTCATCCCCGCCAGTGACGACCGGAGCGTGGCTCTGGAGCTCCGCCACCCGGGGCTGGTCGTCTACCTGCGCAAGGTCTTCGAACACCTCTGGCAGCGGGCGGTTCCCCTGACCGAGGAGCTTCCCCACGACGTGACCTCGGAAGGCATCACCGGCGTCCAGCGCTCGATAGCCAAGCTCCTCATCGAGGGCCACGTCGACGAGGCCATCGCCCGCCGGCTCGGTATGAACGTCCGGACCTGCCGGGCGCACATAGCCAAGCTCGCGGCGGCCCTGGGCAGTGGCAGTCGGGCTCAACTCGGCTACCTCATCGCGCAGTCGGGAATCCTGGAGCAGGGCCACTGAACGCAGGAGGGAGGTACGGAGTGAGCGCGCCGCCACACCCGGAGCACGGCGTGGAAGACCTGTGCACGGCAGGCACGGAGCTGTACGAACGCGCCCTGCGCGACGGGTACGTCAGCAGTGCCGACGCCGAAGCGGCGCCCTGCCTGCTCGACTTCGGTCTGCTGCACCCCGCGGTCACGGACCTCACACGACTGGAACCCGTGGCCCCTGTCGTGGCCCTTCATCGAATGCTGCGAACCGCGGAAGAGCGCATCGCGGACGAGCGGCGACGCGGACAACGGCTGGCGGACCTGTTCGAACCTCTCATGCGGATCGACGGGCGTCGCACGGGCGCCGCGGACACCCCGGCAGTCAGCGTGCTCAGCGGAATGGACCGCATCAACGAGGCCATCACCCAGGCCATGGCCAACGCCTCAGGCGAACTCCTCGCCGTCCAGCCCTACCCCACTCACACCCGCGATGCCCCGTACCGCCATGTCCAGGCCCTGGACCGCGATCAGGCCCTGCTCGACCGCGGCGGCCGAATTCGCACGCTCTACCAGCACACCCTCAGGCACTCTCCCACGCTGGTCGCCCGCTACGAACGGCTGCAGGGCGACGTGGAGGCCCGCACCCTCGACGAAGTCACCGACCGCCTTCTCATCGTCGACCGCACGGTGGCCTTCATCCCCGCCAACAAGGACCGAACGCTGGCCCTGGAGGTCCGCCACCCCGCCCTCGTCGGCTTCCTGGCCACCGCCTTCGACCGCCTCTGGCGCCTGGCCACGCCCATGTACCCCCAAGCCGTCCGGCAGCCCACCCTGAACGGCATCACGCCCCGCCAGCGCGCCATCGCCGCCCTCCTCATCGAAGGCCACACCGACGCCGTCATCGCCGACCGCCTCGGCATGAACATCCGCACCGCCCGGGTCCACATAGCCAAACTCGCCGCGACCCTCGGCAGCGAAAGCCGAGCCCAACTCGGCTACCTCATCGGACAGTCCGGGATTCTTGACCGGGAAGGGTGAGCGAGGAGACGGACGTCGTGCCGTCCAGGCCGACCTGAGCTATCCGGACGCCCAACTGCGTACGGCTCGCCGCGCCCAGGGTCTCCGACAGGCGGGCGATGTGGGCCCGGCACGTGCGGACGCTTATGCCCAGCCGCTCCGCGATCACCGCGTCCTGGTGGCCTTCCGCCAGCAGCGCCGCGATGGACTGCTCGCGGTGGGAGATGCCCTCGATGCCCGTGTCCGGGAGGGGCGCCGTCAGCGGGATCGCGAGGCGCCACAGACGCTCGAAGACCGTCACCAGGTACTCCACCAGCGCCGGGTGGCGCAGCTCCAGCGCCAGCGTGCGGTCCGCGTTCGCCGGGATGAAGGCCACCGTGCGGTCGAAGAGGATCAGGCGGTCGATCACCTCGTCCAGGGTGCGGGCCTGGACCGTTCCGCCCATCAGCTCCAGGTAGTTGAGCAGGCCCTGGCCGTGGCGGGCGACGTGTGTGTACAGATCGCGCATGCGGACCCCCCGGCCGCGCAGCGCCAGCGCCCGGTGCAGGCCCTCCGTCAGCTCATGCTCGGGGCGGATGCCGCCCGGCTGGACCGTCAGGACCTCCGTCGTGCACGCGTCGGTCGCCTCGTCCATCGCGGCCTGGATGCGGGAGAGGCCGTCGAGGACGCGGATCGCCGTGCCCTCCGCGGCAGCGGCACTCGGCCGCGGGCCCAGGCCGGCGTACCGCTCGACCGCCGCCACCGCCGCACCCACCCGCCGCTGGCTCGCGCTGACCTCGTCGTACACCCCGCGCAGCAGCCGGGTCATGACCTCCTGGGGCGCCGTCGGCACCAGCCAGTCCATGTCGTCGGGGTCCGGGTGCAGCAGGGCCAGTTCCAGGAGACAGGGGACCGGCTCGGCATCGCAGCGGGGCACGCGGCCCCGCCGTACGGCCCGGGAATACACGCGATCCCCGGCCTCGCACAGTCGGTCAGCACCGTGTGGATGGTCGTCCGTCCCGTACCCGGCCATTCCCCATCCCACCCCCGGTTCCAGCGTCTCTCCGCCCTCTGACTCGGATCCCTGCGGGGGCGTCGAAGCCCCCTCGGCTGCCGCAACTATGCGCGGACCTGACCGGCTCCGCAACACGGCTCACCCCGTCATGACCGAGAGAAACCGCTGCTATGCCCCACTACCTCCTGGCCTCCACCCGTCGGGTTGCAACAAGCTGACGGGGGTGGAGCCGGCGCCGGCGCTCCCCGGACTATGACGTTCCGCGCGTACTCTCCCGGAAATCGTCCAGTGATCGCCGTGTTACGTACCGGCCCTACCGTCAGGCCATGGCGGACATATTTGACGCATACGCGTTGGCCGACGCGTGGGACGAGATGTTTGAGCGGCCGGGTGAGGTCAGGACCGCCTATGAGCCGGTACTGGCGGCGCTGCAGCCGATCGAGCCGAGTGAACTGCGGTTCAGGGCCGACCAGATGGCCCGGGCGTTCACCGACCGGGGCGTGACCTACGCCTTCGCGGGCGAGGAGCGGCCCTGGCCACTGGACCTCGTGCCCCGGATCCTCGACGCCCTGGAATGGGATCTCATACAACGCGGGGTGAGCCAGAGAGTCAGGGCCCTGGAGGCCTACCTCGCCGACGCCTACGGACCCGCCCGTGCCTTCGAGGACGGTGTCGTGCCGTGGCGGCTGCTCCTCAACTCGGCGCACTTCCATCGCGCGGCCCACGGGGTCGAGCCACCGGGGGGCGTACGGATCCACGTCGCCGGCATCGATCTCGTACGGGACGAGGCCGGCGACTTCCGTGTCCTCGAGGACAACGTCCGCGTGCCCAGCGGTGTCTCGTACGTCATCGAGAACCGCCGTGCCATGACCCGGATCTTCCCCTCCCTCTTCGCCGAGCAGCACGTGCTCCCCGTCGACGGGTACGGCCACCGGCTCCTCGCCGCCCTGCGCGCCGCCGCGCCGGACGGGACCGCGGACCCGCGCGTCGTCGTCCTCACCCCCGGGCCCAGCAACGCCGCCTACTTCGAACACGCCCTGCTCGCCCGGCTGATGGGCGTGCAGCTGGTCGAGGGGCACGACCTCGTGTGCCGCAACAACCGCGTCTGGATGCGGACGACCCGCGGCGAGGTGCCCGTCCATGTCGTATACCGGCGGCTGGACGACGACTTCCTCGACCCGCTGCACTTCCGCCCGGACTCGGTGATCGGCTGCCCGGGGATCATGAGCGCCGCCATGGCGGGCAACGTCACCCTCGCCAACGCGGTGGGCAACGGCATCGCGGACGACAAGCTGCTCTACACCTACGTCCCCGACCTGATCCGCTACTACCTCTCCGAGGAACCGATTCTTCCCAACGTCGAGTCCTTCCGGCCCGACGAGCCCGGGCAGCTGGAAGCCGTCCTCGACCAGATCGACCAGCTCGTCATCAAGCCCGTCGACGGGGCCGGCGGACAGGGCATCGTCATCGGGCCGAAGTCCGACCGCGCGACCCTCGAGGAGACCCGCAAGGCCGTGATCGCCGACCCCCGCGGCTTCATCGCCCAGCGGCCCGTCGCCCTGTCCACCTCCCCCACCCTCGCGGGCGAGCGCATGGCACCCCGCCACATCGACCTGCGCCCCTTCGCCGTCAACGACGGCAACGATGTCTGGGTCCTGCCCGGCGGCCTCACCCGGGTCGCCCTCCAGGAGGGCAACCTGATCGTCAACTCCAGCCAGGGCGGCGGCTCCAAGGACACCTGGGTGCTCGCGGAGGGGCCCACGGAGCAGCCCTCCCCGCTGAGCAGCGGCGGCCTCCCCGACGTCGTCCCCCGCCAGCTCGGACCCGACGGCTCCCCCACCGCCGTACAGGAAGGGGCGCAGCAGCAGTGAACGACGTGATCCTCTCCCGGATAGCCGAAGCCCTGACCTGGACCGGCCGTTACGTCGAGCGGGCGGACGCCACGGGCCGCATCCTCGACGCCTATCTGCACCGCCTGCTGGAGGACCCCTGGCGCGACGAGGACGTGGCCTGCCGGTCGCTGTACGCCATCCTCGGCGTCGACGCGGGCCGCGAGACCGTCGACATGCAGCAGGTCCTCGACCAGCTCGCCTTCGACGCCCGCTCGACCTGCTCGATCGAGGGCGCGCTGGGAGCGGCGCGGCTGAACGCCCGCAGCGCCCGTGAGGCCGTCTCCTCGGAGATGTGGGAGTGCCTCAACTCGACGTGGCACGCGCTGGCCGACCAACGGCTGGCAGCCCGCCGTACGGGCCCCTACGCCTATCTGGAACTCGTACGACGGCGCGCGGCCCTCTTCTTCGGGCTGGCCGACTCCACCATGAGCCGGGACGACAGCTGGCGTTTCGTCGTGCTGGGCCGCAGCCTTGAGCGGGTGGACATGACCGTACGGCTGCTGTCGGTGCGTGTGCTGGACGCCGCGCACGCGCCGGACTGGCCGACACTGCTGAGCGCCAGCGGCGCCGACGAGGCGTACGCGCGCGTGTACGGCGGTTTCGGCGACACGCCGAGGGTGGCCGAATTCCTTCTGCTGGACCGGGACTTCCCGCGCTCGGCGCTGCACGCGCTGACGACGGCGGAGGAGTGCCTGACGGCACTGGGCCGGCCCCGCCAGGACCCGGCGCGCCGCCCGATCGGCCGGATGCGCACCCGCCTCGAATATCTGGACACGCACGCCCTGGAGGAGCAACTCCCCATCCTGCTGAGGGACTTGCAGACTGCCTGCATGGCCTCCGCGGAGGCGGTGGCGGAGCGGTTCTTCCCGTACCAGGGGCCCGTCGAGTGGGCCCAGGAAGGAGCGTGAGCATGACCATCAACCTCGCCGTGTCGCGCCGCCTCCGCATCAAGCACACCACCCGCGTCGCGTACGCCCAGCCCGCCGCGTCCTCGCACAACGAGGTCCGTATGACCCCGCTGACGCTGCCCGGCCAGACCACGCTGGACTCCCGGGTCACCATCAGCCCCACGGCCACCACCTGGTCGTACTGGGACTACTGGGGCACCCAGGTCACCGGCTTCGACCTGATGGACCCGCACGGCACCCTCACCATCACGGCGTCGAGCCTGGTCGAGACCCACCCGGGGGGCTCGCTCCCCGAGGCGCCCACGTGGCAGGAGCTGGCCGAACAGACCGCCGGCTCACGCCTGTTGGAGTACAGCAACACGACTCCCCGTACGACCGTGCCCGCCGAGCTGATCGAGAAGGCGCGGGAGGCGGCCGCCGGGCTCGACCCGCACGGGACGGCGATCGCCGTGTCCGCCCTGGTCGCCGACCAGGTGTCGTATCTGCCGGGTGTGACGGGTGTGAACACCTCCGCCGCCGAGGCCTGGGAGCAGGGGGCGGGTGTCTGCCAGGACATCGCCCACGTCACCATCGCCCTGCTGCGGGGGCTGGGAGTGCCGACACGGTACGTCTCCGGTTACCTCCACCCCGAGCAGGAGGCCGAATTCCACCGGCCCGTCGCCGGGCAGAGCCACGCCTGGGTCGAGTACTGGGCGGGCGACTGGTGCGGCTACGACCCGACGAACCGGGTCCGCGCCGACGAGTCCCATGTCGTGGTGGGCCGGGGCCGGGACTACGACGACGTGACACCGCACAAGGGCATCTACCGGGGCGTGGCCGGCGGGCCGCCGGAGGTGACGGTGGAGTTCACTCGGGTGGGGTGAAGGGTGGGGGTGGAGTGAGCGTGACGCTGTGCACGCTCACTCCATCACGCGCTTGAGCGTGGCGAGATCGGCCGCCACCGCATCCGCGTCCTGCCCGAATTCCTCGTCACTCGTCCCCGGCCGCCGACGGAGGGTGAACACCACCTCGCACCCGGCACCGTCGACGATCACGCGCACCGGGTTGTGGATCACTTCGCCCGAGGGCAGGGTCACGTCGTGATCGAGTACACCGAACTCGTTCTTTCGCGCGAAGGCCACGACGACCCGCCCCAGCCCCTCCGACTCCGCGATCCACTGCCCGTCGACCTTCTCGACGGAGTGCCCCAGCCCGTGAGCCCACTCGGGCCAGTTGGAGGGGGTGGACGCGTAGGCGTAGACCTCCTCGGCGGGGCGGTCGATGTGGATGCTGATGTGCCGTGCTGCCGAAGCACGCGAGGTTGTGGAAAAAGTCTCCATGACCAGGACGGTAGGACCCGCCGCCGACCTGGTCTTGAACAAATCGGACGACCTACTTCAGCCCGGCCGCCTGGCAGGCGCTCTCGTACGCCGCCGTGCAGATGTCCTTCACCGAGTAGATGCCGTCCTTGACGACGGTGCTCTTGATGTTGGCCTTCGTCAGGGCGACGACCTGCACGAGCTGGGCGGGAATGTCCTTGTTGGTGGGGCTGTCGACGCTGTCCGTGGCGAGGGCGTCGAACTGGATGCTCTTGCCCTGGATCTTCATCACGGCCATCTCGGCGGCGGCCTCGGCCTCGCCGGGGTACGGCTTGTAGACGCTCATGTACTGCTCGCCCGCGACGATCCGCTGCACGGCGGACAGCTCCGCGTCCTGGCCGGTGATCGGCGGGATCTCGGTCATGCCCGCGTCCTCCATCGCCTTGATGGCGGCGCCGGCCATGGCGTCGTTGGCGGAGTAGACGGCGGCGATGTTGCCCTTGCCGATCGCGGCGACCGCCTTGGTCATGTCGGACGCGGCGGTCTCCGGGCTCCAGCCGTCGACGTCGTACGTCTTGGCGATCGTCACCTTGCCGTTCAGCTCGGACATCGCGCCCGCCTTGAACTGCCCGGCGTTCGGGTCCGAGGGCGAGCCGTTGATCATGACGATCTTGTCGGAGGTGTCGATACCCGAGCCCAGCGACTCGATGAGGGAGCGGCCCTGCACCTCGCCGACGAGTTCGTTGTCGAAGGAGACGTACGCGTCGATCGGGCCCTCGGCGAGGCGGTCGTAGGCGATGACCGGGATACCCGCGTCCTTCGCCTTCTGCACCGTGCTCGCGATGGCGTGCGAGTCGACGGCGTCCAGCAGAATCACGTCGACCTTGTCGTCGATCATCGTCTGCATCTGACTGGCCTGCTTCTTCGCGTCCGCCTTGCCGTTGGCGTACACGGTCTTGCCCTTCTTGTCGGTCAGCTCCTCGACCTTGGCCTTGATGATCGGGTAGTCGAACTCCTCGTACCGGGTGTTCGTCTCCTCCGGCATCAGCACGCCCACCGTGATGTCGTCGCCCTTGGTCGGGCTCGCCTCACTGCCGCTCGCGGCGCCGAGCGCTCCGCAGGCGGCCAGCGAGAGGGTCATCGTGGACGCGGCCACGGATATGGCGATACGACGCATTGGGGAGCTCACTTCATGGTGCCTTCCGGACGCGAGAGCAGCATTGCTGCCCATGTGACTGGAAAGCCAACGCGTGAGCGTAGCCCAGCGTCAAGCGGAACTACTTAACGAGTGCGCAACGCCACTCTCCGCTGAGCTTGTGAAGGCAGAGCGGAATCCTCTCCAAACGCTCTTTACGGACTCTCCGTTCAATGACCCCCAACAAGACGGCAAAGATCCGTACAACCAAGGCCATTTCTCGGGAGTCATGATCACAGCAGCTTCACGTCTGTCGCTCAGCTCCCGACCAGAGGATCGAATGAACCCAGTCAGACGCACGACCGCCGCGGCCTCCACCGCCGTCGTGCTCGCCACCGCCGGCGGCCTGCTCACCGCAGCCGCGGCCCCTGCCTCCGCCGCGACCACCTGCACCTCGCCGGTGTACAAGCGGCAGTTCTTCGCGAACAACACCCTCTCCGGTACACCGAAGAAGACCGACTGCGACTCGAAGATCGACCAGAACTGGGGCACCGGCGCGCCGACTTCGGGCCTCCCGAAGAACAACTTCGGCGTCCGCTGGACCGTGACCCGCGACTTCGGCTCCGGCGGACCCTTCAGACTGTCCGCCTCCGCACAGGACGGCATACGGGTCTACCTGGACGGCAAGCCTCAGATCAACCTCTGGAAGAACGTGTCGTCGACGGTGAAGAAGTCCGTCGACGTCACGATCCCGAACGACGGGAAGAAGCACACCCTCCGCGTCGACTTCGTCAACTTCACCGGCGCCGCGAACGTCAAGTTCGACTACACGCCCCGCACCAGCGCCGACGTCGACAAGGTCAAGCCCCTCGCGCCGACCGGGGCTTCGGTGTCGTACGACAGGACCACCGGCAAGTCCAAGCTCACCTGGGCGAAGAACAAGGAGATGGACCTCGCCGGGTACCGGGTCTACCGGCGAACCCCGTACGAGCCGTTCTCCACCCCGCTCGCGACGACGACCGCGACGTCGTACACCGACATCACGCCGCCGACCGGTATCACGTACTACTACGAGGTCCGCGCCTTCGACAAGGCGGGCAACGAGTCGGCGGGCAGTGCCGATCAGAGCGTCACCCCCGTCGACACCACAGCGCCCACCACGCCCAAGTGGGTGGAGACCAGCCCCTACGAGAAGCACGTGGGGATCTCGTGGACCCCGTACTCCCCGAACGACGGGGACTGGTACAAGGTGTTCCGGGCGACGAGTCCGGACGGACCCTTCACCAGGATCGCGAATGTCACGGACGGGCTCTTCTACGGTGACACCTCCGCCGCCGAGGACACCGTCTACTACTACCGGGTGACCGCCCTCGACGCGGCCGGCAACGAGTCCGCGCCGACTTACGCCGTCAAGGGCCAGCGCCTGGACGTCACGCCGCCGTCCGCCGTGACCGGGGTGACGGCCACCCCGACCGAATACGGCTTCGAGGTGCGCTGGGACGCCAACCCCACCGCCGACCTGAAGAGCTATCTGGTCCGCCGGGGTGAGCTGCTCGGGGACGAGGAAGAGAAGGTCTGCTCCCTCTACCCGGGCTTCCACGTGTCGGCCGACACCACCTCGTACGCGTACACCACCGTCCCGGACGGCGAGGAGTCCTGCTTCATCGTCGATGCCATCGACGACGCCGGGAACTCCTCGTTCAAGGCGACCGGCGATGCGCAGGTCGTGGTCGCGACCGAGCTCAACCTGACGCCGAGCGTGGAGACACCCGAGGGCTCGCCGCTGACGCTCAACGCGGCCGGCGGGGACGAGGGCAACAAGCTCGAGTGGTTCGGGCAGGACGAGTCCGCGGGCGGGTTCCGCGTCTACCGGTGGAACCCCGCCTCCTCGACGTACGAGAAGCTCGCCGACGTCGCTCCCGGCGTCTTCCAGTACGTCGACACCGGCGCCGGCCGCGGCACCACGTCGTACTACTGGGTCACCGCCGTGGCCGCGGACGGCACCGAGTCGCTCCCCGCGGGAGACTCGGTGGTCACCGCGCCGACCGTCTGACAGACGCCGGCGGGGACCTGATTTCTGAAATGGCCCGGGAGTCGGAGAACTCCCGGGCCCATCAGGGCTGTTGACGCACCATCAGCCTGTCTGCATCACCACAGGGAGATGTACGGCGACATTCCCGGGTTCCATTCGAGGTCCAGCAAGGGCAGGACGCAGAGCCTCGCCACGGTCAGACACCAGCCCAGCCGCCGCAGCCACGGGTGGCGCCGCGACAGCATGGCCAGGGTGAGCACGACGGACGCCGTCAGTCCCGCACTGAGCCAGGGCAGATACGGCACGTCGGCCACGGCCACATAGGCGTCGTCACGCCATGTCCATAGGCTCCTGGCCACCAGGAGGGCCAGGAGCGCCTCCACGGAGACGAACCAGAGCCCCCGGCCGGACAGGTGCAGCAGGTCTCGCAGTCGCTGGGTCACGGACGTCATCAGTGCCACTCCGGCTTGATCCGGTAGATCCAGATCTTCAGCTTCGGATACAGGCTCTTCTGCTTCGCCAGGCTGCGGTACGCGTAGTCGCTCGAGTGCTGGGCGACATAGATCTTCCCGTTGCTGATCTTGGAGATGAACGAGCTGTGGTCGATGTCTCCGTCGCCCGTCCAGTCGTAGAAGATGACGTCGCCCACGTACGCGTTGCTCGTCGTGCGCTTCGAGCTCAGCATGTGGTCGTAGACAAAGGTCTTGAAGTAGGCCGCGTTGATCCAGCTGAGCGTCTCGTCGTGGCCCCAGATGCCCGGGTACCGCCACCACGCGTCCGTGCTGCGGTACCACTCACTGCCGTCGCCCTTCTTCTTCACGCCACCGCCGAGATGGACGGCGCGCGAGACGAAGTTCGTGCAGTCCGGCTCGTACAGGTGCTTGGCGTCGGCGTTGATGATCGCCCATGTCGCGGCGCCGGTACGGGCGTAGGAGCCCGCCTGCGTCGCGTCGTAGGAGACCGTCGTGGCCGTGGTGTCGGTGCCGTCGTCGGTGGAGTCGCCGTCGAACGCCGAGGACTCGGTGTCCGTGTCGGTGATCTCCTGGTCGAACTCGTTACCGAAGTCGGCCAGTGCGGCCCTGCTCGGCTGCACCACGACCTCCTCGGCGGCCGCGCTGACGGCCGAGACCAGGACGGGCTCGTCGCCGGCGGTGAGGGTGTAGCGCATCTCCACGACGTTGGCCTCGTCGGTCGCGTCAGGGTCTCGGTGCTCACGTCGGTCACGATGACCTCCGAGGTCCGCACCGTGGCCCGCAGAGTGACCGTGCTGCCGTCGGCGGACGGCATGGCCAACTCGTCGCTGACCTGGACGTCGACCACGCCGGTGTCCGTGTCGTCCTCGGAGACCGCGACCCGCTCCCGGAGGAGGGACTCCTGCTCCCGGGCGAGGAAGTCGACGAACTGCTCACCGGACGCGCTGTTCGCCGCGGCATCGCCCGCGTCGACGAAGTCGCCGTAGACCAGCCCGCCTCGCTGGTTGAGATACGACTCGACTACACCCGAGTACGCCACCGCCCCACCCGGTACGGCCAGGGGGACGACGGCGTTCGAGACGCCGGCCGGGCCGGTTCCGTGGTCGTTCTTCCCGGTGACGGTGAAGGTGTACGTGATGTCCCCGGCATCCTCGTTGAGGCTGGTGAACACGGCGGAAGCGCCGGTCGTGGTCACCGTGTCGACCGTCGTGCCGTCCGAGGCCTTGGCCGTCACTGTGTACGTGACCACATCGTCCTCGTCACCGGTGAACCGCGCCGGGGTCCAAGTCACCAGCGCGCCGTTCTCACCGCCCACGGCCGTGAGGTCGGTCACTGCGGCGGGCGCGGTGCCGGTGGTGCTGGTGGTCCCTGTGGTCTCCTCGGTCACATCGACGGTGAACTTCTTCAAGGACGTGTAGGCCGAGCAGACGTCGCCCACGCAGGAGCGCATCTTCCAGGAGTACGACGCGCCGTCGGTGAGTAGATCGTCCGGCACCTGTACGACGGCACGCCGGCCGTCGGCGACCGTGGTGGTGGCGGCCGGAGCGGTGCCGACGGCGGTTCCGGCCGCGTTGTACAGCAGGTACTCGGCGGTCACGGTCCGCTCGCCGGGGGCGGTGACGATCCCGGTGAGCAGCGGCGTCGTGGTCTGCGTGGCTCCGGTCACGAGGTCGGACGGCACGTCGGGCACGGCGACGCCGGAGGTGTCGACGGTGAAGGTCTGCCACGCGCTCCAGGCGGTGGAGTAGTCCGTGCCGTCGTAGGCGCGGGCGCGGACCCGCAGGTGGGTGCCGTCCTCCAGCGGTGCGGACGTGGGCACGGCGTAGGCGGCGACCCGGGCGGACTCCACATAGGCGCTGTCGGCGGTGAGGGTGTAGTCCGTGTCGTCGTACGCCGGGTCGGGCTCGATGGCGTACTGGACGCGTTCCCTGGCAGCGGGGTCGGCGTCGTTCAGCCAGGTCGACAGCACCGGGGTGAGGGAGGTGACGACCTGGGTGCTACCGCTCGTGGTGACCGGCGAGAGGGAGGTGGCGCCGGGGACCTCGGGGTAGGAGTTGTACGTGATCGCCAGGTGGGGTTCGGTCGAACCGTCGGCGCCTGAGACGTAGTTGGCGGAGTGGAAGCGCCGCCAGGTGTAGGAGTCGGTCTCGTCCACACCGCGGATCAGCAGCCCGTGGTTGGCGGTGCCGCTCGTCCACGCCCGGACGATGGTGTCGATGTCGAAGTTCATCGTGCCGGCCGGGCAGGCCGAGGAGTACCCCTTGGCCGCGGTGTTGATCACCTGGCCCGTGGTGGTCCCGGCGGGTTTGTCGGCCCACGTGATCGTGGACGACGACCAGGACTCGGTGATCCGGCGCACCGCCGTGCCCGTGCCCTCCGTGCAGGAGGAGGACCAGTTCGAGTACAGCGCCAGGTTGGTGTCGATGACGTGGGTGCCCGCGTAGTCCGACACGTCGAACTTCAGAAACGAACGGGCCACCGTCGTGCCCGCGTCATAGGTGCCCGACTTCAGCTCGGTCGAGGAGACCTGGGAGTCGTTGTAGTTGGTGGCCACCCAGGTGTCCGTGGTGACGGCGAGGGTGGAGGTGGGGTCGACGGTGACCGGGTAGGTGAGGTCCTGGCCGAAGTAGTCGGCGTCCGGGGCGAGTACGAGGGTCTGGGAGCCGTCGGCCGCGGTCTCGATCTCGGTGTCGACCGGGGCGAGGTGCTTTGACTCGCCGGACTTCTCGTCCACCGAGGAGTCCCACATCATCGGGGCCGGCGCCTCGGCGACCAGCTTGCCGGCGGCGTTCTTCAGCAGCAGGTGCCCAGAGTCGGCCTCGGACAGGGTGAGGCCCTTGAGGGTGACGGGGATGCGGTAGGTGAGGTCATCGCCGGGGGCCGAGTCCAGGACGACGTTCTGGGAGAACCCCTGCTTGAGGGCGGTGACGGTCAGCGTCTGCCCCTCGCCCAGGTCGTAGGAGGCGGTGTCGTCCCGCACGGTCGGTGTGGGCAGGGTGTCCTCCCAGCCCAGCGCCAGGGAGGCTCCTCCCTCGGAGACCGAGGCCAGCTTCTTGTCCCCGCCGTCCGAGACCGTGATGTCGGCTGCCGCTGCCTGCGGCTCCAACGCGGCGCCCTCGTCGGACAGTTCGGTGTCGACGTCCTGCCACGAACCGTCGTCCTGCTTGACCCGCACCGGTCCGGCGTACGACTCGGCGGTCAGCGTGCCGTCCGGATTGGCGTACACGGTGGACGTCTCGGTGCGCTTCGAGGTCAGCTCGACGCGCTTGCCCTTGATCTTCGCGTTGCGCCGGGCAGCCTGGTCCTCGCTGAGGCCCAGCAGCTCTGCGATGTCCGGCTCGTCGTCGTCGAGGGTGACGGCGCGGGCTGGACTGTTCACTATCGCCTGCGGCGTCTCGGCGCTCTTCACCGGGAAGGCCGAGACCGACGGATCGCTGACCATGAGACCGGCCGGCGTCATCGCAGCGGCGGCCGTGAGGTCTTTATGAAAGCCAAGGCAGGCGCACAGGGTTCGGCCGGAAAAGAGAGGACTTCAGCCCGGGAAGAGTGATCAAAAGGTGATCACTATCGGGAGGTCTCATGGAGAAACCGCGAAGGGGCCCGGAGGTTCAACCTCCGGGCCCCTTTCACATGCCTACATGCCTACATGCCTACGCGCCTCAGTCCGAGGACTGCTGCCGCTTCGGCCGCCACACCACCAGCGCGCTGGTCTGCTGGACCTCCTGGTACGGGACCAGATCACGGCGGTACGACGCGTGCACCGCCGCCTCGCGCTGCTGCATCGCCGCCGCGGCCCCGTCCAGCGCCGACTCCAGTTCCGCCACCCTCGACTGCAGCGCGGCCACCTGGTTCTCGAGCTCGATGATGCGCTTGATGCCGGCGAGGTTGATGCCCTCGTCCTGCGACAACGCCTGCACGGTGCGCAGCAGTTCGATGTCGCGGGCCGAGTAGCGGCGGCCCCGGCCGGCGGTGCGGTCGGGGGAGACCAGGCCGAGGCGGTCGTACTGGCGCAGAGTCTGCGGGTGCAGGCCGGAGAGCTGGGCCGCCACCGAGATGACGTAGACCGGGGTTTCCTCGGTCAGTTCATACGGGTTGCGTCGACGGCCGTCCATCTCGATCAAGCTCCCTTCGCGGCCTGGAACAGCTCCGCCCGCGGATCCTCACCCGCGGTCGCCTCGCGATACGCCTCCAGCGCATCACGAGCCTTCCCCGTCAAGTCCGTCGGAACACTCACCTCGACGGTGACCAGCAGGTCGCCGCGGGTGCCGTCCTTGCGGACCGCGCCCTTGCCCCGCGCCCGCATGGTGCGGCCGTTGGGCGTGCCCGGCGGCAGCTTCAGGGTGACGGGAGGGCCGCCCAGGGTGGGGACCCTGACCTCGCCGCCGAGGGCCGCCTCGGTGAACGTCACCGGGACCGTCACCGTGAGGTTGTCGTCCCTGCGGCCGAACACCGGGTGGGCGTCGACGTGCACGGTGACGTACAGGTCGCCCGCGGGGCCGCCCCGTTCGCCGGGGGCGCCCTTGCCGCGCAGCCGGATCCGCTGCCCGTCGGAGACGCCCGCCGGGATACGGACCTGCATGGTGCGCGACGACTTGGCGCGGCCGCTGCCCTTGCAGATCTCGCAGGCGTTCTCCGCGATCAGGCCGCGGCCCTTGCAGTCGGGGCAGGGGTCCGTGAGAGAGAACCCTCCGCCGGAACCCCGGGCCACCTGCCCGGTGCCAACGCACGTCGGGCACACCCGCGGGTTGCCGTTGGCGTCGCCGGTGCCCGAACAGGCCTTGCAGGGTGCCTGCGAGGACATCCGCAGGGGCACGGTCGCGCCCTCGATGGCCTCGGTGAAGCTCAGCGTGACCTCGGACTCGATGTCCTGGCCGCGCCGGGGCTGTACGCGCGTAGTTCCGGAGCTGCCCCGGTTGAACAGGCCCCCGAAGACGTCACCGATTCCGCCGCCGAAGTTGCCGGAACCCCCGGCGCCCCCGCCGCCCTGGGCGCCGCCTCCGAAGAGGTCGCCCAGGTCGAAGTTGAAGGAGCCGCCCGCGCCGCCCGGCCCCGGGCGGTAGCCGCCGTTGCCGAAGAGGGTGCGGGCCTCGTCGTACTCCTTGCGCTTCTTGGGGTCGCCGAGGATGTCGTTCGCCTCGGAGATCTCCTTGAAGCGCTCCTCGGCCTTGGCGTTGCCCTTGTTGGCGTCCGGGTGGAACTCGCGGGCGAGCTTCCGGTACGCCTTCTTGATCTCGGCCTCGGTGGCGTCCTTGGGGACGCCGAGGACCTTGTAGTAGTCCTTCTCGATGAAGTCCTTGGTGCTCATCCTCGACGCCCCTCCTTTCTCATCGGTTCAAGCTCAGCCCTCGTCCGGGCCACCGCTCTCCTTGTCGTCAGCCGCCTCGGCCTCGTCGGCCTTCACGGTCTGCGCTCCGGGCTGCGGTTCGGCGACGGCCACCCGCGCGGGGCGGATGGTGCGCTCGCCGAAGCGATACCCCGGCTGCAGAATCGCCACGCACGTCGTCTCGGTGACGTCGGGCGCGTACGAGTGCATCAGGGCCTCGTGGATCGTCGGGTCGAAGGGCTCGCCCTCCTTGCCGAACTGCTGCAGTCCCATCTTCGCCGCGACGGTCTCCAGCGACTCCGCCACGGACTTGAATCCGCCGACGAGTTCGCCGTGGTCCCGCGCGCGGCCGATGTCGTCGAGGACGGGAAGGAGCTCGCTCAGGAGGTTCGCGTTGGCGATCTCCTTGACCGTGATCCGGTCCCGCTCGACCCGGCGGCGGTAGTTCTGGAACTCGGCCTGGAGCCGCTGGAGGTCCGCGGTGCGCTCTTCGAGCGCCTTGCGCACCTGGTCCAGCTGGGCCGTCAGACCGGCGATCTGTGCACTTGCGTCCCCGGCCGGGGCCGCCCCCTCCCCCGAGGAGGGGGAGGCGGCCTGCGGCTCGGCGTCTTCGGGGGTGGCGCCGGAGGGGACGTCGGGCTTCTCGTCGAAGCCCGGGGTCTCCTCCGTCACGCGGCACCGTCCTTGCGCTCGTCGTCCACGATCTCGGCGTCCACGACGTCGTCGTCCGCCTTGGGAGCCTCGTCGGCACCGGCGGACGCGCCACCGGCGGCCTGGGAGGCCTGGGCGTCGGCGTACATGGCCTGGCCGACCTTCTGCGAGACCGCGGCGACCTTCTCGGTGGCGGTGCGGATCTCGGCGGTGTCCTCGCCCTTGAGCGCGGCCTTCAGCTCCTCGACGGCGGCCTCGACCTCGGTCTTGACCTCGCCGGGGACCTTGTCCTCGTTGTCCTTGAGGAACTTCTCCGTCTGGTAGACGAGCTGCTCGCCCTGGTTGCGGGTCTCGGCGGCCTCGCGGCGGGCGTGGTCCTCCTCCGCGTACTTCTCGGCCTCCTGGCGCATCCGGTCGACCTCGTCCTTCGGCAGCGAGGAGCCGCCGGTGACGGTCATCTTCTGCTCCTTGCCGGTGCCGAGGTCCTTGGCCGTGACATGCATGATGCCGTTGGCGTCGATGTCGAAGGCGACCTCGATCTGCGGGACACCGCGCGGGGCCGGCGGCAGACCGGTCAGCTCGAACATCCCGAGCTTCTTGTTGTACGCCGCGATCTCGCGCTCGCCCTGGTAGACCTGGATCTGCACGGAGGGCTGGTTGTCCTCGGCGGTGGTGAAGATCTCGGACCGCTTGGTCGGGATCGTCGTGTTCCGCTCGATGAGCTTCGTCATGATGCCGCCCTTGGTCTCGATACCAAGCGACAGCGGCGTGACGTCGAGGAGCAGGACGTCCTTGACCTCACCCTTGAGGACACCGGCCTGGAGGGCGGCGCCGATGGCGACGACCTCGTCCGGGTTCACGCCCTTGTTGGCCTCGTTGCCACCGGTCAGCTCCTTGACGAGCTCGGCGACGGCGGGCATACGGGTGGAGCCACCCACGAGAACGACGTGGTCGATCTCGGAGAGGTTGATCCCGGCGTCCTTGATGACGTTGTGGAACGGCGTCTTGCAGCGCTCCAGAAGGTCGGCGGTGAGCTGCTGGAACTGGGCGCGCGTGAGCTTCTCGTCCAGGTGCAGCGGGCCCTCGGCGGAGGCCGTGATGTAGGGCAGGTTGATCGAGGTCTCGGTGGAGCTCGACAGCTCGATCTTGGCCTTCTCGGCGGCCTCGCGGAGGCGCTGGAGGGCCATCTTGTCCTTGGCGAGGTCCACGCCGTGGCCGGACCTGAACTGCTGCACCAGGTAGTCGACGACGCGCTGGTCCCAGTCGTCACCACCGAGGTGGTTGTCGCCGTTGGTGGCCTTCACCTCGACGACGCCGTCGCCGATCTCGAGGAGGGACACGTCGAAGGTGCCGCCACCGAGGTCGAAGACGAGGATCGTCTGGTCGTCCTTGTCGAGGCCGTACGCCAGCGCGGCCGCGGTGGGCTCGTTGACGATACGCAGGACGTTGAGACCGGCGATCTCGCCGGCTTCCTTCGTCGCCTGGCGCTCGGAGTCGTTGAAGTACGCCGGGACGGTGATGACCGCGTCGGTCACCTTCTCGCCCAGGTAGGCCTCGGCGTCCCGCTTCAGCTTCTGCAGGATGAACGCGGACATCTGCTGCGGGTTGAAGGGCTTCCCGTCGAGCTCGACCTTCCAGTCGGTGCCCATGTGTCGCTTGACGGACCGGATGGTCCGGTCCACGTTCGTGACCGCCTGACGCTTGGCGACCTCGCCGACCAGCACCTCACCGTTCTTCGCGAAGGCGACGACGGACGGCGTGGTCCTGGCACCCTCGGCGTTGGTGATGACGGTGGGCTCGCCGCCCTCCAGAACGCTGACGACGGAGTTAGTCGTGCCGAGGTCGATGCCGACCGCACGTGCCATGGTGATTTCCTCCAGCTGACTTGAGTGGAACGGACTCAAGTGTGCATGACGTCCGCGACTCGGTCAACAGACCTGAGTCGCACGGACTCAACTCTTATCCGTTCCTTACACGCAACTGGGCTCTGACCTGCGTTGATTCCATACGTCGAGGGCTGCTCGGCCTGATACGCAGGAGTGCGCATACGGCGATCAGGGCGCCCGCCGTCACCCAGTAGCCCCCGGATCCCGCGACCCGACCCAGATGCACGAGGACCCCGACGAGCACCCCGGCGAAGGCCGCGACACCGAGGACGACGGTCGCTCCCTGCGAGGTGAGCCCCAACCGCCTCAGCCGGTGGGCGAGATGATCGGGGGCGGCACGCAGGAGGGGCCGCCCGGCGAGCCGGCGGGAGAGCACCACGAGGAGGACATCGGCGCCGACCACGACGGTGAGCGCGCCGAACGCCCCAGCGCTGGAAGCGAGTTCGTACCCGGCACGGGTCACCACGGCCGCCGAGGCCAGCACGAACCCGGTGAACAGCGACCCGCACGCACCGAGCCCCACGCGCGCGGGATGCCAGTTGTGCATCAGGAACCCGGTCAGCGCGGCGGCCAGCACGCTCAGCAGCACCGCGAGCCCGTCCATCACCTCGGCCGCGGCACACACCCCCACCCCGAAGGCGGTGACGACCCCGACTGTCCCGGCCAGCCCGTCCGCGTGATCCAGCGCCTTGAACCCGACGGCGACGAAGACGATCCAGCCGACGGCCAGCAGCCCGCCCAGGACGCCGGTCTCCTCGTACGGCACGACACAGGCCGCCGAGACGGCCGTACCGCCGACGAGAAACCGGGCCTTGACCCGCCGTACGTCCGCGACCAGCCCGAGTGCGGCGACGGCGACCCCGGCGACCAGCAGCCGGCCGATCCCGGCCCCGAGCGGTGCGACGCCCGTCCAGTCCCCGACCCAGACCACCAGCCCCACGGCGAGCACGACCGCGGCCCCACCGAGCACGGGGAGCGGCCGCTGCCGCCGGCGGTCGACGAGACCGAGGCGCAGGGCGGGGACACGGAGGAGGGCGGCGAGTACGGCGGCGAGGAACAGGGCGGTGGTGGCGGCGGCGATCCCGTAGAGCACGACCTAAAGTTAGCGCCGTATATACCAATTCATCACGAATAACACGATCAGATCTTAAGGTAACCCTGAGCGATTCAGATCACTCCGCACCTCGCTACAGTGCGCGAGAAGATGAGGGTAGTCTCAGACGGACTGCATAAGTTACCGCTTAGTAATAAGAACCCCTCGCAGGCCCGAGGAGCCCCGAAATGCAACTCGCCGCGATCATCGTGTCGCTGGTACTGACCGTGGTCGGCGTGGCACTGCTCGCACGCGCCATCGGCCAGTTCGTCCGGTACTTCAAGCTGGGCCAGCCCGCGCCCGCCGGTACCCGGACCGACAACCCCTACCAGCGCAGCGTGACGCTGGTGAAGGAGTTCCTCGGCCACACGCGGATGAACCGGTGGGGCATCGTCGGTGTCGCCCACTGGTTCGTGGCGGTCGGCTTCCTGACGCTGCCGCCGACCATCATCACCGCGTACGGCCAGCTCTTCGAGGCCGACTGGACGCTCCCGGTGATCGGCGGCTTCCTGCCGTACGAGCTGTACATCGAGTTCATCGCCGCCATGACCACCTTCGGCATCGCCACGCTGATGGTCATCCGCCTGCTGAACCTGCCCTCGCGCCCCGGCCGCAAGTCGCGGTTCGCGGGCTCGAAGATGGGCCAGGCGTACTTCGTCGAGTACGTCATCCTCACCATCGGCCTCGCCATCTACGTACTGCGTGGCCTCGAGGGTGCGCTGCACCACGTGGACCACTACGAGGCCGCGTACTTCGCCTCGTACCCGGTGATCCTGGCAGTCAAGGGCCTGAGTCTGGGCACGCTGCAGAACCTCGTCTACCTCACCGCGATGATCAAGCTGGGCACGACCATGATCTGGATGATCACGGTCTCCCTGAACACCAACATGGGTGTGGCCTGGCACCGCTTCCTCGCGTTCCCGAACATCTGGTTCAAGCGCGAGTCCGACGGCGGTACGGCCCTGGGCGCGCTCCAGCCCATGACCTCCGGCGGCAAGCCGATCGACTTCACCGACCCGGGCGACGACGACGTCTTCGGCGTCTCCCAGGTCGAGCAGTTCTCCTGGAAGGGCCTGCTGGACTTCTCGACCTGCACCGAGTGCGGTCGCTGTCAGTCGCAGTGCCCGGCCTGGAACACGGGCAAGCCCCTGTCCCCGAAGCTGCTGATCATGTCGCTGCGGGACCACGCCCACGCCAAGGCGCCGTACCTGCTCGCGGGTGGCGGCAAGACGATGGAGGGCGAGGAGAAGGCGTCCGAGGAGCAGCTGGCCGGTGTGCCGGCCGCGGCTCTGGCGGAGGCCGAGCGCCCGCTGATCGGCACCCTCGAAGACAACGGCGTCATCGACCCCGACGTCCTGTGGTCCTGCACCACCTGCGGCGCCTGCGTCGAGCAGTGCCCCGTCGACATCGAGCACGTCGACCACATCGTCGACATGCGCCGCTACCAGGTGATGATCGAGAGCGCGTTCCCGTCCGAGGCGGGCACGATGCTCAAGAACCTG
>NZ_JOEY01000058.1 GCF_000718165.1 Streptomyces fulvoviolaceus | reverse complement strand
GTGAGGGACCCCGCCCTCCCGTTCCCGGACCACGGACACGATCCGTGCCGCCGGACCGTGGAGCGAACGCGGGCAACCAGAACGCCCAACACCGTTCGGGGCGTTCGGCTGAGCATGACTCCTGGCAACAGGACTCACCCCCGCTCAGTCTTTAGGAACGGTTCCACGGACCGGCGGAGGTACCTGCCGTCGCGCAAGCCCGCCCCGCCGCTCCCGCGGACACAGAACGCCGGCCGTACCGCGCAGCCTCGGCGGCGCGGCACGACCGGCGTCCGTTACGTCAGGCGCCGCTCTCGCGGAGCATGTCCTCACGCTCGACGAGCTTCACGCGCTCACGGCCCTGCGGCTCGCCCAGCGCCTTCTCGGCGGCGTCCAGCTTGTACCAGCCCTCCCAGGTGGTGAAGCGGACGTCCCGCTCGGCGAGGAACGCGTCCACGGCCTCGGGTTCGGGCGAGGCGGGGGTCTGCAGACGGCCGTTCGCGTGGTCGTTCAGCAGGTTCGAGACCGTCTCGTTGGCGTCGCCCTTGGTGTGGCCGATGAGGCCCACGGGGCCGCGCCGGATCCAGCCGGTGACGTACGTCGACTGCAGGTGCTCGCCGCTCTCCTGGATGACCCGGCCGCCCTCGTCCGGGACCGTGCCCGAGTCGATGTCCCAGGGCAGCTTGGGGAGCTTGTCGGAGAGGTAGCCGACCGCGCGGTAGATCCCGGTGACGTCCCAGTCCTTGAACTCGCCGGTGCCCTTGACGTTGCCGGTGCCGTCGAGGGCGGTGCGCTCGGTGCGCAGGCCGACCACCTTGCCGTCCTCGCCGAGGATCTCGGTGGGCGACTCGAAGAAGTGCAGGTACAGCTTGTGCGGGCGGTCGCCGACGTCGCGGATCGCCCAGTTCTCCAGGGTCTTGGCGACCATGTCGGCCTGCTTGTTGCCGCGCCGGGTCTCGATCGAGCCCTCGTCGTAGTCGATGTCCTCGGGGTCGACGATGACCTCGATGTTGGGGGAGTGGTCCAGCTCCCGCAGCTCCATCGGGGAGAACTTCGCCTGCGCCGGGCCACGGCGGCCGAACACGTGGACCTCCAGGGCCTTGTTGGCCTTGAGCCCCTCGTGGACGTTCGGCGGGATCTCCGTCGGGAGCAGCTCGTCGGCGGTCTTGGCGAGGATGCGCGCCACGTCGAGTGCGACGTTGCCGACGCCGAGGACGGCGACCTTCTCGGCCTCCAGAGGCCAGGTGCGCGGCACGTCCGGGTGACCGTCGTACCAGGAGACGAAGTCCGCCGCGCCGTACGAGCCGTCGAGCTCGATGCCCGGGATCCGCAGTTCGCGGTCGGCCGTCGCGCCCGTGGAGAAGACCACGGCGTCGTAGAACGCGCGCAGGTCGTCCAGGTTGATGTCGGTCGGGTAGTCGACATTGCCGAAGAGGCGTATCTGCGGCTTGTCGAGCACCTGGTGGAGGGCTGTGATGATGCCCTTGATCCGGGGGTGGTCCGGGGCCACGCCGTAACGGATCAGTCCGAACGGGGCCGGCATCCGCTCGAAGAGGTCGATGGAGACACCGGGTTCGGTGGCCACATCGGACTTGAGCAGCGCGTCGGCGGCGTAGATCCCGGCGGGGCCGGCTCCGACGATGGCTACCCGCAGGGGGCGGGGCATGATCAGGTTCCCTTCGAGTGGCGATAGATCGACTCGACGGAAGCCTAAACTAAGGCAGCCCTAAGTCAGTACGCGGGTCCGATCAATGACCTCATAAACCGAGCTTATGACTTGTGCCCCGTCGGCCGGGCACACCGATCTTCGGCCGGGCGCACCGAGCCGAGGCAGGGACTGCTCCGCGACTACGGCAGGTTCTGCTCCGCCCAGATCACCTTGCCCGCCGGTGTGTACCGGGTGCCCCAGCGCTCGGCGAGCTGGGCGACGAGGAACAGGCCGCGTCCGCCCTCGTCCGTCATCGCCGCGTACCGCAGATGTGGCGAGGTGCTGCTGCTGTCGAAGACCTCGCAGATCAGGCTGCGGCCGTACAGGACACGGACGTGGATGGGGTCCCCGCCGTACCGGATCGCGTTGGTGACGAGCTCGCTGAGGATCAGCTCGGTCGTGAACGAGAGGTCGTCCAGCTCCCATTGGGCCAGCTGCCGGGTCACCCGGGCGCGCACCTCCGCGACGGCGGCCGGATCGGCGGGCACCTGCCACTCGGCGAACCGGTCGGGGGCCAGCGCCCGGGTGTGGGCCACGATCAGCGCGATGTCGTCGGTGGCCCGGGCCGGAAGCCGGGCGTCGAGTACGGCCTGGCAGGTGTCCTCGGGAGACCGGCCGGCCCCCTCCAGCGCCGAGCGCAGCATTTCGAGGCCGACGTCGATGTCCCGTTCCCGGTCCTCGACGAGCCCGTCGGTGTAGAGGACGAGACGGCTGCCCTCGGCGAGTTCGAGGTCGGCCGTCTCGAACGGCAGGCCGCCCAGGCCCAGCGGGGGACCGGCGGGCACGTCGGGGAACTCGACGCTGCCGTCGGGGTGGACGAGGGCGGGCGGCGGATGCCCGGCGCGGGCGATCGTGCACAGCCGCGACACCGGGTCGTAGATCGCGTACAGGCAGGTCGCGCCGGTGACGGGTGCGTTGCCGTCGTCCTCCGTCTCGTCCTGGTCGATGCGTGCGACCAACTCGTCGAGCAGGGAGAGGAGTTCGTCGGGCGGCAGGTCGAGGGCGGAGAAGTTGTGCACCGCGGTGCGCAGTCGTCCCATGGTGGCGGCGGCGTGCAGGCCGTGGCCGACGACGTCGCCGACCACGAGGGCGACGCGGGCGCCGGACAGTGGCAGTACGTCGAACCAGTCGCCGCCCACGCCGGCCTGTGCGGGCAGGTAGCGGTAGGCGATGTCCAGGGCGTCCTGCTCGGGCAGGTTGCGGGGCAGCAGACTGCGCTGCAGCGTCACCGCCATGGTGTGTTCGCGGGTGTAGCGGCGGGCGTTGTCGATGGAGACCGCGGCGCGGGCGACCAGTTCCTCGGCGAGGGCCACCTCGTCCGTGTCGAAGGGGTTCGGCTTCTCGGAGCGCCAGAAGTTGACCACGCCGAGGACCAGGCTGCCCGCGCGCAGCGGCACGGCGATCAGCGAGTGGATGCCGTACTCCACGATCTGCGCGGAGCGCTCGAGGTCCTGGGCGCGCCAGCCGCGGGCCTCGGTGAGGTGTGGCTCGACGACCGCCTGGCCGCTGCTGAGGCTGCGGGCCTGCGGAGTGGAGTCGACCAGGCGGATCTGCTCGCCGACCTGGTAGAGCGGGGCGTCCTTGCGGATCCCGCTGAACGCGGCACGGCGCAGGGTGGTCGCCGCCTCGGGCTGTCCGCCGCTGAGCACGGCGTCGAAGAGGTCGACGGTGGCGAAGTCCGCGAACCGCGGAACGGCCAGCTCCGCCAGCTCCTCCGCGGTGCGGGTGACGTCCAGGCTCGTGCCGATGCCCACCCCGGCGTCGTACAGCATGTCGAGGCGTTCGCGCGCAGTCTCGGCCCGGCCGGACAGGGCGCGCAGCTCCGTCGAGTCGCGCAGCGTGGCGACGCTGCCCGGCGGGCCGCCCTGGATGTCCGTGGGCCGCTGGTTGACCGCGAGGAGCCGGTCCTTGACCCGGTGCACCTCGTCGGTGGCGACCCGGCCGGAGGCCAGCAGGCCGGCCGTGTCGGGGGCGAGGCCGAGGTCGAGGGCATGCCGGCCCTCGGCGTCGGCGGGCAGGTCGAGCAGCCGGTGCGCCTCGTCGTTGGCGAGCAGCAGCCGGCCCTCGCCGTCGACGATGAGGACGCCTTCGCGCACGGCGTGCAGCACGGCGTCGTGGTGCTCGTACATGCGCGTCATCTCGTGCGGGCCCAGTCCGTGCGTCTGACGCAGCAGCCGTCTGCTCACCAGCGCCGTGCCGCCCGTGGCCAGGGCGAGTCCCACGGCGGCGGCGAGCAGGAGCAGCGGCAGTTGCCGGTCGGCGGTGCCGCCCAGGTTCGCGGTCGTGATGCCGGCCGACACCAGGCCCACGACCTTCCCGTCGTCGTCCTTGATCGGAACCACGGCCTGCACCAGCGGCCCGATGGTGCCCGTGATGTCCTCGGTCACGACCTGACCGGCCAGGGCGGGGGCGATGGTCCCGACGAACTTCTTGCCGATGCGGTCCGGCTTGGGATGGGTGTAGCGGATCCCGTCGGTGTTCATGACGACGATGAAGTCCACCTCCGTCGCCTCACGGGCGGCTTCGGCGCGAGGCTGCAGGACCGCCGAGGGGTCGGGGCTGCGCAACGCCTCGATGGTGCCCGGTGCGTTGGCGAAGGCCTCGGCCACGGCGACCGAGCGGTTGCGTGCCTCCGTCGTGGCGTCGTGCCGCACCTGCAGCACGAGAGCGACCACGGCGGCCACGACCAGCAGCAGCACGATCACCACTTGGAGGACGAACACCTGCCCGGCCACGCTGCGGCCGCCGAGTGCCGACCGCAGGGGGGCTGCGGGCGTCCGCCGCGACCGACCCGCATCCCGTTGTACTCGGGTCGACGAGGCGCCCGGCACTTGGGCCTCTTGGGCGCGATCGGGCGCGCGCCGCGCGCGCAGACCGCCGGAGCGAAGGGTCGACCGGGCCCCGGATCGACCCAAGAGTCGGACCATGAGCCCATGTCTACACTGCCGGGCCTCAGGAGGCGAGAGGCGTCACACGGCGTGACAGATCATCGACAGGCCGGCCAGGCCGCGGATCTCACGAGCGCCGGGTGGCGAGCAGCAGTGCGATGTCGTCGGGCCGGTCCAGGGCGTGCCGGGCGATCGCGGTGAGCCGGTCGGCCACTCCCGCGAGCGAACGGCCGCCCGGGCGCGCGGCGGGCGCCCCGGCCTTGGCCAGCGCCACGCGCAGCGCGGTGATGCCCTCGTCGATGTCGCCGCCGGGCCGTTCGACCAGTCCGTCCGTGTAGAGCGCCAGGATGGCACCGGGCTCCATCTGCAGCTCCGTCACGGGATAGCGGGCGCGCGGGTCCACGCCGAGCACGACCCCGCCGGGCAGGTCCAGGACCGTGGTGCGGCCGTCCGCGCGGCGTAGCAGCGGCGGTGGGTGCCCGGCCCGGACCGCCAGGGCCAGCCCGGTTCCGGGGTCCAGCCGGATGTAGCAGCAGCTCGCGAACAGGCCGGGATCGAGGTCGACGAGGAGATGGTTGGTGTTGCTCATGACCTCGTCCGGCGGCCGGTCGCCGAGCGCGAAGGCCCGGACCGCGGTACGGAGTTGACCCATCGTGGCCGCCGCCTGCACCCCGTGCCCCTGTACGTCGCCGATGACCAGGGCCAGGCCGTCGCCGGCCTCGACGACGTCGTACCAGTCCCCGCCGACGTCCATGCCCTCGGTCCCCGGCAGATAGCGCCCTGCCGTCTCCACCTGTGGGTGCGCCGACAGCCGCCGGGGGAGGAGGGCCTGCTGCAGGCCGCGGGCGAGCGCGGTCTCGGTCTCGTAGCGCTGCGCTTTCTCCATGGCGTGGGCGATGAGCCCGGCCAGCGCGGTGAGCACCGTGCGTTCCTCGGTGCTGAACCTGCGGGGGCGGTCGAAGCCGAGGATGCAGGAGCCGACCGGCCGCCCGGAGGCGATCAGCGGCAGGAAGGCACGGGCGCCCTCGGTAGCGTCCAGCGCGATCCCGGGATAGGCGGTGGTCAGTTGCTCCATCGAGTCGAAGAACATCGGGCGGCCGGTGGTGAGGGTCTCGACGCCGGGTAGCCGCGCGTCCAGCCCGACGCCCTCGAAGGGCGCGAGGAACCCCTTCGGGAAGCCGGTCTCCCACGCCAGGTACAGATGCCGTTCCTGGAGCAGGTAGATCGCGAGCCGGCGGCCGCCGAAGGCGGGCAGCAGCTCACGCATCACCACGGCGGACACCTGCCGCGCGGTGGCCGCCTCCGTCAGGGCGATGGCGAGGATGATGGGCCGGTAGCGGGACGAGGTGACACCGGGCGTGACCAGGCCGGACTCCGGCGCCTCGGCGACCTCGGCCGCCTCGTGCCCGGACGCGTCGGCAGGACCGTTCGCGACGCGACTGGCGGGGCGGACCGTGCAGGTCAGCCGGTCGGGACCGGGATGGACGGACAGGGCCAGCCAGTCGCCCTCGTACGGCCGCGGCGCGGACTCGGGGGCGTGCGCGGCAGGCCGTACGGCATGGAAGTGCACCGGATCCGGTGACAGCAGGGCCGCCCGCAGATGGTCCTCGAAGTCGGGCCGGGCGAGCCACGGCACGGCCTCCCACAGGGCACGGCCGACGAGCTCGGCGCGGGGCACGCCCAGAAGCTGTGCGGCGCGGGGATTGGCGTAGACGACGAGTCCCAGCCGGTCCAGGCAGAACACGCCGTCCGGGAGCAGGTCGGCCGCCGCGTCGGCCGTGGCGCCGGGTCCCGGATCATGGACGATGCCCCGCACCGCCGGCTTGGCGGGCGGCTCGTAGGCGCTCCAGAGGTCCAGCAGCCGGAGCGCCCCGTCCGCGGCCCGCAGATACAGGGGCAGCGGTGGCGGGCGCCCGCCGGACGTCTCCTGCAGCGCGGCCAGGATCCGGTGCGCGTCGGAGGGCGCCACGGCGTCCGCGAACGCCTCCGCGGTTCCGGCGCACTGCGTCGGCGCCACGCCCAGCAGGGCCTGCAGATCCTCGTCCAGGGTCAGGACGGCCGTGCCCGGATCCCAGGCGAAACGCCCGATGCGCCCGACCGACGGGGGAGTGGACGGCGGCCGCAGGCACAGGGGCTCGCCGTCCCAGGCGACCGGGGGCGCATCCCCGTCCTCCAGGCCCCGCAGGGCCGCCCCCAGATCCTGGGCCAGCCGCACCACGCGATCTCGGTCGGGCAGCACCTCGGCGGCGTCCGCGACGGCCGGGCGCAGCACGGTCAGCACGCCGAAGGTCGTCGATCCGCTCACGACCGGCACGTACAGGGACCCGAACTGGAACGGCAGACCGGCCGCGAACTGGGGGTAGCGGCGCATCGTCTCCGTGGCGTTCGGAAGCACCACCTGCACGCCCAGCCGATAGGCGTCCGCTACCGGGAAAGGGCTGTCCGTGTGCAGCCGCCACCAGGGGCGGAACAAAGGTCCCGGCAGCCCCGAGAGCACGGCCAGCCGTAGCAGTCCGGGCGTGCCGGAGCGCAGATAGACCCCTCCCGCGTGGCCGCCGGCCGTGCTGATCGCCTCCGTCGAGGCGTCGATCAGCAACGCCGCCAGCCGCCCGGGCGTCGGGTGTGCGTCCTCGACGCTCCCAGTCATCGGCCCTACCTCGTCCATACGCCGTCACGCGGGCGACACAGCAAGAATGCGCCACCAGGGGCCCCGACCGCACCTGGACGGGCGAGATCGCGTGTATACGGCCGCGCTCTCACGGGACGGGTGCGCACAGGCATCCGCTCTCGGGGATGAGGCGACCGGCCGCCCGAATGCCGGGAAGCGCGCGGACCGAGCCGCGTCCCGGCCAGGAAAGGCGGGCCGCCGCGCGAAGCCGTCGGGCCCTCCGATCCATGAAGCCGCCGCCTTTCTCCCAAGGCGGGGCAACCCCCCGGCAACGACGCGACCACGCAGGTCATGGCTTGGCCAACCCCTTTCCGCGCGTTGGCCACATGTTCATCACGTGCCCCTGATGCCCTGCGCCGGGCCGGGCGGAGAGTGATCGGCGGTCCGCTTCTCAACGCGGGCCGACCGCCACCGAGAAGAGCTTCTCTCCGCTCAAGAAGGGGCAATCATGGCCGAGTTGACTCGTCGTAGACTCCTGGGCTCCGCCGCGGGGGCGCTGGGCGGCGCCGCGGCACTCTCCCTCCTCCCGCCCAGTGTGCAGAAGGCCGTCGCGGCCGAACCGCCCAGGCACAGTTCGCTGCAGGACATCGAGCACGTCGTCCTGCTGATGCAGGAGAACAGGTCGTTCGACCACTACTTCGGCACGCTGTCCGGCGTCCGCGGCTTCGCCGACCCGGACGCGCTGCGGCTCGACAACGGACGGTCCGTCTTCTACCAGCCGGACGCCGAGAACCCCAAGGGCTACCTCCTGCCCTTCCACCTCGACACCCACACGTCGAGCGCGCAGGCCATCCCGTCCACCTCGCACGCCTGGTCCGTGCAGCACGAGGCGTGGAACGGCGGCAAGATGGACCAGTGGCTGCCGGCGCACCGCAAGGCCGACGGCGTCAACGGCCCGTACGTGATGGGCTATTACACGCGCGAGGACATCCCGTTCCAGTTCGCCCTCGCCGAGACCTTCACCGTCTGCGACAACTACTTCTGCTCGGTGTTCGGCCCGACCTGGCCGAACCGCCTGATGTGGATGACCGGCAGCATCGACCCCGGCGGCACGCAGGGCGGTCCCATCCTCAGCAACGTCGCTCCGACGCCGTACCGCTGGACGACGTACGCCGAAAGGCTGCAGGCGGCCGGTGTCAGCTGGAAGGTGTACCAGCAGGACGACGACTACGGCTGCAACATGCTGGAGCAGTTCGCGACGTTCAAGAACGCGCAGCCCGGCTCCGACCTGTACGAGCGGGGCGTGCGGCCGCAGCCGGAGGGCACCTTCGAGGACGATGCACGCAACGACCGTCTCCCGGCGGTGTCGTGGATCATGCCGACCAGCTACCAGTCGGAGCACCCCGACTATCTCCCGGCCGCGGGCGCCGACTTCGTGGCGTCGAAGATCGAGGCGATCGCCTCGAACCCCAAGGTGTGGCGCAAGACCGCGTTCATCCTCAACTACGACGAGAACGACGGCCTGTTCGACCACGTGGCCCCGCCGACCCCGCCCGCGGGCACGCCGGACGAGTTCGTCCAGGGGCTGCCGATCGGCGGCGGCTTCCGTGTCCCGGCCATCATCATCTCGCCCTGGACGGTGGGCGGTTGGGTCGCCTCCGAAGCCTTCGACCACACCTCCGCCCTGCAGTTCCTGGAGCGGTTCACGGGCGTCGGCGAACCGAACGTCAGCGACTGGCGGCGCTCGGCCTTCGGTGACCTTTCCTCCGCCTTCCGCTTCGCGGACACCCGCCCGCGCCCGCCCCGCCTGCCCGACGACACGGCGGAGCAGCTGGAGAAGGCGAAGGAGGAGGTGGCCACCCTGCCGAAGCCCACGCTGCCGGGAGCGGACCAGACCTTCCCGCGCCAGGAGCGGGGGCACCGGCCGCACGTGTGAGACCGAAGGACGACCCGGGGCCGCACAACCTCTCTCTGCTCTCTGCGCGGCACCGGCGTCCTGTTTAAGCCTTGCCTTATATAAGCGAGCGGTGGCACAGTGGGTCACGTGCACGCCTTCGACGTACTCGGGGATCCGGTCAGGCGCCGGATATTGGAGCTGCTCGCCTCGGGCGAGCAGGCGTCGGGCGAGGTCAGCGCCGTCATCCGTCAGGAGTTCGGGATCTCCCAGCCGGCCGTGTCGCAGCACCTGCGGGTGCTGCGGGAGAGCGGCTTCGCGTCCGTCCGGGCGGAGGGGACCCGCCGGTTGTACGCCGTCGAGGCCGCCCCGCTGCGCGAGGTGGACGCCTGGCTGGACAGGTTCCGGGGCTTCTGGGAGCAGCGGCTCGACGCGCTCGGGACGGAACTCGCGCGAGGCAGGCGCGAACGCAGACTGAGAGAGGAAGGAGCCGGCGATGAGTGACATCGTCGACGAGATCAACCGGCTGCACCGGGAAGTCGGCATCCGGCAGGTCGAGGCGGGCGAGGCCCGCACGGTGCTGCTGCGCCGGACCTACGACGCCGAAGTCGCCGACGTGTGGGACGCGGTGACCTCGCCCGAGCGGATCCCGCGGTGGTTCCTGCCGGTGAGCGGCGAGTTCAAGGTCGGCGGCCGCTACCAGCTCGAGGGCAATGCGGGCGGCGAGATCCTCGAGTGCACCGAGCCGACGCGGCTGCGGGTGAGCTGGCTGTACGGACCGGACCCGGGCTTCAGCGAGGTCGAGCTGCGCCTCGCCCCGGAGGGTGAGGAGCGGACGGTGCTCGAACTGGAGCATGTGGCCGTGGTGCCGGAGGAGTTCTGGGGGCAGTTCGGGCCCGGGGCGGTCGGTATCGGCTGGGACCTGGCCTTCCTCGGCCTCGGCGAACACCTCGCGGGCGGCGACATCACCAAGGGGGACGCCGAGGCCTGGCAGAACTCCCCCGAGGCAAAGCAGTACATGACCAGGTCGGGCGAGGAATGGGGTGCCGCGTACGCCGCCTCGGGTGCCGACGCGGAGACGGTGGCGGCCACGACCGCGGCGACGATCGGGGCCTATACGGGCTCGTAGGTCTCGGCGCAGAGGCTTCGAAACATTCGAAGCTGTAGGCGAATGTTCGCCGAATCTAAGCGGGGCGAGCCGGTAACGCAAGAGGCGTCGCGAGACCGTCGCTTCCCATTGGGTCTCCTTTGGCCAATTGCGATGGACCATGACGCACTCCGTTGACGCTGTGGGACACCGCTCGTAGGGTCTGCCGCGCAATTCCGGAATTGGTTCGAAACTTTCGAACCCTCAGCAGACCCCACCACCGGAAGAAGGGGGACGAGATGGTCACCCGCAAGTCCCTGGTCCTCGGCATGGCCGGCCTCCTCGCCGCGACCGGCCTCAGCGTCCTGTCCGGCACCGCCGAAGCCGCCAGTACCCTCGGCGCCGCAGCAGCGGAGAAGGGCCGCTACTTCGGCGCCGCGGTCGCCGCGAACCACCTCGGCGAAGCCGCGTACGTCTCCACGCTCGACACCGAGTTCAACTCGGTCACGCCCGAGAACGAGATGAAGTGGGACGCCGTCGAGAGCACCCGCAACTCGTTCAACTTCACGGCCGCCGACCAGATCGTCAGCCACGCACAGAGCAAGGGCATGAAGATCCGCGGCCACACACTGGTGTGGCACTCCCAGCTGCCGAGCTGGGTCTCGGGTCTCGCCGCCGCCGACCTCAGAACGGCGATGAACAACCACATCACCCAGGTCATGACCCACTACAAGGGCAAGATCCACTCCTGGGACGTCGTCAACGAGGCCTTCCAGGACGGCAGCAGCGGCGCCCGCCGCAGCTCACCCTTCCAGGACAAGCTCGGCAACGGCTTCATCGAGGAGGCCTTCCGCACCGCCCGCACCGCCGACCCGGCCGCCAAGCTCTGCTACAACGACTACAACACCGACGGCGTCAACGCGAAGAGCACCGCCGTCTACAACCTGGTCAAGGACTTCAAGGCACGCGGCGTGCCCATCGACTGCGTCGGCTTCCAGTCCCACTTCAACAGCGCCTCCCCGGTCCCCTCCGACTACCAGGCCAACCTGCAGCGCTTCGCCGACCTCGGCGTCGACGTGCAGATCACCGAGCTGGACATCGAGGGCTCCGGCACGGCCCAGGCCACCAGCTACAGCAACGTCGTGAAGGCCTGCCTGGCCGTCTCCCGCTGCACCGGCATCACCGTGTGGGGCGTCACCGACAAGTACTCGTGGCGCGCCAGCGGCACACCGTTGCTGTTCGACGGCAACTACGCCAAGAAGGCCGCCTACACGGCCGTACTGACGGCGCTCGGCGGTTCCAGCTCCGGCGGTGGCGGTACGGCGGCCTGCTCCGTGTCGTACAGCAAGCAGGAGGAGTGGAGCGACCGCTTCAACGGCAAGGTGACCGTCACCGCGGGCAGTTCCGCGATCAGCACCTGGACCACGACCGTCACCGTGACGTCCCCCCAGAAGATCTCCGCGACCTGGAACGGCACGCCCACCTGGGACAGCAGCGGCAACGTCATGACCATGAAGCCGAACGGCAACGGCACCCTCGCCGCCGGAGCCTCGACCAGCTTCGGGTTCACCGTCATGACGAACGGCAACACCGCGGCCCCCACGGTCGGTTCCTGTACGGCGTCCTGACCGCTCGGCGACACATCGTGCCCGGCACCGACCCGTGGTGCCGGGCACGGCACCTAACCGACGCTCAGACTGCTCTTCGCGAGCTCGAACGCCGGGAGCATCGCCTCGTGCTCCTCGCTGTCCAGCCCGCCGAGATGGAGGACGACCGGGCCCTGCGGCGTGGTGACGGCGAGCGCGGTCTCCTGCTGCGTCTCCTCCAGAAGCTCGCTGGTGTAGAGGTAATCCACCTCCACACCCTTGAGATCCCCCGTCTGGAACGAGCGGTACTGCTCCTTGCTCACATCGCCCTCGGCCGCCACGAACTCCTCCAGCACCGTGCGCGCGTCGGCGTCGCCCGGCTCGCCGGTCCACACGCGGAGGTAGCCGATGTTGCCCGCGGGCTTGGCGTCGACCTCGCACACGAGGGCGACCGGTCCCTGACGCAGGACGAGGTCGGCGAGTTCGTCCTCCGTCTCCCCGGTGCCGTCCGAGGAGGGACTGTTCTCGACCGCCTCAGCCGTCCAGTCCTCGGCGATGTCGAAGGTGACGGGGAGTTCGCACGCCGAGCCGGCGGCACCGATGGTGCCCCCGCTTCGGGCCTTCCCGTCGCTCCGACCGCTCGCATCAGCCGTGGCCGACGTACGGGAAGAGGTTTCCGCCTCCCCCTCAGAGGCCTCCGAGCACCCCGTCAACACACCCGCCAACAGCGCCACATGGGCCCATGGGCGCCAGGTGTTCCCCACCCTGACCTGCATTGCAGTCTCTCCCCTTCGAACAGCGAATCTCAGAACCGTCAGAGTAGGCGGGGGAGAAAGGGGTCATGCAGCCAGGGCGTTCCTGGAGCGGAGCAGCGGCACGACATGGTCCCGCACCGCGGGCGCCAGCGTGAGATCGGCCTCGCGTCCCGTCACCCAGCGCATGCTCGCCAACTCGGCGGCGGGGCGCGGAACGCCGGCGATGGTCGTCTCGTACACCGTCATCGTCATCGGAACCCCCTCGAGCGCCGCGACCGCCTCGACCACCTGCAGGAGACGCCAGTCGACGGGAACGAGACCGAGCTCCTCCCGCAGCTCGCGCAGCAGCGCCGCCTCCAGGGTCTCGCCCGGATCGGGCTTGCCTCCCGGCAGGTAGTAGACGTCCGGCGCCGCCTTCTTGCTGACGACGAGCAGGCGGCCGGCGTCGATGATCACAGCGGCGGCCACGGTCAGGGAGGAGGCCGGGGCGCTGTCGCCGACTCCGGGCACGGATTCGTGTGTCATGCGGCACAGAGTGACAGAAGCCGCTCGCGCTCCACGGCGCCTGGATTGCCTGGCCACGGCGCCGAAAGGGCCCGGAGGCGTCCGAAGACACCCGAATCTCATATGAGGGTGCTGTGAATTTCTGATTCGGTTGAACACTCGGGGTCTCGCGTCCGTATGGGGCGAGGGATTTCCATGCCCGGACGGCCGACACGCGCAGGAGTACTTCCGTGGGACGCAGCAACCGCAGACGCCCAACAGGCGCACGACGTGCGACCTTTGCCGCAGTAGCCCTGATGCTGGGTGGTGGTGGGCTGGTGGCTGCCAATGTGTACGCCTCGGCGACCGAAGGCGGCTCGGACGCCTACACGACCCGGCAGGCGGACGACGGAGCCTCTTCCGCCTGGGGAACCACGATCGACTGCCCGGACGTCGGCACCGCGTTGACGACCGTGCCGGACGGCGCGAGGGCCGACGTCGACAAGGAACTGGCCCTGCTGGACCAGCAGATAGCCGCCGCCTACCAGCAACTGCAGGATCCGGCGCGGGCGGCGGAGCGCGACAGCGAGATCGTCGATCCGCTGAACGAGGAGCGGACCGCGACGATCGCACGCATCGCCGCCGCCCTCGACCGCGTGGGAGCCCGCCCCGAAGGCCTCGACGCCCTGGCCGCGTGCACACTGCGCGCATCCGAGAACCAGAACGGCGACGCGAACGACGCCCAGGACGGGCAGCAGGGCAACGACCAAGGCGAGGACGGACAGGGCGACGACGAGCAGGGCGGGAACGAGCAGCAGTCGGGCAACGGCGGGCAGGCCGGCAACGGCCCCGTCGCCGCCGACTTCGCCGACATCACCACCGTCCAGCCGAACGTCCAGAACCCGGCGCCCGAGGGTGACGCCTCCCGCGGCACCTTCGTCACCAGCTGCGGCGTGAACGCGAACGGCGTGTTCAACTCGGACAACGTGATCGTCGCCCCGGGTGTCTCCAATGGCGCCCACCACTTCCACGACTACGTCGGCAACCAGGCCAACGACGCCTTCGCGAGCGACGAGGACCTGGCCAACGGCGACACCAGCTGTGTGGACCAGGGCGACAAGTCCTCGTACTTCTGGCCCGTGTTGAGGCTGCAGAACGGGACACAGGAGCAGGACGCGAACGCGCCCGGCGGCGCCACCGAGGGCAACGCCGGTGAGATCGTCACGCCCGAGCAGGCGACCCTCACGTTCGTGGGCAACCCGCAGAGCAAGGTCACGGCCATGCCGCGGCTGCTTCGCATCATCACCGGCGACGCCAAGGCGTTCGTCAACGGAACCGCCAACGCCAACGCGTCCTGGAGCTGCACCGGCTTCGAGGACCGGCAGCTGAAGGACAAGTACCCGCTCTGCCCGCAGGGCAGCGACGTGGTCCGCACGTTCAGGTTCCAGAGCTGCTGGGACGGACGCAACATCGACAGCGCCAACCACCGCACGCATGTGGCGTTCGGCCAGGCGGACGGCGCCTGCCCGGCCGGATTCCAGGCCATCCCGCAGCTCGTGCAGCGCATCGTCTACGACGTCGACGCCCCGAGTCTCGAGGACGGCGGCCGCACCGTGCCGCTCTTCGCCGTGGACTCCTTCCCCGAGCAGCAGCACAAGCCCGTCACCGACCACGGCGACTTCATCAACGTCTTCGACGAAGACCTCATGGGCGAGATGGTCGACTGCGTCAACGACGGCCGCCAGTGCGGCGCGGGCTCGGACCAGGAGCCCGGTTCCGGCGGGGGCCCGGACAATGGCTCCGGTTCCGGCTCGGACGAGGACCCCGGATCCGACGACGAGCCGCAGGAGCAGCCGACACCGACCTCCGAGGCCCCGACCGGCGGGAACGACGAGCCGCAGCCCGGCGGCTCCGTCGGCGAGCCGACCGCGCAGCCCGAGACCGGCACACCGGCCTCCACCCCGCCCGGCGACGACGCTCCCAAGAGCGACACGACGCCCTCACCCGCACAGAGCATCGCCTCGCCTTCCCCCTGGACCCGCCCTCAGGACGACAGCGAGTCGACCGGTGCCGTGGCGCAGCCTCCCGCCGGTGCGGAGACCGCACCGCAGGGCAGCCAGGGCAGCCTCGCCGAGACCGGCACCCAGCTGTGGCCGGCCGCGATCGGAGCGGTCCTCCTCATCTCCGGTTTCCTGCTGCTACGGCGCACCAGGCGCGGACACATGTGAGTGCGCCCGGCGTGCGTTCACCCTGAATGCACTGGGCCGTATGCAGCAGCACGAGGGGCACGAGGCTTTCCCGGGCGGTGAGCTTGATCTGCCACATCGCCCACCCCCCCCGGGAGCCTCGATGCCCCTCCGTCACACCCTCCGGCCACGACTGCGGGCGGTGTCCGTCGTCGCGGTCTGTCTGTCCGCACTGGCCCCGGCCGCCGTCGGCAATGCCGCCGATGGCGGAGCGGAACCGGCCGGCGACCACGCGCTGCAGCAACAGATCGACCGGTTCGTACGGAGTCCGGGAGGCCCGCCCGGACTCATCGCCGTGCTGCGGCGCGGCAAGGAGAGCCGAGTCCTACGAGCCGGAGTCGCCGATCTCCGTACGGGCCGGCCGCCCCACGCCGACGACCACATGCGCATCGCGAGCACGGCCAAGGCCTTCAGCGGCGCCGTGGCGCTCACGCTGGTCGACCACCGCGCCCTGCGCCTGGACGACACCCTGCGCAAGCGCCTGCCACGCCTGCCCGAAGCCTGGGGTGACGTGACCCTGCGCCAGCTCCTGAACCACACCAGTGGCCTGCCGGACTTCTCAGAGGCCCCCGGCTTCCTGAAGGAGCTGAGAGCCGACCCGCGCCACCACTTCGACTCCCGCCGCCTGCTGGACTACGTGGCCGACGAGCCCCTGCGCTTCACACCGGGCTCCCGGTACCTCTATTCCAACTCGGACAACATCGCCGTCGCCCTGATGGCGGAAGCGGCCACCCGCACCCCGTACGAAGAACTGCTGCGCAAGCTGGTCGACGCGCCGCTCCGCCTGCGCGCCACCAGCCTTCCGCAGGGCTACCGGCTGCCCGAGCCCTACCTGCACGGCTACGACGTGGACCCGCCCGCGCCCGCGGAGGACGTCAGCGAGATCCTCAGCGCCTCGGGCGTGTGGGCGTCCGGAGGCATCGTCTCCACGCCCGCCGACATGACCCGCTTCGTTCGCGGCTACGCCGGCGGACGGCTCTACGGCAGGGACGTCGTACGGGAGCAGCGGCAGTGGATCGAGGGCGCGTCCGAACCCGCCGGACCTGGGCGCAACACCGCGGGACTGGCGATCTTCCGCTACGAGACGCGGTGCGGCGTCGTCCTGGGCCACACCGGCAACTTCCCGGGCTACACGCAGCTGATCGCGGCGACCCCGGACGGCCGGCGTTCCCTGACGTTCTCCGTCACCAGCCAGATCAACGAGTCCCGGGACGCCCCACGCCTGCGGAAGCTGCGCGCCATTCAGGAGAACTTCGTGTGCGCGGTGCTGCGCGGCGACCACTGAGCGGCCGCCGTCCTCAACTCACCACGATCTCCCAGGTGTCGACCGCGTAGTGGACGGTCATTCCGTTGCGCGCGTACAGCTCGGGGGCCCCGGTCGCGTTCGAGGTGTCCACACCGAGGCCGACGGTGTCCCGGCCCCGGGCGGCGAAGGCCGCGAAGGCGTGCCGCAGCAGAAGCCCGCCGAGCTGCCGGCCGCGTGCCTCGCGTACGACGCCGATGCTCCGGATCCACCCCATGGCCTCGCGATCGTCGCGGGCGATCAGGAACCCCACATCCCCGAGATCCTCGGTGCCGACGATCCACACCAGGGACCAGTCGAGCAGGTCGGCGCCGACGTCGTGCAGCCACGGCCGGTACTCGCGCGGCTGGAAGTCGAAGTGCTCGGCGAAGGAGGACTGGTACAACGCGTGCACACGCTCTCGGTCCGCCTCGCTGCCGCACGCCCGCACCCGAACCCCCGCGGGCGGCTGGGGAGCCGGCTCTTCACCGGACCGCAGAGCCCGCTGCAGCACGTGATAGCGCCGTACGACGGACCAGCCCCGCCCGCGGAGCAGCGCGAGGTCGGTCGTGGGCTCCGCATTGAGGTGCAGATGCACCACCGCCCGCTCCGCGCCGTTGGCTCGCGCCTTCTCCAGTGCCCTGGCCTCCATCGCCTCCAGAATGAGTTCCCCGGCCCGCTGATGGTCGGGCAGCACATAGTGGTCTGCGTCGATCCGCTCGCCCTGCGAGTCGTCCCACAACAGTCCGTACGCCACGAGCCGTTGTCCCTCGAAAGCGAGCCAGGAGTCGCGTTCGAGGTCGAGCTCGGGATGCTTGAGGTCGGCCTCCACCGTGTGCAGATCAGTCTCGGCCCGGCCGATCTCGATCCGGTCGATCTCGTTGAGGAGGTCGGTGACGACCGGGGCGTCGGTGAGAGCGGCAGGGCGCAGGAGAGGGGACATGGGGTCAGGGTCCCGGGGCGGTTCCGACATCCGCAAACGAGTTTCCCGAGTAGCGCCGGCGTACGTGCGGCGACGCGGACCCGATCGGCGAGCGGGTCCGCGCCGGTTCAGGAGGTCCCGTCCACTCCGTCGGTGAGACCGGCCGAGTCGGACGTATCTCCGCCGGTGCCCCCGGCGCTGTCGCCGTCGACGCCCTCGGACGTGCCCGCGTCGACTCCTTCGGAGGTCCCCGCGCCGGGCGTTTCGGCGCCCCCGGCGACCGGCAACCCGGTCCCCACCACGAACCGCCTACCCCAGCAGCCGGCGCAACGCCGCACCGCTCAACTCGCCCCACGCCAGAAACCCGCGCACCGGAGACGCCCGCAACCGCGGCCCGTACACCGCGGCATCCCGCCCCCTCGCATGCGCAATGTGGGCCGACGGTCAGTGGGACCGACACTTTTCCACAGGAACCGTCAGAGAAGCCCGCCTTCAGGAAGAATCAACTCCAAGACACGAGTCAGGAGCGGCCCATGGAGTACTACGACCTCGGCTCCCACAGCCGCTTCGTGACGACCTCGTCCTCCGACGCCCAACTGTGGTTCGACCGCGGGCTGGTGTGGACGTATGCCTTCCACCACGAGGAGGCCGTCGCCTGCTTCGAGGCGGCGGCCGCCGCCGATCCCGACTGCGCCATGGCCCACTGGGGCATCGCCTACGCGCTCGGCCCCAACTACAACAAACCCTGGGAGTTCTTCGACGACCAGGACCTGGCGAGGACCGTCGACCGCACCCACGCCGCCGTCGAACTGGCCCACGAGAAGGCCGCCGACGCCACCCCTGTGGAACGTGCACTGATCGGCGCGTTGCGTGCCCGCTATCCGCAGGCGAAGCCGGTGAAGGACTGCGCGGTGTGGAACGGGCCCTACGCCGAGAGCATGCGAGCCGTCCACGAACTCGCCCCCGACGACCTGGACGTCGTCACCCTGTACGCCGACGCGTTGATGAATCTCACCCCCTGGCAGCTGTGGAACCTGCACACCGGCGAACCCGCCGACGGATCCCGCACGCTCGAGGCCAAGGCCGTGCTGGACCGCGCGCTCACCACCGACACCGGCCGGGAGCACCCGGGCATCCTGCACCTCTACATCCACCTGATGGAGATGTCGCCCACCCCCGAGGCGGCCCTGTCCGTCGCCGACCGGCTGCGCGGCCTGGTGCCCGACGCCGGCCACCTCCGCCACATGCCCTCCCACCTGGAGGTGCTCTGCGGCGACTACCGGCGGGTGGTGTCGGACAACAGCGTGGCGATCGTCGCCGACGAGAAATACCGGGCACGGGCCGGCGCCATGAACTTCTACACGCTCTACCGGTCGCACAACTACCACTTCAAGATCTACGGTGCGATGTTCCTCGGCCAGTCGAAGGCCGCCCTGGAGACCGCCGCGCAACTCGAGGCGTCCATCCCGGAGGAACTGCTGCGCGTACCGAGCCCGCCCATGGCCGACTGGCTGGAGGGCTTCCTCGCCATGCGGGTCCACGTCCTGATCCGCTTCGGCCGCTGGGCCGACATCCTGCGGCTGCCGATGCCCGCCGACCCGCAGCTGTACTGCGTGACGACCGCGATGCTCCACTACGCCCGCGGCGTCGCCTTCTCCGCCACCCACCGCGTCACCGAGGCGGAAGCCGAACGAGCCCTGTTCCGCGAGGCGGTCGCCCAAGTCCCCGAAACCCGCATGCTGTTCAACAACACCTGCGCCGACATCCTCGCGATCGCCTCGGCGATGCTCGACGGTGAACTGGAGTACCGCAAGGGCCACTTCGACGCGGCCTTCGCCGCCCTGGAACGGTCGATCGAACTGGACGACAACCTCCCCTACGACGAGCCGTGGGGATGGATGCAGCCCACCCGCCACGCCTACGGAGCCCTCCTCCTTGAACAGGGCCGCGTCGTCGAGGCCGAGGCCGTCTACCGGGCCGACCTCGGCCTCGACGACACGCTGCCGCGAGCGTTGCAGCACCCCGGCAACGTCTGGGCCCTGCACGGCCTCCACGAGTGCCTCGTACGCCGGGGTGGGACGGGAGAGGCGCAGATCGTCGCCCAACAGCTGCGCATCGCCGCCGCGATGGCCGACGTACCGATCGAGGCGTCGTGCTTCTGCCGCCTCGACACCGCCTCCGAGGCGCCCGGTTGCTGCGGCGGGGCAGAGGCGCCGACCGGCTGAACCACGAACTGCCGTATGTCTGAGGTGAGTTGGAAGACGCGGACCTCGCTAGCATGACCGTGCGCCACCCTGTCCGAAGCCCTCTGGAGCGGACCGCCAAGCAGGAGGAGCACAGCATGGACGAGGCCCACGGCACGGACTTCGACGACCTGGCCGAGGCCTACGAACGCATGGCCACCGCGCTGCCGCTGCGGGAACACATCGAGGCCCACACCCTGTTCGCGCTCCTCGGCGACATCAGGGGCAGGGCCGTCCTCGACCTGGGCTGCGGCAGCGGCCTGTACACCCGCAGGTTCCGCGAGATCGGAGCCTCGACCGTCACCGGCATCGACGGCTCCGGCGGCATGCTCGACCACGCCCGGCGCCGTGCGGCCGCCGAGCACCTCGACATCACCTACCTGGCGCGTGAAGCCACCGACCCGCCCGCCGAAGGCGACCCCGAACTCGACGGCCGCTTCGACCTGGTGTCCTCCGTTTACGTGCTGTGCTACGCGCCCACCCGCCAGGCGCTGACCGGCTTCTGCCGCACCGCCCGCCGCGCCCTGCGCCCCGAGGGCGGCCGGTTCGTCTTCGCGACGCTCAACCCCGACGTTGCCGTCGAACCCGGCTGGTACACCCACTACGGCATCGACTTCACCATCGGCCCGGCCACCCAGGACGGCGCCGAGGCCCCGGCGGTGATGAAGGTACCCGGCTTCGACGAGTTCCCCCTGCGCCCCTTCCGCTGGTCGCGCCGGACATACGAGGACGCCCTGAACTCGGCGGGCTTCACCACCGTCACTTGGGTCCACCCCCGGGTCTCCGCCGAGGGCGTCACCGCGTACGGCGAGGCCCACTGGGCCAACTACCTCAAGATCCCGCACGCCCTGTACGTCGAGTGCACCGTGTGACGCACAAACGGCCGGCAGGTCGCGCCCGACAGGCCCCGGACACACGTCTCACAGGATGACGCGCGTGTGCGAGACGAGACGGTCGCCGTCGAAGACATGCAGCGTGATGGCGGGCGGCAGGTCGAAGTTCAGGGCGTCGTCCTCGGTCCAGTCCGCCGGCAGCACCAGCTCACTGGGCATCATCAGCGTCGACACCACTCCCGGCGCGACCACCAGGGGAAGTCCCGCGAAGACCGCCGAGGCCGCTGTGTGCGCATGCCCCACCAGTACGGCCTTCACCCGGGGATGGGCGCGAACGACCCGCTCCAGCCGCTCCGGAGCGGTCAGCCTGATCGCGTCCACCGAAGGCAGGCCCAGCGCGATCGGCGGGTGATGCATCCCGACGAACACGGGCCCGTCGCCCCGGGAGAGTTCCGCCTCCAGCCAGCCGATCGTCTCGTCGTCCAGGTAGCCGTCGTGCCGCCCGGGAATGCTGGAGTCGCACAGCAGGATCGTGAGCCCGTCGAGCTGCAGCGCCCGGTTCACCGGCCCGGCCTCGTCCGACTCGCTCTCGCCTGCCGGGTCGAGGAGCACCTTGCGGAACTCCGGCCGTGAGTCGTGGTTTCCGGGACAGACGACGGTGGGTGCGTCGTAGCGCATCGCCTCCCGCGCGATCTCGTACTCCTCCACCAGGCCGTGATCGGCGATGTCCCCGGTGACCACGACGGCGTCGACGGGGGAGGGGAGCCCGTTGAGGTAGTCCCGCACCCGCATGGCCCGTTCCGCGCTCTGCTCGCTGCCGCCGATGTGTATGTCGCTCACGTGGGCTATCAGCACCGTCATCTCCAATGCCGGGTCGGGGCGCGGGTGTTGATCATTCTGTCAGAGGTGGATCGGCCGCGGACGAGCAGTGCGCAGAGCCGTCGCAACCACCCTTGTCCGGAGTACTGACAGCGCAAAATTAGGCCTGTAGATTGCGGCCGTCACGAATATGCACAACATCGACTCGGCTGTCTTGTCGCACCTTTCACAAGCACTTTCCGTCAGGAGGGCCCATGCAAAGGCGCATTCTCGGGCTTGGCGCAGTACTGATCACCGTTGTCGGTGTGGCCGGATGCGGGTCTTCGGACTCGGGCACGAGCGGTGCGTCGGCCTCGGGCGGAAGCAAGACCACGACGGTCAAGGTCGGCATCATTCCGATCGTCGACGTCGCCCCGCTCTATCTCGGGCAGGAAAAGGGGTTCTTCAGCAGCCGGGGCCTGAAGCTGGAGATGGTGAGCGCCCAGGGCGGCGCGGCGATCATTCCCGGTGTGGTGAGCGGGCAGTTCCAGTTCGGGTTCAGCAACACGACCTCGTTGATGGTGGCCCAGGTCAAGGGAGTTCCGGTCAAGTCCGTGGTCAACGGCGCGGCCTCCAACGGCAAGGTGGGCGGCGACGTCACCGGCATCGCGGTGAAGAAGGACAGCCCGATCAAGACGGCCAAGGACCTCGTCGGGCGCACGGTGGCGGTGAACACGCTGCAGAACATCGGCGACACCACCGTGCGCGAGTCGGTCCGCAAGGCGGGCGGCGACCCGTCCAAGGTGAAGTTCGCCGAGATCCCGTTCGACCAGATGCCGGCCGCTCTCGACGGCGGGCAGGTGGACGCCGCCTGGATGGGCGAGCCCGCGCAGACCATCGCCAAGGCGCAGGGCGCCCGCATCGTGGCCTCGCCGTTCGCCGAGACGGACCCGAAGCTCACCGTGGCGACGTACTTCACCGCGACGCAGACCGTGCAGCAGAACCCCGAACTGGTGAAGAAGTTCACCGAAGCGATGACCGAGTCCCTGCAGTACGCCTCCGACCACCCGGACGAGGCCCGCCAGGTCCTCACCACCTACACCAAGATCAGCGGCGACGTCCTGAAGAACCTCACGCTGCCCAGCTGGCCGGCCGAGGTCGACATGGCATCCCTGGAGAAGCTGGCCGCGCTCGGCGAGGAGGACGGTCTCTTCGGCGGCAAGAAGCCCGACTTGGACGCCCTGTTCTCTTGAGCCGGTCACCACTCGGCATCGAGGGCCTGGGTCAGCCGGGAGACGGCGGTCAGCTCCGGCAGGCTCTGCAGGGAGGCGACGACCTGGTCGCTTCCGAACGCGCGCTGCGCATCGGTCACGGCCGGGTCGACGGCGCATTCGGCCTGTACGTAAACGAAGTTGAGAGCTGTCGCGAAAAGCATCGAGAAGGAGTCCACGCCTTTGATGACGGCGCGGCCCCCGGCATCGAGATACGCGCGCACCAGTTGCCGCGCGGAATCGGCACGGAAGTCATTCCCGCCCGACCACATGTACACGGCACGCGCGAGCTCGCGCTCTGCCGATATGGGCCCGGCGTTGTCCCAGTCGAGGAGAACCGGTCCGGCCGAACCGACGAGAACGTTCTGGGGCTGCATGTCGAGATGCGACGTCACCGCATCACCGGGAGCGGACGGCGTGACATGAGCCGCCAGCTCGGCCGCCGGCGTGGCGATGAACCGGCCCAGCGCCTCTGACCACGGCATACCGGCCCGGCGGACCTCCTTGTGCAGCGTTTCCCATTCGGCCGGCTGGGGACAGCGCTCGTACCAGGAGCTCGGCTGCATGTTCGCGCCCTCCCCGGCCCTGTGCAGGATGGCCAGGGTCCGCCCGCACCAGCCCAGGATCTCCGGATCGGACGGGTCCGCCTGAGTCCCGTCGATCCAGTCGTACAGCTTCACGAACGACCCGCCCAGCGAGGAGGGGAGCTGTGCGACATGGGCGCCGGTGCGATCCGGGAAGAGCCGGGGAGCGGAAACACCCAGCTTCTCCGCGGCGTTGCGCAGTGCGGCTTCCCGCTCCACCTGCCGCTCGTCACAGCCGAACAGGAGCTCCTTCACCGCCCACGAGGAGCCGTTCGCGGACAGCTTCCAGATCTGCCCCAGAGCGCCGCGCGTGACGGGGGCCATCGTCCACAGTCCACTGCCGAGCGCATAGGTGTCCGCGATGAAGTCCCCCGTGCTCTGCATGTGGATGCCTCTCCAACTGCTCTAAGATTGAGCCCTGTTCCCTCTGTGTCACGGGACATCTCCGGCATGAACGCCGTTCGAGGACCCTATCCCTGACTCGCCTCTTTCCTTCACTCCCAGCTCAACCGTGCCCGTCCTCCAGCGCACGAAAGGCTCCTGACCATGCGACGATTCGTTCTCACCGGCACACCGGGCGCGGGCAAGACATCGATCCTGCGCCGCCTGGCCGATCTCGGCTATCCGGTCGTCGAGGAGGCGGCCACTGCCGTCATCGCCCGGGCCCAGACGCAGGGCGACATGGAACCGTGGGAAAGGGCGTCCTTCATCGACGACATCGTCGTGCTGCAGCGACAACGCCAACGGGAAGCGCACCCCTCCACCACGGCCCCTGCCCAGGTGTTCGACCGTTCGCCGATCTGCACGCACGCACTGGCCACCTACCTCGGACTGCCGGTATCCCGCGCCTTGACGGCGGAGATCGAGCGGATCACCGCCGAGGAGACCTACGAGCGGCAGGTCCTCTTCGTTCGCCATCTGGGATTCTGCGAGCCCACCAGCGCGCGTCGCATCAGCTTCGAGGAGTCGCTGGTCTTCGAGAAGATCCACGAACAGAGCTACCGCCTGTTCGGCTACGAACTCATCGACATCCCTGCCGACGACCTGTCCCGCCGCGTTTCGGCCGTCACCTCGGCGATCGCACGGCACGCGTCATGGGTCGCCGACGCGGGAGTCAACTGACGCGCACCGGCAGGTTCCGGAAGCCGCGCGTGATGTTGCTGAGGGCGGGGACCGGCTCGCCGGCGAGTTCGATGCGCTGCACTCGGGCGGCCATGGCCTTGAGGACGGCGTGGACTTCGAGGCGGGCCAGGCCCTGGCCCGCACAGCCGTGGTTGCCGTAGCCGAAGCCGAGGTGGTCGACGGGGTTGCGGGTGATGTCGAAGCGGTCGGGGTCGGGGAAGTGCCGCTTGTCGCGGTTGGCGGCGCCGTAACTGTGCAGGACGCGGGCGCCCGACGGGATGACGACCTCCTCGCCGAGGTCGACGTCGCGGGTGGTGACCCGGGAGAAGACCTGGACGGGGCTCTCGATCCGCACGATCTCGTTGAGGGCGGAGGGGGCGCCAACGGACAAGCGCCTCGACCGGGGGCCGGCTGCCGCCGTGCCCCGCCCCCGCCCCCCGGCGGACACCGCCGACCGATCGCGTACGGAGACGCAGTGAAGGACTTCCAGGACCTCACCGACCGAGGATGAACGAGGCCCCGTGGCGGGCACGGCTGACGGGAGGGCCTTGGCCGCCAGAGCGGTGAGCAGGAGCAGCACGGCGTTGATGGTGAGGCCCGCTGACGGAACGGTCGGGCGGTGGGCATGACAGGGCTCCCGCGAGGGTGGCGGCGAGCGGGTCCCCGCAGGGAGACCGGCTCAGGCAGACGGCGTGGCGGGCGGTGCGGGCCGGTCGGCCGACGCGCACGCCCCCGCCAGGCAACGCTCGCCTGGCCCCTCGCCGGACGAGCCCGCAGGGTCGCTCAGGGCCTGCGGCCGTGGAAGGTGCGGCGCAGGTCGCTCACCCAGGCGTCGGGGTTCTCCCAGGGGATGAAGTGGCCGCCGTGGTCGTGGGCGTTGATGTTGACGTGGTTGAACCAGTCGGCCAGCGGGCCGGTCTTGAACGCCCGGACGCGCTCGTCGGCGGTGTGGATGCCGGGCGGGTTCTCGTACGTGACGAAGGTGAGGCCGACCGGGGCCTGCACGACCGGGGTGCGGTCGTGGGCGGGAGCCCAGGGGTAGCGGTTGGCGTTGGCGTAGTAACGCATCGACGTGGCGATGGAGTTGTTCACCCAGTAGATCGTGGCGTGGGTGAGCAGGTCGTCCTTGGCGAAGACGGACTCCACGTCACCGCCGTTGTCGCTCCAGGCGTTCCAGCGCTCCAGCAGCCAGGCGAGCAGTCCGGCGGGCGAGTCGCTCAGCCCGTGGGCCAGGGTGGCGCCGTCGAGCATGTGCACGGCGAGGTGGGACGCCCAGCGGTGGTCCAGCTCGATGATGCGGGAGCGGACGTCGGCGGGCTGGTCGTCGGTGAGGGGTTGGTTCCGGGCGAAGTCCCAGGCGCGGGGACCGGTGAAGAAGGTGAGCGGCAGCCCGGAGCCGATGTGGATGCCGTACAGCTCGTCGGCGTATTTGTGGCCGAGCTGGCTGGAGACGATCCCGCCGATGTCGCAGCCCCCGGCGGCGTACTTCTCGTATCCAAGGGTCTCGGTCATCAGGGTGTGCCAGAGGTCGGAGACCTTCCAGAAGTTGACGTCCGAGAAGCCGGTGAGCGGGCCGGGGAAACCGAAGCCGGGCAGGGACGGCACGATGACGTCGAACGCGTCGGCGGGGTCACCGCCGAACGCGGCCGGGTCGGCGAGCGGGTCGATCACCTTCGACCAGTGCCAGAACGTCCACGGCCAGCCGTGGGTGAGGATCAACGGGATCGGGCGGGGGCCGCGGCCGGGCTTGCGCATGAAGTGCACCGGGACACCGGCGACGCTCACCTGGTAGTGCTCGTGGACGTTGATGGCGGCCTCGGCCTTGCGCCAGTCGTAACCGTCCCGCCAGTAGGCGACCAGCTCACGGAGATAGCTGTCCGGGACGCCGTAGGACCAGTCCGCATTCCCTTCGTCCAGCGGCGGACGGGTCAGCGTGAGACGGGCGCGCAGGTCATCGAGGACCTTGTCGGACACGTGGATCGGGGTGGGCTCCAGGGGGAAGGCGCGAGGGGTGGCCATGGCGTGGTTCCTTACTGGGTAGAGGAAGCGGTGTCGTCGGCCTGTCGGGTGGTTGGGCGGTGAGCCGGGCCATTTCGAGGAGTGCGGGCAGCGACGCGGCGAGCGCATGCCGGTGGTGCGGGTCGAGCTGACCGGCCAGGGCGACCAGGGGACCGATGCGCTCCTTTCGCCGCGACTCGAACACCTTGGCAGCGGCGCGGACACTCAACGGCTCTGACGATAGGACGCTTCCACATCCGCCCCGGCGGGCTCCCCGTGCCGGACCGGCAAGGGCAGGGTGGCGGTTCAGTACCACACCGCCCGGTTCCGGCTCGTGCCTCAACTCGCCAAAGTGTCGAACGTGCCGACCCCGGCCGTGCGCAAGCCGGGGTCGGCGTGGATCGAGCTGCCCCGGCCGGTGAGCGCCGGCACCGAGCCCGTCGGGCACGTCCGCCTCGGGTACGCGTGCCTCGACCGCACAGCAGTCCCTGGACGCGCAGCTCGACTCCCAGCTTGCCGGGGAGATCCGTTCCTCCGGCGTGCGCGTCACCCTCGTCGTCCACGAACACGAACGACTCGGCCGCGGCATCGAACTCGCCATGCCCGCTGAGGAGCTGAAGGCGAACGACGTCGCCCTGGAGTTCCTCACCGGGGAGCTGAAGGGATCACACGACCTCTCCGGCATCGTGTTCACCGTGCTCGCGGCCATGTCCGGTATGGAGCGCGAGGACTTCCGCGACCGCACCCTCGAAGGCCACGAGTCGGCCCGCGAGCGCGGCAAGACCATCGACGGCGCGGGCGTCACCGACGAGTCCATGCTGTCCATGGCCCTCCACCTCCGCGATCAGGAGATGAGCCTGCGCGACATCGCCAAGCGGCTCGTCATCACCACAGGCGCGAAGAAGGGCCGGTACCCTCCGGGAAGAACAGATCCACTACGAGGCGATCGGACGCTCGGACAGAAGGGCGAGCTCGGCGAAGAAGGCACGGTAGAGGGGCTCGTCGGTGGTCTGGATCTCGACGGTGACGAGCAGATGCCTGGAGCTCGTCGTGCTCGCGTAGATCGGTTCGTCGAGCTCCTCGACGTTGCCGAAGTGCAGCCGGGTCAAGCCGCCCTTGCGCGCCTCGGCGCGTACCTTCACCCAGCTCAGCGGAGTCCGGTACGACCCGATGATGCGATTCCGCCGGAACAGCTCGAAGATCCCGTGATCGACCCGCATATGGACGCTGTCGTGCTCGAAGATCTTTGATTCCACGTCAGACCACCCGCCGGTCGGCGAGCGCGGCCACTTGGGCGAAGTGCTCGCGGAACAACGGCTCGTCCCCGGGCGGTACCCGGACCGCCTGCGAGCTGCTGAACTTGAAGGCGACCCGGTCTGTGCCGTAGAGCGCGGCATCCGGATCGCGTACGACGCCGAAGAGCAACTCGCCGGGCTTGTCCGGCTTCTTGTAGTGCGCCAACACCCCGAGCCGGCGCAACGGAACCCGGAACGTGTGCTCGGCGGCGTCCAGGTCGAACAGCTCGAACACCCCGCGGTCCACGCGCAGGTGCAGGTTCTCGTAGTCGAATGCGAGTGGATCCATAGCGGAGAAGATAGCCCGGCGGTGATCACGACGGGCTTGGCGCCGGCGGTCGCTGTCACACACAGCCCCGCCGGCACCTCCCGGTCTCCATGCGGTCAGCAGCAGCGGCCTTGGGGATGGGTCTCCCGATGGCGTGTGCGCTGTACCTCGTACTCGCGGCGGGTCGGTACCGGTGCGAGCGGGTGGTGGCGTCGGTGCCGCTCGCAGTGGCGGTCGTAGTCGGCCTCGCCCGTCAGTTCGCGCAGGTACCAGCGCACCGCCCGTGCCCACTGCCGGGCGTTCACAGGCGGGCTCCCGCCAGCGGCTCGTCGGCTTGCTCGGGCATGTCGATGCGTGACTCGACGTACGGCGTCTCGGTGGTCGGCAGCGGAGAGCGGGACCGTACGGCACGCACGCACACCACCGCGGCGTTGACGATCACGACCGTCACCAGCAGCAGGAAGAGGGTGATGAGGACACCGTCGACGGTCGAGTTGGTGACCACGGTGTGCATGTCGTCGAGGGTCTTGGCGGGCGGCAGGACCTGACCGGCGTCCAAGGCGTCGGCGTACCGGGCCCGTTGGGCGAAGAAGCCGACCTTCGGGTCGTCGGAGAAGACCTTCTGCCAGCCCGCGGTGAAGGTCACCGCGACCACCCAGACCAGCGGGGCGCCCGTCACCCAGGCCCAGCGCAGGCGGCCGGACTTGACCAGGATCGTGGTGCAGACGGTGAGGGCGATGGCGGCGAGCAGCTGGTTGGCGATGCCGAAGAGGGGGAAGAGCTGGTTGATCCCGCCCAGCGGGTCGGTGGCGCCGGTGTAGAGGAAGTAGCCCCACGCGGCGACGACGAGTCCGCTGCACAGCCAGATGCCCGGCTTCCAGTTGACCCGGCCGATGGGCTTCCACACGTTGCCCAGCATGTCCTGGAGCATGAAGCGCCCGACCCGGGTGCCCGCGTCGACCGTCGTGAGGATGAACAGCGCCTCGAACATGATCGCGAAGTGGTACCAGAAGGCCTTCATCGCCGTGCCGCCGAAGATCCCGGAGAAGATCTCCGACATGCCGACCGCGAGGGTGGGCGCGCCGCCGGAGCGGGCGATCAGGGTCTGCTCCTCAACTGCCTTGGCGGCCTGGGTGAGTTGGTCGGGTGTGATGGTGAAGCCGAGCCCGGCCACGGCGTGCGAGGCCGACTCCGCCGTAGTGCCGAGGAGTCCGGCGGGTGCGTTCATCGCGTAGTACAGGCCGGGTTCGAGGGTGGCCGCGGCGATGAGCGCCATGATCGCGACGAACGACTCCATCAGCATGGCGCCGTAGCCGATCATCCGGACCTGGGACTCCTTCTGGATCAGCTTCGGGGTGGTGCCCGAGGCGACCAGGGCGTGGAAGCCGGACAGGGCGCCGCAGGCGATGGTGATGAAGAGGAAGGGGAAGAGGGATCCGGCGAAGACCGGACCCGCGCCCGAGGTCGCGAACTCGCTGACCGCGTCCGCGCGCATCACCGGGGCGGCGACCACGACGCCGACCGCGAGCAGTGCGATGGTCCCGATCTTCATGAAGGTGGACAGGTAGTCACGCGGCGCGAGGAGCATCCACACCGGCAGGACGGAGGCGACGAAGCCGTATCCGATCAGACAGAAGACGAGGGTCGTCGGGCTCAGGGTGAAGGTGTCGGCCAGCGAGGAGTTCTGCACCCAGCCGCCGCCCGCGATCGCGAGCAGCAGCAGTGCCACGCCGATCAGGCTGGTCTCGACGACCCGGCCCGGCCGTATGCGGTGCATCCAGAAGCCCATGAACAGGGCGATGGGCACGGTCATCGCGACCGAGAAGGTGCCCCACGGGGAGTGGGCGAGGGCGTTGACGACGACCAGCGCCAGCACCCCCAACAGGATGATCATGATGGTGAAGACGGCGATCAGAGCGGCGCCGCCGCCCGCCCGGCCGATCTCGTCGCGGGCCATCTGCCCCAGCGACTTGCCGTCCCGCCGCATCGACAGGAACAGCACGACCATGTCCTGCACCGCTCCGGCGAAGATCACCCCGGCGACGATCCACAGCGTGCCGGGAAGGTATCCCATCTGCGCCGCGAGCACGGGTCCCACCAGCGGCCCGGCGCCGGCGATCGCGGCGAAGTGGTGGCCGAGCAGGACCCGGCGGTCCGTCGGCTGGAAGTCGACGCCGTCGTCGAGGCGTTCGGCGGGGGTGGCCCTGCGGTCGTCGGGCTTCAGCACGCGGCGGGCGATGAAGCGCGAGTAGAAGCGGTAGGCGATGGCATACGAACCGAGCGCGGCCACCACCAGCCAGATCGCGGAGATCTCCTCCCCGCGGGCCAGCGCGAGAACGCCCCAGGCGACGGCGCCGAGCAACGCGACAGTGGTCCACAGCACAATGGACCGCATTCGTGACTTTTCCGGCACTTCGGGGCCGGTTTCGGGCAGGACTGACGTAGGCATGGCGGCTCCTCGCCTGGGGATGGTGTGCAACAGGAAGTGCGTGAAGATCAGCGATCGGGGAAGAACGGCCCTCCCACGAACCGCGCGGCGCCCACGACGCGCCGTAGCCGGTGATGACCGGTCCGTGCCGTGACCTGCGCTCCTCTCCCGCTCGCTGTGGGTCTGTGCAAGAGTTGCCCACCCGCCGGAACCGGTTGACAGCGAATTTCCAGAAGATTTCCCGCCCGTTTTCCGTCAACCGAACCGGCCGTCCGCGCAACTAGTCGGCGAGGGCACAGGCACACCAAGGACGGTGACCCATGGCCGACGGAGCCATGACCGCGACGTTCCTCGCCGTGATCGGCGGGGCGTCGCTGCTCGCCGTGACCGCGCGCCGCCTGCACCCCAGCGACCGGCTGCCCTCCCTGGAAGGCTGGGCACTGGCCGACCGCAGCCTCGGCCCCGTGTGGACCTGGTTCCTGCTCGGCGGCACGATCTTCACCGCGTACACCTTCACCGCCGTCCCCGGACTGGCCTACGGAAACGGCGCCCCCGCGTTCTTCGCCGTGCCCTACACGATCATCGTCTGCCCGCTCGCCTTCGTGCTGCTGAGCCGCCTGTGGACGGTGGCCCGCCGGCACGGCTACATCACCGCCGCCGACTTCGTCCGGGGCCGCTACGGGTCGCCGCCGCTCGCGCTGGTGGTCGCGCTGACCGGGATCCTCGCGACGATGCCGTATCTGGCGTTGCAACTCCTCGGCATACGAGCGGTGTTGACGGCCGGGGGCGTGTATCCGCGCGGCGCGGCCGGAGACCTGGTGCTGGTGGCGCTCTTCGCGGGACTCGCCGTGGCGACCTACCGGCACGGGCTGCGCGCCCCCACCGTGATCTCCGCGCTCAAGGCGGTGGCCGTGTTCGTCTCGCTCACCACCGTCTGCTGGCTGGTCCTCGACCGGCTCGGCGGCCCCGGCCCCGTCTTCGAGGGAGCCGCCCGGCGGCTCGGCGGGACGGATGTGGCGCACTCCGCACTGCTGTTGTCCCCGGCCCAGCAGCCCGCCTACGCCACGCTCGCCCTCGGATCCGCGCTGGCCCTGCTGATGTACCCGCACGTCCTGACCGCCGGGTTCGCCGCCGACGGCCCACGCACCCTGCGCAAGGTCTCCGTCGCGCTGCCCGCCTGGACGGGGCTGCTCGCGCTCTTCGGCTTCCTGGGCATCGCCGCACTCGCGGCGGGCGTGCGCGCACCGAAGGGCGGCGCCGAGGCCGCCGTACCGATGCTGGTCGACCGGCTGATGCCGGCACCGCTGGCCGGCCTGGTGTTCGCCGCGATCACCGTGGGGGCACTGGTCCCGGCCGCCGTGATGTCCATCGCCGCCGCCACCAGCTTCGTACGGAACGTGTACGTCGAGTACGTCCACCCGACCGCCACGCCCAAGCGGCAGGTGCGCATCGCCAAGGTGGTGTCGCTGACGGCGAAGGTGGGAGCGGTCGCGTTCGTGTTCGGACTGCGCGACCAGGACGCGATCAACCTCCAACTGCTCGGCGGCGTCTGGATCCTGCAGATCTTCCCGGCCGTCGCCGTCGGGCTGTTCACCGGGCGACTGCACCCCCGGGCGCTGCTCGCCGGATGGGCTGTGGGCATGGCGACCGGAACGGTCCTCGTGGTGCGAGAGGGCTTCTCCTCCGTCGTACCGGTCGGCCTCGGCGACCGGCCGGTCGAGATCTACGCCGGCCTCGTCGCCCTTCTGCTCAACCTGACCGTCGCCGTGATCGCCACCGGGGCCCTGGAACGCCTGAGGGTCCCGCGCGGCGCCGACCTCACCGACCTACCGACCCGCCTCGCCATCAGGCGGCGCCCCGAGACGGGAGCGAACAACCCGTGAGACGCAGACCGGACACCCCCCTCACGCTGCCGCCCGTGCCGGGGCCCGCAGCCCCGGCCGATCCCCTCGCGCCCGCTGTGAGCGACCCGGCCGACCTGGAGCGGGAAGCCGCCCTGGCCCGCCTGTTCGAGCTGCACTACGCCTCGATGCTGCGGCTGGCCGTGCTGCTGGGCGCGGACGACCCGGAGAACGTGGTGGCCGAGGCGTACTACCAGATCTACCGCAAGTGGCGGCGGCTCAGGGACATCGAGGCGGCGGAGGCCTACCTGCGCTCCACCGTCTGCAATCTGACGCGGATGCGCATACGTCACCTCCAAGTGGCCCGCAAGCACGTGGAGAACCCGCCGGAGGAGAGCGTCGCCTCGGCCGAGAGCACCGCCCTCCTCCACGACGACCAACGCGTCCTGATCGACGCACTCCAGCAGTTGCCCGCCCGGCAGCGCGAGGCGCTCGTGCTGCGCCACTGGCTCGGGCTGAAGGAGAGCGAGATCGCCGCCGCGATGGGCATCTCCTGCGGCTCGGTCAAGACCCACACCTCCCGCGGTATCGCCGCCCTGAGCCATGCGATGGAGGCCCGGCGATGAACGACACCGGTCGGGGCCGTACAGACGACGAACGCACGGAGAAGAACCGTACGGAGAAGAACCGCATGGAACACGAGCGCGGAGGGATGCCGGACGGTCTCACGGACGTGGGCCGCACGGAGCGGGAACTGCGCGAGGCCCTGGAGGCGCTGGCCGGGGGAGTGCAGGCCGCGCCCGACGCCTACCGCACGGCCCGCGGCGACTGGCTGCGCCGCGAACGCCGCCGCCGGCTCGTCCTCGCCGTCCTGATCGCCGTCGTCTTCACGCTGGCCACGCTGATCGGCCTCTGGGTCCTCAACCAGGCCCCGGCCGACCCCGGCGTCATCTTCTCGGGCGCCGAGAAGACCGTTGCTCTCGGCGGGGGGACTGCGGGCCGGGGGTGATTAATTTGCGTTGCGTGGCAGTTCCCGGGCACTTAGCGTTGCTGTCTTCATGGGCGGGGAGGACATGCCCTGTCTGCGGCTGTGAGTCAGCAGATCGGAGATGCCGAGGCGATGACTTCTCACCTTCACGCGCTCTGTTTCGATGCGAACGACCCCCAGGGTCTCGCGCGTTTCTGGGCCGGCGTCCTGGGCTGGGAGTCGGTCGACGACCCCCATGACGGCATCGCGCTCCTACCGAGCGACGACACCGGGTTCCGGATCCGATTTCTTCCGACGCAGGAGGAGAAGACGGGCCAGAACCAGATGCACTTCGATCTGACGAGCACGTCTCTCGACGACCAGCAGGAGGTTGTGGCGAGGGCGCTCGGACTCGGCGGCCGGCACATCGACATCGGTCAAGGCCCGGATGCGGATCATGTGGTGCTCGCCGACCCCGAGGGCAATGAGTTCTGCGTCATCCCGCCGGGGAACAAGTTTCTTGCCGACTGCGGATTCGTCGGAGCCCTCGCGTGCGACGGTTCGCAGGAGGTCGGGTACTTCTGGAGCCGGGCGCTGGGCTGGCCGTTGGTCTGGGACCAGGACGAGGAGACCGCGATCCGCTCGCCGCACGGTGGTCCGAAGGTCACGTGGGGCGGTCCGCCACTGGCACCGAAGACCGGGAAGTACCGGCTGCACTTCGACCTCGCTCCACCTGCGGACGGTGATCAGCAGGCGGAGGTCGACCGTCTCGTCTCCCTCGGGGCGACTCGCGTCGACATCGGCCAGGGCGAGGTCAGCTGGGTGGTGATGGCCGATCCCGACGGCCATGAGTTCTGTGTGCTGACCCCCCGATGACGCGGCCGATCCGGGTGAACGGTGGTGCTGTGCAGGCGACGACGGTGCTGGTCGAGGGCGAGAGCGACCGGGTGGCGGTCGAGACGCTGGCCCGTCGCGTCGGCCGTGATCTGGCAGCCGAGCGGGTGACGGTCGTGCCGATGGGCGGTGCGACCAGCATCGTCCACTTCCTGGACCGCTACGGCCCGGGCGGTGCGGACCACCGGCTGCTCGGCCTGTGCGACGCGGGGGAGTCGAGTGTCATCGCCCGTGCGCTCACCCGGGCAGGTGTCGGGTCCGGTTCCCTGGCCGAGCTGGGGTTCCACGTCTGTCACGCCGACCTGGAGGACGAACTCATCCGCTGCCTCGGGGCCGACGCCGTGCTCGACATCATCGCGGCTCAGGGCGAGCTCGCCTCGTTCCGGATCCTCCAACGCCAGCCGGCACAGCGAGGGCGGCCGACAACAGCGCAGTTGCGCCGGTTCTTCGGGGGACGCAGCGGCAACAAGGTCCGATACGCGCGGCTGCTCGTCGACGCGTTGCCGGCCGGGCAGGCGCCCGAGCCACTGGCCCGCCTCGTTGCGTCCTTCTGATCGCACCGTTCTGGAATGTGCTCCAGGGCCCGTCGCCCGAGCCGCAGAGAGGGTCTTCAAAAAAATTTCGGACGGTGATGTCGAGAACCCGTGCCTGGCTCCGTCCCCGCAGTGAACGCGACCACAATGGGTCGCACCAGCACCGAGGAGAACCACCATGGCCAAGTACCTGCTGCTCAAGCACTACCGCGGCGCGCCGGCGGCGGTCAACGACGTTCCCATGGACCAGTGGAAGCCGGAGGAGATCACGGCCCACGTGCAGTACATGAACGACTTCGCGGCCCGGCTCGAGAAGACCGGCGAGTTCGTCGACGGTCAGGCGCTCTCCCCCGAGGGGACGTTCGTCCGGTACGACGGCGAGGGTCGCCCGCCGGTCACCGACGGACCGTTCGCCGAGACCAAGGACCTCATCGCCGGCTGGATGGTGATCGACGTCGACAGCTACGAGCGCGCCGTCGAGCTGGCCGGGGAACTGTCGGCCGCCCCCGGGGCGGGCGGGAAGCCGATCCACGAGTGGCTCGAGCTGCGTCCCTTCTACGGCGTGCAGCCCACGGTCACGGAGTGACCGCTGAGGTGAACGAGGTCCTGCTGAGGAGCCTCACGCCGAGTGTGCTCGGGATCCTCGTCCGCCGCGGAGCTGATTTCGCGGCGGCCGAGGACGCCGTGCAGGACGCGCTGGTCGAGGCGGTCCGCGTGTGGCCGGCCGACCCTCCGCGTGATGCGAAGGGCTGGCTGGTCACCGTGGCCTGGCGCAAGTTCCTCGACGCGACCCGGGCGGACACTGCCCGCCGCCGGCGTGAGGATCTCGTCGACGAGGAGCCGGCGCCCGGGCCCGCGCCCACGGTGGACGACACGCTCCAGCTATACTTCCTGTGCGCCCACCCCTCGCTGACGCCGTCCTCCGCGGTCGCGCTCACCCTGCGCGCCGTCGGCGGACTCACCACCCGCCAGATCGCCCAGGCCTACCTGGTGCCCGAAGCGACCATGGCGCAGCGCATCAGCCGGGCCAAGCGCACCGTCTCCGATGTCCGGTTCGACCAGCCCGGCGACGTCGCCACCGTGCTGCGCGTCCTCTACCTGGTCTTCAACGAGGGCTACTCCGGCGACATCGACCTCGCTGCCGAGGCCATCCGGCTCACCCGGCAGCTCGCGGCCGCGATCGACCACCCCGAGGTGGCGGGACTGCTCGCCCTCATGCTGCTCCACCACGCCCGGCGCGCCGCCCGGACGGCGCCCGACGGCAGCCTGGTGCCGCTCGCCGAGCAGGACCGCGGCCGATGGGACACGAAGTCGATCGCTGAGGGCGTCGAGATCCTGCAGGCGGCCCTCGCCCGCGACCGGCTGGGCGAGTTCCAGGCCCAGGCCGCCATCGCCGCCCTCCACGCCGACGCACCCACCGCCGAGGAGACCGACTGGGTGCAGATCGTCGAGTGGTACGACGAACTCGCGCGCCTGACCGACAGCCCGGTCGTCCGGCTCAACCGCGCGGTGGCCGTCGGCGAGGCCGACGGACCGCGCGCCGGCCTCGCGGCACTCGCGGTGCTGGACGACGCACTGCCCCGTCACGCCGCGGTGGCGGCGTACCTCCACGAGCGCGACGGCGACCTGGCGACGGCGGCACGGCTGTACGCCGAGGCGGCCCAAAAGGCACCCAACCTCGCCGAACGCGCCCACCTGACGCGCCAGGCCGCCCGCCTCAACGCCCGCCGGAGTCGCTGACGGGTCGCACCCGGACCTGCCTGTGCGACCGCTGTGACGGATGTTGCAGACTGACCGCATGACGCGCACGAGGAAGATCGCCGCCGCTCTGTTAGCCACATCGGCCGCCCTGCTCGCGATACCCCCCACCGCCTCCGCCACCCCCAACCCGACACCGCACACAACCCTCTTCAGGGAAAGCTTCGACCGCCTCCCTCTCGGCCCGGTGACCGCGGGCCGCGGCTGGACCGCCGACACCGCCGACGGTTCGCTGACCGTCGAACCCAGCACCGCCGGCCACGGCCGCGAACTACGGCTCCACACCGAGGGCAACGGCCGGGCCTTCCTCGCGCTGTCCGACCTCGCGCCTCCCGGCAACAGTTTCTGGGCCCGGTTGCGGCTGCGCGTGGACGACTTCCCCACGGCCCCGGACTGGGCGCACTGGACTCTCGCGGAGGCCTCCGGTTCCGATGTCCCCACGCTGGTACGCCCGTTGGGCGGCCAGTACGTGCCCACCTCGCAGGCCAACTTCTGGGGAGTCGGCTCCGACCTGGGCCCCACCGGGGACTGGACCGCCTGGAAGACCTCCGCTCCCGCCACGGCCGCGACATGGCAGTGCGTCGAGTTCCACCTCGACGCGAGTGACAACCGGGTCACCGTCTACCTGGACGGCGAGGAACAGCCCGAGTTGACGGTGTCCACGAAGGAACACGGCGGTACGGCCGACGACTTCGTCTTCCCGCGCTTCGACACACTCAAGCTGGGCTGGCAGTTGTACCAGTCCGACCCCACGCCGTCGTCGTACGACGTCCGCATGGACGACGTGGCGCTGAGCACCGAGCGGGTGGGCGGGTGCGCCTCATGACGGGAGGCCTGCCCCGCAGGGCGGTGCTGGGCGGGCTCGTCGGCGGGCTCGCCCTCACGTCCCTGCCGGTCGGTCCGGTTGTCGCCGCCGGGCGGGATCGCGAGCCGTACGTGCCGCTGGCGGTGTCCGGCGGGGGTGGTCCGGCAGGATCGGACCGGGTCCACGTGCTCCGGGTCGGTCCGGACACGGCGCACACCGTGATGGTGCTGGTGCCGGGGATGTTCGGGGCCGCGGGCGACTTCCGGCTGCTCGCCCGGGACCTCGTCCGGGCCGTGCCCGGTGTGCAGGTGTGGGCGTTCGACCGACGCGAGGAGAACCTGGCCGACCGCTCGGGCTTCACCACCGCGGATCCGGCCGCCTACTACCTGGACGGCCACTACCGCACGCAGGACCCCGCAGCGTCCGCCTTCGCCGCCCGTTGGGGCCTTGCCCGCACCGTGGAGGACCTGCGCACGGTCGTCCAGGCCGCGGCCCGCGGCGGCCGGCGGCGGGTGGTGCTCGGCGGCCATTCCTGGGGCGCCACCACCGCGATGGCCTACGCCGCCTGGGACTTCGACGGCCGCCCCGGCCACCGGGACCTCACCGCGCTCGTCCTCGTCGACGGTGGCGTGCGCGGGGCGTTCGAGGGAACCGGGCAGCCGGTGCACAACGCACCGGAGGAGGTCCGGGAGCGGCTGGCGGCCATCGGCGACGGGGCGGTCTTCGACATGACCCTGAGCGGAGTCGGGCTGGGCGCCCGGGCGGAGAGCACACAGATCTGGTACCAGCTCGCCGGCTGGTACGCACGCCACGACCCGGACGGCCGCTCGGTCCTCCAGCCCCGGATGCCCGAAGCGCTGCGACCGCCGTATCCCGTCACCAACGCCGGGCTGCTGGGCACCTTGGTGGACACCGGATTCGGCTGGCCGAATGACATCAGCGTCCACTCGGGGCACCTCGCCGACAGCGGCGACGTGCGCGGCTGGGTCGACACGGGCATCACCCCCATCAGCCGGGTCGCCACGGCGTACGCGGGTGGCCCGGAGCCGGCCGTGTGGGAGTGGTACTGGCCGTCCCGGTTGTCGGTGGACCTCGACGTCGTCGATCCCTACGCCGACACCGACCTGGCCCGCTCACTGGGGCTGCGACTGCGGCACGCCGCGGACCTGGACGTTCCGCTCTACGCCTTCGAGACGAGCTACGCCAAGGGGACGATCGTGTCGTCCGCCCGCGAGGTCGCGGCCAACTCCCGTATCCCTTACGGGAGATACGAGACGGACGACGGGATGAACCATCTCGACCCGCTGTTCGCCGCCGCCCGGCACAACACCCTGACCCACACCCTCGCACCGTTCCTCACCGGACTGCGGTGACGAGTGTCGACAGGCATCGGCGGGGCATCGCACGGATGCCCCGCCGATGACGGGTCGGGCTATTCCCCCGAAGGTGAGGTCAGCTGTAGACCGGCGCGGACAGCACTCGCCGGGTGCCGTCGACGGTGACCCGGCCGGCCCCCGCCGACCGCCTCCACCCGGTCGTCGACCTGGGCGGACACCTACGGCGTGGCGCCAACGTGATCGAGGTCGAGGTGGCGACCCCGCTCATCAACCGCCTCAGGGTCTCCCAGCGGGCCGTCTTCGGCGTCTCTGCCCGCCAGGCATACGGGCTCATGCGGCCCGGTACGGCTGGTGCCGTACGTCCAGGACGTGGTGCAGGGATGACTTGACCCCTGGTGGCGGTATCCGCCCCCAGGGGTCAAGTCACTGTCTACATAACCCAGTTCACCGTCGGCGATCGCCGATCGTCACGATGCCGGTGAGCTTGGGGCTGGTGATGTTGTCGAAGACGACCTCTCCGCCGGACTTCTTCCAGATCTTGATGCGGAAGGTGTCCGGGGTGTCGGCGGCGGTGACACGGAAGCCGTAGCCGCCGGTGCCGTTGACCGTGCCGGATCCCTGGTACACGGCCTGGGAGCCGGTGACCACGAGCCAGTCGGAGCCGGTCGAGCGGAACTTCAGCTTCGCCGGACCGAAGTCGAAGGACACGTTTCCGACGGGAAGCGTTGCCCCCTTCGGGTAGGAGGCGGTGAAGGAGAAGGCGGCCTTGCCGGTCAGGTCCGGCTTGGCGGGAAAGGCACCGGCCGGGGAGGTGAAGACGCCGGTGCCGAGTGCGGGCCCGGCGGAGCGGTCGTAGACGATCAGCTCGGGGAGCGTCTCGCTGTCCGAGGCGCCGTCGTCGTCGGTGAGGGTGATCACCGGGTGACGGATGCCCGCCTTGGTGTAGGTGTGTTCGGCCTCGCAGCCGGTGCCGGTGACCGTGCCGTCGGTCGGCTCCGTGCCGTCCTTCCAGTCGACCGCACAGGTGTGGGTGTCGCTCGTGCCCGGGTCGGTGAACTCGGCCGTGACGACCGCCCGCTTGCCCACCGCGACCGGGGACTTCGGCCCTGTGGCGGACGTGAGGGCCGGCGCCGCGTTGGCGACCTCGACGGTCGCCGTGTCGCTGCTGCGGCTGCCGGTCAGGGTGACCTCGTAGGTGCCGTCGTCGGTGCAGGTGACCGTGGTCTTCGCCGCTCCGGCGTCGGCGAAGGTGCAGGGCGCCCCTTCCTCGGCCGTCCACTTCGGGCTGCCCGCTCCGGAGAGCGTGCCGTTCAGCTGGATCGCGTCGCCCTCGGTGCCGTCCGCGTCGGGGCCGGCGTGGACGATGGTGACCGGGTCGATGCTCGTCAGTGTCGGGACGACCTTCTTGATGAGACCGTCGGCGTCGAACTCCAGCTTGTCGATGGTGGTTTCGCGGTGCATGCCGTCACCGCCGGGGATGGCGAAGCGGTGGTAGACGATGTACCAGTCGTCGGTGTTCGGGACGTGGACCACCGAGTGGTGGCCGGGGCCCTTGATGCCGAGCGAGAGGTCCTTCTCCAGGATCACGCCCTGCTTGGTCCAGGGACCGGTGGGCGAGGAGCCGGTGGCGTAGGCGACCTGGTAGTTCTCGTCACGTGTGTCGTTCTCCGACCACATGAAGTAGTAGGTGCCCTTGCGCTTGATGACGAAGGAGCCCTCGTTGTAGTTGCTCGGCGTGATGTCGGTGACCTTCGAGGCGTCGAAGGAGACCATGTCGTCGTTGAGCGGGACCACGTAGGCGCGGCCGTTGCCCCAGTACAGGTACGACGTGCCGTCGTCGTCGGTGAAGACGGCCGGGTCGATCATCTGGCCCGTGTGGTCACCGGCCTTCAGCAGCGGCTTGCCGAGCGCGTCCGTGAACGGGCCGGTGGGTGAGTCGGAGACCGCGACACCGATGTTCGCGTCGGCGCAGAAGTAGAAGTAGTACTTGCCGTTCCGCTCCTCCATGGCCGGCGCCCAGGCCCTGCTGTCCGCCCAGGAGACGTCCGGACCCAGGTCCAGGATGACGCCGTGGTCGGTCCAGTGGACCAGGTCCTTGGAGGAGTACGCCTTGAACTGCGTGCCGCTCCAGCCCTCGAAGCCGTCGGTGGTCGGGTAGATGTAGAAGGTGTCGCCGAAGCGGACCACGTTCGGGTCGGCGTTGAGACCGGGCAGGACCGGGCTCTTCATGACCGCCGCCGAGACCGTCCAGGTGCGCTTCTTGCCGTCCGACCCCGTGACCTCGTATGTCACCGGCTTGGTGAAGTCGCGCAGGGTGCCGGAGGCGGGGCTGATGCTCGCGCCGTGGGCGAGGGTGAACTCCGGTGCCAGGGCGGTGACATCACTGCCCGGGGTGAGCGGCAGGACGATCTTGCTGCTCTTGTCGGTGATGATCGCGTCGGTCTTCAGCGCCGGGTGGGTCGCCCCCGCGATCCCGGTGGTGTTGCCGCTGATCTCCAGGACCTCGGCGGGCGTCAGGGCCCGGTTGTAGATCCGGAAGTCGTCGACCTCGCCACCGAAGTACGGGTCGGGGGAGTAGAGGGACTTGCCGATGTAGCCGGAGTAGTCCTTCGCCGAGTCGTACAGCTCGGACGGCTTGACGGTGACCCCGTTGACCCGGGCCGCCTCGGCGCCGTCCACGTAGAGGATCGCCGTCTCGGTCGCGCCGTCCAGGGTGACCGTGAGGTGCTGCCACTCGCCGGCGGTGAGCCGGGAGCCGCCGATCATCTGCTTCTCGCCGGACCAGGTGGCCTTGGTGATCGCGGAGAACAGCTTGCCGGCGCCGTTGGACGGGGTGGCGAACAGGTACTTGTTGCTGTCCGGGCCGAGTCCGAACAGCCACTGGAAGTTGTCGCCGCCCTTCCACTTGACGTACGTGGAGACGGTGACGCTGTTCGTGTCCTTCAGCACGCCGCCCGGGATCTTGACGTACGGCGAGCTGGAGCTGCTGTTGCCGCCGGACATCTTGAACGAGCCGCCCTCGACACCGGTGCCGAAGTCGGGCGTACGGACGTAGGTGCCGTGGTAGCCGTGGCCGCTGGAGTCGCGGGCGATGCTGCCGCCGGTCTCGTCGAAGTCGTAGTGCAGGAGCAGGTCGGCCGGGACGTCCGGGCCCTCGGCGGAGACCGTGACCTCGGCGCTGACGTCGATCGCGGAGTCGCCCGCCAGGTCACCCTTCACCGGGAAGGTGCCGGCCTGCGCGTACTGCGATTCGGCCACGTCCTCCCAGGTGACGGCGACGGGCCGCTTCACACCGTCCGCGGACTCGGCGATGACGGTGGCAGGCAGGACCGGGGCCTGGCCGATGCGCGTCTCGACCTTGACGTCCTCGACGCCCGTGATGATCTGGTCCGGCTGGTACGTCTTCAGCAGCCGGTCGTACTCGGCCTGGGTGACCGGGAGCACCGTGCCGTGCCGGGGCTTGGACGGCAGGTCGTAGCCGGTGGACGGGGTCCAGACCCCGGAGGCCAGATCCGTCGTCTCGAAGGGGATGTAGCCGCGACCGCCGAACTCGTCGAGGAACGCGTACCACTTCTCCTCGGTGTTCGACTTGAACACCAACGGGCCCTCGGCCGCGCTCATCTCACCCTTGCCGATGCCCTCGGCGACCGAGGTCCAGGAGAGGTTGCGGAGCGAGTCGCTCTTCTCCTCGAAGATGAACTTGCTGTTGGGCGTGGAGGAGGTGTTGTTCCGCTCGTCCTTGGAGAGGCGGAAGTACGTGCCGTCGTGCTGGATGACCGTGGAGTCGATGACCGAGTAGCCGCGGTCGACCCAGACCTTGGGCTCGCTGAAGGTGTAGAAGTCACGGGTCGTCGCGTACATCATGCGGTTGTACGTGTCGCCGGAGTGGGCCTCGTTGTCGTACAGCTTCGACGCCCAGAAGACCACGTACTCGCCGAGCTGCGCGTCGTAGAACGCCTCCGGCGCCCAGGTGTTGCCCGCGCTGTCGGGGGAGACCTTGACCAGGCGCTGGTTGGTCCAGTTCACCAGGTCGGTGGACTCCCAGACCATGATGGACTTGCTGCCGGTGCGCTGCGAGGCGTCCCAGTCGCCGTTGCCGTAGATCCTCAGGTCGGTGGCGATCTGGTAGAACTTGTCGCCCTCGGGGGAGCGGATGATGAACGGGTCGCGCAGGCCCTTCTCGCCGAGCGTGGAGGTCAGGACCGGCTTGCCGTCGTTCAACTCCCGCCACTTGAGCGGGTCGTTGCCCTTGCTGAGCGCGGCGTAGAGCTGCTCGCCGTCCGAGGTGCCCTCGCCGGTGAAGTAGCTGAACATATAGCCCTTGAGGGCTTCCTGCTGGGGGAGTTCGGGGACCTTCGCGGTGAAGGCGCGGGTCGTCTTCGCGTCACCCTTGGTGACGGTCGCGGTCAGCTCGACGGTCGTGGTGCCGTCGCCGTGCGCGGGGCGGTGGACCACGCCCTCGGCGGAGACGACGTCCGGGTTCGCCGAGGTCCAGGCGACCTCCGTGTCGTACGAACCGGTCGCCGGGAGGGTCAGGTTGCCGCGCACGTCGTCGAGGTTGTGGACGGTGAGGGCCTGGGCGGCCTGGTCGGTGGCCGTCTCGTCGTCGAAGTCGGGCAGCACCGTGACGTCGAAGGTCTTGGTGGCGGTCACGGTGCCCTTCGTCAGGGTCGCCGTGAGCGTGGCGTGGCCGTCCGGTTCACCGGCGGCGGGGCGGGTGACCTTGCCGCTGTCCGACACCACGGAGGCGTTGTCGCTGGCCCAGCTGATCGTGGACCCGCCGGCCGTCCCGGTCTTCGGCAGGTCCAGGTCGGCCGTGACCGCGCTGGTGTCGCCGAGGCTCAGCGCCTCCTTGTCGTCGGCGACGCCCTGCGTGGCGACCGGGAGGGCCAGCTGCTCGACCTCGGAGGAGTCCAGGGCCCGGTCGTAGACCCGGAAGTCGCGGATGCTGCCCTTGAAGAGCTTGTCGCCGGAGTAGACCGACTTGCCTATGTAGTTGGCGGTGGTGGCGCCCGAGCCGATGTCGCCGGGCGTGATGGTGACCGCCGTGTTGCGGGCGACCTCGACGCCGTCCTCGTACAGCACACCCGTGGTGCCGGTCTGGGTGTAGGTGAGGTGCTTCCACACCGCGCGGGTCAGGTTGTGCGAGTCGGCGGGCTTGGTGGTCTGCTCAGTCGACCAGTTGCCGGTCGCGATCGAGGTGCGCAGGGAGTTGCCGGTGGTGAACAGGTACCCGTTCCCGCTGCTCCCGCTGGAGTTGCCGAAGCCGTAGACGAAGTACGGCGTGCTCTGGGCGGAGTCGATCAGCACGTCCGTCGAGACGGTGATCGCGTCCATGCCCTTCATGACGTCGTCCGGCACCTTGACGTAGGTGTCGGAGCCGTTGAAGGCGAGCCCCTGCCCGGTGTCCGACCAGCCGGCGGTCCCGTTCACCGTGCCGTCGCGGCCGTTGCCGGAGGCGTCGGTGACGGTGCTGCCGGAGGCGCCGTCGAGTTTGTACCAGAGGGCCAGCCCATCGGTGACGTCCGCGGTGTCCGCCGCCTGCGCGGGGACGACAGGTGCGGCGAGGCCCAGGAACAGCGACGCGGCGGTCAGGCCGGCGAGACGGCCCGCCCAGCGTCTCGCGCGGCTGCGCGGACGTGCGATGTACGTCATGTGGGGTTTCCCTGCTGAGGCATGGCTGACGGGGGACGTGGCAAGGCAAGGGGGAGTGGGCCGAGAACGGGCGCCTCGGCCAAGGGCGCCCGTCATTTCGGCTGTGTGACGTCGTGTTGCGAGAGTGTCAAACGGGGTGCGGTGCAGCGTCAAGAGGTTTCGAACAATGTCCGACAGGTCGAACGACCTGCTGGTCTGCTGTGCTGTTCACCCAACGGTCGGAGCGCGGGAGGCTTCCCTGCCAGCAGCGGCAGGGCGAGCTGATCAGCGCTCCTTGCGTGCCCGTCGGCGGGCGCCCAGCAGCAGCCGCACCGTGCCGACCAAGGGTGGCGTCGCCGAGCCACGCAGCAACGTGGCGCCCCGCGCCAGTGCGGCGTCCGCGGTCAGGAGCTCGATCTCGATCAACGCCCCGAGCAGTGCCCTGTTGGGGGCAGGGGCGAGGGCGGGCAGCCTCTTGGCCGCCTGCAACGCGGTGCGGGCCGTCTCGACCTGGTCCTCCACCAACTTCCGGACGCCCGCTGTCTCACGGCCTGCCGCCAGGTCCTCCCACGTGACCGAGAAGCGTTCCAGTGTGTCCTCGGGGATGCCCAGCCGCCCCTCCCTCAGGTCCTCGGCCAGGTCGTTGACGAAGTCCAGCCGCTGGCTGCCCTCCATGAGCGTGCGGCACGCGGCCCGGAAACGTCCGTCGTCGGCTTCCGGTCCCAGCAACGCGCCGACCAACAGGAATGCGGGCAGTGAGTAGGCATCGACATAGGCTTGGAAATCGGCTTCCGTGGCGAAGCCGTCGAACTCCAACTCGGTTGTGGCGGTGGCCAGATACGCCTCCATCACCGCCCGAAGCCGCGGATACGCGGCAATGGTGTGCAGCAGCGTGCGGATCAGTGGATCATCGCTCAGCCCGGTGACCAGGGCCTTGCGTACTCGCTGCTCCCAGTCCGCCCACGCCGCTTCGCGCTGTGCCTTCGGTCCGGTGTCGAGCAGGTTGTCCCCGTGGTGCATCACGGCCGTCGCCGCCACCACGTGGGGCAGCACCGGCCGTGGCAGCAACACCCGTCCTGCCAGGTATGCGCCACGGCGGAAGCGCGTCACCAGGTGCCGCTGGCTGTCGTAGTCACTCCGCAACTCCGGCTCACGGATTCCCGCTGCGGCCAGGCTCTGATTCCACGCGCTCATGGGCCGCATCGTAGGCGTACGAGATCATCGACCCGCGCTGGAGACCCGTTGCCGTGCGAGAACCCAACGGAACAACACCACCGAGCACATGGCCGCGAACGCGCACCACGTCGAGACGAACTCCAGCCGCCACAGAGCCCAACAGCCCAATCCGCCCACGGCGACCAGCACCCCCAGCACGAGCAGCCGCCGGTCACCGGACAGCAGCAACGAGCCCACTGTCGCCACGAGGTAGCCCGCGATGAGCAGCGACGTGTGGGGCAGGGTGAACGCGTAGCCGACCGTGTGACCGCGGATATCGGCCGTCACCGGGCCGGTGGCGAGCCCGTACGCGAGCATCGAGGCCGTCACGGCTCCGAGGGCGAGCAGGAGGCTCAGCCGGAGCCGGGCGTGCGGCGGGGCGGCACACAGCACTCCCGCCGGCACCCACACCGCCAGCAGCGGCAGCGCGATGACGGCCCACGCATGGGTGGCGGAGCCGCTACCACCCCCCGATTCCCAGACGACCGCCTCGACGATCTGATGGGTCCCGAGCAGCAGCGGCAGTGCGGCAAGCGGAAGGTCCCGGCCACTGCGCACGCGCGCCACACAGGCCACCCCCACACCGGCGATGGCGGTGCCCGCCACGAGATCGGCCGTCGCACTCCAACACATCACGCCACCAGGGGATTCGCCGTCGCGTGTACTGGCGTACGCCGCACACCAAGCTACGTCCGGCTCCGCCGGTGATCCGGGCAACACGACGGCCGTACCCCGGGTGACGAAAACGACCGTCGTGAGGACGCCGGGCGAACTCGTCGGGGTGGGATGAGGTCAGCGGCGGCCGCGGAGCCTCCCCATCAGGCGCTGGGCCTGGGCCCGGCGTCGGGGATCGGCCGCGGCCCGCCGGGCCTGCTCGACGGTGCGTCGCCCCTGCGGGCTCCTCGCGAACCGCTTGATGCGTTCCAGGATGCCTGACATGTGATTCCTTCCCTCGGGCCGGCGCGTGTGCCTGCCTGATGACGCCTACCCTGCGTGGGGCGGCTCAGCCGCGGTCCGCACGGCCGGACCGCCCGTGACGGGTCGTCAACCACACGCTCGCGCCCGGCACGAGGGGGACTTCTCGCGGCCCGCGGAACCCGAGCGGCCGCAACTGGTTCGCGTGGTGGGCGGAGAGCGTGATCGCGACGGCGGTGGCGTCCTCGCCGTCCACGGCGCCCAGTCCCGTGGTCAGCAATTCGGCGACCACGGTACGGTCGCAGGCTTCCGCGTCGTCCGGCGCGCAAACGGTGACCAATGTCCAATGCGGTGCGTCGGGTCCGGCTGCCCCCAGCGCCGTGGACAGGACCGGGCGCTCGGGCAGGGAGATGTCGAGTTCACGGGCGAGAAGGCTGCTGATGCGTGGGTCGGGAGACCCGGTCCCGATGTCGGGCGGCAGCCAGATCGCGGCCGAGAGGAGCGCGCCGTCCGCGCGTTCGGCCACCCACACCTGGCCCTCTTCGAGTGCGTGGTGGGCCAGCATCAGCCGCATGGCGCGCTGAGCCTGCTCCCAGTCGACGGCGGGGCTGTCCGGGTCCGACACGGTCAGCCGGGGCGAGGCCGGGGGCGGCGCGAAGAGACGTACAACGGCTGGTACGTCCACCAGTCCCGCCGCGCGCACGGTGGTGCGGGGGTGCAGCTGCAGAGTTGTCATTGCGTGTTCTCCCGGGTGGGCCGCGGGCCCGGTACTGGGGGTGCTGTCCGGTGCGGCGCGGCCGGGGCGCACATCGATACGAAACGGTTTCGTACCTATACGTTACGTGGGGCCCGAGCGAAACGCAAGCGTTTCTTTAAGGTGGGGCCGGGGTCCGGCTCAGGTGTAGACGTCCAGGACTTCGGTGATCCTGTGGAGCGTCTCGTCGTTGTCGCCGAAGTGCGCCAGCACGCTGAGGAGTTCACGCAGGTGGAGGATGGGCAGCCGATCCCGCCAGCCGTCTTCCAGCGGGTGGAGCTCCTCATACGCGGCCGAGAAATCCTCCGGAACCGGGCCGCATCCGTACAGCATGCTCAGCTCCGCCTCGGGCCAGCCGTAATGCACGGCCGGATCGCACAGGGAGGGCGGCCCGTAGTGGCTCGGGAGGATGTTGGCGTGCCACAGGTCGCCGTGGAGCAGCGCGGCGGGCTGCCGCGGGATCAGGTCGGGGAGCCGGTGCGCGAGGCGTTCCAGGCGTGCCCGGTTCTTCTGGCCCAGTGCCTGGGCGCAGGCGGGTGCGTCCAGCCAGGACAGCAGCCGGTGTTCGGCGAAGAAGGCGTGGCCGTCGTCGGTCCAGGGATTCCGCTGCACCATCCGGCCGATGTAGTTGTCGGTGTCGTAACCGAAACGCTCGCTCGTGACCTGGTGCTGCCGGGCCAGCCCCCGGCCGAGCTGTACCCAGGTGTCACGGGTGAAGGCGTGGCTCCCGCGATCCTCCAGGAGCAGGTACTGCTCTGCGCACAGCTGCGTCTTCGGTATGGGCAGGGCTCCGGCCGCGGCGAGACGCCGTAGGCCCTCGGCCTCCCGGCGGTAGAGGTCGGCGGGGGCGTTGGCGGACTGCTTGAGGACCCAGCTCGTGCCGGAGGAGCCGGTGATGCGGGTGGTGGAACTGATGGCCCCGCCGTGCAACTGCTCGATGTCGGTGGCCTTGCCGTGTCCCGTGACCTGCAGCCATTCGGCAACGGCCGGAGGAATGGACGGTGCGGTTCGCTGCGGCACTTCGGGGTTCCTCCGCGACCTGATCGAACGGCTGCCGGCTCGGTGATCTTCTGGTCTTCGATCTCCCGGATGACGCGTCGCCGCTAGTGTCAAACGATACCGTATCGAATGAACGGACGGCGGTAGTCTGACCTCATGACCGCCGACGTTCCTCGCCACACCACAGCCCCGCGTGCGACCGACCGCCCCGGGGATGAATCGCCCTTCGCTCTCGGCCTGCTGCTGCGCCGGGCGCACTGGCACGCGGCCACGGTGATGACGGAGGCGCTCCGGCCGCTCGGCGTCGAGCTGCGGCATTTCGCCGTGCTGATCGTGCTGGTCAACCAAGGGCCCACGGTGCAGCGGGACCTGGCGACGGCGACGGGGTCGGACAAGGCGGGAATCATGCGGGTCGTCGACGACCTGGAGCGTAAGGGGCTGGCCGTACGCAAGGCGGTTCCGGGGGACCGGCGGGTGCGCGCGGTGGAGATCACGCCGCAGGGACTCGAGCTCTTCGACGCGGCTCATGTGGCGGCGGAGCCGCTGGCCGAACGTCTGGCTGCCGGACTGGGGCCCGGTGAGCCCGAGCGGTTGATGGATCTGCTGACGCGGTTCGCCCATCCTGCAGGCGGCGAGGAGTAGGCGCGCAGCCGTGTGACGCCCTGGGGGAAGGGGCGTCACACGGTGTCCATGGCGGCCCGGAGGCTACGCGGCGACGCGCTCCGCGAGTTCCTTGGCCTTGGTGGCCGCGTCCGCGAAGGCGCGCTCGCGGGAGGCCTCGTAGAGCGGGATGAGTTCGGACATGGCCGGGTTGCGGGGGGCCATGGTGAGTTCCGGGACGATGAAGTCGAGGTCCAGACCGAGGGTGCCCTTGAGGACGGCCTCGAGGTAGTTCTGCACGAACTCGTAGCCCTCGCGCGGCGTGCCCGGCGCGTAGGAGCCGCCGCGACTGGCGACGACCACGACCGGGGTGCCCTGGGCGGAGGGCGTCTCGCCCGCGGTGCGGCCGAGCAGGAGCACGTTGTCCAGCCATGCCTTGAGGGTCGAGGGGATCGAGTAGTTGTGCATGGGGGCGCCGATCAGGACGGCGTCCGCCTGCTCCAGCTCCTCGATGAGCTGCACGCGCGCGGCGAACGCGGCCGACTGTTCCGGGGTGCGCTCGGACGGGGCGGCGAAACCGGCGGACCAGGCGACAGCGGTGATGTGCGGGACGGGGTCGGCGGCGAGGTCGCGGTAGATCACCGTGCCCTGCGGGTGCTGCTCCTCCCAGGCCTTGCGGAAGGCGTCCGCGACCGAACGGGACGAGGACGCCTCGCCGGGGAGTACGGACGAGTCGATGTGCAGCAGCGTGGCCATGGCTTTCTCCAAAGAGCAGTGCCCGAGGCGGGGAGCCAGGGGGTGAGGATTGGCCCTCGGTGATAGTTAAACACGAGATGGTATTGAGTGATACTATCTCGAGTGTAACGACGATGGACGCATCGAGCACATGGGAGGTAGGCGGTCTTGGACGTCTATGAGGCGGTCACGAGCCGACGGGCGGTGCGCGGATACACCGACCGGCATGTCCCGAGGGAGACGCTGGAACGTGTGCTGTCCACCGCGGCCTGGGCGCCGTCCGGATCGAACATCCAGCCGTGGCGCGCCTACGTGCTCAAGGGCGCGCCGCTGGCCGAACTGAAGAAGCGCGCCGGCGAGCGCCTGACCGCCGGCGACCCATGGGACGAGCCGGAGTACGAGATGTACCCGCCTGCCCTGAAGTCCCCGTACCGTGAACGCCGATCCGCCTTCGGCGAGCAGCGCTACGGCGCACTCGGTATTCCGCGCGAGGACGTGGAGGCGCGCCAGCGGGCCGCTTCCGCGAACTGGGACTGCTTCGGCGCGCCCGCCGCGCTGTTCTGCTACATCGACCGCGACCTGGGCCCGGCCCAGTGGTCCGACGTCGGCATGTTCCTGCAGACCGTCATGCTGCTGCTCCGCGCCGAAGGGCTGCACAGCTGCACGCAGATGGCGTGGGCGAAGTACCGCAGGACCGTTGCGGAGGTCCTGGCACCCCCGGACGAGCTCCTCCTCTTCTGTGGCATGTCGATCGGGTTCGAGGACGACTCGGTGGGTCACGCCCGCACGGGCCGGGCTCCGCTCGACGAGACGGTCACCTTCATCGACGGTTAGATTCGAACAATCCTGACGAAAGGCATGCCATGAAGTTCGCAGTCATCGGCGGCACCGGACTGATCGGGTCGCAGGTCGTCAAGAACCTGAACGCCGCAGGACAGGAGGCGGTACCGCACTCGCAGTCCACCGGCGTCGACGTCATCAGCGGCCAGGGACTGGAAGAGGCGGTGGCGGGAGCCGACGTCGTCGTCAACCTGACGAACTCCCCGACCTTCGACGAAGCCTCCCCGGCCTTCTTCCAGGCCTCGATGGACAACCTGCTGGCCGCGGCCCACAAGGGCGGCGTCGGCCACTTCGTCATCCTCTCGATCGTCGGCGCGGACCAGGTGGCGGAGCTGGACTACTACCGGGCCAAGGTGCTCCAGGAGGACCTCCTCGCAGCCGGGCCGATCCCCTACTCGATCGTCCGGGCGACGCAGTTCATGGAGTTCATCGACGCCGTCCTGTCCTGGACCGCCGACGGCGACACCGTCCGGCTGCCCGCCACGCCGATCCAGCCGATCGCGGCCAAGGACGTGGCCGCGGCGGTGACGGACGTCGCCGCGGGCACTCCGCTGAACGGCATGCGCAACATCGGCGGCCCCGAGGTCTTCGCCCTGGACGAGCTGGGCCGGATCACCCTGTCCCACAAGGGCGACAGCCGTACGGTCGTCACCGACCCCACCGCCGGCATGTTCGCCGTCGTCAAGGGTGACGTCCTCACCGACAAGGACGCTCACCTCGCCCCCACCCACTACGCCGACTGGCTCTCCTGAAGGACGCGCACCGTTCCTAAGGACTGAGCGGGAGTGAGTCCTGTTGCCAGGATTCATGCTCAGCCGAACGCTCCGAACGGTGTTGGGCGTTCTGGTTGCCCGTGTTCGCTCCGCGGTCCGGCGGCACGGATCGTGTCCGTGGTCCGGGGATGCGGGGGCGGGGTCCCTCACGCCCGAGGGCACGCCGGTCGGCCTGGACGGT
>NZ_JOEY01000057.1 GCF_000718165.1 Streptomyces fulvoviolaceus | reverse complement strand
CAGCCTCGGCCGGCAAAATCCAGCCCCTCCGGCGTTTGAGGAGCGGGGTCTGGGGCGGAGCCCCGGAAGGATGGGACGGGTAGGGGCGGCGGGGGCGAGGAAACCGTTTAACGGGCACCGGCCCCCGCCCCATAGGATTGGCCCCAAACCACACACTCTCACCCCAGAGGATCGCTGCATGCCTGGCATCACGCGCGAGGAGGTCGCCCACCTCGCACGGCTGGCGCGTCTGGAGCTGAAGCCCGAAGAGCTCGAGCACTTCGCGGGACAGCTGGACGACATCATCGGCGCGGTCGCACGCGTCAGTGAGGTCGCCGACCAAGACGTACCGCCGACCTCGCACCCGCTCCCGCTGACGAACGTCATGCGGGCGGACGAGGTCCGTCCGTCGCTCACCCCCGAGCAGGCGCTCTCCGGCGCCCCGGCCCAGGAGCAGCAGCGTTTCAAGGTGCCGCAGATCCTGGGGGAGGACTAACCGCCATGACGGACAACGTCAACATCATCAAGCTCACCGCCGCCGAGACCGCCGCGAAGATCGCCTCCGGCGAGCTCACGGCCGTCGAGGTCACCGAGGCCCACCTGGCCCGTATCGAGGCCGTCGACGAGAAGGTGCACGCCTTCCTGTACGTCGACCGCGAGGGTGCGTTGGCGCAGGCTCGTGCCGTCGACGAGAAGCGGGCCAAGGGCGAGAAGCTCGGTCCCCTCGCCGGCGTCCCGCTCGCGCTCAAGGACATCTTCACCACCGAGGGCATCCCGACGACCGTCGGTTCGAAGATCCTCGAGGGCTGGATCCCGCCGTACGACGCGACCGTCACCAAGCGGCTGAAGGCCGCCGACGTCGTCATCCTCGGCAAGACCAACATGGACGAGTTCGCCATGGGGTCGTCGACGGAGAACAGCGCCTACGGGCCGACCGGCAACCCCTGGGACCTCACCAAGATCCCCGGCGGCTCCGGTGGTGGCTCCTCCGCCGCGCTCGCCTCCTTCCAGGCGCCCCTCGCCATCGGCACCGACACCGGCGGCTCCATCCGCCAGCCGGCCTCCGTCACCGGCACCGTGGGCGTGAAGCCGACGTACGGCGCGGTCTCCCGCTACGGCATGGTCGCCTTCTCCTCCTCCCTCGACCAGGGCGGCCCCTGCGCCCGTACGGTCCTGGACGCGGCCCTCCTCCACGAGGTCATCGCCGGGCACGACCCGCTGGACTCCACCTCGATCGACGCCCCGGTCCCGCCGGTCGTCGAGGCCGCCCGCAACGGCAGCGTCGAGGGCATGCGCGTCGGCGTCGTCAAGCAGTTCCGCGGTGAGGGCTACCAGGCCGGTGTCATCCAGCGCTTCGACGAGTCCGTCGCCCTCCTCAAGGAGCTGGGCGCCGAGATCGTCGAGCTGGACTGCCCGTCCTTCGACCTGGCCCTGTCGGCGTACTACCTGATCGCGCCGTCCGAGTGTTCGTCCAACCTCGCCCGCTTCGACGGCCTGCGCTACGGCCTGCGTACCGGCGACGACGGCACCCACTCGGCCGAGGAGGTCACCTCCCTCACCCGTGAGGCGGGCTTCGGCCCCGAGGTCAAGCGCCGCATCATGCTCGGCACCTACGCCCTGTCGAGCGGGTACTACGACGCCTACTACGGCAGCGCCCAGAAGGTCCGCACGCTCATCACGCGCGACTTCGAGAAGGCCTTCGAGCAGGTCGACGTGATCGTGTCGCCGACCACGCCCACCACCGCCTTCCCGATCGGCGAGCGCGCCGACGACCCGATGGCGATGTACCTCGCGGACCTCTGCACCATCCCGACCAACCTCGCGGGCAACGCGGCCATGTCGCTGCCCTGCGGTCTCGCCCCGGAGGACAACCTCCCGGTCGGTCTGCAGATCATCGCTCCGGCGCTCAAGGACGACCGGCTTTACAAGGTCGGCGCCGCCGTCGAGGCCGCCTTCGTGGAAAAGTGGGGTCACCCGCTGATCGAGGAGGCACCGTCGCTGTGAGCAACGCACTGTCGAAGGCCAAGGGCTTCAAGAAGTCCAAGTCCGGTACGTACGTGTCCATCGCCACCACCGCGTTCGGCGCGCTCGGTGTCGCCAAGCAGATCAAGAAGGCCCGTGCCGAGCAGGACACGCTGCGGCTGATCGACGCCACCGTCTCCGCGGTCGCGATCGTCACCGGCCTCGCCATCCTGTACCGCGAACTGAAGCGGCTGGGCGACGACGACGTCCTGCTGGGCTGAGAGGGAAGTTTCACCGTGACCACCACGACCGACCTGGAGTCGTACGAGGACGCGCTCGCGTCGTACGACCCCGTCATGGGCCTCGAGGTCCATGTCGAACTCGGCACCAAGACGAAGATGTTCTGCGGTTGTTCGACCGAGCTCGGTCAGGACGCCAACACGCAGACCTGCCCCACCTGCCTCGGCATGCCCGGCGCGCTCCCGGTCGTCAACGCGATCGGCATCGAGTCGGCGATCAAGATCGGTCTCGCGCTGAACTGCGAGATCGCCGAGTGGTGCCGCTTCGCCCGGAAGAACTACTTCTATCCGGACATGCCGAAGAACTTCCAGACCTCCCAGTACGACGAGCCGATCGCCTTCAACGGCTACCTCGACGTACAGCTGGAGGACGGCGAGACCTTCCGCGTGGAGATCGAGCGCGCCCACATGGAGGAGGACACCGGCAAGTCCACCCACGTGGGCGGCGCGACGGGCCGTATCCACGGCGCCTCGCACTCGCTCCTCGACTACAACCGCGCCGGCATCCCGCTCATCGAGATCGTCACCAAGCCGATCGAGGGCGCGGGCGAGCGCGCTCCCGAGGTCGCGAAGGCGTACGTCCGTGAGCTGCGCGAGGTCATCAAGGCGCTCGGCGTCTCCGAGGCCCGGATGGAGATGGGCCAGATGCGCTGCGACGTGAACCTGTCGCTGCGCCCGCACGGCCGCGAGAAGTTCGGCACGCGCTCCGAGACGAAGAACGTCAACTCGCTGCGTTCCGTGGAGCGCGCGGCCCGCTTCGAGATCCAGCGGCACGCCGCCGTACTGAACAGCGGCGGCACGATCATCCAGGAGACCCGGCACTTCCACGAGGACACCGGGTCGACGACCTCGGGCCGCGTGAAGGAAGAGGCCGAGGACTACCGGTACTTCCCGGAGCCCGACCTGGTGCCGGTCGCCCCGTCCCGTGAGTGGGTCGAGGAGATCCGCGCCGGTCTGCCGGAGCTGCCGCTGGTCCGCCGCAACCGTCTCCTCGCGGAGTGGGGCATCTCGGCCACCGAGATGCAGGCGATCCTCAATGCCGGTGCGCTGGACCTGATCGTCGCCACGATCGACGCCGGTGCCGACGCCGCCTCCTCCCGTAAGTGGTGGATGGGCGAACTGGCGCGCAGCGCCAACGAGTCGGGCAGGACGCTCGACGAGCTGGCGATCACCCCGGAGCAGGTCGCCCGGGTCACCGAGCTGGTCTCGAAGGGTGACCTGAACGACAAGCTGGCCCGCCAGGTCATCGAGGGCGTTCTCGCGGGCGAAGGCACCCCGGACGAGGTCGTCGACAAGCGCGGTCTGAAGGTCGTCTCCGACGACTCGGCGCTGGGCACGGCCGTCGACGAGGCCATCGCCGGCAACCCGGGCGTCGCGGACAAGATCCGCGGCGGCAAGGTGGCCGCGGCCGGCGCCCTGGTGGGCGCGGTCATGAAGGCGACCCGGGGTCAGGCCGACGCGGCCCGCGTCAAGGAGCTGATCCTGGAGAAGCTGGGCGTCAGCGAGGGCTGAGCACGCGACTCGGGGGCCGCATCGTCGTACCGATGCGGCCCCCGAGTCATGTCACCTCACAGACGGCGACCGACGACCCGTACGAAGCCCAGCGCGCGGCCCTCGTCGACGCGCACCATCTCGCCGACCTCGCGGGCCATCCGCACATGGAACTCGTCCGAGCTCTCCTCGGCGACCACCTCGCACCAGCGCAGCCAGTCCTTCCAGCCGTCCGGCAGCCAGTCGGCCGCCTCGACCTCGACGGCCCCGCTGCGGGTCCAGTGGCGGCGCCACCAGTCGGCGGTGTGGAAGCACCAGAAGTCGGGCTCCCACCACGGCTCGAGATGCTCGGGTGGTTCGGTGCCTTCCGGCTCCTCCCGCAGTGCGGGCACGACCACACCGATCCGCCCGCCCGGCTTCAACAGCCGGGTCAGCGAGGGGAGATACAGGTCGTTCGTGCCGAAGTACTGGTACGCGTCGATGGAGACGATCGCGTCGAAGCTGCCCTCGCCGAACGGCAGGTCGTGCGCCTCGGCGTGCACCGGATGCACCCGTTCGGCGAAACCGGCCTCGGTGATCCGTTGTGCGTTCTCGTCGGGTTTGACCCACAGGTCGGCCGCGGTGACCTGGACGTCGTACTCCCTGGCCAGGAAGACCGAGGTCATCGCCCGGCCGCAGCCAAGGTCGAGCACGCGGGCGCAGGGGCGCAGGGCGTCCAGGCCGAGGGCGGGTGCGAGCCACTCCAGCAGCCACAGCGCGTTCGGGCCCATCTGGTTGTCGATGGTCCAGCGGGCGTCGTAGCGGTTGCTGCGCGGGTAGCGGGCGTGGGTCAGCCGCTGGGTGAGGTCCTCATTCGAGGGCCCCGTCATCGGCGGGGTGATGTCTGGCATCGGTGAACGGGCTCCTTGAGTCCTGAGAGGCGGAGAGGGATACGGAGGAGCTCGGTCGGACGCTCAAACAACACACCTGCTTCGGCCGGGGGCGGACGGGCCCGGGGATTCTCAGCGGAACACGCTACGCTCGCCCGCCATGAACGGACATGGAATTTCCGAGCCATCCGACATACAGGAGGAGGGCGCGGACGAGATACGGGAGGCACGGCGGGCCCGCCGGACCGCGGTCTCGGCCGGCACCGTGCTCGCCGCCGTGGGGCTCGCCGCCTCGGGGCTCCGGCTGGCCAGTCCGGAACCCGTGCTCGTGCCCGCCGCCTACGCGTTCGGTGCCATGGTCTGCGCGCTGGCGACGGTCCTGGGCTCCCGCGGCCGCACCCGCAGGGCGCTGTGGCTGCTGATCGTCGGTGTGATGGTGATGGCGCTGGGCGACCAGTTCGACTGACGTGACAGAGTGACCGTTACTGTCCTGTGATCTGTCTCCCACTCCCGTGATTAAACCCACGAACGCGATAAACGATCACATTCGCCTGCAAGAGTGGTCCTCACCTTGCTCATGCGTTCTTTGCGGGCCGTTCACCTCATGAAGTGACATGAACGACTGTTCCCGGTCAAAGATCCACAATTCACCCCCCTGGGAGCACGTTCGTGGCAGCCCTCGCACGCTGGTGTGTCCGACGACGACTCGTCGTCGTCCTCCTGTGGCTCCTCGCCCTCGGTGGAGTGAGCACGGCCGCCATCGTCACCGGCTCCGCCTACTCGAACGACTACGAGGTCCCCGGCACCGAGTCCGGCCGCGCCACCCAGCTCCTGCAGGACGGCTTCCCGGACCTCGGCGGCGACAGCGACACCGTTGTCTGGCACACCACGTCGGGGTCGGTCCGCGCCGCCGATGTGCAACAGACGATGAGCGCCGCCCTCGACGAGATCGAGGGCCTGCCCGGCGTCGCCGCCGTGATCAGCCCGTACGACGACCAGGGCGCGAGCCGGATCAGCGCCGACGGACACACCGCGTACGCCACGGTCACCTTCGCCGACTCCGCCGAGGACATCGACAAGTCCCAGGCGCAGGCCGTCGTCGACGCGGCCAAGGACGCCGAGGCCGACGGGCTCCAGGTGGAGCTGGGCGGCAGCGCCGTCGCGCTCACCGAGTCCTCCGGCGGGCACCTCGCCGAGGTCGTCGGCGTGGTCGTCGCGGCGGTCGTGCTGTTCCTCGCCTTCGGCTCGCTCGCCGCCTCGCTGCTGCCCATCGCCACCGCGCTGGTGAGCGTCGGCACGGCGTACGCCGGGATCGTGCTGCTCGGCCACGCGATGACCGTCGCCGACTTCGCGCCCATGCTCGGCATGCTGATCGGGCTGGGCGTCGGCATCGACTACGCGCTGTTCATCGTCACCAGACACCGCCGTGGGCTGAAACGCGGGCTGTCCGTCACCGAGGCGGTCACGAACGCCGTCGCCACGACCGGACGTGCCGTGGTCTTCGCGGGTGCCACGGTGTGCATAGCGCTGCTGGGGATGCTGATCCTCAGGCTCAGCTTCCTGAACGGCGTCGCGATCGCCGCCTCACTGACCGTCGTCCTGACCGTCGCGGCCTCGATCACCCTGCTGCCCGCCCTGCTCTCCTTCATCGGCATGCGCGCCCTGAGCCGGCGTGAACGGCGGCGCCTCGCGGAACACGGCCCGCAGCCCGAACTGCCGACCGGATTCGCCCACCGTTGGTCGGCGTTCGTGGAGCGCCACCCCAAGCTGCTCGGCGTGATCGCCCTCGTCGTCATGGCGGTCCTCGCGCTGCCCACGCTCTCCCTCCACCTGGGCACCTCCGACCAGGGCAACAACCCGAGCTCCTCGACCACCCGCCAGGCCTACGACCTCCTCGCGGACGGCTTCGGGGCGGGAGTCAACGGCCCCCTGACGCTGGTGACGCGTATCGACGGCGCCGAGGACAAGCTCGCCCTCGACAACCTCGACGCCACGCTCCGCGCCACCGAGGGCGTCGCGTCGGTGACCCCGGTGACGTACAGCTCCGCCGACGACACGGCGTACCTCACCGTCGTCCCCGAGTCGTCCCCGCAGTCCGAGAGGACCAGCGACCTCGTCGACCGGCTGCGCACCGAGGTGCTGCCGCGCGCCGAGACCGGCACCTCGCTCGACCTGCACGTCGGCGGGGTGACGGCGTCCTACGACGACTTCGCGGACGTCATCGTCGGCAAGCTGCCCCTGTTCGTCGGCGTCGTGATCGGCCTGGGCTGTCTGCTGCTCCTGCTCGCGTTCCGGTCCGTCGGCATCCCGCTGAAGGCCGCCGTGATGAACGTCGCCGCCGTCGCCGCCGCCTTCGGCATCGTCGTGGCGGTCTTCCAGTGGGGCTGGGGGAGCGAGCTGCTGGGCCTCGGCCGTGCGGGTCCGATCGAGCCCTTCCTCCCGGTCATCATGGTGTCGGTGCTGTTCGGCCTGTCCATGGACTACCAGGTCTTTCTGGTCAGCCGGATGTACGAGGAATGGCTGGAAACCGGCGACAACCGGCGTGCCGTCCGCGTCGGCCTCGCCGAGACCAGCCGGGTGATCAACTCCGCCGCGGTCATCATGATCTCCGTCTTCCTCGCCTTCGTCCTCAGCGGCGACCGCGTCATCGCCATGTTCGGCATCGCGCTCGCCGCCGCCGTCGCCCTCGACGCCTTCGTGCTCCGTACGCTGCTGGTGCCGGCCCTCATGCACCTGCTCGGCGGCGCCAACTGGTGGCTGCCGCGCTGGCTGGACCGCCGCATGCCGCGCATCAGCATCGAGCCGCCGGAATGCCGTGCCGCCCATGAAAGGCTGGCCGCTGCGACGGACGCCGAGGTGGCGGACGTACTGGCGAAGGGGCGGGAAGAAGAGGATGTACGCGATACCTCTGGGTGACGACGGAGCGGAACTGCGGCCGCTGGAGCCGTGGCATGCCGAGGAGTTCCTCGCGCACATGGACCGGGGGAGGGAGTTCGTCGCGCAGTTCATCGCCTTCGGTTCGAAGGAGACGGACGTGGACTCCGCGAGGGCCCTGCTTCAGCGGTACGCCGACATGCGCGCCGCCGACACCGGATCCCTGCACGGCCTGTGGCTGGAGGGGAAGCTGGTGGGCGGGGTGCTGTTCCTGAACTTCAACGCGGAGACGGGCAACTGCGAGGTCGGCTGCTGGCTGGAACCCGCCGGTACCGGGCGCGGACTCATCACCCGCGCGATGAAGATTCTCATCGACTTCGCCGTCGAACAACGCGGAATCCACCGGATTGAGTGGGTAGCCGCCGCAGGGAACCAGCCGAGCCTGAACGTCGCCCGGCGGCTGGGAATGACCCGCGACGGCGTGCGCCGCGAGGCCCACCCCTATCGTGGCGTACGGCACGACCTGGAGGTGTGGTCGATCCTCGCCCCCGAATGGCGTGCAGCACGCGCGCGTGCCGCTCACAACGATCATTAAGAGACCTCTCAGACAGGATCCGTACGGTGCCGGACATGGGAACCAAGACAGCTGACGAGACCGGTGCCGAGGCTGGCGCCGAGGCCACGACCGACGAGAAGAAGGTGGACGTCACCAAGACCGACGAGGTGACGGAGACTGAGGCCACCGAGGGCGACGCCACGGCGGCCGACGTCGAGGACACGGACACCGAGGACGCCGACGACACCGAGCTCCTCGCGGCCGCCGCCGAGGTCCTCGCCAAGGAGGAGGCCGAGGGCTCCGCCGGCGTCGGAATGGGCGCGGGCGCCGTCGTCTCCGCCGCGCTCGGTCTCGTGTCGCTCACCGGTGGCTGGATCGGCACCCTGGCCGCCGAGCGCCAGGCGCTGGTCGGCCAGCTGAACGCACAGACCTCGCAGTCCTCCAGCGTGGCCAAGCTGGTCCAGGAGGGCTACGGCGACGCCTGGAACGCCACCGCGATGTGGGGCGGGATCTTCGCCCTCGTCGCGCTGCTCGTCGGCGTCTTCGTCCTGGCCCGGCCCGCCTTCGGGACGCCCGGCAAGGCGCAGGCCGGATGGATCAAGTCGGTCGCCTGGGGCGGTGTCGCGCTCGGCGTCATCGGTCTGCTCCTGGCCGTCCTCAAGTACACCGATGTCCTGGTCGGACTGCCCTCCACCAGCTGAATCGCCGCAGGTCCCGAGGGGTCTTAGGGCATCCGTAAGTACCTTACGGAGCCTCTGAGGCCCCTCAGGCGCGTCTAAGGCCCCGTAGGCCGCCGAAGATGCGGAACTCTCCCGATGTGGCGGACCCGCCTTGGAGACGAAGGTTGAGGCATCGCAGGAAGCGAAGCCAGAAACCGCCTCTCACAAGGGACACGCCATGTATTACGAGTACGAGATCTCCCAGCTCCGTTCCGCCGAACTGATGCGCCAGGCCGAGCACGAGCGCCTGGCCCGCGAGGTCGTCCGCGGCCGCCGCGCCGCCCGCCGTGAGGCAGCACGCCGTGCCGCCGAGGGCGAGGTGCATACCGGTGGCCCTCGTCGGCACCGGTTCCTCCGTACGGCGTGAGCGCCGGGGGGAGGGAGGACGGCCGCACGGCACTGCCCGTGCCCGCGGCCGTCCTCTCCCCGCGTCTCCCCACAAGCGGGCCCGCCCCGAAAACCGGTGCCGCGCTGTCGGACCCGCGTGCGATGCTCGGGCCCGTGGAGACCAGGTCCGTCAGTCCGGTGTTCGTCGGTCGCGCCGACGAACTGCACACACTGAACGACGCGCTCGCCCGTGCCGCCGCGGGCGAGCCGCAGGCGTTGCTGCTGGGCGGTGAGGCCGGCGTCGGCAAGACCCGCCTCGTCGAGGAGTTCGCCACCGCGGCCTGCCGCGGTGGTGCCGTCGTCGCGCTCGGCGGCTGCGTCGAGATCGGCGCCGACGGCCTGCCCTTCGCCCCCTTCTCCACCGCGCTGCGCGCCCTGCGCCGCGAACTGCCGGACGACCTGGCCGCCGCAGCCGCCGGTCAGGAGGAGGAACTCGCCCGGCTCCTGCCCGAACTGGGCGAGGCCACCTCCGGCCGCCACGACGAGGGCAGCATGGCCCGCCTCTTCGAGCTCACCGCCCGCGTGCTGGAGCGCGTGGCCGCCGACCGCACGGTCGTCGTCGCCCTGGAGGACCTGCACTGGGCCGACGCCTCCACCCGCCACCTGCTGTCCTACCTGTTCCGCACCCTGCGCACCGGCCGCCTCCTCGTCCTCGCCACCTACCGCGCCGACGACATCCACCGCCGCCACCCGCTGCGCCCCCTGCTCGCCGAACTCGACCGGCTGCGCACGGTCCGCCGGATCGAACTCGGCCGTTTCAACCGCGCCGAGGTCGGCCGCCAGATCGCCGGCATCCTCGCTCACGAACCCGACCCGGCCCAGGTCGACGACATCTTCGAACGCTCCGACGGCAACGCCTTCTTCGTCGAGGAACTCGCCGTCTGCGCCACCGAGGGCTGCGGCACCGGCCTCACCGACTCCCTCCGCGACCTGCTCCTGGTCCGCGTCGAAGGCCTGCCCGAGAGCGCCCAGCGGGTCGCCCGGATCGTCGCCGAGGGCGGCTCCACGGTGGAGTACCGGCTGATCGCCGCAGTCGCGGGGCTTGCCGAGGACGACCTCATCGAGGCCCTCAGGGCGGCCGTGAACGCCAACATCCTGCTCGCCGCCCCCGACGGCGACGGCTACCGCTTCCGCCACTCCCTGGTCCGCGAGGCCGTCGGCGACGACCTGCTGCCCGGCGAGCGCTCCCGCCTCAACCGCCGCTACGCCGAAGCCCTGGAGGCCGACCCGACCCTCGTCCCCGCCGACGCCCGCGTCATGCGACTGGCCAGCTACTGGTACCACGCCCACGACGCCGCCAAGGCCCTGCCCGCCGTCCTGGACGCCTCCGTCACCGCCCGCCGCCGACACGCCTACTCCGAACAACTCCGGCTCCTGGAACGGGCGATGGAGCTGTGGGACTCGGCCCCCGAGGACGTACGGGCCGGGTTGCGCCCCGTCGACTACACCGAGGTCTACCCGCCCTGCGGCTGCGACCCGGCCACCACCCCGCTCCGCTACCTGGACCTGATGGCCGAGGCGGCGGTCGCGGGCCGGCTGTGCGGGGAGCGGGAACGCGCTCTGAAGATCACGAAGCGGGCGCTGCACCTCCTGGAGGAGGAGCGGGACCCGCAGCGCAGCGCCTGGTTCTGGGTCCAGCGCTCCCGGCTGGTGCAGGCACAGGCCCGCGGCGATGGCTGGGCCGAACTGGCCACCGCCGAGGAACTCGTCCGCGGCCTGCCGCCCTCGGAGGTGCACGCCGAGGTGCTGTCCCACGTCGCCAGCTGGACCATGGTGCATGTCCCCGGTCCCGACGCGTTCTCCGCCGCCGAGCGCGCCGTGGAGTACGCGCGCATGGTCGGCGCCCGCGAGATCGAGATGAACGCACGTCTCACCCTCGCGGGCCTCACGGTCGAGACCGGCGGCATCGAGGCGGGCCTCGACGAGATGTTCGAGGTCAAGCGTCAGACCGTCGCGCAGGGCCTGACCGCTGTCGCGGGCCGTGCCTATGTGAATCTGCCGAACGCCCTCGAATCGGTCGGCCGCTCCCGGGAAGCCGTGCCGCTCCTGGAGGAGGGGATCGCCTACACCCGGAAGTTCGGTCAGCTGGCCAGCGAGGCCTGGATCTGGGGCAACCTCTCCGAATCCTTCTACTCGCTGGGCCGCTGGGACCAGGCCGCCGAGGCCGGGACCAAGGCGGAACGCGCCGACCACAGCACCAAGCCCCGCGGCTTCCACGCCAGCCTCCGCGCCGAACTCGCCCTCGCGAGAGGGGACCTGGCCGAAGCGGGCCGTCAACTGGCTGCGGCGCGCGGGCATTTCGGCACCCACGACATCCCTCAGCATGAGCTGCCGCTCGTCGACATCGGCATCGGCCTGGCCGCGGCCGAGGGCCGCCTCCTCGACGCCCGGGCCGACCTCGAACGCGTCCTGGACACCGGCTTCGCACCCGGCACCCACCGCTACGCCTGGCCCCTCCTGCTCACCGCCGCCACCATGGAGGCCAACGCACTCGGCCTGCCCGTCGCCGAACCCGGCCGCCGGAAGATCCTCGAACGTATCCGCACCGCTGCCAAGTCGCTCGCCACCCATGTGCCCGTCTGGCAGGCGTACGAGCGCTGGGTGCGCGCGGAGCTGCTCCGCGCCGAGGGCCGCGGCACCCCCGACGACTGGTCGGAGGTGACCGTCGCCTTCGAGTCCCTGGAGCGTCCCTACGACCTCGCCCGCGTCCGCCACCGCCTGGCCGAGTCCCTGCTCTCGGCCGGCGGCGAGGACGAACGGGACCGCGCCACCGAACTCCTCCGCCTCGCCCACGCCGTCGCCGACCACCTCGGCGCCCGCCCCCTCGCCGACGCCGTCACGCTCCTCGCCCAGCGCGCCCGCCTCACCCTGACGGCGGCCCCGGCCCCCGCGTCCGCCCAGACCGACCCGGCCCGCACCCTCGGCCTCACGGGCCGCGAACGCGACGTCCTGCGTCTGGTCGCCCTCGGTCGCAGCAACCGCCAGATAGCCGAGGAACTCTTCATCTCCCCGAAGACGGCCAGCGTCCACGTCTCGAACATCCTGGGCAAGCTCGGCGTCTCGGGCCGGGGCGAGGCGGCGGCCGTCTCCCACCGGCTGGGGCTGTTCCCGGCCGAGGTTCTCCAGGTGCCGCCCACGGGGTGAGGCGTACGGTGTAAGAGACCGGCAGGGGAGGCTCTGTGTTCAACATGTTCGAGGAACTGTTCGCACCCGGCCGTAAGCACACCCAGGACGAGCAGAACCGGCTGGAGCTGACCCGCGAGGACGTCGGCGACGGCGACCCCGGACGCGGCCCGATAGACCTCACCTCCGGGAAGGTCGTCGTACGGCGGCCGAATCCGGATGAGCCGGATGAGCCGGCCGAGGGGCGCTCGGGCTAGCTCACCTGTATCTCCAGGATCCGGTCGTCCCCCTCCTTCGGGCTGCCTCGCCCGTCCGTGTTGCTGGTCACCAGCCACAGCTTGTCGCCGCCCGCCGACACCACCGTGCGCAGCCGGCCGTAGTCGCCCTCCAGGAAGGCCTGCGGGTCGGCCGAGGCCGCCGTGCCCTTCAGGGGGATGCGCCACAGCCGCTGTCCCTTCAGGCCCGCCATCCAGAGGGAACCCTCGGCGTAGGCGATGCCGCTGGGGGAGGCGTCGTCCGTGCCCCACTGGGCGATCGGGTTGTGGTACTGCGCGTCGTCGGACTTGCCCTCGGCCTCCGGCCAGCCGTAGTTGTCGCCCGGCTTGATCGCGTTCAGCTCGTCCCAGGTGTCCTGGCCGAACTCCGAGGCGAACAGACGCTGCTTGTCGTCCCAGGCGAGACCCTGCACATTGCGGTGGCCGTAGGAGTACACGGGGGAGTCCGGGAACGGGTTGCCCGGGGCCGGCTCGCCCTCCGGGGTCATGCGCAGGATCTTGCCGCCCAGCGACTTGGTGTCCTGGGACAGGCCCGTGTCACCGCTCTCGCCCGTGCCCGCGTACAGCATCTTGTCCGGGCCGAAGGCGATCCGGCCGCCGTTGTGGATATAGCCCTTGGGGATGCCCCTGAAGATCGTGTCGGGAGCGCCCAGCTGCTCGCCGGAGGGCTTCTTCTCGTCGTACAGCATGCGGACGATGCGGTTGTCCGAGGCCGAGGTGAAGTAGGCGTAGACCATGTGGTCCGAGGCGAAGTCAGGGGAGAGGGCGAGGCCCATGAGGCCGCCCTCGCCCGCCGGGGACACCCCCGGCACCTCGCCCAGCTCGGTCTTTTTGCCCGTCTGCTCGTCGACCCGGGTGATCGTGGCGTCGTCCCGGGAGGAGACGAGCAGGCCGCTGCCGGGCAGGGGGGCCAGGCCCCAGGGGGTGTTCAGGCCGGTGGTGACCGTGCGGAGCACCTTCACCGAGCCCTTCGCGGGGGGTGTCTCCTCGGCGGCCTGCTCGGTGGGGGACGACTTCGACGACGTACTACTCGGTGACGTGCTGTTGTCGCCGCCGGGGAAGTCTCCTCCATCACCGTCGGAGGAGCAGCCGGCCGCCAGCAGGAGTGTGGTCGCGGCCAACACGGCCGTCACTGCACGACGTTGCACGATGAAGTCCCTTCGACGCGGCGGGTTCTACTGTTCATACACCGCTCGCGCCCCACGGGTTCCCGATCTCCGGTACCCGATGCGGCCCGTCACTCCCACGATCCCTGTGCCGGGGGCAGTTCCGCCACCTCGGCCAGATCCTCGGCCGTGAGCGGCAGCGCGGCCGCCGCAGCGTTGTCCGTCACCCAGCGCTCCCGCTTGGCACCCGGCACCGGGATCACGTGCCGCCCCTGGGCCAGGACCCACGCCAGCGCCACCTGGGCCGGGGTGACGTCCTCGCCGTGGCGTCGGGCGATCCGGCGCAGGCCGACCACGATCGGCTGGTTCGCGGCCATCATCTCGGCGGTGAAGCGGGGGTGGCGGGCGCGGACGTCGTCCGGTTCGAAGCCCTCGCCGGGGGTCAGGGTGCCGGTCAGGAAGCCGTTGCCGAGGGGCATCCCCGCCAGGAAGCCGATGCCGCGCGCGTCGCACCAGGGCAGCAGCGTCTCCAGCGCCTCCGGCGACCACACCGACAGTTCCGCCTCCACCGCGCTCACGGGGAAGACCTGCTGCACCCGCTGCAGCTGCCGTATCGTCGCGTCGTGCAGCCGCGCCCCGGACCGGCGGCCGCCCCGCGCCCCCATCGCGCACAGCCCCAACGCCCGTACCTTTCCGGCCTGGACGAGCTCCGCCATCGCGCCCCAGGTCTCCTCGACCGGAACCTCGGGATCCTCGCGGTGCAGCTGGTAGAGGTCGATCACGTCCGTCTGCAGCCGCCTGAGCGACGCGTCGCACGCCCGCTTCACATATCCGGGGCGCCCGTTGGCCACGATGTGCTGCTCGCCGACCAGCAGGCCGACCTTGGTCGACACGAACGCGTCCTCGCGCCGCTCCTTCAACGCCCGCCCCACCAGCAGCTCATTGGTGAACGGGCCGTACATGTCGGCCGTGTCGAGCAGCGTCGAGCCCAGGTCGAGCGCCCGGTGCACGGCCCTGAGCGACTCGTCGCCCCGCTGCCGGGACCCGCTGTAGGCCCAGCTCATCGGCATGCACCCGAGTCCGACGGCCCCCACCTCGAGCGCCGCCGCCCCGATCGTCCTGCGCTCCACCTGCTGCTGACCCCTCCCTCTCCGGTCCCCCAACCTAACGTCTGCGGTTCCCATGACCTGACATAGCCTCCAGACCATGACTGCTGACGTGTGGCTCCCCATTCCGCCGGAAGACATCGAAGGGCTCCCCGAGGGCCCGAACTACCTCTTCTGGAACGGCGGTGAGGACTTCCCCGCGGACCCGGCCGACTGCGCCTACTACGTCGTCCCCTACATGAAGCCCCTCGAGGTCGGCCTGCGGCCGCTGCCCCTCCTGAGTTCCGTGGAGGTCGTGCAGACTCTGTCCGCCGGCGTCGACAACCTGCTGCCGGGCCTCAAGGACCTGCGTCCGGGCGTGCGGTTGTGCAATGCGCGCGGGGTGCACGAGGCGAGCACCGCCGAGCTCACGCTCACGCTGATCCTCGCCTCACTGCGCGGCGTCCCCGACTTCGTGCGGGCGCAGGACCGGGGGGAGTGGCTCGGCGGGTTCCACCCCGCGCTCGCCGACAAGAACGTCCTCATCGTCGGCTACGGCTCGATCGGATCCGCGATCGAGGACCGGCTCGTTCCGTTCGAGGTCGCGCGGGTGGCGCGCGTCGCGCGCTCCGAGCGCACCACGGCGCGCGGCCCGGTGCACCCGCTCACCGAACTGCCCGCGCTGCTCCCCGAGGCCGACGTCGTCATCCTCTCCACGCCCCTCACCGAGACCACGCGCCACCTGGCCGACGCCGACTTCCTGGCCCGTATGAAGGACGGCGCGCTCCTCGTGAACGTCGCCCGCGGCCCCGTCGTCGACACCAAGGCGCTGCTCGCCGAACTGGAGACCGGCCGCATCACCGCGGCCCTCGACGTCACCGACCCCGAACCGCTGCCCCAGGGACACCCGTTGTGGCAGGCACCTGGCGTACTCGTCAGCCCGCACGTCGGCGGACCCACGTCCGCCTTCCTGCCCCGCGCCAAGCGACTGCTGGTGGACCAGTTGACCCGTTTCGTGAACCAGGAGCCCCTGCGCAACGTGATCCTTACGACAGGCACAACCGGCGCATAGGCCCTGCCACTGGGACGGTCGGGCACCGTCGGGCGCGGGCGCGCAACAGGCGCGTAATCCGTTTCCGGTACCCTCCGCAACCTTCCGGACGCGGTCCGTGCTCACATCACCGCTGGTCGTCACGGAGCGTAGAGGAACTATGTCCCTGAGTGACGAGACTGGTGTATCGTCCCGACAGGGGCTGCGCCGCGCACCGTTCGGCGCCGGGGATGGACATTTCAGACTGTGAGGGGGGCGACGGGCGATGCACGGCCTATGGGCGAACGATCCGACGCGGCGGGGCCGCCGGCGGCGACCCTGGCACGCCGCCGCGCGCAGACGCGGCCACCATGCCGGTCACGGCGGCCACCACAGCCCTCACCACCGCAGGCACAGCAGCCGCAGGAGGCATGCGCACCCGGCGCACCCGGACCCCCGGGACCCCGGAGCGGCGCGGACCGGGAGGACCCGGTGAGTTCGCCCCCGCCTTCCGCGACCACCCTCGACGGAGCGCTGCGGGCACAGCGTTCACCGGGGGCGCTGCTGCCCCGTCCGCCGGGCTCCGCTGTCGGGTCGAGCCTGGTCCACCAACTCGTCCTCGCCCTGGTGTGCGCGGGATACGCCGTCGGTTCCGCGCTCGGCTGGGGCTCGCCAGAAGTCGCGCTGATCATGGGTGACTTCGGGCTGAGCGCGGCGGCCGGCACCGCCGCCGTGTCCTGCTTCCTCTACGCCCGCAGCCGTCGTGTCCGCTTTCGACCCGCCTGGCTGCTCTTCGCGCTCTCCTCGGCGATGGCGGCCCTCGGCAACCTCGTCTGGGGGTGGTACGAAGTCGTCCTGGGACGGCCCGTGCCCAGCCCCAGCTATGCCGACCTGTTCTTCCTGTGCTTCGCGCCGCCCGCGATCGTCGGCCTGCTGGTGCTCGCCAAGCGACCGGTGACCAAGGCGGGTTGGGTCTGTCTCGCCCTGGACGCGTGGCTGATCGGCGGCTCGCTCCTCACGCTCTCGTGGAGCCTCGCCCTCGCCCAGGCGGCGAAGTCCGAGGGACCGAGCGTGGCGCACACCGCGCTGTCCCTGGCGTACCCGCTGCTGGACATCGCCCTGGTCAGCATGGTGCTCGCGCTGCACTTCAGGCGCTCGGCGGTCAACCGCACCGCGGTGAACACCGCGATCGGCGCACTCGCCCTGACCGTCATGTGCGACGCCCTGTTCACCTCACCGCTGCTGCACAACAACTACCGTTCCGGCCAACTGCTGGACGCGGGCTGGTTCGCCGGCTCCCTGCTCCTCGCGTACGCCCCCTGGGCCACCCCCCGGCACGCGCACACGGAGGGCGGCAGCCGCACCCCCGACCGGCAGCTCGCCGCCCGGCAGCCGGCCGCCAGGCGGTCCACCGACCGGCCGGGCGCGGCCGGGCACACGCGCGTGGTGCACGAACACCTGCCGGGACAGCGCACCGGCCCGCACCACCACGCGCCCCCGCAGGCGGGCGAGCCCACCCGGCATCCCGCCACCCGTCCCATCACCGGGTCGCTGGCCGCCCTCACGCCCTACCTCGCGGCCGCCGTCTGCACGTTGAGCATTCTCTACAACGTCCTCAACGGCCGCAGTGTGGACCGCGTGGTGCTCCTCACCGGTGGCACGGTCGTGCTCGCCCTCGTGGTGCGCCAGGGCATCATGCTGCTCGACAACATCACCCTCACCCAGGAACTGGCGCAGAAGGAGAACCACTTCCGCTCCCTGGTGCAGGGCTCCAGCGACGTCATCATGATCGCCGCACCCAACGGCATCCTCCGGTACGTCTCCCCGGCCGCCGCCGGGGTCTACGGCCGCTCCGCCGAGGAGCTCGTGGGGACGGAACTGGCCGGCCTCATCCACCCGGAGGACCTGGGCTGCGTGGTGCACGAGGTGCGCCGCTTCCTCGCCGCCAGCCCGCTCGAGGAACCCACCACGCGCATCGAGTGCCGGTTCCGGTCCGGCGACGGCGGCTGGCTCAACGTCGAGTCCACCGTCAACCGCCACCACGGCGGCCTCATCTTCAACAGCCGGGACGTGACCGAGAGGGTGCGCCTGCAGGCGCAGCTCCAGCACAACGCCGAGCACGACCCGCTGACCGACCTGCCCAACCGCGCCCTGTTCACCAAGCGCGTCCAGCAGGCCCTGTCCGGCCGCCGCTCCTCCGACCGCGGCACGGCCGTCCTCTTCATCGACCTGGACGGCTTCAAGGCCGTCAACGACACGATCGGGCACCAGGCCGGGGACGAACTGCTCGTCCAGGCCGCCCGCAGACTGCAGGACGCGGTCCGGCACGGGGACACCGCCTCACGGCTGGGCGGGGACGAGTTCGCCGCACTGATCGTCGGGGACGGCACCCGTGACCGCAGCGCCCGTGAGCGCCACATCCTGGAGCTCGCCGACCGCCTCAGGATCACGCTCTCGCAGCCGTACCTCATCGACGGCAACGATGTCCGGGTCGCCGCCTCCATCGGCGTCGCCTTCGCCGAGCCGGGCCTCGGCGCGGGCGAGCTGCTGCGCAACGCCGACCTCGCCATGTACCGCGCCAAGGCGGGCGGCAAGGGCCGCGTCGAGCTGTACGCACCCCAGATGCAGCAGGACGTCGTCCGCAAGGCCGAACTGGCCACGCGCCTGCGGGCCGCACTGCACGACGGCGAGTTCAACCTGCTGCACCAGCCCGTCGTCTGTCTGGAGGACGGCCGGATCACCTCGGTCACCGCCCAGGCGCGCTGGCGCTCCTCACAGGGGGTGCTGTTCACCCCCGCGGAGTTCCTGCGGGTGGCCGAGGACAACGACAAGACGCAGGAGCTGGGCCGCTGGATCCTCGAGGAGGCCGTGGAGAAGGCCGCCGAGCGGGCCGCGAGCGGGCTGTCCGTGCCCGTGGCGGTCCGGATGAGCGCCCGGCGGCTGCTGGACCGTTCGCTGCCCCTCGGCTCCGTCGAGGCACTGCTGACCCGGCACGGGCTGCCCTCCGGGGCGCTGGTCATCGAGCTGTCCGACACCGACCCGAGGGTCTCCCTGGACGAGCTGGAGCGCCGGCTGACCGCGATCCGGCGCGTCGGGGTCCGGATCGCCCTGGACGGCTTCGGCAGCGGCTACGCGGCGATCACCGCGCTGCGCAGGCTCCCCGTCGACGTGCTGAGACTCGACCGCAGTCTGGTCGAGGGCGTCGTCGAGTCCGCCCGGCTGCACAAGATCACCAGCGGGCTGCTGCGCATCGCCGGCGACCTCGGGCTGCAGTCCGTGGCCGACGGCGTGGACCTCCCGGAACAGGTCATCGCCCTGCGCGCGATGGGCTGCACCCATGGGCAGGGAATGGCCTTCTCCGGACCACTGGACGAGTACCGGCTGCGCCGGGCGCTGGGATCCGGCCACTATCCGGTTCCGCATGGACCGGCCGAGCCCGCGTTCGCGGGAGGCGGTGCGGGGGTGTACACCAGTGGTGTGCCCGCTGTTTTCGGAGGCGGAAGTGCCCATCGCTCACATAATGAGACTCCCGTCCCACCCGCTTGACAGTGCATGTGTGCCGGGGGGAGGGTCAGTCCCATGCGCACCCGAATTCTCGTACTTGGAAAGCGCGTCGGCTGAAGCTGGTGACGTCCGGTCGGACCCGGAACTCCCAGCCACCCACTCCGGCGCGCTCCCCTCGCTTGCCTCACGGCACGAGGGGTTTTTTGTTGCACAGGCACCTGTCGTACAAAAGCCGTACACCGCACGAACTTCGCAAAAACCCTCAGCATCGAGAAGAGACTGACGATGACCGAGCAGGCCACCGGGGCCCATCACCCGCAGCCGCGGCCCCGATCCGGAGGACACCAGTCCGCCCCCGAGCACGTCACGGGTGCGCAGTCCCTCATCCGCTCTCTCGAGGAGGTCGGCGCCGAGACGGTATTCGGCATTCCCGGCGGTGCGATCCTTCCGGCGTACGACCCGCTGATGGACTCCACCCGGGTGCGTCACGTCCTGGTCCGCCATGAGCAGGGCGCCGGTCACGCGGCCACCGGTTACGCGCAGGCCACCGGCAAGGTCGGCGTCTGCATGGCGACCTCCGGCCCCGGCGCGACCAACCTGGTCACCCCGATCGCGGACGCCCACATGGACTCGGTGCCGCTCGTGGCGATCACCGGGCAGGTGGCCTCCAAGGCGATCGGCACGGACGCCTTCCAGGAGGCGGACATCGTCGGCATCACGATGCCGATCACCAAGCACAACTTCCTGGTCACCAAGGCCGAGGACATCCCGCGGGTGATCGCGCAGGCGTTCCACATCGCCTCCACCGGCCGCCCGGGCCCGGTCCTGGTCGACATCGCCAAGGACGCGATGCAGGCGCAGACCACCTTCTCGTGGCCGCCCACCATGGACCTGCCCGGCTACCGCCCGGTGACCAAGCCGCACGCCAAGCAGATCCGCGAGGCCGCCAAGCTGATCACCTCCGCCAAGCGGCCCGTCCTCTACGTCGGCGGCGGTGTCATCAAGGCACACGCCACCGCCGAGCTCAAGGTTCTCGCCGAGCTCACCGGAGCGCCCGTCACCACCACCCTGATGGCGCTCGGCGCATTCCCCGACAGCCACCCGCTGCACGTGGGAATGCCGGGCATGCACGGTGCGGTCACCGCCGTCACCGCGCTGCAGAAGGCCGACCTGATCGTCGCCCTCGGAGCCCGCTTCGACGACCGCGTCACCGGCAAGCTGGACAGCTTCGCCCCGTACGCCAAGATCGTCCACGCCGACATCGACCCGGCGGAGATCGGCAAGAACCGCGCTGCCGACGTGCCGATCGTCGGGGACGCCCGCGAGGTCCTCGCGGACCTGGTGCAGGCCGTGCAGAAGGAGCACAGCGAGGGGAACCAGGGCGACTACAGCGCCTGGTGGAAGGACCTCAACCGCTGGCGCGAGACGTACCCGCTGGGCTACGACCAGCCCGACAACGGCTCGCTCTCCCCGCAGCAGGTCATCGAGCGCATCGGCCAACTCGCGCCGGAGGGCACGATCTTCGCGGCGGGCGTCGGTCAGCACCAGATGTGGGCCGCGCACTACGTCCAGTACGAGAAGCCGGCGACCTGGCTGAACTCGGGTGGCGCGGGCACGATGGGCTACGCGGTCCCGGCCGCGATGGGCGCCAAGGCCGGTCAGCCGGACCGGACGGTCTGGGCGATCGACGGCGACGGCTGCTTCCAGATGACCAATCAGGAGCTCACCACCTGCTCCCTGAACAACATCCCGATCAAGGTCGCCATCATCAACAACGGCGCCCTCGGGATGGTCCGCCAGTGGCAGACCCTCTTCTACAACCAGCGGTACTCCAACACCGTGCTGCACTCCGGCCCGGAGGCCACCGGCAAGGAGCCGAGCGCCGGCACCCGCGTCCCCGACTTCGTGAAGCTGTCGGAGGCCATGGGCTGCTACGCCATCCGCTGTGAGTCCCCGGACGACCTCGACAAGGTCATCGAGGAGGCGAACTCGATCAACGACCGCCCGGTCGTGATCGACTTCATCGTCCACGAGGACGCGATGGTGTGGCCGATGGTCGCCGCCGGCACCTCCAACGACGAGATCATGGCCGCCCGGGACGTCCGCCCCGACTTCGGCGACAACGAAGACGACTGAGCGAGAGAGACGTAAAAGATCATGTCCAAGCACACGCTCTCCGTCCTGGTGGAGAACAAGCCGGGCATCCTGGCCCGGATCGCCGCCCTCTTCTCCCGCCGCGGCTTCAACATCGACTCGCTCGCCGTCGGCGTCACCGAGCACCCCGACATCTCCCGCATCACGATCGTGGTGAGTGTCGACGCGCTGCCGCTGGAGCAGGTCACCAAGCAGCTCAACAAGCTCGTCGAGGTGCTGAAGATCGTCGAGCTGGAGCCGGCGAGCGCCGTTCAGCGTGAACTCGTTCTGGTGAAGGTGCGCGCCGACAACGAGACGCGCTCGCAGATCATCGAGATCGTCCAGCTGTTCCGCGCCAAGACCGTGGACGTCTCCCCGGAGGCCGTCACCATCGAGGCCACCGGCGGCAGCGACAAGCTGGAGGCCATGCTCAAGATGCTGGAGCCCTTCGGCATCAAGGAGCTCGTCCAGTCCGGCACGATCGCGATCGGCCGCGGCGCCCGCTCGATCACGGACCGCTCGCTGCGCGCCCTCGACCGGTCCGCATAACGACGGATTCGGGCGGCCGGGTGACACCGGCCGCCCGTATACCGAGACCCCGAAACTTCTTCTCAGCCCGCCGTCATACGGTGGGACGCAACACCTGCACACAAGGAGAGAACCCAAAGTGGCCGAGCTGTTCTACGACGCCGACGCCGACCTGTCCATCATCCAGGGCCGCAAGGTCGCGGTCATCGGTTACGGCAGCCAGGGCCACGCCCACGCGCTGTCGCTCCGTGACTCGGGTGTCGACGTCCGCGTCGGTCTGCACGAGGGCTCCAAGTCCAAGGCGAAGGCCGAGGAGCAGGGCCTGCGCGTGGTCACCCCCGCCGAGGCGGCCGCCGAGGCCGACGTCATCATGATCCTCGTGCCGGACCCGCTCCAGGCCCAGGTCTACGAGGAGTCCATCAAGGACAACCTCAAGGACGGCGACGCGCTGTTCTTCGGCCACGGCCTGAACATCCGCTTCGACTTCATCAAGCCCCCGGCCGGCATCGACGTCTGCATGGTCGCCCCCAAGGGCCCGGGCCACCTGGTCCGTCGCCAGTACGAGGAGGGCCGCGGCGTTCCGTGTATCGCGGCCGTCGAGCAGGACGCGACCGGCAACGCCTTCGCGCTGGCCCTGTCGTACGCCAAGGGCATCGGTGGCACCCGCGCGGGCGTCATCAAGACGACCTTCACCGAGGAGACCGAGACCGACCTGTTCGGTGAGCAGGCCGTTCTCTGCGGTGGTACGGCCGCGCTGGTCAAGGCCGGTTTCGAGACGCTGACCGAGGCCGGCTACCAGCCGGAGATCGCGTACTTCGAGTGCCTCCACGAGCTGAAGCTGATCGTCGACCTCATGTACGAGGGCGGCCTGGAGAAGATGCGCTGGAGCGTCTCCGAGACCGCCGAGTGGGGCGACTACATCACCGGCCCGCGGATCATCACGGACGCCACCAAGGCCGAGATGAAGAAGGTCCTCGCCGAGATCCAGGACGGCACCTTCGCCCGTGAGTGGATGGCCGAGTACCACGGCGGTCTGAAGAAGTACAACGAGTACAAGACCCAGGACGAGCAGAGCCTCCTGGAGACCACCGGCAAGGAGCTGCGCAAGCTCATGTCGTGGGTGAACGACGACGAGTGACCCCGTCGGTCGGGCCGTGATGCCGGTGTTGACCGGTGTCACGGCCCGGCCGTCTGGCCGGGGCGACGCCGCGGGGCGCCGCCCCGGCCCCCGCTCCTCGAATGCCGGAGGCGCTCGACACCGCACGTGCGGGTGATCCTTCCGCGCAGGCGCAAGCACGCCCCCGCCGCGCCACTACACTGCCGTACTACATACGCGTCAGGCCCACAGCGTCGTGCGTCTTCCACGCGGCTAGCACCCTCCACCGCATGCGGCCGTCGGGACGGCCGTCCGCACGCATTGGACTTGTGAGGACTCACGTGAGCTCGAAACCTGTCGTACTCATCGCTGAAGAGCTGTCGCCCGCGACTGTCGACGCGCTTGGCCCGGACTTCGAGATCCGGCACTGCAACGGCGCCGACCGGGCCGAGCTGCTGCCCGCCATCGCCGACGTGGACGCGATCCTGATCCGCTCGGCCACCAAGGTCGACGCCGAGGCGATCGCCGCCGCGAAGAAGCTGAAGGTCGTCGCACGAGCCGGCGTCGGCCTGGACAACGTCGACGTCTCCGCCGCCACCAAGGCCGGCGTGATGGTCGTCAACGCCCCCACCTCCAACATCGTCACCGCCGCCGAGCTGGCCTGCGGTCTGCTGCTGGCCACCGCGCGATACATCCCGCAGGCCAACACCGCCCTGAAGAACGGCGAGTGGAAGCGCAGCAAGTACACGGGTGTCGAGCTCGCGGAGAAGACCCTCGGTGTCGTGGGCCTCGGCCGCATCGGCGCGCTCGTCGCCCAGCGCATGTCCGCGTTCGGCATGAAGGTCGTCGCCTACGACCCCTACGTGCAGCCCGCGCGGGCCGCGCAGATGGGCGTCAAGGTGCTGTCCCTCGACGAGCTGCTCGAGGTCGCCGACTTCATCACCGTGCACCTGCCGAAGACCCCCGAGACCCTCGGTCTCATCGGCGACGAGGCGCTGCACAAGGTCAAGCCGTCGGTGCGGATCGTCAACGCCGCGCGCGGCGGGATCGTCGACGAGGCAGCGCTGTTCTCCGCGCTCAAGGAGGGCCGCGTCGCCGGTGCCGGCCTCGACGTGTACGCGAAGGAGCCCTGCACGGACTCGCCGCTCTTCGAGCTCGACCAGGTCGTCTGCACCCCGCACCTCGGCGCGTCGACCGACGAGGCCCAGGAGAAGGCCGGCATCGCCGTCGCCCGCTCCGTCCGCCTCGCGCTCGCCGGTGAGCTGGTCCCGGACGCGGTGAACGTCCAGGGCGGCGTCATCGCCGAGGACGTCAAGCCGGGCCTGCCCCTCGCGGAGCGCCTCGGCCGTATCTTCACGGCGCTCGCCGGTGAGGTCGCGGTCCGCCTCGACGTCGAGGTCTACGGCGAGATCACCCAGCACGACGTGAAGGTGCTGGAGCTGTCCGCTCTGAAGGGCGTGTTCGAGGACGTCGTCGACGAGACGGTGTCCTATGTCAACGCCCCGCTGTTCGCCCAGGAGCGCGGCGTAGAGGTACGGCTGACCACCAGCTCGGAGTCCGCCGACCACCGCAACGTCGTCACCGTGCGCGGCACGCTCAGCAACGGCGAGGAGGTGTCGGTCTCCGGCACGCTGGCCGGTCCGAAGCACCTGCAGAAGATCGTCGCGGTCGGCGAGTACGACGTCGACCTCGCGCTGGCCGACCACATGGTCGTCCTCAAGTACGAGGACCGTCCGGGTGTCGTCGGCACGGTCGGCCGCGTCTTCGGCGAGGCCGGTATCAACATCGCCGGTATGCAGGTGTCGCGTGCGGTCGCCGGCGGCGAGGCCCTCGCCGTGCTGACCGTGGACGACACGGTGCCGGCGGGTGTGCTGACCGAGGTCGCGGAGGAGATCGGCGCGACGTCGGCTCGCGCGGTGAACCTGGTCTGAGGTTGCGGTCCCTGGGGGCTGCTGCCGCCCCCAGACCCCCGCTTCGGCCCTGAAGGGGCCTCGTCCTCAAACGCCGGACGGGCTGGAATTGCCTGGTCCGGCGTGTGGAGGCGAAGCCCCCGGCGGGTGGGTGGGGGTTCGGGACGGCGGTTCTCGTTCTCTAGCGCCGGACCTGCTGGAATTGCCTGGTCCGGCGTCTGGAGGCGAGCCCCCGGCGGGTTGGTGGGGATTCGGGACCGCGGTTCTCGTTCTCTAGGGCCGGGCGGGCTGGAGTTGCCTGGTCCGGCGGGTGGAAGCGAAGCCCCCCGCAGGTGGGTGGGGGTTCGGGACGGCGGTTCTTGTTCTCAAACGCCGGACGGGTTGAGCATGCTCGGCTCGTCCGGCGTTTTGCTGTCCACTCGCACCCGCCGCAGCGTCACCGCCGCCAGCCCCGCCGCCCCCGCGAGCAGCACCGCCCCCGCGATCGCCGCCCCCTGCATCCCGCTGGTGAACGCCTCCCGGGCCGTCGTCGCCAGGCCCGGGACCTGGTCGGCGATCGCCAGCGCCCCGCCCAGCGTCTCCCGGGCCGCGTCCGGGGCCGAGCTCGGGATCTCGTGGCGGTAGATCGCCGTACCGATGGAGCCGAGGACCGCCATGCCGAGGGCGCCGCCGAACTCGGCGCCCGTCTCCAGCAGGGAGGACGCGGCGCCCGCCCGTTCCACCGGGGCCGTGCCCATCGCGAGGTCGGTGATCTGGGAGACCACGGTGACGATCCCGACGGCGAGGACACCGCACGCCACCAGCACCAGCCACATCGAGTCCGTACCGGCGCAGGCCAGCAGAGCGTAGCCGCACGCGGCGATCGCGAAGCCCGCGGTGACGACGTGGGCGCGGTTGACGCCCTTCTGCACCAGCGAGGTCGCGATCGGCGCCGCCGCCCCGATCGGCACCGACGGCAGCAGCGCCCACAGGGCCGCCTCCAGCGCGCTCTTGTCGAGCACCGACTGCAGGTACTGCGTGGTGAAGAACGCCGAGCCCATCATCCCGAAGACCGAGATCAGGTTGAGGACGACCGCGGGGGCGAAGCCGCGACCGCGGAACAGGGCCGGGGAGATCATCGGCGAGGCCGCCGTGCGCTGACGGTGGACGAAGAGGGTCGCGAAGAGCAGGCCGACGGTGATCGAGATGACGTAGAGGACGTTCCAGCCCTCGTTCGTGATCTCCTTGAGGCCGTAGATCACGGGAAGCACCGCGGCCATCGACAGCGGGACGCTCAGCCAGTCGAAGCGACCGGGGGAGGGGTCCTTCGACTCGGGGAGCAGGATCGGGCCGAGGACCAGGAGCAGGGCCATCGCGGGCAGGTTGACCAGGAAGACCGAGCCCCACCAGAAGTACTCGACCAGGACGCCGCTCATCACCGAGCCCAGTGCGACGCCGGCCGTCATCACGCCGGACCACAGGCCGATCGCCTTCGCGCGCTCGCCCGGGTCCGTGAACATCGTGCGGATCAGCGCCATCGTCGACGGCATCAGGGTCGCGCCGCCGATGCCGAGGACCGCGCGGGCCACGATCAGGGTCTCGGCGCTGTTGGCGTACGCCGCCACCAGCGAGGCGGCGCCGAACGCGGTCGCGCCGATCAGGAGCAGCCTGCGGCGGCCGATGCGGTCGCCCAGCGAGCCCATCGTCATCAGCAGGCCGGCCAGCACGAACGCGTAGATGTCGAAGATCCACAGCTGCTGGGTGCCGCTCGGCTCCAGGTCCGCGCTGATCGCCGGGATGGCGAAGTAGAGGACCGAGACGTCCATCGAGACCAGGAGCAGCGGAAGCATCAGGACGGCGAGGGCGGTCCATTCGCGGCGCCCGGCGCGGGCTCCGGGGGAGGTGGTCGTGCTCGTCGGATTCGTCATGCAAGGAATGTACGGGCGTATTAAACGCTTGTCTAGAACGTTTGTATAAGTCGTGTGTCTAGGACGGTTGTATGGGCGGCGGTAGGGTGCTTCGCATGGGACACCGTGAGGATCTGCTCGAGGGCGCCAAGCGCTGCCTGCTGGAGAAGGGATTCCTGCGCACGACGGCGCGCGACATCGTCAAGGAGTCGGGGACCAACCTTGCGTCCATCGGCTACCACTACGGCTCGAAGGACGCGCTGCTGGTGCAGGCGTACGTCGCACTGGTCGAGACGACGGGGCATCGCTTCGAACCCGGTGGGGAGGGGGAGGCGGTGACGGCGACGCCCGCCGGATCGCTCGAGCGCTTCCAGCAGGTGTGGACGCACATCACGAGTGCGGTGGGTGAGTCGAAGGCGATCTGGCTGCTGAGCTTCGAGCTGATCCTGCAGGGCGACCGGATGCCGGAGGTGCGCCGGATGCTCGTCGCGGCGGAGGAACAGGGCCGGTCGGGGCTGCTGCCCCTGTTCAACGGCATCCCGGAGGAGGAGCAGCCCAAGGAGGTCGTCGACACCGAAGGCCGCTTCTACCAGACCCTTCTCCAGGGGCTCATGGTCCAGTGGGTGTTCAACCCGGACACGGCGACCGACGCCGAGCAGCTCACCGAGGGCCTGCGGCGCGTGCTCGCGGGCGTGCGCGGCGAAGCCTGAGCCCTGGCACCACCGGTCACCTCACGTCCGAGGCGCCGACCCCTCCGCCACCGCGCGCCAGATCTCGGCGGAGAGGTCGGGGATGGCGGACTGCTGGACCGTCGCGGCGAGTTCGCGCAGGCGGTCGAGGGCGCCGGGCACGTCGGCCCGGGTGTCGAGGAGGCCGCGCAGGGCCCGGAGGCGGATGCGGTCTCGGTAGCCGAACAGGGCCGCGCCCTCCTCCGCCCGGCCGCACAGCTCCTCTGCCGTGAGCAAGTCGCCCTGCTGGTAGTGGAGTTGGGCGCGCAGGAACAGGAACTCGTGCCGGTGCAGTTCGGAGCCGACGAGGCCGAGCGCCGGTTCGACCGCGTCGAGGTACGCGGCGGCCTCCTCGACCCGCGGCGGGTCCGTCTGCAGCGCGAGTGAGGTCGCCGCCAGCCGCAGCCGCATCCACAGGGTCAGGTCCTCGTGGCTGTCCAGGGCGTCGAGGGCCTGCGCGAGCAGTTCGGCGGCCCGGTCGTGGCGGCCGAGACGGGTGTGCGCGGTCGCGGCGACCCAGAAGGACTCCGCGGCGACGGCGCCCTTGGTCCGGGGCAGTGCGTCGCACACCTCCAGGCTCAGCCGGGCGGCTTCGGCGAGGTTGCCCAGCTCGGCCTCGGTCGAGGCCAGCAGCAGTCTGCTGCGGGTGATGTCGGCGGCGGGCACCTGGAGGTGGTGCTGCTCGCACAGGCGCAGTGCCTCCCACACCAGACGGCGGGCCTCGGCCGCCTCGCCGAGGTTGCGCAGGCAGCGGGCGAGCCGGATGAGGGCGTGCACCTGGAGCGCGGGGCGTGCCATCGCGTCGCTGAGCCGGCGCAGCTCGTCCAGGGCGGTGCGCTCGTCCGCGTGGTCGCCGAGGGCGCCGTGGAGGCGCGCCAGATGGGCCTGCGCCTGCCAGCGGGTCTGCGCGTCGGTGGCGCCGGGCTCCGCGAGGGCCAGCTGGAGCATGTCTCTGAGCTCGGCGTCGCGTTCGCTCCCGGAGAGCGTCAGCAGCGTCGCCAGTACGTCGCCGAGATCGCTCGCCGGCGGCTGCTCGAACGATTCGACGGGAAGGCCGAGTCGTTCCGCGAGATAGCCGATCGCGCGGGGCGTGGGCGGGCGCGCGCCGGACTCCAGGCGGGACAGATAGGTGGCGGACATGCCGGTGCCGGTGAGGTCCACCTGTGACTTGCCCTGCTGCAGGCGCAGTTGCCGCAGACGTCGGCCGAACTCCGGTTGTTCCAGCAACCCGCTGTCACCACCTCAAAGAAAACGTTGTCGTGCGTGGAGCGCGGACGGCGGGAACGCCCGCGGTCCGCCTCCCTGGCAAGAATTGCCGAAGTGAGGCAATCACTCTACAGGGAGGCGAACGGCGGGTTGGAATGGGGTTACGGCCAGTCGATGTCGCTCAGCGTCGTGACCATGCCTGCCCGGACGGTGGTCGTGTGGCCCGCCGTCCCGGCGATTTCAAGGGTCAGCAGGGACAGGACGGCCGAAAGGGCCAGGGTCGCCGTTATGCGCAGCGCACTCTTCACTTGGATTGAGCTTTCTGTTGTGTCTTCCTACGGCACCGCCCCTGCCTGTGACGGCCGGGCGCCCCCCTTGGGCCGATGGATGCGAGGGAACGGTAGTCGCAGGTCACGAGGTTTGGCAATGCTTGACAAGATTGGCAAGTTGTTCGTAGCGTCAGGGCGAGCCGCTGAGGCCAGGGCGTGAGACCGCACGTCGGGCCGTGACGAAAGGGCGTCGATGACCAGCCGGACGACCAGCCAGCCGACCAGTCAGTCGGACCGCACCGCAGTGACCGAGGACGCGGTCCTGGCCTACCACCGGGGCGGGAAGCTCGCCGTGTGTGCCACGGCCCCGCTGGCGGACGCGGCCGACCTCGCGCTCGCCTACACGCCGGGCGTGGCCCGGGTGTGCACGGCCATCGCCGAGCGGCCGGAGCTGTCGTACGACTACACCTGGAAGTCCTCGTCGGTGGCCGTGGTCAGTGACGGGACCGCCGTCCTCGGTCTCGGGAACATCGGCCCCGAGGCCTCGCTGCCGGTCATGGAGGGCAAGGCGATCCTGTTCCGGCAACTCGCCGGCGTGAACGCGGTGCCGATCGTGCTGGACTGCACCGACGTCGACGAGATCGTGGACACCGTGGCGCGGCTCGCCCCGGCCTTCGGCGGGATCAACCTGGAGGACATCTCGGCGCCCCGGTGCTTCGAGATCGAACGCCGGCTCCAGGAACGCCTCGACATCCCCGTCTTCCACGACGACCAGCACGGCACGGCCGTCGTGACGCTCGCCGCGCTGTGGAACGCGGCCCGGGTGACGGGCCGTGAGCTGCGCGAGCTGCGGGCCGTGGTGGCCGGTGCGGGCGCCTCGGGGGTCGCGGTCGCGCGGATCCTGCTGGACGCCGGGATCGGCGACATCGTGGTCTGCGACAGCAAGGGCATCGTCCACGAAGGGCGCACGGACCTGAACCCCGCGAAGCGGGATCTGGCCCGGGACACCAACCGGCGCGGGCTGACCGGCGCGATCGCGGACGCCATGCTCGGCGCCGACGTCTTCATCGGCCTGTCCGGCAGCCCCATGGCCGAGGAGCCCTTCGCCACCATGGCGCCCGGCGCGATCATCCTCGCCCTGTCCAACCCCGATCCCGAGATCCTCCCGGACCGCGCCCGCCGGTACGCGGCCGTCGTCGGCACCGGGCGCTCCGACTTCCCCAACCAGGTCAACAACGTCCTGGCCTTCCCGGGCATCTTCGCCGGCGCCCTGAAGGTGCGCACCCCGCGCATCACCGAGTCCATGAAGCTGGCCGCGGCCCGCGCCCTGGCCGACGTGGTCGCCGGCGAACTCACCCCCGACCGCGTCCTGCCCGACTCCTTCGACCCCCGGGTGGCCCCCGCGGTCACGGAGGCCGTCGCGGCGGCGGCCCGCGCGGAGGGCCTGGCCCGCGTCTGACACCGGGACCGGACGCCGCATCGTCCCGCGCGCGGATCGCGGCCGCGGGGCACCGCCGTTGTACGACCGGCGAACGCGACCTGCGGCCGTGCCGTACCGCCCTTCGGACGACCTGCGGCCGTGCCGTACCGCCCTTCGGACGACCTGCGGCCGTGCTGCACCGCCCTTCGGACGACCTGCGGCCGTGCTGCACCGCCCTTCGGACGACCCGCGGCCGCGCCGCACCGCCCCGGGCCCGCCACACCGCCCGCTCCACCCAAGCAACCGAGGAACGAGACACCGTCATGACGCTGCACGCCGTCGTCGGCATCAACTGGGGAGACGAGGGGAAGGGCCGGATGATCGACTACCTGGCCCGGGACGCCGACCTCGTCGTCCGCTACCAGGGCGGCAACAACGCCGGTCACACGGTCGTCAACGATCTGGGCACCTTCAAGCTCCGCCTCGTCCCGTCCGGCATCTTCCAGCCCGGCACGGTCAACGTGATCGGTCCCGGCACCGCCGTCGACCCGGAGTCGCTGGACGCCGAGATCGCCGAGCTGCGCGAGCGCGGTATCGACACCTCCGGGCTGCTGATCTCCGACCGGGCCACCGTCTGCTTCCCCTTCCACCGGGACCAGGACGCCTGGGAGGAGGACCGGCTCGCCGACCGCCCCTTCGGCTCCACCCGCCGCGGCATCGCCCCCGTCTACGGCGACCGCCACCTCAAGCGGGCCATCGCCCTCGGCGAGCTCTTCGACGAGGAGCTGCTGCGCGAGCGCCTCGCCCCGGTCGTCGAGTGGAAGAACCTCGCCCACGCCGGGCTCTACCCCGACCGGCCGCCGATCTCCCTCGACGACATGGTCAAGTGGGGGCTGGAGTACGGCGGCCGACTGCGCCCGTACGTCCGTGACGTGCTGCCCGAGCTCGCCCGCGCCGAGCGCGAGGGCGCCCGCATCATGTGCGAGGCCCAGCTCGGCGCGCTCCGGGACGTCCTGTACGGGATCTACCCGTACACCACCTCGGCCAGCACCCTCGCCGGCTTCGCTCCCGTCGGCTCCGGGCTGCCCGGCGCCCCGCTCGCCCGCGTCACCGGCGTGATGAAGGCCTTCTCCACCTGTGTCGGCGAGGGCCCCTTCGTCACCGAGGAGCACGGCAGCTGGGCGGACGCACTGCGCCGCGCCTCCGGCGAGTACGGCGTCAACACCGGACGCCCGCGCCGCATCGGCCACTTCGACGCCGTCGCCTCGCGCTACGGCGTGCTGCTCCAGGGCGCGGGCGAACTCGCGCTGACCAAGCTGGACAGCCTCAGCGGCCTGCCCGAGCTGCGGATCTGCACGGCGTACGAGATCGGCGGCGAGGCCACCGGGGACTTCCCCATGAACCACCTCCTCGACCGCGCCCGGCCCGTCTACGAGACCGTGCCCGGCTGGGACGAGGACGTCACCGGCATCCGCGACTTCGACCGGCTGCCGCCGGCCGCCCGGGCCTACGTGCTGCGCGTCGAGGAGCTCGTCGGCGCCCGGGTGCGCTGGGTCTCCGTGGGTCCCGAGCGCGACCAGCTCATCGACCGCGGCCCACAGGGCCGTTGACCCCTGCAGGCCCTCCCGGCCCTCTCTCCTCCGCATCCGCATCCGCTGCGACCGTCACGACGAAAGGCTCGACCCAACCACCATGTCAGCCGAAAACGGGGTACTACGGCCGCCCGGCGCGGGTCGCCGCTTCGCGGTCGCCGGCATGGGAGCGACCGGAGTCGGCGTGTTCGTCGCCCTCGTCCGCTCCCTGGCGGCGGGCGGCCACACGGCCGGAGCCGAGGTCCACATCTTCGAGACCAAGGAACGCCTCGGCGCCGGCGTCGCCTACAGCACGCCGCACGACTGCCATCTGCTGAACATGCGCGCCGCCACCATGAGCGTGCGCGCCGAGGACCCCGACCACTTCGTGCACTGGCTCGCCGAGCGGAACGCGCTCGGCCCGGCGGGCGCGGGGGAGTACGTGCCGCGCCGGCTGTTCGCGGAGTACCTCCAGGAGTTCTTCGACGAGGCGCTGGCCGAGGCACGGCAGCGCGGCATCAAGGTCGTCACCCACAAGTCCGTGGTCAGCGACTGCCGCGAGGACGCCCTGGGGGTCCATCTGATCGCGGGCCTGGACCACTTCGTCTTCGGCCACGTCTTCCTGTGCCTGGGCGACCTGCCCTCCACGGAGTACCTGGAGTTCACCAAGCTCCCCACCTACGTGCACTCCATGTGGCAGGGCGCCGGCCTGGAGGCCATCGACCCGGACGCCACCGTCGGCATCCTCGGCACCAGCCTCACCGCCGTCGACGCCCTGCTCCAGCTGCGCGCCGCCGGCCACCGCGGACCCGTCACCTGCTTCTCCCGGCGCCGCTCGCTGCCCAAGGTGCAGGGGCCCCGGGTCCGGCACACCCTGCGGCACGTCACCGAGGACAACCTGCGCCGCCTCACCGGGGACTTCACCCGGCAGCTGGAGTTCGCCGAGGTCGCCGAGCTGTTCCGGCGCGAGCTGGAGGACGGCCTCGGACTCGCCATCGACTGGAAACGCGTCCTGGCCCGCCCCGCGGACCCTGTCACCCACACCCTCGCCAAGGACGTCGAGCTCGCCGAGAACGGCCAGACCCTCTGGTACTCGATCCTCGACGCCACCTCGGAGATCGTCCCGCTGGTGTGGCGGAGCATGTCGCCCGGGGCCCGCGCCTCCTTCATGACCGAGCACCTGTCGATCTGGTCGATGTTCCGCCACTGCATGCCGCTGGACAACGCCCGCCGCCTGCTCGACATGGCCACCGACGGCGCCTTCGCCGTCGCGAGCGAGCTCACCTCGGTGACCTACGACGAGGAGGACGCGGCCTTCCGGATGGAGGCGGGCGGCGCCGCCCACCGCGTCGAGTGGCTCGTCAACGCCACCGGCACCGGCTTCGCCCTCGACTGCAGCGACTCCTCCCTCATCCAGAACATGCTGATGCGCGGCGACATCACCCCGCATCCGCTCGGCGGCATCGACGTCGACTTCGACACCCTGCGCGTGGTGCGCCGCGACGGCTCGCTGTCCGAGCGCGCCCACTACATCGGCCCCCTCACCCGGGGCGTGCACTTCTACACCAACTCCTTCGAGACGAACCTCGCCAACGCCCACAGCGCCGTGGCGGCGGTCCTCACCCGTCTCGACTCCGCTGCCGCGGCCTGACCGGGCCGCCGTACCCCACCGTCAGGAGATCCCTCATGCGGGTGGCGTTCCTCGTCGGCAACGACCTCACGTCCCATCTGATCGTCGGCCAGGCCATCGACGACGTCCTGCGGGCCGGCCACACCCCGTACGTCTGCTACACCCACCAGCGGCCCAACCCGAAGGCCGAACCCGAACTCCGGGACCTGTTCACCTACGAGCGCACCCTGCTCGGCAGCTGCGTCCACCCCTACCTCGACAGCCTCCCGGCACCGCTGCACGGCGCCCTGCTGTCCCCGGCCGGCATCGCCAAGCTGTACCGCGACAAGGTGGTCGTGCGGGTCGTCGAGGACGTCAACTCGCCCGCCTTCATCGACTACTTGGCCGCCGAGGACGTACGCGCCGGCTTCTCGGTCCGCTGCTACCAGAAGTTCCGGGCGCCGCTCATCGACCACTTCCGGCCCGAGCCGGGCGCGCCCGCGCTCTTCGCCAACCTGCACCCCGGCATCCTGCCCCGCTACCGGGGCGTGCTGACCTTCGCCCGGTCCATGCTGCACCGCGAGCGGGAGGCCGGATTCACCCTGCACCGCGTCAACGAGGACTGGGACGCGGGCGGCGTGATCGCGATGTCCAACTCGCCGCTGGACTACGGCCGTTCGGTGCTGGAGAACATGGCCGCCCAGCGCGGACAGGCGGCCGGCCTGCTCCTCGACGCCGTCGAGGCGGCCGCCGCGGACGGCAACTGGACCGACATCCCGCAGGACCCGGCCGAGGCCGGCTACTACTCCCACCTCACCCGCGCCGACCTCGACGAGCTGCACCGCGAGGGCATCGAACTGTTCCGCCCACGCGCGGTCATCGACCTGCTCACCGGCGCCTACACCCCGCCCGGCTCCCCGCAGCGCCTCGAACTCGGCGGCATTCTCGCCGGGATCACCAGCCGCCGCCCGGACATGGCCGGCCTGTCCGTCTGATCACCCCGCTGTCATTCACCCCACCTCACGAAAGGACGCCCCCATGGCGCTGGACCGCGACGAGATCGTGCAGATCGTCAGCGAGATCTGGGAGGAACTCCTCGACGTGGACGTCGAGGACGACGACGACTTCTTCGACCTCGGCGGCTACTCGCTGCTGATCGTCAACGTCGTCACCGAGGCCCGCAAGCGCGGCCTGGAACTGTCGTCCAACGACATCTACACCCACAAGACCCCGGCCGCCCTCGCCGACGCCCTGAGCGCGGCGGCCGCGGGCGCGCAGGCCGACGGCCCCGCCGACCCCGACTTCAGCACGGTCTGGGAGACCGGTCTGAGCCCCCTGGAGACCGAGCCGTCCCCGACGCTCGTCCCGCTCGCCCCCGAGGGCACCGGCACGCCCGTCTTCTGCTTCCACTGGGGCACCGGCAACGTCCGCTTCCTCGCGGACCTCGTCGACTCCTTCCGCGGCGAACGGCCCGCGTACGGCCTGGAGATGGTCGGCATGTGGAGCCGGGAGCGGCCCGCGCTCTCCCTCGTCGAGATGGCCTCCCGCTATCTGCGCGAGATCCGGACCGTCCAGCCCGAGGGGCCGTACCTCTTCGTCGGGCCCTGCGCCGGCGGCCGGATCGCCTACGAGATCGCCCGGCAGCTGGAGGAGCAGGGCGAGCGGGTCGCCGTACTCGCCGTCGTCAACACCATGCCGCCCGGCACCACCGAACTCGACCCGGCCTGGGGCCTGCGCGAGCTGTACGACTTCCGGCTCGCCTCGCTGCGCGAGCGCTACGAGGTGCCCGACCTGCTCACCGACCAGGAGCGCCTGATGCGCGGCATGGTCGAGATCGCCTGGCTCGACGAGCAGGTCGACCCGGCCGACCTGCACTGGCGGCAGGCCGTGTGGGCCGCGGGCATCTTCGCCCAGGAGCACTACGAACCGCGCCCCTACGGCGATGAGGTCACCGTCTTCCAGCTCGCCGAGCACGCCGACCGCCCCGCGGCCGACTGGGGCCGGGTGGCCGCCGCCACCGAGACCCACACCTACGAGTCGGCGGGCACGCTGCCGCTGCTGCGCGACCCGGCCTTCGCCCAGGTCCTCGCCAAGAAGCTCGCGTCGTACGAGAACTGACGCTCCCCGTACGCCAACCCCCGCCCAACTGAGGTGAATTGACATGGCAGGCAACGCAGGCAACCGGGTCGCCACGGCGGTCCGTACCTGGGCCGCCGACATGGTGCCCGCCCCCGGGCCGGCCCGCGGACTCGCCGTGCTGACCGTGGTGCAGTCGGTCGGCTTCGGGCTGTTCCTCAGCTCCAGCGCCATCTTCTTCCGTACGACGGTCGGTCTGACCGCGGGACAGGTGGGGCTCGGGCTGTCCGTCGCGGGCCTGGCCGGGCTGCTCTTCACGGTCCCGGTCGGCAGGCTCGCCGACCGGTTCGGCGCGCGGCGCCCGCTGCTCGCCGTGTACGCGGCCCTCGCCGTGCTCTTCACCGGCTACGGCGGGGTCGGCGGCTTCGCCGGGTTCGTCGCGCTGGCCTGTGCGATCTCGGTGTGCGAGACCTCCTCCCATCCGCTGCGCATGACCCTCACCCACGAGGTGTTCGAGGCGGACGAGCGGGTGAAGGTCAGCGCCCAGATGCGGTCGCTGTTCAACCTCGGCTTCATGCTGGGCGCCGCGGTGGCGGGCGGGGCACTCGCCGTCGGCGGGCGGGACGGCTTCCTCGCCGTGATCCTGCTGACGGCGGCCGCGCACGCGCTGTGCGCGGTGCTGACGGCACGGTTGCCGGGGCGTGGCCGCTCCGACTCCGCCGTCGAGGAGCCGACGGGGCCGAAGCGGCGTTCGGGACTGCGGGACGTCCGCTTCGTGGGGCTGTCCCTGCTGTGCGGGGTGCTGGAGCTGTACCAGCCGATCCTCACGGTGGCGCTGCCGCTGTGGATCATCGGGCGGACGCAGGCGCCGGGCGCGGTCAACTCCGTGCTGCTGATGCTGGACACGGTCCTGGTGATCGCCTTCCAGGTCGCCGCGAGCCGGGGTGCCGAGACCGCGCCCGGTGCCGCGCGGCTGCTGCGCCGCTCCGGGGTGCTGCTCGCGGTGTGCTGCCTGCTCTTCGCGCTCACCCAGGACGCCGGCGCGCTGGTCGCCGTACCGCTGCTGCTGCTCGGCACGGCGGTTCTGGTGCTCGGCGAACTCGGCCAGGCGGCCGGCTCGTGGGGTCTGTCCCTGCACCTGCCGCCACCGGGCCGACAGGGCGAGTACCAGGGGGTGTTCGCCCTCGGCCGCGGACTCCAGCAGACCGTGGGCCCCTACCTGGTCACGGCCCTCGCGGTGACCCAGGGCCGGGTCGGCTGGGCGGTCCTGGCCGTCCTGCTCCTCCTGGCCGGCCTGGCCTGCCCGCCCCTGACCCGGGCGGCGGAGAAGGCCCGCGAGTCGGCCGGGGACCGCCACCCGGAACCCGCACCGACCCCCTGACCGCCGGTCACCTTTTTCTCCGCCGCGACGGCGCTCGACCACGACGCACCCGACCGGCGGTGCCCGACTGCCCTCGCCCCCCTCCCGACACAGGACAAGAGAGGACGCATGCAACCCGACCCGCGCTGGAACCGCACCGCCCGCCCCTACCCGCGGGGCGCGTCCGTGCACGGCATCGTGGCCGCGACCGCGGCCGCCACCCCCGACGCGGTGTGTCTCGTGGACGGCGACAGGACCGTCACCTACGGCCTCCTCGACCGCGCCTCCGACGCCTACGCCGTCCGCCTCGCGGCCCTCGGCGTGGGCCGCGGCGACCTCGTCCCGGTCCGGCTGCCCCGCGGCACCGACCTCGTCGTCACCGTGCTCGCCGTACTCAAGCTGGGCGCCGCCTACGCCCTGGTCGACGGCGCCTGGCCGGCCTCCCGCGTGGCCGACGTGCTCGAACAGCTCGACGCACGCGTCCTGGTGGACACGGCGGACGGCGCACCCGTCCCCGCCGCCCGGGCCGCCCGCTGGAGCCCGCCGCCCGGCGGCCCGGAAGCCGTCGACGGCGAGGGCACCGGCTTCGCACCGGTGGCCGCGGACGGCGACGACCCGTGCTGCGTGTTCTTCACCTCCGGCACCACCGGCCGCCCCAAGGGCGTCCTCACCCCGCACCGGGCGACCGTACGGCTGTTCCGGCCCGGCGCCGGTGTCGCCCGCTTCGCCGCCGACACGGTGATGCCGCAGGCCGCGCCGGTGCCCTGGGACGGCTACTCGCTGGAGCTGTGGTCGGTGCTCCTGAACGGCGGCACCTCCGTCTTCGTACCGGAGCCCTATCTGTCGCCCGGCGCCCTGCGGACAGCGGTGGCCCGGCACGGCGTCGACACGGTGTGGCTGACCGCGAGCCTCTTCAACATGACCGTGGACGAGGACCCGGACGCGTTCACCGGCCTGCGCCAGGTGATGACCGGCGGCGAACGCCTCTCCGTGCCGCACGTCCGCCGTTTCCTCGACCGGCACCCCGGTGTCGAACTCCTCAACGGCTACGGCCCGGTGGAGAGCACGGTCTTCGCGACGACCCACCGCATCCGCCCCGAGGACTGCGACCGGCCGGGCGGCATCCCGATCGGGCGGCCGGTGCCCGACACCCAGGTGCACGTCCTCGACGGCGACCGCGTCTGCGCGGTCGGCGAGAGCGGCGAGCTGTGCATCGCCGGCGACGGACTGGCCCTGCGCTACCTCGGCCGCCCGGAGCTGACCGCCGAGAAGTTCACCGAGGTCACGGTGGACGGCACCCCGGTGCGGGTCTACCGCACCGGTGACCTCGCCGCCTGGGACGAGGACGGCCTGCTGCGTTACTTCGGCCGCGCGGACCGGCAGGTCAAGATCCGCGGACACCGCGTCGAACCGGCCGAGGTGGAGCGGCAGATCGAGGCCCTGCTGCCCGCCGTGCGCCGCGCCACGGTGCTCGCCCTGCGTGACGACGCCGGTGCCTGCCGGGGCCTGGCCGCCTTCTGTCTCCCGGCCCGGCCCGGCGACCCCCTGGACGGGGCCCTGGACACCGTCCGCACCGCCCTGGTCTCCTACCACCGCCCCGACCACCTGCTGAGCGTCGACGACCTGCCGCTGACCGGCAACGGCAAGCTCGACGAACGCGCCCTGCTGGCCCTGCTGTCAGACCCCGCGCAGGCCACTCCGGCACCGGAGACGGCACCCGCCGCCGCGAGCGGCGACCCCCTCGTCGACCTCGTCGCGGGCGTCTTCGCCGAGGTGCTGGGCCGGACCGCCGTACCCGTAGACGAGGAGTTCACCGCGCTCGGCGGGACCTCCCTTGGCGCGGGCCGGGCCTGTGCCCGGCTGAGCGCCCGGCTCGGCCGCCCGGTACCGCTGGCCGCGCTCTTCGAGCACCCCACGGCCGCCGCGCTCGGCGCCCGGCTGGCCGAGCTCGCCGGGGAGGAGGACGGCCCCGGCCCCGACCAGGCGCCCGCCGAAGTGCCGCTCACCGCCACCCAGTCGGGATTCCTGGTCCGCCACCTGCTGGAGCCGGACGACCGCTCGGCACACTGCCTGGCGGCCTGGACCCTGGACGGCGACCTGGACGTGGCCGCCCTGACCGGCGCCCTCGCCGACGTCCACGCCCGGCACCCCGCACTGCACTCCGCGTACCGCGCCCACAAGGCACGCACCTTCGCCGTCCCCGGCGACGCGACACCACCCCCGCTCGCCGAACTCCCGGCCGCGCCCTCGACCGAGGCCGCGCTGATCGCCGTACGAGAGGCGCTCGCGGCGCCACTCGATCCGACGGCCGGCGTCCTGTGGCGGGCGGTCCTCGTGCCGGTGACCGGCACACGCACCACGGTCCTCGGGTACGTCGTCCACCACATCGCCTTCGACGGCTGGTCCGAGTCCGTGCTCGCCGCCGACCTGGCCGCCGCGTACAACGCCCGGCTCGCCGGCCGGGCCCCCGCCTGGGCTCCGGCACCGACCGCCGCCCAGGTGTGGGCCGTACGCGAACGCCACACGCGGGCGGCCGACCTGACGGCTCAGCGGGAGCGGCTGAAGGCCGAGCTCGCCGGCGTACCGGAACTGCGTCTGCCGCTGCCCGCCGCCGGAGCGGGGCGCGAAGTCCTGCGCACCGAGGTGCAGTTGAGCGCGGAAGAGGTCGCAGGCCTCGACCGGCTCGCTTCGGACGCCGGGCTCACCCGGTTCGCGGTGCTGCTCTCCCGCTACGGCCGGGCGCTCGCCGACCTCACCGGGCAGGACGACTTCGGTGTCGGCGTGCCCGTCGCACAGCGCGTGGACCCGCTCCTCGAGACGGCCGTCGGCTGTCACATCGGCATGGTGTGCGTGCGCCTGCGCGGAGCGGCCCTGCGCGGCGACGCCGACGCGACCGGACGGCTCGTCCGGGAGGCCTTCGCCTGCCAGGACGTCGGCTTCGCCGAGGCCGTACGACTGGTCAACCCGCCCCGCGGCACGCGCAGTCCGCTGTTCCAGACGCTGCTCGCACTCCAGGACAACCACACCGCCGAGCTGCCCCTGACCGGGTCGGCCACCGCGTTCCACCGGCTGCCCTACCCGGGCATCCCCGCCGAGATCCAGACGGAGGTCTGGCCGCGAGCCGACGGCGGCCTGCACCTGGTCGTCAACTCCCGTTCGGACGCGGTGGATCCGGACGCGGCGACGGCCCTGACGAAGACGTTCGCGGACCTGATCCGCACCACCACGCCCTGACACACACCGACTCGAAGGACACCCCACCCCACATGACCACGACCTCCACGGCCGCGGCCCGGCTCGCATCCGTGCGTTCGCTGCCCGCCCTCTTCCGGCTGGTGGCCGCCGAACAGCCCGAGACCGTCGCCGTGCGCGACGACGGCCGCACCCTCACCTACGCCGAACTCGACCACGCCTCCGACCGGTTGGCCGCCCGCCTCGCCCACGCCGGCGTCCGCCCCGGCGACCTGGTGGGCCTGCTCCTGGAGCGCTCCGCCGACATTCCCGTCGGCATCCTCGGCGCCATGAAGGCGGGCGCCGCCTATGTGCCGCTGGACCCGTCCTACCCGGGTGAGCGGCTCCGCTACATGATCGAGGACGCCGGCGTCACGACCGTCGTCGGCACTCCGGAGGCGGCCGCCGAGCGCGGCCTGGACTCGGTCTCCGTACTCCTGCCGAACGACGACTCCCACCAGGAACTACCCGTTCCCGCACCGGAGTTGACCGGCGACGAGCCCGCCTACGTCATCTACACCTCCGGCTCGACCGGCAACCCGAAGGGCTGTGTCGTCGGGCACCGGCAGGTGCTCGCGCTGCTGCGGGCCGCGCTGCCCCTGTTCGACGTGGCGGCCGACGACCGGTGGGCGCTGTTCCACTCGTTCAGCTTCGACGTCTCCGTCTGGGAGTTCTGGGCGTCGATGGCCACCGGAGCCACCGCCGTCACCGTGCCCCTGCGCATCGCGCAGTCGCCGGCCGACTTCCTCGCCCTGCTCGCCGCCGAGCGGGTCACCGTGCTGGGCCAGGTGCCGTCCGTGTTCCGTTCGCTGGCGATGGCGTACGAGGAGGCCGGGCGCCCCGAACTCGCCCTGCGCTACCTGGTGTTCGCCGGCGAGTCCGTCGACCTGGACGTGGTCGGAGCCTTCCTCAAGGCCTACCCGGGCACCGCGCCGACCGCCGTGAACATGTACGGCCCGACCGAGACCACCGTCTACGCCACCCACCGCGCCCTGACCGAGGCCGACTTCGGCGGCACCGTCCGCTCGCCCATCGGCGCGAGCCTGCCCCACCTGCGGCTGGAGATCCGCGACGAGGACCTGCTGCCGCTGCCCGACGGGGAGAGCGGCGAGCTGCTCATCGCCGGCACGGGTGTCGCCGACGGCTACCTCGGCCGCCCCGAGCTGACCGCCGAGCGGTTCGTCACCCTCGACGGCCCGGGCGGCCCGGACCGCTACTACCGCACCGGTGACCTCGCCCGCCGCCTGCCCGACGGCTCCTTCGAGTACCTGGGCCGCAACGACCAGCAGATCAAGCTGCGCGGCTACCGCATCGAACTCGGCGAGGTCGAGGCGGCGTTGCGCGGCCACGACAACGTCAAGGACGCCGCCGTCACGGTGATCACCACCGCGGCCGGCGCCACCTTCTTCGTCGCCTGTGTCGTCCTCGCCGAGGGCGCCCCCGCCAAGCCCGCCGCCGAACTGCGCCGGCACGCCCAGACCGTCCTGCCGCGCTACATGGTGCCCGACCGCTACCAGGTCGTCGATGCGCTCCCGCTCACCGGCTCCGGCAAGCTCGACCGGGGAGCCCTCACCGAACTGGCCGCGACCCGCCCGGCCCGCACCCCGAAGGCGGCCCGGTGAACCGGAACGCGACTGCACCGTCGTACGACATAGCCGTCCTCGGCGCGGGCCCCGCCGGCCTCGCCGCCGCCCGCCGCCTGGCCGGTACCGGTGTTTCGACCGTCCTCGTCGACGGCGGCCGGCCCGTCGCCGAGCGCGACCGGTACGCCGCCGAGGACCTCACCCGCGGCCACGGCGGCGCGGGGCTGTTCTCCGACGGCAAGTTCTCCTTCTTCCCGTCCGCGAGCGAACTGTGGGAGCTGCCGCGCACGGACGACCTGCGCGCCGCGTACGACTGGACATGCGCGCTGCTCGGCTCGTACGGCCTCGACACCCCGCCCTTCCCCGAGGACCCGACCGCCTACACCGTGGGCACCGGGGAGTGGGTCCTGAAGGACTACCCCTCGGACTATCTCTCCCTGGACGCCAGGCTCCGGCTCACCGACGACCTCGTCGTCGGTCTCGACGCCACGGTCCTCAACGAGACGGAGGTCGTCGGCGCCGTCCACGACCCGGACGCCGACGTGTTCCGGCTGGCGCTGCGCGACTCCAAGGGCCAGGACGAGGAACTGACCGTGCGCCGACTGCTGTTGGCCGGCGGACGGTTCGGCCCGCTGGGGCTCCGCGAGGTCACCGGCCAGCGGTCGTTCCGGCGGCTGGAGGTCGGCTTCCGTATCGAGCAGCCCGCCGAGCGGGCGTTCTTCCGGGACATGACCCAGCTCGACCCGAAGCTGCGCTTCAGGGAGGCCGACGGCAGCGTCGAGTGGCGCACCTTCTGCGCCTGCCGACAGGGCGAAGCCTCGCTCACCGAGACCCAGGGCCTGTGGACGGTCTCCGGCCGCTCCGACTGCCCGCCCACCGGCCGCTCCAACGTCGGCTTCAACACCCGCATCCTCGACGAGACGGTCGCCGAACGCGCCCTGGCCCCGGCCCTCGCGGCCATGGCCGACGAGGAGAACCACTTCGTCCTGCCGCTGCTCGACCTGCTGGCCGGCCGCACGGAGGCCGTGGCGACCTTCGACCGCGTCTACGGCCCCGAACTGCGCACCGCCATGACCCGCGGCCTCACGCGGCTCGCCGAGGCGTTCCCGGAGATCGAGGACGCCGGCACCCGGCTCATCGGCCCGACCCTGGAGGGCGTCGGCTGGTATCCGGCGGTCGACGGCGACCTGCGGCTGCTGGACGCCCCCGCGTGGGTGGCCGGAGACGCGTGCGGGCTGTTCAGGGGTATCGTCGCCGCGTTCATCAGCGGTCACTACGCGGCGTCCGCGGCCCTGCGGGACCCGGCGATCGCACCGAACGGGGAGGCGGTACGACGATGACAGCCGTGGTCGGGGTCGGCGCGCTGCTGCTCGACCCCCGGGGCCGCATCCTCATCGGCCACCGGATCAAGCGGGGCGAACAGCCCACCTGGTGCCTGCCCGGCGGCCATGTGGAGCCGGGGGAGACCTTCGAGGCGGCGGCTCTGCGGGAGGTCACGGAGGAGACGGGCATCCCCGCGTCCGCCCTGCACGACGCCCGCGTCTTCGCCGTCGCCCTGCACACCGACGCCGCCCGTACGTCGGTGACGGCGTGTGTGGTGGCGCGGGTGGGGTCCGCGCACGACACGGCTGCGGACGACATGGCTGGGGAGGACACGGCCGCGGTCGTCACCGAGCCGGACGTGTTCGCCGAGTGGCGCTGGGTGGACCCCGGGCAGCCGCCGACCCCGTTGTACCCGGCGAGCGCCATGCTCCTCGCGACGTGGCACGGGAACCCCGCGCCGACGGGCTGGACGGTCCACCGGGTTCCGGAGGAGGCACGATGACGGCGCCCGTCTCCGAGGCGACCCCGCCCCGCGTCGCCTTCGACCGCCCCACCTGGATCCGGCTGCTCGTGCTCTGCGCGGCCGTGCTGTTCGAGGGCATGAGCCTGTCCGGGATCAGCATCCAGCTCGCCGACATCCAGCGGGACCTGGAACTGCCCGCCGACCGGCTCCAGTTGGTGGCGAGCGCCTTCCTCGCCACGTACGCCGGCTTCCTGCCCGCGGGCGGCAGGTTCGCCGACCGCTGGGGCCGACGCCGGATGTTCCGTACCGGAGTGGCCGTCTTCGGCGCGGGCTCCCTGGCGGCCGCGCTGGCCCAGGAGTCGCTGCTGCTCGTCGTGGCGCGAGCGGTGCAGGGCCTGGGCGCGGCGGCGACCGCGCCCGCGGCGGTCGCGCTGATCGTGACCGCGTTCCCGGAGGGCGCCGCCCGCAACCGCGCGCTCGGCGTCTTCAGCGCGATGGGCGCGGCCGGGTTCTCCCTCGGTGTCGTCCTCGGCGGTCTCCTCACCGCCGGCACGGGCTGGCGCGGCGGCTTCCTGCTGTACGTGCCGCTGAGCCTGCTCGTCCTGGTATTGGCCCGCCGACTGCCCGCCGACAGTGGACACGCGGCGCCCGGCGAGCGCACCGGCTGGGCGCAGCCCGCGCTGCTGGTGGCCGGCCTGATCACCACCGTCTACGCGGTCGGCCGGGTGGGCTCCGGCTCGCTGCCGGCCGTCGCCGCGGTCGCCGCCGCCGGGGTGAGCGCGCTGGTGGTGTTCGCGATCGTCCAGTCCCGCTCGCGCCGCCCGCTGCTGCCGCCGGGACTCGCGACCGACCGGCGCATGCTGGCCGCCTCGCTCGGTCTGGGAGGTGGCTTCGCCGCCGTCACCGGGGCGATGTTCCTGGTGGCGACCGCCCTGCAGGACGAGCGCGGCTGGTCGGCCCTCGACACGGGCCTGGGGTTCCTGCCCCAGGGCCTGGCCGTGGCGGCCCTGTCGACCGCGGCGGCCGGCCTCGCGAACGGCCGCCCGCCGGCCCGCCCGCTGCTGGCCGGCCTCGCCGTGCTCGCGCTGGGCCAGCTGCTCTACGTCACCGCCCCGACCGGCGCCTACCTCACCGGGCTGCTCCCCGCGGCGCTCCTGGTGGGCGCGGGCATCGCCCTGGCTTATCCGGCAGCGGCGCTGCTCGCCTCCGCGGCTGCGACCGCCCGGGACCAGGGTGCCGCCTCCGGCCTGTTGACGACCTGTCAGCAGGCGGGTAGCGCACTGGGTGTCGCCGCTGTCACCGCCCTGGAGAGCAGTGCTGCGGGCAGCGGGCTGTGGGGCTGCTTCGGCTGCGCGCTCGTCACCTGCGCGGGTTGCGCGCTGCTGTTGCGCCGCGGGGGGCCGAAGGTCTGACCGGGGCTCTCGCGCGGTGATCCGGCCGCCCGGGACCAGGGTGCCGTTTCCGGCCTGCTGGCGACCTGTCAGCAGGCGGGTAGCGCACTGGGTGTCGCCGCTGTCACCGCCCTGGAGAGCAGTGCCGCGGGCAGCGGGCTGTGGGGCTGCTTCGGCTGCGCGCTCGTCACCTGCGCGGGTTGCGCGCTGCTGTTGCGCCGCGGGGAGCCGAAGGTCTGACCGGCGCCCTCACGTGATGATCCGGCCGCCCCGCATCTCCAGCACACGGTCCGCGAAGTGCCGTACGACCGCCCGGTCGTGGCAGATGAACAGGTACCCGAGGCCGAGGTCGTCCTGGAGGTCGGCGAGCAGGTTCAGCACGCCGGCCCGGACGGACGGGTCCAGGGCCGACACCGGCTCGTCGAGGACGAGCAGGCGCGGGTCGGAGGCCAACGCCCGGGCGATTCCCGCGCGTTGGCACTGGCCGCCGGAGAGTTCGTGCGGGAGGCGGTCGCCGTACGCCGGGTCCAGGCCGACCCGGTCGAGGAGTTCGGCCACGCGGTCGGGGCCGCCTTCCCTGCTCCAGCGGCCCTGGACCTTCAGCGGCTCCGCGACCGCGTCACGGATGCGGTGGCGGGGGCTGAGGGAGCCGTACGGGTCCTGGAAGACGGGCTGCATGCGCGGGCGGAGGGGACGGAGCTCGCGTTCGGTGAGGGTCGTCAACTCCCGTCCCTCGAAGCGGACTTCGCCGCTGTCCGGGCGGCGCAGCTGGAGCACCGCATGGGCGGTGGAGGACTTGCCGCAGCCGGACGGGCCGTTGAGGGCGAGGGTCTCGCCGGAGTGCAGGGAGAAGGACACCTGGTCCACGGCGGTGACGGCGCCGTAGCGGACCACGAGGTCGCGCACGTCAAGCAGGGGCGTGTTCACGCGTCCTCCCAGTGGTGACAGGAGACGAGCCGCCCGTCCACCTGCTGCGGCTCCGGTTCCTCGTGGCGGCAGGTGTCCGACGCGAGAGAGCACCGCGGGGCGAAGGCGCAGCCCGGTGGCAGGACGCCCGGGGTCGGGGGCGTGCCGGGGAGGGTGGGGAGGCGGCGGCCGGGCGTGGCGTTCTGGGGGAGCGAGGCCAGCAGGCCCGCCGTATAGGGGGCCAGGGGCCGGGTCAACACCTCTTCCGCCGGGCCGAGTTCGGTCAGGCGTCCGGCGTACATGACGAGCGCGCGGTCCGTGTGCTCTCGTACGACGTCGAGGTCGTGCGTGACGAGAACGAGCGCCGCCCCGGCCGCCTCGCGCTGCTCTGCGAGCACCTTCAGCACCTGGTCCCGGCGCTCCTCGTCGAGGGCGGTGGTCGGTTCGTCGGCGACCAGCACATCGGGGTTGTTGATCGCCGCCATCGCGATGACCGCCCGCTGCCGCATCCCGCCGGAGTACTCGTGCGGGTACGCGCGGGCCTTGCGGGCGGCGTCGGGGATGCCGACGCGTTCGAGCGCGGCGACGGCCCGGGCGCGGGCCTCCTTGCGGGGAACGCGGCTCACCGACCGTACGGCGGCGGCGAGTTGGTCGCCTACGGGATGGACCGGGGAGAGCGCGGACAGGGCGTCCTGGGGGACGAGGGCGATACGGCGGCCGCGCTGGGCGGCGAGGTCGGTCTCGCCGAGGAGCCGGACCTCCCCGCCCGTCGTCGCACCCGGCGGCAGCATCCCCAGCAGCGCCCGCGCGGTGAGCGACTTGCCGGCGCCCGACTCGCCGACGATCGCGAGGACTTCGCCGGGGCGGACGTCGAAGGACAGGCCGCGTACGGCTTCGATGCCGTCGAAGGCGATCCGAAGATCGCGGACGGACAGCAGCACGTCAGACCTCAACGAGGGCCTCCTTCTTCTTGCCGGTACTGCCGGTACTGCCAGCACCGCCGGTACGAGGGACTCGTCGTCCTTGTGCGTACGCCGCCCCCGACACCGCCAGCCCCGCCAGCAGGGCCAGTGCCACCGCCGGGGCGAGGGCGGCCCAGGGGGCGCGTTCCACGTAGGCGCGGGACTCGTCGAGGAGCAGGCCCCACTCGGGGGCGGGCGGCTGGGCGCCGAGACCCAGGAAGCCGAGGGAGGCCAGGGCGAGGGCGATGCCGGGCAGCCGGAGCAGCGCGTGCCGGGCGACGGGGGCGGCGACCGACGGGAGGACGTGCCGGGTCAGGATCCACGACGGGCTTGCTCCGATGGCCCGTTGGGCGGTCAGGAAGGCCGAGGCTCGCACCTCCTGCACCAGTGCCGCCGCGTGTGCGGCCAGCGGTGGCCAGGAGATCAGGGCGACGGCGAGGGCTGCCCCGCCGGTGCCGGGTCCGGCGGCCGCGGCGACCAGGATGCCGACGATGACCGGGGGCAGCGCGTTGGCGATGTCCGCCGCGCCGGCCGCGACGCCCGGCAGGAAGCCGAGGATCAGGGCGACCAGCAGGCTCAGCGCGCAGACGGCCGCCGCCGTGCCGACCGTCGGGGCGGCGCCGTGGCCGAGCCGGGCGATCACGTCGCGGCCGAGGCCGTCCGTGCCGAGCGGGTGTGAGAAGGAGGGCGCGGCGAGGCGGGCGGCTGTGTTCACGGTGTACGGGTCGCGCAGCAGGCCCCAGCCGATGGCCACGGCGAGGACTGTGAGCAGTGTCAACGGGATCGCCGGGTGTGTACGGACCGGACGGGCCGCGGGCAGCGCGAGCGACGCGTCACGCAGAGCCGGGCCCAGCAGTCGACGCCGTGTGAACGCCGCCACCGCGCCCATGACCAGTCCGAGCAGCAACAGCGCGAGTACCGCCCCCTGGAGCAGCGGCAGGTCCTGCGACTTGGCCGCCCCCAGCGCCGTACGCCCGATGCCGGGCACGGCGAAGACGGTCTCCACCGCGACCGCGCCACCGGTCAGCCCGACGGCCGCCATGCCGAACTGCGGTACGAGCTGGGGGAGTACGCGCTTGAGGGCCGCCGCAGAGATGCGCGCACGGCTGACTCCCGCACCCCGCCACAACTCCACCCACCGCTCGTCGAGCACAGCGGGCAGCGCGTCCGCGACCAGCCGGCCGAGCAGCCCGCCCGCCGGAACGCCGAGGGCGAGCGCGGGCAGCACCATGTACGCGGGCCCCTGCCAGCCGGACGTCGGCAGCCACCCCAGCCACACCCCGCACACCAGCAACGCCACCGTGGCCAGCAGGAACTCGGGCACCGCGGCCAGCATCGCGGCGAACGCCCCGGCCGACCGCCGCCCCCGCACCAGCACGGGAGCGACGAGCGCGGCCGCCAGCAGGAGGGCCAGAGCGAAGGCCGCACCCATCAGCGCGAGCGACACCTGAAGCCCGGACACCACGGAGGGCAGGACGTCCGTCCCCGACACCCAGGACGTGCCGAGGTCGCCGTGCAGCAGGTCCGCCGCCCAACTCCCCAGCAGATCAAGGGGACCCGCATCCAGCCCGAGATCGCTGCGTACGGCGTCCAGGGCCTCCTTGGTCGGCTCCTGCTCGGCGGAACGGGCCCGCAGGACGGTCAGCGCGGGGTCCCTGCCGGAGAGCCAGGGGAGGAGACCGACGGCGGCGACAACCGCGAGAAGACTGAGGACGCGAGTCACCCCGGCGGCGGTCGGCAACCCCTGTACACGGAGCCTCACTTGACGTAGGTGTCCGCCGTGACGAGCTCCCGCTCACGCGGGTCATGGGCAGCGCCCACGACCCCGGCGGCGTCACCCTGGATCACGCGCTCGTGGAGCATCGGCACGGCGCCGTCGGTGGTGAGCACGGCGGCCTCGGCGGCGACGACGGCCTTGCGACGGGCGTCACCGGTCGCGGTCCCGCCGGCCTTCTTCAACGCTTCGTCGACCCCGGTGTCCGCGAGCTGGGCGATGTTGAAGGAGCCGTCGGAGGCGAAGTCGCTGTAGAGGTAGGCGGCCGGGTCGCCGGAGTCGAGGACGGTGGCCCGGGACAGGATGAAGGCGTCGAACTCGCCCGCCAGCGCGTCGGATTCGATGTTGGCGTACTCGCGCACGTCCAGCTTGACCTTGAAGCCGGCCTTCTGGAGCTGCTGTTGGAGGGTGGCGGCGACCTCGGGGAGTTCGGCGCGGTCGGTGAAGGTGCCGATGGTGATGGTCTGGCCGGTGGGGGTGCCCGCCTTGGTGCGGGACACCGGCGTGCGCAGCTCGGCCGCCCAGGGCAGCGCAGGCCCCAGCAACCCCTCGGCGACGTCGGCCCGCCCCTCGTACACGCCCTTGACGATCGACTCGGCGTCCACGGCCTCCCGAGCGGCGGCCCGCAGCGAGGCGTCCTTGAAGGGGCCGCTCTCGGTGTTCAGGTACAGCGTGTTCGTCCGAGGCATCGGCACCTCGGTGATCAGGTCCTCGTCGAGCAGCGCGGCCTGCGAGACGGGTACGGCCTCGACGATGTCGGCCTCGCCGCTGCGGAGGGCGGCGGCGCGGGCGGTGCCGTCCGGCACGAACTTCACGTCGATCCCGGGGGACTTGGCCTTGCCGCCCCAGTAGGAGTCGTAGCGGTCGAGGGTGGCGGAGGAGGTGCCGTTGACCTTGGTGAGTTCGAAGGGGCCGGTGCCGGCGCCGACGGGATCGACGGTCTTCCCCGTGTAGGCCTTCGCCGCGAGGATCGACAGCTGGGGCGAGCTGAGCCGCTGCGGTACGAGGGGGTCCTCGGTGCCGGTGGTGACGACGACGGTGTCCGCGTCCTCGGCCTTCGCGGTCAGCTCGACGCCGTCCAGGATGCGGGGCTTGGGGGAGGCGGAGGCGGCCTTGGCGAGGGACCGTACGACGGCCTCGGCGTCCAGCTCGGTACCGTCGTGGAAGGTGACGCCGTCGCGTATCTCAAAGGTCCAACTCCGGCCGGACTGCTCCCACTTGGTGGCGAGCGCGGGCTCGGCGTCCCCGTCCGCGTCCAGCTTCACGAGCGTCTCGGCCGTCGACCAGCGCGACAACTTGAACGCGTCGTCGGACAGCGGCGACAGCCCTGATCTCGGGGGCTGCATCATCGCGACGCGGATGCGCTTGCCGTCACCGTCCCCCTCTGCGGAGGTCCCCGAGAAACAGCCGGTGAGCAGCGCGGAAACGGCCGTGAGGGCGGTGGCGGGGAGCAGGCGACGGGCGGGCAGGCGCACGGGACCCTCCGGGTAAAGGGGTGGTCAAGAGTGGGTGCGCAGACCGTAGCACGATGATAATCGTTTTCAATAATTGGCTCAGGTGCTGGTCACGTACCGGATGGCGGAGGCGGCGTCCTGGGCGATGTGGGTGGGCCGGAAGCCGGGCTCCGGCCACGCCTGCCCACCCGCGACCCAGACGCTGCGCGCTCCGATCTCCAGCGCGCCCCGGATGTCGGCGTGGGCCGCGTCCCCGATCACCCAGGCCCCGTCGAGTGAAGCCCCGACAGCGGCCGCCGCCGCGTGGAAGATCTCCGGCGCGGGCTTCTTGTGACCGACCCCCTCGGAGACGACCCAGCCGTGGACGAGGCGGTCCAGGCCGGTGTTCCGGATCTTCGTCTCCTGTTGCGCCACACGCCCGTTGGTGACGATCACGCACGTCCACCCGCCGTCGCTCGCCGTGCGGAGCGCGTCCCGGGTGGCCTCGGCCAGGACGACATGCTCGGCGACGCCGTGGTCGAGCAGATGCCCGATGACGCCTGTGGGGAGCCCGTAGCGCTCCGACATGGCTCGGGCTACGTCCTGCCGTGGCGTGTACCCACTGCCGTCGAGACCGGTCAGCCACGCCAAGTCGCCCTCGGGCAAGGCGTGTTCGGCCAGAAACCCGATCGCCGCCTCCCGAAACGCCGCGTCCCGGTCGACCAGCGTGTTGTCGAGGTCGAGCATGATGAGGCGGGATTGCATCAGATGCAACACTCCGCAGAGTGACCGGACACCCGTCCCCCTGGTCGAATGCGTGGGCCTCCAGCGAGCACTGGAAGCACTCCCTGCTGTGACCTGCACCCTAACGGGCAGACTCAAGAATGTTGCATCTGATGCAACGTGGCTGTGGGCACTCAGGCGCCAGGATCGGCGCAACTCGTTCTGGCGCGCAATGTCGTTCACCTCGACCTGGCCGCAGCCGTCTTCAGGGCCATGAAGGAGGGCTGGGCTCGGCAGCAGTCCGCCCGGTTCCTGAACCGGAGCGTGGATGAGATCACCCGGCTCATGAAGCAGCACGGGCTACCCGGCCTGAGCGCGCGCAACACCGCCAGGCTCGAATCCGTGGCCGACCTCCCGCCCATCGTCATCAGCGACCTGTTCGGCATCGCCCCCGGCACCGCACACAAGTGGGCTCAATACGCGCAGAACAGCTGGGCGGACTACCTCGCCGCCTGCCAGAGCACCGAAGGCACGAAGGACTGACTCACCTCCCTCGACGAAGGGCCGAGCGGGGAGCACCGACGAGTCGGCACGGGAGGACGATGTAGTCCTCGACCCCCGCCTCCAGCACGGCGGCCAGGCCGGCACCTCGTCCGCTCCCGCTTAGCCTCATCGATCAGAGATCTGCTTCGCGTCGAGCGTCCTCTTGGCGTGTCGGTCGGACCCGGACGTCACTGATGGGCAGTAGGTGCATGTTCTTGCAGGTGATAAATCGTTGTTCCGGCTGGCGCAGTACCGCGACCATGGGACCGGATACCGACCGCAACCCATGAGGAATCGCTCGCCATGCCTGTGCCTGCCGACCCGACGGTCCTCCATCCGATGCCTGAGCAGCCGCGGGTGGTGCTGCTCAGGCCGCTGGTGAAGTCTCCTTTGATCGAGGTCGGGGAGTACTCCTATTACGACGACCCGGACGACCCGACCGCGTTCGAGACGCGCAACGTGCTCTACCACTACGGGCCGGAGAAACTGGTCATCGGCAAGTTCTGCGCGCTGGGGACGGGAGTGCGGTTCATCATGAACGGCGCCAACCACCGCATGGACGGCCCCTCGACCTTTCCCTTCCCGACCATGGGCGGCTCGTGGTCCGAGCATTTCGACCTGCTCACCGGCCTGCCGAATCGGGGGGACACCGTCGTCGGCAACGACGTCTGGTTCGGCCACGGCACGACGGTGATGCCCGGCGTGCGGATCGGACACGGCGCGATCATCGGCTCCGGCGCCGTGGTCACCACAGACGTGCCCGACTACGGGATCGTCGGCGGCAATCCGGCCCGTCCCATCCGCACCCGGTACAGCGACAAGGACGTCGCCCGGCTGCTGGCAGTGGCCTGGTGGGACTGGCCCGCGGAGCACATCACCGAGCACGTGCGGACGATCATGTCGGGCAGCATCGCCGACCTTGAAGCCGCCGCCCCGGAGGCCGGCTAGGTCGTCTCTCTCAACTTCGGTGGGGCATGAAGGGCTTCGCCGATGCTCGTAGACTCATGGTGTGGCATTCATGAGCACCCCGCACTGCTGCTTCCTGTGATCGGAAGGCGTTGAGGGCGATGCCGGACGGCGTCGCCCTCCTTGGTGTGCCTGCTGCGTGAACTACGTTCCCGGCGCTGCCCGTTCCTTGCTGGAGCAGTGACTTTCTGAGTGTGCGTGCAGGCACGGTCTCTTCCCCTCACGCTTGCCAGGAGTGCCTCGTGCCCGTGTCGCTTCCCCCTGCCCTCGAACTCTCCCTCGACCTGTTGCGCTGCCCAACGTGCCGCACGCGCCGCCTGCACCCCGACCGCGGCGCACTGCGCTGCCCGGTGGGCCACACCTTCGACATCGCCCGCCACGGCTACGCCGGCCTGCTGACGGGCACCCGCGCCACCAGCGGCGACGACGCGACCATGGTCCAGGCCCGGGGCCGATTCCTCTCCACCGGCACCTATACGCCCCTCCGCCAGGTCGGGGCCCGCCTGGCGGCCGACGCCGTGTCTGAGCAGGCCACGGTTGTGGACGTGGGCTGCGGCACGGGCTACTACCTGGCCGGCGTACTCGACCAGCTGCCCGGCGCCCGTGGTCTGGGCCTGGACACATCGGTGCGCGCGCTGCGCTCGGCAGCCCGAGCCCACGACCGAGCCGCCGCAGTGGCCTGGGACATTTTCCGTCCCTTCCCGCTGGCCGACGGGGTGGCCGATGTCGTGCTGGACGTGTTCGCCCCGCGCAACCCCGCCGAGTTCCACCGCGTGCTGCGCCCGACCGGCCGGTTGATCGTGATCCGTCCCACCGGGCGGCACCTGGCTGAGCTGCGCGGCCGGTTGCCTGCGATGGTCACGATCGACCCGACCAAGGAACAGCGCCTGCACCGGGCGCTGGACCCCTTCTTCGAGGCCGCCGTCACCGAACAGGTGGAGTATCCCGTGACCCTGACGAGGCCAGGTGCCCTGGACCTGGTAGCGATGACGCCGAGCGCACGCCACGTGAGCCGTGCAGACCTGAACGATGACGGCGTCCTGCCCGATCAGGTCACCGTCTCCGTGCTGGCCACCGCCTACCGGCCTCGGTGACCATCAGCGGGCGCGCCTGGCGCCCTGCCTTCCCCGCAACACGGGGAAGGCAGGGCGTCCGTTCGCCGACCACCGTCGCATCATCGAAGGGATCATCTACCGGTACCGCACCGGAATCCCCTGAAGGGATGCCTCGCGAAGCGTTCGGGCCCTGGCAGACGGTAGCGAAGCGCCATCGCAGGTGGGCACCTTGAGTGAACCCGTCGCCGACCCGGAGGTCACCCGCCGCTCGGCGCTGCTCCGTGCCGACGCCCCAGGAGACCGTCTCCAGTACGAAGTCCTCAGGCCCCGAACAGCGCAGGCACGGAACATTGCCTCTTCACCAGTCCAGCAGGGGCATGGCTAGAGCCGCGCCCCCTTCAGCGCCATGTGCAGCAGCAGCCGGTCCTCCCCGTCGTCCAGGTCCAGGCCCGTCAGCTGCTCGACCCGGGACAACCGGTAGTACAGCGTCTGCCGGTGGATCCCCAGCTCGGCGGCCGTGCGGCCGGCCTGGCCCGCGCAGTCGAGGTAGATCTCGGCGGTGCGGGCGAGTTCGCGGTGGGTGGGGGAGAGGAGGGGGCGTACGGCGGAGTCGTGGGCGGTCTCCGGTGGGAGCGAGGTCAGCAGGCGGTACGGGCCGATCGACGCCCACTCCGCGACCGGGCCCAGCCGGGGCTCCGCCAGGGCGGCGCGGGCCGCGGCCGAGGCCTCCTGCCAGGCGGCGGGCAGTTCCGCGAGGCCGACTCGCGGGTCGCCGACGCCTGCCGTCCGAGCGCTCCCGCCCCGCGGTTCTCCGACGCCCGCCGTGCGCGCTCCCTCGCCGAGCAGGCGGGACGCCGCTGTCAGTGCCGGTGTCCGTACCTCCGGGGAGCGCAGGCGGACGAGGACCGCGAGGCTCTGGCCCGTCGTGCCCCACGGGACCGTGCACAGGGCGGTCGTGTGGGGCACCGTACGCGGTGAGGGCGCGTCGTCCGGGTCGGCGGACGGCCAGGGGGCGACGCACACCACCGCGTGCGGTCCGTCGCCGCGTGTGCCGAGGGCCGTACGCAGCGCCGCCACCGCCATGTCGCCCTGCCAGCCGCGCTCGGCGGTCAGCACGGCCCGCAGCTCCCGGCTGAGATCCGCCCCGTGCTGCGCCTCGTCCGCGAGCAGCGCGCCGATGCGGACCGTCACCGCCATGGCGGCGGTCAGTTGGTGCTCGGTCGGGCCGGGGTCGGACTCCAGCAGCCAGACATAACCGAGGACGACACCCCGATGGCGTACGGGGAGGCAGATCCGTCCGCGGTAGACCCCTGCCTCCGGGGTGGGCGGGATACGGACCGGGCCCGTTGCCCGCGTGATGCCGAAGCCCTCGAACCAGGTCCGGACCGTCGCCGTCGAGCGGCGGGTCAGGATCGAGCGGGTTCGGACCGGGTCCAGCGCCGACGGATCGAGGTCGCCCTCACTGTCGTACGCCCCGAACGCGATCAGCTCGAAGTCACGGTTCTCCAGCGTCGCGGGCACGCCGAGGAGCTCCGAGATCTCGTCGACCAGTTCCTCGTAGTCACCCTTGAATTCCGACGTCACTCGGGCATTCTCCCGCATAACCGCACCCGCTTCATACATCTGTCTGAGATCTGTGGCACGGATGCGTGACAGCTGTCGATGGTCGACGATCGGAGGGATCCTTAGGTTTCACGGTGGTTCTATCTGCTGGTTTGTGGAGGTGCCCCGTGCTGGGTCCCGTGATTCTTGCCGCGTCGCGCAGCGACCGGTTGCGACGCCTGATCTCGGCGGCCCCGGTGACGAAGCAGGTCGTCGACCGCTTCATCCCCGGCGAGACGGTGGACGAGATCGTCCCGATCGTCCGGGACCTCACCGACCGGGGCCTGGAACTGACGATGGACGTCGTCGGCGAGGACATCATCACGCCCGAGCAGGCCGCCGCCGCCCGGGACGCGTATCTGGAGCTCGTCGACCGGCTGAAGCAGCTGGAGCTGGGCACCCGCGCCGAGATGTCGGTGAAGCTGTCGATGTTCGGTCAGGCGCTGGAGGGCGGTCACGAGCTCGCCCTCGCCAACGTCCGGCCCGTCGTGGAGGCCGCAGCCGCCATCGGTACGACCGTCACGCTCGACGCCGAGGACCACACCACCCTCGACTCGATGTTCGCCATCCACGAGGAGCTGCGGAAGGACTTCCCGCAGACCGGCTGCGTCATCCAGGCCTACCTCTTCCGCACCGAGACCGACGCCCGCCGCCTCGCCGCGGCCGGCAGCCGGGTGCGGCTGGTGAAGGGCGCGTACAAGGAACCCGCCGAGGTCGCGTACCAGCAGAAGCACGAGATCGACAAGGCGTACGTCCGCATCCTGAAGGCTCTGATGGAGGGCGAGGGGTACCCGATGATCGGGTCCCACGACCCGCGCCTCATCTCCATCGCGCAGGAACTCGCCCGCCAGGCCGGCCGCAAGCTCGACGAGTACGAGTTCCAGATGCTGTACGGCATCCGGAGCGACGAGCATCTGCGGCTCGCCGCCGAGGGCCACCGGATGCGCGTCTACACCGCCTACGGGACGGACTGGTACGGCTACTTCATGCGCCGACTCGCGGAGAAGCCGGCCAACCTCCTCTTCTTCGCCCGTTCCACCCTCACCAAGGGCTGACCGAACACCCGCTCACGTACAAGGAGTTACGGAACCCATGGACGCTGTGACCCAGGTCCCCACCCCCGTCAACGAGCCGGTGCACGGCTACGCCCCCGGCTCCCCCGAGCGCTCCCGCCTGGAGGCCAAGCTGAAGGAGCTGGCCGAGAACCCGATCGACCTGCCGATGACCATCGGCGGCGAGAAGCGGCTGGGTGGCGGCGACCGTTTCGACGTCGTGCAGCCGCACAACCACAAGGCCCGCCTCGGCACCTACGCCAATGCCACCCAGCAGGACGCCCAGGACGCCGTCGACGCGGCCCTCGCCGCCGCGCCCGCCTGGCGTGCGATGGCCTTCGACGACCGCGCGGCGATCATCCTGCGCGCGGCCGAGCTGCTGGCCGGACCGTGGCGCGAGACGCTCGCCGCCTCCACGATGCTCGGCCAGTCCAAGACCGCCCAGCAGGCCGAGATCGACACCCCCTGTGAGCTGATCGACTTCTGGCGCTTCAACGTCCAGTACGCCCGTGACCTGCTCGCCGAGCAGCCCCCGGCCAACTCGCCGGGCGTCTGGAACCGCCTCGACCACCGCCCGCTGGAGGGCTTCGTCTACGCGATCACGCCGTTCAACTTCACGGCGATCGCGGGCAACCTGCCGACCGCGCCGGCTCTCATGGGCAACGTCGTCGTCTGGAAGCCGTCCCCGACCCAGACCCACGCCGCCGTGCTGCTGATGCAGCTCCTCGAGGAGGCCGGTCTGCCCAAGGGTGTCATCAACCTCGTCACCGGTGACGGCATCGAGGTCTCCAAGGTGGCCCTTGAGCACCGTGACCTCGCGGGCATCCACTTCACCGGCTCGACCAAGACCTTCCAGTACCTGTGGAAGACGGTCGGCGCCAACATCGAGAAGTACCGCTCCTACCCGCGCCTGGTCGGCGAGACCGGCGGCAAGGACTTCGTCGTCGCCCACCCGAGCGCCGACCGCGCGGTCCTCAAGACGGCGCTGACTCGTGGCGCGTTCGAGTACCAGGGCCAGAAGTGCAGCGCGACGTCCCGGGCGTACGTCCCGGCGTCCATCTGGAACTCCGGCTTCAAGGAGGAGTTCGCGGCCGAGGTCGACTACCTGACCATGGGTGACGTCACCGACCTGTCGAACTTCATCGGCGCCGTCATCGACGAGCGCGCCTTCGCCAAGAACAAGGCGGCCATCGACCGCGCCAAGTCCGACCCCAACTGCATGATCGTCGCGGGCGGTTCGTACGACGACTCGGTCGGCTACTTCGTCCGTCCGACCGTCGTCGAGTGCTCGGACCCGGAGAACGAGGTCTTCACGACCGAGTACTTCGGCCCGTTCCTCGCGGTGCACGTCTACGAGGACGAGAAGTACGACGAGATGCTGGCCCAGATGGAGTCGGTGTCCGACTACGCGCTGACCGGCTCGGTCGTCTCGGGCGACCGCGCGGCGGCGGCGTACACCATGGAGAAGCTCCGCTACGCGGCCGGCAACTTCTACATCAACGACAAGTCGACCGGCGCCGTCGTCGGCCAGCAGCCCTTCGGCGGCGGCCGCGCCTCCGGCACCAACGACAAGGCCGGCGCCCCGCAGAACCTGATGCGCTGGACGCTGACCCGCGCCATCAAGGAGACCCTGGTCGCGCCCACCGACTACACGTACCCGCACATGGGCTGACGGTTGGTCATGTCGCACGAGGGGCCGGGCGATTGCCCGGCCCCTTGCGTTTCCCGGCCCTCAGGCTTCCCGAAGCGGGCAGACTCGACTCCATGACGGAGACGGTGACGACCGACGACGGTGTACGGCTCTGGGCGGACAGCTCGGGCGACGGGGTGCCGCTGGTGCTGTGTCACGGCGGGCCCGGGCTGTGGGACATGTTCCCGGACGTGGCGGACATGGTGGACGACCTGGCCACCGTGGTCCGCTGGGACCAGCGCGGGTGCGGACGGTCCGAGCGGTGTGCCGGGCCGTGGACGAGCGAGCGCTTCGTGGCCGATCTGGAGGCCGTACGACGGCACTTCGCGCTCGATCGGATGGTGCTGCTCGGCCATTCCTGGGGTGCGCAGCTGGCGCTCAGCTACGCGCTGGCGCATCCGGAGCGGGTCGCCGCGCTCGTGTACGTGAGCGGCGTGGGCATCGACCCGGTGTCCTCCTGGCACGGGCCCTACGAGAAGAACCTCCTCGCCAGGCTCGGTGAGGTGCCGGAACGGCTCGCCCGTTGGCGGGAGTTGAAGGACTGGGGACCTGAACGGGCGGTGCTGAACTGGTCGGTGGAGTTCGAGGACCGGGAGCGGGCGATCGAGCACGCCGGGCGCATGGCCGACCCCTGGTTCGAGATCAACTCCGAGTGCAGCAAAGCCCTGAACACCGAGACCAAGCAGACCTGGGGCACCCCCGAGCTGTACGAGGCCTGCCGGGCCCTCGACCTGCCCGTGCTGATCGTCGACGGTGAGCGGGACATCCGGCCGCGGTCGGCGGTCGACTCGCTGGAGCGGGCGCTGCCTCAGGTACGGCGGGTGATCCTGCCGAACGCCGGGCATCTGCCGTGGATCGAGGATCCGAAGGGCTTCCGGGAGGCGGTGGCGACCGCGCTCAGGTGGTGAGGTTCCGGGCGAGGAAGTCCCGTATGAGCACGGCGATCTCGGGCGCGTGGGTCTCCAGGGCGAAGTGGCCCGTGGGGAGGAGGTGGACTTCGGACTTCGGCAGGTGCTGCCGGTAGGCGAGGGCACCTGCCGGGACGAAGATCTCGTCGTGGGCGCCCCAGACGGCCAGGAGGGGGACCTGGCTGGTGCGGAAGTAGTCGTGGAAGGCAGGGTAGAGGGCGAGGTTGGAGCCGTAGTCGGAGATCAGGTCGAGCTGGATCTCCGGTTGGCCGGGGCGGGACATCAGGGCGGCGTCGTGTGCGTAGGCGTCCGGGCTGACGAGGTCCTGCTGGTCCTCCGGAACGCCGTGCAGGTACTGCCACTTGATGCCTTCCGGGCTGCTGATCTCCCGTACGGGGGCCTCCGTCTCCGGCGTGCGCTCCGCGATGAGCGCGAGCACCGGCGCCCAGGCCGCCTCGCCCAGCCCCTCCTCGTACGCGTTGCCGTTCTGCGTGACGATCGCCGTCACCCGCTCCGGCGTGACGACCGCGCAGCGCATCCCGCGGGCCTCGGCCTCCTCCGGGGACAGGCCCAGGTCACCGGGGACCGCGGCGAGCAACAGGCCCTTCGGGCGCAGGGTGTTCAGGGTGCGGGGGCCGTGGTCGCCGCCGATCAGGTCGAGGGCGACGTCGATGTCGTGGACGGTGGCGGCGAAGTCGGTGGTCGTCACGTCGACGAGCTCGTCGGCGCCCAGGTCGCGCAGGAAGTCGTGCTCGTCGGGGTGGGCCGTGGCGACGACGTACGCGCCCTCCGCCTTGGCGAGTTGCACTGCCGTATGGCCGACGCCGCCCGCTGCCGCGTGGATGAGGACGCGGGTGCCCGGGCCGACCCGGGCGATGTCGATCAGGGCCTGCCAGGCGGTGAGTGTGGCGGTGGGGGCAGCGGCCGCGTGGGTGTGGTCGAGGAGGGCGGGCTTCGCGGCGAAGTGGGTGGCGGGGGCGGTGACGTGTTCGGCGTAGCCGCCGCCGTCGATCCTGCCGAACACCTCGTCGCCGGGGCGGAAGTGGGTGACTTCCCTGCCGACCGCCTCCACCACGCCGGACACGTCCTGGCCCAGCGTGAACGGGGGGTCCCCGTACAGCGGGGCTGTGCCCGAACGGGCCAGCCAGTCCTCCGGGGTGACGCCCGTCGCCCGTACGCGGAGGAGGATCTCGTCGTCGCCGGGGGTGGGGCGGGGGCGGGCCTCGAGCTGCAGGACTTCCGGGCCGCCGAAGCGGTGCTGGGTCATCACCTGTGTGTGGGGGTGTTCCGTGGCCATCGGGGCTCCCTCCCGGGTCCGGACCGACTCCTGTCCATGGTGGCTGAGGTCGGGCCCTTTTCGCCCCCGCCGCCCCTACCCGTCCCGTCCCTGGGGGCTGCTGCCCCCAGACCCCCGCTTTCGGCCCGAAGGGCCTCGTCCTCAAACGCCGGACGGGCTGAAATGCACCGGCCGGCGCCTGGAAGCGGCGCCCCCCGCCTCAGGCCCGCACCAGGATCTTTCCCGTGTTCCCTCCCCGCAGCATCAGCAGAAACGCCTCCACTATCCCCTCGAACCCTTCCACCACCGTCTCGTCCAGCGCGAGCGCCCCGCTCTGCAGATGCGGTACGGCGAACTCGTACAACTCCTCCTGTACATCCCGGTAGTCGCTCACCAGGAAGCCCTCGACGCGGAGGCTCTTCTCCACCACGTCGGCGTGGTTGAAGACGGCCGGAGGGGCGTCCGGGGTGTTGTACTGGCCGACCGTGCCGATGCGGACCACCCGGCCGCGGCCCCGTAGCGCGCCGATCGCCGCCGCCAGGTGGTCGCCGCCGACGTTGTCGACGAAGACGTCGATGCCGGTGGGGGCGGCTTTCGCCAGGAGGTCGGTCACCGGGGCCGTGTGGTAGTCGAAGGCGGCGTCGTAGCCGACCTGTTCGGTCAGGTACCGCACCTTCGCCGGTGAACCCGCGCTGCCGACCAGGCGCCCCGCGCCCAGCAGTCGTGCGAAGCGGCCCGTCGCCGTGCCGACCCCGCCCGCCGCCGCGGAGACGAAGACGTCGTCGCCCTCGCGCAGACGGGCGACGCGGGTGAGGCCGACGTACGCCGTGAGGCCCGTACCGCCGAGGATGCTCAAGTAGGCGGACAGGGGTACGCCTTCGTGCCGCGGAAGGCGTCTGATCTCCTCCGGGGCCACCACCGCGTGCGTCCGCCAGCCCTTGCGGTGGAAGACGATCTCGCCCTCCGGGAGTGCCACCGGGTCGCGGGTCGCGATGATCCGGCCCAGGGCGCGGCCTTCCAGCGGCGCGTTCAACTCGAAGTCGCCGTCCATCATTTCGCGGTGGTACGGGTCCACGGACCAGTACAGGTTCTCGACCACGGCTGTGCCGGGGCTCGGATCCGGCACCGGCGCATCGATGAAACGGAAGTGGTCGGGAGTGGGGAAGCCCGTCGGGCGGGACGTCTGGTGCACGGTGAGCGCGGTGTCGGTCATGGGAGGGACCGTAGGGAGGAATGCGACGGGGTGGGGAGGGGGTTGGGCTCATGCAACGGGCGGACCCATGAGCCGCTCGCATAGATGCAGGTGGGGGAGTGGATGGGCAGCGCCGTCGATCTTGTGCCGCAGGAGTTGCGGGTTCTTGTCGCCGTGGCGGACGAAGGTGGGTTCTCCGCGGCCGGTCTCCGGCTCGGCGCCACCCAGTCCGCCGTCTCGCACGCCGTGCGCGGCATCGAGCGCAAGCTGGGGGTCGTGCTGTTCGAGCGGGGGCGATACGGCGCCCGGCCCACTCCGGCCGGTGCGCGGGCCGTCACCCACGCCCGCCGCGTCCTGCGGATGCTGGAGACGCTGGTCGTCGAGACCCGGGGCACCCAGAAGGGCGAGGTCGGCGGCCCTCTCCGGATCGCCGCCTTCCGCAGCGCGGCCCTGTATCTGCTGCCGCCCGTGCTGGAACGGCTGGCCGCACGGCACCCCGGCATCGAGGCCACCGTGACCGTCGTACGAGAAGTCGGTCCCGGGACGGCCGGGGAAGTGGTCGAAGGGCGGGCCGACCTGGGCATCGCCACCCTCGGCACCAGCTCGCCGATCCCGCCGGAGCTCATAGGCGACGTGCTCCTGGAGGAGCCGTACGCGCTGGTGCACCCGGCCGGTCACCCCGACCCGCGTTCGCTGCCCCTGGTCGACTGGCGGGAGAACTGCTCCTCCTACACCCGCACCTGGTGGGCCGCGCAGGACTGGATCCCCGCCGCGACCGTCCGCGCCGAGGACGACGGAGCGGTGCTGTCGATGGTGGGCAGTGGCCTCGGCATGGCGATCATGCCCACGCTCTCCCTCACCGGAGCTCCGGCCGGCATCGAGATCACCGGCCTCGGCCCGGATCGCCCCACCCGTCGCGTCGGCTACGTCACCACACCCGAACTCGCGACCACCTCAGCTGTGCGCGCCTTCGTCCGCGAGCTGCGTGCACACGCGAAACCGCAGGTCAGGGCCGTGTGACCCACTGCACTGTCTCAGATAGTAGGAAGTCCGAGTAACTGTGGAGACAGACAGGCCCTCCTCCCTTAGCTTTGTAGGAGCCGAACGTCTCGCTCGACCAAGCGAATGGCGGTCGTGAGCCGGGCCCCGTGCAGGCAACCCCTGCGGCCCATCGCTCCCCGCCTCTTCCGGCGTCTCGCACCCCCCTTTCCGCACTCCCGGATTTCGAAGGAGTCGATTTCCCATGGCCGAGACGACCGCACGCCGCCGAGTCCGTCACAGTTCCCGCACGAGCGAGTCCGACCGCAAGAACGCCGCAGCCGCCCTCCAGCGCGCCCTCGACCGCCGCGACAACGGCGGCTCGACCGGCCACTGAGCAGCAGCGACAAGCAGCAGCAACAGAGCAACAACCCATAAACCGGGAGCCGCGCCCGCACGAGGTGCGGCGCGGGCCTGTTCAGGCCCCGCGCCGCACCTCGAAATGGTCGATGCGCTCGCCGCTCTGCGCGAGCGCCGACACCTTCAGCCGTGGCCGCGTACCGCTCTCCGCCTCCACCGAGAGGAAGGAGAACCCGCGGTAGCGCACCCGCGACCACTCCACCGTCTCCTTCTCGGACTCCTTCGACCTGTTCCACTGGAAGGTCTCGACGGACTCGTGGTCGTGCACGTGCCCCTCGTAGCTCTCCTTCACGCCCGCCGGAAAGCCGTACAGGTCCTTGCCGCCTCCGCCGGCCGTGACGTACACGATCCCGTCCCGTGTGGGATCCGTCGACGAGCCGATCGGCACACTCCTGCCCACCTCGCCGTTCCTGATGGCGTCGGTCCGCTCGTACACGTGGTTGTGGCCGTTGATCACCAGATCCACCTCGTGCCGCGTGAACAGCGGCAGCCACTCGGCGCGCACGCCGCCGTCGGAGGCGTGCGAGGAGGTCGAGTACGTGCAGTGGTGGAAGAAGACGACGATGAAGTCGACGTCGGCGGAGGCCCGCAGCTCGCCCAGCCTCCGGTCCAGCCAGGCCGTCTGCCTGCCGTCCGTGTAGCCGAGGTTCGCGGGGATCTCGTACGACACGTCGTTCGCGTCCAGCGCCACGACGCCGACGTTGCCGTACGTGAAGGAGTACACGCCCGGCGCCGAGCGCGGGTCGAAGCCGCTGTCCGGGAGGGACCAGCGGGCCAGCTGGCCGCCGTAGCCGTCGGGCGAGTACCAGGCCTCCATGTCGTGGTTGCCGGTTGTCACCATCCACGGCACGGACTTCGAGACCTCCTCGTTCTGCTTGAGGAACAGGTCCCAGAAGCCGGGGTCGTAGCCGTCCGACTTCTCGCCCCGGCCGTTGACGTTGGCGTAGCAGATGTCGCCGGCGTGGAGGTGGAAGGCGGGGTTCTGGCGCAGCAGGACGTCGTCGTTGGCCGCGGCCGCCCGGCTGACGCCCTGGTCGCCGAACGCGGTGAACACGAACTTCTCCGGGGCCGCCGGTGCCGTACGGAACGAGCCGATCGTCGAGCGGCGCTTCGCCGAGGCCGGGTCGAAGCCGTCGTGGCCGACGCCGTAGTAGTACGTCGTGCCGGGGCGCAGGCCGTCCAGGGCCGCGTGCAGGTAGTACTGGTCGAGGGCCGACCGCACGCCTTCCACTCCGGGTGTGTGCAGGTCGCGCACCTCGGCGTCGATCTTCCGGCTCAGGTCCTCGGGGCGCGTCCCGATGCGGACGTACGGCTTCTTCACCGCGAGCGGCACCTGCCAGGAGATCCGCATCTGGGTCTTCGGGTCCGCGCCGAAGGCGAGGTGGCGGCCGAAGGGGGAGACGACCGAGCCGTGCACCCGGGTCGCGGGGGAGGGCGTGGCGGTGGTGGTCGTGGTCGTGCCGGACGATCCGCTGCCCGAGCAGCCGGTCAGCAAGCCGCTCGCCACCGCGCCCGCCGTCACCAGCGTGCGGCGCCGGGACAGCTTGGTGCGCAGGTACTCGTACTGCTCGGCCATGCTCATCCGGCCTGCGAGCTGCGGCGGGATACCGAAGTCGGGTGTCTCCATGTGAGTGAACTTCCCAGCGGACCTCAACAGCCGCCATACGTACGGGTGAACGGGTGGCGAAGTGCTGGCTGGGTGTAGCTCGTCCGTGTCCGAATCGCGGACACCGCGTGTCATCCCATGGGACGAAGGAGTACGGTGCCGACATGTCTCGCAGCATCAATCTCGCAGTGATCCCCGGTGACGGCATCGGGCAGGAAGTCGTGGCCGAAGGCCTGAAGGTCCTCTCCGCCGTCCTCCCGCAGGATGTGAAGCTGGAGACCAAGGAGTACGACTTCGGCGCCAGGCGCTACCACGCCACCGGTGAGACCCTCACCGACGCGGACGCGGAGGCGCTCAAGCAGCACGACGCGATCCTGCTCGGCGCGATCGGCGACCCGACCGTCCCCTCCGGCGTCCTGGAGCGCGGCTTCCTGCTGAAGCTCCGCTTCCTCTTCGACCACCACGTCAACCTGCGGCCGAGCAAGCTGCTGCCGGGTGTCGAGACTCCCCTCAAGGGTGAGCCCGCCATCGACTTCGTCGTGGTCCGTGAGGGCACCGAGGGCCCGTACACCGGCAATGGCGGCACCATCCGCAAGGGCACCCCGCACGAGGTCGCCACCGAGGTCTCCGTGAACACGGCCTTCGGTGTCGAGCGCGTGGTCCGCGACGCCTTCGCCCGCGCCCAGGCCCGCCCGCGCAAGAAGCTCACGCTGGTCCACAAGAACAACGTGCTGTCCTTCGCGGGCCACCTGTGGACCAACGTCTTCAACAAGGTGGCCGAGGAGTTCCCGGACGTCACCACCGACTACATCCACGTCGACGCGGCGACGATCTACCTCGTCACCGACCCGGCCCGCTTCGACGTGATCGTCACCGACAACCTCTTCGGCGACATCATCACCGACCTCGCCGCGGCCGTCTCCGGCGGCATCGGCGTCGCCGCGAGCGGGAACATCAACCCGTCCGGTGAGTTCCCCTCGATGTTCGAGCCCGTGCACGGCTCGGCCCCGGACATCGCGGGCCAGGGCAAGGCCGACCCCACCGCCACGGTCCTGTCCGTCGCCCTCCTGCTGCGCCACCTCGGCTACGAGTCCGAGGCCGCCCGCATCGAGGACGCCGTCTCCGCCGACCTCGCGGAGCGCTCCGGCAAGCCCGCCCGGTCCACCTCCGAGATCGGTGACGCGCTCTCCGTACGAGTAGCCGGCTGACCCGCCGCGCTTGCTTTGCACGAAGCCGTCGGGTCGCATCCGCACCCGGCGGCTTCCGCATGTCCCCCGCCGGGTGCCACCATCATCCCCTGGGCCGCATTCACGCCGTTTTCGTCCCTGGCTCCCCGCGCGCGATAATCGAACGCGGAGCCGCGGAATGAGGGAATGCTCGGACGTCCTGACACTGGCCACTGGCAGTACGGGCGTGAGCGCGGCCCGTCACTACAACCGGTGAAGGACACCACTCATGACGACGCCCACGATCGAGCTCAAGCCCTCGGCCTCGCCACTCTCCGACGCGGAGCGCGAGGCGATCCTGGCCAACCCCGGGTTCGGCCGCCACTTCACCGATCACATGGTGACCATCCGGTGGACCGAGGGCCGTGGCTGGCACGACGGCCAGCTCGTGCCGTACGCCCCGATCTCCCTCGACCCCGCGACGATGGTCCTGCACTACGCGCAGGAGATCTTCGAGGGCCTCAAGGCCTACCGCCAGCCCGACGGAACCGTCGCCACCTTCCGCCCGGACCGCAACGCCAAGCGCTTCCAGTCCTCGGCCCGCCGCCTCGGCATGCCGGAGCTGCCGGTCGAGACCTTCATCGAGGCGTGCGACGTGCTGGTGAAGCAGGACCGGGCGTGGGTGCCGGCGCACGGCGGCGAGGAGTCCCTCTACCTCCGCCCGTTCATGATCGCGACCGAGGTCGGCCTGGGCGTGAAGCCCGCCAACGAGTACCTCTTCATGGTCATCGCCTCCCCGGCCGGCGCGTACTTCCCCGGCGGCGTCAAGCCCGTCTCCATCTGGCTCTCCGAGGACCGCGTCCGCGCCGTCCCGGGCGGCATGGGCGACGCCAAGACCGGCGGCAACTACGCCGCCTCCCTGCTGGCCCAGGCCGAGGCCGCCGCCAAGGGCTGCGACCAGGTCTGCTACCTCGACGCGGTCGAGCACAAGTGGGTCGAGGAACTCGGCGGCATGAACCTGTACTTCGTGTACGGCGACAAGATCGTCACGCCTTCTCTGACGGGTTCGATCCTGGAGGGCGTCACCCGTGACTCCCTGCTCACCGTTGCCCGCGACCTCGGCTACGAGTCCGAGGAAGGTCGTGTCTCCGTCGACCAGTGGCAGCGCGACGCGGAGAACGGCACGCTGACGGAGGTCTTCGCCTGCGGTACGGCGGCTGTCATCACGCCGGTCGGCACGGTGAAGCGCGCGAGCGGCGAGTGGCAGCAGGCGGGCGGCGAGCCTGGTGCGGTCACCCTCAAGCTGCGCGAGGCACTGCTGGACGTCCAGCGGGGGACGGCCTCGGACACGCACGGCTGGATGCACAGCCTGGGATGAGGCACCCGGAGCCGCTGCGGGGCGTTTCTGGGGGCTGCCGCCCCCAGACCCCCGCTTCGGCCCTGAAGGGGCCTCGTCCTCAAACGCCGGACGGGCTGAAATTGCCTGCCCGGCGCTGGGAAAGCTCGGGAAAATCCAGCTCCTCCGGCAAGTTCAGCCGCTCCGCCAAATCCAGCCCGTCCGGCAAAATCCAGCCCCTCCGGCGTTTGAGGAGCGGGGGTTTGGGGGCGGAGCCCCCAAGTACGGGACGGGTAGGGGCGGCGGGGGCGAAAACATCACGCGCCGGACGGACCGAAGTCACCTGACCGCCGCCGGCAAGTCGGCCTCGGACTCCACCGCAACGGGGCCCGGGGCCGTCAGCACGTAAGCCACCCCTCCCACCAGCCCCGACAGCAGAAAACTGCAGTCCACCCCGCCGGTCAGCCCGAGCAGCGGGCCCTCGTACGACGGCAGCGACACCGCCAGGACACCTGTGGCCGCCCCCAGCGCCCAGGACACCGCCGCGGGGACGTTCCAGCCCGCGCGGTACCAGTAGATCCCGCCCCGCGCACGGCGGTTGAACACCTGGAGGGCGTCGGGGTCGTACACCCCACGGCACCGCACGAAGCCGATGAGGGTGATGACCGCCCACGGCGTGCCGATCGCCGTCAGCAGCAGGACGAACGACGTCATCGCGTCCTGTGCGCTGGAGGCGTAGTGGCCGACGAAGACGCAGACCGTGGCGACGACGGCGACCGCGCAGGTCGCCTGGGCGCGGGAGGCGCGCGGCAGGATCGCGTCCAGGTCGAGGCCCATGGAGTAGAGCATCAGACCGGCGTTGCCGACCGAGCCCGCGGAGGCGGCGAGCAGGAGCGGGACCAGGTACCAGGCGGGGGAGGCGGTCACCAGCGGCCCGGCGTAGTCGAGGGCCGCGCCGGCCGCGTACGCCGTGAAGGTGCCGAAGAGCTGCGGGACCAGCAGGCCGAGGATCAGGCCGAGCCAGGTCGCGCGCAGGACGGTACGGGAGGAGTGGCGGACCGGTGAGATGTAGCGGGTGTAGTCGCCGAGGAGCGTGATGAAGGCGATGGGGCCCGACAGACCCGCCGCCACCGTGGCCAGGAACCAGGTCGGCCAGAAGCCGCCGAGCAGGTAACCGCCCGTCTCCGCCAGCGCGGACGTCGTGAAGTGCGGGGCGTACGCGATCACACCGAGGACCAGCAGGACCGTCATGCCGATCGCGAGGACGCGGGACAGGGCGAGCAGCACCCGGTAGCCGTACACCGCGCCGGCCACCGTCGCCGCCGCGAGCAGCGCGTACACGACGCCGTACGACAGACCACCCGTCGGCAGGCCGAAGAGCCGCCCGAGGGCGCCCACCATCACGTCGCCGCCGATCCAGACGGTCAGCGCGGTGTAGCCGAGGGCCAGGAGCAGGCCGACAACCGAGCCGACGAGCCGCCCGCGCACCCCGAACTGGGCGCCGGAGGACGTGGACAGGTTCGTCGCCGTGCGCAGGGAGATCAGCGCCAGCGGGGCCGTGAACGCCGTGCCCACCACAGTGCCCGCGACGATCGAGCTCACCGACGCCCACCAGTCCAGGCCGAAGGACGGCGGCAGCCAGCCGAAGACGATCACGCCCAGGCAGAGGTTGGAGCCGAGCAGGATCGAGACGAGGTCGCGGGGCCCGCTGGTGCGTTCCTCGTCGGGGATGGTGTCGACTCCGCGCTGTTCCATCGGCATGGGCTGGTCTCCCTCGGTTAGAGCGACGTTCAATGTGATGTGTCCGATGGCCTGCCGTCAACCTTTTGGATGCGCCGGTTTCTCGTTTAGAGTGATGCTCTAAAGCAGGGAAGGCAAGGAGGTGCCGCGTCGTGAGACTGACCCCCACGGAACGTGACCGGCTGTTGCTCTTCGGGGCCGCCGAACTGGCCCGGGCGCGAAAGGCCCGCGGTCTGCGGCTGAACGTCCCGGAGGCCACCGCGCTCATCGCGGACACCGTCTGCGAGGCCGCCCGCGACGGGGCGCGGCTCGCCGAGGCGATCGAGCGGGCCCGGTCGGTCCTAGGCCCCGACGACGTCCTCCCCGGCGTCGCGGACGTCGTCACCGAGGTGCACGTCGAGGCGGTCTTCGACGACGGCTCGCGGCTGGCGGTGGTCTCCGACCCGATCGGAGGGGGCGGGCTCGCGGATCAGGCTCCGGGTGCGCTGCTGCCGGGCCCCGACCATGCCGAGCCCGAGGCGGTCGTACGGCTGACGGTCACCAACACCGCGACCGTCCCCGTCTCCGTCACCTCCCACTTCCACTTCTTCGAGGCCAACCCGCGGCTCGACTTCGTACGGGCGGCGGCCTACGGCATGCGGCTGGCCGTCCCGGCCGGGTCCTCCGTCCGTTTCGGACCCGGCGAGAGCGTCGAGGTCGGGCTGCTGCCGATCGGGGGCGCGCGGATCGCGATCGGGTTCGCGGGGCTCGTCGACGGGGCGCTGGACGCGCCGGGGGCGAAGGAGGAGGCCCTGCGCAGGGCCGCAGCCTGCGGCTATCTGGGAGCCGACCGACACCGGGGAGCCGAGCTGTGAATCCGTACGAGTACGCCGCCACGCACGGGGCGCGGGCCGGTGACCGCATCCGCCTCGGCGACTCCGGCCTGACGATCCGTGTCGAGTCCGACTCCCAGCGGTACGGCGACGAGTTCCTCGCCGGCTTCGGCAAGACCGCCCGCGACGGGCTGCACCTCAAGGCCGCGGCCGTCCGCGAGACCTGTGACGTCGTGATCAGCAACGTCGTTGTGATCGACGCCGTGCAGGGGATCCGGAAGGTGTCCATCGGGATCCGGGAAGGCCGGATCTGCTCGATCGGGCGGGCCGGGAACCCCGACACCCTCGAAGGGGTCGACGTCGTCGTCGGTACGGGTACGTCGATCGTGTCCGGTGAGGGGCTGATCGCCACCGCCGGGGCCGTCGACACCCACGTCCACCTGCTGTCGCCGCGCATCATGGAGGCCTCGCTGGCGTCCGGGGTGACCACGATCATCGGGCAGGAGTTCGGGCCGGTGTGGGGCGTGGGGGTCAACTCGCCCTGGGCGCTGCGGCACGCGTTCAACGCGTTCGACGCGTGGCCGGTCAACATCGGGTTCCTGGGGCGGGGTTCGTCCTCCTCGGACGCACCTCTGATCGAGGCCCTCGCCGAGGGTGGCGCGTCCGGCTTCAAGGTGCACGAGGACATGGGCGCCCACACGCGGGCGTTGGACACGGCACTGCGGGTCGCCGAGGAGTACGACGTCCAAGTCGCCCTGCACAGCGACGGGTTGAACGAGTGCCTGTCGGTCGAGGACACGTTGAGGGCGCTGGAGGGGCGCACCATCCACGCCTTCCACATCGAGGGGTGCGGCGGCGGTCACGTCCCGAACGTCCTGAAGATGGCGGGCGTTCCGAACGTCATCGGCTCCTCCACCAACCCCACCCTGCCCTTCGGCCGGGACGCCGTCGCCGAGCACTACGGCATGATCATCTCCGTCCATGACCTGAAGACCGACCTGCCCGGCGACGCCGCCATGGCCCGTGACCGCATCCGCGCCGGGACCATGGGTGCCGAGGACGTGCTGCACGACCTGGGCGCGATCGGCATCACCTCGTCGGACGCGCAGGGCATGGGACGCGCGGGTGAGACGGTCCGCCGTACCTTCGCGATGGCCGGGAAGATGAAGGCCGAGTTCGGCGCCCCGGACGAGGACCACGACAACGAGCGCGTCCTGCGCTACATGGCCAAGCTGACCATCAACCCGGCCATCGCACACGGCCTTTCGCACGAGGTCGGGTCCGTCGAGGTCGGCAAGCTCGCCGACCTCGTGCTGTGGCGGCCGGAGTACTTCGGCGCGAAGCCGCAGCTGGTGCTGAAGTCCGGCTTCCCGGCGTACGGCGTGGTCGGCGACCCCAACGCGGCGACCGACACATGTGAACCTCTGGTCCTGGGCCCGCAGTTCGGCGCGCACGGTACGACGCCCGCCGACATCTCCGTAGCCTTCGTTGCCCAGGCCGCCCTCGACCAGGGCAACGACTCGATGCCGACGCGTCGCCGCAGGGTCGCCGTGCGCGGCACCCGGGGCATCGGACCGGCCGACCTGCGCCTCAACTCCCGTACGGGAGCGGTGGATGTCGACCAGCGCACCGGCCTCGTCACCCTCGACGGCGAACCGCTCCACTCCGAGCCGGCCGAGTCCGTCTCCCTCAACCGTCTGTACTTCCTCTAGGACTTGGGACTTCTCATGAGCTTCCGTATGCCCCCCGAGTGGGCCCCGCACGAGCGCACCTGGATGGCCTGGCCCGGACCCAACCCGACCTTCACCAATGACGAGGAGTTGGCAGAGGCTCGCGCCGCCTGGGCGTCCGTGGCCCGCGCCGTACGCCGCTTCGAACCGGTGACGATGGTGCACGGGCCGGGTCAGGGCGAGCCGGCGCGCGAGCTGCTCGGCCCGGACGTCGACCTGGTCGAGTGCGAGCTGGACGACGCGTGGATGCGGGACATCGGCCCCACGTTCGTCACCGATGGTCATGAACTGGCCGCCGTGGACTGGGAGTTCAATGGGTGGGGCGCTCAGGACTGGGCCCGCTGGGAGCATGACTCCAAGATCGCCCGCCATGTCGCGGACCTCGCCGGGGTGCCGGCGCTGAGCAGCGCCCTTGTCAACGAGGGCGGTGCGATCCACGTCGACGGCGAGGGCACGGTCCTGCTCACCGAAACGGTCCAACTCGGCGCCGGGCGCAACCCCGGCTGGACGCGCGAGCAGGTCGAGGCGGAGATCCACGCCAAGCTCGGCACCACCAAGGCCATCTGGCTCCCGCACGGCCTCACCGGCGACTACGGCGTCTACGGCACCCAGGGCCACGTCGACATCGTCGCGGCCTTCGCCAGGCCCGGCACCGTACTGGTCCACAGTCAGCGCGACCCGGCCCACCCGGACCACGCCCGCTCCCAGGAGTACATCGCACTCCTCCGCGCCCAGACCGACGCGAAGGGCCGCCGTCTGGAGGTCGTCGAGATCCCCGCCCCGACGGTCCTCAAGGACGAGGACGGCGACTGGGTCGACTACTCCTACATCAACCACTACCTCTGCAACGGCGGTGTGGTGCTCTGCGCCTTCGACGACCCGGGCGACGAGATCGCGGCGGGCATCTTCCGCCGGCTGTTCCCCGAGCGGACGGTGACGCTGGTGGACGCCCGTACGATCTTTGCCGGTGGTGGTGGCATCCACTGCATCACGCAACAGCAGCCGAAGATCTAGAAGAGTCAGGGGAGCAGCAGATGGCCGGTGGGCGCAGGCAGGCCCCGCCCCGCGAGGACGTCCTCGCCGCCGCCATGGAGATGATCGCCGAGCGCGGTCTGGAGAAGCTCACCATGGCGGCGCTCGGCCGCGAGGTCGGCATGAGCAGCGGCCACCTCCTCTACTACTTCCACTCCAAGGACGAGCTGCTGCTGCAGACCCTGGAGTGGAGCGAGGGCCGGCTGGGCGTGGAGCGGAGCCGGCTGCTGGGCCGCACGGGGACGGCCCGTGAGCGGCTCGACGCGTACGTCGACCTGTACGTCCCCGACGGCCACCGCGACCCCCACTGGACCCTCTGGCTGGAGGTCTGGAACCGCTCGCAGAACGCGGATGAGGACGCCCGCGACCGGCAGGCCGCGATCGAGGGCGCCTGGCACCGCGACCTGGTGGCGCTGATCGCGGAGGGGGTGTCCCGGGGGGAGTTCAGGCCGGTCGACCCCGACCGTTTCGCGACCCGGTTGCGGTCGCTGATGGACGGCTTCTCCATCGACGTGGCGGTCGGCCTGCGAGGGGCCGACCGAGCGCAAGTTCTCGGCCATGTACGGGAGTTCCTGGACGAGGGCCTTCTCGCGGACGCGTGACCTTCCGTCCCGGTTGTACGCAATAAGGCCGATTGACCCTGTGGCGGTTGGTGCGTTTGCCTCGAAGAGGGCCCTCGGCGCGGGGCCGGGGGTGAAGCGTCAACGGGGACCACAGGGGGGAACATGTCCAGAGCCGTACATGTGTCCAGAGGCTGCTTAGGTGCGGTGCTGTTGCTCGCGCTCGCCGGAGCCGCCGTTCCGAGTGCCACCGCGGCACCGCACGCACCGCACACACCGAGCGTCGATCGGGTCAGCACCGCCGCCGACGGCACCCAGGCCGACGGGCCGTCCTACGAGGCCGCGCTCAGCGCCGACGGCCGGACCGTCGCGTTCACGTCGAGGGCGGCGAGCCTGGGCTGCGCGCAGTTCATGTGTCTGCGCGTGAAGGACCTGAGCACCGGCGGGCTCACCGCGATCGACCTCGGTCCCGGCTACACGTACGGCTCGCCGACGGTGAGCGGGGACGGGCGGATCGTCGGGTTCTCTGCGGGCACCCGGTTCGCCGCCCCGTACGTGTACGACCGGACCACGGGCCAGGCGGAGCGGCTGTGGCCCGAGAACCCGCCCGGTTCCGACGAGTTGGGCGGCGTGCAGTCGATCAGCCCGGACGGCACGCACGTCGCCTACACCATCGGCAACCGCAACGGCCCGCAGGGCACGCGGCTCCTGTACGTCCGCGACCTGGCCACCGGCACCGACGAACTGATCTCACCCGCCGAGGAGGGCTCGAAGCGCGGGGCCTCGGTGAGCGGCGACGGCGAGCGGGTCGCCTACCAGGTCCCGGGGCCCGGCGACGACGACCCGAACGACGTCTTCGTCAAGGACCGGGCGACGGCCGAGCGGACCCAGGTCGACGCGGGCCTCGGCCAGGGTGAGCTGGTCCGCATCACCGACGACGGCCGCCGCGTCCTCCTCAACGCCGAGGGCTACGTGTACGTCCACGACCTCCGCACCGGCGACTCACGGCGCGTGTCCGAGGGGCGTGCCTTCTCGGCCACGGCGGACGGCCGGTACGCCGTCGTCGCCGGCGAGGACGGCGTGCGGGTGCGTGACCTGCGGACGGGGTCGCGCGGGGCCGCCCTCCCGGCGGACGCCCGGACGGGAACGGACGCGCTGGCCGTCAAGGGGCGTGCGGTGGCGTTCCTTTCGGAGGCGTCCCACCTGGTGCCGGGCGACACCAACCGGGAGCCGGACGTGTTCGTCTTCTCGGGCGCACTCGGGACACGCCCGGCCCCGATGCCGTCCGTCACCGAACGGATCAGCATGACGTCGGACGGGCAGCAGCGCCCCGGGGCGTCCTACGGCCCGGTCATGGGGGAGGGCAGGGTCGTCGCCTTCACCTCGCAGGGGACGGACGACCCTCAGGACACGAACGTGTTCGTCGACGCGGGCGCCGGCATCTCCCAGGTCAACTCCACTTCCCAGGGCCCCGCGCACGAGGGCACGCCCTGCTACAGCGGACGCATGGTCGGCTACGTGGCCCCTTCCGACGCCGACGGCGGCCCGGAGGTCCACATCCGCAACCGCTCGGTCGGCAAGCTGACCGGCCTGGGCTCCTACCAGGGCGTCCGCTTCACCTGGATGGGACAGCCCCAGGTGGATCCCACCTGCTCGTGGATCACCTACGCCGCCACGCTGCCCGCCACCGACACCGACCCGTCACCCCAACCCCGCGTCTACCGCTTCAAGTTCAACGGCGGTACGACCGACGTGGTCAGCGATCCCCTGGGCGAGGCGGCGGGCAACCCGTCCATCAACTACGACGGCCGGTACATCGCCTTCGAGCAGGGCGGCGATGTCTACGTCCGCGACCTGGACACCGGCACCCTGGAGAAGGTCAGCGGCGACTCCTCTGACCCGTCGATCAGCGCGGACGGGCGCAAGGTCGCCTTCCAGCAGGGCCGTGACGTCTACGTCCGTGACCTCGACGCCGGGACCACGACCCGGGTCAGGGGCACGCAGCCCTCGCTCTCCGGGAGCGGGACGCATGTCGCGTACGTCTCCCGTGGAGCCGTGTACCTGCTCGAACTCGGCACCGGAGAACGCCAGTTGATCAGCGTCGACCGCTGGGGCGGCCGCAACGACCTCCCGGCCCGGCACCCCTCCGTCAACGCCGACGGCACGGTCGTCGCGTTCGAGTCGGCGTCACCCGATCTGGTGGAGGGCGACACCAACGGGGTGTCGGACGTGTTCCTGCGGACAGCGCAATGAAACCGACCAAGCAAATGCGATGAAACCGACCAAGCAAGTGCAATGACAACGACCAATCACGGGGGAACAGCCATGCACAGCACAAAGCACCTGGTCGCCGTCGCCCTCGCGGCTCTCGCCGCGGCGGCGCTCACCGCGCCCACGGCGACCGCCGCGCCCAGGGCCCCGTACACCGAGAAGGTGAGCGTGGCCCCGGACGGCACGGACGGCAACGGCGGCTCCGGCGGGCAGAGCATCAGCGCGAACGGCCGCTACGTAGCCTTCCGCTCCGGTGCCGACAACCTTGTCGCGGGCGACACCGACGGCACCGCCGACGCCTTCGTCCGCGACCTGAAGACCGGCACCACCCGCCTGGCGAGCACGGCAGGGGACGGCAACGTCGTGGACGTCTCACTGAGCGCGAACGGCCGCTATCTCGCGTACACGATCAACCCCACCTACAACACCACCGACAATCACATCTGGATCAAGGACCTGAAGACCGGCGCCGTCCAGCCCATCGACGACGCCATTGGCCCCGGCTACACGGCCGCCTCCAGCCCCGCCCTCAGCGCCGACGGCCGCTACGTCGCCTTCGTCGCCCTGCGCACGAGCAGCGAGGGGACGCCGGGCGACAGCTCGAGCCGGGTCTACCGCGTCGACCGCGTCACCGGCGAGCGGGTCCGCATCAGCCAGGTGCCGGGCGAGGGCGCCTGGAAGTCCGCCGCCATCAAACCGTCCATCAGCGCGGACGGCAGCCGGGTCGGCTACCAGTTCTTCGTCCCGTACCCCACTTCGGGAGACTGGAGCGACGCCTACGTCCGTGACGTGCCGAGCGGCGAACTGTTCCAGGTCGACAAGGCGCCGGACGGCAGGGTGTCCGACGGCCAGACCGAGTTCCCGCAGGTCAGCGCGGACGGCCGGTACGCGGTGTTCAACTCGCTGGACTCGCAGCTGACACCGGATGACACCAACGACAGCCACAACGTCTTCGTCCGCGACCTGAAGACGGGGTCGGTGAGCCGGATCGACGGGGCCGACCCGGCCGCCTACACCGCCTATCCCCAGCTCAGCGCCGACAGCAGGTACCTCGCGTTCGGCTCGGCCGCCCCGGCCTCGGACGAAGCGCGGCAGGTGTACGTACGCGATCTGCGCACCGGACGCACGGTGCTCGTCAGCGCCGCGGCGCAGGGAGGTCCGAGCGCCGACTACGCGGACTTCCCGGTGATCGACCGGCACGGCCGCACGGTCGCCTTCAGCAGCTGGGCCACCGACCTGGTGCCTGGCGACACCGACACCACCACTGACGTCTACGTACGCCACCTGAAGTGACCGACCGCATCCTGAGACAGCCGTGAGCGAGGCGCGGGGGTTGTGCCAGACTGCCCCCGTGCTCTCGTTCGCCATGATTATTGGCAGCAGGCGCGCCGGTCCGCAGTGACCGCCACGTACGACCAGGTACGGGCGGACACCGTCGTCCTCGACCCGCGCGCAGACCTCTCGCACCCGCGAGAGGTTTTTCGCTTTTCTGGCCCACCCGCAGCCGGAGGCGAGAGCGCGAGGGACCATGTGGGGACGGTGGAGCCGGTCATTCCGGTACAGACCGAGATCCAATCCTCAGGAGCCTTGAGACCATGACCGCAACCAGCGAGCTCGACGATCAGTTCCACGTCTTCGACACCACCCTGCGCGACGGCGCCCAGCGCGAGGGCATCAACCTCACCGTCGCGGACAAGCTGGCCATCGCACGGCACCTGGACGACTTCGGCGTGGGCTTCATCGAGGGCGGCTGGCCCGGCGCCAACCCGCGCGACACGGAGTTCTTCGCCCGCGCGCAGCAGGAGATCGACTTCAAGCACGCCCAGCTGGTCGCCTTCGGCGCGACCCGCCGCGCGGGAGCGAAGGCGGCGGAGGACCCGCAGGTCAAGGCGCTGCTGGACTCGGGTGCGGAAGTGATCACCCTCGTCGCGAAGTCCCACGACCGGCATGTCGAGCTCGCGCTGCGCACCACGCTGGACGAGAACCTGGAGATGGTCCGCGACACGGTGTCGTTCCTGACGGCGCAGGGCCGCCGCGTCTTCGTCGACTGCGAGCACTTCTTCGACGGCTACCGCGCGAACCCGGAGTACGCGAAAGCGGTCGTCCGTACGGCGTCGGAGGCCGGCGCGTCCGTCGTGATCCTCTGCGACACCAACGGCGGGATGCTCCCGGCGCAGATCCAGGCGGTCGTCTCGACGGTCCTCGCGGACACGGGCGCCCGGCTCGGCATCCACACCCAGGACGACACGGGCTGCGCGGTCGCCAACACGCTCGCCGCGGTGGACGCGGGCGCGACCCACGTCCAGTGCACGGCCAACGGCTACGGCGAGCGGGTCGGCAACGCCAACCTGTTCCCGGTGGTCGCGGCCCTGGAACTCAAGTACGGCAAGAAGGTCCTCCCCGAGGGCAAGCTGCGCGAGATGACGCGCATCTCGCACGCGATCGCGGAGGTGGTGAACCTGACCCCGTCGACGCACCAGCCGTACGTAGGAGTGTCCGCCTTCGCGCACAAGGCCGGCCTGCACGCCTCCGCCATCAAGGTCGACCCGGACCTGTACCAGCACATCGACCCCGAGCTGGTCGGCAACACCATGCGGATGCTGGTCTCCGACATGGCGGGCCGCGCCTCGATCGAGCTCAAGGGCAAGGAACTCGGCATCGACCTGGGCGGCGACCGCGAGCTGGTCGGCCGGGTGGTCGAGCGGGTGAAGGAGCGCGAGCTCAGGGGCTACACCTACGAGGCCGCGGACGCCTCCTTCGAGCTGCTGCTCCGCGCCGAGGTCGAGGGCAAGCCTCTGAAGTACTTCGAGGTCGAGTCCTGGCGCGCGATCGTCGAGGACCGCCCCGACGGCAGCCACGCCAACGAGGCCACGGTCAAGCTCTTCGCCAAGGGCGAGCGCATCGTCGCCACGGCGGAGGGCAACGGCCCGGTCAACGCGCTGGACCGCTCCCTGCGCGTGGCCCTGGAAAAGATCTACCCCCAGCTCGCCAAGCTCGACCTCGTCGACTACAAGGTCCGCATCCTGGAGGGCGTCCACGGCACCCAGTCCACGACGCGGGTCCTGATCTCCACGTCCGACGGGGCGGGGGAGTGGTCGACGGTGGGGGTTGCGGAGAACGTGATCGCCGCGTCCTGGCAGGCACTGGAGGACGCTTACATCTACGGCCTGCTGCGCGCCGGCGTGCAGCCCGCCGAGTAACGCCGCTTCAGCAGGAGTCCTCGGCGAGCTCCTCGAACTCGCCGAGGCTCATCGCCCGGCCGTCGGCCCAGACGTGACCGGGTTCGAGGGCGGCGAGGTCGGCTGCGCGGAAGGTGACGAGGCCCGTGTACTCGTAGTCGGATTCGCCCTTTCCGAAGGCGAGTCGGTACGAGTACGTCGGTATCACGCGCTGTTGCCCCACCGCCTGTGCGCGCCATGCGGCCGGAGGCTCGAACAGAGGGAACTCGGCGTCGGATCCGTGCCGTTCGCCGGGCACCTTCCAGCCGGACAGGTTCCGGTCGGAGTCCTCCTCGGCCGGGGCGCCGGTGAGCGACAGCCCGTGGATGAGGTCGTCACCGCACGGCCGCAGCACAGCCTGAGGTGCCCCCGAGGCGTCCAGTCGCACCGCGGCCAAGGGCAGCAACTCCGCACCGCACCCACTGAGCAACAACACTCCACCCACGGCACCCGCCACCGCGACCCCCGCACGTCTCATGCCCGCCCCCTCCGACAGTCGTCCGCCGCGTATCGACCCCATCACTCGTCGCGGGGAGGTACGACCACCGTTGTGCACCGGTCCCATTGCGGTCGTACAACGTGCCTGGTGGAGGCGCGAGTTGGGGCTGGTTCCGAGGTGCCGGAATGGCTGACGTGATGCCTTGACGGCTCTCTGGGCCACCAGTTCACTCGCGCCGTGAGGTACGTCATGAGTGGACTACGAGAGCCAAGGGGGAAGCTCCATGCGAAGAACCGCCCTGCTCGCCTCCGCCACACTGTTAGCGGCCCTGATCCCGATGGTGTCCGCGCAAGCGGCCGACGATCCCGCCCCGGTACCCATCGATCGCTTCGAAGGTGAAGTCCCCTTCGCCTCCCCGCCCGCCGAGGGCATCTTCACCTGGGGCAGCGACACCGACGACCCGCCCACCCTCCAGCTCGGCCCAAGGCCGGACGCCCCCGAGGGCGATCAAGTCCTCACCGGCACCTACGACATCAGCGGCTACGGCGGCTTCACCCATGACTTCGCTTTCGCCGAGCCCGCCCACGACTGGTCCGCCCACAAGGGCGTCCGCTTCTGGTGGGAGGGTCAGAACAACGGCAAAAAGGTCGCCTTCGAGATCAAGGACGGCGGGGCCGACGGAGAGGCCTCCGAGCTGTGGACGACCTCCTTCACCGACGACTTCACCGGCTGGAAGCAGATCGAGATCCCCTTCGGCGACTTCGCGTACCGCACGGACTACCAGCCCGTCGGGGGCATTGATCACGTCCTCGGGCTGACCGAGGCGTGGGGGTACGCCGTCACCCTCCCCGTGGGCATCAAGGGCCAATTCGCCATGGACGGCGTCGAGTTGTACGGAAAGGCCGACCAGTCACTGCGGGCCTCCGTCACCACCGACTCCGCCGTCCATCCCACGGACGAGGGCAGGACGGCGTCCGTGAAGCTCTCCCTCGGCACCATCGGCTCCGCCCCCATCGACGAACCCGTGACCGTCGCCTACGAGACGACCGCGACCGGCACCGCCACCCCGGGCAAGGACTACACCCCCGTCACGGGGACCATCACCTTCCCCGCGGGTACCGCCTCCGGCGCCTCCCGAACCGTCGACGTCCCCACCCTCAAGGACAAGACCGCCGAGTCCGCCGAGACCATCCCGCTCAAGCTCACCGTCACCGGAGCGAAGCCCCCGGACGAGACACCTCAGGTCGTCGTCGACGCGCACGGACTGCCGTATCTGAACAGCAAGTTGCCCGTGCAGCAGCGCGTCGCCGACCTCCTCTCCCGGATGTCCCTCGCGGAGAAGGCCGGCCAGATGACCCAGGCCGAGCGCGGAGCCGTCGGGAACGGGGGCGACATCGCCGCGTACGACCTCGGCTCGCTCCTCTCCGGCGGCGGCTCCACCCCGACGCCCAACACCCCCGAGGCCTGGGCGAAGATGATCGACTCCTTCCAACTCCGGGCGCAGGCAACCCGGTTCCAGATCCCGCTGATCTACGGCGTCGACGCGGTGCACGGCCACAACAACCTGGTCGGCGCCACGGTCATGCCGCACAACATCGGGCTCGGGGCATCGAGAGATCCCCAACTCGCCCAGAAGACAGGGGCCGTGACCGCCGCCGAGGTCCGCGCCACCGGCATTCCGTGGGACTTCGCCCCCTGCCTCTGCGTCAGCCGCGACGAACGCTGGGGCCGTGCCTACGAGTCCTTCGGCGAGGACCCGGCGCTCGTCGAGTCCATGGAGACGGTCATCCAGGGCCTCCAAGGCGCCCGTGACGGAAGGGACTTGAAGGACGACGACAAGGTCCTCGCCACCGCCAAGCACTTCGTCGGCGACGGCGGCACCGAGTACGGATCCTCCACCACCGGCACGTACACGATCGACCAGGGCGTCACCAAGGTCACCCGGCAGCAGCTGGAGGCCGTGCACCTCGCGCCGTACGAGACGGCCGTGAACCGCGGAGTCGGCACGGTCATGCCGTCGTACTCCTCGCTCGACCTCCTCGGCGACGGCCAGGGGCCGGTCAAGATGCACACCCGTGCCGACATGATCAACGGCGTGCTGAAGGGCCGTATGGACTTCGACGGCTTCGTGATCAGCGACTGGGACGGCATCGACCAGATCCCCGGCGACCGCGCCTCCGACGTCCGTACGTCCATCAACGCGGGCCTCGACATGATCATGGTCCCGTACGCCTACAAGGACTTCCACTCCACCCTCGTCGCGGAGGCGGAAGCCGGGCGCATCAGCGAGGAGCGCGTCGACGACGCCGTGTCACGCATCCTCACGCAGAAGTTCCGGCTGGGGCTCTTCGAGAAGCCGTACGCCGACACGAGCGGCGCCTCGGAGATCGGTTCCGCCGAACACCGGGCCGTCGCGCGCAAGGCGGCCGCCGAGTCGCAGGTGCTGCTGAAGAACGCGCAGGGCGTGCTGCCGCTGAAGAAGTCGCAGAAGGTGTACGTCGCCGGCTCCAACGCCGACGACATCGGCAACCAGAGCGGCGGCTGGACCGTCACCTGGCAGGGCGCGTCCGGCGACATCACACCCGGGACGACCGTCCTGGAGGGGATGCGGAAAGCCGGGGGAGACGTCACCTACTCCAAGGACGCCTCGGCGCCTTTGAGCGGTCACGACGTCGGTGTGGTCGTCGTCGGCGAGACCCCGTACGCCGAGGGCCTCGGAGACGTCGGCAACGGCCATGACCTGGAGCTGTCCGCCGCCGACCAGGCAGCCGTCGACAAGGTGTGCGCGGCCATGAAGTGCGCGGTGCTGATCGTCTCCGGGCGTCCCCAGCTGATCGGCGACCGGCTCGGCGACATCGACGCCCTGGTCGCCTCCTGGCTGCCGGGAACGGAAGGCGACGGCGTCGCGGACGTGCTGTACGGCAAGCGCGCCTTTACCGGTCAGCTCCCCGTCACCTGGCCGAAGTCGGAGGCCCAGCTGCCGATCAACGTCGGCGACGCGTCGTATGACCCGCAGTTCCCGTACGGCTGGGGGCTGACGACCCTGACCAAGGTGCCGGAGGGCGGGACGGCGACGCTGAAGGCGCTCGGCATAGCGGCCAGGGCGGCGGAGAGGGCGGGCGCGGAGGAGGCCGGCCGCGCGATCGTCACCCGGGTGCGGCTGATCGTCCAGCAGGCCGGGCAGAAGAAGATCACGGCGGCGTTCGCCAAGCCCTTCGCCGACGCGGACCATCTTCTGCTGACCGGACGGTACGGAGAGGCGGTGGAGAAGCTGATGGCGGCATATCGGGTGGCGACCGACTGAGGATGTTTTGGGAGGCTTCGGGTAACTTCGAAGTATGAAGTCCGTCCTACGGACCCGAAGCCTCCCAGGACTGCTGGCGGCCCTGGTGCTCGCGGCCCTGACCGTACTGTGGGTGGGCCCCTCGCCCGCCTCCGCCGCGACGAGCGTCTCGGCGATCGGCGAGGCCCTCCGCGAGAGCCCCGTCTACGTCGACCCGGCCGCGTCGGAGCAGCTGTCCGCCGCGGACGCCGACACCCTCGCGCAGCAGATCGAGAACGCCGACAAGCCGCTCTTCCTCGCCGTGCTGCCCGCCGACTATCCCAAGCAGGACCTCTTCACGAAGCTGCGCACCGCCACCGGGATCACCGGTCTGTACGCGGTCCGCGTCGGCGACGACTTCGACGCCCGCGCCGACTCCTCGGTCCTGTCACGCGCCGCCGTGCAGAACCTGGTCACCACCTACAAGGGCGAGGACACCAGGGCCCAGCTGAGCGACTTCACGAACAGCGCCCTCACCAACATGGGCGGCTCGGCCCCGTCCGGCTGGAGCTCCTCCGACGATGACGGGGGCGGGGTCTCGACCGCCGCGCTGGTCACCGTCGGTGCCGTGCTGGTGGCCGGTGGTGCGGGTGCGTACACCCTCGTACGGCGGAACCGGCGCCGGCACGAGGAGGAGCAGCGGGCCGCCCTGGAGAAGCTGCGGGTCGTCGTCGACGAGGACATCACCGCCTTCGGCGAGGAGCTCGACCGTCTCGACTTCCATCCCGGGGAGGCGGGGGCCGACGACGCGATGCGCGCGGACTACGAGCGGGCGCTGGACTCGTACGAACAGGCGAAGACGTTCATGGCGGCGGCCCGCCGGCCCGAGGAGGTGCGCGCCGTCACCCAGGCCCTGGAGGACGGCCGCTTCTCGCTCGCGCAGCTCGCCGCCCGACGCGAGGACCGGCCGCTGCCGGAGCGCCGGATGCCCTGCTTCTTCGACCCGCGCCACGGTCCGTCGGTCGCCGACGCCACCTGGATCCCGCCGGGCGGCGCCCCGCGCGAGGTTCCGGTCTGCGCGGCGGACGGGACCCGCCTGGCGGACGGCCGCGATCCGGTGATGCGCGAGGTGGACACCGACCATGGCCGCCGCCCCTACTGGGACGCGGGCCCGGCCTACGGCCCCTGGGCAGGCGGCTACTTCGGCGGCGGCATCCTGCCGGGCCTCCTCATCGGCACCATGCTCGGCAGCATGATGGCCACCTCGGCCTACGCGTCCGACTACGGCTCCGGTTACGGAGACTTCGGCACGGGCGGCTACGAGGGCGGCGATGTGTCGGGCGCCGACTTCGACTCCGGGGACTTCGGAGGCGGCGGAGACTTCGGCGGGGGCGGGGACTTCGGCGGCGGGTTCTGAGCGGACCCCGGGCTGTTCTCGCCCCCGCCGCCCCTACCCGTCCCATCCTTCCGGGGCTCCGCCCCAGACCCCGCTCCTCAAACGCCGGAGGGGCTGGATTTTGCCGGCCGAGGC
>NZ_JOEY01000056.1 GCF_000718165.1 Streptomyces fulvoviolaceus | reverse complement strand
GTGAGGGACCCCGCCCTCCCGTTCCCGGACCACGGACACGATCCGTGCCGCCGGACCGCGGAGCGAACGCGGGCAACCAGAACGCCCAACACCGTTCGGGGCGTTCGGCTGAGCATGAGTCCTGGCAACAGGACTCACTCCCGCTCAGTCTTTAGGAACGGTAAGAGATGTACGTGAACCCTCGGGAGGCTCTCCCGGCGGTCCTGATCTTGTGTGTACCGTCCAGCTTTGTGTCGAGCAGCGGTTGTCCAACCGCTGTTCTACGCGCGAAGATTCGGCGCCCGCACCGCCTCTCACCCCCCACTCATGGAGGTTCACCGGATGCTCGGCCTCGGTACGTCCCCCCGCAGACTCACCACCGCTCTCACCGTCCTCGGCCTGCTCACCACGGGTGCCGCCGTCCAGGCGTCCACCGCGACCCCGGCCGCCGCGGCCACCACGCACCGCGTCCTGTTCGACAACGCCCACGCCGAGACGGCCGGCAACGCCGACTGGATCGTCTCCACCAGCCAGCCCGACCCCACCGACGAGGACTCCTCGCCCTCCTCCGAGACCGACTGGACGGGCGCCCTCTCCTCCTGGGGCGTGGCTCTGCAGCAGACCGGCGACTACTCGCTGGACACCCTGCCTTCGGGCTCCAGCCTCGCCTACGGCGGCTCCTCGGCCACCGACCTGTCGAACTTCGACACGCTGGTCCTGCCCGAGCCCAACACGCTGTTCACGACCGCCGAGAAGACGGCGATCATGAACTTCGTGAAGAACGGCGGCGGCCTGTTCATGATCTCCGATCACACCGGCGCCGACCGCAACAACGACGGCGAGGACGCGGTCGAGATCCTCAACGACCTGATGACCAACAACAGCGTCGACAGCGACGACCCGTTCGGCTTCTCCATCGACTCGCTGAGCATCAGCTCCGGCTACCCGGCCGCGATCAGCGACAGCTCCGACGCGATCCTGCACGGCTCCTTCGGCACGGTCACCAAGAGCCTGATCGCCAGCGGCACGACGGCCACCCTCGCTCCCGGCGACAACTCGAACGTCAAGGGACTGCTCTACCGCAGCGGTTACTCCGGCAACACGGGCGCGTTCTTCGCCACCAGCACCTACGGCAGCGGCAAGATCGCGTTCTGGGGCGACAGTTCCCCGATCGACGACGGCACCGGCCAGTCCGGCAACACGCTCTACGACGGCTGGAACGACACCGGCGCGACCAACGCCGCCCTCGCCCTGAACGCCACCGAGTGGCTCTCTTCGTGAGCCGCTGAGCGCGTACGCGCAGTGAAGGGTGCGGACTCGGGGAACCTACGCCGGGTCCGCACCCGCTTTGCGAGCCTCGACGACCTCGCGCTTGACCGCCCAGGCGTCCGCCACCGGACCCACGTGCCCGAGCTTGTCGGGGTTGATCACCGAGCGGATCGTCTGGATCCGTCCGTCGACGATGTCCAGCGCCAGGGCGTTGAGGACCTTGCCGTCCCGGTCGCGCAGGATCGCGCCCGGCTGGCCGTTCACGTCGTGCTGCTCCACTGCGAAACCGATCCGGAGGAGCGGCGGTACGACCGCGGCGAGCACCCGGGCCACGTTCTCGGTGCCGAAGACGGGCTTGGCCCACTGCGGAGCCTTGCCGCCACTGTCGCCGGCCATCGACACGTCGGCGGCGAGCAGCTCGCGCAGCCCGTCCACATCGCCTTCCCTGAAGGCGTCGAAGAACCGCTCGGCGAGTTCCTCGCGCTCCTTGCGGTCCGCCTCGAACCGGGGCCGGCCCGCGTCCATGTGACGGCGCGCCCGTACGGCGAGCTGGCGACACGCCGCCTCCGAGCGCCCCACCGCCGACGCGATGTCCGGGAAACCGAACCCGAACACCTCCCGCAGCACGAAGACCGCGCGCTCGAGCGGGGACAGCCGCTCGAGCAGGACCAGGGCCGCCATCGACAGCGAGTCGGCGAGCTCCGCCGAGCGCTCCGGGTCCTCGTAGGGGTCAGTGAGCAGCGGCTCGGGGAACCACGGACCGACGTACTGCTCTCGCGTCAGGCGGGCCGACCGCAGGACGTCGATCGAGACCCGGGTGACCACGGCCGAGAGGTAGGCCTTGGCCGACCGGGGCCGGGTGGGGGAGGCCTCGTATCGCAGCCAGCTCTCCTGGACCGCGTCCTCGGCCTCGCTCACGCTGCCGAGGATCCGGTAGCCGATCGCGAACAGCAGCGGTCGCAGCTCCTCGAACTCCTCGGTCCTGCTCACGCCAGCTCCTCCTCGAAGCCCTGGCGCCACGAGGGATGGCGCAGCTCCCAGCCGAGTTCCCGCTTGGCCTTGGCGTTGGAGAAGCCGCGTCCCTCGGTCATCAGGGTCACCGCGAATTCCCCCGCCAGCAGCTTGGCCAGCCACTTGGGAACCCGCATCGGTCGCTTGGCCCCCGCGCACGCAGCCAGATACGGGAGCCACTCGCGGACCTGGGCGGGCTCGTCGTCGACGATGTTGAACACGCCCCTGGCCTGCTTCTCCACGGCCAGGACCGTGGCGCTCGCCGCGTCGTCGAGGTGCACCCACGAGTTCCAGCCGGTGCCATCCCCCACGAGCGGGAACTTCCGCTTGCGCACGAACTCGATCACGTCGTCACTGGCGCCCGGCCCGTAGAACCCGCCGTAGCGCAGGACCGTGCCACCGGCCTTGGGCACCACGTCCTGGATGTGCAGGACACCCGCCGATAGCCTGCGCGCCATCGTCGCCGTGCCCGGGTCGATGGGGTCCTCCTCGGTCAGCAGCCCTGCGCCCGGCCTGAAGCTCTGCGCGAAGCCCTGCACGACGACGTGGGGTACGCCGGTCGCCTCGGCGGCGGCCAGCAGGTGGTCCGTGCCCTCGATGCGCAGCCGGTTGGTGGTGGCGAAAAACCGGTCGGGGTGCCGCATGTCGGGCTTGCCGGAGATCGCGGTCATCTCATGCACGATCGTGTCCGGCCGGGCCTTGGCCACCGCCTCGCCGACCGACACCGCGTCCAGCCCGTCCATCACGGCGCCCTCGGCGCCCAGCCGCTCCAGCAGACCGAGTTTGGCCGCGCTCGTCGTCGTAGCCGTCACCTGGTGTCCCCTGGCCACGAGCTGCGGCACCAGCCGCCGCCCCAGGGCCCCCGTACCGCCTGCCACGAACACGCGCACGACCATCACCTTCCCGATTCCTGATGTGGCGTTCAGCAAGGAGACGAGATGGCGCCGGCCGTTTGTGACATGCGGAGTGCGGACAGCCCGGCGAATCCGGGACGTGCGGAGCGGCGACAGCCCGGCGAACAGAGGACCCGACCGGTCAGGAATCGAGAAGCGCTGGCCCCCGCGCCCGGCCTAGCGTGACTGCCATGGACATCAGCATTCACGCGAGCTTCCTCCCGCACGACGACCCGGACGCCTCCGTGGCCTTCTACCGCGAGGTCCTCGGCTTCGAGGTCCGAGGCGACGTCGGACAGGGCCGGACGCGCTGGATCACGGTCGGCCCCGTCGGCCGGCCCGCTACGTCCATCGTCCTGGAGCCGCCGTTCGCCGATCCCGGCGTCTCCGAAGACGAGCGCCGCACCATCACCGAGATGATGGCCAAGGGCACCTACGCCCGCATTCTCCTTTCCACCGCCGATCTCGACGCCACCTTCGAGCGGCTGGCGGCCACCGACGCGGAGGTCGTCCAGGAGCCGATCGAGCAGCCGTACGGTGTGCGCGACTGCGCCTTCCGTGATCCCGCGGGCAACCTGATCCGCATCCAGGAACTGCGCTGAGCCGGCGGGGCGGCCGCCGGACCGTTGCCGCCACCGCGCCGACAAAGTAGAACCAGACGTACAGCTCGAAGCCGGTCAGATCGAGCCAGGCGACGCCGACCGGGACCGCGCAGGCGGTCCTGCCCGATGGATGGAGACATGATGAGCATGGCCAGGAACACGGACACGCAGTCGCCTGCGCCGCACGCTGCCGACAGCCACGATCTGATCCGCGTACACGGAGCACGCGAGAACAATCTCAAGGACGTCAGCATCGAGATCCCCAAACGCCGGCTGACGGTGTTCACCGGCGTCTCCGGCTCGGGCAAGAGCTCGCTGGTGTTCAACACGATCGCCGCGGAGTCGCAGCGGCTGATCAACGAGACCTACAGCGCCTTCGTGCAGGGCTTCATGCCGACGCTGGCGCGGCCCGAGGTCGACGTCCTCGACGGGCTGACGACCGCGATCAGCGTCGACCAGCAGCGGATGGGGGGCGACCCCCGCTCCACGGTCGGCACCGCCACCGACGCCAACGCGATGCTGCGCATCCTCTTCAGCCGACTCGGCAAGCCGCACATCGGTCCGCCCAGCGCGTACTCCTTCAACACCGCCTCGGTCCGCGCGAGCGGTGCGATCACCGTCGAGCGCGGTAACAAGACCAAGGCACAGAAGGCGACCTTCCAGCGCACCGGCGGCATGTGCACGCGCTGCGAGGGCCGCGGCAAGGTCTCCGACATCGATCTCACCCAGCTCTACGACGACTCCAAGTCGCTCGCCGAGGGTGCGTTCACCATCCCGGGCTGGAAGTCCGACAGCCAGTGGACCGTGCAGGTCTACGCCCAGTCCGGCTTCGTCGACCCGGACAAGCCGATCCGCGAGTACACCAAGAAGCAGATGCAGGACTTCCTCTACGGGGAGCCGGTCAAGGTCAAGGTCAACGGCGTCAACCTCACCTACGAGGGGCTGATCCCCAAGATCCAGAAGTCGTTCCTGTCCAAGGACAAGGAGGCGATGCAGCCGCACATCCGGGCCTTCGTGGAGCGGGCGGTCACCTTCACCATCTGCCCCGAGTGCGACGGCACCCGGCTCAGCGAGGGCGCCCGGACGTCGAAGATCAAGCGGATCAGCATCGCCGACGCCTGCGCGATGGAGATCCGCGACCTGGCCGAATGGGTCCGCGGTCTCGACGAGCCGTCGGTGGCACCGCTGCTCACCGCGCTGCAGCAGACCCTCGACTCGTTCGTGGAGATCGGCCTCGGCTACCTCTCGCTGGAGCGGCCGGCGGGCACGCTCTCGGGCGGCGAGGCGCAGCGCGTCAAGATGATCCGCCACCTCGGCTCCTCCCTCACCGACGTCACCTACGTCTTCGACGAGCCCACCATCGGCCTGCACCCCCATGACATCCAGCGGATGAACGACCTGCTGCTGCGGCTGCGGGACAAGGGCAACACGGTGCTCGTCGTGGAGCACAAGCCGGAGACCATCGTGATCGCCGACCACGTCGTCGACCTCGGCCCCGGCGCCGGCACGGCGGGCGGCACCGTCTGCTTCGAGGGCACCGTCGAGGGCCTGCGGACCAGCGGCACCATCACCGGCCGCCACTTCGACGACCGGGCCTCCGTCAAGGAGGAGGCGCGCAAGCCCACCGGCACGCTGGAGATCCGCGGCGCGACGACGCACAACCTGCAGGGCGTCGACGTCGACATCCCGCTCGGGGTGCTCTGCGTGGTCACCGGCGTCGCCGGCTCCGGCAAGAGCTCCCTCGTCCACGGGTCGATCCCGGCCGGCGCGGGCGTGGTGTCGGTCGACCAGACAGGCATCAAGGGCTCCCGGCGCAGCAACCCGGCGACGTACACCGGACTGCTCGACCCGATCCGCAAGGCGTTCGCGAAGGCCAACGACGTGAAGCCGGCGCTGTTCAGCGCCAACTCGGAGGGCGCCTGCCCCACCTGCAACGGCGCGGGTGTCATCTACACCGACCTGGCGATGATGGCCGGCGTCGCCACCACCTGCGAGGACTGCGAGGGCAAGCGGTTCCAGGCCTCGGTGCTGGAGTACCACCTCGGCGGCCGCGACATCAGCGAGGTGCTCGCGATGTCGGTGACCGAGGCCGAGGAGTTCTTCGGCACGGGCGAGGCGCACACGCCGGCCGCGCAGCGCATCCTCACCCGCCTCGTCGACGTCGGCCTTGGCTACCTCAGCCTCGGCCAGCCGCTCACCACGCTGTCCGGCGGCGAGCGCCAGCGGCTCAAGCTGGCCACCCACATGTCGGAGAAGGGCGGCATCTACGTCCTCGACGAGCCGACCGCCGGTCTCCACCTCGCGGATGTCGAGCAGTTGCTCGGTCTGCTGGACCGATTGGTCGAGTCCGGCAAGTCGGTCATCGTCGTCGAGCATCATCAGGCGGTCATGGCGCACGCCGACTGGATCATCGACCTCGGCCCCGGCGCGGGCCACGACGGCGGCCGGATCGTCTTCGAGGGCACGCCTGCCGACCTTGTCGACGCCCGCTCCACTCTCACCGGTGACCATCTCGCGTCCTACGTCGGCGCCTGACGGCTGAGAGCCTGTGTCACATCCCCGGCCGGGCGCGCGTCGTCTGGCACGCACTGCCCCAGAGGGGGGACCCCCAGCCGCGTTGCCGAAACGCCCACGTGGCTCCTCCCTCACGCTCGAACAACCTCGCGCGGGGGGACCTCCATCGAGGGCGCTCCGGCGCCTTGCGATCGCACGCACCAGACGAGGTGCGCTGATCCGACTGGGGATGTGACACAGGCTCTGAGATATTTGGGCGCAGTCAGGCCGTTCTACGGTGAGGCGTCATGAGGGCTGCGGTCGATGCCCAGGAGGCGTCCGGAGAGGTTCGCGCGACGTGCGACAGCGCGGGCCACCGTGCCGGTGCGGCACCCCAACTCCAGGACTCTGACGGCATCTTCGATGCCCACTGCGTCGTGGTACTCCTGAAGCATGCGGGAGAACGCGGGGGATGCGCCCCGTGCCTCGAACCGCTGGACAAGCGCCTCGAGCCTGCCGGTCCTGCTGAACGGGTCGACCGCGTTCAGCGCAGTCACTCCCTCGGGCGGGTGGCGCCAGGATGCGAGGGCTCGGGGCCGGGGCCGCGACGTTCATCGAGAGCGCTTGCCGGTGTTGGCTGTCGGGGAATCATGAGGCATGCGCCCAGCTGACTGGCACCTCACCGAGGACATCGACGACTTTCTCGCCCGAGCCGGAGACTTCCTGCGCTCACGCCCCGCCCTGCACAACACGCCGCTGACGGTGATCGAGAAACTGCGAAGAGGCGGGGCGGACGGATCTGGCGCCGAAGCGACTCTCTTCGGCCGACTGGAGTCAGGGGGAGAGGTCCGCGCCATCTTCTACCGCCTTCCGTCCCACCGCCTGAGCCTCACCTCCCTCTCTCCCGAGCAGGCCGACACCCTCGCCGCCCACCTGGTCGACCTCGGCCACCCCCTCTCCGGCGTCCTCGCGGACCACGACACCGCCACCGCTTTCGCCGAGGCCTGGCAGCGGCACACAGGCGCGGCGCCGGTACGCGACTGGGGAGCCCGTCTCCACCGTCTCGGCACGCTCACCCCGCAGGAGCCGTTCCCGAAGGGCAGTGGTCGCATCGTGGGTGAGCGGGACCGTGAGCAAGTCGTGCGCTTCTGCCGTGAGTTCTGCGTCGAGGTCGGAGAGGACCGCTCCATAACCCTCATCGATGCCGGCGACTGGGACAGCTCGCGCTTCGGCGACAGACACTTCACGTTCTGGGAGACCCCGGACGGCACTCCCGTCTCCATGGCAGCCGCGACCTCGATGGTCGGAGGCATGGTCCGGGTGGACCCCGTCTACACCCCGGCTCACCTCCGGGGCCGGGGCTACGCGGGCGCCGTGACGGTCGAGGTGAGCCGCGCCGCGCTGGCCGCGGGCGCGACGGACGTCGTGCTGTTCGCGGACCCGGCCAACCTCACCAGCACCGCCCTCTACCAGCGACTCGGATACGTCCCGGTTTCCGACTTCACCGGGTACAAGTTCTCGTGATCACGTTCGTAAAGCCGCCCTTTGGTCAGGGCGCCGTGAACAGGGTCGGGAAGCGGGGCCCGAGCCAGGGTTTGCGTCCCCAGGCGATGACCTGTCCCTGCCCGATGGCCCGCCACGGATTGCGGCGGCCCAGCGCGATGAGAAGGAAGGCGACGGGTTCGATCAGGATGGTGCAGTCGGGACGTTGCCGCGGGGTCGGGGTCACCTGCACCGCACCATCGGCCAGGCTGACGCCGAACGCCGCGCCGCCCCGGAGACGGACGGTGTAGCGGACCGTCAGATCAGCGATGGCGGCCGTGTCGGCGACGCGCGGCATGACCGAGAGCATGAACGGCATGCACAGCCCGACACGGTCGCGGTCGATCATGTGTGGGCGGTGCAGCGCGCGAGCGAGGTCGTAGCCGTGGCCCAGCATGTGCGTCAGCAGATAGGACGCGAGAAGGTTCCTGTCCATGGGGCCCAGCGGCGTGACGAGTGTCGAGTCGGTGGTGTCCTCGTCGCTCGTGGCCCGCTCCACGGCGTCGAGGAATACGTCGGCCTGCTCGATGATCATTGAGGCCAGCGGTTGTGCCCGGCGTTCCTCGCACGTGGCGAGGGACTGCGCGTTGGCCGCGGCCAGACTCTGCGGTGTGCCGTCCCCGTAGGGGCGTTCGTGCCCTGAGGCGAGGTCGGCCATCAGCTCGTTGGCCAGTGCGAGATGGGCGGCCGCCTCGCCGACCGTCCACTCCGAATCCGGTACGGGGACGGCCGTGTCGGAAGCGTCTTTCAACAGCGTGGCGATGTCACCGGCGGTCTCGCGTATCGCTTGGCCGAGCCCTTCGGGCAGAGGCCCGCGGATGTTCTGCTGCGTCGTAGGCCGCACGCTGCCTGTTCCCCTCTCGCCGGCCGCGCCCCTCGCGGGTACGGCACGCCGTACTCAATCAGACCGAGCTTTGGCCAAGGAATTCCCTCTGAGTAGCCAGGAATGGTTCAACACTTGACCATGATTCCCCAACATTCGTCCATGATTCAGCAACCTGAAAGGAGGGGGAGCGACCCGGACATACGTTCCCCTCCGTGATCTCTGACCCAGTACCTGACAGAGTCGACCGCTCACAGCGGACGGCATCCGTCGCCCCGTTCTCCGGCGCGACGCCCCCCGCCCGGCGCTCCCTCCTCCGCGCCGCGCTCACCGGGACCGCGGCCCTCGGCACCGGCCTCGCCGTCGGCGCCTCTCCCGCGGCTGCCGCGCCCTCCACCGCCGCTCCGGGCAAGCGGCCCACCACGGCCGAGGAGGCCCTTCGGGAACTGGCGGCGGGCAACCGCCGCTGGCGTACCTTCCGCGAGCGGCATCCCGACGAGACGCCTGCCGTCCGGCAGTCGCTGACGGCGGGTCAGCACCCCTTCGCCCTCATGCTCGGCTGCATCGACTCCCGGGTGCCTCCGGAGCTGGTCTTCGACCAGGGCCTCGGCGACCTGATGACCGTACGCACCGCGGGCCAGGTCCTCGACGAGGCCGTGCTCGGCAGCCTCGCGTACGGCGTGCTCGAACTGGGGATACCGCTGCTCATGGTGCTCGGCCACCAGTCGTGCGGGGCGGTGAAGGCCACGGTCCAGGCGGACGAGTCGGGCGAGGAACTGCCCGCCCACATCCAGTACCTGGCCGACCAGATCAGCCCGGCCATCGACCGCACCAAGGAGGGCGACGCGCGCATCGACGCGACGATCGACGCCAACGTACGGCTCATACGGTCGCGGCTCGCGTCGGAGCCCGATCTCGCCGCCAAGATCGACTCGGGCGCACTGGCCGTCGTCGGCGCCCGCTACGAGCTGACCACCCAGCGAGTGCACCGCATCAGCTGAACCTCGTACCCGCAGGAGGCGGCCGCGGTGGACAGCCACCGCGGCCGCCTTCCCGGCGTTCCGCCTGAGCCTGGAGCAGTTCGGGGACCAGGCCGGGGGAGAGCCGCGGGTTGTGCAAAGGAGTCGACCGGGCGACGGCCATGAAGCGGGTTGTCACCGTCGCCACGCGGCCGGTGCGCTCGCCCGGTCCGGGGACGTGAATCGGTGTCGGTGGCGGCAACTAAGCTCCCGCCCATGAGTGAGGCAGACAGAGGTCCCGGCAGACGAGTCGTCGACGGGCGCTTCGAGTTGGAGGCCCGTCTCGGCGGCGGTGGGATGGGGACGGTCTGGCGGGCCAGGGACCTGGTCCTGCACCGGCTGGTGGCGGTCAAGGAGGTCCGCCCGCCGGATCGGGACCTCGCAGAGTACGACCCCGACGGCGCGCGGATGCTGCGCGAGCGGGTGTTGCGCGAGGCCAGGGCCCTGGCCCGGATCGACCATCCGAACGTCGTCACCATCCACCACATAGTCGACGGCGGAGACGGCACCTACCCGTGGATCGTCATGGAGTTGGTCAGCGGCGGTTCGCTGGCCGACCGGCTGGCCCAGGGACCGATGCCGCCGGTCGAGGCGGCACGAGTCGGCCGGGGAGTCCTGGCCGCGCTGACCGCCGCGCACGACGCCGGGATCCAGCACCGGGACGTCAAGCCGGCCAACGTCCTCCTGCGGCCCGACGGGCGTCCGGTCCTCACCGACTTCGGTATCGCCGCGATCCGCGAGGCGACCAGCCTCACCGCCACCGGGTCCATCATCGGGACGGCCGACTTCATGGCGCCCGAGCGCATCTCCGGGCACGAGGGCGGATCCGCCTCCGACCTCTGGTCGCTGGCGATGATGCTGTACACCGCCGTGGAGGGCGACCACCCGCTGCGCCGGGGCAGCACCCTGGCCACCCTCGCAGCGGTCCTCCACGAAGACGTGCCGCCGCCGGTGCGGGCCGGCGCCCTGCGGGACGTCCTGATGAGCGTGCTCGTACGGGACCCGTCGGCGCGGCCGTCCGCGGACGTGCTGGATCGAAGGCTGGCCGAGGTCGAGTCGGGGCCGGCCGATACGGGGGCCTCGCGTGACGAGCCCACGTCCTATCCGCTGCACCCGCCGTCCGCCTCTGCGCTCCCTGCGCCGCCGGCGGCGCACGCCGGTGCCGGCACTCTCGATCCCGCACGTGCGGCAACTCCCGCCGGGTTCGGGCCGGTTCTGATCCAGCCCGGGCCGGTGACCGCGCCCGTGCGTGCCGAACGCCGGCGCCTACCCGGCCTGACCGTCCTGCTGAGCTCCTCGGGAACCGTGCTCGCCGGCACCCTGGTCCTGTTGTGGTGGCTGCTGCCCTTCGGGGGCGACACGGGAGACACGGGCGACACAGGCGGTTCGGACGCGAAGGCCTCGTCCACCACATCGACTTCGGGGACGACCGTCCCGCCCACCACCGCTGCCCCAGTCGCCCAGCAGTCGACGGAGGCGGAAACCATCGACATGCTCACCCCGGACGGCATCCGCACCGCCATCAAGGCGTTCAAGAAGGAGACCGGCCGGGACAGGTTCGGCGACTTCACCGTCTACCCGGATTACGTGATGGCCGACCTGATGGTCAACGGCAGCAACAGCAAGTACGACTCCTACAGCTACCGTCCCGGAAAGGGCGTGGAGAAGGGCCTCAGCAACGGCATCCTGACCGGTGACGACAAGCCCATGAGTCTCGACGGCTTCAACTGGGACAGGGTCCCCGCGCTTCTGAAAGAGGCGGACGAGAAACTCAACGTAGACAATCCGGAATCCCGGTACCTGATGGTGAAGCAGGCCAGCGACACCTGGGACACACCGGCCGGAATGGCCATCTATGTGACTGGCGAGTACGGCCAGTCCGGTTACCTGCGGGCCGACACCGCTGGCAAGGTCATTGAATTGCTGCCCGCAGAGGACTGACCCGCCACCCCGAGTGCGCGACTACTTCCAACCGTAGGCGTACGCCGCGACCCACGTGACGTCGAGCTGTGCGCTGCTGCCGGGAGCCGCGCCGGGCCCCTCCAGAGCACTCTCGTTCTGCAACACCCAGGACAGAGGACGATCCGGCACGCTGCGGGTGTCGTGCCCGATCTGCCGGCCGTCGACGAAGAACCGCACGTGTCCCGGCGTCCACTCGGTGGAGACGGTGTGCCACTCGGTCCAGTCGTCGCTTCCGGGGAAGTAGCCCTGTTCACCGCCGCCGCACGGATGGTGAAAGGCGGTCAGAGAGCCGGTCCACTCGCCTTCGGGGTGATCCATCTCGCAGCCCCCGCCATAGTGCAGCCAGGCGGACTTGTATCCCGGGGCCAGTTTCGTCACCTTGATGCGAGCGCTGTACTTGCCGTACTTCATCTCCATCACCGCCCGCGGAACCACTGCCGCGGCGTGCACGGGGCCTCCGTCGTCGGGCCGCCACATGCGTATGGACATCCTCCCGTCGCCGTTCACCGAGGGACCGACGCTCACGGTGTCCTCGGGGTGATAGACACCCGTCACGTTCCGGTCCCGGCTGTTGGCCGTGTCGAGCCAACCGGTCGGATACGCCCACCAGTTGTCGCGGAACTTGCCGCTCAGACCTCCGCAGTAGGCAGCGGATGTGTCGACGTGGTGATCGCAGTCGCTGAATGCGCCCAGCGGCACCCGATCACCGTTGAAGTCCTCCGCGAGGACCTGCCAGAAGGGTCCGCAGTCACCGCGGGGCAGCTTCACGCTCGTGGTGTTGCAGGCATCGACCGAAACGGGCGCCCCGTCGGCCCGGGGGAGTCCCAGCAGAGCGGCCGCGATCATGAGGCCCGTGGACATCGCCAGGATCCGTTTGCCGTGGTGGTGCCGCGCCGCGTGTGAACCCATCGCAAGGCTCCCTCGATGTGGCGTCAGTTCTTGCCGTGAAGGGGCCCGGTGTTCAAAGCCCCGGGATCGGGCGGGCGGACTGTCGTCCGTGAAGAAGCATCCTCGCGCGCGGGCCCGCGGGGAGCCATCCCCGGAACGAGCCGCGAATCGGAAGACCATGCTCCGCCGCTGGCCGCTGGCCGCTGGCCGCTGGCCGCTGGCCGCTTGGCGGTCGGCTCGTCGAACGCACCGTGTCCTGGCTCGCCGTATGCCGTCGACTGCCCGTCGTTGCGAGCGCAGGGCGGAGCACTTCCTCACCTGCATCGGCCTTGCGGTGTTCCTTACCCGCAGACCGGTGATCGGCTCGGTGGTTCGGCGCCGGGGCAGTAGCCCTTCGGCCGGGTGCCCCTCCCCGGAAGGCGGGCCGAGCCTGGCAGTGACGCCGGGGCGGTCCGCCACTCCGCCTCCGTCATGTCGGAGCCGTAACACCGGACATGGCGCGGCGCGTGCGCAGTGTTGCCGATGAGGACGAGGGCCGCGCGGGCGATGTCACCGATGCGGCTCGGGCCGAGGGTGACGTGCTGCAGGGTTCGCCAACGCTGCTTGCGCTCGGTGGCAGTCCGTTCCCCAGGGCGCGAACGCCCTTGATCAGGCTGATCCTGGTTCGGGTGTCCGCGTGCACGGCCTGGCGGAACGGCCCCGGCACCCGCGAGGAGCGCAGACGACATGGTCCGCGGTCACAGGAACGCCCGTGGGGCGCCCAGTGATCAACACGTAGACAGGCAGACAGGCGGACAGCCTCACGTTCGGACAGATCTGGGCAGTCGGACCTCCATGCTCTGTCAGCCGGTGTGGAGGATCCGAAAGCGATCGGGTTCCGCCGGATCTCGATCAACGACTTGGATCGGCGGCCAAGCCCATTGCCAGACGCTGATACCTGGCGTGCGGGAGAACTGGATCCGCCCGCGGGTGCCTTCGACTGCAACGCGCGGCCAGGATTCGGCAGTGCGCGCCCGGTCCGTGCCGTGAGAACGCAGCACGTCAGCGAGGACGGCGACCGTGTCGTAGCCCTCGAAGGCGACGAAGGAGGGCGCTTCGCCCAGCCGCTCGCGGAGGACCTGTTCGACTCCTGCACCGAGTGGGCTGAGGCGCTCAGGCAGGTAGCGCAAGAACGGGACCGCGGCGCCGTCGTCGCCCAGCAACGTCGCCCATTCGGCGAACTCCGGTTGCCCGGCCGGAGCACCGATCATGATCTCGGCGAGGCGCTGGTCGTGGCGGACGGACTTGACGATCGACACGGCCGGCTCCGGGTAGCCGACCAGCAGAAGGAGGGCTGTCGCGCGATGGTCGACGAGTTCGTCGCACACGCCCGCGGGGGTGAGCGCGCCCATGTCGAGTTCGATGACGGTGCCGCCGCGTGGAGCGAGATAGTCCCGCAGAATGCGGGTCCCGGATGCCCAGTAGACACTCGGCTGGGCTGCTACGGCGATTCGACTGTGGCCCGCGCCGAGGAGGAAGTCCGCATAGACCTGCCAGCCACGGGACTGCGGCGGGGAGAGTCGCGCGACCCATTCCGTCGGTTGTTCGGTGAGCGCGTCGAGAACTGCTGACGAGCAGAGGAACGGCAGACCGAGGGCGTCGGCTCTGGCGGCAGCGGCGCGAGCGACGACACTGTGATACTCCCCCGCCAGGGCAGCCACGCCCAGGCGAGCCAGTTCGTCCACGGCCGCCGCGGCCCTCTGCGGATCAGCCGCGGTGTCCCGGACCACCAGCTCGAGTGGTCTTCCGTCGATCCCGCCGGCGTCATTGACTTCGCGAACGGCCAACTCGAGGCCGGCGAGCAAGTGTCGGCCCGCCTCGATCCAGCCGGGCCGAGTCAGCGGAACGAGAACGCCGATCTGGACGGACGATCCGTCAGTCCGCTCCGCTCCAGGCGGCGATGGTGGCGTATTCATGCGTTGGCGTCTCCCGAGTGGCGATTCGGCCGCAGGTTGCCCGGATCGCAGAGTGAACGTCAGTGGCGCCGAGAGTAACCGAGCCGAGAATGGCTGGCTTCGACGCCTCGTCCCGTAACAGGTCCTCCAGGAGTCGCCAAGGGCTCTCCCATGGTCCTTCAGTATTTGTCCGGGCCAAAAAGGCTGCGTAACAGGACCGCGGGGGAGTATCTCCTGGAAGTTCACCTATGACGGCGCGAAAGGAAGCACCACGGTCTTCAGCTTCACGGTTTCCACGGCATAAGGCAGCGTCTCGCGGCTCTGTGCGGAGGCTGCCACCGGTTCGGTGATTCCCCTTTGCTGTGAGCTCTCGAGTCGCAACCTCTTCCTGCGCCCCAACATGCTTAGACTGAGCCGCCGTTGATCATCTCATCCGGTCGGTCTCAGGAGGAGCGCATGCCCCGTACCCCGTCCCGACGCACTGCACTGCGCGGCCTGGCCGCCGCAGGAGCTGCAGTCGTCGGCTTCGACCCGTTCACGCGTAGCTGGGCGGTGACCGAATCAGACCAACCGCTGAGCGACATCCCGCAGCTGGACGGAACGCTCCACACCGACCCGGCTTCACTGAGCGCCGACGCCGACGACTTCGGTCACATCGTGCACCACCGCCCCGCCGTGGTACTGCGGCCCGGATCCGTACGAGACGTCGTCGCGATGATCCGCTTCTGCAACCGGCACGGTCTGCGTACCGCCCCGCGCGGCCAGGGTCACGGCACGAACGGCCAGGCACAGGTCGACGGCGGCCTGATCATCGAGACCGCGACCCTCGCGGCCATCCATCCCGTGAAGGCGCACAGCACCAGCGTCCGCGTCCAGGCGGGCGCGAAATGGAGCGACGTCACCAAGGCCACCCTGGCGCACGGCCTGACGCCGCCCGTCTTCACCGACTACCTCGAGCTCTCCGTCGGCGGCACCCTGTCCGTCGGCGGCATCGGCGGCCAGACGCACCAGCACGGCGCACAGGTCGACAACGTGCTGGAACTCGAAGTCGTCACCGGCGCAGGGGAGTTGCTCCGCTGCTCCCCGACCCGCCACCGCGACCTCTTCGACGCCGTGCTCGCCGGTCTCGGCCAGTGCGCGGTCGTCGTCGGCGCCACCCTCCGCCTGGTCACCGCCCCGACGACCGTACGGCACTACCTCCTGCCGTACGACGACCTGCACACCTTCCTCGACGACCAGCGCCTCCTCGCCACCGAACAGCGCTTCGCCTACCTCGAAGGTCAGGTCACCGCCGACGCCGCCGGAGCCTTCAACCAGTACGTCATCGAGGCCGTCGCCTACGGACCTCCCGCGGGCGACACCCCCGACGACACCGCGCTCCTGCAGGGTCTGCGCCACGACGCATCCGGCGCCCAGATCGCCGACCTCCCGTACTACGACTTCCTCGACCGGCTCGCTCCCACCGTCGCCGCCCTCAAGGAAGCGGGCCTGTGGGCGTACGCCCACCCCTGGCTCAACCTGCTCGTGCCCGGCCGCAGTGCCGCCGACGTGTCCGCCACCATCCTGGACGCGCTCACCCCGGACGACCTCGGACCGGGCGTCGTCCTCCTCTATCCGGTGCTGCGGGAGCGCTTCCACGCCCCGCTGCTCCGCATGCCCGACGACCCGATGCCCTACCTGCTGGCGATCCTGCGCACCACGCCCCCCGAGGACGCGGCGACCGTGCAACGTCTGCTGAGCGCCAACAGGTCCGCCTACGACACGGCCCGGGCAGTCGGCGGCACCAACTACCCGGTCGGCTCGATCCCCTTCGAACGCGCGGACTGGAGGGAGCACTTCGGTCCCGTCTGGACCCGGTTCGCCGAGGCAAGGAAGACGTACGATCCGCAGGGGATCCTGGTGCCCGGGCAGGGCATCTTCTGACGTTGCTCCGCAGGTGCGTTCGAGGCGGGGCTACTTCCCGCAGAATTCCGCCTCGATGACCTTCACGGGGTCGCCGGCCCAGTCACCGTTGAAGTTGAAGGCGAGCGAGTGCTTGCCGTTCAGCGTGGTGAATGCCGCGGAGCCGGAGCCGTGGACGCCACCGCTGTGCCCCCAGATCCGGACACCGCAGCTCAGCTCGCTCTCGATGAGCCCGAGCCCGTACTGGCCGCCCACCACCTCGGCCGGGACGGTCTTCTTCATCTCGGCGAGCTGCTTCGTGGGAGCACCCTGCCGGCCAGCAGCGCCGAGTAGAAGCGGTTCAGATCACCGGAGTTGGAAGGATCTCGCCCGCCGAGCCTGCGGCCGAGGGGTTGTACTCGGTGACGTCGTAGATCTTCCCGGTGGTGTTCTCGGCGAGCTGCGAGTACGCCCGGTTGCTCGGCTGCGGCACGGTGGGGCTGGTGCCGGGCATGTACGTCCCGTGCAGCCCGAGGGGCTCGATGAGGCGCCGGCGGACCTCGTCGCCGTACGAGTTGCCGGTCACCTTGCCGATCAGCGTGCCGGCGAGCAGGTAGTTGGTGTTGGAGTAGCCCCAGGAGGTGCCCGGAGCGAATTCGGGCTTGTGGCTCATGGCGATCTTCATGAGCTTCTCGGGCGTCCAGGAGCGGTACTGGTTCTTGTAGAAGTTCTCGGGCAGGAAGATCTCGCTGGCGAAGTCGTCGTCGTCCGTGTAGTTGTAGATGCCGCTGGTGTGGTTGAGGAGCTGACGGACGGTGATCCTGCGCCCGTCGTGGCCGTGCCCCCGGACCACACCGGGGAGCCACTTGTCGACCTTGTCGTCGAGCGAGAGCCGGTGCTCGGCTTCGAGTTGGAGCAGCACCGTCGCGATGAAGGTCTTGGTGATGCTGCCCGCGCGGTACCGGTCGTGGGCGCCCCGCGCCTCACCGGTCTTCAGGTTCTCTCGGCTCTGCGGACGCCGGTGCCGCGGTGAAGGCCACGGCCGTCACCGCCACAGCCGCGGTCGCTCCCACGAACCCCTTGCGCACGTAGCCCTTGTGCACGGACATGTGTCTCCCCCGTCTCGCCGTCGAGTGCGGTCGGAGGGAGGGACCCCGGTGGTCGGATGCGAGGCTGCCGGGCTTCGGATAGTTGGGTGGCTTTCGGCCCTTTCTGGCCGGTGAGCCTGGTCGGCGGCAGTGCCGCTGAAGGGTTGATTCCGGCCATGTGCGAGCGTATAAATAAGCAACTTTCTTTCTTACAGAGCCCGATGCCGAGATGAGGGCACCGTGACCCGCCGTTATCCAGCAGGCCCGCAGCGGTTGCTGCGTTCGCTCAACGGTCGTGCCGTTCTGGAGGCGATCGACGAGGCGGGCCCGGTCACGACCACCGACCTGGCGGGGCGGATCACGCTGTCACGGCCCACCGTGGCCGCCGCGGTCGCGCTGCTGCTGGAGCGTGGAGTGATCACCGAGGTGGGCCCGGTGACCGGCCGCAAGGGTCCGGCACCGGCGCAGTACCGGGTGAACGCCGACTGCGCCTTCGCGATCGGCGTGGACGTCGGGCACCGGAAGATCCGCGCCGCGGTCGCCGACGTCACCGGCCGGGTCAGGGGGCATGCCGAGTCCGAACAACATGGTCACCGGGGCGCCGACGCGCTCGTCGGACAGATCCTCGACATGTGCGTGGACCTGGCCGAGCAGGTCGGGCGACCGCTGCAGGAGATCACTCAGGTCGTCGCGGGCCTTCCGGCCGCGGTCGGCCCGGACGGACGCCACCTGTCGTACGCCGCCGGACTGCCCGACGCCGGGCGGGGACTCGGCGAGGCGCTCGGCCGCGCCATCCCGGTGCCGCTCGTCCTGGAGAACGACGTCAACCTCGCCGCGCTGGCCGAGCGCACCCATGGACTCGGCGCCGACACCGACGACTTCGTCCTGGTCAGCCTGGGGGTCGGGCTCGGTCTCGGGCTGGTGGTGGACGGCCGGGTCCGGCGGGGCGCCACGGGAGTTGCCGGAGAGGCCGGCTATCTGCCCAGTGACCGTATGGTCGCGCCGGTCGGGCAGCGCCGGGACCTCGTGCAGGAACACCTGGGCGCGCGCTACATCAGCGCCGAGGCCCAGCGACTCGGACTGCCCGGTGACGGCAGCCCGCGCACCGTCTTTGAACTCGCCCGCGCCGGCGACCCCGGCGCGCTGGAGATCGTGGACGACACCGCCCGCAGCGTCGCCTACGTGGTGGCCTGCGTCGTACCCCTCATCGACCCGGCACTCATCGTGCTGGGCGGCGCCATCGGCGCCAACGGCGACCTGCTGCTCGAACCGGTCGCCCGCCATCTGGCCGATTTCGGTACGTTCCGGCCGCCCATCGTCGCGTCGGGCCTCGGCCAGGACGCCGTGCTCACCGGAGCCACGACCATGTCGGCGGAGCTGGCCCGGGAGGCCGCCTTCGCCGCCGCCACCACTCCCGTAGCGCAGACAGAGCCACCGTCGACTCTGTCCTGACACCGCGGCGACGCCGTCTTGCCGGACAGCGTCGCCGCTCGAGGTCATCGGGCGTTGCCACGTCCGATCGACCGACCGACCGATCCGTCACCCAGGGAATGCCATCTCCGAGGAAGGACGATCAGTGTTCAAACGTATCACCGGGGCCGCGGCCGTCACGGCCGCCGGCGTACTGCTGCTGGCCGGCTGTACGTCCGCCGGGCCCGCCTCCTCACAACCCGACTCCGCCATCTCGCCGGGCGCCTCCCACAAGGCCACCACCGTCACGGTCTGGACGTTCAACCACCTCCTCAACGAGGTCGCGGCGTTCAAGGCGACCCTGAAGCAGCTGCACACCAAGTACCCGTGGCTGACCGTGAAGTTCGTGCCCAACAAGGACGACGCCGCCTATGCCAAGGCCGTCGCAGCGGGCGATCCGCCCGACGTGTTCATCGGCTCCGTGCCCGACAACGTGGCGAAGTTCTGCTACAACGGCACGGTCGCTGACCTTGGCCCGTATCTGTCCTCGGCCAAGATCGACGCGGCCAAGACCTTCCCGGCGGCGACCCTCGCCTACACCCGCTACCAGGGAAAGCAGTGCGCGCTGCCGCTGCTGACCGACGCCTTCGCGCTCTACTACAACAAGAAGATGTTCGCCGCGGCCGGCATCACCAAGCCGCCCACGACGCTCGCCGAACTGACCGCCGCCGCCAAGAAGTTGACCGTGAAGAACGCGGACGGCTCCATCAAGACCTTCGGCTTCGTCCCGCGTTCCGACTTCGACGTCAACCGGTTCCTCTTCACCGGGGCGCACAGCGACACCGACTTCTACGGCAAGGACGGCAAGACGACCTTCGCCTCCGACCCCAAGTGGCAGCAGCTGCTGAAGTGGGACAAGGACCTCATCGACTACTACGGCAAGGAGAACGTGCAGAAGTTCGTCGGCCGCTACCAGCCGCACGCCGACGACGCGGGCAACCCGCTGCTGACCGGCGCCGCCGCCATGGAGCTCGACGGCGAGTGGCACATCGGCGAGATCGCCTCGTTGAAGAAGGACTTCGACTACGGCGTGGTGCCGATGCCGGTTCTGGACGGATCGTCGGGCACCTACGGGGCGGGCAGCACCCTCGGCACCGTCGCCTATCTGTCCGCGGGCTCGCAGCACAAGCAGGAGGCGTTCTTCGCGCTCCAGCAGCTCACCACCGACACCACGTTCCTGAACACCCTCGCCGACACGGTCTACAACATCCCGACCACGTTCGCCGCGCTCAAGGCCTGGGACAAGGCGGACGACCCGCACTGGAAGCCGTTCGTCGACATCTTCGAGAACCCGCACTCCTCCTACAAGACGCTCACCCCGGCGGGCATCGAGGACATGGACACCTGGCGCGCGTTCCTGCTCGAGTACGAGCAGGGCAAGGTGAAGGACGCAGCCGGCGGACTGGCCACGGTCGGGAAGAAGATCGACTCTCTCAACTCCGAGAGCGGGCAGTAGAGATGACGACCGTTCTCGCCCCTGTCGGCGAGGCCCCGGGCTCGGCGCACCCGCGCCCTGCCCGGGGCGGGCGGCGCCGTCCGAGCAGGGCCCGCTGGTGGGTCGTCCTCGGTTTCCTGTCCCCGTTCGTCATCGGGTTCGGTGTCTTCGTGCTCTACCCGGTGATCGCCACGCTCTACTACTCGCTCACCGACTTCCAGGCCGGCTCCTACCGGCCGGTGCAGTTCGTCGGGCTGCGCAACTACCGTGCCCTGTTCAGCCAGTCGGACACCTTCTGGGTGGCCGTACGCAACACGCTGTGGATGGTCGTCGTCATGGTGCCGCTGCGCACCGCCTGGGCCATGCTCACCGCCTGGGTGATCATCCGCGTCAAGCGCGGCAGGGCCGTGTACCGCACGTTGTTCTTCCTGCCGTCCATGGTGCCGGTGGTGGCCGCGGCCCTGTCGTTCATCGTGCTGCTCAACCCGGTCGGTCCGCTCAACCGGCTGCTGGGCTGGGTGGGCGTCGACGGCCCCGGCTGGTTCTCGGATCCCGCCTGGTCCAAGCCCAGCCTCGTCCTGATGGCGCTGTGGGCCAGCGGCAACGTGATGGTCATCTTCTCCGCCGCCATGCTCGACGTACCCCGCGAGCTGTACGAGGCCGCCGAACTCGACGGCGCGGGCGCGCTGCAGAAGTTCCGCAGTGTCACCCTCCCGGCGATCTCCCCGGTCATCTTCTTCGCTCTGCTCACCGGGATGATCTACACCTTCCAGTACTTCACCGAGGCGTTCGTCGCCTCCAGCTCCGCGAATGCCACCTCGTCCAGCAACGACCTGATCGGCTACCCGGCAAACTCCCTGTTGTTCTACTCCACGGAGCTGTACCGGCAGGGCTTCTCCTACTTCAAGACCGGCTACGCCTCGGCCATGGCCTGGCTGCTGTTCCTCGTCATCTTCGCGGCGACCGTGGTGTTCATCCGCGCCTCGCGCCGCTTCGTGCACCACGCGGGCGGTGGCCGATGAGCACTCTTGAAGTGACGAAGCGTCAATCTCGTGTCGGGCGACGCCTGTTGTACCTCCTGGCGGAGCACGCGCCCGCCGTCGCCATCGCGCTCTGCTTCCTGCTGCCGCTGACGATCGGCGTGCTCACCGCGTTCATGACCCAGCACCAGGCCGGCACCGGCTCGCTGTGGCCCTCGCCCTGGGAGTTCGGCAACTTCCGCAAGGTCTTCACGGCCATGCCGTTCGGCCGCGACCTGCTCAACACCATGCTGTACGCCGGACTCTCCACGGTGGGCGTCGTCGTCTCCTCGGTGCCCGTGGCCTACGCGCTGGCCCGGCTCCGGTGGCGTGGCCGAGAGGGAGTCTTCCTGGTCGTCCTGGCCGCGATGATGATCCCGGCCCAGGTCACCAGCCTGCCCCTGTACGTCATGTACGCCCACATCGGCTGGGTGGGCACCCTCAAACCGCTCATCGTCCCGACCTTCTTCGGTGACGCCTTCAGCATCTTTCTGCTGCGCCAGTTCTTCCTCACCATTCCCGACGAGTTCACCGAGGCGGCCCGCGTCGACGGCGCGGGCGAACTGCGCATCCTGTGGCGGGTCCTGATCCCCATGGCCAAGCCCGCCATCGCCGCCGTAGGGCTCTTCGCGTTCCTGTACGCGTGGAACGACTTCTACAACCCGCTGCTCTACACCGGGAACAGCGACACCGGCCAGACCCTCGCGGTGGCCCTCAGCCAGCTCGCCAAGAACGGGCACCAGAACGCGTACGAACTCCAGATGGCGGCCTCGCTGATGTTCCTGCTGCCCGTCCTGGTGCTGTTCTTCCTGGCCCAGAAGGTCTTCGTCGAGGGCATCGCGCTGACGGGCGTGAAGGGCTGACACACCCGCGCCCCGCGCTCACCGCAGCGACCCGCACAACGTTCATGGGAGCACGAGTGAAGATCACCGTTGTCGGCGGTGGCAGTACCTACACACCCGAACTGATCGAGGGCTTCGCCCGGCGTGCCGACGTGCTGCCGGTCGACGAACTCGTCCTGCACGACATCGACGCCGAACGCCTTGCCGTCATCGGCGGTCTGTCCCGCCGTATCCTCGCCCGGCACGGCTTCCCCGGCCGCCTGACCACCACGACCGACCTCTGTCACGCGGTGGACGCAGCCGCCGCCGTGCTCGTACAGCTCCGCGTGGGCGGACAGGCGGCCCGGCTGGTCGACGAAACCCTGCCCAACAGATTCGGCCTGCTCGGCCAGGAGACCACCGGCCCCGGCGGCTTCGCGAAGGCCCTGCGCACCGTGCCCGTGGTCCTCGACATCGCAGCCGAAGTACGCCGTAGGGCCCAACCCGGCGCCTGGATCGTCGACTTCACCAACCCGGTCGGCATCGTCACCCGCGCCCTGCTGGACGCCGGGCATCGCGCGGTCGGCCTGTGCAACGTGGCGATCAAGTTCCAGCGGCAGTTGGCCGCCCGACTCGGCACCGACCCCGACCGCGTACGGCTCGGTCACGCCGGCCTCAACCACCTGTCCTGGATCCGCTCGGTCACCGTCGACGGAGTGGACCGTCTGCCGGAGTTGCTGACCGGCGAGGCGCTCGACGAACTCGCCGCCCAGATCCGCGTCCCCGCCGGGGTGCTGCGCGACCTCGGTGCCATCCCTTCCTACTACCTGCACTACTTCTACTGCACGGACGACGAGGTCCGGACCCAGCAGACCGGAACGCACCGGGCCGACCAAGTCCTCGCCATCGAACGGGAGTTGCTCACCCTGTACGCGGACCCCGGCCTGGACCGCAAACCCGACCTGCTGGAGCAGCGGGGCGGGGCGTACTACAGCGAGGCCGCGGCCGCCCTGGTCACCAGCCTGCTCACCGGCGACGGCGCCCACCACTACGTGAACGTACGGAACGACGGAGTACTGTCCGGCCTGCCGGACGAGGCGGTGGTCGAAGTGCCCGCCCACGTCGACACCGCCGGACCGCACCCCGTTCCCGTGCCGCCCCTGCCGCCCGAGATGCTCGGGCTCGTCCAGGCGGTCACCGCGTACGAGACCCTCACCGTCGAGGCGGCCCTGACCGGTGACCGGACAGTGGCCCGACGTGCCCTCGTGGCCAATCCGCTCGTGCGGGAATGGGCGCGGGCGGACGCGCTGTTGGACGCGCTGCTGGCGGCCAACCGACCCCATCTGCCCCGGTTCTTCGCGAGCGAGCCGAGCGAGGCCGCCGATGCCTGACCTCGTGGTGGGCGTCGACGGAGGAAACTCCAAGACCGACCTCGTCCTCGCGGACACCGAGGGACGGCTGCTGGCCTGGGTGCGCGGCGCGGGGACCCGTCCGCACACCGAGGGAATGGAGACCACCACCGAACGGCTCGCCCGCCTGGGCCGACACGCGCTCGCGCAGGCAGGCCTTGCCGACACGACTCCGGTCTCGGCCGGCGCGTACTTCCTGGCCAACGTCGACCGCCGGGCCCAGGAGCGGCTGGCGCTGCGGCAGTTGACCCTGCTGGGTGTGGCCGAGCAGACCCTCGTACGCAACGACACGCTCGCCGTTCTGCAGGCCGGCGCACCGGACGGCTGGGGAGTGGCGGTGGTCTCCGGCGCCGGCATCAACGCCGCCGCTGTCCATCCGGGAGGCCGCTCGGCACGCTTTCTCTCCCTCGGCGACATCACCGGGGACTGGGGCGGCGGGCTCGCCGTGGCCCGGGCGGGCCTGGGTGCCGCCGTCCGCGCGGGCGACGGCAGGGGACCGGCGACCCGGCTGCGCCACGAACTGCCGGGGCACTTCGGCCTGGGCAGCGTGGAGTCCGTCGCGTTGGCCGTCAGCAGTGGTGAGATACCGGTGACCGCACTGCACGGCCTGGCCCCCTTGGTCTTCGCGACCGCCGCCGGCGGGGACGCCGTGGCCCGGGGCATCGTGGAACGCCTCGGCGACGAGATCGTCTCCATGGTGACCGCCCTGCTGCGCCGACTCCGCCTCCTGCGCACCCCGACCCCGGTGGTGCTCGGCGGCGGCACCTTGCAGAACGACCAGGTGCTGCTGCGCGACCACATCAGCGCCCGCCTGGCCACCGAGGCACCGCTGGCCCTGCCCCGGGTACTCGATGTGCCTCCGGTCGCGGGCGCACTGAGGCAGGCACTCCTGACCGCGGGCGCCCCCGACGCCGTACAGCGCGGTCTTCGCAAGGCCATCGCCGACCGGGAACCGCCGGCGCCGCTCGCGGAGTAGGCAGTCGAGGACCCGCCGCCGTAGTGGGGCATGCGCGAACGCCCCCAAGGCGCACTCCCTTTACGCGCATGTCATGGACATGTAGCTTGCGCGTTGCAAGAACTTTCAGGAAGTTGCCGAATCCTCTTTCACCCTAGCCCCACCCCACCCGCATCGGGAGAGGCATGAACCGACACACATCAACGACGAGACGCGCGCTCATGGCGGGCGCGGTGGCGGCCGGCCTGGTCGCCGCGCTCGCAGTCCCGTCGGAACCCCGCCCGGTTCCCCTGAAGGCCACCGCCGATACGACGAACTCGGCGACCGTCTTCTACTACACGAAGACCAAGAACTGGTCCTCCACCTATCTGCACTACGCCCCCGACGGCGGTTCCTGGACCACCGTCCCCGGCGTGCAGATGGAGACCGCCTGCACGGACTGGGTGAAGGAGACCGTCGATCTCGGCTCGGCGACCGGGCTGCAGGCCACGTTCAACAACGGCAGCGGCACCTGGGACAACAACGGTGGCAGCAACTACGCGCTCGGTACCGGGAACATCACCGTCAAGGACGGGGTGATCGCCCACAGCGACCCGTGCGCCGACACCGAGCCGGTGGAGGGCAACGAGGCCACGGTCTACTACTCGACCACGACCTCGGGCTGGACCACCGCCAACATCCACTACGCGCCCACCGGCGGCTCCTGGACGACGGCCCCCGGTGTCGGCATGGAAGTGGCCTGCACGGGCTGGTGGAAGAAGAGCCTCGACATCGGTACGGCGACCTCGCTGAAAGCCGCCTTCAACAACGGCAACGGCGTCTGGGACAACAACAACAGCGCCGACTACACGATCCCGACCGGCACCACGACCGTGAAGGACAAGGCGGTCACCACGGACGCCAAGGACCCGTGCGCCGCCGAGGAACCGGACACCGAGGCCCCGACCGCGCCCGCCGAGATCACCGCGAGCGCCACCAACACGTCCATCGTGGTGAGTTGGGACGCGGCGACCGACAACACGGCGGTGACGAAGTACCAGCTCACCCGCACCGGAGGCACCAAGGGCACGGTCGTCACCGACGTCGGCTCCACGGTCTACTCCGACACGGGACTCGAGGAGAACACCGCCTACACCTACACCGTGAAGGCCGTCGACGCGGCCGGGAACACCTCGCCCGCCTCCGCCGAGGCCTCCGCGACGACCGGAGAGGCGGCTCCCGAGGCGGCCTCCGGCACACCGCTGGGCACCGACCCGCGCAAGGACCCGATCTACTTCGTCCTCACCGCCCGCTTCTACGACGGTGACACGAGCAACAACCGCGGCGGCAGCCAGCACACCAAGTCCGGCAACGCGGCGAACAACGACCCCATGTTCCGCGGCGACTTCAAGGGCCTGGTCGACAAACTCGACTACATCAAGGCCCTCGGCTTCTCGGCGGTCTGGGTCACGCCGGTGGTCCTCAACCGCTCGGACTACGACTACCACGGCTATCACGGCTACGACTTCTACAAGGTCGACCCCCGCCTGGAGTCCGCCGGCGCCTCCTACCAGGACCTGATCAACGCGGCCCACGCCAAGGGCATGAAGATCTATCAGGACGTGGTCTACAACCACAGCTCCCGCTGGGGCGCCAAAGGCCTGTACACGCCGACCGTGTACGGCGTCCGCGACTCCGAGTGGAGCTGGTACTACGACGAGAAGAACGAGGGCTTCGAGTACGACGGCCTGACCGTCGAGTCCAAGTCCGGGAAGTCATACTACAACGGCGACCTGTGGTCCACGGCCGAACCGACCGGAAACACCTGTGTCAACTGGGGTACGCCCACGGGTGGGAAGAGCTCCGAGGGCTACACCCTCTACAACTGCCAGTGGCCGAGCCCCACTTCGGGCATGTTCCCCAAGGCGTACTACCACCAGTGCTGGATCGGCAACTGGGAGGGGGAGGACTCGCGTTCGTGCTGGCTGCACGAGGATCTCGCCGACTTCAACACCGAGAACACCACGGTCCAGAACTACCTGATCGGCGCTTACGACAAGTACATCGACATGGGCGTGGACGGATTCCGCGTCGACACGGCCGTACACATTCCGCGAGTCACCTGGAACCGCCGTTTCCTGCCCGCCATCTACGACCGCGTGACCCAGAAGTTCGGCACGGACGCGGCGCAGAACTTCTTCGTCTTCGGTGAGGTCGGCGCCTTCGTCAACGACAAGTGGAACCGCGGATCGGTGAACCACTCCGCGCAGTTCTTCACCTGGAAGGAACGCAAGGAGTACAGCGCCGACGACGAGACGGCGGCCATCGAGCAGTTCACCTACGAGAACAACCTGGGCACCGGAAACCAGCCGACCTCCGCCAACGCCTTCCTGAACGGCAACAGTTACCACACGCCGGACCGCAGCCAGTTCTCCGGCATGAACATCATCGACATGCGCATGCACATGAACTTCAGCGACGCGCAGAACGCCTACAGCAACGGCAAGGACTCCGACGACAGCGTCAACGACGCCACCTACAACGTGGTCTATGTCGACAGCCACGACTACGGCCCCAACAAGTCGAGCACCCGCTACAGCGGCGGTACCGACGCCTGGGCGGAGAACACATCCCTGATGTGGACCTTCCGTGGCATCCCGACCCTGTACTACGGCTCCGAGATCGAGTTCCAGAAGGGCAAGCAGATCGACTGCGGCCCGAGCTGCCCGCTCGCCTCGACCGGACGCGCCTACTACGGCGACCACTTGGCGGGATCCGTCACGGCCACGGACTTCGGCAAGGTCGGCTCCGCGAGCGGCGAGGTCGCCACGACCCTCGCCCAGCCCCTCGTCCAGCACCTCCAGCGGCTCAACCAGATCCGCCGGGCGATCCCGGCCCTCCAGATGGGCCAGTACTCCACCGACGGCATCAGCGGCCAGATGGCCTTCAAACGCCGCTACACCAGCGGAAGTACGGACAGCTTCGCACTCGTCACCGTCACCGGCGACGCCACCTTCACCGGCATCCCGAACGGCACCTACACCGACGCCGTCACGGGCGACACGAAGACCGTCTCCAGCGGCACACTGTCGGTCGCGGCCCCGGGCAAGGGCAACCTCCGGGTGTATGTGCTGAACGGGCCCGGCAAGATCGGCGACACGGGTCCCTATCTGAAGTAGCACCCACGGCTGTGCAGCGAGGGCGTCTGGCGGGCATGAGCCCGGGCCGGGCGCCCTCTTCGCATGTGAGTCTCTTCGTGCAGCGGCTGGTTCTCGATGGTGCGGACGTCACGGTTCCAGTCTTCGGGACCTTGTGGAGTATGCGTGCGGCAATTCTGTCTAAACTCTGGAGACCGCCTGGAGAGGATGCGCGCGTGGGTGAAGGGACGTCTCCCGTCTGCCCGGAGTGTGGTGTGCCCCGGGCGGCCGACAGCACTCCAGCCTGCTCCTGCGCGCGTCGCGCGTCGGATGCCCACCGGGAGGCGCGTACGGCTGAGGCGGCGGCAGCGGAGGACTTCGATCCGGTGCGCATACGGCCGTTCGTCGAGGTCGGCGAACCGGCCGACACCTCGGAGGACGCCGAGGAGCCACAACAGCCGATCTCCTTACCGGACTTGGGCGGCATCCCCACGGCTGACCCTCACGAGCCGCCCACCGAGTCCCCGACTGACGGTGCTCAGGTCCCTCGACGGCGGCGAGTGTTGCTCACCACCGGGCTGGCTGCCGCGGCCGTCCTGGTGACGGGAGGATTCGTCGCGGGACTCTTCTCGTACAAGGGCCCGTTGCGGGACGGCTCCGTGACCGGCGGCGTACGGGCGGGCGTGCCGGAGGAGTCGTCCGGGAACGCCCCCTCGTCAGCGGGCCCGTCCCGGACGGCGTCCTCTTCTTCACAGTCGCCCGATGTACCGGCTTCCTCGCCCGATACGGCCCCGCCCACGAGCCCGGTCAACCCCACCGGCTCCGATGCCGCCACCGGGGCCCCGCCCGGGGCCACCGGTACGGCTGCCCCGGCGCCGAGCACGTCGGACGGGCAGGCCCCGGTCCTCAGCTTCGGCGACAAGGGACCCGAGGTCGTCGAACTCCAGCTGCGTCTACGGCAGATCGGGTTCTACGACGCGGACGCCGACGGCGAGTACGACCGCGAGGTCGAGAGCGCGGTCCGCGGGTACCAGCTCACCCGCGTCGTCCTCGATGACGAGCCGGGCGTCTACGGTGCGGCGACCCGGGCCTCGCTCGAATCCGAGACATCGGAGCCGTGACCTCCGGGCCGACGGGTGTTACGCGCGGGGGCGTTCGAAGGTGAGGAGCAGGCCCTCGACCGCACCGGGCCCTATGCGGCCCTTGACGTCGGCGGAGGTGATCGCCTTGAGTCCCCAGCCGTCCGCGGCATGCTTGTTGAGGACCTTCTCCAGCTTGTCGCTGTCCAGTGCGTCACCGATCAGCGATTCCCTGAAGGTGACGACCTTGTACTCGTAGGTGTAGGCCTGGCTCATGGCTGCGGTGTCCTCCTGCATTGCGGGTGTGGTGGCAGGGGTCAGCCAATCATGGTGCGTTGGTGCCCGTGATCGTAGGGTTCTTCTACGCCGTCGGCCGTGCCTGTCGGCCGTCCGTCTTCACCAGCCAGTGGATCGTGTCCGAATCCAGTGCCGGGTTCGCGGCGGCGTGGGCCAACTCGTCGTCGTCGAGGAGTTCCGCCGGCCGGGACTGAGGAAGATTCGGGTGGCGCGTCGCCGCAGCCCTCACGGCAGGGCTCGGGTCATGGGTGAGCCGCTCAACGGCTGCAGGCTCGGTTTCGGGGTCGCGTGTGGCCAGGGCCCGTACCTCGGGGTCGTCGTGGTCGGCGAAGGCGGCCAGTCCCTTGGCCGGGAAGTTCGGCCGGGTGGTGAGGTGGGTGCGCTCGGGGCCGGTGTATTCGAGGAAGCTGCGCAGCAGTAGTGACGCGGGGGCGTCCGGATGGTTCTGGGCCAGCAGGACGCGTACGCCGAGATCGTCGTGGGCGGCCAGGCGTGCCACGAGGTCCGGTGGCAGCAGGTGGCCCCTGGCCGCCTGCCTGCGCGGCAGCGGGTGGTTGGAGAGGGCGTTCCGGCGGACGGTCTCGGGATCCCGGGGTACCTCGGGCGTGGGGTGGAAGCCGAAGGCATGGTCCATGGGGGCTTCGTAGTCGATCCGGGCTCGTTCCTCCTCGCTCAGTGCGGGGTGGACAGATACGGCCGGCCGGACCTTCGGGTCGGGGTCCGTCGCGAGCGCGCGGCGCTCGGCCGGTCCCAGCTCCACGCGGCACGCGGCCCTCGCTCCAGCGGAAGGTTCTCACCAGCCCCGGATGTCGTGATCTCCTGACAGCGAAGCGAGTGCATGGGCGGCGTCCGGCGTCAGCGGCCCTTGCGCACCCGGGCCGCCGCGCGGGCTTCCGCGGCCTTGCGGGCCTCGGCGGTTTTGCGGGACTCCTTCGCGGGGCGGCCCGGACGGGTGCCGAGGCCGCGGAAGGGTGCGTTGCCGCTGCTGGTCTTCGTCCCGGCCGGCGGGCGTTTCGCCCCGGTGATGGTGGTCAGCTTCTCCTCGCCGGAGCGCACCTGGGTGACCGTCGGCCGGATCCCGGCCTCGGACATCATCCGGTTCACATCGCGCCGCTGGTTGGGGGTGACCAGGGTGACCACGGTCCCGGACTCCCCGGCGCGCGCCGTGCGCCCGCCACGGTGCAGGTAGTCCTTGGCGTCCGCCGGCGGGTCGACGTTGACGACGAGGTCGAGCGTGTCGATGTGAATGCCCCGCGCGGCGACGTTGGTGGCCACCAGCACGGTGATCTCACCGTCCTTGAACTGGCCGAGCGTGTGGGTGCGCTGCGGCTGCGACTTCCCGCTGTGCAGGGCACTGGCCCGAATACCGCTGGCCCGCAGGTGACGGGTGAACTGGTCGACGCCGGCCTTGGTGTCCAGGAACATCAGGACCCGGCCGTCCCGCGCGGCGATCTCGGTCGCGGTCGCGTACTTGTCGGCGGCGTGGATGTTCAGCACATGGTGTTCCATCGTGGTGACCGAGGCCGCCAGCCGGTCGACCGAAGCGAGAACCGGGTCGTGCAGATAGCTCTGCACGAGCTGGTCGACGTTGCGGTCGAGCGTGGCCGAGAACAGCAGCCGCTGACCGTCGGAGGGCACCTGGTCCAGGAGGTCCGAGACCTGCGGCAGGAAACCCAGGTCGCACATCTGGTCCGCCTCGTCCAGCACCGTGATCCGTACGTGGTTCAGGAGGCAGTCCCGGCGCGACACCAGGTCGGTCAGCCGCCCCGGCGTCGCGATGAGCACCTCGGCACCGGTCCTCAGCGACGCCTGCTGCCGGTTGATCGACAGCCCGCCGACCACCGTCGCCAGTCGCACGTTCAGTGTCCGCGCGTACGGGGCCAGCGCGTCGCTCACCTGCTGTGCGAGTTCCCGGGTCGGCACCAGGACCAGAGCGAGCGGCCGCTTCGACTCCGCTCGCAGGCCTGCCGTCCGGACGAGCAGCGCCAGCCCGAAGGCCAGCGTCTTGCCGGAGCCGGTCCGCGCGCGGCCGAGGACATCGCGGCCGGCCAGTGCGTTGGGCAGGGTCGCCGCCTGGATCGGGAACGGCTCCGTCACCCCGAGGCCGAGCATCGTCTTCATCAGCTCCGGCGGCAGCCCGAGCGCGTCGAAGGACGCGGCCGGCGGCAGGCCCGGGGACACGGTCTCGGGTGTCGAGAGTTCGCCGTGGGGCGCTGTCGCCCGCTGCGGTTTGCCGGCGCGGGGGAGTCCGGAGGCCGACGGCTTCGCGTTCATGGGGGAACCTTCCTGATCTGGGGCCCCGGAACGCGCCGGGGCCCGTACCCCTCGGTACGGGCCCCTGCGGTGTCGAAGCGTGCCCCCATTTTACCAGTGGGCGCCCGGCTGCCCCGCCGCGCTGCCGGCCCGTTCACTGGTGGCCGCCGGCGCCGCGGCCCCACGCCACCCGCCGCAGCCGCCCCTGTCCCGGTCAGCGGAAAGCTCACTGCGGGCGTTCGGCCCACGAAACGACACTGAGGCATCCCGCCGCCGGCGACGCGCGGCACAGGCGATGGATCAGTCATCAGGAGGTGTGCGGCGTGACGCATGAAGTGGTCGGCCGTGTCGAGGAGCTCGGTTCCGAACTGGCCGCACTCGCCGACGAGAACGAGTCGCTCGGCAAGTTGAGTGACCGGACCGTTGAAATGCTCCGTTCCGCTGGGGTGATCCGGCTTCTGCAGCCCAAGGAGTTCGGCGGATTCGGTGCCCACCCCCGGGACTTCGCCGAAGCGGTGATGGAGGTCGCGCGGCACGACGGGGCCGCGGGCTGGGTGTGCGGCGTCGTCGGGGTGCACCCGTGGGAGCTGGCCCAGATGGACACCCGGCTCGCGCACGAGGTCTGGGACGACGATCCGGACACCTGGATCGCCTCGCCCTACATGCCCAACGGCATCGCCGAGCCGGTGGACGGCGGCTACGTCCTCAGCGGGCGCTGGCCGTTCTCCTCAGGCAGCGACCACTGCCGCTGGGACTTCCTCGGCGCATTCCTCGGGGACGGCAAGGGGAAACCCGCCGGGCCCATCACGGTGCTCCACGTCGTGCTGCCCCGCTCGGACTACGAGATCATCGACGGCACCTGGGACGTCATGGGACTGTCGGGCACCGGCAGCAAGGACGTCGTCGTCGACAAGGCGTTCATCCCCGAACACCGTGTCATCAGGCAGGAGGCGGTCCAGGACGGCGCCGCCGCCGAGGCCGTCGGGCTGACCGACACCCTGTACAAGCTGCCCTTCAGCTCGATGTTCCCGCTCGGGATCACCGCGGCGGTCGTCGGCATCTGTGAGGGAGCGCTTGCGGTGCACCTGGCCCAGCAGCGCGACCGCGTCGCCGTGACCGGCGTCCAGGTGCGCGACGACCCGTACGTGCTCTACGCCGCCGGGGAGGCCGCGGCGGAGATCGCCGCATCCCGGGTCCAACTCATCGACGGCATCAGCCGGTTGTACGACCAGGTCGAGGCCGGAAAGCCGATCACGATCGAGGACCGGGCGAACGTACGGCGCAACCAGGTCCGCTGTGCCTGGCGGGCCGTCTCCGCCCTGGACGAGATCTTCGCGCGGTCCGGCGGGAACGCGATGCGGCGCACCAACCCGATCCAGCGGTACTGGCGGGACGCGCACGCCGGACTCAGCCACATGATCCACGTCCCCGGCGCGGCGTACCACGGGAACGCCCTGGCGCAGATGGGGCTGGAGCTGCCCGAGTCGATGCGCATCCTGATCTGAGGAGCCCGTATGAGCGACAGGTCCGTGCGCCCGGCGGACGCGATCGACGGGCGCCAATTCCGCGACGTCCTGGGCAACTTCCCCACGAGCGTGGTCGCGATCACCACCGCGGACGACGAACAGCGTCCGCACGGAATGGTGGTCGGAACCTTCACGTCCGTGTCCCTGGACCCGCCGCTGGTGTCCTTCCTGGCGGACCGCTCCTCCACGACCCTGCGGACCATCAGGGCCGCTGGCCGTTTCTGCGCCAACGCCCTGGCGGGGAACCAGGAACGGCTGTCGCGGAAGCTGGCGACGGGTCCGGCCGGGCAACGGTTCGAAGGCGCCACCTGGCAGACGTCACCGCTGGGCAATCCCGTCCTGGACGGAATCGTCGCGTGGGTCGACTGCGGGGTGGAACAGGTCGTCGAGATCGGAGATCACCTGTTGGTTGTCGGGCGGGTCCATGACCTGCGCGTCGAGTCGTTGAAGACCCCGCTGCTGTTCTTCCGGGGCGGGTACGGCGACTACCTGTCGAGCGCGGGACAGCTGCTCGACAGCCTCGTGGGCTGGCACGAGATCGGTCGGTAGACACCGGTCGGCAGAAAAGGGAGCCGTAGATGAAGAAAGACCTCTACATAAGACTGCAACGCATATCGGCGTGGTGCGGCGTCATCCTCTTCGTGGGATTCCTGGCCGCGTACGCCGTGGGCCATCTCATTCCGCCGATGAGCCCGACGGAGAGCCCCGAGGACGTCGTCGCCTTCCTCAAGGACCACCGCACCGGGATCCTCACCTGCGTCGCCCTGATGGTTCTGCTCGTCCCGTTCGAGTACCCGTACGTCGTCGTGACGAGCATGCAGCTGCGCCGGGTCGAGGGCGGCTGGGGGCTGCTCTCCATGATCCAGCTCACCACGGGCGTGGTGGCCCCGATCGGATTCTTCTTCCCGCTCGCGATCCTCGCCGCCGCGGCCTACCGACCGGAGAACCACTCCGTCGACGTCCTGACCGCGATGGTCGACACCTTCTGGCTCATGTTCGTGGGCAACGCCTGCATCTTCGTCCTCCAGGTCTGGTCGATCGGATACGCCGCGTTCATCGACCACACCCGGGCGAAGCCGCTCTTCCCGCGCTGGTACGGCTGGCTCAGCATCGTGCTGGGAGTGACGCTCATCCCGGGCGCCTTCGTCTTCCTCAACCAGACCGGGCCGCTCGCCTGGAACGGACTTCTCGCGAACGTGATCCCCTCGATCGCGTACGCCTTGTGGAAGATCGCCACGCCGTATGTGCTGCTGAAAGCGATCACGAACGAGGAGAAGGAGCTGGCCGCGAAGCCGGAGGCCGAACCGGTGACCGTGTAGGACAGCCGCAACGCCCGTGGCCCCGCGACAGTCGTCGCGGGGCCACGGGCGTTCTCGGGGCCAGGGCCTGTCTCCTTGGTCAGCGTCGGGTCCGGATGAGGATGCCGGCGAGGTGGAGTGCGGCCTCCCAACCAGCTCGTCCCACGTGGCGCAGGACACGTTCATGACAGGATTACGTTGGGGAAAGTTCAGGGAAGTCATAGGGGCGCCCATGATTGCCGTGAAGGGATGACCCGTGACCTCCACTGCGCCTCCTCCGATACCCCGAGCCGCAGGATCGTTTCCGCTCATCGGCCACGCTCTGAAAATGCGCGACAACCTCGGCTTCATCGACTCGCTGCGCGATACACGGGAACCACTCGTCGAGATCGTCCTGCAACCCGGGACGCGCACCGTCGTGGTCCAGGACCCGGCCCTGATCCACCAGATGCTCAAGGCCCTGGGGCCCACCCTCGACAAGGGCCGGCTCTACGACAAGCTGGGCCAGCTGCTGGGCGACAGTGTCGTCACCGCCATCGGTCGGAACCACGTACGCAAACGCCGCCAGCTGCAACCGGCGTTCGCCCACACCGAGATCAGCCGGTACGTCGACCTCATGCGCGCCGAGGTGACGGCCACGGTCGCCGGCTGGGAGCCCGGGCGGACCCTTGACGTACGCGAGGCGATGGTCGGGCTCAGCCTCGACATGCTGGCCAAGACAGTGTTCGCCGGCAGCCTCGACGACGCGGTCTTCCGCCGGCTGCGCAGCGACCTGTCGGTGGTGTTGAACGACGTCGGTGTGCGCATCATGCTGCCGGACTGGGCCGAGCGCCTGCCGCTGCCCTTCAACCGCCGGTTCGACCGGGCTCAGGCCGGCGTACGCGCCACCATCAACACCGCCGTCGACGAACTGCAGGCCTCCGGGCACGACACCGGGGACATGCTCTCCATGCTGCTGCGCGCCGTCGACGAGGAGACCGGCGAGCCGCTGACCGGGCATCAGATCTGCTCCGAGATCCTCACCCTGGCCGTGGCGGGCACCGAGACCACCGCGTCGGTGCTGTCCTGGACCCTGTACGAACTCGCCCGCCACCCCGCCATCGAGGCTCGGGTCCTGGCCGAGCTGGACGAGGTCCTCGGCGAACAGCCGGTCGCCTTCGACCACGTGACCCGGCTGCCGTACCTGAACCGGGTGATCACCGAGACCCTGCGGCTGCACCACCCCGGCTGGCTGGTCACCCGCCGCACCACCCAGGAGACCCGGCTCGGCGCGTGGACGCTGCCCGCCGGCACTGAACTGGCCTACTGCCAGCACGCCCTGCACCGCGACCCCGAGCGCTTCCCCGACCCGCTCACCTTCGACCCGGACCGGTGGACCGACCCCGCGCAGGAGCCTCCGCCGGGCGCGTTCCTGCCCTTCGGGGACGGCAAGCACAAGTGCATGGGGGACCGTCTCGCCCTCACCGAGATGGTCACGGCGATCGCGACGATGCTGCGTTCGGTACGGCTGGAACTCGCCGAGGGCCAGGTCATCCGCCAGGTTGCCCGGCTCACCGTACGGCCGCGCACCCTGCGGATGACCGTCCGCCCCCGGAACCGTTCCCGGGCCGGGGTCGGCCTCTAGCGCGTGTCTCTTCGATGGGTTGGTCAGTCGATCGGATGTGTCCGTCCGATCAGTGATCACTGAAGCGATGTGGAGCAGGATCGAGCCGCTGATGCCGGCGGATCCGGTTCGCGGGTGGCGATGGGCCGACCACCGCCGCACTCTTGAGGCCATCGCGTGGAAGTACCGCACCAACTCGCCCTGGCGGGACCTTCCCGACGAGCTCGGCTCATTCCAGACCGCTCACAAGCGGCTGATCAGATGGGCTGTCGACGGCACCTGGGAGATGATCCTCGCCGCCGTCCTGGCGGCGGCGGACGCCGAAGACGACATCGACTGGACGGTTTCGGTGGACTCCACGGTCGTGCGGGCCCACCATCACGCTGCCGGAGCACTCAAGAGGGGGCGGCCCACTCCGGTGAGCCCGCCGATCACGCGCTCGGACGCTCCCGCGGCGGGCTGAGCACCAAGGTCCACCTGGCCGCAGACGGCCGCGCCCGGCCCCTCTCCTTCACCGTCACCGCAGGCCAGGCAGGTGATGCACCGGCCTTCGCGACGGTGATGTCCCGCATCCGCGTGCCCCGCGGGGGCCCGGGCAGGCCTCTGGCCGTTCTGGCCGACCGCGCGTATTCCTCACGCGCCAGCCGCAGCGAGGCCGACTCCGTGGCCGTCCTCCGGCTTCGACAGCGAGGCCTACAAGCAGCGGAACACCGTCGAGCGGTGCATCGACCGCCTCAAGCAGTGGCGCGGCCTGGCCACACGAACCGCCAAGCTTGCTATCGCCTACGAGGCCGCACTCCACCTCGCCGGCATCCTCACCTGGACCCGACGCCGACCAAGGAGACAGGCCCTAGACGGACAACGCGAACCCGCCCGTCACGCGCAGCGTTTCACCGGTGATGAAGGACGACTTCGACGAGACCAGGTAGAGCAGCGCCTCGACGATGTCCCGCTCCTCGCCCGCACGCGACAGGATCTGCTCCCCGATGACGCGCTCCTCCTCCGCGGGGGACAGCTGCGCCCGCACGGTGTCGGTGAGGATCAGGCCCGGCGCGATCGCGTTGACCCGGATCCCGTCGGCGGCGAACTCGCGCGCGAACGACACCGTCAGACCGCGCACGGCGAGCTTGGAGACGCCGTAGATGCTGCGGTTGGCATACGCCGCCGACGACGAGATGTTGACGATGGCGGCGCCGACGCGGCCCTTCATGGCCTCCCGGGCGGCGAGCGAGCAGATGACGACACCCATGACGTTGACGTCGAGCACCCGCCGCACGTTGTCGAGGCCGAGCTCGGTGAACGGCTTGTTGTAGGCGGCGTGCAGGCCCGCGTTGTTGACCAGGATGTCGAGGCCACCGTGGCGTTCGGTGATCGCGTCCACGACCGCGCCGACAGCGGCCTCGTCGGCCACGTCGCAGGCCACTCCGGTCGCCTGCCGGCCCTGTGCCGTCAGTTCCGCCGCGGCCTCGGCCGCCGCGTCGCCGTCGATGTCGGCGAGCACGACATGCGCGCCCAAGGCCGACAGCGCCTCGCCGAACGCCTTGCCGAAGCCGCGGCCGCCGCCGGTGATCAGCGCCACTCTGCCGTGATGTTCCATCAGTACATCCTCACTTCGGGCCGAACCGCTGGCCGGCGTCCAGCCGCAGGCACTGGCCGTTCAGCATCGGGTTGTCGATGACGGCCAGGGCGAGCTTGGCGTACTCCTCCGGGCGGCCCAGCCGACGCGGGAACGCGGCGTCCTTGACCAGTGAGGCCAGCCTCTCGGCGGGGATCTTCTCGGTGGCGCCCGTCTCGAAGAGGCTGGGCGCGATGGCGACGACACGGATGCCGAGCGAGCCGAGGTCGCGAGCCATGGTGAGGCTCATCCCGGCGATGGCCGCCTTGGCGGCCGAGTAGGCGACCTGGCCGATCTGTCCCTCGAAGGCGGCGATCGACGACGTGTTGACGATGACGCCGCGTTCGCCGGTGGTCTCGGGATCCTCGGGCTCGTTGCGGCTCATGTGCACGGCGGCCAGGCGGCTGATGTTGAAGGTGGCGACGGCGTTGAGGTCGAGCACCCGGCGGAAGGAGTCGAGGTCGTGCGGACCGTCCTTGCCGAGCGTGCGCTTCACACTGCCGCCGCCCGCGGTGGTGACCGACACATGCAGTCCGCCGAGGGCCTCCACGGCGGTGGCCAGAGCCTCCTCGGTCGCCGCGAAGTCGGTCACGTCGACGGGGTGGAAACTCCCGCCGAGCGCGGCGGCGACCTCGGCGCCCGCCGACACCGGACGGTCCAGTACGGCGACGTCGGCGCCGCGGGCCGCGAGCAGCTCTGCGGTGGCCCGGCCCATGCCGGAGGCGCCGCCGAACACCACGGCCTTCTTGCCCTTGATCTCCATCGGGAACCTTTCGGATCTTTTCGGATCTGTTCGCTCAGGCGGACGCGGGAGATGGCCGCAGGAGGCCGCACAGCCGGTCGCGGTGCACGGCGGCGTCGCCGTACAGCACGCTGTCGGCCCTGGCGCGGCGCAGGTGGAGATGGAGGTCGTGCTCCCAGGTGAACCCGATACCGCCGTGCAGCTGGAGCGCCCGGGCCGCGACCTCGCCGGCCCCCGCCGAGGCGTACGAGGCCGCGGCGCAGGCCGCTCGGGCGGAGTCGTCGGCGCCCGCGTCGGCCGCCATCGCCGCGTAGTAGGTGGCGGCGCGGGTGCCGTGGACGAGCAGGGCCATGTCGGCGGACGCGTGCTTGACGGCCTGGAAGGAACCGATGGGCCGCTCGAACTGCACGCGCGCCGTGGTGTGTTCGACCGTCAGCTCCAGCATGCGCTCCATCACCCCGAGCGCGTCGGCGCACCGCAGCACCGATGCCTCGTCGAGCAGTCGCTGGATCTCCTCGGGCCCGGCGTCGAGGCGGCGTTCGTGCGGGACGCGTACGCCCTCGAACCTGACCTCGTAGAACGCCCGGGTCTGATCGAGGACTCGCTGGCGCCGGATGGTGATTCCCGGAGCGTCGCGGTCGACGAGGAACAACGCCGGGACGCCGTCGTGCCGTGCCGTGACGAGCAGCCATCGGGCGCCGCCGGCATCCTGCACCGCGGTCTTGACTCCGTCGAGGACAAAGGCGTCCGCGGTGGTGTGGACGCCGTCGAGGGTCCATGGTGCGTGCGGTTCTGCGAAGGCCCAGGTCGCCCAGCCCGATCCCGCGGCGAGCGCGGGCAGGGTCTCGGCCCGCAGCCGGGACGATCCGCTTGCCGCGAGTGCCCGGCCGACGATCGCGGTGGGCACGAACGGACCCCGCCCGAGCGCGCGCCCCAACTCCTCGGCGACGAGCGCGAGTTCCACCACGCCCTGTCCGGCACCGTCGTACTCCTCGGGCAGGCCCAGCCCGGGCCACCCGAGTTCGGCCATGAGCCGCCACACCTCGGGGTCGACGTCTTCGTCGCCGTCCAGCCACGCCCGTACGCGCTCGATCGGGGCCCGGTCCGCCAGCAGATCGCGCGACGCGTCGCGCAACATGGCCTGCTCCTCGCTGAGCTCGAAGTTCACCGGAACAAAGTATCCTCTATTTGCTATCGGGTCGAGGTATCGAGCCAGTTTCACTGGAGGTCTTTCGACCGATGGCCCTGTTAAGTACTCTGAATTTCATGGTTGATGCCGTACTCCTCTCCGCTTGCCGCACCGCGATCGGAACCGCCCGACGGGGCACCCTGCGGGACACCAGCGCCTTCGACCTCGCCACCCTGGTCGTGCGCGAGGCCGTACAGCGCGGCGGGTTGCCCTCGGAGGCGATCGATGACCTCGTCCTCGGTGAATCCCTGGCCGGAGGCGGCGACATCGCCCGGTACGCGGCGATCGAGGCGGGGCTGACGCACGTCCCGGGTCTGGCGCACAACCGGCACTGTGCCTCCGGTCTCGCCAGCGTGGCGACCGCCGCCGCGAGCGTGCGCGCCGGAATGGACCGCGCGGTCGTCGCGGGCGGTACGCAGTCCTCGTCCACGGCACCGGTGGCCCGGCGGCGGATTCCGGGCACCGACGACTGGCAGGACCCCTGGATGTCGCCGACCCACGTCCCGACGCCCGAAGCACCCAACAACGACATGGGTGTTCTCGTCGCCTGGAACACGGCCCGGCTGGCCGGTCTCACCCGCGAGGAGATGGACGCCTGGGCGCTGCGCTCCCACGAGCGGGCCGTACGAGCCATCGACGAGGGCCGGTTCACCGACGAGATCGTGCCCGTCAAGGTCACCGGCCGGGACGGCGCGACCTCGGTCTTCGACACCGACGAGCATCCGCGGCGCGACACCAGCAGGGAGAGGCTCGCGGCGCTGAAGCCGCTGCACCCGGAGATCGAGGGCTTCTCCATCACGGCCGGCAACTCCAGCGGCGTCAACGACGGTGCGGCCGCGGTCGTCGTCGCCGGGTCGGACCTCGCCGCCGCGCACGGGCTCACACCCCTCGCGACCGTGCGGGCCTGGGCGAGCGTGGGTGTCGACCCCGTCGAGACGGGGCTGGCGCCGATCGCCGCGATCCGCAAGGCGCTCGACCGGGCCGGGCTCGGCATCGACGACGTGGACCTGTTCGAGGTCAACGAGGCCTTCGCCGCCGTGGCCGTGGCCACCACCCGTGAACTGGGCCTCGACCCGGAGCGGGTCAACCCCTTCGGCAGCGGATGCAGCCTCGGCCACCCGATCGCGACCACCGGCACCCGCATGGTCGTCACCCTGGCGCACGAGCTGCGCCGACGCGGCGGGGGAACCGCAGTCGCGGCCATGTGCGCCGGTGGCGGCATGGGCTCGGCGATGGTCCTGACGGTCTGAACGACCGTGATCCAGGTCGGAGTCGAGGGACTGGAGAGTCACTGGGCGGACGGCGTGCTGTGGCTGACGCTCGCCCGCCCGCAGGCGCGCAACGCGATGACGATCGCGATGCGGCGGGGACTGATCGAGGCGGTGCGAGCGGCCGACGCCGACGCGGAGACCCGGCTGGTAGTCCTCACGGGCTCCGACCCCGCGTTCTCGGCCGGGATCGACCTGAAGGAGGCGCTGGGAAACGGCACGGGCTCCCCTCGCGGAGCGCGCACCGACCCGGCGGAGGTGGTGCGTGCGTCCCGGACACCGGTGCTCGGGGTGGTCAACGGGCTTTGCTACACGGGGGCGTTGGAGCTGGCGCTGTCCTGCTCGTTCCTCATCGCCTCCGAGCGGGCCCGGTTCGCCGACACCCACGCCGCGATCGGCCTCACGGCGGGCTGGGGGATGAGCGCCCTGCTGCCCCGCGCGGTCGGAGGCCGCCTGGCACGCCGGATGATGCTCACCGGCGAACCCGTCGACGCGGAACGGGCGCTCACGGCGGGCCTGGTGACCGAGGTCGTACCGCACGACTGTCTGCTCGACCGCGCGCGCGAGATTGCGGACCTGATACGAGCCGCCCATCCCGGGGCCGTCGCGGAGACCCTCGGACTGCTCGCCGCCGGTGAGGGCACCAGCCTCGCCCACGCCCTCACGCTGGAGGCGGAGGCGAAGCTGCGGCGCCGTCCCGATGTGGCCGACGTGGCGCGACGGTTCGCCGCGCGCACGGACCGGCCCTAAGGCGATGGGGAGTCAGGCTGCCGTGGCGTCCCCGAGGTAGCGGCTCAGCAGTTCCGGACCGGCCTCGTCGGTGCCGCCCGACCACGCGATCCGACCGCGCTGGAGGACGAGGCAGTGGTCGGCGAAGCCGAGCGCCCGACTCGCGAACTGCTCGATCATGAGCACGGCGACGCCGGCGGCCCGGGCCCGGCGCAGGCTCTCGAACACCACGTCGACCATCTTCGGCGCGAGGCCGAGGGACAACTCGTCGGCGATCACGAGCCGCGGGTCGACCATCAGGGCCCGGGCGAGGGACAGCATCTGCTGCTCGCCGCCGGAGAGCGTCCCCGCCGCCTGGCGCTGCCGCTCCCGCAGCGCGGGAAAGATCTCGAAGGCCCTGTCGACGGCCGCGGCCCGGCGGCGCCGGTCGCACGCGGTGGCCATGCGCAGGTTCTCCATGACCGTCAACGAGGGGAACACACCGCGCCCCTCGGGGAGATGGACGAGACCGGCCCGGCGGATCGCGTCGGGCGTGCTCCCGGTGACGTCACGGCCTTCGAATACGACGGTTCCGGCGACCGGCGGGACGAGCCCCGAGAGGGCTCTGGCCAGCGTGCTCTTGCCGGCTCCGTTCGGTCCGAGCACGGCGAGCGCACTGTTCGGCGGCACGTCGAAGGTCACGTCCCGCAGCGCGTGAGCGGCGCCGTAGCGGACGGTCAGGTCGCGGACGGCGAGCAGGGGAGGCGCCGTGACGGTCATGCGGAAGTCCTTTCCTCGCCGTGGTCCGCACCCAGGTAGGCGGCGCGTACGGCAGGGTCCGCCCGGACCTCGGCCGGGGAGCCTTCGCTGATCTTGACGCCGAAGTCGAGGACATGGACGACGTCGCTCATCCCGAGGACGAGCTCGACGTCGTGCTCGACCAGGAGCAGAGACACCCCGTGGTCGGCCACGACACCGGTGAGCGTCGTGGCGAGTTCGTCGGTCTCCCGTGCGTCGAGCCCCGACGACGGCTCGTCCAGCAGTAGTACGCCCGGATCGACGGCGAGCGCCCGGGCGATCTCCAGCAGACGGCTGGTGCCCAGGGGAAGTCCGGAGACCGGCCGATGGGCGTGCGCGGTCAGCCGCAGCGCGGCGAGCAGCGCGTCGGTGCGCCGGTCCTCGTCGACGGGCGCCCGCCGGAAGCCGCCCGCGGTGACGAGATCGGTCCAGATCCGATGGCGCGTGTGCCGCAGCCGGTACGCCAGCACCACGTGCTCGCGGACGGTCAGCCCCGGGAACAGCTCCGGATGCTGGAAGGTGCGCGCGAGACCCCGTCTGGCCCGCGCCTGCGCACTCGCTCCCGTGACGTCCTGACCGTCCATCAGGACCGTCCCCTTGCTGGGCGCGAGCAGCCCGGACAGTACGGCGAACAGCGTGCTCTTGCCCGCCCCGTTGGGGCCCACCAGCCCGACGACCGAGGCCGGCGGCACCGACAGATCGACCTGGTCCAGGGCGACGAGACCGCCGAAGCGGACGGTGACACCCCTGGCCTCGATGCGCGGGGATGTCGTACCCGAAGTGGCGCTCATGCGAGGTCTCCCTGAGCGATCGCAGGCTCCCGACGGCTCTGCCGCCACCGGCTGAGATCACGCAACTGTCGGGCGTGCATGGCGATGATGCCCTCGGGGTTGCGGGCGAGCATGACCGCGCCGAACCCGAAGAGGATGACGGGGACTTCGGCCCATCGCGTCGGCAGATACGTCTGGAACACGCTGGGCAGCACGGCGAACGCCACACCGGCGACGAGCGCGCCAACGACCGGCCGCGCCCCCACGGTGACCAGGACCGCCAGCCAGACCAGCCCGGTGAACGGATTGAACGAGTCGGGCAGCGCCGACTGGTAGGCGAGCGCGAGGAAGCCGCCCCCGACCGCGGCGACGAAGGTGGCGACCGCGGACACGAGCACCTTGACCGGCACGATGCCCAGGCCCAGCGTGCGGGATCCGGCCTCGCTCCAGCGGACCGCGGTCACCGCCAGCCCGGCGGTCGAGCGCCGCAGGTTCACGACGAACAGGCCCAGTACGGCGAACACCGCCAGCGCGAGCAGGGCGAAGGTCCGGTTGTCCAGGGCCCATTCGGGACGGGGCATGTAGATGCCCTGGCCCGAGTTGTAGAAGCGGTCCCGCAGGAAGACGAGGTTCTGCGCGAGGAGTCCGAAGGTGAGCGTCACCAGGGCGACGTACAGGTTGCCCAGACGGATCGTCAGCAGACCGAGCGCCACCCCCACGGGGACGACGCACAGCGCGCTCACCAGGACCGCCGCCAGCGGGGGCCACCCGGAGTTCGCGGTGAGGTCGGCGGCGAGCAGGGCGCCGAAGCCCGCGAAGGTGATCTGGCACAGCCAGATCATGCCGCCCTCGCCGGTGACGAGCGTGCAGGACAGCAGTGCCGTCGCCAGGGCGATGCCCGTGCCCGTCAGCCCGGTCCAGAAGTCGTCGAGGACCAGGGGCAGACAGGCGACGACGCCGAGTGTCACCAGGGGAGCGACGAACCCGGAACGGTTCGTCGCGGTCGGCGCGCCCGCGGCCTCCGCGCGGATGGCACGGTCCAGTGCCCCGCCCGCCGGCGCGTCACCGGCCCGTCCGCGCAGGGCATGGGCGATGAGGAAGACGAGCATGAACAGGAACGGGACGCTGGGGACGATCTGGGCCGACAGCGCGCTGTCCGCATCGAGGTAGCGCTGGATCACGCTGGTGACGACGCCCATGGCGAGTGCGACCGCGACGGCCGTCGGCAGGTTGCGCAGCCGCGCCGCCACCACCGCCGCGAAGGCGGCCGCCATCAGGAAGGTCATGCCGTCCACCGACAGACCGGCGGTGGGCGCCACGAGCACGCCGGCGAGTCCGGCCAGCAGTGCGCTGAACGCCCATACCCCGAGGGAGACGCGCGTGGGGCTGACACCCGACATCGCGGTCAGGGCCTCCGAGTCGACCAGTGCGCGGACCTTCAGTCCGGTGTCGGTGTACCGCAGCAGGCCCGTGCCGACGACCAGGACCACGCTCAGCGCCGCGTAGATGATCAGCTGGTTCATGTCGACGACGGTCCCGAACGGCCGGAACACCGCGACCGGTTGAGGCGCGAGGCCCGGAGCGGTGACGTTCACCAGCTGCCCGAGCACCAGGTTGACGAGCGGCGGCAGCGCGACCGACAGGCCGATCGTTGCGACGATCCTGACCAGCGGAGAGCGCAGCCGCAGATGGCGGAAGAGCACCGCGTAGAGCAGCACGCCCAGCCCCGGGCCGAACAGTCCGATGGCGACGACGGCCGCGAGCGGAAGCGGCCACCCGTGCTCGACGTACAGGAAGTAGTAGAAGCGGGCCACGGCGAACGCCATGGCCCCGAAGGCGAAGTTGAAGACGCCGGACGACACGTGGGTGACGACCAGCGAGGCGGCGGCGATCGCGTAGATGGCCCCGAGAGCGAGGCCGGCGACGACGTAGGAGAGCAACGACGGCCTCCTGGAAGGACGGTGCTCGTGAGAGCGGGTACGGATTAAAGTGCGCTCATAAGCGAGCTCAGTCAACCCTGTGGACGGATTTCTCCTGCCTCGACCGGTGACAAAGGATACTCAATATGCTCCACTGTGCCTCGCGGACCACCTGCCGGAACCGTCGCCCGACGGGCCGAGGGCGGTACGGGACGGAGGAGAGCGGATGGGGAGAGTCGGAACCATCGCGACCTGGACGAGCGCCGCGGTACTCGTACTTGCCGCATGCGGCGGCGGCTCCGCCGGCGCGGACAACACGAGTGGGCCGGTCAAGGTCGGTGTCCTGACATCGTTGAGCGGCGCGGCCGGTGCGCACTACGCCGGCACCGAGAGCGGGGTGAAGGCCCGGTTCGCGGCCTACAAGGCCGCGGGCGGAAAGTGCGCCTCACGCGGCTTCGACGTGGTCATGGGCGACGACCAGTCCACACCGCAGGGCGCGCTCACCGCGGCCCAGCGCCTGGTGCGGCAGGAGCAGGTGTACGCCGTCCTGCCGGTGAGCACGTACTTCTTCGGCGCCGGGCAGTACGCCGGCACGCAGGCCGGCGGCACACCGTTCCTCGGCGGCGCGTTCGACGGCGGCGAGCAGTGGTTCAACCCGAAGTACGACAACCTCTTCCCGGCGATGTCCGGCACCGACTACGACAAGGCCGCGACGACCCTCGGCACGTACTGGAAGAAGCTCGGCGGGACCAAGGTGGCCGTGGTCGCCTACAACACGCCGAGCGCCGCGAAGGCCGGCGAGGGAGCCGCGGTCTCGGCGGAACACGCCGGACTGGAACGCGGCTACGTCAACGAGCGCGTCCCGTTCGGCACCAGCGACGTCGGCCCGATCGTCCTGGGCATCAAGAAGTCCGGCGCGGATGTGCTGTACGCCCCGGTGATCCCCGAGACCGGGTTCGCGCTCGCGACCGGACTGCGCCGGGCCGGCGTCGAGATGAAGTCGATCCTGCTGGCCACCGGTTACGGAGCGGACCTCCTGAAGTCGCCGCCCACGCTGAAAGTGGCGCAGGGGGTGGGCTTCATGACGTCCTACTCACCGGTGGAGAAGAACACCGAGGCGACCCGCACCTGGTCCACGGCGCTCAAGAAGTACGCCAAGTCCACGTCCGGCATTCCGTCGTTCTCGCAGGCGGTCGGCTGGATCAGCGCGGACCTGCTCCTGCACGGGCTGGAGAAGGCCGGCTGCACCGCGAGCCAGGACAAGCTGATGGCCGCGTTGCGGGCCGACAAGACCTGGACCGCCGGAGGACTGTTCCCGCAGCCGGCCGACTTCGAGAACAAGGGGTCCTACTCGGTCGGCGGCCCGGGCGACTGCACCTTCGTCTCCCTCCTGAAGGGCGAGAAGTTCGTGCCGGACCCGCAGGGGGCGCCGGCCTGCGGGGAGCAGATCCCCGGCGTGAAGGTGTCCGTCAAGTAGGCGACCGCTGGGCGGCCACGCGGATCAGCGTGCCGCCCAGCTGACCGTCTTCGTCTGCAGGTACTCGTCGAGCCCGAACTCGCCCCACTCCCGGCCGAGTCCGCTCTGCTTGTACCCGCCGAACGCCGCCCGCGGGTTCACTCCGGCACTGCCGCCGTTGATCGTGACACCGCCGGCCCGGATGCGGGACGCCATCTCGTGTGCGGCCACGGTGTCGGCGCTCCAGACGGCGCCGGCGAGGCCGTACGGGCTGTCGTTCGCGATCCGTACCGCCTCCTCGTCGGTGCGGAACGGGATGACGACGCCGACCGGCCCGAAGAACTCCGTACGCGCGATGGTCATGTCGTTGTCGACGCCGGCGAACAGGGTGGGTTCCACGAAGTAACCCCGTTCGAGACCCGCCGGGCGTTTGCCGCCGAAGACGATGCGCGCCCCTTCTTCCTCACCCACGCGGATCAGCTTCTCGACCTTGTCCCGCTGCGCCTCGCTGATCAGCGGGCCCATGGTGGTGGACGGGTCCGCGGGGTCGCCGACCTGGACGGCGGCGAGGGCCGCGCTCAGCCGGGAGACCAGCTCGTCGTGGACGGACTCGTGCACGAGGGTGCGGGTCAGCAGGGAACAGCCCTGTCCGGCATGGGTGGTGATGCCCGTCAGTGCGGACCGCACGGCACCGTCGAGGTCGCCGTCGGCGCGGACGATGTTGGCCGACTTGCCGCCGAGTTCGAGGACGACCTTCTTCAGGGAGGCCGCGGCCTGGGCGTAGACCGTGCGCCCGACGGTGTCCGACCCGGTGAAGCTGACGAGGTCCACCATGGGGTGGGTGGTCAGCTCCCGGCCGGCCTCGATGTCACCGGTCACGATGTTCAGCACGCCCGGAGGCAGGCCGGCCGCGTCCGCGAAATCGCCGATCAGCAGGGACTCCAGGGGAGTCGCGGGCGCCGGTTTCAGTACGGCGGTGCAGCCGGCGGCGAGCGCCGGGATCACCTTCATCATGCTGAGGAAGAAGGGGAAGTTGTAGGCGGAGATCAGTGCGCACACACCGAACGCCTCACGGCGCAGCACCCCTTGGGAGATGCCGATGCCCGGGGCGATCGTCGGGTCCATCGGGCGTTCCCAGGCGAAGGCCGGCATCACCCGCTCGGCCATGTCGCGCAGGTGCGCCACCGGGACCCGGGTCTGCAGGGTCTCGGCCAGCGCGCGGACCGAGCCCGCCTCGGCCATGTTGACGGCCACGAGTTCGGGCAGCCTGCGCTCCATCTCCTCGGCCATGCGCAACAGGGCGGCGGCCCGCTCCGCGGGCTTCATCCGTGGCCATGGGCCCTCGTCGAAGGCACGCCGGGCCGCCTCGACCGCCTGGCGCACGTCCGCGAGCGACGAGCCCGGTACCTCCGCCACCGTCTCCTCGGTCGCCGGGTTGCGGACGAGGATCGGGCTGTCCGACCGCCCGTCGGTCCGGCGCCCGTCGATGTAGAGCTGTGAAGAGAACGAGTACGCCGTCGTCATGTGCGGTCTCCTGATCGCCCTGCGTTACGCCACGTCCGTTAATTTGAGTGTACTGAATTCTGGTTGGCCGGGAAGGGGTGTGTCGTCGATCAAGTGTCAGCTACCTGTCAGCTTTCGGGTCGTTCCTGACTTTTGCGATTCCGTATGCTGAATCGTTGACTGGACCGGTCGGTACAGGTAACTTCGGCGGCATCTGCAGGGTGGGTTCTAGCACGGACAACGAGGTTCGAAAGAGGTACCGCCTGTGTTCAAGGAATTCGTGGTTTCCGGCGATTCGCACATCATCGAGCCGGCAGATCTCTTCAGGGATCGGCTGCCGAAGCAGCTGCGCGACCGGGCCCTCTGGGAAGAGGAGTTCACGCTCGACGAGCCGATCGTCGAGGGCGGGCACACCGAGTTCAAGAAACTCCACACGATCGGGTTCGACGGCTGGACCATCTCCAAGTACCGGCAGTTCGGCGGCGAGACCCCGGACGGCGTACCGGAGCACATCATCCGGGACATGAACCTCGACGGCGTCGACGCCTCGGTGATGTTCCCCAACCTGTCGCTGTTCGTGCTGTTCACCGACGACCACGAGCTGTCGATGGCGCACGCGCGCGTGTGGAACGACTACATCGCGGAGCGTTTCCTGCCGTACAAGGAGCGACTGCGCCCGACGGCGGCGATCCCGCTCACCGACATTCCCGAGGCGGTCGCCGAGATCGAGCGGTGCGCACGTATGGGGCTGGGCGCGATCCTGCTGCCGGAGACGGCGCCGGCGCCGTACTACTCCCCGATGTACGACCCGGTGTGGGCGGCCGCCCAGGCGCACGGGATGCCGGTGTTCATCCACGTCGCCACCGGCGGGGTGAGTGTCAGGGAGGCCCAGTCCGAGACGGCGGCCACGGTCCGGGGCATGATGACGGCCGTCAACATGGGCAAGGGCCAGCTGACCGACGACATGGTGTCGGGCCGGCTCCTGGCCGGCGGAGGCGGGGACGGCGGCCCGCGCCGCATCATCGCGCAGCTGGTCGGCGGTGGCGTCTGTGAGCGCTTCCCCGACCTGCACTTCAACCTCATCGAGTACGGCGCCGGCTGGCTGGTCTCCTTCATGGGCTACATCGACAAGGCCTGGAAGACCGGCACCGGGCAGGACCCCGACTGGTGGCTCGGCTTCTGGGACGACAGTCGCGATGCGAAGGACCAGCCCGCCATGGGCCGGCTCTTCACCATCAACGACAAGTGGCCCTACCCGCTCAAGCCCAGCGAGTACATCCAGCGGCAGATCCACGTGCAGTTCGCGGACGATCCGACGGCCGTCAAGGCCCGTCACATCACCGGGCTGTCGACCGTGATGTGGGGCAACGACTACCCCCACGCGGAGGGCACCTTCCGCAACAGTGCCGAGTGCATCGCCGAGAACTTCGACGACACGGTCTCCGACGAGGACCGCGCGGCCATCCTGGGCGGCACGCTGGCCGACGTCGTGCACTTCGACAAGAGCAAGAAGCTCGCCCCCGTCACCGAGAACGCCTGACCCGCGGCCGAGCTGTGCATCGGCTCCGGAGCGAGACCGCTCCGGGGCCGATGCGGTGTGCGGGGTCAGACCGGATCCGGTACGGCACCGATGAGCGCGAGGGATGCCTGGGCGTAGGCGGCCCTGCGCCTGCGGCTCACCATGAAGCTCGGAGGCGCGAAGTAGCCGACGTCGCGGGGGAGCGAGCCGGCGCGGCGAGCGAGGGCGTCCTTGGCGTCGGCGGTCGTCCCGCACACGGCGATCGCGGTGACCATCTCGTCGGTCACCGCCTTCGCCATCTCATCCGTGTCACCGGCTCTGAACGCGGCCCGGAGCCGTGCGATCGGCTCCTCCCAGCCGTGGCGGGCGACATAAGGGTCGTACGTCTTCACCGTGAGGTAGAAGGCGATCATCCGCCGGGCGTCGGCGATGGCGCGCTCGGGTGCGGCGTCGTCGACCGCTGTGATGATCCAGCCGTGTTCGAGCGGACGCGCGGCTCCTTCGCGGCCGCGCTCGACGGACGGCCGTACGACGTCGTTCCACCAGGGGGCGGTGAACAGGCCGTGCCCGATGACCCCGTCGGCGACCCGGCCCGCGGTGGCGGCCATGCGGGTGTTGAACGCGGCGAGCAGGACAGGGATGTCCAGCCGGCCGAGCACCGGGGCGCGGACGTCGGCGTCGAGCGAGTAGAACTCGCCCGAGTAGCGGACCTGTTCGCCGTTCTCCGCGTGCAGCCAGGCCCGCACGGCACCGACGGTCTCGGCGATCCGGTCCACGGGACGGTCGGCGGGCACGCCCAGCCAGTCGCGGTTGATCCGGAACGCGGCGCTGCCCAGGCCGAGGAACAGCCGGCCCGGCGCCTGGGCGTGCAACTGGCGCAGGGCGGTGGCGTGCGCGTACGGGGTGCGGGCGAACGCGTAGGCGATGGCGGGGCCCGCCAAGGCGTGCTCGGTGTTCGCCACGATGTCGGCCACGGTGAGATAGGCGTCGTGGTCGACGAACTCCCCGGCGCAGAAGGCGCCGACGCCGGCCTGTTCGGCCTCACGTGCGACGTCCCGGCCGGGCCAGGGCATGCCGAACCGCATGAGCGCCTCCCGTTGGAATCTGTGATGCGATCGGTAAAAAAGTACACTTAATTAGGAGAGGGTAGGGGAGTGTCAGCGCAGTGTCCACCGCCCCCGAGGCACCGCGGAGCGGTCGATCTCCGCCTTCCCGATCGGGTTGCCGATCTGTGTGTACGACAGTCCGGTGCGCAGTGCCTGGGTGCGCGTGGCGTCGAGCGACTCCCAGATCGCCCGGACGGTTCCCTGGATCGCGGCCGGGGGTTTGGCGGCGATGATCCGGGCGATCTCGTCGGCCCGGTCCCACAGTTGATTGCGCGGGAGCACCTCGCTGACCAGGCCGATCTGCAGGGCGCGCGCCGCCGACACGCGCTCGTCCAGGCCGAGCAGCGCGATGCGCAGCGCCTCGCCGAGCGGGATGCGACGGGCGAGTCCGATCGGCTCCAGGGCCGCGGTGAGCCCGTAGCTGACGTGCGGGTCGAAGAACGTGGCTTCCTCGGAGCAGATGAGGATGTCGGCCTCGTTGAGCCAGTAGAAGGCGCCGCCGGCGGCCATGCCGTGCACCGCGCACACCACGGGTTTCCACACCTGGTTGAGCTTCGGCGAGAGGTACTCGCCGGGGTCGGTCTGCGACCAGACGTTGGGGTGGCGGTCGATCCCCTCCTTCACGTCCATGCCCGTACAGAACGCCTTCTCACCGGCGCCGCGCAGCACGACGACATGCACGTCGTCGTCGGTCTTGACGGTCTGCCAGATGTCGGAGAACTCCTCCAGCATCCGCTGGTTGAAGCCGTTCATGGCCTGGGGCCGGTTCAGTGTGATCGTGGCGACGTGGTCGGTCACCTCGAACAGGACGGTCTCGAGATCCATCCGGCAACTCCGTTCTCGACGCGATCGAGGTAAGTAGTATACTTTTTTCTGGTTACTCAGCACAGTTGCTCGGGATCACAAGAGCCGCGGAGGACGTTGCGATGAGGCCACGCGTGGGGCAGATGCTCGCCAGTACGGTCGATACGACGGCGGTGATCGTCGTCCGGTGCCCCGACGGCGAGTTGGAGATCACCTGCGGTGGGGCGGCCATGACCGAGGGGAACGGGCCCGGGTCCGCCACCACCGGCGCCCCCCACCCCGACCTGATGGGCGGTTCGCTGCTCGGCAAGCGGTACGCCGACGAGGACCTGGGCGTGGAACTGCTCTGCACCAAGCCCGGGCCGGGCACGATCGCCGTGAACGGCGTGCCGCTGCCCGTGAAGAGCGCCAAGCCGCTGCCGGCCTCGGACTGAGGGGACGGGGCGGGCACATGAACATATCGATGCTTCTGGACATGGCCGCCGAGGGCTTCGGCGACCGGGTCGTGATCGGGCGCACGGACGGTGGGCTGAGCGCGCGGCGGTTGAGCGAGCTGTCCGACGGCGGGGCGCGCGTCGTCCACGGGAGGGGCGCCGACGCGATCGTGTACCTGGCGGTGAACGGCCCGGCCCTCCCCGTCGCGCTGTTCGCCGCGGCCCGCGCCGGAGTCCCCCTGGTTCCGGTCAATTACCGGCTGGGCGACGAACAACTCGACGTCCTGCTCGCCAACCACCCCCGCGCACTGGGTATCGCCGACCCGGAACACGGCGAGGCACTGCGCCGCGCCGGGCTCCCGGTGCTGAGCCCGGCCGAGTGGCTCGCCGAGGCCGCGGACCACACCGGCCTTCCCGCCGACGACGTTCCGGCGCAGCCCGACTCCCCGGCCGTCCTCATCTACACGAGTGGGACGACCTCCACGCCGAAGGGCGTCGTCCTGCGCCACCACAACCTGGTGTCGTACGTCCTCGGCACGGTGGAGTTCGCCGCAGCCGACCCCGACGAGGCGGCCCTGGTGAGCGTCCCGCCGTACCACATCGCCGCCGTGTCGAACGTGCTGACGAACCTGTACGCGGGCCGCCGCGCGCTGACCCTCGACCAGTTCACGCCGGAGGGCTGGCTCGGCCTCGTACGGGAGCAGCGGATCACCAACGCGATGGTGGTGCCGACGATGCTCGCCCGCGTCATGGACACGGACGCAGTCGACCGGTCGGTGCCCTCGCTGCGCGCACTCGCCTACGGCGGGGCCCGGATGCCGGTGCGGGTGATCGAGGCCGCCCTGCGCGCGTGGCCGCACGTGGACTTCGTGAACGCCTACGGGCTCACCGAGACCTCGTCCACCATCACCGTCCTGGGCCCGCAGGAACACCGGACGGCCGTCGCGAGCGACGATCCCGCGGTGCGGGCCCGGCTCGGCTCGGCGGGCCTGCCGGTGCCGGGCATCGAACTGGAGGTCCGCGACGTGACCGGCGAGGCCGTCGCCCCGGGGGAGACCGGGCAGATCTGGGTGCGCGGCGAACAGGTCTCGGGCGAGTACGCCGGCCAGGGCTCCGCGGTCGACGAGCGGGGCTTCTTCCACACCCGCGACCGGGGCCGCGTCGACGCCGACGGCTACCTCCACATCGAGGGCAGGGTCGACGACACGATCATCCGCGGTGCCGAGAACATCGCGCCCGCCGAGATCGAGGACGTCCTGCTGCGGCACCCGGACGTGCTCGACGCGGTCGTCGTCGGGGTTCCCGACGAGGAATGGGGCCAGCGGATCGAGGCCGTGGTCGTGACCCGGGACGGCGCGGAGGTCGACGGCACGGCCCTGCGCGCCGCGGTCCGCGACACCCTGCGCGGCTCGAAGACCCCGGACCACATCACCTCCTGGCCCGAACTGCCCCGCACCGCGACGGGCAAGCTCGTACGCCGTGACATCGTCGCGGCCCTGACCTCGGAACGGACGAAGCCATGAGCACCGTCGTGAACAGTACGAGTCTGCTCCCGGAGCTGACGGAGCGTACGGCCGCGGTGCTCCGCGGCTGGGCTCCCGGGGCCACGGTGGACGCGGTCGAGCCGCTCGCCGGCGGCACGTCCAGCCTGACCTACGTGGCCGTCCTGTCGGGTGTCCCGGCCGAGTACGAGCGCATCGTCCTCAAGGTGGCCCCGCCCGGCCTGGAACCCGTCCGCAACCGGGACGTGCTGCGGCAGGCGCGGCTCATGCAGGTGCTGTCCGGAGTGCACGGGGTCCGGGTGCCGAAAGTGCTGTTCAGCGACAAGGGCGCACCACCGGCAGTCCAGCCGTTCGTGGCCATGGAGCTGGTGCCCGGGGAGTGCGTGGAGCCGGTGCTGGTACCACGCGGAACGCTTCCCGCCGGACAGGTCAGGTCCCGTGCCCTCGACGCGGCGCGGATGCTCGCGCAGCTGCACCGGGTGGATCCCAAGCGAACTCCCCTGGCGATGGAGCCTGTTGTCACGCTCCGCGCCGAGATCGACCGCTGGACCCGGGCGTTCACGACCGTCCCGGAGGACCTGCGCACCGGCCACGAGGCGGTCGCGGAGCGCCTGCACGCCACCGTGCCCGCGGCGATGATGCCGGTGTTCACCCACGGCGACTACCGGCTCGGCAACACGCTGTGCGACGCGGACTCGGTCAACGCGGTCATCGACTGGGAGATCTGGTCGCTCGGCGACCCCCGGGTCGACCTGACCTGGCTGACCTTCTTCACCGACGAGGCCCGCCACCCGGCATCCCTGTCGGACGAGCCGACCGGGATGCCCGGCAAGGCCGAACTGCTCGACACCTACCAGGAGGTCCGGGGCGAGCCGCTGCACGACCTGGCCTGGTTCGAGGCGCTCACCAAGTACAAGGAGTCCGCGGCGACCGCGCTGCTCATCAAACGCGGACGGAAGGCGGGGGAACTGACCGACATGCACCGGCGCATGCTGCCCGCACTGGGGGCGCGGGGCTGTATCGATATGCGGCTCCGCCGCGTGGGCGCGACCAGCCCCCACCGGCCCGCGGCAAACGAACCGCATAACCAGCGGAGCGCTCAGTACAGGCCGCCATCCACCCGGATCAGCGCCCCCGTCGTATAACTGGACGCGTCGCTCGCCAAGTACAGCGCCGTGCTGATGACCTCCTCCGGCCGCCCGGGCCGGCCGAGCGCGCTGCGCGTGGTCTGCCGTTTCTCCTCCGACCAGGCCTTGGAGATGTCGGTGAGAAAGGGACCCGCCGAGAGGGTGTTGACCCGCACCTTCGGGCCGTACTCCAGGGCGAAGACGGTGGTCAGCGCGTTGAGCGCGGCCTTCGCACCGGCGTAGGGCCCGAACCGTGGCTGCGGCATCAGCGCTCCCGAGGAGGAGACGTTGATGATGGAGCCGCCGTCCCCGTCCGCCATCCGCTGCCCGATCAGCGAGGCGAGCCGGAACGGGCCCTTGAAGTTGACCCCGATCACCTTGTCGAACAGTTCCTCGCTGGTCTCTGCCGACGAGGGCGCCACCGGTGACATGCCGGCGTTGTTGACGAGGACGTCGATCTTCCCGAACTCCTCGTACGCCGTGTCGACCAGCCGGCCGAGGTCGTCCCAGCGGCCCACGTGCGCAGCGACAGGCAGGGCGCGCCGGCCCAGGTCGCGGACCTCGGCGGCGACTGTTTCGCACGCGTCGAGCTTGCGGCTGGCGATCACCACGTCGGCGCCCGCGGTGGCGAAGGCGCGCACCATCTCCAGGCCCAGGCCCCGGCTGCCACCGGTGACGAGCGCGACCTTGCCGGACAGGTCGAACAGGTCGGCCGGGGCGATGGACTTGGCGTTGCGACCGTCGGTCATCCGTCCACCCGTCCGGCGAGCCCGTCGTCCTCGATGATGTGCGCGTACCGCTTGCGGGCGGCGTCCAGCTTCGGCGGGATGTGCTCGCTCGGGAACAGCCCCTCGGCCGGCTGGTACTTCTTCAGCAGCTGCTTGGCGATCGTGGTGCGGTGCACCTCGGTCGGACCGTCGGCCAGGGCGAGGTTGGGCGCGGCCATCCACCACTTGGCGAGCGGGAGTTCGCCCGTCGTGCCGAGCGAGCCGTGCAGGTGCACCGCCCGCTGGATGATGTCGTGCAGCACCTTGGCCGTCTGGACCTTGCACATCGCGATCTGGGTGCGCGCGGCGCCGTGCGGCTGGGTGTCGATGATCCAGGCCGTGTGCAGGACGAGCAGCCGGAACTGCTGCAACTCCACCCAGGAGTCCGCGATGAACTGCTGCGCCGCCTGCTTCTCGGCGAGCAGGGTGCCCTGCGTACGGCGGGACAGCGCGCGCTCGCACATCATGTCGAAGGCACGGGTGCACTTGCCCACCGTGCGCATGGCGTGGTGCACACGGCCGCCGCCGAGGCGGGCCTGGGCGACCTTGAAGCCCTCGCCCGGGCCGCCGAGCATGGCGTCGAGCGGCACCCGGACCTGGTGGTAGCGGATATAGGCGTGGATGCCCTCCTCGAGGGACTCCCGCTCGTCCATCGCACCGACGTTGCGCTTGATCTCGATACCGGGCGTCTCGGCCGGGACGATGAACATCGACATCCGCTGATGCGGCGGCGCCTCCTGATCGGTGACGGCCATGACGATGAGGAAGGCCGCGTACCGGGCGTTGGAGGAGAACCACTTCTCCCCGTCGATCACCCACTCGTCCCCGTCGCGCCAGGCGCGGCACACGAACTCCTTGGGATCGGCGCCCGCCTGCGGCTCGGTCATCGAGAACGTGGAGACGATCTCGCCGTCGAGCAGGGGCCGCAGATAGCGGTCCTTCTGCTCCTCGGTGCCGAACATGGCGAGGATCTCGGCGTTGCCGGTGTCCGGGGCCGCGGTGCCGAACACCGTCGGGGCCCAGTAGGAGCGGCCGAGGATCTCGTTGAGGAGGGCGAGCTTCACCTGGCCGTAGCCCGGTCCGTCCAGGTCGGGGCCGAGATGGCAGGCCCACAGACCCTGTTCCCGGACCTGGTCCTGGAGAGGCCGCAGAATCGCGCGGGCCTTCTCGTTGCGGGTGTCGTACGGGTCACCGCCGTGCGGGAACAGGAGGTCGAGAGGCTCGACCTCCTCGCGTACGAAGGCCGCCGCCCAGTCGAGCTTGGCCTGGAAATCGGGGTCGATCGAGAAATCCAGCATGACGAAAACAGTATACTTTTTAGGTCCCTCGGTCCATACTCGGAGCCAGACTTGCCGCATTAGGTATGCGCAATAGGGATGAGCCGCGGAGGGGTTGGTCTGATGCAGAGGCCCATGGAGGGCGTGCGGGTGCTCGAGGTCGCGCAGTTCACCTTCGTCCCGGCGGCGGGCGCGGTGCTCGCGGACTGGGGCGCCGACGTGATCAAGATCGAGCACGCCGAACGCGGCGACGCCCAGCGGGGGTTGGTGCGGGTGCTCGGCTACGAGGCGGCCAGCAAGGGGTCGTCGTTCTTCCCGATCATGGAGGGGCCCAACCGCGGGAAACGCAGCGTCGGCCTCGCCCTGGAGAAGCCGTCCGCGCGCCCGGTGCTGGAGGAACTGATCCGCAACAGCGACGTGTTCCTCACGAACTTCCTGCCGGAGGCGCGGGCGAAGCTGCGCATCGACGTCGAGGACGTGCGGGCGATCAACCCCGACATCATCTACGTCCGCGGCAGCGGCTTCGGCGCCCGCGGTGAGGAGGCGGGCAAGGGCGGCTACGACAGCACCGCTTTCTGGGCGCGCGGGGGAAGCGCCGCCGGTGTCACCCCGCCCGGCGCGGACCGGATGACCCGGATGCCCGCCGGCGCCTACGGCGACTCGATGGGCGGCATGACCATCGCCGGAGGCATAGCCGCCGCTCTCTACTCCCGCGCCACCACCGGTGAACCGTCCGTCGTGGACGTGTCGCTGGTCGGCGTCGGTGCCTGGGCGACCCAGTTCACGGTCAACCTCGCGCTGCTGACCGGCGGCCCGCTCCCGGTGAACACCCCGCCCCGGCACGGCTCGGCCACCAATCCGCTCATCGGGGCCTACCGCACCTCGGACGGCCGCTGGATCGAACTGTCGATGCTCCAACCCGGCCGGTACTGGTCGGAGTTCTGCAAGCTGGCCGGCCGCGACGAACTGAGCGGCGACGAACGCTTCGACAGCACCGAGAAGTTGATGGCCAACGCCGCCGAGGCGGCCGAGATCGTCGCCGACCTCATCGCGTCCCGCCCCTACGCGGAGTGGGTCGAGATCCTCTCCCGGGGCGAGGGCCAGTGGGCGGCCGTACAGAACGCCTGGGAGGTCGGCCAGGACCCCGCCCTGCGCGCCAACGGTCTGATCGCTCCCCTCGTGGACGCCGACGGCGTCGACCGCGAACTGGTCGCCAACCCCGTCCAGTTCGACGAGACCCCGGCCGACCTGACCAGGGCACCGCAGTTCGCGGAACACACCGACGAGGTCCTGCTCGAGCTGGGCCTCGGCGAGGACGAGCTGATCGCGCTCAAGATCGACGGCGCGGCGACGTGACGGACGTACGACGAAAGGAGCCGTGAATGAGTACGACGCTCGAACCCGACGGAACCCACGACGGCGTGCCCGCCTACCCCTTCGACAACCGGCTCGGCGGCCCGGTCCTCAGCCACCACGAGCGGTGGGACGAGATGGCCGGCACCCACAGCGGGTTCCGCAGCACCGTCGCCCGTGGTTTCTGGGTCGTCACGGACGGCCCGGCGGTGCAGCAGGCCCTGCAGGACTGGCAGACCTTCTCCAACAAGTCGGTGACGGCGCTCGAACCGGATCCGAAGTTCCTGTGGATCCCCGAGATGCTCGATCCGCCGGTGCACACCGTGTGGCGGCGCCTGCTGGGCCGCTACTTCTCCCCGAACACCGTCGCCGCCCGCGAGCCGGAGGTGCGCGAGGTCGCGGCCGGGCTGATCGACGCACTGAAGGAGCACGACGGCGCCGACGTGCTCGACGAGTTCGCGCGCCGCTTCCCGACCCTGATCTTCATGCGCCTGATGGGCCTGCCCGAGGAGGATCTGCCGATCTTCCTGGACTGGGTCCACGAGCTGCTGCACCTCTCCCACGGTGAGGACCCCGAGGGCAAGAGGCAGATGGCCGCCATGCTGGCCGTCTCGGCGTACTTCGAGGAACAGATCGCCCTGCGCCGCAAGAGCCCGCGCGACGACCTGCTCTCCCACGCCATGACCTGGACCATCGACGGCGAAGCGATCAGCGACCGGGACATGCACGCGTTCTGCATCCTGCTGTTCCAGGCCGGCTTCGACACGGTCCCGATCTCCATCGGCTGGGCGCTGTACCACTTCGCCACGCATCCGGAGCAGCGCGCGGAGATCCTCGCCGACCCGTCGCTCATCCCCACCGCCGTGGAGGAGACCCTCCGCGTGTACTCGTTCGTCGTCCCGGCCCGCAAGGCCACGAAGGACGTGGAGGTCGGCGGCTGCCCGGTCAAGGCGGGCGAGATGGTGATGCTTCCGCTGGCGGTCACCAACCGCGATCCCGAGCGGTACGACAACCCCCTCGAGGTGGACCTGCACCGCAAGGCCACCAACCACATCGCGTTCGGCTCGGGCCCGCACCGCTGCCTCGGCTCGCACCTCGCCCGCCTCGAGCTCAACGTGGCCGTCGAGGAATGGCACCGGCGCATCCCCGACTACCGGATCGCACCCGGCCAGGAGCTCTGGCAGCACGGCAACATGTACGGCATCAAGTCGCTCCGCCTGGAGTGGTGAGGGGCACCATGACGCATCCCCTCGCAGCGGCGGATCTGTACCACACCGGGATCGTGGTCCCGGACATCGAAGCCTGGAAGGCCCGGATGACCGAGGTCGCGGGCCACCGGTGGACCGAGACCATGACCGGCGAGGTGCAGGTCCGACTGGCGGACGGCGTACGCCCCCTCCAACTGCGCTTCGCCTACTCGCTCGACGCCCCGCACATCGAACTCGTGCAGGAGATCCCCGGAACACCGTGGACCGCGGGCGAACGCATGGCGACGCACCACCTCGGCTACTTCTGCGACGACCTGCAGACGACGTCGAAGGGGCTGGAGGAGGCGGGATTCCCGCTGGAGGCGTGCGCGATCGTCGACGGAGCTCTGTCGATCTTCGCCTACCACCTGGACCCCTCCGGCGTGCGGATCGAGATCGTGGACCGGGCGCGGATGCCCGACTTCTCCGCCTACCTGCTCTCGAAGACACCCCGGTGACGGTGGAGGAAGAGTGGCACTGACGCTCACCGACGAGCAGGAGGAACTCCGCGCGACACTGCGCCGCTTCCTCACGGAAAAGGCGCCGAGCGCGGCCGTACGACGCTGGATGGAGTCCGACGATGGCCATGATCCGGCGTTGTGGCGGCAGATGGCCGGTCAACTCGGGCTGCACGGCCTGGCCTTGCCGGAGGAGTACGGCGGATTCGGCGGTGGCCCGGTCGAGTTGGGGATCGTGCTGGAGGAACTGGGGCGCGTGCTCCTGCCGTCGCCGTATTTCGCCACCGTGGCCCTCGCCGGCCAGGCCCTCGCGGCCTCCGGCGACGGCACGGCGAAGGCACGATGGCTGCCCGCGATCGCCGACGGTTCGCTCACCGCCACGCTGGCGATGGCCGAGGCGAACGGATCGTGGCGGCCGGAGGACATGGGGGCCGCGGCCACGCGCGACGACGGCGGCTGGACCGTGTCCGGCACCAAGATGTTCGTCGTCGACGGGCACACCGCCGACCTGCTCCTCGTAACGGCACGCGATGACACGGGACTTGGGCTCTTCGCCGTGGACGGAGACGCCTCCGGGGTGACCCGCACCCGACTGGAGACGCTCGACCCGACCCGGCGGCTGGCGCGGATCGACCTCGACCGCGCGGTGGCCGTGCGGGTGGGCCCGGACGGGGACGCCTCCGCGTACCTGCGTACCGTGCTCGACCTCGCGGCCGTGGCACTGGCGGCCGAACAGGTCGGCGGTGCGCAGGCCTGTCTGGACGCGGCGGTGGAGTACGCGAAGGTGCGGGTGCAGTTCGGCCGTCCCATCGGGTCCTTCCAGGCCGTCAAGCACAAGTGTGCCGACATGCTGCTCCAGGTCGAGGCGGCCCGGTCGGCGGCGTACCACGCGATGTCCGTGGCGGCCGAGGGCTCGGGCGAGTTGCCGGTGTCCGCCGCGCTCGCCGCGGCGTACTGCTCGGCCGCCTTCACCCACGCGGCCAAGGAGAACATCCAGATCCACGGTGGCATCGGCTACACGTGGGAGCACGACGCGCACCTCTACCTGAAGCGCGCGAAGTCGTCCGAGCAGCTCTTCGGGAGCCCGGCGACGCACCGGGCGCGGTTGGCCGACCTGGTGGGGATCTGAGAACCGTCGCCGTATCAGGACGCCTCAGGACGTCATGGAACATCTCAGCACGTCACAGGACTCCTCAGGACACCGATGACGAAAGGTTGCTCACGTGGGAATTCGCGATCGCCTGTCCCTGCTGCTGGCCGAAGCTCCCGCCGACGCCGAGGCGATCGAGCACCACGGGGACTGGTGGACCTGGGGCCAGGTCCAGAAGACCGCACAAGGCGTCGTCGACGCGCTCGACGCGGCGCGCCTGCAGGAAGGCGCCCGCATCGGCGTCGTACTGGAGAACCGACCCGAACACGTCGCCGTCGTCGCCGCGGTGATCGCCTCCGGGCGGTGCCTGGTGATGCTCAGCCCGTTGCAGCCCGCCGCGCGCCTCGCGGCCGACATCGCCCGCTGCGAGCTGCCCGTCGTCGTCTCAGGCGCCGAGGCCCTGGCACGCGAGGGCGTCCTGAGCGCGGTGACCGGCCACGGCGCGGCCCTGGAACTGGGCGCCGACGGCACCCTCCGAGCCGTCGGCGGCACGGCCCCCGCCGAGTCGCCCGCCAACCCCGGCGTTGCGGTGGAGATGCTCACCTCGGGCACGACCGGCCCCCCGAAACGCGTCCATCTGCGCATCGGCCAGCTCGACCAGGCACTCGTCTCCGGCGGGCAGACCCCGAAGTCCGCGCGACTGCTGTCGCCGTCGGCGTCGCTGGTGGCCACACCGCTCGTGCACATCGGCGGCCTGTGGCGGGCGCTCGCCTGCCTCGCGACCGGGCGCCGCATGCTCCTCCTGCCCAAGTTCGCGGTCGAACCGTGGGTGAGCGCCGTGGAACGCCACGGCCTGCGGGCGGCGAGCCTGGTGCCCGCGGCCATCCGAGCCGTGCTCGACGCGGGCGTGTCGAAGGAACGGCTGGCCGCCTTGCAGGTCATCACCTCCGGCACCGCGCCCTGCCCGGCGGAACTCGCCGACGCGTTCTTCCGCACCTACGGCATCCCCGTGCTCATGACCTACGGCGCCACCGAGTTCGCCGGAGCGGTGGTCGGCTGGACACTGCCCCTGCACGAGCGGTGGTGGCAGCGGAAGGCGGGCAGCGCCGGACGCGCCTTCGACGGCGTCGAGTTGAGGGTGACCGGCGAGGACGGCGCCGAGCTGCCCGTCGGCAGGACCGGCCGACTGGAGGTCCGTACCGAGCAGAGCACCCGGGGCGGCCGGACATGGGTGCGGACCAGCGATCTGGCCCGGATCGACGCCGACCGGTTCGTGTGGATCGAGGGACGGGCGGACGACGCCATCATCCGCGGTGGCTTCAAGGTGCAGCCGGAGACGGTCAAGAAGGTGTTGGAGTCCCATCCGGCCGTGCGGGAGGCGGCCGTGGCCGGGTTGCCGGACCCGCGGCTCGGCGAGGTGCCCGTCGCGGCGGTCGAGATCGAGCCGGGACGGCCTGCGCCGGACACCGCCGAGCTGGTCGCCCTCTGCCGGGCGGAGCTCACCCCCTACGAGGTGCCGGCGCACATCGTCGTCCTCGACGCACTGCCCCGGACCCCGTCGAGCAAGGTCAGCCGTGTGGAGCTCATCGACCTCGTCCGTGCCGGGCTCATCAGGGAGGACCAGCGATGACGGACACCCAGGAGAAGGCCGCCGAGCACTTCGGCGTGCTGACCGAAGAGGCCGTCGAGCGCTCCCGCCGGCGGCTCGGCGTTCCCCAGCCGCAGCGCAACCCCCCGCACAACTACGAGGTGACCTGGGACGGCGTACGCCACTTCGCGTACGGCTACGGCGACGACAACCCCCTGTACTGCGACCCGGACCACGCGGCCGGCACCCGCTGGGGCTCGCTCGTCGCACCGCCCACCTTCCTCTACACGATGGGGGAGGACGCCGCCCCGAAGCCCGACCCCGAGACCAAGGCACTGCTGAAGGGCGACCCCTTCGCCGGACTCGGGTCCTACCAGGCGGTGATGGAGTTCGAATGGTGGCGCCCACTCCAACTCGGCGACCGCTGCCGGGTGTTGCAGACCCAGGTCGGCGTCCACCTCAAGCGCAGCAGCTTCGGCGGGCGCACCGCACACGTCGTCCGTGACTACCTCTACGCCAACGGACGCGGCGAGATGCACGCGCTGCGGCGGGGCACCTGGATCAACGCCGAACGCCACACCTCGAAGAAGCGGGCCAAGGAGCAGCTGGCGCAGGAGCCCTACACGGCCGAGCAGCTCGCGGAGATCGACGCCGCGTACGCGGCCGAGACCCGGCGCGGAGCCGAGCCCCGCTACTGGGAGGACGTCGAGATAGGCGAGGAGCTCCAGCCCCGGGTGAAGGGGCCGCTGACCACCACGGACGTGGTCGTCTGGCACCTGGGCTGGGGCATGCAGCTCACCCCGCCCGGCGCCTTCGGGATCGCCGCGAAGGTACGGCGCAGGGCCCCCGGCCTCTATCCGCCGAACCCGCTGAACATCCCGGACACCGTGCAACGCCTGCACTGGGAACCCGAGCGGGCGAGGGAACTCGGCCTGCCGGGCCCGTACGACTACGGCGGCATGCGCGAGACCTGGCTGTGCCATCTGCTCACCGACTGGATCGGCGATGACGGCTGGCTGTGGCAACTGCGCTGCGAGCACCGGAAGTTCAACTACCACGGCGACACCACGTGGGTGCGCGGCACGGTCGTCGACAAGCGGCAGGTGGATGGGCGGGCCGAGGTGCACGTCGAGGTGCGGTGCGAGAACCAGCGGGGTGAGATCACCACTCCCGGTACGGCGGTCGTCCTGCTGCCGACCCGAGACCGCGCGGTCGAACTCCCGTCGCCGCCCGCCGAGGACCTGGACGGCATGGTCGCCCATGAACTGGCCCGGTTCGCCGTCAATTGAGTGTACGAATCCAGGAGGTATACGTGTCGGACGAGGTACTGGTGGAGCGCCGAGGCGCGGTCCAGGTCATCACGATCAACCGCCCCAAGGTGAAGAACGCCCTGGACGCGGGAGTGGCCGCAGGGGTGGCGGCCGCGGTGGACGAGCTCGACGAGTCGGACGAGCTGCGGGCGGGCGTACTGACGGGGGCGGGCGGCACGTTCTCGGCGGGAATGGACCTCAAGGCGTGGCTGCGCGGCGAGACGCCGGCGATCGAGGGCCGTGGGCTGTGCGGGATCAGCATCACGCCGCCGCGCAAGCCGCTGATCGCCGCCGTCGAGGGCTGGGCCCTGGCCGGCGGGTTCGAGCTGCTGCTGGCCTGCGACCTCGTCGTCGCCTCCCGCACCGCGCGGCTCGGCGTGCCCGAGGTGACCCGGTCGCTGGTCGCCCGTGCGGGTGCCGCCCTGCACCTGCCGAGGCGGGTTCCGTACGCCATCGCCCTGGAACTGCTGCTCACCGGTGAAGCCATCGACGCCGAACGGGCCGCCGCGTACGGCCTGGTGAACCGGCTCACCGACGAGGGCGGTGCGCTCGACGGCGCGTTGAAGCTCGCCGAGACCATCGCGGCGAACGGCCCCCTGGCGGTCGCGGCGACGAAGCAGATCGCCCGCTCCACCGCCGACTGGACGCTGGACGAGGCGTGGGGCAAACAGTTCGACATCGCCGAGCCCGTGTTCCAGTCACAGGACGCGCGCGAAGGGGCCGCCGCGTTCGCCGAGAAGCGGGCGCCGGTCTGGAAGGGCCGCTGACCATGACGACAGGGCCCCTCGCCGACGTCCGAGTGGTCGAGCTGGGCGGCATCGGTCCGGGACCGTTCGCCGGGATGCTGCTCGCCGACCTCGGGGCGGAGGTCGTCCGCGTGGACCGGGCCGAGCGGGCGCAGGAATCGGACGCGGGCGGCCCGGCGGACGTACTCAACCGAGGCAAGCGGTCGGTCGTACTCGACCTCAAGCACCCGTCCGGACCCGCCGCCCTCCTCCAACTTGTAGAGCGTGCCGACGTGTTGATCGAGGGATTCCGCCCCGGCGTCACCGAACGCCTCGGGATCGGACCGCACGACTGCCTGGCCCGCAATCCCCGCCTGGTCTACGGCCGGATGACCGGCTGGGGCCAGGACGGACCCCTCGCCGCCGCGGCCGGACACGACATCACCTACATCGCGCTGACCGGTGCCCTCGGTGCCATCGGGGACGCGGACGGCCCGCCCCAGATCCCGCTCAACCTCGTGGGCGACTTCGGGGGCGGCGGCTGCTACCTGGTGATCGGTGTGCTGGCCGCCCTGCACACCGTCGCACGCACCGGCCGCGGTCAGGTCGTCGACGCGGCCATCGTCGACGGCACCGCCCACCTCCTCGCCAGCACCTTCGCCAAGCTCGGGCGCGGCGAGTGGAGCGACGAGCGGGGGATCAACCGGTTCGACGGCGGCTGGCCCTTCTACGCCGTGTACGGCACGAAGGACGGCCGCCACGTGGCCGTCGGCGCGCTGGAGCCCAAGTTCTACCGGCGCCTGATCGAGCTGCTCGACCTCGACGTGGATCCGGACCGGCAGCACGACCAGTCGACCTGGCCACAGCTGCGGCAGCTGCTCGAGAAACGGTTCGCGGAGCGCACCCGGGACGAGTGGGCCGCGCTGTTCGAGGGGACCGACGCCTGCGTGGCGCCCGTCCTGAGCCTGACCGAGGCCGCCGCGCACCCGCACCTGGCCGCCCGCGGCAGCCTGATCGCCCGCGACGGAGTGGTCCAGCCGGCCGCCGCGCCCCGCTTCTCGGCGACACCGTCGAACCCAGGCCCCGCGGCACCGGCTGTCGGCGCCGACACCCGCGCGGTGTTCCGCGACTGGGGCGTCCCCGTGCGGCCCTCCGACTGACCTGACTCACGAAGGAGCTTTCATGCGAGACGCCGTCATCGTCGACGCCGTACGCACACCCATCGGCAAGCGCAACGGCTCGCTGGCCTCGGTGCACGCGGCGGATCTGTCGTCCAAGGTGCTCAACGCCCTGGTGGAGCGGACCGGCATCGACCCGGGCACGGTGGACGACGTGATCTGGGGCTGCGTCACCCAGATCGGCGACCAGTCCAGCAACGTCGGCCGGTTCGCCGTACTCGCCGCGGGCTGGCCCGAACACGTCCCGGCCGTCACGGTCAACCGGGCCTGCGGCTCCAGCCAGCAGGCGGTCGACCAAGCCGCACACGCCGTCATGGCGGGCCAGTACGACCTGGTGGTGGCGGGCGGTGTGGAGACCATGAGCCGGGTGCCGCTCGGCTCGCACCGGACCACGGGCCAGCCGTACGGCCCCGCCGCCCTGGCCCGCTACGGCGGAGTCGAGTTCAGCCAGGGCACCGGAGCCGAACTCATCGCCGAACGCTGGGGGTTCAGCCGCACCCGGCTCGACGAGTTCGCCGCCGAGTCGCACGCCAAGGCCGCCGCGGCGATCGACGCGGGCGTCTTCGACGACCACATCGTGCCGATCGAGGTCGAGGGTACGAAATTCACCGTGGACGAGGGGCTGAGGCGAGGGACATCGGTCGAGACGCTGGCCGGCCTCAAGCCGTCGTTCAAGGAGGACGGCGTGATCCACGCCGGAAACGCCTCCCAGATCTCCGACGGCGCGGCCGCCCTGCTCATCACCACCCCGGAGCGGGCCCGCGAACTCGGCCTCACCCCGATCGCCCGCTACCACTCCGGAGCGGTCAGCGGCGCGGATCCGATCACGATGCTCCTCGGCCCGATCCCCGCGACCGAGAAGGCGCTGAGCCGCTCCGGGCTGTCCATCGACGACATCGGCGTCTACGAGGTCAACGAGGCCTTCGCCCCCGTCCCGTTGGCCTGGCTGGCCGAGACCGGCGCCGACCCCGAGCGGCTCAACCCGCTGGGCGGGGCGATCGGCGTCGGCCACCCGCTCGGCGGCTCCGGCGCCATCCTGATGACACGACTGCTGGCCCGGATGCGGCGCGAGAACCTGCGGTACGGACTCCAGACCATGTGCGAGGGCGGCGGCACCGCGAACGCCACGATCATCGAGCTGCTGCGATGACCCAGGTCGAACGTCCCCTGCCCCAACCCACCCTCGCCAGCGCCGAGTTCTGGAGCTCCGGCGCCGACGGCGTGCTGCGGATCTCCCACTGCGCCGACTGCGATCGCCACTTCCACCCGCCGCTGCCGGTGTGCCCCTCCTGCCGCAGCCGAGCGGTGGCACTCGCCCCCGTCTCGGGGAAGGCGGTGGTCGTCGGCTTCAGCGTCAACCACCAGAAGTGGCTGCCCAGGTTCCCGCCGCCGTACGTCGTCGCCGTGGTCGCCCTCGCCGAGGACGACCGGGCCCGCCTCACCACCAACATCGTCGGCTGCGAGCCGGACGAGGTACGCATCGGCATGCGGGTCCGCGTGCGCATCGAGCAGCACGAGGACGTGTACATCCCCCTGTTCGAACCGGATCCCGAGACCGAGGCCGCCGAAGGCCCCGGCCCGCTGCCCGAGCCGCGGGAAGTCCGCGTACGGCCCATGGCTTCCCCTCGGAAGTACGAGGACAAGGTAGCGCTGACCGGCGTGGGCCAGTCCCGCGTCGGCAGACGGCTCATGGTCGACCCGCTCTCCCTGACCGTCGACGCCTGCCTGGCCGCGGTCGCGGACGCAGGGCTCGACCTCGACGACATCGACGGGCTCTCCACCTACCCCGGGCCGAGCCCCGACGGCATGAGCGAAGGCGGCATCACCGCCCTCACCGAGGCCCTGCAACTGCACCCCACCTGGGTCAACGGCGCGCGCGAAGTGTCGGGCCAGATCGGCTCGATCACCGCCGGCATGCTCGCCGTCGCGGCCGGCCTGTGCCGACACGTCCTGTGCTTCCGCACGGTGTGGGAGTCCTCCCACGGCGCGCTGGTCCGCTCCGGCCAGTGGCAGGCGTCCGGCGGCCGCGCGACCGGCATGTTCGAGTTCCGCGCGCCCTTCGGGGCCATGTCGGCCGCCCAGTGGATCGGCTGCAACGCCTCGCACTACATGCACCGTTACGGCGTCGGCCGCGAGGCACTCGGCGCGATCGCCGTCACCGCGCGGGCGGGCGCGGCACGCAACCCCGAAGCCCTGCACCGCGACCCGCTGACGCTCGACGACTACTTCGACGCCCGCATGATCACGACCCCGTTCGGCCTCTACGACTGCGACGTCCCCTGCGACGGCGCGGTGGCCGTCGTCGTCTCCGCACTCGAGACGGCGTACGACCGTCCCCGCCCGCCCGTCCTGGTCGAGTCCGTCGGCACGGCCGTCGCCGAACGGCTCAGCTGGGACCAGGACACCCTGACCCACCTGCCCCAGTCGAAGGGCCCCTCCGCGCACCTGTGGACACGCACCGACCTGACCCCCGCCGACGTCGACGTGGCCCTGCTCTACGACGGGTTCACCTTCAACGCCCTGTCCTGGATCGAGGGCCTCGGCTTCTGCGGACCGGGCGAGGCGAGCGACTTCATCGCCGACGGCAAGACCATCGCCCTGGACGGCGACCTCCCGCTGAACCCGCACGGCGGCCAGCTTTCGGCGGGCCGCCTGCACGGCTACGGATTCGTCCGCGAGGCCATGCTGCAACTGCGCGGCGACGCGCACGGGCGCCAGGTCGAGGACGCCCGGGTGGCGGTGGTCACCGCGGGCGGGGGAGTGCCGTCGGGGGCGATGCTGCTGAGGATGGGGGAGTAGGCGGCACGGTATCGGCGCCCGTGTCCGTGGTCGCTCACTCCTCGTCGTCGAAGGTGACGATGACCTTCTCGGCGGCCCCGGGAGTCAGTGCGAGCTCGAAGGCCCGGTGGACCTCGGAGAACGGGACGCGGTGGCTGATGAGCTCGGCGAAACGGTCCCTGTGCTCCGTGAGTTCCGCGGTCACCTCGAAGATCTCGGTGGGGTACCCCTGGGAGGCGATGAGGGTGAGCTCGCTGCGCAGCATCCCGCCCAGGTCGATCGCGGCGGACGGCTTCTGCACACCGACCATGACCAGCTTGGCGCCCCACTTGGCGGCGTCGACGGTGGTGTTGAAGACGGCAGCGACGCCGGCCGCGTCGATGTAGATGTCGGTACCCGGACGGGGCTGGCCCAGCGCGTTGGCCGCCTCACCGTGCAGCTCCGTCAGCCGGGCGGTGACGTCCTCCTCGGCGGAGTTGATGACGGCGTCCGCGCCGACGGCGAGTGCGGTCTTCAGACGCTCGGGGATGACGTCCGCGACGACCACGTGCCCCACGCCGCGCAGCTTCAGCCAGATGGTCGCGCCCAGGCCGATGGGCCCGGCGCCGAAGACGACGACCTTGTCGGCGGGCCCGGCCTCCGAGCGGTTCACGCAGTGCAGGGCCACCGCCATCGGCTCGTTGAGCGCGGCCACGTCGAAGGGCACGGTGTCCGGGAACACGGCCACGCTCTCGCCGAGCACCGCGTTCTCGACGAGCAGGTACTCGTTCATCCCGCCCAGCTCGCCGCCGCAGCCGATGATTCCGGAGGGCGCCGCCTGCGGGTTGACGACCACCCGGTCCCCGGGCTTGAGGTCCGAGACCTCGGAGCCCACCTCGACGACTTCGCCGGCGGGTTCGTGACCGAGCGGCAGCGGCACCACCAAGCCGGGGTGGTTGTAGGGGGTGCCGCCCGCCTGGACGAAGAACGTGTCGGTGCCGCAGATGCCGCAGGCGCGGATCCGTACCAGCGCGTCCTTGGGGCCGGGCACGGGGCGCTCGATCTCGACCACCTCGACCTCGTTCTTCGCGTCGGTCAGGACGGACTTCATCGTGGCCATCGAGGTGACTCCTTCTGCGGGCTGCTGGTTACCAGGTGACAGGCAGGTCGTAGATGCCGTAGGCCTGCGAGTCCTCCTTGAACTTCAGCTCCGAGACGTCGACCGCGAGCCGCAAGGTGGGCACCCGGCGGAACAGCGTGCTGAACACGACGTGCAGTTCGACGCGGGCCAGCTGTTGTCCGACGCACTGGTGCGGGCCCCAGCCGAACGCATGGTGATGTGCTGCGGCGCGGGTGAGATCGAGCTTCCCGGGCTCGGGGAACGCCTGCGGGTCCCAGTTGGCCGCCGGCAGCGACGCGATGACGCCCTCGCCCGCGCGGACGGTCTCACCGTCGATCTCGATGTCCTCCACCACCGCCCGCCGCGCCAGCAGATGCGGGATGGTGAGGTAGCGCAGCAGCTCCTCGACGGCACCGGTCACGTACTTCGGGTCATCGGCGTGCTCGCGCAGGCCCGCGAGCTGGTCGGGGTTCTGCAGCAGCAGCGCGGTGCCCAGCGTGATCATGTTGGCGCTGGTGTCGTGGCCGGCGACCAGCAGGATGTGTCCCAGCGGGGCGGCGTCCTCCATGGAGAGCACGCCTTCCTTGACGCGTGCGCCGAGGTCGGAGAGGACGTCCTCACCGGGATCGTCCATCTTGGCCTCGATGAGCCCGGCGATGTAGCGGCGCAGATCCGCCGTCGACCGGGCCGCCTCCTCGGGGGTCTTGTACCGCGCGTTGGTCATTCCGGCGTGCTTCTGGAAGAACTCGTGGTCCTCGTACGGCACTCCGAGGAGCGCACAGATCATCAGCGACGGCAGAGGCAGGGACAGGGCCTCGTTGAGGTCGGTCGGGTTGGGACCGGCCAGCATCCTGTCGATGAGGTCATCGGTGATCTGCTGGATCTCCGGGCGGAGTTTCTCCATCCGGTGACGGGTGAACGAGTTCGTCAGCATCCGGCGCCACCGAATGTGCTCGGCGCCGTCGGTGTTGTTGATCGACGGCTGGATCTCGGCCGCGTGCGCCTTCATGGCCTCGGTCGTGTGCGGGTATCCGGGCGCACCGATGTCGGCGCTGAGCCGTGGGTCGGTCAGCAGTTGGCGCTGGGCGGCGTGGGTCGTGACGACCCAGGGGGTGGTGCCGTCCCACGTCCTGGCGCGTACGACGGCCTTGCCCGTGTCGTGCAGCTTGAGCAGACCCGGCGGCGGTGCGAACGGACATTCGCTCGATCGGGGAGACGGAAACTCCGGCAACTCGTCGGTGACGTCGGTGCCGGCCACGTCCTCGGTCATGGTTTCCCGTCCTCTCGTCGACTTCGTCGTTCGACGACGGAAGTTTATGTCGACCGGTCGGTACACTCAAGCCTTAGGGTCCGGCGAAGGCCGACGAGGCTCCCGCGGCATCCCCAGCCCTCGTTCGGCGACCTGGGTGCGCAGCACCTCGTTCGCCCCGCCGGCGATCGTGTAGGCCCGCGAGTACAGATGGGCGTCCTGCCACCAGCCGCCGGCCACTGCCTCCGGGTCGTCCTCGACGAGCAGCCCGTCCGTGCCCTGCAGTCGAAGGCCGAAGTCGGCCAGGTCGTGGTTGAGTTCGCTGAAGAAGATCTTGCCCAGGAGGGCGTCGGCGGGCTGCTCCGTGCCGTGCAGCATCCGCGACTGGGCGAGGCCGATCATCGCGGCGTTCACATGCACCCGCGCGGCGAGCTCACCGATCGCCTGCCGGGTGGCGGAGTCGTCGAGCCCGGGCCGCCCGCCGACCGGCGTCTCCTCCGCGAGCCCGAGCAGGTCGTCCAGCACCGCGAACAGCTCGACGCCCCGCGCGGCCACGCCGGAACGCTCCCGGCCGAGGCTGCTCATCGCCACCTGCCAGCCGTCGTTGACCCGGCCGATCACGTTCGCGGCCGGGATCCGGACGCCGTCGAGGAAGACCTCGTTGAAGTCGGTGGTCCCGGTGATCTCGCGCAGCGGCCGGATGTCCACGCCGGGGCAGCGCATGTCCAGGGCGAACGCCGTGATGCCCTTGTGCTTCGGGGCGTCGCCGTCGGTGCGCGCGAGCAGGTAACCCATGTCGGCGTGCTGGCCGTTGGTCGTCCACACCTTCTGGCCGTCGACGACGAACTCCTCGCCCTCGCGGCGCGCCCTGGTGCGCAGCGCCGCCAGGTCGCTGCCCGCCTCCGGCTCGCTGAACAGCTGGCACCACACGTCCTCGCAGGTGCGGATACGGGGCAGGAAGCGCGCTTGCTGCTCGGTGCTGCCGAAGTCGATCAGAGCGGCCGAGGCCAGCGAGGCCGCGCCGACGGGCGGCCAGGTGCGGGCGCGGGCGATCTCCTCGGCGACGACGAACGGTTCGAGCGGATGGGCGTCGGGGCGGCCGCCGTACTCCGCCGGCCAGCCGATCCCGAGGAAGCCCGCCTCGTACAGCTTCGCGGTCCACTCCCGGATCGCCGGCATCAGACCGGGGTCGGGCGCGCGCACGCCGGAGTGCGCCTTGACGCCGGGTGCGTGCTCCGCGACGAAGGACCGCACTTTCCTCCGGAACGCTTCGAGTTCGGGCGTGGACTCCAGACGCATCGCAGGCGGCTCCCTGTCGTCATGTGGCCCGGTCGTGCGGCCTCGTCATGCAGGCGGTCCGAAATGAGGATACTCTAACCATGGTGTTGGCCCGTCTGCCAGTGCCGGGTGTTCATGCCGAATAGACTGGGGATCCGTAATATCCCCTCAGAGGAGTTGGCCCATGGCGACTGCCGTCGACCACGAGCCCGCCGACGGCGAGACCGGCACCCCGGTCGGCAAACTGGCCGCGCAGACCGCGCAGCGCATCGAGGCCACCGTGATCCGCCAGGGCTGGCCCGTCGGGGAGTCGCTGGGCTCCGAAGTGGACCTGCGGGAGCGCCTGGGCGTGAGCCGCGCGGTGCTGCGCGAGGCCGTGCGGCTGGTCGAGCACCACCAGGTCGCCAGGATGCGGCGTGGCCCGAACGGCGGCTTGATCGTCTGCGCCCCCGACGCCGGACCGGCGACCCGGGCCATGGTGATCTACCTCGAGTTCGTCGGCACCAGCGTCACGGACCTGCTCCAGGCCCGCCAGCTCCTCGAACCGATCGCCGCGGGACTCGCCGCCGACCGCATCACGGAGGAGGGGATCACCACCCTCCGCGCCACTCTCGAAGGCGAACTCGCCCACTGGGACGACCCGTCGGTCCACTCGCAGGACCCACTGCACCCGGTGCTCGGCAAGCTGTCGGGCAACCCCGTGCTGCACCTGTTCATCGACGTCCTCACGCGCCTCACCGCCCGGTACGCGCACACCTCCCGCCGTATCTCCAAGGCGGAGATGCACGCGGCGAAGGAGACCTCGCACCAGGCGCACAAAGCCGTCGTCGACGCCGTGGTCTCCGACAACGGCGCACGCGCGCAGACGGAGCTGACCGCACACCTGGAGTCGGTGGCCGCCTGGATCGAGAAGCACCGGGTGCGCCGCGGGCAGCGGATCGCGGGGAACGTGATCGAGCCCGAACTGGCCGAGGGGCCGAGGGCCAAGCTCGCCGAGGTGCTGGCCGCCCGGATCCACGACGACATCGCCGCGCGGGGCTGGCAGATCGGCATGGTGCTCGGTTCGGAGACCGACCTCCTCGCCCGCTACGGAGTCAGCAGGGCCGTCCTGCGGGAGGCCGTGCGGCTCCTCGAGTACCACGCCGTCGCCCGGATGCGCCGCGGCCCCGGCGGCGGCCTGATCGTCACCGAGCCCGAGCCGCAGGCCAGCATCGACACCATGGCGCTCTTCCTCGAGTACCAGGGCGTCACGGCCGACGACCTGCGGATCGTCCGCAACGCCATCGAACTCGGCATCGTCGCCAGGGTCACCGCCCGCCACGCCGAGGGCGATGCGCTGGTCGCCGAGCGCCTGACGAAGGCCGTCCGGTGGGCCACGGAGGGTCCGGCCGACGACGCCCGCAAGGCCGACCTGTTCCACTCCGAGCTGGCGGCCCTGTCCGACAACCCGGTGCTGTCGCTCTTCCTCGCCATCATCACCGAGTTGTTCCGTCGGCACGCGTCCGGCCACGACCGGCCGTTGCCGGGTGACACGGCGGCCGACGAGGTCCAGCACGTCCACCAGCGCATCCTCGACGCGATCGTGCAGGGCGACGCCGGGGTGGCCCGGCACCGGATGCGGCGCCACCTGGATGCCCTGATCCCCTGGTGGCACTGATTTACGGACACTGATTCACTGCGCCCCGTGAGGTCTTCTCGCCTCATGGGGCGTTCTTCTGTGCTGGAGGCTTCTAATTCCGTATACTGAATAGGGTCGAGTCGAAGGAGATCCGATGCGCCGGACCCTGTTCGAACAGGACCACGAGGACTTCCGCCTCCTGGTCCGGGACTTCATCGCCCGCGAAGTGCTCCCGGTGTACGAGGACTGGCGACGTGCCGCTCTCGTGCCCCGCGACCTGTTCACCTCGATGGGCAAGCTCGGCATCCTCGGCACGGCCGTCCCCGAGGAATACGGCGGAGGCGGCCAGGACGACTACCGCTTCAACGCCGTCATCCAGGAGGAGTGCGCCCGTGCCGGCGTGACGCTCGGCGGCCTGCGCACCCATCTCGACATCGTCGTCCCGTACTTCACGGGCCTTGCCGATGACGAGCAACGGGCCCGCTGGTTCCCGGGGTTGGCCTCGGGCGAGCTCTACACCGCGATCGCGATGAGCGAACCGGGCACCGGCTCGGACCTGGCCGGTGTCACGACGAAGGCGGTCCGCGACGGCGACCACTACGTGCTGAACGGAGCCAAGACCTTCATCACCGGCGGCCACCACGCCGACCTGGTGATCGTCGTGGCCCGCACCGCCACCGACCCGGACAACCGGCGCGCCGGCCTGTCCCTGCTGGTGGTGGAGAAGGGCATGCCCGGGTACGCCGTGGGGCGCAAGCTGGAGAAGATCGGCCTCGCCGTCCAGGACACCGTGGAACTGTCCTTCGCGGACGTGCGCGTCCCCGCGGGCAACCTCCTCGGCGAGGAAGGCGGCGCGTTCACCCACCTCGGCCGCAACCTGGCCCAGGAACGGCTGGCCATCGCGGTCGGCGCCGTCGCCCAGGCCCGCGCCGCGATCGACCTGACCGTCACCTACGTCCGCGACCGCACCGTGTTCGGCAAGCCGGTCGCCCACTTCCAGAACACGAAGTTCGAACTCGCCGCCATGGCAACCGAGTTGGAAGCCGCCCAGACCCTGCTGGACGCGGCGATCAAGGCACTCGTCGACGGCGAACTCAGCCCCGTCGACGCGGCCAAGACCAAGCTGTTCTGCACCGAGACGCAAGGCCGCGTGATCGACCGCTGCCTCCAACTGCACGGCGGCTACGGCTACATCCTCGAGTCGCCGATTGCCCGGCTGTACGCGGACGCCAGGGTGACCCGCATCTACGGCGGCACCAGCGAGGTCATGAAGACCATCATCAGCAAGTCCCTGGGCCTGTAAGGAGCTTGATGTGAACATCGACGGTTCATCGGCGCTGGTCACCGGCGGTGCGTCCGGACTCGGTCTGGCCACCGCCCGCCGGATCATCGACCGCGGCGGCCGTGTCGTCCTCGCCGACATCTCCGAGGAGCAGGGCGTCAAGGCGATCGCCGACCTCGGCGACGCGGCCCGCTTCGTCCGCGCCGACGTCACCGACGAGGCCTCGGTCACGGCCGCCCTCGACACCGCCCAGGAACTCGGCCCGCTGCGCTTCGTCGTGCACTGCGCGGGCCGCGGCGGCGACCGCACCCGGATCATCGACCGTGACCGCAACCCCGGCGAACTCACCACGTTCGCCGAGGTCGTACGGGTCAACCTGATCGGCACGTACAACGTCCTGCGCCTGGCCGCCGCCCGCCTCTCCGGCAACGACGTCGTCGACGGCGACCGCGGAGCCGTGGTGCTCACCGCCTCGGTCGCCGCGTTCGACGGCCAGATCGGCCAGACCTCCTACACCGCCGCCAAAGCCGGCGTACACGGCCTCACCCTCGTCGCCGCCCGCGACCTGGCCAGCTGGCAGATCCGGGTGAACACCATCGCCCCGGGCGTCATGGACACCCCCATGCTCGGCCGGCTGCGCGAGGACATCCGCGACGGACTCGCCGCGTCCGTCCCCCATCCCAAGCGCCTGGGCGAGCCCGACGACTTCGCCCGCCTCGCCGTCGAGATGCTGGAGAACCCCTATCTGAACGGCCAGACGGTCCGACTCGACGGCGCCATCCGCATGGCTCCGCGGTGACAGCGGTCGAGACCGACGGCCAGTTCCGCGACCGGCTGCGTTCCTTCCTGACGGAGCAGCACCCCGGCCGTCGTCCCCGGGATCCCGCCGAGCGCCTCGCGTGGCAGAAGAAATGGCTGGCCACGCTGTACGACGCCGGATACGCCGGCCCGAGCTGGCCACGTGAGTACGGCGGCATGGAACTGTCCTTCGCCCGCCAGGTCAGCTACCAGGAGGAGTACGCGCGCGCCCGAGTTCCCGGACCGCTGGGCACCGGACTGGGTATCGCCGCCCCCACCCTCATCAAGTACGGCACACCCGAGCAGAAGGAGCGCTACCTGCGCCCCATGCTGCGCGGCGACTCCGTGTGGGCGCAGGGCTACTCCGAACCGGAGGCGGGATCGGACCTCCCCGCGCTGCGCACGACGGGACGTCGCGAAGGCGCGGAGTACGTCGTCAACGGGCAGAAGGTGTGGAACAGTTCGGCCGACATCGCCGACATCCTCTTCACCCTCGTCCGCACCGGACCTCCCGACTCGCGGCAGGACGGCATCAGTTACCTGCTGATCGACGCCAACGCCCCGGGAGTGACCGTACGCCCGTTGCGCGACCTGACCGGTGACGCGCACTTCTGCGAGATCTTCTTCGACGACGTACGGGTGTCGGTCGCCAACAGAGTCGGCCCGGAGAACGGCGGTTGGCCGCTGGTGCGCACGAGCCTCGGCCATGAACGTGCGGCCGGCGCGATGAATCAGGCGGCGCTGTACCGGCGCGTGCTCGACGAGCTCATCGAGCTGGCACGCGAGCGCGGAGCGACGGCGGACCCCCTGGTGCGCGACCGGCTCGCGGACTTCGAGATCCGGGTGTCGATCATGCGACTCACCGGGATGCGGACCATCGCCGACATCATGGCGAAGGGCGAACCCGGACCCGCCTCCTCGACCTCGCGGCTCTTCATCGTGACCTTCGAACAGGAACTGCACGAGTTCGCCGTGGAGATGCTGGGGCCGTACGGAATCCTCGGCCGGCGCGACCCGCACGCCGTCCAACGCGGGCGCTGGGTCTGGGGTTTCCTGCGCACCCGGGCCTCGACGATCGGGGCGGGCACCGCCGAGATCCAGCGCAACACCATCGCCGAACAGGTACTGGGCCTGCCCCGCGACCCGGCGATGCCGACGACAGGGAGGGCCCGATGAGAGCCGCACGCTGCACGGAATACGGACCGCCCGGCGGTCTCTCGGTCGTCGAACTCGACGACCTCGAACCCGGCCCGGGCCAGGTCCTGGTCCGGGTGCACGCAGCCGCCGTGAACTTCCCGGACGTCCTGCTCGTGTCGAACCGCTACCAGGTCCCCGCGCCGCTGCCGTTCACCCCCGGCAGCGAGTTCGCCGGAGTCGTCACCGCACTGGGGCCCGGCGTGTCCGGTCCCGCGGTGGGCACGCCCGTCGCCGGGGCGGTGCTGACCGGCGCCTTCGCCGAACAGGTCGTGGTGCCCGTCACGGGCCTGCGCCCCGTCCCCGACGGACTCGACATGGTCCACGCCGCCGCCTTCCACGTGACCTACGCGACCGCCTACCACTCCCTGGTCACCGTCGGACAGGGCACTGCGGGGGAGTGGGTCGCGGTGCTCGGTGCCGCGGGCGGGGTCGGCTCCGCGGCCGTGGACATCGCGACCAGGCTCGGAATGCGCGTGGTCGCGGCCGCGTCCAGCGACGAACGGCTCGCGGTGGCCCGCAAGCTCGGCGCCGAGACCGGGATCCACTACCTCCGCGAGGACCTGAAGGCAAGGATCCGTGAGGCGACCGGCGGCGACGGCGCCCACCTCGTGATCGACCCGGTGGGCGGCGACCACGCGGAGGCCGCCCTGCGCGCACTGCGGCGGGGCGGCCGGTTCGTCACGGTGGGATACGCCGACGGGAAGATTCCCCGGATCCCGCTCAACCTCGTGCTGCTCAAGGACGCGGTGATACGGGGCTTCGAGATCCGCATGCTGCGCCAGTACGCCCCGGACGCGGTGGCCGCCGGCGACCGGGCGCTCGCCCGGATGGTCCGGGACGGGATGCGCCCGCTCGTCTCCCGCGTCCACCCCCTCGCCGAGGTGGCCTCCGCCCTGACCGACGTGGCGGAACGCCGCACCACCGGCAAGGTGGTCATCGACATGACCGGCGAGGCGTGAACGCCCGTCAGAACGTGGGCAGTTGGGGACGCCGCTTGACGTAACCGGCGGCGTCCACGCGCATCTGCATGCCGGTGACGTAGCGGGACGCGTCGGAGACGAGGAAGAGCACCGTCTCGGCGATGTCCTCCGGCTCCACGTAGGGGATGCCGAAGCCGGTCGTCGCGGGGAAGGAGGGCAGCGCGTCCTCGCGGCTGGGGTTCTCCAGGTCGGGCCGGAACGTGCGGTACATGACGTCGCTGTTGAGCATGTCCGTGTTGACGTTGGTGGGGTGGAGCGCGTTGACCCGGATCTGGCGGGATGCGAGGACCGTCGCCAAGTCATGGACGAAAGAGGCCACTTGGCGCTTGGCGAACGAATAGCCCAGCCCGCCGGGCCCGTTGGCCGGGTTGTCCGTGGTCGCCGGTATCAGCCCGGCGATCGACCCGGTCGCGATGATCGAGGCGCCGTCGGGCAGATGGGGCAGAGCGGCGTCGACCGTGTGCACGACGCCGTTGAAGTCGACCGTGACGGCGTCCAGGAAGGCCTGGGCGCTCTTCCCGGCCCCGATCGGGCAGATGCCGGCCTGGGCCACGACCGCGTCGAGCCGCCCCAGCTCGGCCACCCCCTCGGCCACGGCCGCCTTGAGCGCCGCCGGATCCCGTACGTCGGCCTTGCGGGCCACGATGCGGCGGCCGAGCTTCTCGACCTCCCGCACCGTCTCGTCGAGGTCATCCTCGGTGGCCAGCGGGTAGCCGTTGGTGGCGATGTCCTCGCAGAGGTCGACGGCGATGATGTCGGCGCCCTCCGCGGCGAGCAGAACCGCCTGGGCCCGGCCCTGGCCGCGCGCGGCTCCGGTGATGAAGACGACCTTGTCCTGCACTCGACCCATGGGGTCTCCTTCCGTCGAATAAAAGAGTAGCCTGAATATCGATGCGTGGGACTGGCTCGTCACCCATGATCCATGAGAAGCACAGGGTGTTGGCGTCCCCTTCCGCTGAGTGGGACACGATCAGTGCACACAATGTGCCGGGTGCTAGAGAGTCTCCGAGACTTGAGGGAGCGCAAGGATGCCGTTGCAGCCATGGATGAAGTTGCTGTCGACCGACGACCATCTGATCGAGCCCCCACGACTGTGGTCGGACCGCCTGCCGGCGAAGTTCCGGGAGGCCGGGCCGCGCATCGTGGAGCAGCCACGGGGAGAGGGACAGGCACCCGCCGAGGTGTGGGTCTACGAGGACCGGGTCTACCCCTACATCGGCCTCAACGCCGTCGCGGGCAAGAAGCCCGAGGAGTTCGGCCTCGAACCGACGCGCTACGACGAGATGATCCCGGGCTGCTACGACCCGAAGGCCCGCATTCGTGACATGGACCTGGACGGGGTGTGGGGCGCCCTGTGCTTCCCGTCCTTCCCGGGGTTCTCCGGCCACGTCTTCCTGGACGGCAAGGACCGGGAGCTGGCGCTCCTGTGCGTGCAGGCGTGGAACGACTTCGTCCTGGACGAGTGGTGCGCCACCGCGCCGGGCCGGCTCATCCCGCTGGTCATCATGCCGATGTGGGACGTCGAGGCCTGTGTCGCCGAGATCCACCGGACCGCGGCCAAGGGCGCGAAGGCGATCTCCTTCCCGGAGAACCCCTCCCCGCGCGGCCTGCCGTCCTTCCACACCGACTACTGGGATCCCATGTTCTCGGCGGCCGAGGAGACCGACATGCCTCTGTGTCTCCACTTCGGCACCTCGGGCCAGGCGCCGAAAACGGCCCCCGAGGCCCCGTTCGCCGTGACCATCGCCCTGTTCGGCTGCAACGCCATGTACGCCACCGCGGACCTGCTCTTCTCCCCGGTGCTCCACAAGCACCCCAAGCTGAAGATCGGTCTGTCCGAGGGCGGCATCGGCTGGATCCCGTACCTGCTGGAGCGCAGCGACGGCACCTGGGAGCGGCACCGCTTCTACCAGAACGTCAACCAGAGCGTGCGGCCCTCGGAGCTGTTCCACAAGCACTTCCACGGCTGCTTCATCGACGACCGGTTCGGTGTCGAGGTACGCCACCACGTCGGCATCGACAAGATCACCTGGGAGTGCGACTACCCGCACTCCGACTCGTACTGGCCCAAGAGCCGGGCCTACGCGGCCGAGGTCCTCGCCGACGTACCGGACGAAGAGGTGCATCAGATCGTGGAGTTGAACACCCGCCGTCTCTACAACCTCCCCGCATGAGCAGGCGCCCGGAGTCCGAGCGGTCCGACTGGACCGACCTGGACCTGCTGACCCGAGAGGAGGCACATGGCCGTCTCCTCGCCGAGATCGCCGAGACGGACGTACGCCTGTCCGAACTCGGAGAGTCCGACCAGGCCGAGCGTGAACTCCTCCAGTCCCGGCTGCGTGCCCTGCGTGAGGCCGCCGAGGACCTGATCGACCACTCGAAGAAGAACTGAGGCTGCCATGGGGCGTGTGCAGGGCAAGGTTGCGCTCATCACGGGAGCGGCCCGAGGTCAGGGCCGCTCTCATGCGGTGCGGCTGGCCGAGGAGGGCGCGGACGTCGTCGTCACCGACGTCTGTCACGACATCAGCGACGAGCTGCCGTACTCGCTGGCGTCGAAGGAACAACTGGAGGAGACGGCCGAGTTGGTCAGGGCGGCCGGGCAGCGGTGCGTCGCCGTACAGGCCGACGTCCGCTCGGTGGCCGAGGTGCGGGCCGCCGTCGACGCGGCGAGAACGGAGTTCGGGCGGCTCGACGTGGTCGTCGCCAACGCCGGCGTCATGAGCATCGGTCCCGCCTGGGAGTTGTCCGAGGAGGCTTGGGACGTCGTCGTGGACGTCAACCTCAAGGGCGCATGGAACACGGTGCGGGCGGCGATCCCCTGGATGATCGAAGCGGGGGAGGGCGGCTCGATCGTCATCACCAGCTCGGCCGCCGGCATCCGCGGCCATGTGCCGTACGCCCACTACGTGGCGGCCAAGCACGGTGTGGTCGGCCTGATGAAGGCGCTCTCCAACGAACTCGCCCCGCACCGGATACGGGTGAACACCGTCCACCCCACCGGGGTCAGTGACACGGGCATCACCGTCGGCGTGCCCATCGAGGAACTCGCCGCGCGGGAACCGCTGTTCGCCCTCGCCGCGATGAACCCCCTCGCTCCGTACGTCGAGCCGCGGGACGTGTCGAACGCCGTCCTGTTCCTCGCCTCGGAAGAGGCTCGGTACGTCACGGGCCTGCAGTTCACCGTCGACGCGGGGTCGACTAACAAGCCGTAGAACGGAGTCGGTTGAATGAAGATCAGCATCGACACCTCGTCATGCTCCGGGCACGCGCGGTGCGCGGCGGCGGCACCCGGGCTCTTCCGCCTCGACGACGACGGATATGCGCTGCCCTTCGACGGGGAGGTCCCCGAAGGCCTCGAACAGGCCGCCCGTGACGGGGAGTCGGCCTGCCCGGAACGGGCGATCACCGTCGAGTGACACGACAGATCCCCACGACCTCGGGTCGTGGGGATCTGTCATGTCCGCCAAGCGGCCTCGGCGAAGTCAACTGCGGTTCGGCAGCGCCCTGAAGGGGCGCGGGGCTGTATCGATATGCGGCTCCGCCGCGTGGGCGCGACCAGCCACGATGGCGCCGCAGACGAACGACGGCACATCGCGGCATCTACAGCGGAGCGCTTGGCTCAGCCGGCCGGCTGCGGCGGCGGTGTGAAGCGGTGGCCCCAGAACGCGCCGTCCGTGATCTCGTAGACCGGGACGGGCTCCGGCACCTTCAGGCCGTTCCAGCCGAACTCGACGGCGTAGTTCTCCGGCGACCAGACGTAGAACGACACCATGTGGTCGTTCGTGTGCTTGCCGAGCGAGTGCATCATCGGCACCTCGTACTTGGCGGCCCGGTCGAGAGCGCGCCCCACGTCGTCCAGCGTCGCCCCCTCCACCATGAAGTGCAGCAGGCGCCCCGGACCCGGCATCGGCGTCACCCCGAGGGTGTGGTGCCGGGGGTTGCACCCCATGAACCAGGTCGTGCCGCCCGGTGAGCGCATCGTGTTCCGCTCGATGAAGCCCAGGACGTTGACGTAGAACTCGAAGGTGGTCCGCGCGTCCTCGGCGGAGATGATGGCGTGTCCGAAGCCCATGTCACCGGTGACGAACTTCGACACCAGCGGGGTCTGCACCGGCACATGGTCCAGGGTCGTGCCGTAGAACAGCTCGACCGGGTTCCCACCCGGGTCGTTGAACTTGACGAAGCCCGTGACCTTCCGCGCCGCGGCCTCCGCCTCGGTGCCGACGGTCACCTTGATCCCGGCCTTCTCGACGTCCGCGACCAGCCCCGCCAGCTCCCGCTCGTCGAGGACCTCGAAGCCCAGCGCCGTCATCCCGGGCTGTGCCCCCGGGGAGACCACGATACGGGCCGGATAGTCGTCCATCCTGAAGTGGAGCGACTCGGGATCACCGCCCTCGACGGGCATCAGACCGAGGAAGTCGCCCCCGAAGGCCTTCCACTTGTCGATGTCGTTGGATTCAAGACGCAGGTACCCGAGTGAGCGAACACCCATCAGGTCCTCCCCTCGCAATTTGGTCAGGTCCGGGCGGCCCGAGGGTCCCCGGTATCGCTACTTCCGCGACCGTAGACAGCCCGGCACGCCTGCCGCCGGAACCGTCCCACTGATCGGGAGATGCGGGACGACAGGCATCCTCCGGGTGGGACGGTGACCGTCATGACACTCAGCTACGAGGACACCCTGCGCGAACTTCCCACCGACGAGGGCACGTTGCGTTACCACGAGGCGGGCGACGGACCGCCTCTGCTCCTGCTGCACGGGTCGGGACCGGGCGTGACCGGCTGGCGCAACTTCCGGGGCAACCTCCCCGTGCTCGCCAAGCACTTCCGCTGCCTTGCCCTGGAGTTCCCCGGCTTCGGAGTGAGCGACCCGACCGCCGAGAACCCGATGGTGGCGGGCCCCAAGGCCGTCCTGCGCTTCCTCGACGGCCTCGGCCTGGACCGCGTCGACGTCATCGGCAACTCCATGGGCGGTTTCGTGGCCGTGGGACTCGCGGTCGCCCACAAGGACCTGTTCCGCCGGATCGTGACCATCGGCGGCGTGGGCCGCAACATCCTGTCCCCGGGGCCCAGCGAAGGGCTCAACCTGCTGGTGGAGTTCGCCGAGAACCCCACCCGCGACAACCTCGTCCAGTGGCTGCGCGCGATGGTCCACGACCCGGCCCTGCTCACGGAGGAGCTGATCGAGGAGCGCTGGGCGAGCGCCACCGAGCCGGCGACGCTGGAGGCGTCCCGCCGGATCTACGGCCGGCAGGCGATGGCCGCGATCCAGGCCGCCCAGTCCCAGTCCGACCAGCCCATCTGGGCCGCACTCCACAAGGTCACCGCGCCCACGCTGCTGACCTGGGGCCGGGACGACAGGGTCACGCCCCTGGAGAGCGCGCTGCTGCCCATGCGGACGATCCCCAAGGCCGAACTGCACGTCCTGCCGGACTGCGGGCACTGGGCGATGATCGAGCAGAAGGAAGCCTGGGAGAGCGCGGTGTTGGCCTTCCTGACCCGCCCGGAGACTTCCTGAGTGGCGATGGCGGGAGCACCCGACGACACGGGGGACGGCGGCGTGGCGAGAGTGGCAGAGATACGGCGACCCGCCGCTCCGATGTCGAGCCGCCAGGCCGCTCGCCGGGTCCGCATCCTGAGCGCCGCCTCCGAACTCGGTGCGCGCGAGGGGCTCGCCGGCGTGCAGATGCACGACGTGGCCAAGGAGGCCGGCGTCGCGATCGGCACGCTGTACCGCTACTTCCCGTCCAAGCCCTATCTGTTCCTCGCCGTCCTCGAATGGCACATCGAGCAGTTCATCGGGGGCCGGAACGGTGGTTCCCCCGTCGACGAGGAGTACGACCCCGCGACGGAGGTGGCTCAGACGCTCATCGCGCTGAGCGAGAAGTTGCTGGCCAGCCCTCTGCTGGCCTCGGCGGTGGCGCTGTCGTCGTTCGCGGAGTACGCGAGCGTCGTCCCGACCCGGTTCGACATCGTCGAGAGGGCCTTGGGACAGCGGCTCCTGCACCTGCTCAGAGGCCGCGGGGACGCGGAGACCGAGCGCAGCAGGGTGCGGCTGCTCGTCTACAGCTGGTGGGGTCTGTTCGTGGCCATGCTGACCGAGGAGATCACCACCGAGCAGGCGGAGGCGGACCTGCGCCTTGCCGTGCGGCTGATCGCCGCACCCTGAACGCGCAGCACTGTGCCCGGGACACCTGGTGTCCCGGGCACAGTCGTGCGGTCAGTCCGTCGCGCCGGCGATGTCCAGCACCGCCAGGTACGAGAAGGCCGTACTCGAACCGATCGGCGTCCCCGCGCCCGGGTACACGCGTCCGGACATCGCGGCCATGGTGTTCCCGCTCGCGTAGAGCCCGCCGATCGGGCTGCCGTCCGGCCGCAGCACCCGCGCGTGTTCGTCGGTCTTCAGGCCACCCTTGGTGCCGATGTCGGCCGGGAGGATGGTTGCGACGTAGTACGGCGGGGTGTCGATCGGAAGCAGCAGCGGGTTCGGCCAGTCGGGCGTGGGCGGTGCCGCGTAGTTCAGCTCGGGCAGGCCGGGGTAGCCCAGCACATGGTGGGCGATCTGGTCCCAGGGTGTCTCGCCACGATGGAACTTCTCGTCGACCCCGGTCTTCGCGTAGCCGTTGAACTCCTCGATGGTCTTGCGCAGCGCTTCGAGCGGTACGTCGATCAGCTCCGCCAGTTCCTCGAGGGTGTCCGCCTTCTTCAGCGCGCCCGATTCGAACCACTCGGGGCGGACGGGCTGCTCGGCCGGGCCGCCGAAGCTGTCCCGGTCGAGCTGCCGCTGGTCGAACACCCAGTGGGCGGGGATGTGCGAGACGCCCGAGGTCGTGTGCAGGCGGACTATCTCGCTCCCGGCCTGGTCGTAGGGACGGGTCTCGTTGATGAATCGTTCGCCCGCGGCGTTGACCCAGACCCCGCCTCGGGTGCCCGTGTGGAAGAGGGGGAGACCGTCCGGCCACACGAGTCCCGGCGTGTACCAGGCCGCGTCGAGCAGGTCGGTGGCGGCACCGATCGCGATGCCGGCCTGGAGCGCGTCGCCCGTGTTGCCCGGGGCGCCGTGGGTCCACTCACTGGCGCGTGGAAACGGCTGGTACTTCTCGCGCAGTTCGTGGTTGCGCTCGAAGCCGCCGGCGGCGAGGATGACGCCGCGCCGGGCGCGAATCGTGACCCGTTCACCGTCACTCACCGCCTCCACACCGACGACCCTGCCGTCCTCGACGACGAGGCTCTCCAACGCGGTGTTGAGGCGGAGCGAACCGTTACCGGTCTCCAGGAACGCCTTCAAGGCCCTGCCGATCAACGCGCGGCCACCGCTCAGGACCGGGCCTTCGTCGTGGCCCCACCGCTCGGTGGGGAGGCAGTTGCGGACCAGCCGGGCCTGCTCTCCGAGCTCGGCGACGGTCACCGGCGGCGGGAAGATGGTGTGCCCCGCGGGGGAGAAGCCGGGGACCTCCGCGTAGTACTCCGGCACGGGGCCGTGCACGAACGACTGGAACCACTCGTTCTGCTCGAGCTCGTCGATCAGCTGTGCGCCGGCCCGCAGATAGGCCTCCTGGAGCGGCTCCCGGGAACTGTCGTCGACGACACTGCGCAGATACGTCCGGGCGTCCCCGACACCGTCGACGCCGGCCCGCCGCAGCGGTGCGGAGCCCGGAAACCAGAGCCCGGCACCGGAGTAGGCGGTCGTGCCGCCCACCCGGTCGGTCTTCTCGATGACGAGCGTGCGCAGACCGCGCGCCGCCGCCACGTACGCCCCGACCAGACCTCCGCCAGACCCTACGACCACCACGTCGTAGGCATCCTCGTTGATGCTCATCCGAACCTCCTCATGAGTGCTGACGTTCTTGGTGGGGTGTGGGGGTGGAGGGGAGACCGCGTTCCATGAGGACAGGCAGGGAGCACCCCCGTACGGCCACAGCGAAGGTAACGAGGCGGCGTGGGCCCGCCCTTGAGCCATCTCGCTCAGCGAGACCCGCCCGATCCCCGGTCCCCGAGTCCCGGTGAGCGGAACGCTCCGGGCTGCCGCGGCGCACCGCAGCTCACGCTGGAGGTCGGCACGAGTTGAGGATGGCAATGACAGACGTTTGGGAACCGACGGCCGTCGCGAACCGTGAGACGGCCGTTGCCGAGGCGGCCGCACGGCTCACCCGGGCAGCCCATGACCACAAGCCCTGCGCACCCGTGCGGGACCTGCTCGGCCCGACCGACATCAGCCTCGCGTACGCCGTCCAGCAGCGCGTCATCGGTGACCGGATCGCTGCCGGAGCGCGCGTCGTCGGCCGCAAGATCGGGCTCACGTCCGAGTCGGTGCAGCGCCAAGTGGGCGTCGACCGGCCCGACTTCGGCGTCCTGCTGGAAGACATGGACGTCACCGGGCTGTCGGCCGTCCCGAGCGACCGGCTGCTGCAACCCAGGGTCGAGGCGGAGATCGCGTTCGTGCTCGCGTCCGATCTGGACCACGACGACCTCGACGTCGAGCGGGTCAGGGCGGCCGTCGGACACGCGGTCGCCGCGCTGGAGATCGTGGACAGCCGGGTGGCCGACTGGGACATCGCGATCACGGACACGGTCGCCGACAACGCCTCCAGCGGCCTGTTCGTCCTCGGCCAACAGCCGGTCGGGCTCGACGCGTTCGAACCCCGGGACGTGACCATGCGGTTGTACGCCGACGGCGAGCTCGCGTCCGAGGGCAGCGGCGCCGCCTGTCTGGGCGACCCCCTCTCCGCGCTGCTGTGGTTGGCCCGCACCGCCCGCGAGTTCGGCGACCCGCTGCGCGCCGGCCAGGTCGTGCTCTCCGGCGCCCTGGGCCCGCTCGTCCCCACCCCGCCAGGCACCACCGTACGGGCCGAGATGTCGGGCCTGGGTTCGGTGACAGCGACCTTCTCCCCCAAGGACCTCAAGGAAGACGGATGACGAAGACCAAGGTGGCCGTAATCGGCTCCGGCAACATCGGCACCGACCTGATGATCAAGGTGCTGCGCCTGTCCGACACCCTGGAGATGGCCGCGATGGTCGGCATCGACCCGGACTCGGACGGTCTGGCGCGGGCCGCCCGCCTCAAGATCCCCACCACGCACAAGGGCGTGGACGGCCTGATCGCCATGGACGGCTTCGACGACATCGCCATCGTCTTCGACGCCACGTCGGCGAAGGCGCACGTCGAGAACGCCAAGAAGCTCGCCCCGTACGGCAAACGCCTGGTCGACCTCACCCCGGCGGCCCTCGGCCCGTACGTGGTGCCGCCGGTGAACCTGGACGAGCACCTGGAGGGCGCGGACAACGCTGTCGACAACTTCAACATGGTCACCTGCGGCGGCCAGGCCACCATCCCGATCGTTCACGCCGTCAGCCGGATCACCCCCGTGCCCTACGCCGAGATCGTCGCCTCGATCTCCTCGAAGTCGGCCGGACCCGGCACCCGGGCCAACATCGACGAGTTCACCGAGACCACCTCCGGTGCGATCGAGCGGGTGGGTGGCGCCCGGCGAGGCAAGGCGATCATCGTCCTGAACCCGGCCGAGCCGCCCCTGATCATGCGGGACACGGTGTACTGCCTGATCGGCGACGCGGACCACGACGCGATCAGGGCCTCCGTCGAGGAGATGGTGGCCGCGGTCGCCGAGTACGTGCCCGGCTACCGGCTCAAGCAGAAGGTCCAGTTCACCCCGGTCCCCACGGGGGACCCGATCCACACGCTGCTGCCCGAAGGCACGACCGAGACGCCGACCACCAAGGTCTCCGTCTTCCTCGAAGTCGAGGGCGCCGCACACTACCTGCCCGCCTACGCGGGCAACCTCGACATCATGACCTCGGCCGCCCTGCGCGTCGCCGAGCGCATCGCCCAGCGAGTCTCCACCGAGGTGACCAAGTGACCGCCACCCGCAGGCTCTACGTGCAGGACGTCACCCTCCGGGACGGCATGCACGCCATACGGCACCGGATCACGCCCGAGTTCGTGGGCAAGATCTCGGCCGCCCTCGACCAGGCGGGCGTGGACGCGATCGAGGTCGCCCACGGCGACGGCCTGGCCGGCGGCAGCCTCAACTACGGGCCGGGCAGCAACACCGACTGGGAGTGGATCGAGGCGGCCGCGGACGCCATCGACCGCGCGGTCCTCACCTCCCTGCTCCTGCCCGGCATCGGCACCATCGTCGAACTCAAGCGGGCCTACGCCCTCGGGGTCCGCTCGGTGCGCATCGCCACCCACTGCACCGAGGCGGACGTCGCGGCCCAGCACATCTCCACCGCCCGCGAACTCGGCATGGACGTCTCGGGATTCCTGATGATGGCCCACATGGCGCCCCCGGAAGCCCTAGCCCAGCAGGCCAAGCTGATGGAGTCCTACGGGGCACACTGCGTGTACGTCACCGATTCCGGCGGCCGGCTCACCATGGACGGCGTACGCGACCGCATCCGCGCCTACCGGCACGTACTCGACCCGGAGACCCAGATCGGCATCCACGCGCACGAGAACCTCTCCCTCTCGGTGGCCAACTCCGTGGTGGCGGTGGAAGAAGGGGTGACCCGGGTGGACGCGTCGCTCGCCGGACAGGGCGCGGGCGCGGGGAACTGCCCGATCGAGCCGTTCATCGCCGTGGCCAACCTCTACGGCTGGAAGCACGACTGCGACCTCTTCGCCCTCCAGGACGCCGCCGAGGACCTGGTCCGTCCCCTCCAGGACCGACCGGTGCGCGTCGACCGGGAGACTCTCACCCTTGGCTACGCCGGCGCCTACTCCAGCTTCCTGCGCCACGCCGAGGCCGCGGCCGAGCAATACGGCCTGGACGCCCGCACCATCTTGGAGGAGGTCGGCAGGCGCGGCCTCGTCGGCGGGCAGGAGGACATGATCGTGGACATCGCCCTGGACCTCACCCACGGCTGACCACCAGCGTCGAAGCCGCTCCCCGGAGGGTCTCCGGGGAGCGGCTCGTTTTTGCGTCGGCCGAACAATGGACCGGACGCCCCAATAAATGCGTGCACGACTCTTTCTCTCCGGACAGAGGCATTGATACCTTGACGTCGGCGCCGAACTAGAATTGATTTCAGTTTGAGCAGAAAGGCACCGACGATGACGTCTGCCCTTCGCCTGGACCCGCGATCCGAGGTCGACTCCGGCGCGCTGCCGCCGTCGATGATGGAGCGCGTCACCCTGATCATGGAGCTCTTCGAGCGACCGCAGACGCACCTGACGCTCGAAACGGTCTCCCGCCGCACTCACCTGCCGCGGTCGACCACCCACCGCATACTCGACCAGCTGGTCCGGCTGGACTGGCTCCAGCACACCGTGGCCGGATACCGGCTCGGGCCACGGGCGCTCGGCCTGGGCGGGCGCGAGATCGGCCACAGCGCACTACGCGCCGCCGCCGCACCCCAACTCCTGGACCTCGCCGTACGCACCAAGATGGTCGTCCACCTCGCCGTCCTCGACGGGCCGGAGATCTACTACCTCGACAAGGTGGGCGGCCGAGCTGCGGTGGACATCCCGTCGCGGGTCGGAGGACGCGCGGTGGCGCACTGTACCGGGCTCGGCAAGGCCATGCTGGCCTGGCTGAGCCCCGAGGAGATCGACGCACGGTACGAGCAGCCGATCGAGCAGCGCACCACGCACAGCATCGGCCGGCTCGACCACCTGCACCGGGAGCTGCGGACCATCCGCCGCCGAGGCGGGCTGGCGATCGACCGGGGAGAGTGCTTTCCCGACCTCGGGTGCGTCGGCCTCGCGTTGCGCGGGCCCGAGGGGCCCGTGGGTGCGATCTCGGTCGTCGGCGACGGCAGCTCCCCGCTGGAACTCGTCGCTCCCTTGGTGGTCAAGGCCGTGCGCACCGTGTCCGAGGAACTCTTCGGTACACCGCAGCCCTACCGCCGGGACATTCCGGACGCGGTGGGGTGACGGGGCGGGCCCCGGCGGCCACCGCGCCGACCTGGCGCAGTCCGCCGCCGGGAAGGCACCCTTCACCGGGCGGTCCAGCCTCCGTCCACGGTGAGCGTCGTCCCGGTGACGAAGCGGGAGGCGTCCGAGGTGAGGAAGACCGCGGCGCCGCCGAGTTCGTC
>NZ_JOEY01000055.1 GCF_000718165.1 Streptomyces fulvoviolaceus | reverse complement strand
GGAAACGCCCGGTTACATTCCGAACCCGGAAGCTAAGCCTTACAGCGCCGATGGTACTGCAGGGGGGACCCTGTGGGAGAGTAGGACACCGCCGAACAATTATTCAAAGGGTTGGATCCTGAACTTCGGTTCGGGGTCCAACCCTTTTTTGTTCTGCGTCACTTGAAGTTCACGTTGCGCAACCACCATCCGAAGCATGGGTACTGCTGCAATGCTCAGGGCCGCCGGCGTCGGAGTCGGTGACGAGGTTGTCGTGCCGGCCTTCGGGAGCGTCGAAGTCGCCGAAGCCGTGGTGCTGGCCGGTGCGCTTCCGGTGTTCGCCGACATAGATCCGGTGACGTACTGCCTCGACGTGTTCGCTGTCGAGGCGGCCGTAACTCCGCGGACCGCGGCCGTCGTTGCCATACACCGGTTCGGGCGGCCGGCCGACATCGGGCGGCTGCACGCCGTCGGACAGCGGCACGGGCTGCTCGTGTTGGAGCAGGGTGAGTCCGTGGCGCCGTATGACGAGATTGCTCAGCGCAGGGAACGGGCCGCCTATCTCGATGCTCGGTTGCGGGGTGTGCTGACGCCTGACGGCGGTGACGGGCACACCTACCAGCAGTACGTCGTGCGGGTGCCGGGGAACGGGCGGCCGGACCGGGATGCCTTCGCTCGGGCCCTGCGGGCCAAGGGAGTTGAGTGCCGGGTGCCGGTGAAGACGCCCGTGCACCGGTTGCCGGAGTACCGGCGGTGCGTGTCCCTGCCGGAGACCGAGCGGGCTGCCGACGAGACGCTTGCCCTGCCTGTGGAAGCCTCGTTGACGAAGAGGGACATGCAGCGGGTCGTGGGCGCGTGCAACGCGCTCGGTGGGTTGCTGCAGCCGGCCTTCTAGGCGAACCCTGCGGGTTCGAGGCATGGTCGAATTCGGGGTATGATCTATCTCGTTGCCGCGGGGGAGACCTCGCACAGGCGACCGGCCCCTATAGCTCAGTCGGTAGAGCGTCTCCATGGTAAGGAGAAGGTCAACGGTTCGATTCCGTTTGGGGGCTCCACACTGACAAAGGCCCCCGCCCTTTCGGGCGGGGGCCTTTGTCGTACCCTCTTCAGTCCTTGTGGAGGCCCGGGACTCGCATGGCCAGGATCGCCATGTCGTCGGACGGGGCGTCCTGTGCGAAGCGTTCCACCGCGCGCATGATGCGGGCCGCGACCGCGCCGGCCGTGAGGCCCGTGCAGGTCGTCAGGACGTCGGCGAGGCCGTCGTCGCCCAACATGCGGGTGCCTTCCCGGCGTTCGGTGACTCCGTCCGTGACGCAGAGGAGGACGTCACCGGGGTCGAGGGTGACCATCTGCTCGTAGAGCTCGAGATCCTCCATGACGCCGAGGAGAGGCTGGGGTTCGGCTGCCGGCTCGACCGTGCCGTCCTGGCGCAGGCGGAGCGGGAGGGGGTGGCCGGCGCACACGACCTTCAGTTGGGCGCTGCCGTCCGGCTGGGGCCACAACTCGCCGTAGAGGAGCGTCAGGAAGCGGCTGCGGGCGCCCTCGTCGAGGATCGCGGAGTTGAGGCGCTCCAGGACCGCCGGGCCGCTGAGGCCCTCCCGCGCGAGGAGGCGGAGCGCGTGGCGGGCGAGGCCCGTGACCGCGGCCGCGTTCGGGCCCGTACCGCAGACGTCGCCGATGGCGAAGCCGTAGCAGCCGTCGCTGATGGGGAAGAGGTCGTAGAAGTCGCCGCCGACTTCGTTGCCCTCGCCGGCCGCGCGGTAGATGACCTCGACCTCCACGCCGTCGATCTCGGGGAGCTCGGGCGGCAGGAGGCTGCGCTGGAGGGACTGGCTGATGGCTGTGCGCTCGGAGTAGAGGCGGGCGTTGTCCAGGGCCAGGGCGGCCCTGCGGGACAAGTCCTCGGCCAGCTCCAGGATTTCCTGGCGGAAGTGTTCGTCCGTGGGCTTGCCGAGCGTCAGCATGCCGATGACGCGGTTGCGGGCCACCAACGGGAGTACGACGGTCTCGCCGCCGACCGCAGAGGCCGTGGCCAGCGTCGGGCCGATGCCTGAGGCGAGTTGGCGGGTCGGGCCGCCGGTGAGGCCGAGGCTGCGCATGGAGCTGCGCAGGGCCGCTTGGTGGGCCGCGGCGCCCGGGGCGGACCACACGCGAGCGCCGGGGGTGGGTACGGGGTCCGGCGGGGAGATCTTCGAGAGCAGGGACTTGATGCCGTCGATGAGTTCCTCGTCCTCGTGCAGGACGTACGAGAGGTACGGCTCGGAGGCCTGGTCGGCGATTGTGTAGACCGCGCACCAGGTGGCGAGGGTCGGGACCGTCATCTGGGCCATGAGGGCCAGGGTCTGGTCGCGGTCCAGGGTGCCGGCCAGAAGGTCGGAGGCCTCGACGAGGAAGCTCAGGGAGCCGCGGCGCAGGCGCTCCAGTTCGCCGAGGCGGGCCGACTCCACGGCCAACGCGATGCGGTCCGCGGCGAACTGGAGGCGCAGGGCCTCTTCGTTCGAGTATCTGCCGGGGGCCTCCGCGGCCACGCCGAGGGAGCCGGTGAGGCGGCCCTCGACCTTCAGGGGGACCGTGACGACCGAGCGCATGCCGGTGCCGCTCAGCAGCGGTACGGCGCCTGGTACCGCCGTGAGGTCCTCGTGGACGGCCGGCATGCGGGCCGAGCCGTACCGGCCGGGGCCCGCGTCGACCGGGACGCGGGCGAAACGCTGGCGGGCGGAGGGCAGGCCGGTGGAGGCGCGGACCTCCAACTCCGTTTCGTCGTCGGTCGCGAGGAGCAGGAAGGCGGAGTCGCCGTCGAGCATGTCGCGGGCGCGTTCCACCGTGCGCTGGAGGAGGCCGTCGAGGTCGTCCGGGGCCGGGGAGCCGATGAACACCTCGAAGGGGTCGGCACCCTGGCCGTCGGAGCCGGAGCTCGTGTCGGAGGCCGGAACACGCAACGGCGTCTGCAGTACGGCGCGTTCGTGGTCGCGGACCAGGAGGCAGACGGTGGAGGGCTCGCCGCCGGTGTCGCGGACGCGGAGATGGGAGGCGTACACGGAGGTGACGCGGCCGTTGGCGCCCCTTATGCCGTAGCTGCCCTCCCAGCGGGAGAGCTGGAGGGCCTCGGCGATGCCGGTGCTCGTGCCCGGGGTGTGCGGCCAGGCCGCGAGGTCTGTGAGGGGTTTGCCGATGACCAGTTCGGCGGCGTATCCGAAGAGTTCCTCGCCGTCTTCGTTCCATGAGGTGATGGCGCCGGTGCGGTCGATCTGGATGACGGCGACACGGACGCGGCCGTCGGCGAGGGGGAGCAGGTCGGCCGGGAGGGAGGGGCCGGCGGCGCGGGTGCCCACCGGGCGTTCCGGCAGGTCGAGTTGGAACCAGACCTGCTTGAAGGTGGGTGTGTACTCCACGCCCCAGCGGCTGGCCAGGGCCGCGCAGAGCTGGAGGCCGCGGCCTCCCTCGCGGTCGGGGTTGCCCATGGTGGAGGCCTGGCCCTGGAGGGGGATCTCGCGCTCGGGGTAGCGGTCGGCCACCTCGATCCGTGCGCCTTCGTCGCTTCGTAGACACAGGACGTCCGCGGAGGTGCCCGCGTGCACCACGGCGTTGGTCACCAGTTCGCTGGTGAGGACCACGGCGTCGTCGATGATGTCGGCGAAACCCCAGCCCTGGAGGGTGTCGCGGACGAAGGAGCGGGCGGTCGCTACCGATCGCCCGACGGGCTCGAAGCTGGCGGCCGCGCGAGCGGTGATCACAGAACTCCTCGTCCGGTTGTCGGAGTGCAGGGCTGCGTGGCCGACCGGCTCGCGCCGCTGCTGCGGCAGGCCACCCGTCGGCCGGGGGTCCGGGGGCTGTCCCCCGGGGATCAGTCCGGTGGTCATGTGTGCGGCCGCCCTCCGATGCCCGCTCGTGCTCGTGCCACCGCCCAGGGCCGGACGGACCGGTGCGGCTGGACAGCCGCATGCAAGGTTACTTACCTTCCCCGTCCATGCGGATGCCGGTCTGCAGTGTTTCCGTCCGGAGGGTGTGCGGACGATGTGCGAAGCTGCCGAACTGTTATGGCCTGGTTCAGGCAGGGTGAAACACTGGGCAAGCTTCTCGTGAAGGTACTGGCAGGCCGAGTGTGGTTTGCCCAGGGTGGGCAGCAGCCCCGGGTGCGGCCTGATGAAGCGGGCAGGAATATGCAGCAGTAACTGGCATGCCGAGCAGTAGAAACCGAGCACAGCAGTAACGGTCGACCCCTGCGGGAGGGACACAGTGGAGTCTGGCGCAGCGACGCGGGGCACTAAAACGCGCGCGAAAGGCGGACAGTCCCTGAGCAACCAGCGCAAACCGCGCGGTGGGACCACCGCGGTGGACACGGCTGCCTTGGACAGGCTGCTGGCGGCACTCGTGTCGATGCGGGACGGGAACTTCCGAAAGCGGCTCACGGTGTCCGGGGACGGCGTGATGTCGGAGATTGCTGCGGTTTTCAACGAGGTGGCCGACCGCAATCTGCAATTGACGGGTGAGTTGTCACGGGTGCGCCGCATGGTGGGCCGTGAGGGAAAACTCACGGAACGGCTGGAAACGGGCGCCTGCGAGGGGTCGTGGGCGACCGCGATCGACAACTCGAACGCGCTTGTGGACGACCTCGTACGGCCCGTCTCCGAGGTCGGCCGGGTGCTGTCGGCGGTCGCCGAGGGCGATCTGTCGCCGCGTATGGAGCTGCGGACGCAGGCGCCGGACGGGACCGGGCACCCGCTGCGCGGGGAGTTCCTGAAGGTCGGGCGGACCGTCAACAACCTGGTCGACCAGCTGTCGACGTTCACCGACGAGGTCACGCGCGTGGCCAGTGAGGTGGGCACCGAGGGCAAACTGGGCGGACAGGCACGGGTGCGCGGTATGTCGGGTTCATGGAAGGACCTGACCGAGTCCGTCAACACCATGGCGTACCGGCTGACGGCTCAGGTGCGGGACATCGCGCTCGTGACCACGGCGGTCGCCAAGGGTGACTTGTCCCGGAAGGTCACGGTTCACGTGGCCGGCGAGATGCTGGAACTGAAGAACACCGTCAACACGATGGTCGACCAGCTGTCCTCCTTCTCCTCCGAAGTGACCCGCGTCGCGCGCGAGGTGGGCGTCGAGGGGGAGCTGGGCGGTCAGGCGCAGGTGCCCGGTGTGGCCGGCGTGTGGAAGGACCTCACCGATTCGGTGAACCTCATGGCCGGCAATCTGACGGCCCAGGTGCGCGGAATCGCCCAGGTGACGACGGCGGTCGCGAGCGGTGACCTGTCGCAGAAGGTGACGGTGTCGGCGCGCGGTGAGGTCGCGCAACTCGCCGACACGATCAACCAGATGACCGAGACGCTGCGGACCTTCGCGGACGAGGTCACGCGTGTGGCCAACGAGGTCGGTGCCGAGGGGCGGCTCGGCGGGCAGGCGAACGTGCCGGGTGCGGCGGGGACGTGGAAGGACCTCACCGATTCGGTGAACACGGTTTTCCGGAACCTCACCATCCAGGTGCGGGACATCGCCGCCGTGACGACGGCCGTGGCCAGTGGTGACCTGTCGCAGAAGGTCACCGTCGACGTGGCCGGCGAGATGCTGGAGCTGAAGAACACCGTCAACGGGATGGTGGACCAGCTGTCCGCGTTCGGCGCCGAGGTCACGCGCGTGGCGCGCGAGGTCGGTGTCGAGGGTGAGCTGGGCGGCCAGGCACAGGTGTCGGGGGCCGCCGGTACCTGGAAGGACCTGACCGACTCCGTCAACACGGCGTTCCGGAATCTCACCGGACAGGTGAGGAACATCGCACAGGTCACGACGGCCGTGGCCAACGGCGACCTGTCGCAGAAGGTCACCGTGGACGTCTCCGGCGAGATGCTCCAGCTGAAGAACACCGTGAACACGATGGTGGACCAGCTGTCCGCCTTCGCCGACCAGGTGACCCGGATGGCCCGGGACGTGGGCACCGAGGGCCGGCTGGGCGGTCAGGCCGTGGTGCCGGGGGTGTCCGGTACGTGGAAGGAGCTCACCGACTCCGTCAACTTCATGGGTGGCAACCTCACCTCGCAGGTGCGGCAGATCGCCCAGGTGACGACGGCGGTGGCCCGGGGTGACCTGTCGCAGAAGATCGACGTGGACGCGCGCGGGGAGATCCTGGAGCTGAAGAACACCATCAACACGATGGTCGACCAGCTCTCCGCCTTCGCCGACCAGGTGACCCGGGTCGCCCGCGAGGTGGGCACGGAAGGCCGTCTCGGTGGCCAGGCGCAGGTGCCCGGCGTCGCCGGTGTGTGGCGCGACCTGACCGACTCCGTGAACGGCATGGCCGGCAACCTCACCGCCCAGGTGCGCAACATCGCCCAGGTGGCGACGGCGGTGGCCCGGGGTGACCTGTCGCAGAAGATCGACGTGGACGCGCGCGGCGAGATCCTGGAGCTGAAGAACACCCTCAACACGATGGTGGACCAGCTCTCCAGCTTCGCCGACCAGGTGACGCGGGTGGCCCGTGAGGTGGGCACCGAGGGCATGCTGGGCGGTCAGGCCGAGGTGCAGGGAGTCTCCGGCACCTGGAAGGACCTCACGCAGTCCGTGAACGGCATGGCCAACAACCTGACCATGCAGGTGCGCAACATCGCCGAGGTCACGACGGCGGTGGCCAACGGCGACCTGTCGAAGAAGATCACGGTCGACGCGAAGGGCGAGATCCTCGAACTCGTCACGACCGTCAACACGATGGTGGACCAGCTGTCCAACTTTGCCGAGCAGGTGACCCGGGTGGCCCGCGAGGTGGGCACCGAGGGCCAGCTGGGCGGCCAGGCCCGGGTGCCCGGTGTCTCGGGCATCTGGAAGGACCTCACGGACAACGTCAACGTGATGGCCAACAACCTGACCGGCCAGGTGCGCAACATCTCCCAGGTCGCCACGGCGGTCGCCAACGGTGACCTCACCAAGAAGGTCACCGTCGAGGCGAGCGGCGAGGTCGCCCAGCTCGCCGACACCGTCAACACGATGGTGAAGACACTGAGTTCGTTCGCCGACCAGGTGACGCGGGTGGCCCGCGAGGTGGGCACGGACGGCATCCTCGGCGGCCAGGCGCGCGTACCGGGCGTTTCCGGTACGTGGAAGGACCTCACCGAGTCGGTGAACCAGATGGCGTCCAACCTGACCGGTCAGGTGCGCAACATCGCCATGGTGACGACGGCCATCGCCAAGGGTGACCTGACCAAGAAGATCGACATCGACGCGCGCGGCGAGATCCTGGAGCTCAAGACCACCATCAACACGATGGTCGACCAGCTCTCGTCCTTCGCCGAGGAGGTCACCCGGGTCGCCCGCGAGGTGGGCACGGAAGGAGCGCTCGGCGGCCAGGCACGCGTGCGTGACGTCGACGGCACCTGGCGCGACCTCACCGAGTCCGTGAACGAGATGGCCGGGAACCTGACCCGGCAGGTGCGTGCCATCGCGCGCGTGGCGACCGCGGTGACCCGCGGCGACCTGAACCTGAAGATCGACGTGGACGCGTCCGGGGAGATCCAGGAACTCCAGGACTACATCAACAAGATGATCGCCAACCTGCGCGACACCACGATCGCCAACAAGGAGCAGGACTGGCTCAAGGGCAACCTGGCCCGTATCTCCGCGCTGATGCAGGGCCGCCGCGACCTGGCGGACGTGGCCTCGCTGATCATGAGCGAGCTGACACCGGTGGTGTCCGCGCAGCACGGCGCGTTCTTCGTCGCCATGCCGCTCCTCGACGGCAAGGACCTCGCCGCCGACAGCGAGGACCAGTACGAGCTGCGGATGCTGGGGTCGTACGGCTACTCGATGGGTTCCATGCCCACGTCGTTCCGGCCCGGCGAGGCGCTCATCGGGACGGCCGCAGAGGAGAAGCGCACGATCCTGGTGGAGAACGCGCCAAGCGGCTATCTGAAGATCTCCTCCGGGCTCGGCGAGGCACCGCCCGCGCAGGTGATCGTGCTCCCGGTGCTGTTCGAGGGCAAGGTGCTCGGTGTCATCGAACTGGCCTCCTTCACCCCCTTCACACATATCCAGAAGGACTTCCTCAACCAGATCGCCGAGATGATCGCGACGAGCGTCAACACCATCTCCGTCAACACCAAGACCGAGGTACTGCTGAAGCAGTCGCAGGAGCTCACCGAGCAACTCCGCGAACGGTCGGAGGAGTTGGAGAACCGGCAGAAGGCCCTCCAGGCGTCCAACGCCGAACTGGAGGAGAAGGCCGAGCTGCTGGCCCAGCAGAACCGCGACATCGAGGTGAAGAACACCGAGATCGAGGAGGCGCGCCAGGTCCTGGAGGAGCGTGCCGAGCAGCTCGCCGTGTCGATGCGCTACAAGAGCGAGTTCCTCGCCAACATGTCGCACGAGCTGCGTACGCCGCTCAACTCGCTGTTGATCCTGGCCAAGCTGCTCGCCGACAACGCGGAGGGCAACCTCTCGCCGAAGCAGGTCGAGTTCGCCGAGACGATCCACGGGGCCGGTTCCGACCTGCTCCAGCTGATCAACGACATCCTCGACCTGTCGAAGGTCGAGGCGGGCAAGATGGACGTCTCCCCGACGCGCATCGCGCTGGTCCAGCTGGTCGACTACGTCGAGGCCACCTTCCGCCCGCTGACCGCGGAGAAGGGCCTGGACCTGTCCGTGCGGGTGTCGCCGGAGCTGCCGGCCACGCTGCACACGGACGAGCAGCGGCTGCTGCAGGTCCTGCGCAACCTGCTGTCCAACGCGGTGAAGTTCACCGACTCCGGGGCCGTGGAGCTGGTCATCCGGCCAGCCGGGCGGGATGTACCGGTGGCGATCCGGGAGCAGTTGCTGGAGGCCGGATCGCTGCGGGATCCGGGCGCCGACCTGATCGCGTTCTCCGTGACCGACACCGGCATCGGGATCGCGGGCGGCAAGATGCGGGTGATCTTCGAGGCGTTCAAGCAGGCGGACGGTACGACCAGTCGCAAGTACGGCGGTACGGGCCTCGGGCTGTCCATCTCGCGGGAGATCGCGCAGCTGCTCGGCGGTGAGATCCACGCGCAGAGTGAGCCGGGGCGCGGTTCGACGTTCACGCTGTATTTGCCGCTGCACCCGAGCGAACTGCCGCCGCAGGGCTACCAGCAGCTCGCACCCGTCCTGGAGGCCGGCGACCTGGTGGCGTCCGCCTCGGAGAACGGACGGCCCGAGGTGGAGATCGAGACGCCGGCCGAGGTGAAGTCGTACCGGGAGACCCAGAACGGCGCCGCCGCGCTCTTCCGGCGTCGCCGCCGGGTCCTGCCGCCCGCCTCCGAGCATCGGCTCGCGGACCGGGAGCAGTGGTCGACGGTGGAGCAGAACGCGGCGCCGCAGGCGCATCCGGGTATCCGGTTCGGCGGCGAGAAGGTGCTGATCGTCGACGACGACATCCGCAACGTGTTCGCGCTCACGAGCGTCCTCGAACAGCACGGGCTGTCGGTGCTGTACGCCGAGAACGGCCGCGAGGGCATCGAGGTCCTGGAACAGCACGACGACGTGGCGGTCGTCCTGATGGACATCATGATGCCGGAGATGGACGGGTACGCGACGACCACGGCGATCCGCAGGATGCCGCAGTTCGCCGGACTCCCGATCATCGCGCTGACCGCCAAGGCGATGAAGGGCGACCGGGAGAAGGCGATCGAGTCGGGCGCCTCCGACTACGTGACCAAGCCGGTCGATCCCGATCACCTGTTGGCGGTGATGGCGCAGTGGATGCGGGAGGAGTGACGGGATCGTTCGGGCTTCGTGCGGATGTCGCGAGAACCTTCGGTGGGCACGCGGAGTTGCTGACTCAGGGTGGTCGACGTCGTGTAGAAGTACGGGATTCGGGGAACCTTCTGGTCTCCCGCTACGTTTCTGCTACGTGCACAGTGACATCGCGGTGACAGGGTGTGGCGACAGGCGGGGTGCGGCTACGATGACCGGCACAAGGACGGGCGGCGCAACGGAGTCGTCCCCTGGGGCGGCGCCCGGTGCACTTCCGGGGCGAGGAGGGCGGGCCATGGTGCAGAAGGCCAAGATCCTCCTGGTCGATGACCGGCCGGAGAATCTGCTGGCGCTGGAGGCCATCCTCTCTGCGCTCGATCAGACGCTGGTGCGGGCATCGTCCGGGGAGGAAGCGCTCAAAGCACTGCTGACGGACGACTTCGCGGTCATTCTGCTGGACGTCCAGATGCCGGGCATGGACGGCTTCGAAACGGCCGCACACATCAAGCGGCGAGAGCGGACCCGGGACATCCCGATCATCTTCCTCACCGCGATCAACCACGGGCCGCACCACACTTTCCGCGGATATGCGGCGGGTGCGGTCGACTACATCTCCAAGCCGTTCGACCCGTGGGTGCTGCGTGCGAAGGTCTCTGTCTTCGTCGAGCTGTACATGAAGAACTGCCAGCTGCGGGAGCAGGCGGCGCTGCTGCGGCTCCAGTTGGAGGGCGGTGGCGGCGGCAAGGCCGCGATCGGCGACTCGAAGGAGCCGGCCGGACTGCTCGCCGAGCTGTCGGCGCGCCTCGCGGCGGTCGAGGAACAGGCCGAGGCGCTGTCCAAACAGCTCGACGACGACTCCGCGGACGCGGCGGCCGTAGCCACAGCGGCCCATCTCGAACGCAAACTCACCGGGTTGCGGCGGGCGCTGGACGCGCTGGAGCCGGGGACGGGTTGTCCTCCCTCGGTGCCGTCGCAGAACTGACGCCTGGCGCACACTTCGTTGAGGCTGAACGTGCGTCAGTTCAGCTCCTTTCCAAGGGCGACACGAACGGGTGAAGCACTGGGCACACGTGTCCGTTGTCGTCTCCACCGGTAACCTCACACCTATGGCCTCACGTCCCTCCGCTGCCAAGAAGCAGCCCGCGAAGAAGGCGGCGGCTCCGGCGAAGAAGGCCGCTGCGAAAAAAGCCCCGGCAAAGAAGGCGCCCGCCAGGAAAGCCGCGGCGAAGAAGTCCGCGCCGGCCCCCAAGCCGGCGCCGAGCCCCACCGGCGGCATCTACCGGCTCGTGCGTGCCCTCTGGCTCGGCCTCGCGCACGCCGTCGGCGCGGTGTTCCGCGGCATAGGGCAGGGCGCGAAGAACCTCGACCCCGCGCACCGCAAGGACGGCATCGCGCTGCTGCTGCTCGGTTTCGGGCTGGTCGTCGCCGCCGGAACGTGGTCGAACCTGCGTGGGCCGGTCGGCGACCTCGTCGAGATGCTGGTGACCGGCGCCTTCGGCCGGCTCGACCTGCTCGTGCCGATACTGCTCGCGGTCATCGCCGTGCGTTTCATCCGGCATCCCGAGCAGCCCGAGGCCAACGGCCGGATCGTGATCGGTCTGTCCGCACTTGTCATCGGTGTGCTCGGCCAGGTCCACATCGCGTGCGGCTCGCCCGCGCGCAGCGACGGCATGCAGGCCATAAGGGACGCCGGCGGCCTCATCGGCTGGGGCGCGGCGACCCCGCTGACGTACACCATGGGCGAGGTCCTCGCCGTACCGCTGCTCGCGCTGCTCACGGTCTTCGGGTTGCTGGTCGTCACGGCCACGCCCGTCAACGCCATCCCGCAGCGGCTGCGGCTGCTCGGCGTGAAGCTCGGCATCGTCCACGACCCGGCCGAGGACGACCTCGGCGAGGACGACGAGCGCTACGACGACCAGTGGCGCGAGGCGCTGCCCGCGCGCACCCGCAGGCGCGGGGCGGCGCCCGAGGCGTACGACCCCGACAGCGCGGAGCAGGAGGCCCTCTCCAAGCGCCGTGGCCGCCCCCGGCGCTCCGCCGTGCCGCAGCCCGACATGGACCGGCCCATGGACGCCGTGGACGTCGCCGCGGCCGCCGCTGCCGCGCTCGACGGTGCCGTCCTGCACGGGATGCCGCCGTCGCCGATCGTCGCCGACCTCACCCAGGGAGTGAGCGTCGGGGACCGCGAGGAGACCACCCCGACGCCGACCCCGGTGCCTGCTCCGGCCTCGCGGCCCAAGCAGGAAAAACTGAAGGTCGAGGTCGCGGACCTCACCAAGCCCCCGCCCGAGGCCCCCGGCGAGCTGCCGCCGCGCGCCGAGCAGCTCCAGCTGTCCGGCGACATCACCTACTCGCTGCCGTCCCTCGACCTCCTGGAGCGCGGCGGCCCGGGCAAGACGCGCAGCGCCGCCAACGACGCCGTGGTCGCCTCGCTGCAGAACGTCTTCATGGAGTTCAAGGTCGACGCCGCCGTCACCGGCTTCACGCGCGGGCCGACGGTCACGCGCTACGAGGTCGAGCTCGGCCCCGCCGTGAAGGTCGAGCGGATCACCGCACTGACCAAGAACATCGCGTACGCCGTCGCCAGTCCCGACGTACGGATCATCTCGCCGATCCCCGGCAAGTCCGCAGTCGGCATCGAGATCCCGAACACCGACCGCGAGATGGTCAACCTCGGCGACGTGCTGCGCCTCGCGGCGGCCGCCGAGGACGACCACCCGATGCTGGTCGCGCTGGGCAAGGACGTGGAGGGCGGCTATGTGATGGCCAACCTCGCGAAGATGCCGCACGTGCTGGTGGCCGGAGCCACCGGTTCCGGTAAATCGTCGTGCATTAACTGCTTGATCACTTCCGTCATGGTCCGCGCGACCCCCGAGGACGTGCGGATGGTCCTCGTCGACCCCAAGCGTGTCGAGCTGACGGCGTACGAGGGCATTCCGCACCTGATCACGCCGATCATCACCAACCCCAAGCGGGCCGCCGAGGCGCTGCAGTGGGTCGTACGGGAGATGGATCTGCGGTACGACGATCTGGCGGCGTTCGGGTACCGGCACATCGACGACTTCAACCAGGCCATCCGCGACGGCAAGCTCAAGACGCCGGAAGGCAGCGAGCGGGAGCTCAGGACCTATCCGTATCTGCTGGTGATCGTCGATGAGCTCGCCGACCTGATGATGGTCGCGCCACGGGACGTCGAGGACTCGATCGTGCGCATCACGCAGCTCGCGCGCGCGGCCGGTATTCACCTCGTGCTCGCCACGCAGCGGCCGTCCGTGGATGTCGTCACCGGTCTGATCAAGGCGAACGTGCCCTCGCGGCTCGCCTTCGCGACCTCCTCGCTCGCGGACTCGCGGGTCATCCTCGACCAGCCCGGCGCCGAGAAGCTGATCGGCAAGGGCGACGGGCTCTTCCTGCCGATGGGCGCCAACAAGCCCACCCGCATGCAGGGCGCCTTCGTGACCGAGGAAGAGGTCGCGGTGATCGTCCAGCACTGCAAGGACCAGATGGCACCGGTCTTCCGGGACGACGTCGTCGTGGGCACCAAGCAGAAGAAGGAGATCGACGAGGAGATCGGCGACGACCTCGACCTGCTGTGCCAGGCGGCCGAGCTGGTCGTCTCCACGCAGTTCGGATCGACCTCGATGCTGCAGCGCAAGCTGCGTGTCGGCTTCGCCAAGGCCGGGCGGCTCATGGACCTCATGGAGTCCCGCGGCATCGTCGGGCCGAGCGAGGGATCGAAGGCTCGTGACGTTCTTGTGAAGGCTGATGAGCTGGATGGCGTGCTCTCGGTGATCCGCGGGGAGTCTTAAAGGGAGCGTCAAGGAGGGAAACGGGGCACAGTGATCGACTTGCGGGTGCGGCGGGCGTGTCTCGTGGGCCGGGTCCGGCTGGCGGGTGTTCGATCGTGACTCACCCGTAAGGGATCATTGGGCAACCGTTTCCCTTCGGCGTACGTCAAGTTGAGGGAAGCGACAAGCTCCAGCCCCACCATCGGTGTGCCGGGCCATACCGATGGCGTACAAAGTCCCACCGTCCGGTTGCCCCACCCTTTCGTACCCCCCCTAGACTGAACCTCCAGCACAGGCGGCTAAAACGCTCGAAAGGCGCCCCCGTGTCCATCGGCAACTCCCCTGAAGACGAGCGTCCGTTCGAAGATGATCGTGAGGAAGTCCGCCCTTCGATCGGCCGTGCCCTCCAGCAGGCACGTATCGCGGCCGGGCTGACCGTAGACGACGTCAGCAACGCCACCCGGGTCCGTATCGCCATCGTGCACGCCATCGAGGCGGACGACTTCACCCCCTGCGGCGGGGATGTCTACGCCCGGGGCCACATCCGGACCCTGGCGAAGGCCGTCCACCTCGATCCGGCCCCGCTTCTGGCCCAGTACGACGCCGATCACGGCGGGCGCCCGGCCCCGACCCCGGCGGCCCCCCTCTTCGAGGCGGAACGCATCCGTCCCGAGCGGCGCGGGCCGAACTGGACCGCGGCCATGGTCGCCGCGATCGTCGCGGTGGTCGGCTTCGTCGGGTTCACCGCGTTCAAGGGCGACGACGGCGGCAAGACGCAGGTCGCCGAGGGGTCCACGCCCACGACCGGCAAGACCTCCTCGCCCACGCCCAAGGCCGACAAGCCCAAGGAAACGACGCCTGCGCCGTCCGACAGCGCCATCGCGGCCGCGCCCCAGGACAAGGTGACCGTCCAGGTCAGCGCCGACGACGGCAAGAGCTGGATCTCCGCCAAGGACCACAACGGCCGGCTCCTCTTCGACGGGCTGCTCCAGCAGGGCGAGTCCAAGACCTTCCAGGACAACGAGAAGATCAACCTGGTCCTCGGTGACGCCGGCGCGATCCAGCTGTACGTGAACGGCAAGAAGATCGACGACGACTGGGCGCCCGGTGCCGTGGAACGGCTCACGTATACGAAGGGCGACCCGCAGGTCGGATAAGTCCCTCCGAAGGGTGGCAGTGAGTACGGGGTTGGCCAAGATCGGCCAACCCCGTCGACGTGGGGTGTCAGTGGGACGAAGTAGTCTTGAGCCCATGCCTGAACGCCGTACCGTCGCACTCGTCACTCTTGGCTGCGCCCGTAACGAGGTGGACTCGGAGGAGCTCGCAGGCCGCTTGGAGGCGGACGGCTGGGACCTCGTGGAGGACGCCTCGGACGCGGACGTGGCCGTCGTCAACACGTGCGGCTTCGTCGACGCCGCCAAGAAGGACTCCGTCGACGCCCTCCTGGAGGCGAACGACCTCAAGGGGCATGGCAGAACCCAGGCCGTCGTGGCGGTGGGCTGCATGGCCGAGCGGTACGGCAAGGACCTCGCCGAGGCCCTCCCGGAGGCCGACGGCGTGCTCGGCTTCGACGACTACGCCGACATCTCCGACCGCCTGCAGACCATCCTGAACGGCGGCATCCACGCCTCGCACACCCCGCGCGACCGCCGCAAGCTGCTGCCGATCAGCCCGGCCGAGCGGCAGGAGTCGGCGGCGTCCGTCGCGCTGCCGGGCCACGGACCGGCGGTCGAGGCCGCCCCCGTCGACCTTCCGGAAGGGCTCGCTCCGGCCTCCGGCCCCCGTGCGCCCCTGCGCCGCCGCCTGGACGGCTCCCCCGTCGCCTCGGTGAAGCTCGCCTCCGGCTGTGACCGGCGCTGCTCCTTCTGCGCCATCCCGTCCTTCCGCGGCTCCTTCATCTCGCGCCGGCCCTCGGACGTCCTGAACGAGACGCGGTGGCTGGCCGAGCAGGGTGTCAAGGAGGTCATGCTGGTCTCCGAGAACAACACGTCGTACGGCAAGGACCTGGGCGACATCCGCCTCCTGGAGTCCCTGCTGCCCGAGCTCGCCGAGGTCGACGGCCTCGAGCGCGTGCGCGTGAGCTACCTCCAGCCGGCCGAGATGCGGCCCGGGCTCATCGACGTGCTCACGTCCACGCCCAAGGTGATGCCCTACTTCGACCTGTCCTTCCAGCACTCCGCGCCCGCCGTGCTGCGCGCGATGCGCCGCTTCGGCGACACCGACCGCTTCCTGGAGCTGCTCGACACCATCCGGAGCAAGGCCCCCCAGGCGGGCGTGCGCTCGAACTTCATCGTGGGCTTCCCCGGTGAGACCGAGGCCGACCTCGCCGAGCTGGAGCGCTTCCTGAACGGCGCGAGGCTGGACGCCATCGGGGTCTTCGGGTACTCCGACGAGGACGGCACCGAGGCGGCGACGTACGAGAACAAGCTCGACGAGGACGTCGTCGCCGAGCGGCTGGCCCGGGTCTCCCGGCTCGCCGAGGAACTGGTCTCGCAGCGGGCCGAGGAGCGCGTGGGCGAGACCGTGCAGGTGCTCGTGGAGTCGGTGGACTCCGCCGAGGGCGCGTACGGCCGAGGGGAGCACCAGGCCCCCGAGACCGACGGCCAGGTGCTGCTCACGAGCGGCGAAGGTCTGAGCGTCGGTCGTATGGTCGAGGCGAAGGTGGTCGGTACGGAAGGTGTCGACCTGGTGGCCGAGCCTCTGCAGGGCTCGCTCGCGTGTAGTGAGGAGGCGGGCAGATGACCGGAGTTCCGGCGTCCGCCGCGGGTGGCTCCTCCGCTGCGAAGGGCGGGGCTGCGAGCGGGGTTCCGTCCGCCGCGGCCGGTGCGGCATCCGGTGGTCCTTCGGGCGCTGTCTCCGGTAGGGCTTCCGGTACGGCCTCCGACGTCGGTTCCGGTTCAGGTGAGAAGTCGCCGCGCGGCGCGAAAATCGTGACCGCGGCGGTCAACCAGGCCAGTGTCTGGAACATCGCCAATCTGCTGACCATGCTCCGGCTGCTCCTCGTGCCCGGCTTCGTCGCGCTGATGCTGGCCGACGGTGGCTACGACCCGGCATGGCGTTCGTTCGCCTGGGCGGCCTTCGCCGTCGCCATGATCACTGACCTGTTCGACGGTCATCTGGCGCGCACGTACAACCTCGTCACGGACTTCGGGAAGATCGCCGACCCGATCGCCGACAAGGCGATCATGGGAGCGGCGCTGATCTGTCTCTCCGCGCTGGGCGACCTGCCGTGGTGGGTGACGAGCGTCATCCTCGGCCGGGAACTCGGGATCACGCTCCTGCGTTTCATCGTCATCCGGTACGGCGTCATCCCGGCGAGCCGCGGCGGCAAGCTCAAGACCCTCACGCAGGGCATCGCGGTCGGCATGTACGTCCTGGCGCTGACGGGGTGGCTGGCCACCCTGAGGTTCTGGGTGATGGCCGCGGCGGTCGTCCTGACCGTGGTGACCGGGCTCGACTATGTGAGACAGGCCATTGTGCTGCGCCGGCAGGGAATCGCCGAGCGCAAGGCGGCGTTGGAGGAGACGGAAGCGTGAATTCCCCGGCCGCCCAAGTGGTGCGACTACTGACCGTGAACGGCGAGACGCTCGCGGTCGCCGAGTCGCTCACCGGAGGTCTGGTTGCGGCGGAAATCACAACGGTCCCCGGGGCCTCCAAGGCCTTCCGGGGTTCGGTGACCGCCTACGCCACCGAACTCAAGCATCAGCTGCTGGGTGTCGACGCCACCCTGCTGGCGCAGCGGGGAGCGGTGGATCCGCAGGTCGCGGCCCAGATGGCGGTCGGAGTGCGCAAGGCGCTCGGCGCCGACTGGGGCATCGCGACCACCGGAGTCGCGGGTCCGGAACCGCAGGACGGAAAGCCCGTCGGGACGGTTTTCGTGGCCGTCGACGGCCCCTTCGCGGGGGCTTCCGGCGCCTTCGGTGGCGGGAAAGTGACCGCACTGCGGTTGAACGGCGACCGTGCGGAAATTCGTATGGAGAGTGTACGGAGCGTACTCGCACTGCTTCTTCAGGAGCTTGCGGGCGTACACACCGGGAACGAGCGGGCACAGGATACGGAACGGAACGGGGGGTTTTGATGTTTGCAGCTCTGAGTGAACACGACATCGCTCCCCGCACGGCCGCGGCGCAAGGCGGTACGGTGGGGCGTGAAGGATGCGGCTACGCGGTCCGAGGAGGGAGCCACCGATGATTCTGCTCCGTCGCCTGTTGGGTGACGTGCTGCGTCGGCAGCGCCAGCGCCAGGGCCGTACTCTGCGCGAAGTCTCCTCGTCCGCCCGAGTCTCACTCGGCTATCTCTCCGAGGTGGAGCGGGGGCAGAAGGAGGCTTCCTCCGAGCTGCTGTCCGCCATCTGCGACGCGCTGGACGTACGGATGTCCGAGCTCATGCGGGAAGTGAGCGACGAGCTCGCCCTCGCCGAGCTGGCCCAGTCTGCTGCGGCCACTCCCAGCGAGCCTGTGCCGACGCCGGTTCGCCCGATGCTGGGTTCCGTCTCGGTGACCGGTGTGCCACCGGAACGCGTGACGATCAAGGCGCCCAGCGAGGCCGTGGACGTGGTCGCCGCGTAACGCTTACGCGGACGTGCGCATGAGCTGACGATGCGCCGAGGAAGTGTGCGAGGCCCCGGACGGGTTTCTCCAGCTGGTCTGGAGAGGCGCCGGTCGGGGTTTTCGTGCATCTTGGAGCGGCGGGACCGCGTCTTTGCGTTCGGCGCCTTTTGTTCGGCGGCGTCTTCCGTTCGGCGGTGTCGTGGGCACCGCGTGGACGTGTCAGTGCGACCGTGTGCCGCCGGTGCGCCCTCCCTGCGGGTGAGGACGGCGGACTAGCGTCGGGGCTGGAGGTGGCTGCATGGCGGGGCCGATAGTGCGCCGGGGGGCGGTTCTCGGGCTCGGAGTGCTCTGGTGGTGGGCCGTGGTGCGGCTCGTGCTGGTGCCGGACGCCGGAGTGCTGGAAGGGGCCGTTGCGGCCGGGGGATGGGGACTGAGCCTGCTGCCGGTGCACTGTGTGCCCAGGGCGCGGGCCGCGGGAGCCCTCGGTGCGGGGCGGTGGCGGGCGGCCTGGCGGTCGACCGCGACTACCACGGCATCGCCACCCCACCGTTCGGACGCAGGATCTGGCCCGTCGTGAAGGACGAGGCGTCCGACGCCAGGTAGAGCACGGCGTGGGCGATGTCCTCCGGTTCGCCGACCCGGCCCAGCGGTGACATCCGGGCCATGAGCGCCTCGGTGTGCGCCTGCGCCTCGCCGTCGTGGCGGTCGGTCATCGGTGTGCGGATCCAGCCGGGTGCGACCGCGTTGACCCGGATGCCGTGCCGGCCGATCTCGGTCGCCAGCGTCTTCGTGAGCTGGACGACGGCCGCCTTGGCCGCGCCGTAGCAGAGCAGGCCGGGGCCGCCGGTGTCCACGGCGCCTGAGGCCATGGTGACGATGCTGCCCTTGGTCTTCCGGTCGATCATCAGCCGGGCCGCCTCCTGGCAGGCGTACAGCACGCCCTTGAAGTTGACGCCCAGCACCCGGTCGAGATCCTCGTCCCTCGTCTCCAGGACTGGGCTGCTGTGCATGATGCCGGCGACCGCGGCCAGTACGTCCAGGCGCTCGCAGCTGGTGATGGCCTGATGGAGCTGGTCGCGATCGGTGACGTCGAGGGGGTGGGTGCGGGCGGTGCCGCCGACGTCCTTGATCAGGGTCGCCGTCTCGTGCAGGCCCGCCGCGTCGCGGTCGGCGCAGTGCACGGTGGCCCCCGCCTCGGCGAGCAGGACGGCGGAGGCGCGGCCGATGCCGCTCGCGGCGCCGGTGACGAATGCGGTGCGTCCGATGAGGTCGTACGCCCTGACGGCCATGAAGGGACGGTACGAGGGTTTCTGACGGTGCGTCAATTGGTCGTACGGGGTTGGACCTTGCGTGCTGTCGGGGCCGGGCCTCGTTGGCAGTGTGGGCACCAGTACGTGGGGCGCTCGCGGGAGCCGTCGCCCTGGTCGGCGGCGCGGACGGGGGTGTGGCAGCGGAGGCAGGGGCGGGGTGCGCGGCCGTAGACGAACAGGTCCTGGCCGCGGCGGCCCGTCGTGCTGCGGACCGGGCGGTCGCGGTTGGCCTCCAGGAGCTTCTTGGCGAGCGCCGGGAGGTGTGCGGCGCGGTCGGCGGGGAGCGCGCCGACGGGGAGCCACGGGGTGGCGCCGAGCAGGAAGCAGAGTTCGCTCTTGTAGATGTTGCCGATGCCGGCGAGGTTGCGCTGGTCGAGCAGAGCCTCGCCGAGGGGGCGGGCGGGGTCCTTCAGGAGGTTGGTGAGGGCCCGCTCGGGGTCCCAGTCAGGGCCGAGCAGGTCGGGGCCGAGGTGGCCGACGGCGCGGTGTTCGTCGGTGGTGCGGAGGAGTTCCAGGACGGGGAGGCGGTAGCCGACGGCCGTACGGTCGGCGGTGCCGAGGATCGCGCGGATCTGGTGGGTGGGGCCGCCGGTCCAGCGCCGGCCGGCCGCGTACACCTTCCAGGAGCCGTCCATTCGCAGGTGCGAGTGGAGGGTCAGGCCGCCCTCGATGCGGGTGAGGAGGTGTTTGCCGCGCGGGGTGACGTCCAGGACCGTACGGCCCGTGAGATCAGCTGTGGCGTACTTCGGCACCCGGAGATCGCTGCGGGTCAGCACCTTGCCCGCGAGGGCGTCGTGCAGACGCGTCGCGGACTGCCAGACCGTGTCTCCTTCGGGCATGGGTCAAGGGTGGCACGGTGGGGGTGGGGGCGGTGTGGTGGCTGCGGTCATGCTCGTAGCCGCAGACCGCGGGGTGTGGCGATGAAGCCCGCTCCTTCCAGGAGGGTGCCGATGGGGGACGTCAGGGCCGAGGTGCCGTTGACGCGTTCCACCGTGACCGTGCCGAGGGAGCCCGCGCGGGCGGCTGCGGCGAGGGCTTCCGCCGCTGTGCGCAGGCGGGGGTCGTCGGTGGCTGCGGCGTCGGGGTCGGAGGGCCAGGCCAGCAGGGTCTTGCCGCCCCGCTCCATGTAGAGCGTCAGCTCGCCGTCGACGAGGACCACCAGGGAGCCTGCCTTGCGGCCCGGTTTGTGCCCGGCCTCGGTCGGGGGATCGGGCCAGGGGAGGGCGGCGCCGTACGCGTTGGCGGGGTCGGCGGCGGCGAGGACGACGGCCCGGATGGCGTCGGAGGTGGGGGTGCGGCGGGCGCTGAAACTGTATGGGTGGCTGCCGTGCGGGCCCTGGGGGCTGGGTGGGGCGAAGTCGCGCGGTGAGACGTACTCGTCGCGTGAAGTGGGGGTGTTCGTGGGCGTGTCGAGGGGGCTGAAGTCGGGGTCGAAACCGTCGGTCCAGTCGAGGCCCTGGGATGCGGAGCCGCCGAATCCGTAGCTCTCGGGGGATCCGTTCGGAGAGTCGTTCCCGAGCGGCCCGTCCGGCAGGGTCTCGCCCCGGTCGCGGGCGTTGGCCACGGCGCGCAGGCGGTCCACGGCGCCGTCCATGGCGAACTGGGCGGCGCCGAGTCCCTCCACCACATAGCCGCGCCGGGCCTGACCGCTGTCCTCGAAGGCGGACAGGATGCGGTACGTCGCCGAGAAGCCGCCCTCGACTCCCTCCGCCGAGACGGCTCCCCGGGTGACCACTCCGTGCCGGTCGAGGAGGATGCGGGCCAGGGCGTGGGCGCGCACGGTCGGGTCGTCCTCGCGCTGCGGGAGCAGGGACCAGCGGCCGGCGACGGTCGGTGGGCCGGTGCGGGAGGCGGTGCGGGCGGCGGCGGTCAGGGAGCCGTAACGCCCGCGCGGGACGGTGCGCTTGGCTCGATGGGCGGTGGAGCCCGCGGTGCGGCCGGAGCCCAGCAGGGAGCGCATGGGGGCGAGGGTGTCGTTCGTGAGCCGTCCGGACCAGGCCAGGTCCCATACGGCGTCGGCCAGTTGGGGGTCGGTCGCGTCGGGGTGGGTGGTGGCGCGGACCTGGTCGGAGATCTGGCGGAAGAACAGGCCGTAGCCCCCGGAGAGGGTGTCCAGGACGGACTGGTGGAGTGCCGTCGGCTCCAGGGGGTGGGGCGGGGGCAGGAGCAGCGGGGCCGCGTCCGCCAGGTACAGAGAGACCCATCCGTCCTTGCCGGGGAGGGCACCCGCTCCGGCCCAGACGATCTCTCCGGCGGAGGTGAGTTCGTCGAGCATCGCCGGGTTGTAGTTCGCGACGCGGGACGGCAGGACGAGCTTCTCCAGGGCGGACGCGGGCACGGACGCGCCCTGCAACTGCTCGACGGCGCGCACCAGTCCGTCGATGCCGCGCAGCGAGTGGCCCTTGCCGATGTGCTGCCACTGCGGGAGGAACTGGGCGAGCGCGGGCGGCGACACCGGCTCCAGTTCGTGGCGCAGGGCGGCCAGGGAGCGGCGGCGGAGACGGCGCAGGACGGTCGCGTCGCACCACTCCTGGCCGATGCCCGACGGGTGGAACTCGCCCTGTACGACACGGCCGCTCGCGGCGAGACGCTGCAACGCACCTTCCGTGACCGCCACGCCCAGGCCGAAGCGGGCCGCGGCCGTGGCCGAGGTGAACGGGCCGTGGGTGCGGGCATGGCGTGCGAGGAGGTCGCCGAGCGGATCCTTGACCGGTTCGGTGAACGCCTCCGGGACGCCGACCGGCAGTGCGGTGCCGAGCGCGTCGCGCAGGCGGCCCGCGTCCTCGATCGCCGCCCAGTGGTCGGCGCCGGCGATGCGGACCCGGATGCTGCGACGGGCGGAGGCCAGGTCCTGGGCCCACTGAGGGTCGGCGCCCCGCTCGGCCAACTCGGCGTCCGTGAGCGGGCCGAGCATGCGCAGCAGGTCGGCGACGCCTTCGGCGTCCTTGACGCGGCGGTCCTCGGTGCGCCACTGGAGCTCCCGCTCCAGCTCGGTGAGCACCTCGGGGTCGAGCAGCTCGCGCAGTTCCGCCTGGCCGAGGAGTTCGGCCAGCAGGCGCGAGTCCAGGGAGAGGGCGGCGGCGCGGCGCTCGGCGAGGGGCGAGTCTCCCTCGTAGAGGAACTGTGCGACGTAGCCGAAGAGGAGTGAGCGCGCGAAGGGGGAGGGCTCCGGGGTGGTGACCTCGACGAGGCGGACCTTGCGGTTCTCCAGGTCGCCCATCAGCTCGACCAGGCCGGGGACGTCGAAGACGTCCTGGAGGCACTCGCGGACCGCTTCCAGAACGATCGGGAACGAGCCGAACTCGCTCGCCACCTGGAGCAGTTGGGAGGCGCGCTGGCGCTGCTGCCACAGCGGGGTGCGCTTGCCGGGATTGCGGCGCGGGAGCAGCAGCGCGCGGGCGGCGCACTCGCGGAAGCGGGACGCGAACAGGGCGGAGCCGCCGACCTGGTCGGTGACGACCTGGTCGACCTCGCCCTTGTCGAAGACGACATCCGCGGCGCCGACAGGGGCCTGGTCCGCGTCGTACTCCGTACCGATCTTCGTCGGCTCCTGGTCGAGCAGGTCCAGGCCCATGAGATCGGCGTCGGGCAGCCGTAGAACGATGCCGTCGTCGGCGTGCATGACCTGGGCGTCCATGCCGTACCGCTCGGAGAGCTTGGCGCCGAGGGCGAGGGCCCAAGGGGCGTGCACCTGGGCGCCGAAGGGGGAGTGGACGACTACGCGCCAGTCGCCGAGTTCGTCGCGGAAGCGCTCCACGACGATCGTGCGGTCGTCCGGGATGTGGCCGCAGGCCTCGCGTTGCTCGTCGAGGTAGGACAGCACGTTGTCCGCGGCCCAGGCGTCCAGGCCCGCGGCGAGGAGGCGGAGGCGGGCGTCCTCCTTGGGCAGTGAGCCGACCTCGCGGAGGAACGCGCCCACCGCGCGGCCGAGTTCGAGCGGGCGGCCCAGTTGGTCGCCCTTCCAGAAGGGGAGCCGGCCCGGGACGCCCGGGGCGGGGGAGACGAGGACGCGGTCGCGGGTGATGTCCTCGATGCGCCAGGAGCTGGTGCCGAGCGTGAAGACGTCGCCGACCCGGGACTCGTAGACCATCTCCTCGTCCAGCTCGCCGACCCGGCCGCCGCCCTTCTTGGGGTCGGCGCCGGCGAGGAAGACGCCGAAGAGCCCTCGGTCGGGGATCGTGCCGCCGGAGGTGACGGCCAGGCGCTGGGCACCGGGGCGGCCGGTGATCGTGCCGGCGACGCGGTCCCAGACCACACGCGGGCGCAGCTCCGCGAAGGCGTCGGAGGGGTAGCGGCCGGCGAGCATGTCGAGGACCGCGGTGAACGCCGACTCCGGGAGCGAGGCGAAGGGGGCGGCACGGCGGACCATGGCCAGCAGGTCGTCCAGTTGCCAGGTGTCCATCGCCGTCATCGCGACGAGCTGCTGGGCGAGGACGTCCAGGGGGTTGGCGGGGACCTTCAGGGACTCGATGGAGCCGGTGCGCATGCGCTCGGTGACGACGGCCGCCTGGACGAGGTCGCCGCGGTACTTCGGGAAGACCACGCCGGTGGAGACCGCGCCCACCTGGTGTCCCGCGCGGCCGACGCGCTGAAGGCCGGAGGCGACGGAGGGCGGGGACTCGACCTGGACGACGAGGTCCACCGCGCCCATGTCGATGCCCAGTTCGAGGCTGGAGGTGGCGACCACGGCGGGCAGGCGGCCCGCCTTGAGGTCCTCCTCGACGAGAGCGCGCTGCTCCTTGGAGACCGAGCCGTGGTGGGCGCGGGCGATGACGGGCGGGGCGCCCTGGGCCGCGCCCGAGCCGCCCATCAGCTCGGCGGGCGCGTGGTGTTCGTCGAGAGGTTCGCCGGTGGCTCGTTCGTAGGCGATTTCGTTGAGCCGGTTGCACAGGCGCTCCGCGAGGCGGCGCGAGTTGGCGAACACGATCGTGGAGCGGTGCGCCTGGACGAGGTCGGCGATGCGCTCCTCGACGTGCGGCCAGATCGACGGCCGCTCCGCACCCTCGGTGCCGTCGGCGACCGGGGAGCCGCCCAACTCGCCGAGGTCCTCGACCGGAACGACGACCGAGAGGTCGAACTCCTTGCCGGACTTGGGCTGGACGATCTCCACCTTGCCGCGCGGGGCGAGATAGCGGGCGACCTCGTCGACCGGGCGGACCGTCGCCGACAGGCCGATACGGCGGGCCGGCTTCGGGAGGAGCTCGTCCAGGCGCTCCAGGGAGAGTGCGAGGTGGGCGCCGCGCTTGGTGCCGGCGACGGCGTGGACCTCGTCGAGGATCACGGTCTCGATGCCGGTCAGCGCGTCACGCGTGGCCGACGTCAGCATCAGGAAGAGCGACTCCGGGGTGGTGATCAGGATGTCCGGTGGCCGGGTGGCGAGGGCGCGGCGCTCGGCGGCGGGGGTGTCGCCGGAGCGGATGCCGACCTTGACCTCGGGCTCGGGCAGGCCCAGGCGCACGGACTCCTGACGGATGCCGGTCAGAGGGCTGCGGAGGTTGCGCTCGACGTCTACGGCCAGGGCCTTCAGCGGCGAGACGTACAGGACGCGGCAGCGCTTCTTCGGGTCGGCGGGCGGGGGCGTCGAGGCCAGCTGGTCCAGGGCGGCGAGGAAGGCGGCGAGAGTCTTGCCGGAACCGGTGGGGGCGACCACCAGCACGTCCGAACCCGCTCCGATGGCCCGCCACGCGCCCGCCTGGGCCGCGGTGGGCGCGGAGAAGGCCCCCGTGAACCAGCCGCGGGTCGCGGGGGAGAAGCCGTCCAGGGCTCGGTGTGCGGAGCTGACCATGCGTCCATCCTGCACCCGCGCACTGACAATGGCTCTGACCTGCGAGGACGCTGCTTCGATCCGGGGCCGGGACGCTGCGGTCCGTCGCCAGGGCGGACAATGAGTGCATGACGGGTTCGGGCAAGGAGGCGGCGCGGCACTGGCGGTTCGCCGAGCTGCCCGGGGTCGATCTGCTGCGGGCCCGGTACATCCGCAAGACGTTCGTGCGGCACACGCACGAGAACTTCGTGATCGCCGCCATCGCCGACGGGGTGGAGGTCTTTCACCATCGCGGGGCCGATCAGTACGCGGGGGCCGGTGCGCTCGCGCTGGTGAATCCCGATACCGCGCACACGGGGCGGGCAGGTGTTCCGGAAGGGTGGCGGTACGGAGCCGTCTATCCGTCGCCGCAGGTGGTCGCCGAGATCGCGGCCGAGACCACGACGATTCGAGGTACGCCGGGATTCGTGAGTCCGGTGCTCGACGACCCGTACACCGTCGGCCTGGTGCACCAGGTACTGCGTGCCGCCGACGAGGGCAACGCGCTGGCCGCCGACACCTTGCTGCGGGTCGCGGTGACCCGGCTGCTCCGGCTGAACGGCGGCCCGTTGCCGCAGCGGGACGTACGGACGGCGGGCGCCCGGATCGCGGCACGCGCGCGTGCCGTGCTGGAGGAGCGGATGGCCGAACCGCCGACTCTGGAGCGGCTGGCCGCCGATCTCGGGACCGGCCCGTTCGCCCTGCTGCGGGCGTTCCGGGACGTCTACGGGATGCCGCCGCACGCCTGGCTGACGGATGCGCGGGTACGCCGGGCCCGGCGGCTGCTCGACGCGGGGACGACTCTCGCCGAGGCGGCGCTCACGGTGGGGTTCACGGACCAGCCGCACCTCAACCGGCACTTCACCCGGATCGTCGGCGTGCCCCCTGGCGCGTACCGGCGGGAGCGCAAGAACGTACAAGACGCGCGGCGGCGGCCGCGCCTACCGTCCGACGCGTGGCAGAACAAACAGCTCTCGCAGACATACGCGCCGACGACGGAGGGAAACCGGACGCCGCCGTCGTACGGGACGCACTCGGAGTCGGAGTCGCCGTAGGACTGTCCGGGTTCGCCTTCGGGGTGACCTCGGCCGGCAGCGGGCTCACGCTGCTGCAGACCTGTGCGCTCAGCCTCCTGGTGTTCACCGGCGCGTCCCAGTTCGCGCTCGTGGGGGCGCTCGCGGCCGGCGGTAACCCGCTGACGGCCGCCGCCGGTGCCTTCTTCCTGGGCGTGCGCAATGCCTTCTACGGGCTGCGGCTGTCGCAGTTGCTGGCGCTCCCGCGCGCGGTGCGGCCGTTCGCCGCCCAATGGGTCATCGACGAGACGACGGCCGTCGCGCTCGCGCAGCCGACGCGGCGCAGTGTGCGGATCGGGTTCACCGTCACGGGGCTCAGCCTGTACGTGCTGTGGAACCTGACCACGTTGTTGGGTGCGCTGGGGGCCGACGCGATCGGGGACACCGCTGCGTGGGGGCTCGACGCGGCCGGGCCCGCCGTCTTCCTGGCGCTGCTCGCGCCCATGGTGAAGACCGGTGTCGAGCGGGCCGTGGCCGCGCTCGCGGTCGTGCTGGGCCTCGGTCTGCTTCCTGTGCTGCCCGCCGGACTGCCGGTCCTGGTGGCCGCGCTCGCGGCGCCTGTCGTCCTCTGGGCACAGGGGCGTCGTAGCCGTGGCCGCACGAGTCCGCGTCGTGATCATGCGCAAGGGGAGGACCGTTGAACACCTGGATCGCGATCGGCGTCACCGCTCTCGGCTGCTACGCCGTCAAGCTGGCCGGACTGCTCGTGCCCGAGGGGGCCCTCGACCGGCCGCTGGTCAGGCGTCTCGCCGCGTTGTTGCCTGTGGCTCTCCTCGCCGCGCTCACCGCCCAGCAGACCTTCGCCGACGGGCGTGTGCCGGTGCTCGACGCACGGGCCGCGGGGCTCGCCGCGGCTGCCGTCGCGCTGGTGCTGCGCGCTCCGTTCCTGCTCGTCGTCGCGGCGGCGGTGGTGGTGACCGCGGGGGTGCGGGCGATGGGGGCGTGATCAGCGCCCGTCTCCGCCGGTGATCAGCCCCTTCTCCTCCCAGGTCGGCTGGGTAATGTGACGCGTCACAACCGTCCGGGACCGTCTGGGGGAGGAGCCGTGGCCCTGTCACCCGCCGCGCGCTCCCTCGCCGCGCGGTGCGAGCCGCGTGTCAACGAGCTGGCCCGCCGCATGACCCGGGAGTCCTTCGAGGAGCTTCCCGGGTATGCGGAGCTGCCCGATGACGTGAAGGACCTGGAGATCGCCGCGACCGTCCGGCACGGCATACGGCTGTTCCTGCGCCGTGTCGAGGACCCGGACCCCGTGTCGCCCGGCAGCAACAACCGGGTCTTCCGCGAGCGGGCCGCCCAGCGCGCCGAGGAGGGCATGCCGCTGCACCTGCTGCTGCGCACCCACGCCGTCGGCGTGTACGTCCTGTGGCGCGCCCTGAGGGACGTGGCACGCCCCGGGGAGGAGGCGGCGCTGGTCGAGCTGGTGGACGCCCTGCTGGAGAGCCATCCGGGCGTCGTGGGCGCCGTCGCCGAGACCTACCTGGACGAGCGGGCCGCGCTGGAGACCGAACAGCGGGCCCAACTGCGGTCGTTGGTGCGCGGGCTGCTGGACGGCATGGTGCCGCCGGGACATGTGCTCCTGGGCGAGCTGCGCCTCGACGGGCCCGCCCTGGTGCTCGCCCTCGGCTTCGAGGCCCCGCCCGCCGAAGGGCCCGTCGCGGTGCGGCGCAGACTGCGCCGGGTGCAGACCGTCCTGGACCGCACCTTCGGTGTGGACGTGCACGCGCTGCTGGACGCCGACGGGGGCCGCGTCATCGTCCCCGGGGACCTTGTCGCGCCCGACGACCTGCCGCACCGGCTGAGCCGGTTGAGCGGGCTGCACGTGCGCGTGGCGGCAGTGCCCGCCGAGGGACCCGCGCACATCACGGACGCCGCCCGCACCGCCACCGAGATCCTGCGCATCACGCGCGTGTGCGGCCTGCCACCGGGGCTGCACCGTCTCGACGACGTGCTGCTGGAGTACCACCTGTCGCGACGGGACGAGAGCAGCCACCGCATAGCGGCCCTCCTTGACCCGGTCGCCGACCGGCCCGAACTCCTCGAGACACTGCGGACCCACCTGGCCCACCAGCAGGACCGCAGGGCCACCGCGAGTGCCCTGGGTCTGCACCCGAACACCGTCGACAACCGGCTCGCGAAGATCGACGAACAGACGGGGATCGACCTGTCGTCCCCGCGCGGGACGGCGCTCGCGATCGCCGCCCTCTTGTTGCGCGACTCGGAGTACTGACGAGCAGCGACGGACGAGGGCCCGGGCGCCTCAGCCCACGCCGCGGCCGTACGCCCGCAGTGTGCGCAGGGCCTCGACGGTCACCATGGGGCGCGCTTCCAGGGCGGTGCCCGGAGCCCACTGGCGCCAGCGGACCGGCCAGCCGCCGTCCTCCTCCTGCTCGTTCGCGAGGAAGTCCAGGGAACGGGCCATCTCGTCGTCCGTGAACCACGCGCGCGCGAGAGAGTCCGGCGTCTTCGCGTAGTCGTGCGGGAAGTGGTGCTCGCCGGGGGCGTAGCCCGGCGCGACCGGGTACGCGTCGAGGTGCTCCGGGTCCAGTACCGCGAGCCGGTGCTCGCGTACCAGGCGGCCGAGACGGTCGGCGGCCGCCTCCGCGCGCGGGCGGTCGGGGGCGGAGTCCAGGAAGGCCACGGCGGCCTGGACCTCGTACGGGTGGGACTTCCGCAGAGCCTCCACCGCCTGCCAGCAGAAGTCCGTGGCCCTGAACAGCCAGGCGTGCCACACCTCGTTGCGGTGCAGCAGGCCGACCACCGGCCCGGTGGCGAGGAGTTCGCTCGGCGGGTCGTCCACGATCGGCACGAAGGGCGCCGTCGGATAGCCGCGCTGGCTGGGATGGATCGCCGGCAGGGCGCCGTCCGGCGTGGACACGGAAGTGAGATACCGGCACACACGCTCGACGCGCTGCCCGCCGCACCGTCCGATGGCGTCCAGGACCCGCAGGGCGTGCCCGGCGTGCAGCGGCTGGCTGACCGGGCCGCGCAGATCGGGCTCCAGCGCGTGACCGTATCCCCCGTCCGTGTTGCGGTAGGCGTCCAGCGCCGTCTCCACCGGGTCGGGGCCGCCGTTCAGGAAGTGGTACGCGAAGAGACGCTGTTCCAGCACGCGCGCGGTGAGCCAGACGAAGTGCTCGGCGCGGAAGAGCGGGGAGTGCGCCGGGGACGTCGGGGGGAGTGGGGAAGCTCCTGTTTCGGCCATGCGACAGACCGTAGGGCGGAAAGCGTTCTCGGCAAGCGGTCCCGGCTCAGGCCCACTCTCAGGGGCGGGATACTGGTGTCATGCGGTTGACGGTCTTCTGGCAGCGGATGGCGGATCACTTCGGTTCGGGGTACGCCGACACCTTCGCGCGCGATCACGTGATGGCGGAGCTCGGCGGACGCACGGTGCACGAGGCGCTGGACTCCGGCTGGGACGCCAAGGACGTGTGGCGCGTGATCTGCACCGTCATGAACGTGCCGGGGGAGAAGCACTGATCATTCGTGAACGTTCCGGGAGGAAAGCACCGATCGATCGTGAACTTTCCGGGAGAGAAGCACTGATCGGTCACGAAGATCCAGGGGCGGCGGCCGATTGTCAGTCGCGTGGGCGAGACTTGCTCCGTGGCACCCACTGACGAGACCGGGCAGCTCGCCCAGCACGCATCCCCGTTCGGCACGACGCCGCCCACCGGGCCCCCGGCCGGCGGCGCCGCCGGCCCGAACTCCCGCATGCCGCGCTGGCTGCCGCGTGCCATGGCGCTCGCGCTCGCCCTCTTCGCCGTGTTCCAGCTGGGCAGTTGGGCCTTTCACGAGCTCACCGGCCTGCTGATCAACATACTCATCGCGTTCTTCCTGGCCCTCGCCATCGAGCCCGCGGTGAGCTGGATGGCCTCGCGCGGCATGCGCAGGGGGCTGGCCACCTTCTTCGTCTTCTTCGCCGTGCTGATCGTGTCCGCGGGCTTCGTCACGCTGCTCGGTTCCATGCTCGCGGGTCAGATCATCAAGATCGTCGAGGACTTCCCGAACTACCTCGACTCCGTCATCAACTGGATCAACGCCCACTTCAACACCGACCTGAAACGGGTGGACGTCCAGGAGGGCCTGCTCCGCTCCGACTGGCTGCGCAACTACGTGCAGAACAGCGCCACCGGCGTCCTGGACGTGTCCGCCCAGGTCCTCGGCGGGCTCTTCCAGTTGCTGACGATCACGCTGTTCTCGTTCTACTTCGCCGCGGACGGCCCCCGGCTGCGCCGCGCGCTCTGTTCCGTCCTGCCGCCCGCCAAGCAGGCCGAGGTGCTGCGCGCGTGGGAGATCGCCGTGAACAAGACCGGCGGCTACATCTACTCGCGCGGCCTGATGGCACTCATCTCCGGAGTCGCGCACTACGTCCTGCTGCAGTCACTGAACGTGCCGTACGCGCCCGTGCTCGCCGTGTGGGTGGGTCTGGTCTCCCAGTTCATCCCCACCATCGGCACGTATCTCGCGGGCGCCCTGCCCATGCTGATCGCCTTCACGGTCGACCCCTGGTACGCGCTGTGGGTGCTGGTCTTCGTCGTGATCTACCAGCAGTTCGAGAACTACGTGCTGCAGCCCAAGCTGACCGCCAAGACCGTCGACATCCACCCCGCCGTCGCCTTCGGCTCGGTCATCGCGGGCACCGCCCTCCTCGGCGCCGTCGGCGCCCTGATCGCCATCCCGGCGGTCGCCACGCTCCAGGCATTCCTGGGGGCGTATGTGAAGCGGTACGACGTCACGGACGATCCCCGTGTCCACGGGCACCGGGGACGGGGAGAGGGATCCGGACTGCTCACGCGCGTGCGTGCCCTGTGGGAGCGGCGGCCGGGAGAGCAGGACTCCACGGACGACTCCTCCTCCTAGCCCGTGCGTGAGGCCGGCCGGTACTGAGGGCCAGCCGGTACGTGAGTCCCGTCAGTACGTGAGCCCGGCCCACACCCCGGCACCGATCACGGCGGCCGCGTAGCAGCCGACCGCCGCGGCCAGCACCCGTCGCCGCACGGCCTCGCTCCAGGGCGTGCGGGCCAGCAGCCAGGCCAGCGCGGGCAGGACCAGGACGGCGTGCAGGCTGACCCCGTGCAGGGGCTTGAGCGGGGCGGTCGAGTGGTAGGCCGCCTCCTGGTGGCCGGTACGGGTGAGCACTACACCGCGCGCGATCATCGCTGCGCCCGAGGCCAGCGCGACGAGCAGGATCGCGAATCCGGACCGCACCGCGAGGGCCATCCCCGCGGGACCCGAGGGCCGGTGCCGGAACGACGCGAGCGCGAACACGGTCAGCAGCACCACGAGGACGCCGCCGCCCACCGCGAGCGTCATGGACACCCCCGTGTCGAAGGGCGTCTCCATGTCGAGGTGCGAGGGCACCCGGCGCCACGCCTGGAGAGTGATGCCGCCGACCTCCACGACGCAGTCGGCGGCGAACACGGCGAGCAGCAGGGTGCGCAGCCGCGGTCCGACGCGCAGATACGACGTGACCCAGGTGACCGCGATCAGCGTCACCCCGAAGGACACCCCGAACGTCACCGGCTTGCGCCAGGAGACGGGACCGTCCCAGGGGCCGCCGTCGACGGCGAACACCACCAGGTGGGCGAGACCGGAGAGGACCAGGAGGAGGCCGGTCGCGTGGCAGAGCCGCTCGGCGCGAGGCATCCCGGGCGCCCACGGTGCCGGGGCCGACGGCCCTGTCCGCACCGTGGGCGCGTTCGTCAGGCCCATGCGCCCTTCCTCAGCTGGGCCGCGGCCCCGGCGACGACCAGGGCGGCGAGGGCGACGAGCTCGGCGCCGGTCGAGACGATCAGCGCGCCGTTCCCCGACGAGAGATGGTCACCGGTGTTGGGCGTCAGGAGCGCGCCCACGCCGATGAACAGGCCGACGCCTAGGGCGAGTCCGACCGTCCAGCGGTTCGTGCGCCACAGCAGCAGGCCGCCCGCCACGAGCGGGATGACGACGCCGGGCGGTACGGCGGGGTAGTCCGCTCCGGCCGCGATCTGGCCGACGATGGACACGGCCAGCAGGAGCAGCGCGGACAGGGTCGCGGTGACGGCGGGAGGCCGTGCCGTCGTTGCAGCTTCTCGGGTGCTCTTCGTGTTCTCCATGGCTCAAGCCTCCTGAGAACGCCCCGCCCGGTCGTCGTCCCGCCGAAGACACCTGGTGTACGCCGCGTGAAGTATCCGGGGTGCCGCGTGGTGCGCTTGACACGAAAATCGAACATCCATTCTTATGGGAGCTCCGGCAAGACGGGCGACGGGGATTTAGGCCCGGTTTCGATGGAGAAGTACCCGAGTTATCCACAGGTCGGACGGGCGTCGGGGCCCATTGTCAGTGGCAGGCGTTAGCGTCTTTGACGTGAAGCGATCGACTCAAGCAAATCGGGTGGAACCCATGGCAGGAACCGACCGCGAGAAGGCACTGGATGCCGCACTCGCACAGATTGAACGGCAGTTCGGCAAGGGCGCGGTGATGCGCCTCGGCGAGCGGCCGAACGAGCCCATCGAGGTCATCCCCACCGGGTCGACCGCACTCGACGTCGCCCTCGGCGTCGGCGGCCTGCCGCGCGGCCGCGTGGTGGAGGTGTACGGCCCGGAGTCCTCCGGCAAGACGACCCTGACGCTGCACGCGGTGGCGAACGCGCAGAAGGCGGGCGGCCAGGTGGCCTTCGTCGACGCGGAGCACGCCCTCGACCCCGAGTACGCGAAGAAGCTCGGCGTCGACATCGACAACCTGATCCTGTCCCAGCCGGACAACGGCGAGCAGGCCCTGGAGATCGTGGACATGCTGGTCCGTTCCGGTGCCCTCGACCTGATCGTCATCGACTCCGTCGCCGCGCTCGTCCCGCGTGCGGAGATCGAGGGCGAGATGGGCGACAGCCACGTCGGTCTGCAGGCCCGTCTGATGAGCCAGGCCCTGCGGAAGATCACCAGCGCGCTCAACCAGTCCAAGACCACCGCGATCTTCATCAACCAGCTCCGCGAGAAGATCGGCGTGATGTTCGGCTCCCCGGAGACCACGACCGGTGGCCGGGCGCTGAAGTTCTACGCCTCGGTGCGGCTCGACATCCGTCGCATCGAGACGCTGAAGGACGGCACCGACGCGGTCGGCAACCGCACCCGCGTCAAGGTCGTCAAGAACAAGGTCGCGCCGCCCTTCAAGCAGGCCGAGTTCGACATCCTCTACGGCCACGGCATCAGCCGCGAGGGCGGCCTGATCGACATGGGCGTGGAGCACGGCTTCGTCCGCAAGGCCGGCGCCTGGTACACGTACGAGGGCGACCAGCTCGGCCAGGGCAAGGAGAACGCGCGCAACTTCCTGAAGGACAACCCCGACCTGGCCAACGAGATCGAGAAGAAGATCCTGGAGAAGCTGGGCGTCGGCGTACGGCCGCAGGAGCCGACCGCCGAGCCGGGCGCGGACGCCGCGGTCTCCGCCACCGCGGACGACGCCGCGAAGACGGTGCCGGCGGCGGCCAAGGCGGCGAAGCCCAAGGCCGCGGCGGCCAAGAGCTGATCGATGACACGGCGAACCGACTGGGCCGAGCACACCTACCCGGACGCTCCGCGTGAGCCCGGGCAAGGCGACGGGGGCTTCGCCCAGGACGGCGACGGTTGGCGGGACGGCAGCTCGCACCACGGTGACGACGCGGCCGGAACACACCCCGGCGAGGGTGTGTCCGGCGGCGGCCGGCGCCGTGGCGGCCGCGGGGCACGTGGCGAGGGCGGCTCACAGGGCGGACGTGGGCGCCGTCGACGCGGCTTCGGGGAGCCGCCCGGTGAGGACGGAGGCGCCCCCTCCTTGTCGAGGGCCGAGAAGGGGGAGTCCCCGGCGGACCCGGTCGAGCAGGCGCGGGCGATCTGTCTGCGCCTGCTCACCGGGACCCCGCGCACGCGGAAGCAGCTCGCGGACGCGCTGCGCAAGCGGGAGATCCCGGACGAGGCCGCCGAAGAGGTGCTGTCACGGTTCGAAGAGGTCGGACTGATCAACGACGGCGCGTTCGCGGACGCCTGGGTGGAGTCCCGCCACCACGGCCGGGGACTGGCCCGGCGCGCACTCGCCCGGGAGCTGCGGACCAAGGGCGTCGACTCCACACTGATCGACGAGGCCGTCTCGCAGCTCGACTCCGAACAGGAGGAGGCGACCGCTCGTGAGCTCGTCGCCCGCAAGCTGCGCTCGACCCGTGGCCTCGACCGCGATAAACGGCTGCGCCGCCTCGCGGGCATGCTCGCCCGCAAGGGCTACCCCGAGGGCATGGCCCTGCGCGTGGTCCGGCAGGCCCTCGAGGAGGAGGGCGAGGACACGGAGTTCCTCGGGGACGAGGGGTTCTGAACGGGGCGGAACCAGTCCCGAGGCGGAGGCGGCGCCGTCGATGTGTCTCCGACTCCGCCGCGGAAACCGGCAAGTTGGCGGTCACCAACACCATCGCCCTGCTGCGCGACGAGGACACCGACAAGATCGCCAACACCCGGATACGTCTGGTCACCCAGGGCAGCGCGGACGTGGCCCCGCTCCACTGCCCGCAGGACAGATTCTGACCCGCGGCTCCTATGCCGCGACCGGCAGCCCCGCCGCCTTCCACGCCTGGAACCCGCCCACCAGGTCCGTGGCCCGGTGCAGCCCCAGCCGGTGCAGGGACGCCGCCGCCAGGCTGGAGGCGTAGCCCTCGTTGCAGATGACCACCACGCGCAGGTCGTGGTGCGTGGCCTCGGGGACGCGATGGCTGCCCTGCGGGTCGACGCGCCACTCCAGTTCGTTGCGTTCGACGACGAGGGCGCCGGGGATCAGCCCGTCCCGCTCCCGCAGGGCCGAGTACCGGATGTCGACCAGCAGCGCCTCACCGGCCCCGGCGGCGTCGTACGCCTCCAGGGGCTCGATCCGCTCGTAGTCCCCGCGCACCCGCTCCAGCAACTCGTCGATGCTGAGAGGCAGTTCAGTGGCCTCGCTCACTGCCAGTCCTCCGGCCGCTCCACCTGCTCCAGGCGCAGGATCTGCCCGGTGCGGCTGTAGCGGCGGATCTGCGGCAGGGGCGGGTAGTAGGCGTGGACGGAGATCGCGTGGTGCTCGGTGGACTCGTTGAGGACCTCGTGGACGTGGTGGCGGCCGAAGGAGCGGCCCTTGCCGGCCGGCAGCCGGCGCTCCCGGTCCACGCCGTCCTCCAGTTCCAGCGTCTTCCAGCCGTCGGCGGGCAGCCGCGCGGCCAGCGAGTTCTCCTTGAGCTCACCGGTCGCGGCGAGGAAGGCGCCGACCGACTCGGCGTGGTCGTGCCAGCCGGTGCCCGTGCCGGGCGGCCACCCGATCAGCCAGGCTTCGCTGCCGCCGGGCCCCTCCAGACGCACCCAGGTGCGGCCCTCCGGGTCGAGCGGGAGCGAGGCGATCAACTCGGCGTCGGCGGCTGTCCGTCGTACGAAGTCGAGGAGGTCCGCCTGGGTGGGCGGTGCGACGGCCGGGGAGACAGCGGGAGAAGCAGACACGGGTACCGTCCTGAAGAGTGTTCGCGTGGGAGCACGCAGCGGCACAGAAAGCGGCGCGCGCGGGGTGGAGGAAGATGCGAATTCAGCAGGACTTGCGACACACGCAGCCTGGATAGCGGACGAGGTCCAGATGGACCCTCCGCCACAGGCGCACACAGGTGTCGGTCACGATGCGGAGTACACCACGGCCGGGCAGGCCGGTCAACTCGCTGTCACTATGTGGACGCACAGTGACAGCGAGCGCACAGATCATCGGGAGGCGGCCCCCGCTCCCGCCTCTGCCTCCGCCTTGGCCGGCGGGCCGCCCAGCACCGACTCGGCCGCCGAGTACAGGTCGGCCGGGCGCACCCCGCTCAGCGCCGTCACCAGGTGACCGTCGGGCCGTACCAGAAGGACCGTGTGCGGGGCCGCGCCCGGGTACTCCTCGGCGACCAGCAGCTCGGCGGGGTGCGGCAGCGCGGTCACCGCGGCCGCCAGCCGGGGCATGATCCCGGCGGTCACCCAGTGCTTGCGCTCCCACACGCCCGTGCCCGGCGCGACCAGGACGACGAGCAGCGCGCCGCGTCCGAGGCGCTCCCGCAGCCATACGAACGAGCCGTCCTCCGCCGTGACCCGCACATCGGCGACCGAGGTCCCGGGCGGGGTGTCGACGGGGGCCTCTCCCTCGAGGTGCCGGGGTGCGAGCGGCGAGTCGGCGTACGCCCCCGGCGCACCGAGCGGCCCGCGCCCCAAGTGACCGTCCGTGAGCAGTGCGTCGTGGCCGCGGGCCGAGCCGGGGACGACCGCGCGCAGGCCCGCGCCGCCGCGCAGCAGCGGCAGCGCCTGGTCGGCGGCGCGCAGCCGCCCGGCGACGACCGCGCGCCGCTCCGCCTGATAGCTGTCGAGCAGCGCCTCGTGCGGACCGTGGTGCCAGGCCAGCGCCAGCTTCCAGGCGAGGTTGTCGGCGTCCCGGAGCCCCTCGTCGAGCCCCTGGGTGCCGAGCGCGCCGAGCAGGTGCGCCGCGTCCCCGGCGAGGAAGACCCGACCGGCACGCCAGCGGCGGGCCAGCCGATGGTGCACCGTGTGGACTCCGGTGTCGAGGAGTTCGTACGGCGGTGTCGGGCCGCCGCTCCAGCCGGCGAGGGTCTCCCGGACGCGGGCCACCAGCAGCTCGGGCGTGACCAGGTCCTTGCCCGGGGGCAGCAGCCAGTCGAGGCGCCACACGCCGTCCGGCAGGGGGCGGCCGGTGATCTCGCCGGCCGATGGTCCGGACGTCCGCCACGGCGGCATCCGATGGAGCAACGCCTCGCCCTCCCACGGAAGTTCCGCGCGCAGGGCGGCGACGGCGTGGCGTTCCACCGCCGTGCGGCCCGGGAAGCGGATGTCCTGGAGTTTGCGCACCGTCGAGCGTGGGCCGTCGCAGCCGACCAGGTAACTGCCGCGCCACCACGTGCCCTTGGGGCCGCGGGTGTGGGCGGTGACGCCGGCGGGCTCCTGCTCGACGGTGTCCAGGCGGCTGTCCGGGGCGATCTTGACGAGCCGCTCCTCGGTGAGGGCGGCGCGCAGGGCGCCGGTCAGTACGTGCTGGGCGAGGTGAAGGGGGGCGGGGCCGGTGTCGGGGGCGTCGAACGTGACCTCACGCATCACCTGCTTGCGGCGCAACGACCGCCATCCGGCCCAGCGGACACCCAGCTCGGCGAGCGGCATCCCGGTCAGCCGACCTACGAGAGCGGCGGTGTCCTCGCGCAGCACCACGGTGCGGGCGAGGCGCGCATCGTCCTTGCCCGGCCCCTCGTCGAGGACCACGGACGGCACGTCCTGACGCGCCAGCGCGAGGGCGAGCGTGAGCCCGACGGGCCCCGCTCCGACGATGATCACCGGGTCCACGGCGCGGCGCCCCCTGCCCGCGGAGGCGTCCCGAGGGACGTGGGTGAACAGGAGATTGGAGCAGGGTGCACGATCACAGAACGTATGCAACCCATTGCCGGTGCTTGCGTCAAGTGACGGAGGCAGTGGCGATCATGCCACTGCCTCCGTGCCGTTCAAGCCACTTGACTGTGCATCAGATCATCGGGGTGGCTTGTCGGTGAAGGTGAAGCCGCTCGGGCCGCCGCCCTCGCCACCCGTCCCGAAGGTGCCGCCCACCGCCGCCGGGTTGAGCTCCTCCATGTCCTCGGCACTGAGGACCGCGCCCGTGCTCTTCTTGCTGCGCCGCAGCCTGCCCTCCAGCCAGCTCGCGAAGCTGGTGAGGATGAAGTTGAGCACGATGTAGATGATCGCCACCACGATGAAGCTGGGGATGACGTTGGCGTAGTTGGCCGCCAGTGTGCTGCGCGAGTTGAGCAGCTCGGTGAAGTTCAGCATCACGCCGCCCAGGGCGGTGTCCTTCACGATGACGACGAGCTGGCTGACGATGGCCGGCAGCATCGCGGTGACCGCCTGCGGAAGCAGGATGCTGGACATCGTCTGGCCCTTGCGCAGGCCGACCGCGTAGGCCGCCTCCGTCTGCCCCCTGGGCAGGGCCAGGATGCCCGCCTTCACGACCTCGGCCAGCACCGAGGCGTTGTAGAGCACCAGGCCGGTGACGACGGCGTACAGGGGTCGCTGCTCGCTGGAGATGTCCGAGGAGCGGACGTAGAACTCGTTGGCGAACAGCATCAGCAGCAGCACCGGGATCGACCGGAAGAACTCGACCACCGTGCCGGCCACGCCCCGCACCCAGCGGTGGTCCGAGAGGCGCGCGATGCCGAAGACGGCGCCCAGCGGAAGGGCGATCACCATGGCGATCGCCGCGGCCTTCAGTGTGTCGCCGAGGCCCGGCAGCAGATAGGTCGTCCAGGCCTGCTCGGTGGTGAACGGCTCCCACAGGGCCCACTTCAGCTGGCCCTTGTCGTCCATGGTCCGCCAGATCCACCACAGGAAGAGGGCGAGCAGGACGAAGAAGACCACCGAGAGGAGGACGTTGCGCCGTTTGGCGCGGGGGCCCGGAGTGTCGTAGAGAACGGAGCTCATCGCTTCACCGCCAGTCGCTTGCTCAGCCAGCCGAGGATGAGGCCGGTGGGCAGGGTCAGTACCACGAATCCGAAGGCGAAGACCGCGCCGATGAGCAGTGTCTGGGCTTCGTTCTCGATCATTGTCTTCATCAGGGTGGCGGCCTCGGCCACGCCGATCGCCGCCGCCACGGTCGTGTTCTTGGTCAGGGCGATCAGTACGTTGGCCAGCGGGCCGATGACCGAACGGAAGGCCTGTGGCAGGACGATGAGCCGCAGGGTCTGGCTGAAGTTCAGCCCGATGGCGCGGGCCGCCTCGGCCTGTCCGAGCGGCACCGTGTTGATGCCGGAACGGATCGCCTCGCAGACGAAGGCCGCGGTGTAGCCGACCAGGCCGAGAATCGCGAGGCGGAAGCCCTGGAGGTCGAAGTCGTCGGGCGCGCCCATCGTCATGCCGAAGATGTCGGCGAGGCCGAGCGAGCTGAAGACGATGATGACGGTCAGAGGGATGTTCCGGACGATGTTCACGTAGGCCGCTCCGAACCCGCGCATGAGCGGGACCGGGCTGACCCGCATCGCGGCCAGGAGGGTGCCCCAGACCAGGGAGCCGACGCCGGAGAAGACGGTGAGCTTCACCGTCATCCAGAAGGCACCCAACAGGCTTGGGTCGTCATAGTCTGAAAGAAAGTCGAACACGATCTCCCGCGCTTCCGGGTGGGTGGCGTACGTGGATAGCGCGACGCGCCGCCGCCACGATCGCTGTGGGCGACGGCACGCCGGTGGATCACTGCGCTACTTGACGATGACGCCGATCTTCGGGGCGGGCTCGTTCTTGTAGTCCGCCGGACCGAAGTTCGCGTCGACCGCCTTCTGCCAGGCACCGTCGCTGACCATCTTCTCGAGGGCGTCGTTGATCTTGTTCACGGTCGCCGTGTCGCCCTTCTTCACGCCGACGCCGTAGTTCTCGTTGCTCAGCTTGAGGCCGGCGAGCTTGAACTGACCCTTGTACTTGTCCTGCGCGGCGAAGCCCGCGAGGATCGAGTCGTCCGTGGTCAGCGCGTCGACGGCACCGCTCTGCAGGGCGGCGACGCACTCCGAGTAGCCGCTCAGTTCCTTCAGCTGGGCCTTCGGGGCGATGTCGTTCTTGACGTTCTGCGCCGAGGTGGAGCCGGTCACGGAACACAGCTTCTTGCCGTTGAGGTCCGTGGCCTTGGTGATGTCGGAGTCCGACTTGACCAGCAGGTCCTGGTGGGCCAGCAGGTAGGGTCCGGCGAAGTCGACCTTCGCCTTGCGCTCGTCGTTGATCGAGTAGGTGGCCGCGATGAACTTCACGTCGCCGCGGGCGAGCGCGTTCTCACGGTCGGCGCTCTTGGTCTCGACCCACTCGATCTGGTTGGCGTCGTAGCCGAGCTGCTTGGCCACGTATGTCGCCACGTCCACGTCGAAGCCGGAGAAGGAACCGTCGGGCTCCTTCAGGCCGAGACCGGGCTGGTCGTACTTGATGCCGATCTTGATCTTGCTGCCGCCGCTGGCGCCCGAGTCGGAGTCGTTGCCGTCGTCGCCGCCGCACGCGGTCGCGGACAGGGCGAGCGCGAGGACAGCGGCCGAGGCGGCGGTGACCTTGCGGAGCTTCATGGTGAACATCCTTTGTGTGGTGAAGAGATGCGAGCCGTCAAAGCGGGGTGACGCAGGGCGTCGGGTGCGCGAGGTGGGCCGTCAGTGGTGCAGGATCTTCGACAGGAAGTCCTTGGCACGGTCGCTGCGCGGGTTGCTGAAGAACTGTTCGGGCGCAGCCTCCTCGACGATCCGGCCGTCCGCCATGAACACCACGCGGTTTGCGGCCGATCGTGCGAAACCCATCTCATGGGTGACGACGATCATGGTCATGCCGTCGCGGGCGAGCTGCTGCATGACCTCCAGCACCTCGTTGATCATCTCCGGGTCGAGTGCCGACGTGGGCTCGTCGAACAGCATGACCTTGGGGTCCATGGCCAGCGCCCGTGCGATGGCGACACGCTGCTGCTGTCCGCCGGACAGCTGCGCGGGGTACTTGTCCGCCTGGGTGGCGACGCCGACCCGGTCGAGCAGAGCGCGTGCGTTCTCCTCGGCCTTCTTCTTGTCGATCTTGCGGACCTTGATCTGGCCCAGCATCACGTTCTCGAGCACGGTCTTGTGCGCGAACAGGTTGAAGGACTGGAACACCATGCCGACGTCGGCGCGCAGCCGGGCGAGTTCCTTGCCCTCCTGGGGCAGCGGCTTGCCGTCGATGGAGATCGCGCCGTCGTCGATCGTCTCCAGGCGGTTGATGGCGCGGCACAGGGTGGACTTTCCGGACCCGGAGGGTCCGATGACCACGACGACCTCGCCGCGGGCGATCGTCAGATCGATGTCCTGGAGCACGTGCAACGCGCCGAAGTGCTTGTTGACGCTCTTCAGGACGACCAGCTCGCCGGTTGGGACCACATCTTCCTTGGTCACCGATACTTCGGTCATCGCTCTCTGGCTCCGTCCTCGTCGGTTGCGAGGACCTTAGTAACCCCATGCGACCAGCGTCATTACATCTGAGGGGAATCTGAGCATCACGATCCGATAGCAATCGGACACGTGTCGTAGCAGTTGTCACCAGCGCGCGTATCGGCCGGATAACGGTAGCCTCGCGCAACCGGAACCCTCTTGACGCCGTCCTCTTCCATCAGCGTGACTTCAACTCGTGCACGCGCGCGCGTGCACGCGATTTGTTTACACATCCTGATCGTACGTCCGATGAACCGAAGGGGGCCCGGATGAGACTTCTCCTCGTCGAGGACGACAACCATGTGGCCGCCGCCCTGTCCGCGGTCCTCGCCCGGCACGGTTTCGACGTCACGCACGCCCGCAGCGGCGAGGAGGCCCTCCAGGCGCTCGTCCCCGAGGGCGACGGCTTCGGGGTGGTGCTCCTCGACCTCGGCCTGCCCGACCAGGACGGCTACGAGGTCTGCGGCAAGATCCGCAAGCGCACCAGCACCCCGGTCATCATGGTCACCGCACGCGCCGACGTCCGCTCGCGCATCCACGGCCTCAACCTCGGCGCCGACGACTACGTCGTGAAGCCGTACGACACCGGTGAGCTCCTCGCCCGCATCCACGCCGTCAGCCGGCGCACCGCCCACGAGGACGTCCCGGGTGGCGGCGACACCGCGCTGCTCCTCGGCCCCGTGCGCATCGAGCTGCCCACCCGTCAGGTCAGCGTGGACGGTGCGGTCGTCCAGCTGACCCGCAAGGAGTTCGACCTCCTCGCCCTGCTGGCCCAGCGTCCCGGTGTGGTCTTCCGCCGGGAGCAGATCATCAGCGAGGTGTGGCGGACCAGTTGGGAGGGGACCGGGCGGACCCTGGAGGTGCACGTCGCGTCCCTGCGCGCCAAGCTGCGCATGCCGGCGCTCATCGAGACCGTACGAGGCGTGGGCTACCGGCTCGTCGCCCCGGCCGCCTAGCGGGGCCGGGTGCGCACACGTCTGCTCCCGCTGCTCATCGTCCTGATGGCGGCCGTCCTGCTCGCGTTGGGCATCCCGCTGGCCGTCGGCGTGGCCTCGGCCCAGCAGCAGAAGGTGGTCGTCGACCGGATCGACGACACGGCGCACTTCGCGGCTCTCGCCCAGTTCGTCACCGACGACTCGTCGAACAACGAGCGCCTGGCGACGCTGGAGAGCGAACTCGCCAGCTACTACAAGGTCTACGGCATTCGTGTGGGTGTCTTCTACGGCAGTGATATCCACATGGCCAAGGCACCGCGCTCCTTCTTCCTCCCCCAGAAGGGGGAGGTGCGTGACGCGTTCGACGAGGCGCTGCTCAGCCGTCGCAGTCAGGACCCGAAGCAGGTGTGGCCCTGGCAGCGCAACCGCCTGGTCGTCGCCTCACCGGTGATCCGGGACGGTGACGTGGTCGCGGTCGTCGTCACCGACTCGCCCACGGGACAGATGCGTTCGCGGATCCTGCACGGCTGGCTGGTCATCGCCGCGGGCGAACTGGCCGCCATGCTGCTGGCCGTCGGCGCCGCGCTGCGGCTGACCGGCTGGGTGCTCAGGCCCGTACGCGTCCTCGACGCCACCACCCACTCGATCGCGAGCGGAGCCCTCAAGTCCCGGGTCGCGGCCGCCGGCGGGCCGCCGGAACTCCAGCGCCTGGCCCGGTCGTTCAACGAGATGGCGGACAACGTCGAAGACGTCCTGGAGCAGCAGCGCGCCTTCGTCGCCGACGCCTCGCACCAGCTGCGCAACCCGCTCGCGGCGCTGCTGCTGCGGATCGAACTGCTCGGCTTCGAACTCCCGGAGGGAAACAAGGAGATCGCCTCGGTGCAGACCGAGGGCAAACGCCTGGCCCAGGTCCTCGACGACCTGCTCGACCTAGCCCTGGCCGAGCACACCGAGGCCGACCTGAGGATCACCGACATCGGCGCGCTGACCGCCGAGCGCGTCGCGGCCTGGACGCCGACCGCCGAGGCCAAGGGGGTACGGCTGGTGGGCGACTGCCCGCCCACCACCGCCTGGGCCGACCCGGTCACCCTGTCCAGCGCGCTGGACGCGGTGATCGACAACGCGGTGAAGTTCACGCCGAGGGACGAGACCGTCGAGGTCACGGTCGCCCCCGACGGCGCCACCTCGACCGTCGTGGTCACCGACCGGGGTCCCGGCCTGACCGACGAGGAACTCGCCCGCATCGGCGACCGCTTCTGGCGCAGCGGCCGCCACCAGAACATCAAGGGCTCCGGCCTCGGCCTGTCCATCTCGCGGACCCTCCTCGCGGCGGGCGGTGGGTCGATCTCGTACGGCCATCACGAACCGCACGGGTTGAAGGTGACGGTGACCGTGCCCCGTAGCCGGTCTACGGTCTGACCTGTCCTTCGGCCTGACCTGTCCTTCGGCTTGCCCGGTCTTTCGCCTTGCCCGTCCTACGGCTTGACCGAGCGGTAGTAGCGCCGGGCGCCGGCGTGCAGGGTCAGGGGGTCGGTGTAGATCGCGGTGCGCAGGTCGACCAGCTGGGCGGAGTGGACGTGGCGGCCGATGCCGTCCCGGCTCTTGATCACGGTGCGGGTGATCCACTCCGTGAGCCGGGGGTCCATGTCCTCGCGCGTCACCAGGAGGTTGGACACGGCCATCGTCGGGACGGTCTTCCCGTTCTGGACGGTCGGGTAGGCCGACGCCGGCATGTTGGTGGCGCGGTAGTAGCCGGTGGCGGCGCCCTCCGCGTGCAGCTTGGCGACGAGGCTCGCCGGGATCGGGACGAACCGGAAGCCGGAGCTCTCCGCGAGCTGCTTCAGTCCGTCCGTCGGCACTCCGCCCGACCAGAAGAACGCGTCGAGGCCGTGCCCCAGCAGTTTGGGTCCGGTGTCGATGCCCTCGGCCCGGGGCGTGATGTCCTTGTCCGGGTCGATGCCCTCCGCCGTGAGCACCCGGTCGGCGATCAGCCGCACTCCCGAGTTGGGCAGCCCGATGGAGACCCGCTTGCCCTTCAGGTCCTTGACGGACTCGATGTCCGAGTCCGTCGGGACGACGAGCTGCACATAGTCGTCGTAGAGGCGGGCGACACCGCGCAGCTGCCCGGCGCCGGGGCCGTCGTCGTGCTGGTACGTCTCCACCGCGTCCGCCGCGGCGATCGTGAAGTCGGCCTCCCCGGTCGCCACGCCCGCGACGTTCGCCTGCGACCCGGCACTGGTCTGCAGCTTCACCTTCAGGTCCGGCATGTCCTTCGCGAGCTCGTTGCGCAGGAGCTCGCCGTACTTCTGGTAGACGCCGGCACGCGTTCCCGTGCTGAACGTGATCGACCCGCTCGGTGGCTCCTCGCCCAGGGGCAGCAGCCACCACAGCAGCAGCCCGAAGACGACGAAGCCGGCGGCCGCGCCCTGCAGGGCCCGGCGCCTGCCGATACGGGGGAACAGCATGGACATGCGCGTGATCCTGCCAGGCGGGACGCGGTGCTGACCAGGGCCGGGGTCACAGGGTGGGGTGTCAGTGGCCGTCGCTAGGGTCGGATCCATGAGCTCTTCGCCCGCCGACCTCGTCCGTGCCTTCCATCTCGCTGTCGGGCTGGACGCCCGCAGCACGCCCACCGAGGTCTCCCCGGAACTCGCCGCCCAGCGGGGGAAGTTGCTCGCGGAGGAGGCCGCGGAGGTCGCCGAGGTCTCCGTCGGCGGCCCCCTCGACCAACTCGCACACGAACTGGCCGATGTCGTGTACGTGGCGTACGGCACGGCCCTCGTCCACGGCATCGACCTCGACGCGGTGATCGCCGAGATCCACCGCTCCAACATGACCAAGCTGGGCCCCGACGGCCGGGTCGCCCGCCGCGAGGACGGCAAGGTCCTCAAGGGGGAGCACTACGAGGCGCCGGACGTGTCGGGGGTACTGCGGCGGCAGGGGTGGAGCCCGTACGGGGAGTGAGGGGTGACGAGTGGGCCACCCGGCCTCTGCCCACCCACCACCCGACTCGGTAGGTCGAGAGGTGGGCGGCTCGGTGGGGCGGACTTTTCAGCGCCGGTCAGTGCACTTCAGCCCGTCCGGCGTTTGAGGACGAGGCAGTTCAGGCCGACAGCGGGGTCTGGGGCGCAGCCCCCAGGGGCGGCGGGGGCGAGGAGAAGCCGGTGGCTCAGTCGCCGCCCACCGGCACCCTCGGCTCCGCCGTCCGTGCGGGAGCGCGGCGGGCCGCCCACCTGGACGCCAGCGGTTCCGTGTAGCGGGCGGTGAGGGGGCCGAGGACGACCAGGATGAGGACGTAGGCCGTGGCCAGGGGGCCGAGGGAGGGCTCGATGCCGGCGCTCACCGCCAGACCGGCGATGACGATCGAGAACTCGCCGCGGGCCACCAGCGCGCCGCCCGCGCGCCAGCGGCCCTTGACGGAGACGCCGGCCCGCTGTGCCGCCCAGTACCCCGTGGCGATCTTCGTCCCGGCGGTGACGACGGCCAGGGCGAGGGCGGGGAGGAGGACCGGCGGGATGCTCGCCGGGTCGGTGTGCAGGCCGAAGAAGACGAAGAAGACCGCCGCGAACAGGTCCCGCAGCGGGCTCAGGAGCGTGTGGGCCCCCTCCGCCACCTCTCCGGACAGCGCGATGCCCACCAGGAACGCGCCCACCGCCGCCGACACCTGGAGCTGCTGTGCCACGCCCGCGACCAGGATCGTCAGGCCCAGGACGACGAGGAGCAGCTTCTCGGGGTCGTCGCTCGACACGAACCGGGAGATCACCCGGCCGTAGCGCACCGCCACGAACAGCACCAGTCCCGCCGCCCCCAGCGCGATCGCCAGCGTCACGCTCCCGGCCAGCAGCCCGGCCCCGGCGACCAGCGCGGTGACGATGGGCAGGTACACCGCCATCGCCAGGTCCTCCAGGACGAGCACGCTGAGGATCACCGGGGTCTCCCGGTTGCCGACCCGGCCGAGGTCGCCGAGGACCTTCGCGATGACGCCGGACGACGAGATCCAGGTGACGCCGGCCAGGACCACCGCGGCCACCGGGCCCCAGCCCAGCAGCAGCGCGGCCGCCGCACCCGGCACGGCGTTCAGCGCGCAGTCGACCAGCCCGGACGGGTAGTGGGCCTTGAGGTTGGTGACCAGATCGCCGGCCGAGTACTCCAGGCCGAGCATCAACAGCAGCAGGATGACGCCGATCTCGGCACCCGTCGCGACGAACTCCCCGCTCGCGCCGAGCGGCAGCAACCCGCCCTCGCCGAAGGCCAGACCGGCCAGCAGGTACAGCGGGATGGGCGACAGCCGGAACCGGGCGGCGAACCGCCCGAGCAGGCCGAGGCCGAGGATGATGGAACCGAACTCGATCAACAGGACCGCGGAGTGCACCGGTTCACTCCCGTCCGAGTATCGACGCGGCCGCGTCGACGCCCTCACGGGTGCCGACGACGATGAGCGTGTCACCGCCCGCCAGCCGGAAGTCCGGCGTCGGCGACGGAATCGCCTCGGCCCGCCGCAGCACGGCCACCACTGACGCGCCCGTCTCCGTCCGCATCCGGGTGTCGCCCAGCACCCGCCCGTTCCAGCGCGAGGCCGCGGCCACCTCGATGCGCTCGGCGACCAGCCCCAGGTCCGTGGTGTACAGCAGGCTCGGGCTGTGGTGGGACGGCTTCAGCGCGTCGATCAGGGTGCCCGCCTCGGAGCCGGTCAGGCGCAGCGACTGGGCGCAGGAGTCGGGGTCGTCGGCCTGGTACACGCTGACCGTCCGGGCGCCGTCGCGGTGCGCCACCACGGACAGATGGCGGTCCTCCCGGGTCACGAGGTCGTACTGGACCCCGATGCCGGGCAGCGGCGTCGCCCTCAGGCGTGGAGCAGACACGTTTCTTCCCCTTGTTCGTGTGGTGATGGGTTCGCGTGGTGATGGCTCGTGGTGATGGCTCGTGGTGATCGTGCCATCGGCCCGTACGGTGGCGACATGGGTGTCGTGACGGATATACGGAGCCGGAGGCGGGCGGCGAAGGTGGTATCGACGCGTACGCACACACCGACGCATACGCACACGAGGACCGACAGGAGCGCAGACAGAATCATGTCGCTGTTCTGGCGGATCTTCTCGCTCAACGCCGTCGGCCTGGTCGTCGCCGCCGCGCTGCTGCTGGGCCCGGTCACCGTGTCGACCCCCGTCCTGCCGGCCGAGGCGCTGGTCGTCGTCGTGGGCCTCGCGCTACTGCTCGCCGCCAACGCCGTGGTCCTGCGGATCGGGCTCGCCCCGCTGCAGCGGCTGGGCCGGGACATGGCCACCGCGGATCTGCTGCGTCCCGGAGCGCGTACCCCCGTCGCCGGCCCCACGGAGACCGCCGAGCTGATCACGACGTACAACACGATGCTCGACCGGCTGGAGGCCGAGCGCGCCGCCGGCGCGGCCCGCGCCCTCTCCGCGCAGGAGCGCGAACGCCGGCGCATCGCGCGCGAACTCCACGACGAGGTCGGCCAGACCCTGACCGCCGTGCTGCTCCAGCTCAAGCGGGTCGCCGACCGGGCGCCGGAGGAGCTGCGCGAGGAGGTGGGCCAGGCGCAGGAGGCCACCCGCGCGGGCCTCGACGAGATCCGCCGTATCGCCCGCCGCCTGCGCCCCGGCGTCCTGGAGGAGCTCGGGCTGCCCAGCGCGCTGCGGTCCCTCGCGGCCGAGTTCAGCACGCACGGACTGACCGTGCGGCACGACGTCCGCGGCGGGCTGCCGCCCCTGACCGAGGAGTCGGAACTCGTGGTCTACCGGGTGGCCCAGGAGGGCCTCACCAACACCGCACGGCATGCCGGCGCGGACCGGGCGGAGGTCCGGCTGAGGCTGGTCGGCGACGGCGTCGAACTCCTCGTACGCGACAACGGCAAGGGGCTCGGCGGGGCCCCGGAGGGAGCCGGGACGCAGGGCATGCACGAAAGGGCGCTGCTGGTCGGAGGGGTGCTCTCGGTGGGGCCAGGGCCCGACCGGGGTACGGACATACGCCTGCGCATACCGGTCTCGGCAGGAGCCCGCTGATGCCGGATCCGGCCCGCGTCCTGCTCGCCGACGACCACACACTCGTACGGCGCGGAGTCCGCCTCATCCTGGAGGGCGAGCCGGACCTCACGGTCGTGGCCGAGGCCGGCGACGGTGCGGAGGCGGTCGAGCTGGCACGCGCGTGTGAGGTGGATCTGGCGGTCCTGGACATCGCCATGCCCCGTATGACCGGCCTCCAGGCGGCCCGCGAGCTCTCCCGCCGGCTGCCCGGTCTGCGCATCCTGATCCTGACGATGTACGACAACGAGCAGTACTTCTTCGAGGCCCTCAAGGCCGGGGCCAGCGGCTACGTCCTCAAGTCCGTCGCCGACCGCGACCTCGTCGAGGCCTGCCGGGCGGCGATGCGCGACGAGCCGTTCGTCTACCCGGGCGCGGAACGGGCCCTCGTCCGCTCCTACCTCGACCGCCTCCACCGCGGCGACGGCCTGCCCGCGCGGGCCGTCACCGAGCGCGAGGAGGAGATCCTCAAGCTCGTCGCCGAGGGCCACACCTCGAAGGAGATCGCCGAGCTCCTCTTCATCAGCGCCAAGACGGTCGAGCGCCATCGCGCGAACCTGCTGCACAAACTGGGCATGCGGGACCGCCTGGAACTGACCCGGTACGCGATCCGGGCGGGATTGATCGACCCGTAGGTCTCCGAAGTCCCTTGCGGTCAGGCCGCGTTGCGCCACACCTTCACGTCCAGGTCGGCATACGTCGTCCCGGACGAGCCCCGATACGTCACGAGCCCCACGTGTCCCGTCCCGCTGATGACACACATCTGCTGACCGACGGTCAGGTCCTTGACCCAGACGTAGGTCTTGTAGCCGGTCGCCGCCTTGCACGCGTCGAGGCTCCCCTGCCGGCCCGCCGGCAGCAGGGCGAGGGAGCTGCCGGATTCGGTGCCGGGGGCGAGGACCGCGCCCGAGTCGTAGACGGCGTACGTCAGATCCTCGTCGGAGGTCCCGGTGTCGGCCTTGGCCCGCACCGGGGTGTCCGCCAGATACAGGTCGTGGCTCTTGGTCATCCGGATTCCGGCGTAGGTCACCGGGACCGGGGCCGTCGGGGACGCGGGCGCGCTGGACGCGGCGGTCGGGGGTGCCGAGGTCGCGGTCGGTGTGGAGGCCGCCGGAGCCGAAGGGCTGGGCGGCACGGCGGACTTGGTGGGCTTCGCCTTCTTCGAGGCGCTGGCGGACGTCGACGGCGACGCCTCGGCGGTCGTGGCCGTGGCCTTGGCCGACTGCGACGCCGCCACGTCCTGAGTCCGCCCGTCGCTGTCCCCCGGGGCGAGCAGCAGCGCGGTGCCCGCCCCACCGGCGACGAGTACGACGGCGGCCGCCGACAGTATCCAGGGCCGGGCCCGGCGGCTCTTGCCGTCCGTGTCCACTGAGGACGTCTGGACGGCGGCGGGCCGCTGCGGCTGTGGCCAGGGCGGGGAACCGTACGCACCCGGTGTGGCCCCGTGCCCCATCACGAACGGTCCGGGCAGCGCGGCATGGGACGGCGGGGTGGGGGAGTGGGCCGGGGCGGGGCCGAAGCCGCCGGAGGCCTGCGGGCCCGTGGGGGTCCCCGCCCGGGCCTGATCGGCGCCCTCGGTCCTGGCCGCGATGCCCGCGGCCAGTTCGCCCGGCAGCCATGCCCCGGAGTTGAACCGTGCGGTGTCACCGCGATGTGCCTGGATCGTCTGGACGGAGCGTATGACCTCCTCGACGGAGGGCCGTTCGGCGGCGGGCTTGCGCAGACAGTGAGCCGCCAAGTCCCGTATCTCTTCCGGCACTCGGCCGAGGTCGGGCTCCTCGTGGACGACCCGGTAGAGCACCGCGTGAGAGTCGCCGCTCCCGAAGGCGGCGTCGCCCGTTGCCGCGAACACGGCGATCTGCCCCAGGGCGAACACGTCGGCCGAGGCGGCGGCCTCCCCGCCGAGTGCCTGCTCCGGCGCCATGTAGGCGACCGTGCCGATGGCCATGCCGCTCTGCGTCACCGACGTGGTGTCGGCGGCGCGTGCGACACCGAAGTCGATGACGCGCGGGCCGTCGGCGGCGAGCAGGACGTTCGACGGTTTGAGGTCGCGGTGCACGATGCCCTCGCGGTGCACCGCCTGCAGTGCCTCCGCGACGCCGGCGATCAGCCGCAGCACGGTGTCGACGGGCAGCGGTCCGTGGTCGCGCACGGCTTCGGAGAGGGACGGTCCCGGCACATAGGCCGTCGCGCACCACGGCACGGATCCCTCGGTGTCGCTGTCCACCACGGGTGCCGTGTAGAGCCCGTGCACCCGGCTCGCCGCGGCGACCTCGGCCCGGAACCGCTTGCGGAACTCGGCGCTCTCGGCCAGCTCCGGGCGGATCACCTTGACCGCGACGGCCCGTCCGCCCGGCGTGTGCGAGAGATAGACGCGCCCCATCCCACCGGACCCGAGCCGCGCCACCAGCCGATACCCGCCGACGACCTGCGGATCCCCCTCCTCCAGCGCCTCAAAACTCCCCGCACCGGGCCCACCGTTGCTCAACACGCCCTACTCCACCCCGCGATCGGCTCTGTGGTGGCTCATTGCATCACGAGCCCCACGTGTCCCGCCGGGCCGGTGGAGCAGAGGACACCGCCCAGCCGTGACTCCTTCACGAACCACGGAGGCCACGGCGCCGCCGCCGTACCGCATAACCCACCGTGAGACCGAGCGCGCCGAGGGCCAGGGCCACGCCCAGCGCCCGCTCGAGGTCGGCCGGTCCCGTGCTGCCGCCGGCGCCGCCCTGGACGCCGAGTGTCGGAAGCGGTGTGGCCGCCGTCAGGCCGGTGGTTCCTCTGCGGGGCAGGACCTCACAGGCGATGCCGTCGTCGGGTCCCTGGTCCTCGTCGAGCCGGTTGGGGTCGCTGATGTCGCGGTCGTACACCGCCTGCGCGTCTTCCTAATGGACGAAGTCGCGGCAGTCCAGGTCGGTTTGAGCGTGTGCGACGCCCGTCAGCGGTCCGGTGGCCATGACGAGCGCCGCTGTGCCGACGAGCGTGGTGCGTATCCCCATGCGTGCTGACCTTTCGGGAGGGGCGGCCGGTATGGCCGCCACCGCGACCCCAGGGACGCCCCTCTCGTCCCTGCCCGCGCTGCTGGGCCGAATGGACGCGCTGCTCTCAGAGCAGCGCGTCCCAGTCCTCGTCGAAGTCGGGCGCGTTCAGGAACACCAGTTCCGAAGCGTCGGCCGTGTGGTCCCCGGGGCCGGGCAGGGGCTGTTCGGTCCAGATGCACTTGCCCGCCGGGGTGTAGCGGGCGCCCCAGCGGCCGGAGAGTGCCGTGATCAGCTGGAGGCCGCGGCCTCCCTCGTCGGTTTCCGTCGCGCGGCGGATGCGGGGCATCGTCTGGCTGCCGTCGTAGACCTCGCAGATCAACTCGGCGCCGTGCAGCAGACGGAGGCGGACAGGGCCCCTGGCATGGCGTACGACGTTGCCGACGAGCTCGCTGACCAGGAGCTCCGCGGTGGGGGTCAGGTCGTCCAGGCCCCAGGCGGCCAGTTGCTCACGGACATGACGGCGGGCCTGGCCCGCGGCTTTCGGGTCCTCGGGCAGCGGCCAGGAGGCCATCCGGTCGGCGGGCAGCGAGTGCAGACGGGCGACGAGGAAGGCCGCGTCGTCGGCCGCCTGCTGCTCGGTGGGCAGCAGCCCGGCCGTCAGCCTGTCGCACAGGCGTTCAAGGTCTACGGCGGTCCCGTCCTCGTGCGCCGTGCTCAGGAGCCGGGCCAGCTCCGCCATGCCCTCGTCGATCTCCCGCTTCGACGACTCGACCAGGCCGTCGGTGTACAGCACGAGCAGACTGCCCTCGGGCACCTCCAGCTCGACCGTCTCGAACGGCGGCTCCGCCGCGCCCAGGGGCGGATCCGCGTCCGGCTCCGGGAAGTGCACGGTGCCGTCGGGGTGGACCAGGGCGGGCGGTGGATGTCCGGCCCGGGCGAGGGAACAGACCCGGGTGGTGGAGTCGTAGAGGGCGTACAGGCAGGTGGCGTACGACGCCTCGCCCATGCCGACGACGATGTCGTTGAGGTGGCCCATGATCTCGCCGGGCGGTAGCTCGAGGTCGGCCAGGGTGTGCACGGCGGTGCGCAGCCGGCCCATGGTGGCCGCCTCCGGCAGACCGTGGCCCATGACGTCACCGACGACGAGGGCGACCTGCCCGCTGGACAACGGGATGATGTCGTACCAGTCGCCGCCCACGTCCGCGCCCTGCCCGGCCGGGAGATAGCGCGCGGCGGCCGTGCACGCGGGCAGGTCGGGCAGGTCCCGGGGAAGCAGGCTGCGCTGGAGTTCGCGGGAACGGGTGTGCTCGGCGTCGTAGAGCCGGGCCCGTTCCAGGGACTGTGCCACCAGGGCGCTGATCGTGGTCAGCAGCGCGCGTTCCTCGTCGGTGAGGCGGCGCGGGCGGTCGAAGGAGATCACGCACACCCCGAACGTGTGTCCGGATGCGGTCAGCGGCAGGAAGGCCCACGCCTGCTTGTCGCCGTCGAGCAGGCCGGCCAGCTCGGGCCAGCGCGCGGCGAACTCCTGCGGGGAGGACAGGAACAGGGGCGTGTCGGCCTGGATCGCCTCCCAGGCCGGGTTGTGCGGCGTCCACGCGTGACGGTCGACGCCTTCGAGGAAGTCGTCCGGGTAGCCGACGGCTCCGACGTGGTGGAGGCGGTCGCCCTCGATGGCCTGCACCAGGAGGCCGGCCGCGGCGAACGGCGGCAGCACCCGTCGGGCGACCGCGTCCACCACGTCCCGCGAGGTCGTCGCCTTGGCGAGCGCCGTGGTCAGTTCCGCGATCCGGGCCGCGCGCTGGGACGCGGCGCGCTCGGCCGCCTGGCGCTCCTCCGCGAGGCGCCGCTTCTCGGTGACGTCGGTCAGGTAGAGGGTGTGGCCGTCGGGCCCCGGGACCAGCCGCAGGTGGTAGCGGCGCCCGGAGTCCGGCATGTGCACGTCGAAGCCGGCGGACCTCGCCTCGGCCGCGGCGTTGCGGCAGCGGCTCTCCAGTCCGGGGACCTGCCGTGCGGAGGGCAGCTCCCACAGGATGCGCCCGAACAGCTCCTCCTCGGAGAAGCCCAGCGTGCGTTCCGCTTCCAGGTTGGCGAAGGTGATGCGCCACTCGTAGTCCACGGCCAGGAAACCGTCGCTCATGTGGCGCAGGGCCCGGCTGAGCGCGTCACGGGCGGAACGGGACTCGTTGCTCTCCCATCCCACGCCGATCATCCTGAGGGGTTCGCCGTGCTCGTCGTACGTCGCCCTGCCGCGGGCCAGCGTCCAGCCGTACGTGCCGTCCAGGCGCCGTACGCGGTACTCGGCCTCGTAGACGCCGTGGTCGCGGATCGCCTGTCCCGCCGCGTCCAGGGTCGGGGCCAGGTCGTCGGGGTGGACGATCCTCATCCAGTTCTCGATCTTGCCGGTGTAGTCCTCCGGCCTGGTGCCGTAGAGCTCCAGGGCGGCCTCGTCCCAGATCAGGTCGCCGGTCTGGATGTTCCAGTCCCACGAGCCGACGCTGACCTCCTTCAGGGCCTGCCGCAGACGGTCACGGTCACCGCTCGGCTCCGTCTGGGAGGGACCGGACGGCGGCGGTGCCTGGGCCATGCGCTCCTCGGTCCAGGTGACGACGGCTCGCAGGAAGCCCCACTGCTCCGGGGTGGGCTCACCGTGCTCGCCCGCCAGGACGGTCAGCGCGCCGATGCTGCGCTTCCCGCCGAACACCGGCAGGGCGGCGAGACCCGTGCCGGGCCATGCCGCATCGGCGTCGGACCCGGGGGAACCCAGGGGTGTCCATACGCCACTGCCCCGATGGAGGGCGCGGGCCGGGGCCAGTGGTCCCTCCTGGTCGACGATCTCCCAGGAGCGGGTGAGGGCGGTCGGGAGTCCGACGGACGAGACCAGGCGCAACGCGGACATCGGGCCACGCAGGTGCATGGCTGCGCCGAATGCGCCCAGCTCTCCCACCGCGTGCTGGAGTGCCAGCCGGAAGATCTCGCTCTCCGTGGCACCGGGGGCTACCGAGCTGAGGAGGGCGAGCCGTGCGTTCATGCAGGGAACCTATCGTCCACGTTTTCGTCCGAAACCTGTTTCACGGATTCTCACCAGCGGCTTCCCGTCACTCACATGCGTCAACGGATCGGAAAACAGGGCGAGTTGTTGAAATTTTGTCCGTGTACCGTGCCGTCGCACGGGCAGGCTTTCGATCATGAGGAGCGGCATGGACATCGGTGTCTTCATCCCCATCGGCAACAACGGCTGGCTGATATCGAAGAGCTCTCCGCAGTACATGCCGACCTTCGAGCTGAACAAGGCCGTCGTGCAGAAGGCCGAGGAGCACGGACTCGACTTCGCCCTGTCGATGATCAAGCTCAAGGGCTTCGGCGGCGAGACGGAGTTCTGGGACCACTGCCTGGAGTCGTTCACGCTGATGGCCGGCCTGGCCGCCGTGACGGAGCGGATCAAGCTGTACGCCTCCACCCCGATCCTCGCCCTGCCGCCCGCGATCGTCGCGCGCATGGCGGTCACGGTCGACTCCATCGCCCCCGGCCGGTTCGGCGTCAACATCGTCACCGGCTGGGCGCCCGGCGAGTACGCGCAGATGGGCGTGTGGCCCGGGGACGCGCACTTCGGCAACCGCTACGCGCGTGCCGTCGAGTACGTCACCGTGATGAAGGAGCTGTGGAGCGAGGGCGTCAGCGACTTCAAGGGCGAGTTCTACGAGATGGACGACTGCGTGCTGTCCCCGCGGCCGGCGAACGGACACATCGACATCGTCGCCGCCGGGCAGAGCAGCACCGGAATGCGGTTCGCCGCCGAGCACGCCGACTACAACTTCATCCTGGGCAGTGGCGTGAACACCCCGCTGGCCTTCGCGGACACCACGGCCACGCTGGTGGACGCGGCCCGGGAGACCGGCCGTGACGTGGGTGCCCTGTCCCTCTTCATGGTCATCGCGGACGAGACCGACGAGGCCGCCCGCGCGAAGTGGCAGGACTACCACGACAACGCCGACCTCTCGGCGCTGGCGTACATGGCGGGGGAGTCGGCCACGGACACGACCGCCGACGACTCCTCCACCGCTCGCACCATCGTGCTGCCCGAGGGCGCCGTGAACTTCAACATGGGCACGCTCGTCGGCTCCTACGAGACCGTCGCGAGGATGCTCGACGAGATCGCCGGTGTTCCCGGCACGAAGGGGATCATGCTGGTCTTCGACGACTTCCTGGAAGGACTCGACGCCTTCGGCACGCGGATCCAGCCGCTGATGAGGTCCCGGTCGGGACGGTCGGCAGCGGCCGGATCCGCGGCGGGCTAGGCGGCGGTGCCGCCCGTGTAGTCGCCGGCGAAGGTGGTCTCGATGGTCGTGGCCACGGACTGGGCCACCCCGGTGCCCGTGAGAACGATGCCCAACTCCCGGTTGTTGGAGAGGGAGTTGCTGCTGATGTTCATGGAACCCGCCTCCACCTCCTGGGTGGACAGGCCGTAGTCGGCGACCATGGCCTTGGCGTGGATGTAGAAGCCGTCGGGGTCGGAGTATCCGACGACGGTCCCGCCGGCCGCCTCGATCTCGGACACCTCGTCGGCGTAGCCGGAGGGGCTCTCCAGGACCACCCGTACGGTCACGCCCGCCTTCGCTCTCGCCGCGATGGCGTCGACCACCGCGCTGTCGCTGAACTCCAGCTCCTCGACGTCGAGTGTCTTGGTGGCGCTGTTGATCACGGACAGCAGGCGGTCGCGGGAGTCGGTCGGGGACCAGAGGAGGTGGTCGCCGTCGGTGGGCGTGATCGAGGTGCCGGCGTAGTCGGCGTCGAACACCTTCTCGATCGAGGCGACATCGCGGCTGTCGTCGTCGAACACGCCGTAGTCACGGCCGGTCGCGTAGTACTGGGAGGTCAGGTTGCCGGTGAGGATCAGCGACTTGGTGCCGTCCACCGTGATGGTCTTCTGGTGCGTGTAGACGAAGGCGGACGACGACCACACCACTCCCACGCCCGCGCCCGTCAGGGCGCTGTAGGCCGAGCCGTTGGCGGACTGGTGCTGGCGGTCCAGGACCACCCGCACGGTGACGCCCTTGTTCTCCAGGGCTATGAGGTCGTCGACGGCCGTGGTGTCCTCCAGCTCGTACATCGTCATGTCGAGGGACGTGGTGGCCGAGTTGATGAAGTCGTAGACGGCGGGCTGACCGCCGCTCCGGGAGAAGGCGAAGGCGGAGTAGCTCGCGGCGTTCGCGGGGGCGGCGGCGGTGAGCACGGCGGCGCCGGCCGCCAGCGTGACACCGGCACGACGGAGGGGGTTCCACAACATGCGTGACTCCTGGTCGAGTTGACGCCCACCTGGGGGGATGGTAGGCGTGTGCATGACATCACGCGGGTCGTGGGAGGCGGTTCATGCGCTCCCCGCGAGTGCGCAAAATCTTCGTAGCCGGCCGGTCGCGGCCCCGCTCGGGCGTCGCGGGCGTCGGAGCGCGGCGAGGCGTTCCGGGGCGTGGCACACCCCCGCGGGCGGTGCCCGGGGGACACTGGGGAGATGGAGCACACGCAGCAGACCGGCGGCAGGGGTGACAGCAGTGAGCTGGGCAGCTTCCTGCGGGCCCGCCGCACCCGGGTGACGCCCGCCGACGTCGGCCTGCCCGTCGGCACCGGAGTGCGCCGTACGCCAGGGTTGCGCCGTGAGGAGATCGCCACCCTGGCCGGGGTGAGCATCGACTACTACACCCGGCTCGAACGCGGCAAGGAGCGCCGACCCAGTGCACCCGTCGTCGAGGCGCTCGCCTCCGCGTTGCGTCTGGACGAGGCGGAGCGCGAGTATCTGCGCGGCCTGGCCATCCTCGCGGCCCGAGGCACCGGCACCGGCGGCGCGGCCGGGGAGCCGGGTCCCGCCGGTCGGCGTCCGGCCGTGGACCCGGGCGTCGCACTGCTCCTCCAGTCTCTGCGCCCCAACCCCGCCCACGTCGTCAGCCGTACCTACGAGCTGCTCGCCGCCACCCCCGCCGGCCTGCGCCTCCTGCCCGGCATGGCCGACACCCCTCCCGCGCAGCGCAACGTCGTACGGTGGCTGGCCCTGCACCCCGCCGCCCGCGCCCTGTACCGGGACGACTGGGAGAACCAGATCCGTGGCTGCGTCGCCCGGCTGCGCGCGCTGGCCGGCACCGACCCCGACGCCCCGGGCCTCACCCCGCTCATCGACGAACTGCGCGACAGGAGCCCGGACTTCGCCCGGCTGTGGGAGCAGTACGACATCCAGGGCCACACCACCGGCGACAAGACCTTCCACCACCCGGAGTTCGGCGTCTTCACGCTCGGCTTCCAGGCCCTGGACCTCGACGGCACCGGCGGCCACCGGGTGATCTTCTACTACGCGGAACCGGGCGCCCTCGCGTACGACGTGCTGGTGCTCCTCGACATGGACCGGCCGCAGCCGACGGCACGGGCCCAGCTGCCGGTGGCCGACCAGAGCGCCTAGCAGCGGTCAGGGGCTCGTCACTCGGCCGTGTCGCGCCGGGACAGTCGTACCTCTTCGATGTCGAGCCGTCGCTGGACCTGGCGCAGGACGGTGTCGTCGATCCGGTGCTCGTCGCGGAGACGGAGGACCGTGGCGCGTTTGTGGGTGAGCAGGGCGAGGCGCAGGGCGGTGTAGTGCCGGTCGTGGCGGAGGACGGCCGCCTCGTCGGAGGCATCGGCCTCGCCGGCGCGGACCACGAGGAGGTGGGTCTCGTACTCCTGCCGCAGGCGCTCGGTGACCTCAGGGTCGGTCTTGAGGTCGTCGGCGAGTTCGGGGAGCGCCTTGAGGGCCTCCTCGGTGGCGGAGGTCTCGGCGAGGAAGCGCTCCTCCTCGACCGAGGTGTCGTGCGGCAGGCGGGCCCAGCGCACCACCCCGGGCAGGAGCAGGCCCTGCACCACCAGCGTGATGACGATGACGCCGGACGTGACGAAGATGATCGTGTCGCGGTCGGGGAAGGGCGCGCCCGAGTCGAGGGCGGTCGGCACCGACAGGGCCACGGCGAGTGAGACAGCGCCCCGGAAGCCGCACAGCGCACTGACCACGCGGTGGCGGTAGTTCATGCGGCGCAGGCGTTGCTGCGGGCGGCGGTCGAGGAGCCGGATCAGGTACGGCACGGTGAAGAGGAAGGCGAAGCGGGCCGCGACGACCACCCCGGAGACGGCGGCCACGGCGATCAGGGCGTGGGTGAGGTCCGTACCGGACAGGCTGCGTCCGGCGGCCTGCGCCTGGAGGCCGACGAGGACGAACAGGGCGCCGTTGAGGACGAAGGTGGCCAGCGACCAGACCGCCTCCGCCTGGCGGCGGGTGGCGGCCTGCACCAGGCGGGGCCCCGCCTGGCTCATGATCAGGCCCGCCACGACCACTGCCAGCACGCCCGAGGCTTCGATCAGTTCGGCCAGGAGATAGGCGGTGAAGGGGGTGAGGAGGGTGGCGATGTTGCCCAGGAGCGGGTCGTCGAAGACGCGGCGGACCTTGATGCCGACCCAGGCCGTCAGCGCTCCGGCCGCCGCCCCGCCGCCGTAGGCGAGGAGGAACAGGCCGCCGACGTGGGGGACGCTCAGGTGCTCCTCGCCGACCGTGATCCCCACGGCCAGCCCGAACACCACCAGCGCCGTACCGTCGTTGACGAGGCTCTCGGCGCGCAGCAGGGTCACGTTGCGGCGCGGCAACGCCTTAGCCAGCACCCCGACCGCCGTCGCGTCGGTGGGTGCGACGGCCGCGCCCAGGACCCACGCGGGGCCCCAGCCCAGGCCCAGCGCGTGTGCCACGGTCGCGACCGCGCCGGCCGTGGCGATGACCAGCGTGGTGCTCAGCAGCACGATGCCGCGCAGGTTCTGGCGGATCTCCCGCAGGGACGTGGTCAGGCTCTCCCAGTACAGGAGCACGGGGAGGAACAGCAGCAGGACCGCTTCCGGCGGCAGGTGGACCTCGCGCAGTGCGGGGACGAAGCCGAGCAGCGCGCCGATGACCAGCAGGACGACGGGCGGGGCGATGCGGAAGCGGTCGCCCACGGCGTTGCCCAGGAGCACCGCCAGGCCGAGGACGACGACGAGTTCGAGTCCGAGCAAGGGGTTCTCCTGGGCGACTGAGGGGGCGTGGGCAGCGGGGCGTGGGCAGAGAAGGCGTAGGTAGGGGAGCACGCGGGTCGCGTGGTGGTCGGGTCCGACGCGGTCGGCGTACTCCGCCCGGTTCAGGCGAGGGGCGAAGGGGCGATGACGAAGACATCACGAAGAAGCTGAGCAGCGCGGCCGCCGGCCTGCGGCGGGCGCGCCCCGCCGGAACCGGCGCACATCCGGTCGGACGCGAGCGCACGAACCAGCCTGCCGCGCCGGCGCACCGCGTGGCAGACCGTGCTGTGCCGGGGCGCCGTGTTCCGGGGCGTGACAGGGCCCCCCACGCCCCTACCGCCCAGGTCACCGGCGCTCGCACACTCGAAGACATGACACGTGAGCAGCAGAGCGGGGGTACCGAGCTGGGGCGTTTCCTGCGCGCCCGCCGGGCCCGGATCACCCCCGCCGAGGCC
>NZ_JOEY01000054.1 GCF_000718165.1 Streptomyces fulvoviolaceus | reverse complement strand
CGGAGGCGGTGCTCGCGACGAGGCCGCCCACGAAGAACGACCAGAGCAGCAGGTTGGCGACGACCGACTTCACGGTGGCGAGCAGCGACTTCACGGGTTTCTTCCTTCGGGCTGGGGGACGCGTGGGTCTCTTTCGATCTCTGTCCACCACGATCCCGTCGCCCGCCCGCCGCCACGAGGGACCGTCCTCCCGGACCCATGGTGCAGCCCGCTCCACCATGGGACGGACCAGCCCCGGATCAGCAACGCGCCGCGGACCACACGCCGTCACTCCGGCTCGATGATCGACACGGTCTTGTAGCGCAGGAACTCGTCGATGCCCGCTCGTCCGCCTTCTTTGCCGTAACCGCTGATTCCGAGACCGCCGAAGGGCGTGTACGGGAGGTTCTGCCGCGCACCGTTGACGTAGACACCACCGGCCTTCAGGCGCTCGGCCACCCGGTGGACGCGGGTCAGGTTCGTCGACTGGATGTTGGCGCCGAGCCCGTACGGCGTGCTGTTGGCGAGTGCGACCGCCTCGTCCTCGGTCGAGAACTTGAAGACCAGCAGTACGGGACCGAAGACCTCCGTCTGTGCGATCTCGTGGTCGGGGTCGACGTCGACGATGACCGTGGGCTCGACGAAGTTCTTGTCGGCGAGGTCACCACCGGCCCGGTTGCCGCCGAGAGTGATCCGGCCGGCGTTGTCCCGCCTGGCGCGGTCGAGCATCCCGCAGACCCGCTCGACGGCGGCGGCGTTGATGAGCGGCCCCACCTTGACCCCGGGATCGAACGGATCACCCATCTTGTACGTCGCGGCGACCGCGGTGACACGCTTGACCATCTCTTCGTAGATGTCCTCGTGTACGAGCAGCCGGGTCGGCACCACACAGCCCTGGCCCGCCAGCACGCCGATACTGTCCCGCACGGCGCGGCTTGCCACCGACTCCAGGTCGCCGGCGTCCGGGAAGACGATGCTGCCCGTCTTCCCGCCCAACTCGAGTACCGCGGGCTTGAGTTGTTCGGCACAGGAGTGCATGATCCTGCGGGCCGCCACGGGTCCGCCGGTGAAACTCACCTTCTCCACCTTGGGGTGGCGAACCAGAGCCTCTCCTGCCTCCGCACCGCCGCTGAGGATGCTGCACACGCCGTCCGGCACACCGGCCTCCCGCAGCAACTGCCCGTACAGGTGCGGCGCGAAGGGGGTGAACTCCGACGGCTTGACGACCACGCAGTTCCCCGCGGCGAGCGCCGGTATGACCTTCATCCCCAGCGAGACGACGGGGCCGTTCCAGGTGACGATGATGCCGACGACGCCGTACGGCTCGGGTGTCGTGTAGGAGAAGTACCCGCGGGTGTCGAGCGTGGAGATCAGCTCGCCGGACAGCTTGTCGCACCACCCGGCGTAGTAGCGCGTCCAGTTGATCGAGTTGTCGACGATCCGCAGACCGAAGTGCGTCGGAGTGCCGCCGTCGAGCGCCTGGAGGTCGACGAACTCCTGACGGTGCTCGTCCAGCAGTTCGGCGAAACGTGTCAGTACGTCGCGCCGCGCCTCCGGCGTCCAGCGGCGCCAGGCCTCTGCCTGCGCGGCCGCCAGCTCGACGGCCTCGTTGATCTCGGCGGCGCCGGCCAACGGGATCGCCGCCTGTACCTCGCCCGTGTACGGATTGCGGTGTTCGAAGACACCGCCGGACCCGGAATCGAGGATCTTGTCGCCGTAGCGAAGCCGGACTTGTGGAGCGGTTACGGTCATGGGTGCCTCTCGGAGAACTCTTGACCAGGGGTGATGGTGTTGCCGAGGTGCGGAGCCGCACAGCAACCGGTGTTCGCGCTGTCAGCGGATGGCGAATCCGGCGTCGAGCGGGAGTTGGACGCCGGTGATGTAAGCGGCTTGATCGGACACCAGCCACGCGACGGCGTTGGCGATGTCCTCGGCCTGGAGAATGTCGATCGGGAGGGCGTTCCGCATCTGGCTGATCGGGTTCTTCTCGCCTTTGGCGGCCTGCGCGTGGAGTGCCTCCATGGCCGGGTTCTGCGTCATGCCCGACACCACGCCGGTGGGGTGAATGGTGTTGAACCGAATCCTCTCGCCGGCGTACTCGTTGGCGAGTACCTGCATGAGGCCGACCAGGCCCCTCTTTGCCGCTGTGTAGGCCTGGCCTCCTGCCTTGTCGTTCGCGACACCCTTGATCCCGGCCACGGAACTCGTGATGACGACCGACCCGCCGCGCTCCCCGTCACGGATCGCCGGCAGCACCACCTCGATGGTGCGCCATACGCCCGTCAGGTTCACATCGAGGATGTCGGTCCAGGTGCGGTCGCGGTCGCCGCCCGGGGAGAGCCGGATGATGCCGGCGTTCGCGATCAGGACATCGACCCGGCCGAAGCGCTCGACGCCGTGGTCCAGTACCCGGCGCAGATCGTCATAACTGCGCACGTCGCCCTTCTCGGCGACGATCGCCCCACCGGCCTCTTCGACGGCCTTGACGGTCGCCCGGAGGTCGTCCTCGGTCGCGTTCGGGTAGTCCATCGACTCGATGTTCTCGCAGATGTCGAGACCGATGATGTCCATGCCCTGCGATGCGAGTTTCACCGCGTGCGCGCGGCCCTGACCGCGGGCGACACCGGTGATGAAGGCGACCTTCCTGCCTGGCTCCATGGCAATCCCTATCTGTAGGTGACGAGTTGAGAGGACAGGTGGGAATACTCATTGAAGGTGACGAGTGTGCTGCCTCGGCTTCCGACGACGACTCTCGTGACTCCGCTGTTCACCGCTACTCGGTTGAGCGCGAGCCACTGCCGCTCTCCTCCTCCCAGCAGCGATGCGGCGATCCAGCCGATCACTCCGGCGCTGGTGAAGACGACTGCGCTTTCCCCCGAGGCCAATTCGGCGGCCACTTTTCCCAACGCACTGTCCACTCGGCTCGTGAAGGCGGGAAAGGGCTCCGCGTACTCATGGTCGTGCAGTCCCGAGGACCATCGGGGAATTGCCTGATCGAGCGGTTCGGAATCAGGGGTGTCCACCTTGCGATGCGACGCGAGAACGTCTTCGTGGTCGAACTCGTTCCATGCTTCGTCGACTTCCACGGATGTCGACCACTGTGACGCGAGACGTGTGCAACGGGCGGTGTCCTGCTGGCGTTTGAGACGGCCGGTCAGAATCCGTGTGGCGGAGACACCGCGCCGACGGAATTCCGTCCCGAGCATCTCGGACTGGAGTTCGCCGGTGCCGGAGAGCACGTCGTAGTCTGCCGCGCCCACCGATGCCTGGCCGTGCCGGACGAAGAGGATCACGCCCATCACGGCATCCCAGCCGTCGATGTGTGGAGCCGGGCAAGGCGCAATCCCTCCACCTGACTTGACGCCTCGACGTTCCACTGGCCACAGGAACACCAGCACCGATAACGGTCACCGTCGGGAATGATCGCCTGGCCATCACAGGAACCCCCGGTGTTCGCCACGCTCGCCAGGAACTCGAGCGGCTTCTCCTCCAGCGCACTCTCGTAGTCATCACCCATGCCTCACTCCTTCTCGGCGTCGGCATCGGCGGCCACGCGGAACACGGGTAGCAGCCAGCCATCGGTAATGGGATGGAAGTCGACGGTCAGCTCCATGCCGATCCGTACGTTCTCCGGTTCGACGCCGATCACATTGGTGACCAGCCTCGCCCCAGGTGCGTCCGGCAGTTCGACCACAGCCGGGACCAGGGTCAGCTCCGGCAGCCCGGGGTAGCCGTGCACCACGGCGAAGCTGTAGACAGTCGCGCGACCGGACAGCTGGGGCCAGTCCACCGAGGTGGACTGGCACTCCGGGCAGAACGGGGTGGGAGGCAGCCGGAAGGTTCCGCAGTCGCCGCACTTCGGCACCACCAGCTGCCGCTGCTTCGCGGCCTGCCAGAACGGCTCGGTCACGGTGTCCATCGCGATCCGGACGATGTGCGACGGGAGGGCCGTCGCGAGGCGCGCCGCGCTCATCGGTCACGTCCCAGGATCAGGCCGCTGACCGGCAGACTGGCCGGCCCGCCGGTGCACAGCGCGAACTCGGCGTCGGCGACCTGGTTGATCGCGGTGCCGCGCATCTGCTCGACACCCTCGACGATCTGGGTCATGCCGATGACGTACGCCTCGGAGAGCTGTCCGCCATGAGGGTTCACCGCGACGGTCCCCGGCTTCCTTCTGGGGGAGTACCGGATCGCGCCGCTCTCGACGAAGGGGCCGCCGTCACCCTTGTCGCAGAAGCCGTAGTCCTCCAGCTGCATCAGCACCATCGGGGTGAAGTGGTCGTAGATCAGCGCCACATCGATGTCCTGCGGTGTGATTCCCGACTGCTTGTACAGGTGTCCGGCGATCGGCTTGTGGCCGGACGAGGTGAAGGTGTCGTCCGGCATGCCGTACCACGAGAACGCGCGGCCCCAGTCCCGGGTGCCGCCGTGCGCGACGGCCACCACGGGCACCGGCTTCTGCCGCAGATCGCGGGCGCGATCGACCGAGGTCGTGATCACCGCCACCGCTCCCTCCGTCTCCAGGCAGAAGTCGTACACGCACAGCGGCTCGGCGATCATGCGGCCGCTGAAGTACTCCTCGCGCGTCAGAGGCGTCTTCTGAATCGCCTTGGGGCGGTTCAGCGCGTTCTGGCGGGTGGAGATGGCGATCTCGGCGAACGCGTCCCTGGTGGTGCCGTATTGATGCATGTGACGTCGCGCCAGTACCGACATCAGATGGCCCGGGCCTGCCAGTCCGGACGGCTGCAGGAAAGAGCTGATCGGGTTCACCGGCTTGGCCGCTATCACCGTGCCGAGGCGCTGCTTCTGCTGCTGCAGCGCCATGACCGTGACGACGACAGACGCGTCGCCGGCGACAATGGCCGCGCGCGCGAGGCCGATCGCCCCCGCGGAGCCGCCGCCACCGTTCGTGAGCGAGGCCGAGAAACGGATCTCGGGGATACCGAGGGTCTCCATGAAGTCGGCGGACTCCATCTTGTCGCCGTACCCGGCGCCGGCCCCCGAGTAATAGGCGAAGCCGTCGATCTGTCCGACCGAGAGCCCGGCGTCCGAGCAGGCGGCGAGGATGGCTTCGCCGGCGAGCTGCGTGATGCTCTTGCCGGTGGACTCGCCCCGCCGGTAGTAGGGCGTGGCGCCGACACCGACGATCGCGACGTCGCGCAGCCCCGAATCCTGCGGCATCGGCTCAGACCTCGCTCGCGGGGATCGGCGGAACATGGGGGAAGAGCTCGAAGAACGCGCCCTGTGTGATCCGCAGCCGGGTCTCGTCCGAAACGCCGTGGAAGAGCGTCTTCAGGGTGTCCTGCGTATGCCCGAAGGTGCCCTCCATGTGCGGATAGTCGGAGCCGAACATCACGTTCTTGTAGCCCATCGCCTCGAACGCCGCGACTGCCGTCTCATCGTGCTGGAACGAGGCGTACACCTGAGTCATCAGGGTTTCCTTGGGATCCCGTTCGAGCTTGGGACGCACCGCCATGTGGTGCTGGCGGTAGCCCTCCAGCATGCGGTCGCCCAGGAACGGGACCCAGGTGGCGCCGCCCTCGGAGACCAGCACCTTCAGATCGGGGTGCCGGTCGAGGGCACCGGAGGCCACGAGCTTCATGGCGGCACGCTGGCCGGAGAAGGTCGTCTCGGCGTAGTTCATGACCGCGCCGCCGGGACCGCGGTAGACCACACCCGAGCCGCCGGTCGTCATGTCCACCGGGTCGGTACCGATGTGGAAGGAAAGGACCATCCGCGCACGATCCGCGGCATCCCAGAACGGCTCCCACTCCGCTCGGTGCCAGTCCGGGGCACTGGGGTGCGGAGTAGTGGGCAGAAAGACCGCCCGGAAGCCCTGCTCGGCCGCCCATTCGAGCTCGGAGATCGCGTCCTGCACCACCAGCGTCGACACCTGGGCGGTGACCACGTAGCGGTCCGAGACGGCTGCGATCTCCTCGAGCGCCCACTCGTTGCTGGCCCGCATGCAGGCCTTGAGCAGCTCGGGTGTCCGGAAGGTCGAGGCCCACATCCCCAGCGAGGGGAAGATCACCTCACCCCAGACACCTTCCTGGTCGAGGTCGTGCAGACGCGCCCGCGCATCGCGGATGCCCTGCGCCTTCCGGCTCTCCTCCAGGAACTCCCTGGCCACCGAGGTCGGCAGCTTCCGACGGAACGACTGACCGTCGACGTGCACCGTCTCGTACTCCCCGTCCGGGTCCTTCTCGGACTTCGGCGTCAGGTCGGCGAGCCGCTTGGGCAACCGCTCCTCCCAGAGATCGCTCGGCTCCAGGAAGTGTGAGTCACCGGAATTGGTCCAGATCTTCGGCATCGTGAGTAGCCCTCCGGAAGTGGGGAGGTGTGTGGCCTGCGTTGCCAGGTCCTCGCATCGAACTGTTCCACCGACGGGGCCCACTGTCCATACTTTCTAAGACTTCTCCATTAGTTTTGACGTTGCACTGGCTGCGCGACGTCTACGAACATGGGCGTCAGCTAGCTCTCCCGACTCGAACGGGGACGAGGACGAGGACCATGGCAGTAGACGCGAAGGCCGCCGGCCGCAGACGCCGGCACACGACGGGGGAGGCGACCCGCGAGCTGTTGATGACGACCGCGGAGAGGCTCTTCGCCGTGCGGGGGGTCGAGGGCGTGACCTTGCGGGAGATCCAGGTGGAGGCGGGTCAGTCGAACTCGTCGGTCATCACGTACCACTTCGGCTCGAAGGCGGGCCTGGTCCGGGAGTTGATCGCCTTCCGCTACCGGACCATCGACGCGCGCCGAGCCGTGCTGCTCGAGGAAGCCCGGGCCGACGGCGTGTCCGACGACCCCCTGGCGGCAGTGCGGCTGATCGTCCGCCCGCTGGTCGAGAGCATCGAGGCCGGCGAGATGTTCGTACCGTTCCTGGCCAGGCTGGCCCCGGCGAGCGCGGACGCGGAGTACTGGCCGAGGCAGATCGAGGACGCCACCGACGTTCTCAAGGAACTGGTGCCCGATCTGCTCGGCGATCTGCCCGATCGAGCACGGCGCGGTCGTGAGGTGCAGCTCTACAACAGCGTGCTCAACCTCCTCGGTGATCACGCGCGGAGCCGGCACAGGATCAGCGAGGCGCAGCTCAACAACTACATCGACGGATGGGTGGGCATGCTGACCGCGCCCGTCTCACCGGCGACGTCCGACCTCATGGAGGCGGAGGCCCGCACGAGGAACCGCAAGGGATGACGACCCTACGAGACGTCCGGCGGCGAACTGCAAGGAGCCGCGGCGGTTTCCTTCAACGAGCGGACCACGCCCGCGTGCCAGTCGGGGTCGCACCCCTGCGGGAGGGTGAGCCCGACCCGGTCGGCGTAGCTGCCGATGTGCTGACGCATGGCCTCGCCGAGCCCCTCCGGCTCGGCGACGACCACAAAGGCGCCGAACACCTCGTCGTCGATGAGTGCACCCATCTCGGCCCATCGGCCCTGCCGCGACAGTGCTGACAGCTCGGTCTGCAGGTCGCCCCAGCCGTGCAGTTCGAGCACCGGGCGGTACGACGGGGTGGATGCGTAGAAGGCGATCTGGTCACGGACCGCGGCGATCGCTTGATCCCGTCCGGGTCCGTCCGGATCCGTGACCACGAACGGGCTCGCTCGTACCTCGAAGCTGCTCCTGTCTCGGCCTCGGGCGGCGAGCCCGCGGTCGATGGCGGGCTGTGTCACCTCCCGCACGTACCGCGCGGTGGTGAAGCTGTGCAGGATGAGCCCATCGGCGACCTGGGCGGTGGCCTCGGTCATGCGTGGCCCGACCGCCGCGACGAACACAGCCGGCGGCGGCACGTCGAGGGGGCCCGGATCGAACCTCGGCGGCATGAGGGTGTGCTGGGTGAAGTCACCGCGGAAGTCCAGCGGAGTCCCCTCCTGCCATGCCTGCCATATGGCGTGCAGTGCGCTGACATACTCGCTCATCCGCTCGGCCGGCCGGGACCAGGGCATCGCGAACCTGCGCTCGATGTGAGGGCGTACCTGGGAGCCCAGACCGAGTTGCAGCCGACCTCCGGAGAACCGTTGCAGATCCCAAGCCGCCATCGCGGTACTCATCGGGCTGCGGGCGAACGCCACGAGGATGGACGTTCCCAGGGTGATCCGGCTCGTACCGTCGGCCGCCAGCGCGACCGGGAGGAGCCCATCGTGTGCCACCTCCGGGACCAGCACGGAGTCGTAACCGAGATCCTCCAGGGCCGATGCGCCGGCGCGCGCGTCCGCAAGCCCGCCTGTGAGCCTTCCGTCCACCTGCACGGTGTCTTCTCCTTTCCGACGACCCGGTTCGTGGTGTTCCCGGTCTCGCGTGCGCGGTGGAAGTCCTGTGGCGGTCCTCCGTCGTGAGCCGGACGAGCGGGGGCAGCCCCGGTCCTACAGTTGATCCCGGTTGCGGGCCGTCACCGCGCGGCGCCGGTCTTCGAGCATGCCGAGGTCCGGCCGGTGGGCCTCCGAGATCGCCTGCTCGACCGCGAGCGCCGCCCCGATCGTGGGCTCGCCGCCCTCTCGGTAGATGCGCTTCATCGTGCGCATCGTCTCGTGCGGTACCTCGGTGACGGCAGTGGCGAGCTCGATAGCACGGTCGAGAAGCGCATCGTGCGCGACGACTTCGGTGACCAGCCCGATGCGCAGGGCTTCGGCCGCGCCGATCACCTCTCCGGTGAACGACATGCGTCGCGCCCACGCCTGCCCGACGACACCCGGCAGGCGTGCGGTCATCCCGCCGCCGGGCAGTACTCCGACACGGGCATGAGTGTCCGCGAAGACCGCACGTTCAGAGGCGACCAGGAAGTCACACCCGAGCGCGATCTCCAGCCCGCCCGTGAACGTCGCGCCGTTGATCGCGCCGATGACCGGAGTCGTCATCCGCGCCACCTGCTGAACGCATGGTTCCTCGCGATGCCTGCGGAAGTAGGCCTCCCCTTCGCGAGCAGCCTGCTTGAGATCCACGCCGGCGCAGAACGCCGGGTCGACGCCGGTCAGCACCACCGCTCGCACTTCGGGATCGGAGTCCGAGTCGACCAGCCCTGTGTACAGGGCGCTGATCAACTCGCCGCCGAGCGCGTTGCGCGCCTCGGGTCGGTTCATCGTGAGGATGCGGACCGAGCCGACGTCCGCGACGAGCACCGTCTCGCTCACGCCGATACCTCCGCCCTGGTGATGGTGGTGCCCGCTGACGCGGGCCGGCCCGCTCCGATCGCTACGGCTGTGCTCGGGACGCGCCGTTCGTGGTTCACACCGTTCTGCACGACGAGGCCACCTGCGCGCCTACGCTCCGGCGACGAGTTGCGCCGCGACTCGTCCCGCATCGAGGATCGAGTCGTTGTAGTGCGCGACCTTCGGATTGGTGACTTCACCCTTCAGATAGCGGGCGTAGCCGCCTTCGAGGACGATGGCGAGTTTGAAGTTCGCGAGCACCTCGTAGTACCGGTAATGGTCGAGCGGGTTCCCGGTCAACTCGCGGTAGATGTCGACCATCTCGTCTCTGAGCGGCATCCCCGTGTAGTCGACGTACCTGCTGTGGACGTCCTCGACGCGTGCCGGCCACTGCCTCATCAGCCAGGCGAGATCGAGGACGGGATCACCCACCGTCGCCATCTCCCAGTCGACGATGGCGGCGAGGGCCGACTCGGGGCCATGTCGGAACATGACGTTCAGGAACGAGTAGTCACCGTGCATGATGCCGGGGGACCACTGGGAGGGGATGTTCTCGCGCAGCCACCCGCCCGCTTCGGCAAGGCCAGGGATGTCGCGGAAGCGGAACCTGTCCCAGTGCGCGGTCCACCGATCGACCTGCCGCTCATGGAAGCCGTCCGGCTTGCCGAAGCCCGTGAGCCCGCGTGCCTGCCAATCGACCGCCGAGAGGGTCGCGAGACCGCGGACGAGTTCGCATGCAAGCTGCCGGCGAGGGGTGACGCCGTGTTCGGCCGCGAATGGCTCCGGCCAGGACATCGAGGCGGCCGGGGACCAGCCATCGACCTCGGACATCACGTAGAACGTGGCGCCGAGAACGTCGTGGTCCGTGCAGATCGCCAACGGCGTGGCGTGTGGGACATCGGTGCCCTCGAGCGCGGTCAGCAGCCGGAACTCGCGTTCCATCGCGCTGTTGCGGCCGTCCGGGACGACTCGCGGTGGGCGCCGCAGGATCATCCGCTGCGCCCCGCCTCCCAGCCTTGCCACGATGTTCTGGTTGCCACCACCGATCGGATCGACGACCAGCACCTCGGGACGGTCCACAAGGGACTGCTCGACCAGCCAGGTGGCGAGATGCTCTCGGTCGAGAGCGTCATCGACCGAGTCTCCGACGTGGGTACCGCTTCCATCGACGGTCATGATCCCAGAAACCTCCGGCGTGATGGATATCTATCAACGCGGCGTTGACGAGAACAGTATCCTCAATCAGAGTTGGCTGGCAACGGCCGTTCGCCCGGTCCACTCGCTCGCAGGCGCGACGCGCCGTACCCCGTGCGCCGCCGAAAGGAAGACATGGTCGACTTCTCGATCGATGCGGAGTTCCAGAAAAAGCTGGACTGGATGTCGGACTTCGTGGCGAACCGCATCCGCCCACTGGAGTACGTCTACGACTACGACATCGACGCTGCCTACGATGTCGGCAACCGGGCCCTCCGCAAGGTCGTCAGGCATCTGCAGGACGAGGTGAAGGCCCAGGGGATGTGGGCGGCTCATCTGCCGCCTCATCTCGGCGGGCAGGGGTTCGGGGCCGTCAAACTCACCTACATCAACGAGCATTTCGGCGGCTCGGCGTTCGGGCCGGTCGTCTTTGGGTGCCAGGGACCCGACAGCGGCAACTCCGAGATCCTCGCGATGTTCGGCACCGACGAGCAGAAGCGGTCCTATCTGGAGCCCCTGCTGGCCAACGAAGTCTTCTCCTGCTACGCGATGACCGAACCGCAGGGCGGCTCTGATCCCACCAACTTCCGTACCCGGGCCGTTCGTGACGGCGACGACTGGGTCATCACGGGCGAGAAGTGGTTCGCCTCCAATGCCAACCACGCCGCCTTCATGATCGTCATGTGTGTGACGGATCCGGATGCGCCGCCGCACAGCCGCGCGACCATGTTCATCGTTCCCACCGACGCGCCCGGGTTCGAGGTGGTGCGCAACATCGGACTCTGGGGGGACAGTCCAGGTGGCGGTGGGCACCCTTGGCTCCGTTTCAACGGAGTGCGCGTACCGGACGCCGCGCGCCTCGGCCCGGTCGGCGAGGGCTTCAAGGTCGCGCAGTCACGGCTCGGCGGCGGACGACTGCACCACGCCCAGCGCACGGTGGGCCACGTCAAGCACATGCTCGACCTCATGGGGGAGCGCGCTCTCAGCCGGGAGTCGTACGGCGAGGTGATCGCGCAGAAGCAAGCCGTTCAGCATGACCTGGCGCGAAGCTTCATTGAGTATCAACAATTTCGGCTGCTCGTTCTGTACACGGCGTGGATGTTCGACCAACGCGCCGAGCACGGTCGTGAAGGCCGCAAGATGATCTCCGCCGTGAAGGCGGCCATGGCCAAAATCGCGCAGGACGTCACCGTCCGCGCCGTTCACCTGCACGGTTCCATCGGCGTGTCCAACGTGATGCGGTTCGGCCAGTACATGGCGCTCGCCTTGCACGAGGGGATGGCCGACGGTGTCACCGAGCTGCATCTCTCCTCGGTGGCACGGGCGTTGTTGCGCGACTACGAGCCTGCGAAAGGGAACTTTCCGACCGAGGTGCTCTTCGAGCGGAAGGCATGGGCCGCGCAACAGCTTCAACCCGTCCTCGATCAGGTGGGGGTCACCTTCGAGGAGAGCCGAGGCACTGTCGACGTACTTCCCGTGTCCCCGCCCTGGCGGCCGCCGTCGATCACGGAGTCGGCCGGCTGACAAGTCCGGAGAGCGCGATGTCCGCCAGGCCGTCGGCGAGATCCTGGGCCGAGAGTGTCCGACCCGGCTCGTACCAGCGGAAGGTCCACGCGACAAGGCCGATGATCGATTGCGCGACGACCCCCAAGGGAAGCTTGGTCGTGAACTCGCCGGACTCGACCGCTTCCTGGACGAAACCCTCGATGAACTCGAACTGGCGCTGGGACAGATCGATGATCGGATCCAGATCGCTCTGCTTGATGCCCTCGAACCGGGACAGGTCCTCGTGGACCCAGATGTAGAGGTAGGGGAAGTGGCGGTCGTAGTGCTTCATCAGCACACTGATTCCGGCCCGCAGCTTGTCAGCCGCTGACTGCTCGGACCGCGACACCTTCGTCAGGTCCTCGTCGCTCTCGATGAGAGCGCGGTGCACCATGTCCGCGAGCAGCTCATCCTTCCCCGCGACGTAGTAGTAGATGCTGGCGCGATCCGCCCCGAGCTCCTCGGCGACGTCGCGCAGCGTCATGTCGTGAAACCCCTTGCGGCGCATGACCGTTGTGGCCGCGAACTCGAGCTCTGCCCGCCTGCGCAGATACGTCTCGCTGGGACGTTTCCGAGCCTTGCTGCGCCGACGGTCGATATGGCTGCCCGCCTCGGCGCCGCTGTCGTCGTTGGCCGTCCCCATGCCGTGAATCCTACGGCGTGCGTCAGTCCCCTTACCGTCACCCTCTTTACCGTCACCGGTCGGAGAGGGCTCCGAGCGCCGAGGCCAGGGCCGGTGCGTCGGCGAGAGAGCGCAGCATGTCGTTGAGGTGGGTGCAGCCGGCGACGCCGGCCAGCACGCTGAGGACCATCGGACGAAGTTCCCCGAGCGGGCGGCCGATGAGGTCAGTCGTGTTCGGGACGGCGAGCGGGCACTCGCGGTAGGGAAGCACCCGGGGGGTCGGCTCGACCGACCGCAGGACGAAGCCGGCCGCATCCGCTTCCGCGGTCAGGGCGTACTCGTGGATCGACTGCCTGCCTCCCTCCGGGAGGGTCGAGGAGTCCTGGAAGAACGCGTCGACCTGGACGGTGGGACCACTCACCCACAGGTCCAGGCGACGGGCACGACGCATGGAGACCTCATGATGGTCGACGAGCTCATGCCAGGCCGAGTCGTCGTCGAGGTCGTCGATGCCGACGGCCCGTTCCCGGTGCTGCTCCCACCGGAGCGTGCCGTCGGGCGCCAGCGCGCTCGATCCCTCCTGGTATCCGGTGCACACCCCGGTCATGACTCTGCGCCGAACCTCCTCCTTGCCCGCCAGGTAGCGCTCCATCCCGTACCACGGCCGGAACGCCGATCCGGACACCAGCGTGGCACCGGGAAGGTCGTCGAGCAGCAGATGGAGCGGCGTCGCAGCGGAGACGTCCGCCGCCGCCACCTCGGCCAGACGCCCGCGGTGTCCGCCCATGCCTGACTGGCCGACGAGGCCGTCGAGCAGGGGGCGTTCGGGCGTCGTGGCGATCTCCGCGATCAGCCGCCGGGAGTCGAGGACGACCCGCATCCGAGCCCCGGCGACGACGGAGGCCGTGCCGTTCGGCGACGTCACCAGATCACGCGCACGGCCGTCGAGGATCGTCTCGCCTCCCATCCCGTCGGGCCAGGTGGCGTCGATCGTGCTGGTGCGCCGTATCGATCCCGGACGACGAGGGGGAGCCGAGGTCCCCGCTCCGCAGGGCGCCGGTACCGACGGCACGTCGAGCCCCATCACCCCTCGCCTCCGACCGTCACGTGACGTCAACGCACGACTCCCGCGTCGCGGAGATCGGCGATTCGGGCTTCGTCGTACCCGATCGCGCGCAGCAGGGTGTCGGTGTGCTGGCCCAGGGTGCAGCCTCCCTCCGCCTTGGTCGTCGACCGGGAGAAGCGGTTCAGCGGGGCGAGGCGACGGTGCTCGTCGAAGATCGGGCTGTACGCGTCGACCGCGTAGCCCGCGTCGTAGAACTCGTCGCTCTGCATGTGCCGTTCGGCCGGTGCCTGGGTGACCGCGACGCAGCCGACGTCCTTCGCCGTGAGATCGGCCTCCCACTCGGCCTTCGTCCGGGTGGCGAAGATCTTGGTGAGTACGTCCGCGAGCGCGTCGTCGTCGGCGGCACGCGCCCGGCCCGTGGCGAACCGCTCGTCGGCGAGGTCGCCGGGGTCGCCAAGAGCGGCGGTCAGCGCGGCCCAGTCCCGTTCCGCCGGCGCGGCGAGGAACAGCCAGCCGTCGGATGCGGCATACATCCGGTAGAGGGCACTGAGACCTCGGAAATCGGCGTCGACACGAGGATGCGCGGGACGTCCCTCATAGCTGGTGTTGTGGGCGATCAGTGCCTGGGTGCCCGTGCCGAGCATCGTGGCGACGATGTCGTTCAGTTCGATCCCGCGACGCTTCGCGTAGATCCCGAGGAGCAGGGTCGAGCCCACGCCGAGGGCGGCCATCCCGTCGGCCTGGGCCGCCGGGACCGTTCCGCCGGCGTACAGTTTGCGGGCCTGATCCAGCAGCTGGTCGCGATCCTCCGTGGGACGGCCGACCACCTGCGCGTCGGTCACGGAGACTCCCGATGCCGCGCCGATGGACGGTGCGTAGGCGGGCTTGGATCCGTACGGGCCGTCGATCCCGTAGCCGGGGGCGTTCACGTAGACCAGATCCGGGTTGACCGACTTCAGCGCGGCCTCGTCGGCGCCGATCCGGGCGGCGGCGCCCGCCCGGTAGCACTGGAGCACCACGTCGACCTGCTTGACCAACTCGCGCAGGATCTCCAGCCCTTCGGGGGACCGGAGGTCCACGGCGATGCTCTCCTTCCCCTGGAGCGCCTTCGCGCCCCCCGCCTCGGGGAACGCCATGATGCCGCGAATCAGGTCGCCGTCGAGAGGTTCGACCTTGATGACCCGCGCGCCGAGATCGGCGAGGAGGGTGGCGCCGTACGGTCCGGCGTACATCAGACCGAGTTCGAGTACCGTCACACCGGCGAGGGGGAGCCCCGAGTGGCCGTGCGGTTCCCCGGCGTTCAGGGGACTTCCGCTCGGGGCCTTCACCGTCGGCTCGCCGGCCGCCAGTTGTCGCAGCTCCCGGGTGTGCTCGCCGAGGCGAGGGGCGCGCCGGATCCTGGTGAGCGGGCGTCCGGCCGCGTGGACCAGGGTCGACGGCTGGCGTACCGGGCCGAGGTCCGGATCGTCGACCACGGCCACGCGGCCCTCGTGCACCAGCTGGGGATGGTCGAGCGCCTCGTCCGGTGAACGGAACTGCTCGCCGAAGACGTCCGGATTGCCGGCGAACGTCTCTTCCCACTCCTGTAGCGTCCGCTTCCCGACCTTCGAGATCATCTTGTTCCACCACTCGAACCGGAGCTCGGGCGTCGGAAGCATCGGAAAGCCTTCCCACTTCGGATCGGCGAGCTCGGCGCTCAGGCCGAGCTCGTCCAGCCAGGCCTGCATGAGCCGCGGCGCCGTCTGCGCGAACTGCAGCCAAGTGCCGTCCGCCGTCGCGGCGATGAGCATCGCGTACAGCAGCTTGGTCTGCGGCCGCCCCTGGTCGTCGTAGGCCGCACCCGTCGGCTGGAACGCCTCCGGGTAGCGGCCGAGCACCAGCTCGTAGAACCAGTTGTACGGGTCGTACGCTCCGACTCCGGTCACCAGATCGGCCTCCACCACCTGGCCCAGGCCGCTCTCCTCCCGTTCCAGCAGCGCGGCAAGGATGCCCTGGACCGCTGCCTGCGCTGCCGCGAACGACGCGTAAGGAGTCGTGACGTAGGCGGGATCCGGTCCGGCGGTGAGTTGGTGCTTGGAGTGGAGAACGCCGCTCTTGGCCATGATCAGCGCCTCGTAGCCCTTGCGGTGGGACCACGGTCCGCGGGTCCCCCAGCCAGTGATGAGAGCCGCTACCAGTCGTGGGTACCGAGCCGCCAACTGCTCGGCGGTGAAGCCGAGTCGCTCCGCGGCGGCCGGGCGCATCGTGGTGACGGCGACGTCGGCCCTCGTGAGAAGGCTTTCCAACGTCGCGCGATCGGTGTCATCGTGCAGGTCGAGTGCGATGCTCCGCTTTCCGCGCAGCAAGCCGGGCCAGCCCGGATTCCCGCGCAGTGGGTTTCCCCCGGGCGGCTCGACCAGAATGACGTCCGCTCCCGCGTCCGCGAGGAACTGCGTGGCCTGAGCGCCGGGCAGTGTCGTCGAGAGATCGACGACGACGATGCCGTGGAGAGGGCCTTCGCCGAGGTCGTCGTTCTGGTCGGTCATTCTCATCTCCCTTTGACGGTGCGGGTCCGCGTCAGGGGCGCTCGAGGTCGAGGGGAGCGCCGGGGGCCCGCCTTCGACAAAAACGGAAACCCATGTGGACAGATCAGGAATCTGATGCAGCGGTGCTGTCGCGCACGCTTCCGCTCCGCGGCCAAGGCTTGGCTTCAGCTGAACCGGGTCGTCGCGAGGATGCCGCCGTCGACCAGCAGATCGGTCCCGGTGATGTACGACGCCCGGTCGGACGCGAGGAACTCGATGGCGTCGGCGGTCTCGATCATCGTCCCCTCGCGGCCGAGCGGCGACTGGCGCAGCATGCTCAGCTTCACTTCACGGTTGGGTCCGGCGGACTCCAACGCGCCCATCGGAGTATCGATCGGGCCCGGCGACATCGAGACGATGCGGGCACCCTTCGCCCCCCAAGCCGCCGCACGCTTCCGGCACATCCGGAGCATCGCGAACTTGGTGAGCCGGTAGGCCTGGAGCGACGTCTGCTCGGGAACCAGCGACTCCAGTCGCTCGACGAAGTCCGGGTCCAGCGGGTCGTCGAGCACGGCCGTGATCTCCGGACTCGGCGGTTCGGCAAGGTGCCCGGCGGAGGAGGACACGAAAACCGCGGCCGTGCCCGGCGCGGCCTGCTCAAGACTCATGCGCTCGATCAGCCTCGCCCCGACGAGGTTCACCCTGAGCAGGGTGAGCCAGTCACTCATCGACGGGGACAGTGCCGCGACGTGGGCGACCGTGCGCAGCCGTCCCCGTGCCGCGACCAGTTCGCCGAGTTCCGCAACCGAGTCGGGTTCCGTGATGTCGCACTGCGTCACCACCGCGTCGATCCCGTCCTCGCGCAGTGCGGCCTCCCGTGCCGGGTTCTTGGCGGCCGACAGGCTTGCCAGCACGAGGCGGTGGGACTGGCCCAGGCGGCGTGCTGCCGACATGCCGATGCCACCCCCGCCGATCACCAACGCGACGGGCAGATCGGGACGTTCACTCGTCCCGGTCTTCAACTCGCGGCCGGAGCCCATGACTTCCCCTTTCTCTTTTCTCTGGAACCGACACCAGCCCGATCCCCTGGCGTTCATCACGTCAGCGCGAACTCGGCGGAGCCGTCGACCACGAGCGCACCGTCGTCCTTGCGCAGCTGGATCGCGAGCTCCAGACGTCGCTCGTTGTCATGCTCGAACAGCCGCACGACCTCGGCCGATGCGATCAGGCGGTCCCCGCGGTACACCACCTGCGTGAACCGCGTGCGAAAGCGCCGTACGCTCTCCTCCCCGAAGTGGTCGGTGCAGTACGCGGCGAGCCAGCCGGCACCGAGCATCCCCGCGCTGAAGGACGCGGGATACCCGACGGACCGGGCGAGCTCGTCGTCGTGGTGCATCGGGTTCATGTCACCGCTCGCGCCCTGGTAGCGCACGATGTCGGTCATCGTGACCGGCCCGAACGTGCGCTCCGGAAGCCGGGCACCCTGTGCGAGCTCGGTCACGACGCCTCCTTGTGCACATAGGCGGACGTGTACCGGCACTCGGCGCGCAGGAGTCCCTGGTCGTCGTGGAAGGACACCAGGAAACGAACCAGCACCATCGGTCCCTGACGGCCCTGCTTGATCCGCACGTCATACAGGCGTTCGGAGTTGTGCAGCGTCTCGCCTGCTCGCGGTATCGGGCCATGGAAGAAGTACTCCTGCTCCAGTGAGAGCAGATTCCGCACATCGGGCTCGATCCCGACCGTTGCGCACGCCTCCGCCACCTCGGGTGCGCGCACTGTGTCCCCGATGCGACTCCAATAGATCACCGTTGCCAGGAAGGTCGGCGGAATCGGAGCGTTCGGGTCGTCGAGGTAGGCGGGGCGAGCCGCCGCTGTCGCGTTGGCGTACTCCCGCACCTTGCCCCACTCGATGGGCATGATCGCCATACCGGCTCCTCACAGTTGATCCGCAGCCATCGGTCTTTGTCGAACGTCCGGTCGGGTCGGCGATCGGCGAGTGCGATGGCGTCCCGTGCGCGCGCTGCCTCGCGAGGTCTTCGAAGCGAACTATTTCGCTGACGGATCCGACCGTCAATACTTTCTAAGAGTTGATCATTATCTTTTGATGCTGCGCCGGGCTCGCCGCGGTGACGGCTCAACCGGTGTCGTAGAACTCGTCGGTCGGCATGTCGAACACATCAGAGGCCGACGAGTTGTCCGAGTCCGCTGCGCTCACGCTCTGTTGAACGGCAGGAGGGACCAGAGCCGGCCGCAGACGACTGCGCTCGGCTTTGGCCGAAGCGGGCGGCCGACACGGCGCGGCCGCCCATCAGCGGACCGTTGCGGTGATGAACGACGTGACCGAGGCCGACCCCAGGCTCAGGCCTGATGAGGTGACGGTGCCCTGCCGTCGGTCGTCGCCCGCGGAGTAGGACCGGCGTCGCCTGAAGTCAGGGCTGACCGGGATTCAGGACGATGAACAGCCCCTCCGCCTCGGCACAGAGCACTTCACCGTGACGAATCTCGGCCCTGAGTACGCGCTTTCGGCCTTCCTCGCTCACGAACCAGCCGTGTACGTCGAGTTCTGCTCCGATCGGGGTGACCGATCGGAAATCGGTGTGCAGGTAGGCGGTGCGGGCTCGGCTGCGGCCGGCCGAGCCCGACAGGCGCCCCAGGACCTCGTCGAAGAGAAGCGGGACGGCACCACCATGGACCGCTCCGTTCCCGCCCAGGAAGTACCGGCCGAAGCGGACCGTGCCACGGACACTGAAACGATCGGCCTCGTGGACCCGGAAAGCCGGCGCCATCGTCTGACCACGGCCCAGCACGTCGTACCGGTGCCCGAAGACCTGCTCGCGTTCAGGAACCGCCGCGTCCGAGAGGCGCTCGCACCAGGCGCCGAGGTCATCCGCCAGTGCGGTCACCGTCCCGGTGTCCAGCCGCGCAGCCGCGACATGGTCCAGGAAGGTGCGCAGGCGCGCGATCATTTCGCCGTACCCGTCTCCGGGCTCGCCGTCCGGTCCCGTCGACCGGGTCCACGATTCGACCTGCGGGATTCGCTCCGACTCGGCGGTGTCCAGCCCCAGAGCCGGGTCGTCGGACCGGCTGCTGCCGGGAGGGAGCCCGGGCCTCCTCACACCGACACGCTTCCGGTGGGGACCCTGGCGAAACTCAGGGCCTGCTGTCGAGTGGGAGTCCCACTCCACTCACCGTATGAGTGCAAGTACGTGCCCTCGTCGTTCTCGGGGTCGATCACCTGACCGCCGTAGCCGCTACCGCTGTTCGGGATGCCGGGCAGGCACCCGAGCGGCTTCTCCTCAAGTGCGCCCTCACTGCTGCTCATGTTCCACCCTTCACTCCTTCTTCGTGTCGCGCTTCATATCGAGGGAACCCAGGACGATCTCTCATGGTCGATCGCCGGTCGCGGCCGGCATGCTCTCCGGCGCCTGCTCGCCGAGGTAGGCCCGTTCCAGCAGCTCGGGGTCCGCCGCGAGCCTTGCGGCGGACCCGCTCAGCACCGTTTCGCCGTGCACCAGGACCACGGCCTGGTCCGCCACCTCAAGGGCCAGCCGGACGTGCTGCTCGACCAGCACGACCGCCGTGCCGGTACCTTCGGCGATCCGTCGGACGACCGGCAGCAGCTCCTCGACGATCACCGGCGCCAGCCCCATGCTCAGCTCGTCGATGAGCAGGACCCGCGGGTCCTGGATCATGGCCCGGCCCAGAGCCAGCATCTGTTGTTCCCCGCCGGAGAGCATGCCGGCCGCGACCTTCAGACGTTTGCCCAGTGCCGGAAAGAAGTCGAGCGCCTGGTCCACGGTGCTGCCATGACGCCGCCGGGCGAGCGTGAGGTTGTCCCGTACGGTCAGCTGGGTGAACAGCGACCGGTCGTCGGGCACGAGGACCAGCCCCCTCCGGGCGGCCTCACGCGCCCGCCCACCACGGATCTGCCGGCCGTCGAGGGCGACCGTCCCGCCCAGGCGCGGCAGCAGGCCCGCCAGCGTCATCAACAAGGTGGTTTTCCCGGCGCCGTTGGGCCCCAACAAGGCGGTGACCTCGCCGCGGAGGAGCTTCAGGTCGAAGGCGCGCACCACTGGCAGTCCCTTGGCGTAGCCCGCGTCCACGCCCTCACATGTCAGCAGTTCCTGCCCGTTCACTGGACGACCTCCCCACGCACTTGGCTCGCATCGACCCGGGTCGCACCGAGGTAAGCGGTGGCGACCCGTGGATCGGCCTTGACCTCGGCGGGGGTTCCCTCCGCGATCACCTTCCCGATGTCCAGCACGACGATCCGATCGCACACGTCGAGCACCAACCCCATGTCGTGGTCGATCAGCAGTACCGTCACTCCGGCGGCCCGGACGGCACGCAGCCGGTCACCCAGCCACCGGCTCTCGGAACTGTCCAGGCCGGCCGCGGGCTCGTCGAGGAGCAGCATCCGGGGACGCCCGGCCAGTGCACGCGCGATCGACACCAACTGCCGCCTGCCCTGGGACAGTTCACGCGCCGGCTGGGCCCGGAATCGGCTCAGGTGAAGCGTCTCGAACAAGCGGTTCCGCAGATCCAGCCCCTGAACGGTGCCGACATGGTCGCCGCCGTGCCGGGCCGCGGCCTCCCCGACCAGCACGTTCTCCTCCACACTGAGATCCTCGTAGAGCTCGATGCCCTGGAACGTGCGTCCGAGGCCCGCCCGGCCCCGCTGATGCGGCTTCAGCGACGAAATCGGCCGCCCGTCGAACTCGACCGTTCCCGTACTGCGGCTGTATCCGCTGATCGCGTCGAGCAGGGTGGTCTTCCCGGCACCGTTCGGGCCGATCACGCCGACGATCTCGCCCGAGCGCACGGCGAAGGACACCGAGTCGACCGCCACCACTCCGCCGTAACGCACCCCGACATCGCGCACCGAGAGCACCACGTCGCCCGGATCGGGGACCGGCGGGCGGGCGGACGGTGTCGTCCCGGTCAGAGGCTCGGCGTCCTGGTCGTCGACGGCGTCGACGGCGGACCGGCGCCTGTGCCGCAGCTTGTTCATCAGTTCGTGCGCCGGACCGACGATGCCCTCCGGGTTCGTGATCACGGTGAGCACCAGGCCGATGCCCATGATCACGCCGTACCACTCGCCCATGGACAAGGCCCGGTCCAGCAGTACGGGCAGCAGGCCTCCGGCCCCCATCACACCGGCCACGAGGCCGCCGGACAGGGAGGTGATGCCTGCCAGGTACGCGGTGGCGAACAAGCCCAGTCCACCGATCGCGGTGAACATCTCGGCGTCGGCGACGGTCTGTTGGTAGCCGAGCAGAGCACCCCCGAGCCCGGCGACGAACGCTCCGATCGCGAAGGCGATGATCTTCGTGCGGGCGACGTCGATCCCTGCCGCGGCGGCCGACCGCTCGTTGGCGCGCACGGCCAGCATCGCCGCACCGAGCCGGCTGCGGCGCAGCCACGCCACCCCCAGGCCGACCAGCAACAGCACGACCAGGCACAGCAACGCGAACGGGATGCGCGGGTAGTCCTCGCCGGCACCGATGCCGAGGTCGATCCCGAACAGGCGTGGCGAGGGGACCTTCGAGCCGTCCAGGCCGCCGTTGAGCTCGGTGTTGCGGAACCAGAAGGCCTCCAGCGCGACCGCCAGTGCGACCGTGACGACGGCTGCCGGCAGGCCACGGATCCGCAGGGCGGGAAGCCCGATCACGACGCCGATCACCATCGCCACCACGGCCGCCAGCAGCGGCGCCAACGGGAAGGGGATCCCCCACCCCGCACTCAGCTTGCTGAGGCTGAACGCGCCGACCCCGGCCAGGGTCAGCTGGGCCAGCGAGATCTGACCGGCGAACCCGGTGACGACCACCAGCGACAACGAGATCACCGCCAGCGTCAGCGAGGTGATCACCGCGGCACGGATGCTTCCGTGGGTGGCGAAGAGAACGACGACACCAAGGCCCGTGCTCACGACAGCCGGGCCCAGGATGCGATCGGGCCGCGGCGCGCGGCCCAACGCCTGCTGGATCAAGGAGCCGCGGGTGGGCAGTGGCCGTCCGCGGACCACGAGGTAGGCCAGGATCACGGCCAGCGGCACCAGTTGCGCCGTGCCGGTCTGGGGAAGCCATGACCACTTCCCTTGCAGGAACTGCAGTTCCGACTGCAGCATCCCGATGACCAGGCCGGCTCCCACGGCGGGGACCAGCGCGGTGAAGTTGCCGACCAGGGCCGCGGCGAGGGCCGGCACGATGAACAGGGTGTACGAAATCGGGACCAGGGGCACGATCGGTGCGATCAGAATGCCGGACAGGCCGGCGATGGCTGAACTCAGCGCCCAGTTCGCCACCGCGATCCGTTCCGGCGACAACCCGCTGACCAGCGCGCCCTTCTCCGATTCCGCCGCCGCCCTGGCCGCAAGGCCGAACCGGGTCAGCCGGAACACCAGCGCCAGCGCGACGGTCAGTACGACGATGACCGCCGCGAACCACAGCCGGTCGCCGGGGATACGCGACCCACCCCATTCCACCGGGTCGTTCGGCAGGATGGCCTTGACCGACACCTGTGCGGTGCCCACCCGCGCGGCGAGCACGGCCTGGATCACCAGCATCACCCCGATCGAGGCGACGGCTTTCGCCACCGGCGGCGCGGACCGCAGCTGCCGGAAGACCAGCCCGTACAACACCACCCCCAGGACCGCGGCGAGCACCAGCGAGATCACCATCGCCGGCACAAGCCCGAGCGGTCCACCGAGCCCGACCGTCGTCGGCAGGCCCGGTATCGGCACCAACAGCTCACCCTGGCGCAGGAACGCATAGGTGTACGCGCTGTACAGCGCGAGCGCCCCGGTGGCGAAGTTGACCACCCCGGAACTGCGGTAGGTCAGCACCAGCGCCAGCGCGAGCGCGCCGAACACCGCCCCACTCCCCAGTCCCAGCAACAGGAACACGACATACTGGCTCATCGGCGAGACCGTCCCTTCCGGCTGTTCCGACTACCGCGCGAACAACGGACTGGGATCGATGACCCGCACCTTCTCCAGCTTGCCGCCGGACACCGTGCCGGTGACCAACTGCGCCGAGCAGGCCGCCTTCAGCCCCGGTACCGCCGAGGAGTCACAGGTGAACGTGGAGCCGTGGCCCGCGGGCAACGCGACGTTCTTGGCCGAGCGCAGGGCCGCGGCGATCGTCTTCGGCGTGACCTCGCCCGTCAGGCTGTGCAGCGCACGCACCAGACCGAGCACGCTCTGGTACCCGACCGCCGCGTACCCCTGGGTCGGTGTGTCGGGGCTGTACTGCTTCATCACCTGTCGGTAGAGCTGGGCCTCGATGTCGTCACTGGCCGTGTCGAAGCCGCTGAACACCTGCGTGCCGTCCATGCCCGCGCCCACGGCGTCGACGACCTCAGGGGCCACACACGACTGGACGGCCATCCGCGGGGTGTCGCCGCCGAGCGTGCCCATCGCCTGGAGCACGGAGGTGCACACGGTCGACTCTCCGATGACGGCGATGGCATCGGGCTTGCTCTGCAGCGCGGCACTCACCTGAGGTGACGCATCCGGCGTGCCCGCCGCTATCGCCACGATCTGCAGGCCGATGCCGGCCTTGGTGAAGACCGGCTTGCCGATGGCCTCGACACCGCTGACCACGGCCGGCGCGTCGATCACGAACGCGGCAACCTTCTTGTACCCCTTCTCCTTCGCGTACGCGGCCATCGACGTCATGGTCGCCGGGAAACCGCCCGTCCAGGAGAAGGAGTTGGTGCTGGTGGCTTCGGCGTTGCTGGCGGCCACAGCGCTCGTCCAGGGAATGCCGGCCTGGGTCACGATCGGCACCATGGAGTCACCCATGGCGCTGCTCGTCAGTACGACCGCGTCGACTTTCTGCTCGACCATCTGGTTCGCGCAGTCCCGTGCGGTCGCCGGCTCTTCCTTGGTCTTGCAGATCACGAACTTGATCGGTCTGCCCGCGATCCCGCCGAGGTTGTCATTGGCGTACTTCCGGGCCGCTTCGGCGGCCTCCCTGTTCTCGGGCTGGCTGGTGGTGGCGCCGCCCTCATTGGTGATCAGGCCGATCCTGACCGGCTCGCCGGTCGCCTTCTTGCCTGGGAACGCGCTCGCCAGCGCGGTCGGTATTTCGGTGCTGTCCGTGGTGGTGGCGCCAGCGCCGCCTCCGCATCCTGCAAGCAGGACCGCGGTCGAGATCAGTGCGACCGATGCCCGTGATCGGGGCGAGGAGAAGACTCGTCTGACCGACTCCGTCATGTCTGCTTCCCAAAGTGTCGGCGAGTGCCCGGCACTCGCTGCGATCAGCGATCGGCAGCGCCGCGGGAAAGAGCCGCGGCTACGCTGCCGTCTGAGAAAGTGAAGAGAGAGCCGCAAACGGATTCCGAACGGCACGTAGGCCAGGCGCCGCGGCAGACCATGGTGGCCGGCGTGCCCAGGACCTCACGACCGGCGATGAGGGTGACCTGCTCCCACGGAGCTGGTCACCCGACCCTCGCGATGGGTAAGGGGTTCGTCGGCACTGGGCCGGCCGGTCGGCAGATCGCTGCGCCGTCGATCTTCGATGGGACGAACTCCTCCTCGGAGAGGCCGAATTCGTGCAGTGCCTCATCGGTGTGCTCGGCGAACTCGGAGTGCTTGATCTTGATGGCTCCGGCACCCCACTTCACGAGCACCGCACCCGCCGCGGGCACAGACGGGAACTGAGGGACTTCCAGGATCCGCACGTCCTCCGTCGGTCGGTGCACTCTGACCGCCTCCTTGTCGACTTCATAGAGATCCCGCCCCCGCAGGACACGGCCATCGCGCGCCGTGGAGCGTCGCGGTGGGAGCTCGAACTCGGGTCGGCTCACTGCGAAGAGGCGCGAGCGGAGTGACAGCATCGACGTGGCGCTCGGATCCGATGTACCGCCCCGCGGTGTTCCTGTGTGTTCCAGCCACTGCTGACTGTGAGGCCCGGAGCGGGATGCTGTGGCCCCGCAAGCCGATGTCGTACGGTCACTCCACGTAGCCTCGGCCCTCGATTTAGAAGAGTATACGTAATTGCCGTCTATCGGAATATGTCGTGCAGCCCCGGCCGTCCGAGCCCTGGCTGTTGCCGCGCGGCGCTCGTCCGCCAGCACTGCCCCTGTGCCGCCGCGCGTGTAAGTGGGCTGTTGGGGGACATCGACGGAACGATCAGGTGCCACAACTGGTCAATGCCACGCACCGGTTCGAACCCCGGAGCGCCGTCGGGCCGGTGCCTGGATGAGGTGCGCCGCCGACGTCTGCTTGTTGTCTGGGGCGAAGGCCGCCTTGAGCAGGTGGCCTGTCGAGTGGGGGACTGCCTGGGTGGTGCCGAACCCCTGCCTGAACTCCGCCCGGAGCGATCGCGCGGCCGGAGCTGTCTGGTCCCTGACCTCTTGCCCTGACGCAAGGACGGCCCTCGCGGACGAAGACGCTGACGCAGCGGCCTGATCGGGTCTCGTCGCCCCGGTGCGGCAGACCGCGTCGTCAAATTAGCTTGATGAGTATCCTCATTGCAAGGGTTGTGCGTCCAGGATCGTGAGTGTCGCGGCTGATGGGGCGGGGTGCCGGGCAGGTGGGGCCGCGTCGGCGGAGAGGTCGTGCCGGAGTCGGCCCGTGGCCGCCCGTGTGGTCCAGGCCCGTCCTGAGTGCTTGGGTACCTCGGCGGGGTCCTCCGCCGCTTCCGTCGTCCTTCTGTCGACGGCCAGTTGGAGCCCGCCCGCAGAATTCGCAGTCGGGCGGACACGACCCGACTGCTCGGGGGTCTCTCGCAGGCGCGCGACGCCGCCGAGGCGGTCATGGGGCCCGGCAGAGATCGATCTCGCCGAGGCCTTACGAACGGTTGACAGGCGGATTCGCGAGTGTGACCCTGATTACAGGGTACTGATTATAAGCCAAAGATGGCAATATCGGGCATAATTCTCAGTACAGGTTTGATTCGGGGAGGAGTTTAGTGCCCTGAATAGAAGGGTGGCAGTCGTGTTTACGAGCTCGGCACTGGGTGCGTCGGCCATGCCTGTGGAATCGATCATCGAGCCTCTGGGCGAATGCATCGTGGCGATGCCAAACCGCCATGACGAAGAAGCCGGCGACCGGCGCTGTCCGGAACGTACCGTCCTCGGACGGGTCGCCTCGATCATGGAGGCCTTCAACGGCGGTCAGCAGGTGCTGAGTCTCGGTGACCTCAGTGAGTGCACGGGGCTGCCGAAGTCGACCCTGCATCGCCTGGCCGACCAACTCTGCCAGGTCGGGTGGGTCGAACGCGATCCCGGCGGCTATCGCGTCGGTATGCGGCTGTTCGAGCTGGGAACCCTGGCGGTCGAAGGGAACCGGCTGCAGGAAGCCGCGTTCCCGCACCTGCAGGCCCTCGCGACCAAGACCGGCATGTCCGCGCAGCTCGGCATCCTCGACCAGGCCGAGGTCGTGTACCTCGAACGCATCGTGGTGGGCCAGTTCCGGCTGCCGACCCGACGCGGCGGACGCAAGCCCGCCTACTGCACCGCGCTGGGCAAGGCGATAGCCGCGTTCGACGACGAGGCCATCCGCCTGGTGACCTCCTCCGGGATGCCGCGGAAGACGGCGAACACCATCACGGAACCCCTCGCCCTACGGAGGGAACTCAACCGGGTTCGTGAAGTGGGAGTGGCGTTCGACCGGGGTGAGGCCTACGAGGAACTCGTCTGCGTCGCCGCCCCGATCCGCGGCTCGGGGCGCGCCATCGGGGCGGTGTCCGTCACGGGACCGGCCGGCCGGATGAGATGGGGTATGGCGAGCGAGGCCGTACGCAACACGGCTGTCGCGATCTGGAACGCGAGCTTCCGGTGCAGGAGTGCGGGCCCCCGGACATAGCTGCCGATCCCTCGTCGCCGCCCGCGCAGGGGCCGGGGCGGACGGGCTGCCGGTTCAGTGACGGCGTTGGACCCAGCCCGCGTCGTGCCAGTACGTCTCGAGCTTCTCCATCGGTTCGGGCCACGTCTCGATGTAGGTGACGCCCTCGCTGCCGGCCGTCATGAGATAGGGAGTTCCGGCTTCGCTGATCCAGAATTCGCCCGGGCCGACGGTCCGGCTGCCCTCCTCCCCGTCCTTGCCCCAGTTGACGTGGAACTGGCCGCCGAAAACGATGATCAATTCATCGAGGTTGTGGTGATGGCGGGGCACCGAGAAGTTAGGGGCGCACCGGAGCCCGTTCAGATTGAATGACCCGTCCACCTTGGTCGAGAGCCACATATTGCCTTTGAAGGTCTCCTCCATGTCGACCGGGGCATCAGCGAGGAGACCACCTTCATGCCACAAGTACGAGGGAGCGGCCTGATCGACCGGCAACTCGATCCAACCCTCGTCGGACAGCAGACTGAAGAACTCGATTCCCATGCCTCGATTCTGTGGACCGAGATGGGGCGTGTCATCAGTAAATCCCGGTGGCCGGAACGGGCGTTGGTGGTCGGAGACAGGTATGTCCCAATGAGCGGAACGTATCGACGACATGACGGACGGCCGCGCGTACGGTCGCGGCGTGACTCTTACTTTCGGTGATCTGGTGGAGGACGCGGACTGGGTTCCCATGGACCTGGACCAGCAGGAGCATCCGAATTACTTCTGGAACGACGGTGGTCCGCTGCGGGACGCACCGGTGGACTTCCGGGCGACGTTCGACGGGGCGATGTGGGTGACCACCAAACCGATCGACATACCGCGCTTCAATCGCAACCCGCTGCGTGTGCGCCCGAACTTCACGGTGCCCCGTCACCACCACAACGTGGACGAGATGCTCTTCGTCTTCGCAGGCGAGTACAACATCGAGCACTACGAGGCGGGCGAGCCGCAGACCGTGCGGGTGGGGCCGGGGGACGTCTTCCTCAGCCGCGCCGGCACGCCGTACACGATGACGGCCGGACCCGCGGGCGTCACCTACATCGAGACCTGGCCGAAGCCGGTGACCCAACTCGAGACGTACTGGCATGACTTCGGCTGGGTGCGACGGTGAGCCGATGTGGCGATGCCCCTTGATCTTCGGCCGGCGCCGGATTTGAGGGCACCGCCCGGTGCTGGTCCACGGCCCCGGGAAGTCCGGCCCGGCCGACCTCGCCCAGGCCGCATCCCAGCCCGCGTCGGATCCCCTCGTACCGTGCGCCGGATGATCAGGGTCCCTGTTCGGTGCTCCTGAGGGCCGGGCCCACGAATCAGTCCGTCCAGAGGAACCGGTCGGCCACACGGTGGTGGTTGTAGATGGTCATCTCCTGCTCTTCGCTCAACCGGTGCCCGTCGAAGCTGGGTGAGTGCATGCCTACGGTCACCTCCTTGGCGTTCGTCAGGTCCTGAGTGAAGATCTCGCCGAGGTCGGCCTCGCGGAAGTCCTCGAAGAACTGGGGCTGGAAGTCCCGCTTCTTGTCGTAGTCGGCGACGGGGACCTGGTCCAGGCTGAAGATCTCGAAGAGGCAGCTGTCCGGGTCGAGGCCGTTGGGGCGCGCCCGGTAGCCGAACACCGAACCCTGATTGGGCAGCAGGATCGTGTTCGGGAACACGTTCCACGCCGTACCGGCCTCCGCCCACTGCTCGGGGGTGATGACCGGCCAGTCGTACCCCTCGGCGAGGGACAGCTCCCGGTACAGCTGGAGGTAGTACTGACCGGCGGTCATCCCCTCCGGTACGTCCGCGGTCTTGAGCGCCTCGGCGGCGCGCCAGCTCCGCTCGTTCTCGAGGCCGCGCATGTCGTCGGCGATGTACTGCACGCTCAGCGCGACGCTGAGCCGCTCGTCGGTCACGCCCCCCGTGCCCCGGTTGGTCGGGTCCTTGGCGGCGTTGTCGGGAGTCGTCTCCTTCTTCTGGCCGACGCTCGAGTAGTGCGCGTGCCGCTCGTACACGGTCGTGGGCGCCCATATCCGCGCCTCGAGCTCCTTCATCGAGGCGATGTTCGTGTTCGACTTGTCGAACCGGTAGAGCTGCGGATGCGTCCCCGCCACGTGGTACGCCTCGAGGAATCCGTCCAACGCGGTCTTCCAGTTGCACGGCAGCAGCACGCTCTTGTGCCACCGATACCGCATGTGCTCGAACTGGAACGGTGCGAAGATCCTCGGGATCGGGTCGAGGTATTCGAGGAGCGGCTTGGCATCGGGGTCCATGTTGATGAACACGAACCCGCCCCACTGCTCCGCCCGTACCTGGACCAGGCCCAGGTCGTCGTCCGAGCGGGGCACGAACTCCTCACGGTCGAGCACCAGCCTGATCGAGCCGTCCAGGTTCCAACGCCACCCGTGGAACGGGCAGATGAGTGAACCGACGCGGCCCCGTCCCCGCGCGAGTCGGGTACCGCGATGCCGGCACGCGTTGAAATAGGCGCGGATCGAGTCCCTGGCCTCCCGCACGATCAGGATCGAATGACCACCGATCTCGTACTCGACGAAACATCCGACACCCGGCAGTTCCTCCAAGCGGCAGGCCATGAGCCACGTCCGCGTGAACACCTTCTCCAGCTCCAGCTTCAGGAACTCAGGGTCCAGATAACGGCCCTTGGGCACGAACGCACGGGAAAGCCGGTACTTCTCCGGGACTTTCTCGGCGGGGACATCGCCCTCGAACCAAGGAACTCGACGGTCCAGTCGGGGCTCAACTACCGCAGACACCGAAAACCACTCCTCCACTCGACATGCGTGTACGGCTCCACAGGTGGCCGCAAGGTGATGTCAGCCGGCGTCGGGGCCGGCGACCTCGGTGCCGTCGGCGCGCCGCACCACGTGGATGCAGTTGCCCGGGCACTCGTCGGCGGCGTCGATCACGTCCAGGCGCAGCCGATCCGTCACATCGGCCTGCGAGCCTTCCGGCGTCAGCAGTTCACCGTCGGCGTCGTTCTTGACGTAGGCCAGGCCGTCGTCGCCGAACTCGAAGACCTCGGGCGCGTACTGGGTGCACAGACCGTCACCGGTGCACAGTTTCTGATCGATCCACACCCGTACCTCATCGCTCACGAGCCTCGCCCTCCTCGTCCACAGAAAGCTCCGAGCACTTCACGACGTGCGGACATCCACGGGTCGTCGCCAGTCGTCCGTCATCGCAGTGGCGCTGAGAACGACTCTCCACGCGGCGCTTCAGGTCGTCCACCGACCGTCCCATCAGACGGGATCAGAGCTGACGGCTCGGCTCGGGCGCGCCATACACTCAACCGGCCATTCGCTGCCGACGCCGCGTGAGCCGTGGGGCGGCGTCCCGGTCGTCGGCCTCGGGGTCCACCGATTCCGCCGGTGGGAGAGCCCTCGCCGTGGGGGTGACCGGACACGGACCGAGCCGGATCGAAGACCGATCCTTGATGACCTCGGCACTGATCTGTCGGCGCGTCAGAGGCAAGTCCCCGTCCCTGGGGGCGGCAGCTCCCCACCACTTCCAGTTCCAGGAGGTCGGCCCGTGGCCGAGACCGTGACCACAGACATTCTCATCGTCGGGGCCGGCCCGATCGGGCTCTTCGGCGCCTACTGCGCAGGCTTCCGCGGGCTGCGAACCGTCCTGGTCGACGCGTTGCCGCAGTGCGGTGGGCAGATCACCGCGCTCTACCCGGAGAAGGAGATCCGAGACATCGCGGCCGTCCCCGGTGCCCGTGGCCGCGAAGTCGTCACCGCCCTCAAGGACCAGGCCGACGCTTTCGGCCCGACCTACCTGCTCGGCCGTCAGGCGGTCGAGCTCAGGCACTCGTCCGACGGACGCCCGCAGGTCACCCTTTCCGACGGCACCACGGTCGACACCGGCGCGGTGGTGCTGACCGCCGGGATCGGCACGTTCACCCCGCGGTCCCTCCCGGCCGGGGAGGAGTTCCTCGGCCGCGGGCTGAGCTACTTCGTCCCGGACCCGGCGGAGTACTCCGACCGCGACGTCCTCGTCGTCGGCGGCGGGGACAGCGCGGTCGACTGGGCGCTCGCCCTGCACCCGATCGCCCGCTCGGTGACCCTCGTACACCGCCGCGGCACGTTTCGGGCACACGCGGCGAGCGTGCGAGAGCTGTATGAATGCGGCATCGACATCGTCACCAACGCCAAGGTGGAGGCCCTGTCCGGCGACGACCGGGTGTGCCAGGCGCAGCTCCGGGTCGACGGAGAGGACGAGTCGCGGGTGCTGAAAGTGGACGCGGTCGTGGCCGCACTCGGCTTCATCAGCAACCTCGGGCCACTCGCCGACTGGGGCGTCCAACTGGACCGGCGCACGATCGTCGTCGACACCCGGATGCGCACCACCGTCGACCGGATCTACGCCGCCGGTGATGTCACCGCGTACCCCGGCAAGGTCCGCCTGATGTCCGTCGGCTTCGGGGAGGTCGCGACCGCGGTCAACAATGCCGCGGTCGCCCTGGACCCCGCGCTGTCTCTCTTCCCCGGTCACTCGACCGAGTCGGCCTGACCGCCGACGCCCTCTCGAAGAGACTCTCCTCGAGAGGGCGTTGAGAAGCTCTGGCCTACCTGCTCTCGTCGGCCATGTCGAGGGCGGCGATGTAGGAGAACGCCATCGACGAGCCCACGGGGCCTCCCGCGCCGGGGTAGATCCGGCCGGACATCGGAGCCATCGTGTTCCCCGACGCGTACAGGCCGGTGATCACCGAGCCGTCGGGCCTCAGGACGCGCGCGTGGTCGTCCGTCTTGAGGCCCCCCTTGGTTCCCAGATCGGACAGCACGATCGTGGCCGCGTAGAACGGCGGCTTGTCGATCACGCCCAGACAGGGGTTGGGCCCGTCGGTGTGGGCCCCCGCCATGTGCGTGATCATGAGGTCCCAGGGATCCTCGCCGCGACCCAAGTGCTCGTCCTTGCCGCTGCGGGCGTAACCGTTGAACTCCTCGACGCTCTTGGTGAGCGCACCCGCGGGCAGGCCGATCAGTTGCGCGAGTTCCTCAAGCGTCTCGGCCCGCTTCAGGACACCCGCGTCGACGAACTTGTCGACGTCGAACCATCCGGGGACCTGCGGCGCGACAGGCAGCGCCGCGAAAGCCCTCTCGTTGTCGATCTGGCGCTGGTCGAACACCCAGTGCGTGGGAAGGTGCGACACGTCCGAGGACCTGTGGGCCTGGAGCATCTCGTGACCGGCCCGGTCATACGGGAGACGTTCGTTCATGTAGCGCTGTCCGGCGGAGTTGACCCAGATGCCGCTCCAGACCGACGTGTAGAAGACGGGGCGCGTGTCGGGCACGACGAGGCCCGGCGCGAACCATGATTCGTCGAGCAGGTCGGTCGCCGCGCCGATGTCGATGCCCGCGGTCAGGGCGTCGCCGGTGTTGCCCGGGCAGCCCTGGGTCCACTGGTCGGTGATTCCGGGCTGGAACTGCTCACGGAGCGTGCCGTTCCGCTCGTAACCGCCTGCGGCCAGGAGTACGCCCCGGCTCGCGCGGAACGTCACCCTCTTGCCGTCGCTCAGGGCCTCGACCCCGACGACCGCGCCGTCCTCGACGATGAGGCGCTCCAGACCGGTGTTCGTCAGCACGGTGCCGTTGCCGGTCTCCACGAATGCGAGCAACGCGCGGCCGATGAGGGCCTGCCCGCCGATCATCATCGAGCCGGGATCGACTCCCCAGCGCTCCGTCCAGAGCGGCCTGCGCACCAGGGGCTCCAGATCACCGAGTTCGGACCGGTCGAAGTTTTCAGGGAAGACGGTGCGTCCCTGTGGCAGGCTCCCCGGCCGTCCGGCGAAGTAGTCGGGCACTCCCTGCCAGAAGAACCGGCCGAACCGCGGATTCTTCTCCAACTCGTCGATCAGGGGAGGTCCCGCCTGAAGGAAAGCCTCCCGCAGTGATGCCGGGGAGTCGTCGCCGACGATCGCGTCGAGGTAGGGGCGTGCGACGTCGGGACCGTCCTCTACGCCGGCTCGCTGCTCCGCCGCGTTGCCGGGGAGCCAGATTCCGGCACCGGAGTAGGCGGTGGTCCCGCCGACGTACTCCGTCTTCTCGATGACCAGAGTGCGCAGCCCGCGAGAGGCCGCGGCGTACGCGCCGACGAGCCCCGCGCCCGAGCCGACGACGATGACATCGTAGGAATCAGCTGTGCCTTCGCTGCTCATGACGGCTCCCTGAGAATGTGAGGCCGGCCCGGGAGGACCGGGTGTGGTGGCGGTCTGCCGTTTGCGGCAAGACGGTCGAACACGGCCTCGTCCGGCCCGGGTTCGTCCCACCGCCGGAGACCCGGCAGTCGTGGTTCCTGACCCGCCATTGCACCGAGGCCATCCGCGAACGCACCCGCGCGGTCCAGCGGCTTGAGCAACTCCTGGAAGATGCGGGGCTGTCGGCGGTCGTCTCCGGCCGGCTGGGCAAGTCGTCCCGCGCGATGCCGGAGGCCCTGATCGCCGGCGCACTGGTGCCGGCGGAGATGGCCAAGGCCGGAGTGCGGACCGAATGCGAGATCCTGGCCCAGACTCTGACCGGCCGGGTCACCGACCACCACGAGTTCCTGGCCCTCACCGAGATCGGTGTGCACATGAGCCGTTTTCCCACGGCTGCCCCTCGGGCGTCGTGGGCCGGAATGCGACCGGGCGAGCACGAGCCCGCGGGCAGACACACCTCCGGCACATCCCATACCGGCGAACCGTGGCCGAAGGGCGCACTTGGGCTCGCCGTCGCTGCGGCCGTCCGCGGCAAGGGCACCCAACTGGCGGCCCGCTGCACACGCATCGCTGTGCGTCGCGGCGAGAAACGCGTGTTGGTCGCCGTCGGCGACACGGTCCTGGCCTCGGTCTGGCACATGCTCACCAACGACGCCGGACATGCCGAACTCGGTGGCTCCTACTGCTCCATCCAACGAACCGGCCGGGCCGGGCAACCGCGGTGCTTGGCCGGCCGGTCCGACATGCTCGGGCATCACGTGTCCCTCCCATCAGGGGAAGCGGTCTGACCTGCGGGGTGTTCGGCACGGTGCTCTTCGTTGCCAGTCGGACCGAGAATCAGCGACTCAGCCCCGGCCCACATTCGACGCCGCCTCGAGCTGCGCGAACCCCTGGGCGGCGGCCTCGTCGAGCTCCATGATTTCGACGAAATGACCCAACTCGGCCGTCATGTCGAGATACCCGAAACGGATCGCGCCGCTGTCCCCGAACTGCTTCCAGGTCCTGCCGTTCGCCTCGACGATCGCGGACGCCTCGTCGAAGTCGTCGACGCGGAAGCCCAGATGATGCAGCGTCGCCGGCTCCCCTGGCCTGATGGCGTCCCGGTAGAGGTCGACCATGCCGCCAACCGGACGGATGATCTCCAGATTGGTCGGACCGGCGTTGACCAGGGCGACATCGATGACCCACTCGTCAGCCGGCTCACCGTCCACCACCACGAAGGCGGTTCTCGGGTCGGCGACACCGGCTCGGGGTCGGCCTCCGCCCAGCGACGACTTGAAGTGCTTGACGCACTCCACCGTCCCCAACCTCGACTCAAGGTACGAAGCTGCGGCGTCGATGTCGTCCGTTACGTATCCGAGCTGCATGAAATTGCGGAAAAGGTCACTCAACGCCCGCATTCCGCACCCCTTTGCCCTGGTTGGCCCGGTTACCCCGGCGAATGGTGCCGCGCGTCACTGCCGTGTGCCACCACTGCAGACCAGCACGGGAAATGACTTTCCACCCGACATCCACGGACGTCCATCACGTGTCCCACCAGACGGAATCATCGGCACGGCGCGGCTCCGGCAGGCCATGGACCCTGTCGCTCGACCGGTGCGGGCAGCGTGACCCAGGCTGCGCCGACCGGTTCAAGAGGGGCGTACGGACCGGGAGTTCGGGGGCAGTCGACTGGCTGATCGAGGCGGGACCCGGGACTCCCGTTGCACCCTCGGCGCCAGGACACACCTGTTCTCCCTGTGCCTGAGGCCCGGCAGTTTCGCGCGGGTCACAGATCACCCCAGCTGTGGCACGATGCGGCGATGACCACACCGAGTGAAGGGGCGGCGCGGCTGCGGGAGGCGGCGCGGTTGGCCGCGGCCCGACCTGGGGGCGATCGACCGGTGGCTCCGGGCCTGGACCGGGGATCGATCGAGCACAGGCTCATCACGATGCGCAAGTCGCTCGGTCAACTCGACTCCCTCGGACCGGTGGGTCGCGCGCGCCTGGAGAGCGACCCGGGAACCGGGCTCGTCGTCGAGCGGATCCTGGCGCTCCTGATCGACCTGGCCTTCGCGATCAACAGACACGTCTCCGCAGTTGTGTTGGGTGAAGATCCGCAGACGCCCGCCGCCTCGTTCGGCGCGGCAGAGAAGGCCGGGATGATCGACGCTGAGCTGGCTGCCGCCCTCGCGTCGCCGGACGGCCCGCACAACGTCCTCGTGCAGCTGTACCTGGACACCGAACCCGAGGAGGTCACCGCGGTCGTGTCCGCCGCGCGGTCTGAATACTGGGAGTACGTGCGGCAGGTGGCCGACTGGATTACGGTCCACCCTTCGGAGAGCTGAGCTCTTTCGACGGGGGAGACGGGATGAGGCCCGGCTCGGTCATGTCGCGTCGGGGACATCGACGACGTGATCCGCCGCATCTGCGGCTGTGCCGAGCAGTGTGCCGACCACGGGCACAGCAAGGTCAAGGGCTGAACTCGCTGCTCGGAATCGTCTTCCCGCCGCTGACTGCCCGGTGATCGCCGCCATCGTGCCGCGCAAGGACCCGGCCAACTCCGCACGCGGAGCGGCCGCGTTCGCCGCCGAGACGGTGCGTGCGGCTCAAGCCGCGGCGCGGTGGGACGTGTTTACCCGAGACCTGTCGCCACGTGGAAGAGCTGGGCAGGTGCGGACATCGGCGAGGTTCCTGACCACTGCGTGATCCTGGATGCTGAGGGAGATCGCGAGCCCGTCCAACAGGGCGGATCTCTTGAGGACTTATAGTTAATGGCCTATTCTTAATGAGGGATGACGTCGGGGTGGGCCTGTCGACTCCCCGGCAGGCCCTCGGTGTGCTGCAAGAGGAAGGTCTGTTCGAGAAGGCGGTTCCCTTCTCATTGAGCGGGTCTGTCGCGTGTGCTTCCGCGAGGGCAACGCGCCATTCAGTCCGGGGCCGCTCTTACCTCGGTCGAAGCGTTGCCCGGTGACCGCACGGAGCTACTGATGCCGGATCGAATCAAGGGCGGCATCCTGCTACCGACCAGCTCTGAGACTGATGTGTCGGAAAAGATGACGCTGGGCATATCAGTGCGCCTGCGGGCAGATTTGCACCTCCACTGAAATCGATATTCGGTTCCCCGTCGACTGCATCGAATCGCGTTCGACACCGATTGGAGCGTTGGACGTAGTGCCGATCTTCTCTGTCATCACAGCGGTCAGGGACGGCAGGGATGCCTACCTGCCTGAGGCATACGAGTCTGTAGCCGGCCAGCGGCTCCCGAAGGGCTGGTCTCTCCAATGGCTTGTACAGGAGGACGGCAAGACGGGTAAACCGCTCGATCGCCTGCCGGACAAGCCGTGGATTTCCAAGGACGCCGGCGAGACCGGCGGGTCCGCACAGACCCGTACTCTTGCTCTGCAACACGCCGAAGGTGTGCTGACGCGCACCCTGGATGCCGGCGACCTGTTTCCCGACAATGCGACGCTGGCCCGTGACATCGAGGCCCTGGCGGCCAACCCCGATCTGGGTTGGACCGTGGCTCCAGGCCTCGAACTCCACTTGGACGGTCGTCTCGTCCCCGCCCCGCACGATCTCCTACCCGGTCGCCTCGCATCCGGCTGCCTCGCGGCGAGCCTACGGACGGGCAGCATGTCACTCACGGGTGCTACCGCCACGATCTATACCGAGCTGGTGGTGGCACACGGAGGCTGGCCTGCTATTCCGTCTTGCGAAGATGCCGGCCCACTGCTGGCCGCTGAAGCGGTCGTCGATGGGTGGGTGCAGGAGAAACCGGGAGGGATCCTCAGGAAGCGCTCGACCCCGCCGACCACTGGACCGGAACATCGGCACCAGCGCGAACGGGAGAGGGCCGTGCACATCGGGGTCGTGCTCGGCCGCGCGGATGCCATCCGGGAGCTCGGATGGAGATGGCAGCCGTCGGAGCCTGTCACGATCTAGGGCTCCCCGGAACGTTGTTGATGCACGACACGCATTGCCGTACGGCTCGCCTGTCGGCCGAACCCAGCTAGGTCTGCTGGCGGTACAGGCGTCACGCGTCGCTGACCTGCGTAAAACGTGCCCACGTATGGCTCGTTGGAGCCGTCGGCCCGGGAATGGTCCGGATCTTGTCCTCAGCGTGACGGGCCTGGTCTTCTGTCGACGCCGCACCCTTCGGCTCGTGGACTGCTCCAAGCGGATGTGTTGGCCCGCCGAGTGCTACGGCGAGGTGGGCAGGTGCGGGGAGCGGAGCACGAGCAGGGTGATCTCGCTGGGGGCGAAGACTCGGAACGGCGGGCCCCAGAAGCCGGTGCCGCGGCTGGTGTAGAGGAGAGTGCGGGGGCCGTGGTGGCTGAGGCCGGCGAGGGCGGGCTGGTCGATGCGGACCAAGTGGTGGAAGGGCCAGATCTGTCCGCCGTGGGTGTGGCCGGAGAGTTGGAGGTCGATGCCCGCGTCTGCCGCCCGGTCGATGAACTTGGGCTGGTGTGCCAAGAGCAGGACGGGTAGGTCGGGGTCGGCGCCGTTCAAGGCTCCGGCGAGGTGGGCGCGGTGGCCTGCCAGGCCGGAGGACTCGGCCGTGACGTCATCCACGCCGGCGACCACGAGGGTGTCGCCTCCGCGTTCGAGCAGCAGATGGCGGTTGCGCAGCGGCTCCCAGCCCAGCTCGTCCATCAGGTCGACCCAGCCCTGGGCCTCGCTGTAGTACTCGTGGTTGCCGGTGACGTATACACGGGCACGGGCGGCCCGCACGGTTCCGAGTGGGGCGGCCTGGGCGCGGCGGCGTTCGGCCGTGCCGTCCGCGATGTCGCCGGTGTGGCAGACCAGGTCGGCTTCCAGGGTGTTCACCGTCTCGCAGACCCGTGCCGACCAGCGAGTGCGGTCGAGGGGACCGTAGTGGGTGTCGGTGATGAGGGCGACGCGGATGCCGTCCAACCCGGCACCCAGCCGTGGGAGTTGCACGTCGAGTCGGCGCACGCGTGGCACGCGGCGGGCTTCGGCGTACCCCCAGGCGAGTAGTACCGCGGTTGTGCCGAGGACGGCCCAAGTGACGATTCGGGCCCGATCGTGACTCTCGCCGACGCCGGCCACGGTCAGGGCGAGCCGCAAGAGGATGCCGAGCAGAACGGACCAGGTGAACAGAACCCAGCTGGCGCCCAGCAGGGTGTCACCGACGATCGCCGCCCGGTCCTGCTGGCGCCGGCCGTGACCGCGCCCCATCGCGAGCGGCATACCGACGAGGCCGAGGGCGAACAGGGCGGTGCCGACCAGCCTGACGGGCAGCGGCCAGTGCTGGCCGCTGTGCAGGAGCACCCAGCAGGGCACGGCCCACAGCAGGACGGGGGCGATCAGGGGGATGTAGCGCATCAGGCGGTGCAGTTGGCTCTGCTTCGGAGCTTGCGCTTCGCTGTCGGCGGGTCGGGTGTTGCTGGTGTCGGTCACGCTTCCCCTCTCTGACCAGGCTGCCGTCTCGCGCACTGTATCCGGTCGCCCTCGGGCCGGCCGGACCGGCGTTCATGGGCGCGGCCCCTTGGGGCGAAGGGTTCTCTGCGGGATGGCAAGACTCCGCCGCAGACTCCTCCCTTGGCATGAGCCGCGATCAGGGCGCTACGCCCGGCTTGGTACTGCCGCCAGTGGAGCGCGCGCCGGCGGGACGACGGCCTCAGCCGATGATGGCGAGTGCCGGCCTCACTGAAGCCGGTCAATGCACTCCCGCAACAGGGCGTTCATGTACCCCGAGTTGGGGAGGTCGTGCCTGGTGATGACGCCACGGCTGGTGCGAGTCTGTCGGTGCATCACGTCATCCGCCTGCACCTTGAACTCCAGGAGCCGTTGCACGTACTTCTTGTCCGTCTTGGTCCAGTTGTAGCTGCTGGCGGCCTGCTCGAACGACTGGCACCCCAGGATGGGCGGCACGTGGTCGATGATGGCCCGCACCAGGGCGTGACAGGCGTAGGCGTGACCGTCCCGGAAACAGGCGTTCAGCTCACGGACGAGCTGCAAGAGCTTGTCCGGACTGAGCCGGGTCTGGCCCTGCTTGGCCTCCAGCTCCTTGATGAGGTCTTCATTGACGTACTGCGGCGGTTCCTCGGCCGGGGTAACGGAACGCGGGCTGATGGCTCCCGTGACGTCGGCAAACCAGCCGAGAAAGAATCAGCGATCGAACCTGCCTGCGGGCCCAAGAATCCGCGACAGCGCAGGCCGTGGACTCTCCGGGATCGTCAGGGTGATGGTGCCTGCTGCCTTGGTTACCTTGGTGACCCGCTCCACATAACTGCGCAAGTCGTCAATGTCCCGGTACGCCTTGAGCCACTTGTGGAGCTCAAACTGAGGGCGGGCAACGCCTTGAGCCGAATCAGGCGGGGATCGAGTGCCGGGTCGCCGAGCCGCGTTCACCGATGAGCGGCCAGCACTGCCGCGAGGCCCTCTTGCAGGTCCTTGACGAAATACTCGGGAACCTCCAACGACGGGAAATGTCCCCCGCTTTCGGGCGAACTCCATCGGACGATCTGTCGGTACCGCTCCTGCACCCAGGAACGCGGATACCTGTTCTCGATGTCGCGGGGATACATACTGATTGCTGACGGGACGTCGACCCGAAGTTCGGGATCGAGGGAGTTGGGGGTTTCGTAGTAAATGCGGGCCGACGATGCGCCGGTCCGCGTCAGCCAATACAGGGTGACGTCGTCAAGAACGCGGTCTCTGGAAATCGTCTCGAACGGGCTGTCTTCGGTATCTGACCACTCGGCGAACTTGTCAAGGATCCAGGCAAGAAGCCCGACCGGTGAGTCGACGAGCGAGTAGCCGATGGTCTGCGGTCGGGTCGCCTGCTGCTTCGCGTACGCCCGGTGGTGGCGCCAGAAATCGCGGGTTTCCTCGGTCCACTTGCGCTCGACCGCCGTCAGCCCGTCCGTTGTCAACCCGGGCGGCGCCTCCGCGAACAATGTGTGGATGCCGAGAACGTGCGCCGGGAACCTGCCGCCGAGAACCGTGGTGATACTGCCTCCCCAGTCGCCGCCGTGGGCTACGAACTTGCTGTAGCCGAGCCTTCCCATCAGTTCCACCCATGCGGCCGCGATCTTTTCGATTCCCCACCCGGTGGTGGCCGGCTTGTCGCTGTAACCAAAGCCCGGTAGCGACGGGACCACGACGTGGAACGCCGGCGCGTCTGCATCTTTCGGATCTGCCAGCTCGTCCACTACATCGATGAACTCAGCAATGCTTCCTGGCCAGCCGTGCGTCAAGATCAGAGGAGTGGCATCTGCGCGCGCGGATCGGCGGTGCAGGAAGTGGATTCCCAGATCGTCAATGGTCGTGCGGAATTGGCCGATCCGGTTAAGGCGTGCTTCGAACGACCGCCAGTTGTACCCGGTGCGCCAGTAGTTCACGACATCGACGAGGTCGGCGAGAGGGACGCCCTGTTCCCATCGGCGAGGGTCGGGCGCGGCGCGATAGACCGTCTCAGCCTCCGGTAGCCGCGCCGCGGCCAGTCGCGCGCGCAGATCGTCGAGGTCAGCGTCAGTTGCGTGGGCTTCAAATGCTTGCACGTCGCTGGTTGGACGGGGCATGAGACCTCCTGGCCATCGCGGAATCGGCTGCGAACTAGTGCGAACCGTCTAAGACGGTTCTACCTGTCTTCATGCCAGCGCGCAACCGGCTAAGGTGGTTCCATGCGTGCTGGATTCCCTGACTTCCGCCTCGGTACCGTGCTGGCAACCAGCTTCACGGGGACTCTGTCGGAGCGTCGTGGCGACGCTGTGGAGCGCATTCCCACGCCGCAGCGACTCGTCGACTGGCTGGCCGTGAACGGCCTCGCTGTGGCGTCCTGCACCACTGCCCAGCTCGACCTCGCTCGGGAACTGAGGGAGTCGATTCACGCCGCCGCGACGGCGGCCGCGATCCAGGACGCTCTCCCTGCGTCTGCTGTCCAAGTCATCAATGACTGCAGCGCTCAGGGGCGGGCCGCGGCGATCCTGACGCCCGAGGGTGAGCGGCGATGGCGGCTCGGTTCGGCTTCCTGCGTGGAAGATGCCCTCAGCGTGATCGCCGCCGACGCGATCAGCATCATCGCAGGCGAACGAGACGGAAGATTGGCCTTGTGCGCATCGCCGACCTGCCAGGCCGCCTTCTTCGACACCAGCCAAAGTCGCACCCGCAAATGGTGTGACATGAACACGTGCGGGAATCGTCAGAAAAAGGCGCGCTTCAATGCCAACCAGCGCAAGAACCTCAGATCAGCGGAGTGATCGTTACCTCGGCAGTAGGTGGGGCTGGTTTCGCGACCGCATGTGGTGCAGCGGAACCACCACGGTGTTTGGCTGCCGGGGTAGGGCTCCAGTGGTTCGAGTCCGGTCGTGCGCATGGTTGCACTGGCCTTCGGCGCGTTCGTGGCGGCGCGTTTCGCCTGGGTCTCCTTCACCCGGCAGACGCGACAGCGCTGGCCCGCGTTACGGACGGCATCGAACGTCGGACGCCCCTCGCGCCCGCAGGTCATGCAGCGCGAGGGCCAAGTCGCGTTGGTGCGGCCGGGATACGGCACGAGTGGCTCGTATCCGCAGGCCCGCATTTCTGCGGCTGCGGCCTCCGCGTTGATGAGGACCGCGGAACGGGTCGGCCGCCGACTCGGGGCGCATAGGGTTCCTCCGCGTTCCGGGTTTCCTCGTCGACCGTGGCCCAGACCTCGGCCGCCGTGACGTGGGCTGCGGAGCAGGCCTCGGTCCAGCCGTTCGGCATGACGTCGCTCGTGAGGAAAGGGATGAGCCCGGCCTGACGCAGGCGGCTCAGCACGGCCTGCTCGACGTCGTAGGCGGCCGCGCCGGTGGTGTAATCCCGGGCCTGATGCAGCTGCCAACCCTGGCGTTCGTGCTGGATGAGGCGAGAGGCGTAGCCGGTACAGGCACCGATGCCGATCTTGACGGCTTTCCACTCCCGGTGGGTGATCACGTAGACCTTCGACGGTCCTGCCAGGTCGATGCCGTGGGTGGCACAGAACTTGCATCCTCCACCAGCACGGATCTTCACGAGCGTCGGGGAGACCTCGATGCCGCAGCACGCGCCTCCTTGAAATCCTCCTCCGCGTGCATGGAGAACGACCTCGTCAGCATGCATTCACCAGCAATGGCAATGGACCATTCATGGGGCTCGGACACCGGGCAATCACGTGGAGTGCGTGGCGATTCTTGAGCCTGTTCAGGAGGGCCGCTGACCGGTTGGTCCGAGCGGATCTTCGCCACAGTGCCGTGACAGCGGAGTCCTTCGTCAGTCGCCGCTCAGGTCCAGCGGGACAGCCACTTCCTTCCAGGTGAGCTGACTGCAATCGCTGGCGAGGACCCGCCTGCAGTCTTTACCGGCCAAGTCCCAAGTGTGCCGATTAGCCTGGGGTCATCAATTCGCCACGTCAGCCCGACCGTCCTTCCGGGCCCCCGGCCGGCCGTGCCTTGGTCCCCGGCAGCGGCGTCGGTGCCGCTTCGCCTTCCAACACGGCCTCGATATTGCTCGCCGCCAGCTCAACCATCGCCGCGCGCGTGGCCTCCGTCGCCGAGCCCACATGCGGCAGCACCACCAGATGCGGTTCGGCGAAGAGCGAATCGCCCGGGTCCGTACGGGGCTCGTCCACCATCACGTCCAGCCCCGCCGAGTGCAGCTTCCTGGCGCGTAGCGCGGCGACCAGTGCCTCCTCGTCGAGGATTCCGCCCCGTCCGGTGTTGACGAGAGTCGCCGTCGGTTTCATCAGGGCGAGTTCCGGTGCGCCGATCATGCCGGCGGTCTCGGGCGTCAGGGGAGTGTGCAGGGACACCACGTCACTGGTGCGCAGCAGGTCGTCGAAGGTGACCCAGCGGGACAGGTCGTCGTCCTCCTTACGGCGCGGATGGTGGTGCTGGACCCGCATTCCGAATCCGGCCGCCCGGCGTGCGAGGGCCTTGGCGATCTGCCCGTAGCCGATCAGCCCGAGCGTCGCGCCCTGTACGTCGAGCCCCAGGAAAGCGTCCATGCTGAAGGCGCCCCACTCGCCGCGCCGCAACGCGGCCATGCTGGCGCCGAGGCGCCGCCGCGCCATCAGGATCAGCGCCATCGCCACGTCGGCGGTGGTGTCGGCGAGCACGTCGGGGGTGTGGGTGACCACCACGCCGCGCGCGGCGGCGGCGTCGACGTCCACGCCGTCGTAGCCCATCGACGCGAGCGCTACGACGCGGAGGCTGGGGCCGGCCGCGTCCAGCAGTGCGGCGTCCACCCGGTCGCTGCCGAGGACGAGCAGCCCCTGGCAGCCTCGGACCAGTGTGCCCAGTTCGGCGGAGGTGGGTGGCGCCGTTCCTTCCCAGGCGGTGACGTTGTATCGCGAGGCGAGCCGCCCGACGGCGGGGCCTGGCAGGCCGGTGCGGCTCACCGCGACGCGGGGACGGGGTACGGGCGTGCCCGACATGCTGAACTCCCATGGTCGGAGGGGATGTTGGCGGGTGAGTGGTAGCCCTGGGTGGGCCGGAGTGGTTGGGGCACCTCGCCGGGACCGCGTGGGTGAAACGGCCCGGGAAGGGGCCGCTCGGGGCCGGCGGGCGGGCACGACCGCCGCCGGGAACAGGCGGGCTGGTTCGTGGCCGGCCCGAGTGAGGGCGTCGTCGGACCGCGTCAGGGCTTCGTCGCATCCGCGAAGTCGAGGAGCACCTTGCAGGACCGCGCCGGGTCGGCTGCCAGTTCGAAGGCTTCGCCGGTGTGTGCCACGGGAAGTACGGAGGTCACCACCGGGTCGACCGGGAGGCGGCCGTCGGCCAGCGCCCGGAGTACCTCGCCGAGCTCGGTGTCGAAGCGGAAGGAGCCGACCAGCCGTAGCTCCCTCGTGATCACCGCGTTCGCGGCGACCGGGGTGTCCCCGGGCGGGAGCAGGCCGAGGCCCACCACCAGACCGCCCCGGTCCACTCCGTACACGCAGGTACGCAGCCCGGCGGGGTTGCCCGAGGACTCGATGGCGATGTCCGCCGCCAGGCCCTCCAGTCCGTCCCCGCCACTCACGGGGCCGCCGATCCGTACGGTCGAGTCGGCGCCCACCTGCTTGGCGACGGCCAGCGGCGCCTCGTGGACATCGGTCACGGTGATCTCACCGGCTCCGGCGGCGCGCAGGGCCGCAACCACCAGGCAGCCGATCGGTCCGGCGCCGGTGACCAGGACCCGCTTGCCACGTACGTCGCCGGCCTGTCGTACCGCGTGCCAGGCGACCGCCGCGGGCTCGGCGACCGCGGCGAGCCGCAGGTCGAGGCCCTCGGGCAGGGGCAGAACCCGTTCCGCGGGCACCACCAGGACATCGGCGAAGCCGCCCTGGACGTGGGGGTTGCGGGCGGCGCTGCCCAGATAACCGGTGTCCAGGCAGGTGTTGCGCCGTCCCGCCGCGCACTGTCGGCACGTGCCGCAGGAGGCCAAGGGATGCACGGCCACCGGGGTTCCGGGCGGCGGTGCCTGCGTGCCGGGGCCTGCCGCGCGTACCAGGCCGGCGATCTCGTGACCGAGAATCAGTGGTTCGCGCAGCCGGAACTCCCCGACCGCGCCGTGCCGCCAGTAGTGCAGGTCGGAGCCGCAGATCCCGCCGTAGCGGATGTCGACCGCCACCTCGCCGGGGCCGGGCTCCGGCACCGGCCGCTCCTCCACGCGCAGGTCGCCCGCCCCATGGGCCACGACCGCTCGCATCGTCGATGAGTTTGATGAGTTCGAGCTCGATGAATTTGCTGAGTTCATGTCCTCGGTCCTTCTCAGATGACCGCGGTCAGGCCGCCGTCGACGGCGATCACCTGACCGTTGACGAAGTCCGACGCGGGGGCGGCGAGCCACACCAGCGTGCCGACGAGATCCTCGACCGAGGCCCAGCGCCCGGCCGGGGTGCGGCCCCGGATCCAGGAGTCGAAGGCGGGGTCGTCGACGAGGGGGCGGGTGAGTTCGGTGACCACATAGCCGGGCGCCAGGCCGTTGACCGTCAGCCCCGACCCGGCCCACTCCGCGCACATGCCGCGGGTCAGCATGGCGAGGCCGCCCTTGGAGGCCGCGTAGGCGGCGATGCCGGGACGGGCGAGCCAGGTCTGGACGGAACAGATGTTGACGATCTTTCCGTGGCCGCGCCCGACCATGCCCGCGGCCACTGTGCGGCCGACCAGGAAGGCGCTGGTGAGGTTGGTGTGCAGGACCCGTTCGAAGTTGTCGGCGGAGACCTGGAGGAGCGGTTCGCGGTGCTGTACGCCTGTGTTGTTGACGAGGATGTCCAGCGGGCCGACCCCGTTCTCGATTTCCTGGACCGCCGCCTGTACGGCCGCCTCGTCGGTGACGTCGAAAGGCACGGCATGCACCTTGGTCCCGGTGCGCTCGGCGAGTTCGGCGCGGGCGCGTTCCAGGGCCTCGGGATCGCGGCCGTTGAGGACGAGTTCGGTGCCCGCCTCGGCCAGTCCCGCGGCGAGGGCGAATCCGATGCCCTTGCTGGAGCCGGTGACCAGGGCCAGCCGGCCGGAGAGGTCGAACAGGGAAGGACCCTTGGCAGAAACCGTCATGACCGGCCTCCCGTCGAACCGTTTCCGTCTCCGGTTCCGGTTCCGGTTCCGGTTCCGTAGTAGTGCATGAGCGCGGCGTTGTCGGCGTCGCCGTGGCCCGCCGCGGCCAGCCAGCGGTGGAGTTCGGAGACGGCGGTGGTGACCGGCAGCGGCACTCCTTCCGAGCGTGCGTAGTCGCGGGCCGCCTCCAGGTCCTTGACCATGTTGCTGACCCGTCCGGTGGGCGTGAGATCGATCTCGGCGAACTTCACGAAGAACTCCTGGAGCAGTGCCGAGTCGGCCCTGCCCCCGGTGAGCGCCGCCCGTACCTGCCGTGGCGGCAGACCGGCCGCCCGCACCAGGGCGGCGGCCTCGGCGAGGGCGGCGAAACCACAGCCGACCAGCACCTGGTTGACGGACTTGACCAGCTGCCCCGAGCCGGCCGGGCCGAGGTGGGTGAGCTGGGAGGAGAGCGCCCCGAGCACGGGCAGCGCCCGCTCCACCTGGTCGTCCTCGCCGCCGAGCATCAGCGTCAACTCGCCGCGCTCCGCGCCCGGCGCGCCGCCCGACAGGGGGGCGTCGACCCAGCCGGCGCCGAGCTTCGCCGCACGTTCGGCGAAGTCGCGGGTGCGCCCGGGATCGATGCTGGACATGTCGATGACCAGGACGCCCTCGGGGGCGGCGGTGAGGACCCCTTCGGCGCCGAAGACCACCTGCTCGACTATGTCGGCGGTGTTGAGGGAGAGGATCACCACGGGGGACGAGGCAAGCTGCGCCGCCGAGTCCGCCGGGACCGCGCCGTCCCTGGCGAGCTCCGCCACCGCGTCCTGCCGGACGTCGTAGACCCGCACGATGAGCTCACGCCGCAGCAGCCTGCGGGCGATGGCCGACCCCATGACCCCGAGCCCGGCGAGCCCCACCTCTGGATGTCCTGACACTCGAACCAACCTCCTGAACCAAATGCTGTTCGTCGAACAACATACTGGCCGTAGGTGGCGAAGAAGTGCAACTGTCTGCCGTTATGCATGCTCGCCTGTTCAGCATATTGGCTTGAGCTCCGCATGCTGTTACGGTCCTGGGCGTCCGCAGATGTACGGCGCGTTACCACGCCGTTGAGACGGAAGGGCGGCATCCCATGCAGGTGCCCACGACGACATCCCGGCCTGCCGACGGGGCGAGAGACCAGAAGAACCCCGGTCTGCGCCGTGCGCTCGTCACCAGTTCGGTGGGCAGTGCCCTCGAGTACTACGACTTCGCCATCTACGGCACCGCCTCGGCCCTGGTGTTCAAGCACCTCTTCTTCCCCGGGCTCGGCCCGGCGGTCGGGCTCGTCGCCATCTTCGCCACCTACGCGGTCGGCTTCTTCGCCCGCCCGCTCGGCGGGCTGTTCTTCGGCTCGCTCGGAGACCGGCACGGCCGCAAGACCGTGCTGGTCGTGACCGTCGCACTGATGGGCGGCTCCTCCTTCGCCATCGGGCTGTTGCCCACCTACCACACGGCCGGTGTGTGGAGCCCCGTCCTGTTGATGTTCCTGCGCCTGCTCCAGGGCTTCGGAGCCGGAGCGGAACAGGCCGGGGCCTCGACGCTGATGGCCGAGTACGCCCCACCGGCCCGACGCGGCTACTACGCGGCACTGCCCTTCGTCGGCATCCAGGTCGGCATGCTGCTCGCCACCGCCCTGTTCATACCGCTGGCCCAGCTCGACGAGGACGTGCTGTTCGGCTGGGTGTGGCGAGTGCCGTTCCTGCTGAGCGCCGTACTGATCCTGGTCGCGGTGTACATCCGGCTGAAGCTGGAGGAGAGCCCCGCCTTCGAGCGGCTGGAGGAGAGCGGCGAGCTCAGCGAGCGACCGCTGCGCGACCTCATGGTCAACAGCCGCCGCAATCTGTTCATCACCTTCGGCCTGCGGATGGCCGAGAACGGCACCTCGTACCTCTACTCCACGTTCAGCATCAGCTACGTGACCACCGTGATCGGCGTCTCCAACTCGGTCGGCCCGCTCGCCGTGGCCTGCGCCTCGCTCGCCGGTATCGCCACCATCCCGCTGTTCGGCATGGTCTCCGACCGGATCGGCCGGGTCCCGCTGTACCGGATGGCCGCACTGTTCCAGGCGGTCTTCGCCGTCCCCGCCTTCGCGCTGATGAGCTCCGGGAACACCGTGCTGATCTGCGTGGTCATCACCCTCGGCATCGGAGTCGGCGTCAATGGCATGCTGGGCTCCCAGTGCGCCCTGCTCGCGGAGCTGTTCGGGGCGCGGCACCGCTACACCGGCGTCGCGATCGGCCGGGAACTCAGCGCGATCATCGCGGGCGGTATCGCCCCGCTGCTCGGCGCGACACTGCTGCTGGCCTTCAACAACGCCTGGTGGCCGCTGGCGGCCTACGTCGCCGTCCTCTCGCTGATCACCTTCGTCACCACCTTCGTCACCCCGGAGACCCGGGGCCGGGATCTCACCGATCTCGCCGACGCCCGCTGAGCGAACCGGCCGCCCTTCGGCAGCCCGGCCCCCGGACGGCGGGCCCTGAGACAGCCGGCCACCCCGCGCCCTGCCCCCCTGCTCCTGGGCGCGGGGCCGGCACCCATGCGCCACGGAACAGCACACCGAGTCGAGACCGCCACGGAAACGGAGAAGGAAACAGTGATGAAGTACGAGACCCAGGTAGTGCTCGGGATCGACCTGGGTACCACCGCGACCAAAGTGGTCGCGGTGGACGGTGCCCACCGAGTGGTCTCGACGATCGAGCGGCCCGCACCCCTGTGCACCGGACGGCACGGGGAAGCCGTCCACGACCCGCAGACGGTGCTGGCCGGAGCGATCGAAGCGGTCCGGGAGAGCGCCGGGATCTGCGCCGGGCGCGGTCTCCCGGTCGTCGCCCTGTCCTTCAGCGCCGCCCTGCACACCCTGCTCGCCCTGGACTCCTCCGGTGAACCGCTGACCCCGGCGCTGAGCTGGGCCGACACCCGGGCCGCCGACATCGCCCGACGGCTGCGCGCGACCGGAAGCGCCGACGCACTGCACCGGGCGACCGGAACCCCCGTGCACTCCATGGCACCGCTCACCAAACTCGCCTGGTTCACGGCACACGAGCCCGACCTCGCACGGCGCACGGCCACGTGGTGCGGCCTCAAGGACTACGTCCTCTTCCGGTTTACCGGCCGGCTGGTCACCGACCTGTCCTGCGCCTCCGCCACCGGCCTGCTCGACATGCACACCACCCGATGGCACGGCCCCGCCCTGGACATCGCCGGGGTGAGCGCCGACCGGCTGCCCGAACTCGTGCCGCCGACCAGCGCGTTCACACTGCTCCCCGACGTCGCCGCCGCCCTGGGCCTGCCCGCCGGGCTGCCCGTGGTTGCGGGGGCCGGGGACGGCCCGCTGGCCAATCTCGCCGTCGGGGCCACCGCTCCGGCCACCGCCGCGCTGTCCCTCGGCACCAGCGGCGCCCTCCGTGTCGTACGCGACCGGCCCGGCGTGGACGAACGCTGCCGGGTGTTCTGCTACCACCTCGCGGACGGGCTGTGGGTACTCGGCGGCGCGGTCAGTAACGCAGGAGTCGTCGCCCAGTGGGCCGCCGAGTCCTTCGGCGGCGTCGACGTGGCCGACCTGCTGAAGGAGGCGGGCCAGGTGGAACCGGGCGCCGAGGGCCTGATCGCCCTGCCGCATCTGCTCGGGGAACGCGCACCCTGGTGGGACCCGGACGCGCGCGGCGCCCTGATCGGGCTGCGCCGCGGACACGGCAGAGCCCACATGACCCGGGCCATGATCGAGGGTGTCGGGCAGCAACTCGCCCTGGTGCGCGACTCCTTGCTCGCCGCCGACGCACCGGTCACCTCGGTGCGGGCCACCGGGGGCGCCCTGCGCTCCCCCCTGTGGGCGGAGATCGTCGCCGCCGCCCTCGACATGCCGCTGGAGATCACCGACGACACCGCGGGTTCGGGCTTCGGCGCAGCGCTGCTCGCCCGGTACGCGCTCGGCGCCCTGCCCTCGCTGACCTCGCCGGTGCCCGGTGCCCGCGCCCACCGCACCGTGACCCCCGATCCGATGGCGGCGCGACGGCTGGCGGAGACCCGCGGACTCAGCGAACAGCTGTACCAGCTCCTGCGCGAGGTGCAGAGGCCGTACCTGTGACCACCGCGCCGGCGTCCCGCCGCAGTCGTGCCGCCTCCGCGACCGCGACCAGGGGAAGCAGGGCGAGCAGCGCGAACGCCACCCGGTAGGGGGCGGCGGGACCGGCCAGCCCGAGGAGGGGCGCGATCGGGCCCGCCGCGTGCAACGCCAAGGCGCCGAAGGCGACCCCGAGGCCGGCGGCGAGCTGTTGCACCGTGCTGGAGAGCGCGTTGGCGTCGCTGGTACGGTCCGCCTCGATGTCGGCGAAGCCGATCGTCGCGTACGCGCTGAGCGAGACGGACCGGCACACACCGCTCATGAACAGCACGGACATCACGACGGCCATCGGCGTGTGCGGGCCGAGCAGCCCGCACAGCACGAAGGTCACTGCCGTCGCGACCCCGTTCACCAGCAGCACCGTACGGAAGCCGAAGCGGCGCAGCAGCGGGGTGGTGAGCGGTTTGACGGCGACGTTGCCCGCGAACACCGCGATGAGCACCAGCCCGGCGGTGGCCGCGCTCCAGCCGAAGGCCCCCTGGAACATCAGGGGCAGCAGGAACGGCACGGCGGTGATCGACGCGCGGAACAGGGCGCCACCCGCGTTCGACACCCGGAAGGTGTCCACCTTCAGGGCTCCGAGGTCGAGCAACGGGCCTTGCCTACAGCGCAGATGACGTAGCGTCAGGAGACAGAGAGCGACCCCCGCGGTGAGCCAGGACGCGCCCGCGCCCCAGGCGGCGGGCGCATCCCCGAACCGCTCCAGCCCCAGCACCACGGCCGCCAGCCCGGCGCCGCCGGCCCCGAAGCCCACCCAGTCGAGACGGGGGCGCTCCGTCCGCCGGAGATCGGGGACGAGCCGCAGGGCGAGCGGCAGCGCCAGCACGCCCAGCGGCACGTTCACCAGGAAGATCCAGTGCCAGGAGGCGTACGTCGTGAACAGCCCGCCCAGCGCCGGCGCGAGGACCGGGGCCAGCAGCCCGGGCCAGGTCAGCCAGGCGATCGCCCGCAGCAGATCCGGCTTCCGGGTGGAGCGCAGCACCGCCAGCCTGCCGACGGGCACCATCATCGCCCCGCCGATGCCCTGCGCGACGCGCGTCACCACCAGCTCGGGAAGCCCGCCCGCCGCCGCGCAGAGCGCCGAGGCGAGAGTGAACACGGCGATCGCCCAGACGAAGACCCGGCGGGCGCCGTAGTGGTCGGCGGCCCAGCCGCTCACCGGGATGAACACGGCCAGCGCGACGAAATACGCCGTCATGGCGACGCCGATGTCGGCCGGTCGCACCCCGAAGGAAGTGGCCATGTCGGGGGCGGCCGTCGAGATGATCGTGCCGTCCAGGTTCTCCATGAAGAAGGCCCCGGCGACCAGCAGAGCCAGTCCCCGGCCCGCTTCTGAGCCCTTCGGGCCGTCCCCGCCACTCACTGGTGCCTCTCCGTACTGTGCTGTCCCGACGGCGGCACGCCGGTGCCGGTGCTCATGGGCACGGACATCGGCGTCGGCAGACCGATGTCCTGGATCTGCCCGGGAAGGACGACGAACTGCCGCATCATGCCCATGTCCTCGTGTTCGAGCATGAGGCAGTGGTAGACGAACTTCCCCGCGGAGTCCCCGAAGTAGCCGTCCACCGTGACCAGTTCACCCGCTCCGACCCGCATCGTCTCCTTCCGCCCCCGCTCGCCTGGCGGCACCGTCCCGGCACCGGTCCGGCGCAGCGGGGCGGCGGTCCCGCAGCCGATGCCGCCGTCCCGACGGTCACGGGGATGCGCAGGGGGTCACGGAACGGGGTGAGGCTGCGGTAGATGTGTGCGGCCGGGGCGGATCCGTCCGGTCCGCCCCGGGGAGAGCGGGGCTCGTCGTCGGCGAGTCGCGCCGTGTGCTTCGGCTCCGTGGGAGCGCCGGAGGTTCCGGCCGGCGGCGCTGCCCCGGTCCGGGTCCCGGTCGCGGCCGCAGTGGCGAGAAAGCCCCGGCGGGGGAGCGCCGAACGGGCCACGCCCGTCGGGTTGTTGCCGTCTTGGGTGTGCATGGTGTCCTTCACTCATCACAGTGGCGTGCCCGCCCCTGGCAGTCCGCCGCTACGGCTCCTGGTCGCCCCGCCCCAGGGCAGCCGCCTCGGGACCGGATGGTGTCCCCGCCGGGCCGTTCAGGGCCGGCGGGGTTCCCGGGCCGATGATCCAGTGCCGCCGGATTCCGGGTCGTTCCGTTGAAGCGCCGCGCGGTCGGCCGTGGCTGTGGTGTCACCGCCGGAGGCCATGGTGGTCGTCACCTGGTGGGGGACCGCTGTGGAGGGCTGTTCCTGCCTCTCCGGGCGAACTCGGGGGGGTATCCGTGGCGGGGCGCGGCTCGGACTACGGACCGGGGGGCGACTCGAGGGCCCCGGTGTGAGCGCGTGGTGATTGGCACTTGCTTTTTCGGGGGCCGTCGTCCGGGGACGTCGACCACCTGCAGTACGTACGGCTGCCGTACGGCCTTCGTCGGTTTCCCGACATGGTGCGGGTCCCCGGCGGGGCACGGCAGGGTCGGTCAGCCCTGCGCCGCCCCGCCCCCGGCGGTGGCGTGCACCGCGTGGCCGCCGAACTGCCGCCGCATCGCCGCGAGGGCCTTGAGCTGGTCCGCGTCCGGCTTGCGGGAGGCGAAGCGGGCGAAGAGGGCGGCGGTCATCGCAGGGGCGGACACGGAGAGGCGTACCGCCTCCTCGACCGTCCAGCGGCCCTCGCCCGAGTCGTCGACGCGGCCGGAGAGGGTGGCCAGGCCCGGGTCCTCGTCCAGGGCCCGCACCAGGAGGTCGAGCAGCCAGGAGCGGACGACCGTGCCGTGCCGCCAGGAGGCGAGCACCTTGGGCACGTCGGGCACGTACTCGCTGGCCTCCAGCAGTTCGTAGCCCTCGGCGAGCGCCTGCATCATGCCGTACTCGATGCCGTTGTGGACCATCTTGGCGTAGTGCCCGGCGCCGACCGGGCCCGCGTGGCACAGCCCGTCCCGGTCGGGGGCGAGCGACTCCAGCAGCGGCCAGATGCGCTCGACGTGCTCGTCCTGGCCGCCACACATCACGGCGTAGCCGTTCTCACGGCCCCAGACGCCGCCGCTGACCCCGCAGTCGACGTAGCCGATACCGTGCTCGGCGAGCATCTGGGCGTGCTCGGTGTCGTCGCTGAAGCGGGAGTTGCCGCCCTCGACGATCACGTCGCCGGGGGACAGCAGTTCCGCGAGCTGCCGCAGGGCCTGGTGGGTCGGGTCGCCCGAGGGGAGCATCAGCCACACCGCGCGGGGTCCGGCGAGCTTCGCGACGAGTTCCTCCAGGGAGTCGGCGTCGCGGTCGGGGGAGGTGCGGCTGTAGCCGAGCACCTCGTGGCCGCGGTCCCGCCAGCGGGCAGCCATGTTGCCGCCCATGCGTCCGAGTCCGACGATTCCTACCTGCATGTGTCTTCAGTCCTTCGTGTGGTGATCGGTGGGGTGGGGCGAGGCGCCGCGCAACAGGCCGAGGACGACGCTGTTGTCCAGGTCGCCGAGGCCCTGTTCCACGACCGCCGCGTACAGCCCTGCGACGGTCGTGGAGAGCGGCAGCGCGACGCGTTCGTCGGAGGCGCTGTCCAGGACGAATCCGAGGTCCTTGTGGAGGTAGCGGGCCGGGCCGGAGGGAGTGAAGTCGCCCTCACAAAGGTGGTGCCGTTTCTGTGCGAGCACCTCGGAGGAGGCGAGCCCGCCGGCGAGTACGTCGAGCAGTGCGGCGGGTTCGAGGCCGCCGCGTTCGCCGAGCAGTACGGCCTCGGCGAGCGCGACCAGGGATCCGGCGACGACGAGCTGGTTGCACGCCTTGGCGAGGGAGCCGGAGCCGGTGTCCCCCAGGCGCCGTACGGTCGAGCCCATCGCCTCCAGATACGGGCGGATCTGTGCGACCGTCTCGGCCGGGCCCCCGGCCATGATCGACAGGGTGGCGTCGCGGGCGCCGGTCACGCCGCCGCTGACGGGGGCGTCGACGACCGTGATGCCCTGCGGGCGCAGTTTCTCGGCCAGGGCGCGTACCGCGACGGGGGAGACGGTGCCCATGACGACCAGGGTGTCCATGACCGGCTGTCCGGAGCGCAGTCCGTCCGGGCCGTCCAGCCGCTCGATCACCTGGGGGAGGTCGGGGAGCATGGTGAGGACGACCGGTGCGGCGGCAGCTACCTGCTCCGGGCTGTCGGCGGTACGGCAGCCGGCGGCCGCGGCGGTCTCCAGCGGGGTCCGGCCGCGGTTCCAGGCGAGTACGTCGAAACCGGCCCGGGCGAGGTTCAACGCCATGGGCAGTCCCATGGCGCCGAGCCCGAGGAATCCGACGGTGCCGGTGCCGACGTCAGCGACGCTCATGCGCCGGCTCCCGCCGGAGTATCCGTCAACTCGGCGAGGCGACCGATGAGGTGAGGGCTTTCGACCACATCCCGGTTGACGACGAAGGGCGGTACGCGGCCCGCCGCCACCTCCAGCACGGCCCGGACCGCGCTGCCGCCGTTCCCGGCGGACATCTCGTCGGTCCACGCCAGGGCGTGCGGGCTGAGCACGACGTTGTCCATGCCCAGCAGCGGGTTGTCGAGGTCCGGCGGCTCGCTCTCGAACACGTCCAGTCCGGCGGCTCTGATGCGCCGTACCCGCAGCGCCTCGATCAGCGCGGTCTCGTCGACGATGGGGCCACGGGCGACATTGAGGAGGACGGCCGTGGGTTTCATGAGGGACAGCCGCCGAGCGTCGACGAGATGACGGGTCTCCTCCGTCAGCGCGCACATCACGATCACGGCATCGGCCTGCGCCATCACGGTGTCGACGTCCACGAGCCGTACGCCGAGCCCGGCGGCGGTATCCGGCGGGCAGTAGGGGTCGTACGCCACGACGTCGACCTCGAACGGCCGCAGCAGTCCGACCAGATCGCGGGCCGTGTTGCCGAGGCCGATCAGACCCATACGGCGGCCGGTGAGCCCCAGGCCCATCCACTGTTCCTTCTCGGCCCAGCGCCCCTCCCGTACCAGCCGGTCCTTGGCGGTCACGTTGTGGAGCACGGCGAGCAGCAGGGTGAGGGCGGCGGTGGCGACCGGGCGCCGGGCGCCGTCCGGAGTGATGGTCACCAGGGCGCCGTTGCGGGTGCACGCGTCGAGGTCGACGGTGTCGTAGCCGACGCCGAAGCGGGCGAAGAGGAGCGGGGGGCGGGCGGCGCCCTCGAAGGTGCGCGCCGTGACTGCGGGGCCGGCGAACAGGACGGCGTCCAGGCCGTCGACGTCCTTCCCCAGGAGTTCCCCGGTGTCGCGCGGCAGGTAGTGCCAGTCGACTCCGGCGGCGTCGAGTTCACCGAGCCGGATGTCGCCCCACACATTGCGTCCGTCCGCGTCCAGGAAGTCCCGGCTGACGCCGACTCTGAACTGCGCGGCTGATGCGGTTCCCATCACAGCACCGCGATCGGGTTGACGGGCGAACCCGTGCCGCCGGGGACGTTCAGCGGGGCCACGACGAACAGGAACTCGTAGCGGCCGGCCTGCGCGCAGGCGGCGGAGAGCGCTTCGAGGTCGAGGTTGTCCAGCAGCGGCACGCCCATGGCGGTGATCGCGAGGGCGTGCACGGGGGAGTGCAGCCCTTCGACCGGGGAGGGCCGTACGTCGCTGTCGCCGTCGCCGCCGAGCAGCGCGATCCCGCGCTCGGCGAACAGCGGCATGGCGTCCACGTGGAAGCCGGCGCTCGCGTTGTCCGGGTTCCAGGCGCCGAGTTCGGCGCGGCGCCGGAAATGGCCGGAGCGCAGCAGCACGGCGTCGCCGTCGCCGATGGTGATGCCGAGGGTTTTCTCGGCGGCGGTGACGTCCTCGGCGTGCACGGCCCGGCCGGGCTCCAGCCAGTCGGTGCCGAGGACGGCGGGCATGTCGATCAGTACGCCCTTGGTGACCAGGGGGCCGAGCGCGGACACGGCGCCGAAGCGGGCGCCGCCCGCGTCGACGACCTCGCGTGCGGTGCGGCCGTCGTAGAGCTGTCCGCGGTAGGCGATGTGGGAGAGCGCGTCGAGGTGGCTGACGCCCTTGCCGTGGTAGTCGACGGCGATGAAGTCCTTGTGACAGGACGGTTCGGGGGCTTCGACGTCGCCGAGGTCGGACATGTAGTGGAGGGCGGGTTTGCCGTTGTCCGGGCCGGGCGCCGTGTTCCACGGCAGGGCCGTGGGGACGGTGGTGCCGGTGCGGACCAGGGTGGTGGCGCGGCGTGCGTGCTCGGGGGTGACCCGGTTCCAGGCGCCGCGGTCGGCGTCGGCCGGGGCCCAACGGCCCCAGGTGCTCAGCTCGTCGAAGAGCGTGTCGAACTGTGCGCGGGACAGGGCGGGTCCATTGTCCGGTTCGCGGCCGGAGGCGTTGCCGCCGGGGGAAGGGGGAGATGGATCGTGCGGGCTGCTGGTCATCTGCTGCTCAGCGCTCCAAGGCTCGCAGGGTGTCGTCGGTCGGCCCCAAGGGCGCGCTACGGTCGAGTGGTCCCGAAGGGATGCGGAGAATCTCGACGGCGAAGCGTGCGCCGACGGCATTGTCGTTCGGGGGCACACGAGAGACAATAGCCAATATGCTGAACGACGAACAGAATGATGGGTGGAGTTGCTGGTGAGCGCAAGTGACCCGGGTGGTCTCGTTCCCGCTGTGACGCGGGCCGTGGCCATCCTCGACGCACTCGGCGAGGCGGAGGGGCGCCCGCTGTCGGTGAGTGAGATCGCTCGCGCCCTGGGCCTGCCGAAGTCCTCGACGGGCAATCTGTGCGCCTCGTTGGAGGCGGCCGGCATGATCGCGCGCAACGGCTCGGGCTTCAGCCTGGGGCGCAAGCTCGTCGAGCTGGGTGGCCGCTACCTGGCCACCGTCGATCAGCTGCGCGACTTCTACGAGCTGTGCAGGCGCAGTACCCACATCTCGCGGGAGACCGCACGGGTGGCCGTACTCGACGGCTTGGACGTCCTCTACCTGGGGCGTTACGACGGCACGCAGCCGTTGCGGCTGACCGCCAACATCGGTGACCGCTTCCCGGCCAACTGCACGGCCACCGGCAAGGCCATCCTGTCCACTCTGGATCCGGCGGTGGCCGAGGACCGGCTGCGCGGCCGCGCCCTGCCCGCGCTCAGTGAGCGGTCCATCACGTCAGTGCCCGCCCTGATGGATGACCTGGCGAAGGCCCGGGAGCGCGGCTACGCGATCGACGACGAGGAGGCCACGGCGGGCATCCTCTGCCTCGCCGTACCGGTCAACGGCTTCCGTACGGACTCGGCGCCCTTCGCGATCAGTGTCACCGTGCTCAAGGCCCGGCTCGACGACGAGTTCCGAGAGGCCCTGCTGAAGGACCTGCGGACCATCGCGGCGGGTCTGGAGAACCCCATGCTTCCGCAGGGGGCGCCGGTGGGCGGCGGCTGAGGCCAGGGGGCTGGTCCCGGCCCCTCAGGTAGTACCCCACGGCGGCCGTACGGAGATCTCTCCGTACGGCCGCCGTAACTTTGAGGCAATAAATACCGGCAGAGCCATTGACCAACATGCTGGCAGCTGTACAGGATTCTGGTCGAGCCGATGGAATGGTCCTCGGCTGGCAGATCCCTTCGGAGAAGTCCGTGTATGACGCTCCCGATGACATAGCTGACACAGCTCCACACCGGCCCCTGGTGAGCATCCGGGGGCTGCGCAAGCGATTCGGCGGCACTCTCGCCCTCGCCGACGTCGACCTCGACCTTCACCCGGGCAGAGTTCTCGCCCTATTGGGTCACAATGGTGCCGGTAAGTCGACCCTGATCAAGGTCCTCGCCGGGGTCTACAAAGCGGACCAGGGCGAGGTCACTGTCGCGGGCCACCCGCTCGGCACCGAGGCCGCCTCCGCGGAGATGTCCTTCATCCACCAGGACCTCGGCCTCGTCGAATGGATGACGGTCGCCGAGAACATCGCACTCGGCACCGGCTATCCGCGCCGCGCCGGGCTCGTCTCCTGGAGGCAGGTCCGCGAGCGCAGCACCGAGGCGCTGGACATCGTCGCCGGTCACCTCGACCCGGACGCCGCGGTCGCCGACCTCACCCGCGCCGAGCGCTCCCTCGTCGCCATCGCCCGCGCCCTCTCCACCCGGGCCCGGCTCATCGTCCTCGACGAACCCACCGCGAGCCTGCCCGCCGCGGACTGCGCCCGCCTCTTCGACGTCCTGCACACCCTGCGCGACCGAGGACACGGCATCGTCTACGTCAGCCACCGGCTCGACGAGGTCTACCAGGTCGCCGACAGCTTCGCGGTCCTGCGCGACGGTCACCTCATCAGCGAGGGCCGCCTCGCCGACCACGGCCCCGACCGCATCGTGCGCGACATCGTCGGCCACGAAGCGGAGACCCACCGCCCCGAGCCCGGCCCCAAGGCCCCCACCGGCGAGGCCCCCACCGTGCTGCGCCTCACCGGTGTCACCACCGAGGGCGCGGGCCCCGTCGACCTGGAACTGCGCGCCGGGGAGGTCCTCGGCATGGTCGGCCTCACCGGCGCCGGCCACATGGACCTCGGTCGTGCCCTCGCCGGTTCCCGGCCGATCCAGGACGGTGAGGCACTGCTCGACGGCAGGCCTTACCGGCCCGACTCGCCCGCCGCGGCCGTCGACGCGGGCATCGGCTTCGTCACCAGCAACCGCCAGGAGGAGGGCTGCGCGCTCGAACTCACCGTCAGGGAGAACTTCCTGGCAAACCCGCGGGCCGACAGCCGCTCCCCGTGGCGCTGGATCAGCCCGTCACGCGAGCGCGCCCAGGCGACAGCGTTGGTCGAGAGGTTCGGCGTACGCCCGGCCAACTCCGAGGCACCCATCGCGACCCTCTCCGGCGGCAACCAGCAGAAGGTCATGATCGGCCGCTGGCTGCGCCTCAGCAGGCGCGTCGTGATCCTGGAGGAGCCGACCGCGGGAGTCGACGTCGGTGCCAAGGCGGAGATCTACCGCCTGCTCGACGACGCGCTCGCCCAGGGACTCGCGGTCCTTCTCATCTCCACGGACTTCGAGGAAGTCGCCGACGTGTGTCACCGCGCCCTGGTCTTCGTACGGGGCCACGTGACCGCCGAACTCAGCGGCGAAGCCCTCACCGTCACCGAACTCACCCACGCCGCGTCGGCCATGCCGGCGCTGACCGGAACGGCGGACAACTGATGGCCACCGAGACCGAAGCCGCCCGCCCGCGGGCCGACCACGGCGGAACCCCACCGCAGGACGGGACCGTCGGGGACGGCGCCCGCAAGGGAACACCCCCCGGGTCGCGCAAGCAATCCCCTGGCGGCGCCGACAAGGACGCGAGCAGCGGCTCCATCGCCGCCCGGCTGCGCGGCGGCCATCTCATCGGCACCTACGGCCTGCTCGGCCTGACCCTCCTGCTGTTCGTGATCTTCGCGCTGGCCTTGCCGGACACCTTCCCGACGATGGACAACGCCTCGTCGATCCTGTCCAACCAGTCGATCCCCGCGATCCTCGCCCTCGGCGCGATGATCCCCATCGTCACCGGCAAGTTCGACCTCTCCGTCGGCTACGGACTCGGCTTCGCCCACGTCCTGGCCATGCAGCTCATCGTGAACAGCGGCTGGCCCTGGCCGATCGCCTGCGTCGCCGTCATCCTCGGCGGCGGCATCGTCGGTGTACTCAACGGCCTGCTGGTGGAGTTCGCCAAGATCGACTCCTTCATCGCCACCCTCGGCACCGGCAGCCTCCTGTACGCCTGCACCGGCTGGATCACCGACGGCGCCCGCATCGTGCCCGGCCCAGGCGGCCTGCCCCCGGCCTTCACCGACCTGTACGACTCCACGTTCCTCGGCCTGCCGGTCCCCGCGTTCTACGTCCTCGCGCTCGCCGTGGTGCTCTGGCTGCTGTTGGAGCGCCTGCCGCTCGGCCGCTATCTGTACGTCATCGGCTCCAACGCCCGCGCCGCCGACCTCGTCGGCATCCCCACCCGCCGGTACGGCATCTACGCCTTCGCCGGTTCCGGACTCGTCGTCGGCTTCGCGGGCGTCCTGCTCGCCGCGCAGCAGCAGATCGGCAACCCGAGTGTCGGCATGGACTACCTGCTGCCCGCCTTCGTCGGCGCCCTGCTCGGCTCCACCGCCATCAAACCGGGCCGCGCCAACGCCGCCGGAACCGTCGTAGCAGTCGCCATCCTCGCCATCGGCCTGGCCGGCATCCAGCAGCTCGGCGCCGAGTTCTGGGCGACCTCCCTGTTCAACGGCGGCACGCTGCTCCTCGCGGTCGGCCTGGCCGGCTACTCCGCCCGCCGCCGGCTGCGCGCCGGCGCCAGTGCCACCCGCCGCTCACTGTCCACGCCCGGGACGGAACCCGCGACGGAGCAGCCGACGCCCGCCGCGACCGGTTCGTCCGCGACCGGTCTGTCCGCCACCGCCGCGTCCGACGACGACGCGCCGCACACCCCCTGACCGCGGACAACCTCCGCGCCCGTCTCGTCGCCTGCCCGCCGCACGCCTGCCGTACGCCCTCAAGGAGCACCGCCGTGACGTACCACCCCACTCGCAAGGCAACCATCAGAGCCGTGGCCGCCCTGGCCGTGCTCACCGCTACCGTCGCAGGCTGCACCCGGGGCTCCGAGAGTGCCGGCTCCACCTCCGTCGGCGGGTCCTCGAAGGCCGGCTGTCCAGCCGTCCTGGCGAAGGCGAAGAAGGCGGTCGCGGGCGCCGAGGCCGTCGACGCTCCCTGGAGCGGGCCGACCACCGGCCCCAAGGCGGTCGCCGGCAAGACGGTCGTCTACGTCGCCCAGAGCATGACCAATCCCGGCGTCGCGGGTGCCGCCGAAGGCGTCAAGGAGGCCGCCAAGGCCATCGGCTGGAAGGTGCGGATCATCGACGGTCAGGGCACCCCGGCCGGTATCCAGGCCGCCGTCAGCCAGGCCGTCGCCGTGAAGCCCGACGGCATCGTCCTGTCCGGCTTCGACCCCAAGTCGACCGCACAGCAGGTCGCGCAGGCCAACGCCGCAGGTATCCCGCTCATCGGCTGGCACGCCGTCGGCACCCCTGGGCCCAGCAAGGACCCCAAGCTCTTCAGCAACATCACCACCAAGGTCGAGGACGTCGCGAAGATCAGCGCCGACTGGGTCATCAGCCAGTCCAACGGCCGGGCCGGCGTGGTGGTCTTCACCGATGCCTCCATCCCGTTCGCCAAGGGAAAGTCGGACCTGATCGAGAGGGAGCTCGCCACCTGCTCCGACACCAAGGTGCTGTCCACCTCCAACATCCCGATCGCCGACGCCAGCAGCCGTACCCCCCAGGAGGTCTCCGCGCTGCTGTCCCGCTTCGGCGCCAAGTGGACGCACTCGGTGGCCATCAACGACCTGTACTTCGCCGACGCGGCACCCGCGCTGCGGGCGGGCGGCAAGCAGGGCAACGGTGCCCCGTTCAGCATCGGCGCCGGCGACGGCGACCCCTCGGCCTTCCAGCGCATCAACAGCAAGCAGTTCCAGGCGGCCACGGTGCCCGAACCGCTGTCCGAGCAGGGCTGGCAGATCGTCGACGAGTTCAACCGCGCCTTCGCCGGCAAGCCCGCCAGCGGCTACATCGCCCCGGTACACATCACCACGGCAGCCAACAGCGGCGGCGGCTCCTCCTGGGACCCGAAGGGATACCGCGAGGCGTACCGGAAGCTCTGGGGCAAGTAGGCGACACCGTCGGCGCCGGCACGTCCCTCCCGTCCCTCCCCGGCGGGAGGGGCCGCTCCCTCGGCCCCGGCCTCCTCTTCTTTCGTCCGTCCTCACATTCCCGACGTCCTCACATTCCTTCCGCAGACACAGGAGCTCACGCGTGAATCCGCACTCGACCACCACAGACCTCGAGTGGACCGAGTTGGACCAGCGGGCCGTGGACACGGCCCGTGTCCTGGCCGCCGATGCCGTACAGAAGGTCGGTAACGGCCATCCCGGTACGGCGATGAGCCTGGCGCCCGCCGCGTACACCCTCTTCCAGAAG